>NZ_BNBC01000030.1:8466-122848 GCF_014654675.1 Streptomyces spiralis
TCCACTCCGAGCCTCGGCAGGTTGCCCGGCTGCTCCGCCTGGGCGAAGGCCTCCGCAGCGCTCACCAGAAACGTGCCCGCACCCAGCTCAGACGCCTCGGCCGGCAGCAGCACACTCTCGTGGCGGTGCTCACCGAGCAGGCCCGGCTGCTGGCGGCCGAGGCCGGGCACCCCATCGGGCAGGCCGCGCAGGGTGGGCCTCCGGCTGCCTCGTCAGAGCCCTCGCCCCTCCCGCTGGTTTCACCGCGGCGGCTACGGCCGCCGTGAACGAGACAACGCCCGGCTGGCTGCCGAACCCCACCGGGCGCGCGCAAGAGAGCCGCTGTCGAAGCCAGAACGCTTTGATGCCGCCTTCGCCGGCAAGGCCAGCCGCCGGCAACGCCGCACGGACGAGGTGCGCAGGAAGCCGTCGCAGGCGCAGCGGGAGGTGGAAGCGGCCGAGCAGCGCGCCCGGCATCGGGAGGAAGAGCACGACCAGGCGCAGGCGGAGGTCCAGCGCGCCGAAGCAGCGCTGCGGGAGCTCCAAGAGCGCGCGACCGGGCTGGCTCAGCAGCTCCACGCCATGGCCGAACTACGGCGCCGCATGCGAAACGACCTGGACCAGGCACGCCGGCGAGCCGCACAGACGCAACATGCTGCACAGCAGGCCCGCCACGCCGCGAAGACGGCGCGAGCCCGAGCCGAGCGTTCGGCGAGCCGCGGCACCACCGCCGGAGTCGGTGAGAGATGGCCGCGTAACCAAGCCAGGCCCCATACCGCCGCAGCGCGGCAGCTCGGGCGTCACCGCCCGCGGAACGCTCCTCGTGGTGCGGGGGCGGCTGTGCGTGGCGTGCCGTTTGTGCTGTTCGTAGGCTTGTTGGTGCTCGGGGCTACTGCGGGAGGTATGCCATGCCCCTGGGCATCTGGAGCGGTGCGATCAGCTTCGGGCTCGTCACTTCTCGGAACTAATGACGTTGAAGCCTGAGAGCGGATCCAGGCAGCATGGTCTGATGGGCCGTAGTGGCGGCTTGTCCACCAGACGGTACGGCTGCGTCCGATGGGGGGGAGATGGTGGAGGAGCCTGAGTTCGACGTGCTGCTGTCCTCCAGCGGCGATCGGGGCATCGACCTTGTCCAAACGGTTCGCTCAGTAACTGGCCTGAGCGCATGGCGAAGCAAGCAGCTACTTGAAGCCACCCCGACGACGGTTGTCGACCGGACATGGTTCGAAGCCGCAACGGAAGCGGTGAGGCGCCTCAACGCACTGGGTGCCCGAGCTGACTTGCTTTGCAGGTGGTGTGAGCGAGTGATCTCTCTCGAGGACTGCCCGGTGGACCCCGGCCCGTGCTCGTCGCCCTTCTTGTCCCCGGACGGATGCCCCGCAAGCCGACCGAGAGGTTGATTTCTGCCCGTTCGGGACTGCATTCCAGGCCGTCACTCCAACCTGCGAAGTCCCCGAAGGGCGGTGCCGAAAGGCTATCGCTGTGTCGGCATGCCGAGGAGGACGAGCCCGCCTCCGGCCGCCGTGTCAATCTGGCTGATCTTGGACTCAGCGCCGGTCAGACTGATGTGGAGTCCTTCGATCTCGCCCAGCCAGCCCTCCTGCTCTGCCTCAGCAATGCGGTCAACGACGTTGTCACGAATCTCGACCAGACGGCCGCGCTGGGCGGGATCGGGGCGAAGAAGAGAGCAGCGGACGCAGGCGTGCTCGTGGAGGCAGGCGGTGCCATAGGCGCGGGCGCAGGTGCAGACGGAGAGTTTGCGGCGCTCGAAGTGGCCGAGGAAGTCTTCCCACTCGGCATCGGCAGGGGTGCGGTATTCCTCTGCCGGACGCAGGGCGCGGCGGCGGGTGATGAAGGCGCGGTGGGCTTCGATGGTCTCTTCCGGGTAGATCGCGTTGTAGCCCATCGTGGTGTTGATGTTTGCGTGGCCAGCGATACTTGCGCGATGTGAGGCGGGAGTCCAGAGCGGATGGCATCGGTGATGAACAGGCGGCGGAAGTCGTGCGGCGCGAAGACCAGAGGCTGGCCGGTTGAGTCTGTGAGCCCGATGAAGGCGAGGACCTCTCCCAGCGCGCTGCGGATGAACTCGCCCGACATGCAGGATCTCTCGCCGCCGCGGTCCCACTGGAACAGCAGCGGGGATGGTGGGCTCCAGACGCGTTCCTCATAGTCGTATACGGACAGGAGCGGGATGGCACCGGTCCGCGGGTCGCGGACACGTCGGATGATGGTGGCCAGGACGTCGGCCAGTTCCGGGCTGACGAGCACGACTCGCGGGCAGTCCGCCGGCGTCAGCCTTTTCAGATGTAGCCCGCACGCATGGCGTATGCCACGGCATGCGCGCGGTTGCGGAGGTGCAGCCGGGTGGTCAGGTTGTGCAGCACGCTCTTGATCGTGCGTTCGGAGTACGACAGCTTGACGGCGATCTCGCCGGTGTCCATCCCCTCCGCGACCAGTCGGAGTACCTCGACCTCACGCGGCACCAGTCCCGACGGTGGGGCGTCGACGTGGCTCACGGCGCTCTGCTGCAGGGTGCGCACCTGGTTGATGAGCCGTCCGAGCAGATCGGGTGGCAGGTGCCCTTCCCCGCGGGAGGCTGCCAGGACGGCCTGGAACAGCCGCTGGGCAGTGGCCTCATGGCGCCAGACGACGACCCCGACGCCGCACTCGATGATGTCGAGCAGCTCCGCCTCGCGGACCAGGCTCACCACCAGGACGGCACGCATTCCGCCGCTGCGGACCAGCTGACGCAGCCGGGACAGGACTGTCTCGTCCAGGGTCTCCGTGATGAGCATCAGTACCATCGAGGCGGGCCGGTCACCGGGTTCCGCGACGAGTTCGACCACGGGATACTGCCGCAGTTGGCTGACCACCCCCGCCCGCGAGATCGGGTCCGGCGCGTGGACCGTGACCGGTATACGGGGCCCGTTCTCCTCCATGGCCGTGCCCGCCGTTCGGATTGTGCTGCGCAAACCTCTGCTCTCCATGTCGGTGCCCGTGGTGCTTGCGAAGGTGATGCCGCCCCCCGGTCGGTGCAGGGCGGTCACCCGGCCCTGCGGCTGCCGTGTACCAGCACGCGACACTGCGCTCGCGAAGAGATCGATGGGGGCGGTGACGGTGCCGTCGGCGTGCTTCACAGGTTCTCCTCTGCGGTCGGTGTACGAGAGCGGCGAGTGGGGGGAGCAGCCCCCCGCCCCACGTCCCGCAGCCTCACAAAGATCGCTGCTCACTCACCAGACCAATGGCCGCTCATCACTGCTCATTCGCGCAGGAAGTTCGCCCCGGCGGGGATTCGAAGCTGCCCGGACAGCGCTGGGATCGACTCAGAGGGGTGCCGGGCCGGAACCCCCACCCTCGGCTCGGCAGGGACGCGCGGAGGGGCCGGTGCGCGGCGCGCAGAGCGCCGGACCGGCCCCTCGCGGTGTCACTTGAGGCCGAAGGCCCGGATGACGGTCTGGGTCACGCCGCCGCCGTTCTGCTGTTTGGCGGTCACCCGAATGGACACGTAGGTGGCCTCGGGCGGTGCACTCAGGGACGCCTGCCAGGCGCCCTGCTTCTCCTTCAGGCCGTCTCGCTGCCAGGTTTTCCCGTCGTCGTAGGAGATCTCGAGCCCGAGCGAGGAGACTGCGTCCTTCGCGGCGGAGCTGCCGAGCACCGTGGGCCTGATGGTGATCCCGGTCCTGCGGTCCGCCCGACCCTGGAGGTCGAGGTCCGTGTCGTAGTCCAGCTGGACCAGCGGGATCTGCTGGGACTCGGTGACAGCACCGGAGGTGAAGCGCCACTCGGTGCGGGTGGTGGTGGAGTAGGGGCTGAGCTGGGAGAGGCCGGTCGTATCCACGACCAACCGGTACGGAAGCTTCTCCGGTGCCAGGTCGCCGGCGCTGACCCAGGCGTACGGGCTCAGGGAAAGCTGTCTGTCACCCTCGTAGAACGAGGTCAGCTGTGTGCCGGTCGGGCTGCCGTGCGCGGTTCCCGCATCGCCGTATCCCTCGATGGTGGCGCCGAACGATCCGTCCGGGTTGCGGAACAGGACGTCGTCGCTGAGCATTCGTGGCCGAACGACGGGACCGAACCAGTGGTCCTGCTGTTCGCTGCCGGGCTCGTAGGTCATCGTGTCGGCGTGCATCTCCAGGTCCTCCAAGGTGGCGAACTGCTGCCACCGGACGCCGTCCTTGGCGGATACCCAGTCGGTGCGCGGGCCCGGGGCGACCGGCTCCTTTTGGAACGGAACGACCACGACGGTCCCAAACTGAAGCGCAGGCACACCCGGCCACTCGTACGGGGGATAGTCGCTCCGCCTCTCGAAGCCCTGCTTCCCAGGAGGCAGGGCGAAGTCGAGGTCGATCCGGGCGAGGCTGCGGGGGTCGGTGTCGGGGGAGGGGTCCTCGGGCACCTCACCGACGTGGTAGTCGGCCAGGTCGTACAGGTACCTGGGCGACGGGTGGGCCTCCACTGACAGCCGTACCTGCGTCTTGTCCGCGGCGGCGATCTCCGCGATCAGCGCCTCCCCCTCCTCGAGGGTCACCGAGGCGACCGGAACCTGTCCCGTCGTCATGGTGTCGGGGTCGCCGTACCAGTCGCTCCTCCGGCCGTAGTCCTCGTTTACGACCAGCAGCATGGCCGCACCGGCAGCGGTTGCGGCCGCCGCCTGGTCGGTGGGGGACACGCTGTCGCTGCTGCGAACGACCACGGCCTTGCCGCGGGCGGACAGGTCGGCGTACTCGGGCGTCGAACCGGTGCCGGCGAACACGGCGTCCAGGCGGGAGGTACCGTCCGGCAGCGGCTTCGAGCCGGGCTGCACAAGGGCGTCGTCGAGGCGAGTGCTGCCGTAGCTGACCGCCAGCGGTGTCTGCGTGGCGCGGATCCTGGTGGTGAAGACGAAGCTGCCCTTCTTCACCTTGCCCTTGGTCGGTAGGGCCCACAGACTGTCATAGGCAGCGGAGGGGATGACCGACTCGTACAGGGCATCCCCGCCGGGCGCGGGTTCGTTCATGGTGAAGGAGCGCCAGACGTCGATCCTGGTGTCGACGACGGTGGTCGGCTTGGGTGTCGCCACCTTCACCTGGCGCGCTTGTGAGGCGTCGAGCTCCACGACCTGGTCGGACGTCAGCTCCACCTCGGGTGCGATCAGCAGCGCCTCGCCGAGCGAGTGAGGTCCGTGCAGACCTTCCACGTCCGTGAAGGAGAGGACCGTGTAGGAGCCGGGGGCCCAGCGGCTGGTGACCGTCCCGTCCTCGGGGACCCACACGAAGGTGCTGGCTCCGCTCTCGCCCCTGATCTCGGCCACGCCGCTCATGGGCCGGCCGGCGCGGTCCTTCATGTGGATGGTGAGGCCGTACTTCTCGGATTCGACGGAGACCCCTACGACCGTGTGCACCGCACCGCCCGCGAAGCGTGCCGTGATCTGGGCGGAGCGCAGGCCCGGCGTGAGCTGGTCCGGGTCCACCACCACCTCGACCTGTGCGGTTCCCTGTGCGGGCACGGTGACGTGGTCGGCGCCCAGCGCGAACGCCGCTGCGGGGGAGCTGCCCGGGTCGACGGAGAGATCGAGCGTGACGGGGTCGGCCGTGACGTTGGTGTAGGTGATCTCCCGGGTGATCGGCTGCGGCTGCGTGGTGGGCGACCACCGGACGAGCCCCGCGTCCACCGATCCGGTCGCGAAGACCTGGGTGTAGTACGCACCGGGCACGTTCACCCGGCCGGTGCCGGCCTGGTAGGGACTGTAGTCGGGAGTCGGCACGCTGGTGCTCATCAGAGCGTTCTTGATCTGCTGCGCCGTCCACTCGGGGTGTTTCCGGGCCAGCAGGACGGCAGCCCCGGCAACATGGGGGGCTGCCATGGAGGTGCCGCTCTCCGAACGGTAGTAGCCCTCGCCCCCGTTCATGTACTGCGAACGCGCCGCCAGCACGTCCACGCCGGGCGCGGTGATGTCCGGCTTGAGGCCGTCGTCGAGCAGGCGTGGCCCGGTACTGGAGAAGGAGGCGAGCTGGTCGGAGCTGTCCACTGCGCCGACACTGAGCGCGGCGTCCGCGGTGGCCGGCGAGGTGATGCTGTAGGGATTGTTTCCCAGGTTGCCTGAGGCGACGACGAAGAGCGCGCCGGTCTCGGCGCTCAGTTTGTTCAGGGCCTGGCTGAGCGGATCGTTCTGGCCGTGCCGGACGCTGGTGCCCAGGCTCATGCTGATCACCTTGGCGTGCTCGGTCTCCGCCGCCCACTGCATGCCTGCGATGATCCAGGAGTCCTGCCCGGACCCGGTGTCGTCCAGGACCTTGCCCACCAGCAGATCGGCGTCGGGTGCGACTCCGCGCTCCTTGCCGTCCGAGGCGGCACCGGTTCCGGCGACGGTGGAGGCGGTGTGGGTTCCGTGTCCGTCCCGGTCGGTGATGTCCTCACCGGGGACGAAGCTTTTGGATGCCACGATGCGCGGCTCGAGGTCCGGATGGGTGGTGTCCACTCCGGTGTCCAGGACGGCGACCCGTACCCCGGCGCCCGTGCCTCCCGAGGCCCAGGCGGCGGGGGCGCCGATCTGCGCCGTGGTGTCGGCGAGGGTCGCCTTCGCCCTGCCGTCGAGCCAGACCTTGTCGACGCCGGCGGTGAAGGGAGGCGCCGCAGCGGTGTTCGGTGTGTCGTTGGTCCGGCCTGCCGACTGCTTGCCCTTGTGCTGGGCCGGTCCGGTGAGGGCGGACCAGAATGCGGCGGCCTTCGACCGGTGGGTGCGGACTGCCTCGCCGTGGACGGTGGGAAGGCTCAGTGTGGTCCGGGTGCCCGGAAGCGCGGGGCCGGCATCCTTGGGGGTCGCGTCCTTGGCCGCACTGGGTTTGAGGGTGGCTGAGTCCGTCGTCCGGGTGAGGATCAGCGGAAGTTCACTGGCGTGCTTGTCGTCGTAGCCCTGGGCTATCAGCTGGGTGACGTCGAAGAGTTCCTTGTCGAGTCGACCGGCTGCTATGTAGGCCACGGCGTCGTCCGGGTACACATAGGTGTTCCCGTCCTCGGTGGAGACGCGCACCGAGCCCGTGGCGCCCGGCGTGCGCCGGACGTTCACCTCAGGGGTCGATCCGGCAGTTCCCGGAGTCACCGTCACCTTGTCGCCGGTGATCAGGGTCACCGTGGCCGGTGTGCGGCTCGTGCTGCCGGTCGCTGCCGACGGCGCCGCTGTGAGCGACGGTGAGGGGGCGTCAGCGCCGTGTGCCGTCCCATGAGTCACCAGAGCGGCGACAAGGGCTGAGCTGAGACACGCTGAAAGTCTTCGAGTGAAGAGAAGCCGCATACTGCCTCCAGCTTTGAGAAGTTGAACGATCTCGACCACCTTCGATGAAGTGGTGTGCAGGTCTTGAATGTTGGCGACCTGGAGCCGCAGGTTGCTCGGTTTTACATTTCAGGTCAAGCAGCCTGGTGGCAGCACGACGTGGTGATGCACCGAGTGCAACGGGGAACAAATGCGGCCAGTTCGGGCATGAAGCCTCAGTCCCGTCGGCGTTCGGGTTTCGAACGGCCGCCAACTGCTCGAATTGACACAACGGACGGACCGTACGGGCAGTCGACTCCGCCCTCGCACCGTCCCTGGCGGGTCTGTGAGGGCGGCACTCGCGGAAGACAGGATCGATAAGCGTGCACGGCCCGGCGTCGCCCGCTTCCGGCCGTGACTGGCACGTTCAGACTCTCTCCATGGCGCTCGACATGGCCGGAGTCCAGTGACGGCGAGAACCGTCCGATGGCCTGCCCAAAAGGCACGCTTCATCGACTTTCGGGACAAGTCGAATAGTTGATGCGTTATCAGTCTTTAACGTGATCAACATAGGTACTTCATGGAATCTGTGGATCATCGTTTGAGCAGGTGATCCGCCGACCCGCTCATCGATGCGCGGGGCTCCCGCTGCGATCACCGATCCACCACTACATGCGATGCACCACGTCGCAGGGGGTTCCATGCGATCAGTCCGTTCCAAGGCCCTCGCCGGAGTCAGCGCGGCAGCGACACTGCCGCTGCTCGCCGGTGCGCTGGCGCTCGGCATACCCGCGGCCCACGCAGCGGACAACCCGGCCCGGCACCCGCTCGCGGGCACCAAGCCCGGGTGGGCCACGGCCAACGCGGACAAGGGCACCACCTCGAGCAGCGCCGAGGTCTCCGCCCGCGTCTACCTCGCTGGCCGTGACACCGAGGGGCTCGGCGCCTACGCGAAGGCGGTCTCCGACCCGTCCTCGCCGCTGTACGGCAAGTACCTGAGCGCCGAACAGGCGCAGCAGCGCTTCGGTGCGACCGAGGCTCAGGTTGCCGAGGTGACCTCGTGGCTCAAGGCGTCCGGTTTGAAGGTCACCGCTGTCACCCAGCACTACGTCGCCCTCAAGGGTGACGTCGACGCGGTCGAGAAGGCGTTCGGCACGCAGTTGCACGACTACGCCAAGGGCTCCAAGACGTACCACGCGCCGTCCAGCATCGTTTCGGTGCCGTCGACCGTGCAGAACGCGGTCCTGACCGTGACGGGCCTGGACAACGCACCGAACCTGATGACCCACCAGGACCGGCTGCCCGAGCCGGAGACTGTCTTCCGCAATGCGGGGCCCTTCTCCACCTCTTACGGCTCGAACATCGCCACGACGCTCCCGGACGCCTACGGCACGAAGCTCCCCTACGCCGTGCAGGGGTACACCGGCAAGCAGCTTCGAGCCGCCTACGGCGCAGGCACCTACACGGGCAAGGGGGTGCGGATCGCCATCGTCGACGCGTACGCCTCGCCGAACATTGTCTCTGACGCGTCCAGCTACGCGGCGAAGCACGGCGACGCCGCCTACACCAGCGGCCAGCTGACCCAGGTGCTGCCGAAGAAGTACACGTCGACCGCCGCGTGCGGTGCTTCCGGGTGGTACGGCGAGGAGACCCTCGACGTCGAAGCGGCGCACGCAGTCGCACCCGCTGCGCAGATCACCTACGTCGGCGCCGCTTCCTGCTCCAACGACGACCTCCTCGACGGGCTCAACAAGATCGTCGACGGGCACCTGGCCGACATCGTCTCCAACTCCTGGGGCAGTCCGGAGGCCAACCAGACCTCGTCGGCCGCGGCCGTCTACGACCAGGTCTTCCAGACCGGCGCGGTCGAGGGCATTGGCTTCTACTTCTCCTCTGGCGATAATGGCGACGAGGTCGCCAACACCGGCACGAAGCAGGTGGACGCCCCGGCCAACTCGGCGTGGGTGACCGCCGTCGGCGGCACCGCGCTGGCCGTCGGCACCAACGACACGTACCTGTGGGAGACCGGCTGGGGCACCGGAAAGGCCGCCCTGTCTGCCGACGGCACGAGCTGGGTGGGCCTACCCGGTACGTTCAACAGCGGCGCCGGCGGCGGCACCAGCAGGACCGTGGCACAGCCCTCCTACCAGACGGGTGTCGTGCCGGACGCACTGGCCAAGGCCAGCAGCGCCGGTGGAAACCGCGTCGTGCCGGACATCGCGGCCATCGCCGACCCCAACACCGGTTTCCTGGTAGGCGAGACGATGACCCTCCCCAACAGGACGCAGCAGTACTCCGAGTACCGTGTCGGGGGCACCTCACTGGCCGCGCCGGTGATCGCGGCCGTACAGGCCCTGGCCCAGGAGGCGCGCGGCGGCACGGCGATCGGCTTCGCCAACCCGGCGATCTACGCCAAGTACACCTCGGGCGTGTACCACGACGTCACCGACAACCCGACGGGCACCGAACTCGGCGTGGTACGCGTCGACTACCTGAACGGCTACGACGCCACCGGCGGACTGAGCACCACTGTCCGTACCCTCGGCAAGGACAGCTCACTCAAGGCCGTCCAGGGCTATGACAACGTCACCGGCGTGGGCTCCCCCGCTCCCGGTTACGTCGCGTCCTGGCGCTGATCGACAACATCCCCGTCAGGCGCTCGGCCAGTGCTCCGGCCGAACGCCTGACGGGCCTCGACAAGCGAGCACCTGCCGACACCGGAACCCTGGTCGCGATTACCGCGAGAAAACCCCCAGGCCATGGGCCCGGGGGTTCTCCGCTGCAGACCCGAGGCTGTACGAGCGCGTCAGTCCCCTGAGACGCGGTCTGCTTGATGCCGTCGACCACGGTCGGGTGAATGGGGTGCTGGTGCAGGTCACCGTGTCGGGCGTGATCAGGGCATCCGTTCCGCTGCCCTTCGGAACCCGGACCGCCTTGGTCGTGCACAGCCGCGCCCGCGCACGACGAGACCGCTGAGTACGCGGTTTCAGTGTCCGTGGGGTGGTGTCGCCGTCGCCGACGTCGCCTGCTCCCACATCAGCTCGCAGACGCGATTCACCCCGTGGGCCAGATGGCGCCGGTAGGTGCTGAAGGGCAGCCCGAGCCGCTCGGCTGCCGCCTCCTGAGTGCGGGGGCGCTGCAGGTAGGTGACGGTGACCGCGCGGTGGGCCTTGAGCGAGCGGGAACCCTGAAGGGTGTCCACCGCCGCGGAGAGCAACTGCCGCAGGACGGTGACTGGTTCGTCACCGGTGTGGTCGGCTCGGGTGGTGACCGCCTGGCTGGTGAGCAGCGGGCTGTTGGCCAGCAGTTCAGTATCGTGCAGGCCTTTCAGCGCGCCCCGGACGGCCGACCGGAATTCGTCGTGGGTGAGGGAGGCGGTCCCGGCTCGGCGACCCGCTGCGGGGGCCGCTTCGTGCAGGGCCCCGGGTTGGGTGCGGTCGAACCAGATTTCCAGGGGTGTGGTGCGCCAGTCGCAGGCGAAGGCCGTGAAGGTGCGGCCGTGTTCCCAGGGTGTGTGCCAGACCTGGCGGTGCCCGAGGTGATGCATCAGGCCCTCCCACAGCGCGGCGTCGGGGGAGACGATGAAGGACCAGGCCAGTCCGTTGCCGCGGATCCAGTCCAGGCAGATGCGCAGCTGCATCAGGTGCCCGACAGTGGAGACCTGGCCGTACGCCGCCGGGTGGACCATGAAGCGGGACATCAGCAGGTGCTGGCCGGGTCGCAGCGGAGCGGTGCGAGTGACGTGCGCCCAGGCCGCGGTGACCACGGGGTCGATGTGGTCCTCCGGGGCAGGTTCGGTCAGGCTCAGCCAGGTCATGAAGGCCACCAGGTCGCCGCTGTGCGTGTCGCGGTAGGTGTGGAACGCCTGCGGTTGCCGTCGAAGCCAGTGCCGCACGATGCGGGCCGACCGTTCGCCCTCGGTCTGCTCGGTCATCCGGACGATCGCGTCGGCGTCCCCGGGGCGCAGCTGGTCCTCGCGGACGTCCCCCTCACGTTCGATCTGCTGGAAGTAGGGGGCCATCGGCCCGTAGCGCTTGAGGTGGGTCAGCGCCCGTACGGCGGTCATCGCCTGCGGCTCCGCCGCGGTGCGGACCCGCTGCAGGAGGTGGTGTCCGGCCCTGCGGTGCATCTCCTCGTAACCGTGGGGGTCGCGCCAGCGCAGGTCCCGGTCCAGGCAGTCGGCGACCAGGTCGTGGAGGAACAGCCCCTGACGGCCGTGGTCGCTGAAGGGGAGGGTGCGCAGCCAGGCGAACATGGCGCCGGCGTGCTCGACGCCCACGACCGCGCCCAGCAGGTCCTCGGTGGTCACCAGGGTGTGGGCCGCCACCTCCAGGGCCATGCGGTGCTGCTGGGAGGGCAGTTCCCCGACAAGGGAGTACAGCAGGGTGGTGATGACGTCGGGGGTGGGGCTCCAGTCGGCCTTGTCGTCGCCGAGCGTTCCGGCCTCGCGGTCCGGACCGTCGTCGCGGACGGCGACCGACGCTGCCAGGGCCAGCGCGAGGGGGTGGCCGCCGGCGAAGGCGAGCACCGGCTCGCGCAGGGACGGCGGAACGCCTCGCCCCTCGAGCAGGGCAGTTGCCGCGGGCGACTCGAGCGGCCCCAACTCCAGCACCTGCAGCGCCTCGCTCCAGACGAGGTCGTACCGCCACTCGGTGGCGGGGGCGAACCGCCCGGCCACCACCGTGACGGCGTGCGCGGACAGCGACGGCAGGAAGTGCTCCCGCAGCCAGCCCTCCAGGCCCTGACAGCGCTCGAAGGAGTCGACGAAGAGAACGCTGTCGTCCTCGGCCGCGGCCTTGGCGGCCTCGGCGGCGAAGGCCGCCGGGGAGGGCTCGATGCCGCGGCCGTCGACGTGGACGACGGCCCGCCCCGCTGCCTCGGCCTCGTCCGCGAAGCGGCGCAGGAGCGCCGTCTTGCCGACGCCGCCGGTGCCGTGGACATACAGGACCGCCGGCGCGCCGGGCTCCCGGAGCAGGGTCGAGCGGAACAGGTCCAGTTCTTTCCTGCGGCCCACGAACGTCCTTGCCCGAGCGAACTGCAGGCGCGAGGCCAACTTGCCGGAATCCGCTGTCTCCACGCCTGGAAAGCTAGCATGCGCCTTGATCTGCGGGAACGGCCGCACGGAGGCCGGGAGCGCGTCCCGCCGCCGACCGGCCGCCGGCTGGTCGGCGGCGGCCTGTTCCTCTACACCGCGGCCGTGACCGCCAGCACCCGTTGGACGAAGTCTGTCCAGCCGAGCGCGTCCGAGTCGTACAGGAGGCTGATCAACCGGACCACGGCCCGGCCCACCGCGGCGTCGCGCGATGCCGCCAGGGGACCTGCGACATGAAGGCGCGGGCTGCTGGTTTCTTCGAGGTCCAGCGGCGTCCATGGAGCAACTCGCGCTTGAGGCCCTGGAAGAACGATTCGGCGAGGGCATTGACGCATAGCTTGAGCCGACGCGGCCCACGCTGCGGCGGATGCCGTGCCGGCGGCAGACCTCGGCGAAGGCGGCCGCGCTGTATTGGGCGCCCCTGTCGGTGTGGAAGACGACGCCGTGGACCCCGCCGCCGCGGGCGGCCACGGCCATCTCGATCGCGTCGGTGACCAGCGAGGTGCGCATGTGGTCGGCGATCGACCAGCCCACCACCTTCCTGGAGCAGATGTCGATCACGGGGGCCAGGTCGGGGCCGCTGTCATGTGACCGCCATGTTCGGCCCGCCCGGCGCCCGCGTTCGGCTGCCCCGGCAGCACCTGCCCCAGCAACGCACCACGGCGCACGGCTCACCCGGCCGGTCAGGGCAGCAATCGGCGGGTAGAGGTCCAGGCCAAGAGTTGATCGCGGGTGCGTCCAGGTGCCAGGTAGCCGAGCAGGGTCTGCAGATGGGCCGTCAGGTTCTTGTGCCACCGGAGCTGGCGGATCTGCTCGATGGCCAGGTCGCGCCATCCGTCGGCGAGGGCGGCAGCCTGTGCGGGCGTGATCGTCAGTGCGTCAAGCGTGTCGGCCGCCAGAGCGGCGGGGCTCCAGTCGGGGTCCGTGTCGTCGGGACCCAGCCTGTCGATCACCCACATCCGGAGCATGAAGTCCTGATGGGTTACCCGCGTCAGGTGTTCCTCGCCGTCGGCGAGCATGAGCCGGTTGGCGAGCAACGACAGCTTCGCCCACTGGCGGCGGGCTTCTTGTGGGTGGGCGGAGTCGTAGGCATGTCCCTGCGCCGCGACGCGTGCCGTCTCAAGCTGCCGACCACGGGCGTTCTGGATGAACGTCTGCAGCTGCTCGAGTGTCCACGTGCTCGGATCGCGCCCAAGGTCTTCTCGGTCTGCGTCGCTGCTCACGGTCCGTGCTCCTGGTCGTAGGCATGCCGAGGCTGGTCGGGGCCGTCTGTGCCCGTCGGTTGATCTGACCGAGCTTGTCCTCGGCGCCGGCCAGGCTAACCCGCAGACCTTCGACCTCGCCGAGCCAGCCCTCGCGCTCCGCCTCGGCGATGCGGGCGATGAGGTTGTCGCGGATTTCGACGAGCCGTGCCTGTTGGGCGGGGTCTGGTCTCAGGAGTGAGCATCTGACACAAGCGTGCTCATGGACACACGGAGTTCCGAAGGCGCGTGCGCAGGTGCCGATGGACACCTTCCGCTTCTCGAAATGGGCGAGGAAGGCGTCCCACTCCGCTTCTGTCGGGATTCGGTACTCTTCGCTGGGGCGAGAGGCTCGTCGGCGGGTGATGAACGCGCGATGGGCCTCGATCGTCTCGGCGGGGTAAACCGCTTTATACCCCCTTGTGGTGTCAATGTGCCTGTGCCCACAGATCACTTGGGCGATATGCGGCGGCAGGCCGTTCATGATGGCGTCGGTGACGAAGATCCTTCCGAAGTCATGGGGCGAGAAGGTGAGAGCCTCGCCGTCGGCGTTGGTCAGGCCGGTGACGGTCAGGGCATTGATCAGCAGTTTCCGGATCGCGGTCGGCGTGAACGCGCGGTGCTCGGAGCCGATGTTGCGCTGGAACAGCAGCGGCATCGGCGGATTCCAGACCTTCTCTCGGACGTCGTAGGCGGCCACCAGCGGTATCGCCCTGCTGGGCCCGCGCAGACGGCCGATGATGGTACTGAGGACGTCGGCGAGTTCCGGGCTGACCAGCAGGAGTCGTTCAGCCGGCCCGGTCACTGCTCGCGACCGCCAGCGGGATACCGAGTTCGCCCTGACGTCAGCCGGGATGGTCGTCCGGGACAAGTGGCCCCGCCCCGGCGGCGGCGCCCGCTGGAAGATCCGGGTGAACCTGCGGTGGGACGACATCGCCGGCCTGGGATTCGACTACGGCAGCCACGACTCTGTCGTATCGCTGTGGGCGGTGTCGCCACATGGTGATCAGCGACAGCACATCGTGGACGCCCGCAGCTTCACACCCGACCAGTGGGATGGGTTGGGGTGCAGCACCGCGGCCCTGACCGGCGGCCGCCTGGCCATCGACCTACGTGTCGATCCCGGCGATGGCCTTGCCGTTCTCCGGACGCGCCGCCCGGTGGACGACGGTCCCCGCAGTACCGGGCACCGCTGCGTCGTCGGCGGTCCTCTTCAAGGCACGACCGTACTTGCCGAGCGGCGACGCCGTCTCGACGCCTGCCGCCGTCGGGAAGTCTCCGGCCGTCTTCGGGCGTGCTCGGCAAGTCCCCGGCGGGCTGCGGGAAGTCCCCGGCGGGCTTCGGGAAGTCCCCGGGCGTCCTATCGAGCGGGGCGTTCGGGGATCGTCGGAATGATCTTCTCGGCGATGGCGGAGAGACGGCTGTCGTCCGGGAGCGTTCCGGACTCGCTCCACACGGTGATGTCGTAGTAGCCGCCCCGGTCCTTCCGGTCGAGGGCCACGGTCAACGTCCTGGCGAGGGGGCCCTGTTCGACAGGTCCGCCGGTTCCGCCGGTTGCGCCGCCCCCGAGACTGATCTCGATCTTCATGGTGTGGTCCGAGGACAGGACGGCGGGCCGGCCGAGGACGGTGAGCGTCCTGACGTCCTGCTCGTCCCCGAACTTCATCAGCTTCACGTACTGGGCGGTCGTCATTTCGTTGTACGTCGCGGAGAGGTTCACGGAGTACGTGGCGAACGTGACCTTGGCCTCCGGCAGGGCGACCTTCTCGGCGGTGAGAGGAGCGGTGCCGCTGGTGCTCGAGGCCGTGTCCGCGATCTCTCCGGGCGTACCGAGGAGCTGGGCCAGGTCGGGCCGGTTGAGCGCCTTGCACAGCTCGTCGCCGGTCACCGCCCGGGAGTTCTGGCGGTAGACCTTGGGCAGTTTCTCGTGTTCCCCGCTGGGGCACGAGGCGGCCTTCGGTGTGCTGTCGGCGGAGGTCAGCTTGTCCGGAACCAGCCACAGCGCGGCCCCGATCGCCGCGAACACCGCCACGGCCGCGACGGCCTGAAGCCATGCGTTGGGCTCCTTCTCCGGCATGGCCCTCTCCGGCGCGGCCTTCTCCGGAACGTCCCCCTGCGGAACGGCCCTCTCCGCAGTGGCGTTCTCCGGAGCGGCCGGGTCCGGGTGCGGCCCCGCTGCCGCCTGGACCTGGACCTGGACTTGCGTCCCGGCGGCGCCATCGCCCCCTGCCACGCCCGCGGCGTCCACGTGTGCCGCCGCCGGACCCCGGTTCCGGCGTGCGCGCAGCGCACGGATCACCCCAACGACGCGGATCGCCGTGAACACGACGAACACCACGCCGAGACCGGCCGCGGCCCAGTCGCGGTCGTGGACACCGAGATACATGAGGCGTACGCCGAGTACGGACCCGAGCACGATGAGCAAGGGCTCGCGGACCCAGAAGGGCAGGAGCCGGAGGAGGAAACCGAGCATTCCGCGATCTGATCATGACAAGATCGCATCCGCCATGGTGGAAGCCACAGTTCCGCGAAAAAGCTCGCCTTCCACCAGCTGTGTCGATCAAGGAACCCGGCGGCCCGAGGTTCTCCGAAGCCAAGCGCTCTGCTGTCGGCAAAGACAGTCGCGGCTGCGTTGGCGTGGGCGACAGAATCCTTGCATGCAGCCGATCTTCGTTCTCGTGCACAGTCCGTCCGTGGGCCCGTCGACCTGGCACCCTGTGGCCGAACACCTGACGGCAGCCGGATACCAGGTGCGGGTGCCGTCCCTGCTGAACGTAGGGGCCGGTGCTCCGCCCTTCTGGCCCCGCATCGTCGACGTGGTGCGCGACGATCTGCGGCAGGTCCCGGCCGGTAGCCCCGTCACGTTGGTGGTACACAGCAACGCGGGCTTGTTTCTCCCCGTGATCCGCTCGGGCCTCGACCATCCGGTGACCGGCTCGGTCTTCGTCGATGCCGCACTGCCGGCCCGGATCGGCCCGACCGCCGTCGCCTCGCCCGAGTTGCTGGAGTTCCTCCGCCCGATGGCCGTGAACGGCAGGCTGCCGCGGTGGACCGACTGGTGGGACGAGGCAGACGTCGCACCGATGTTCTCCGAGCCGGTGCTGCGGCAGAAAGTCGTCGAGGAGCAGCCCACCCTGCCGCTGTCCTACTACGAGCAGCACATCCCGGTCCCCGACGGCTGGGACGACCATCCCTGCTCATACTTGCTGTTCGGCCCTCCGTACGACGACTTCGCCGTCGAGGCGCGCGAACGCGGCTGGCGTGTGGCGCACCTGCCCGGCGCGCACCTCCACCAGATCGTCGATCCTGCCGGCACAGCACGGCACCTCGTCGAACTCACCACTACGACCTGAGCCGGCTGATCCACTTCGGTGGACATTCGACCAGGTTGCCGTCCGGGTCGCGCAGGTAGGAGTTGAGCAGCGGGCCGAGGACGCCGGTGCGCGGTACGGGGCCCTCCTCCACGGGTGCGCCGCAGGCGGCCGGGTGGGCCGGCGCCTGTTCCTGCGGGGCCGCTGATCACGATCCCCGGCTCGGGGCGTACCGGGCGAGCTGTCCGGCGCAGGCATTCCACGCCGGGGCGGACAGCAGTTCGCGGGAACGGGCGAACAGGCGGTACAGGTCCGGGCCGTGGCGTTGGGCCAGCTCGGTGTTGTGGGCCAGTACGTCGAGCTCGTTGGCGGCCGTGATCTCCACCAACGCGCGTACGTCCGCCTCGGCCGGCATGTGTTCGCGGCTCGTGAAGCGGTCGCGGAAGACCACGGGGCGCCCGGCGCCCAAACGCGGGTAGACGGCCGCCCGGTCGCAGCTCGCGTACAAGTACACCAGGGCCTCCGCACGGTCGCCGATCAGTTCGGTGAGCACCTCGCGCTCGGCGGTGTCCAGGAGTGACCCGTCGAATCCGTCCGTCCCGTACGCGGCGTGGCACAGCCCCGCGAGCTGGAGGGCCGGCTCGGCGCCCCAGGCCGAGAGCAGGCGGGCGACGCGGCGCAGATGGTCCAGGAGCGTCCCGCCCGGGTGGGGCATCCGGTCGGCCCCCCGCGCGCACAGGAACGCCTCGACGTGGGGCCACCGCGCGGGGGCGGACCGCTGCATCACGCCCCCGGCTCTGCGGCCCGCGCGATCTCGGCGACCAACCGGGCGGTGGCTGGGGTGGCGATGCCGTGGGCGGCTCCGGCGCGCAGGACGGCTCCGCCGATGGCGTCGAGTTCGAGCGGCCGGCCGGCCTCGGCGTCGCGCTGCATCGAGGACTTCATCGTCTCGGGGACGCGGTCGAAGAAGGAGAGCAGGTCCTCGGCGGCCACCGGTACGTCGGCGGCGCGGGCCACGGCCGCGATCTCGTCGAGGACGGTGAGCAGTTCGGGACGGTGCCGACTGCGCACGGTACCGACGTCGGCCTGGTGACGGGTGGTCAGCAGAGCGAACGCGGCGAGGAAGGCCAGCTTGTCCCAGAGCATCGCGTTCTCGTCCTCCCGTACGGTCACGCCCAGGCCGGCCTGCTGAAGCAGCTCTGCGAACTCCTTCACCGAGGCGCCGAGTTCGAGGTCGGCGAACGGGCTGGTGTGGGCGATGCGGCCGGGTGAGGTGCGAGTGGCTTCGACGCGGATGGTGCCCGCGACGACCCGGGCCGAGGGGAAGCGCTCGCGCAGCGCGGCCAGATGGTCGAGGCCGTTGAGCAGCGGGACCACGACCGCCGCGCCGACCACCTCGGCCGGGACACGGTCGAGCGCCTCGGCGAGCGCGGTCTGCTTGACCGTCACGAAGACTGCGTCCACCGGCTCGCGCAGCTCGGTGTCGGCCTCCACCGCCGTGCTGAACGTCCCGTACTGGCCGCTGTCGACGTGCAGGCCGTCCTGCCGCAGCACGGCGACGGTCCGCTCACCGGCCAGGCAGATGACGCGGTGTCCGGCGCGGGCGAGCAGCGCGCCGATCAGGCCGCCGACACCACCCGGGCCGAGAACGGCCACTGTCAGCTTGTTGGTGCTCACGTGTGCTCCTGTCCTGAGAGACCGGGAATCCGGTCGGGCCCGTGGCGGGTCGGCACCCGCCCGTGCCGGGATCGCGTCCGGATCACGGTCGAGACAACAGGCGGGTTGCCGCCCTGGGCCCGGAGACGATCGTCAAGCCTGGCAGGATCCAAGTCAATCCACGGTTTTGCTCGTGAGATCCAAGCATAAGCTTGGGTCTCGTGACTCTTGACGATCTCCGTGTCTTCGCCGCGGTCTGCCGAACCGGTGCGCTGAGCGCTGCCGCCCGCGACCTGGACTGCACGCAGTCGGCAGTCAGCCAGCACGTGAAGCGACTCGAACGGGAGCTGGGACTCAGCCTGCTCGAACGGCACCCGCGCGGGGTGGCGCCGACCGCGGCGGGGCAGTTGCTGCACACGGCGGTGACCGAGGGCCTGGGGCGCATCGACCAGGCCGTGCGCCGGATCGAGGAACTCGCCCGCGCGGAGGGCGGATCGGTACGCGTCACCACCGGCGCCACGACCGTCCGGCACTTCATGGCCGCCGCCGTGGTCGACTTCCGCCGGCGTTTCCCGCGGGCCAGCCTGGAGTTCCAGACCGAGGCGTCCAGCCGTGGCTGCTTCGAAGCGCTCGCCGCCGGCGCGGTGGACCTCGCCTGGATCACCCTGCGGCCGGCCGGCGGCGCCATCGAGCAGCGGCCCGTCGTCCACCTGCCCTGGTCACTCGCCGTCACAGCCGACGACCCGCTCGCCGCCAAGCCCTCCATCGAGCCCACGGACCTGCAGGACGCCCGGCTCATCGGCCTCCCGGAGAATTCGACGGCTCGCACCCAACTCGGCACGTGGCTCGCCGAATCGGGCGTCCGGCCGGTCTTCGACACCAGCGTCACCGACTGGGACACCGCGATCCTGCTGGTCGGGCTCGGGCTGGGTCACGCGGTCGTCCCGACCCTGCCCGAGTGGACCGGCCCCGGCCACCCCGACCTGCAGCTGGTCCCGATCCCCGCCCTCCCCGCGCTCACCGCCGGCTGGGCTGTCCGCCGTTGGGACGCCCTGTCCCCACTGGCCCGCGCCTTCGCAGACACCGTCGCCCACCACTGCGCCCGCCTGTCCGGTCACTGAAGCGGCACCCGGTAGGTCGCCTCACCCGGCAGCGCAGGAAGCGCTCCCTGTCGTGCGGGGGCCGCACCTGGCTCTGCGTCGTGGCGGTGCGCCACGACGCAGCAGCACTTTCGGACGACCGGCCGGGCCGGCTGCGAATGCACAGGTCAGGCGGCGCGTAACGGGGACACGGTCGCAGTGCAGGTCCGCTCGTCACTCGGAGCCTCAGACCGACTCACGGATCGCGGCCCCCGGCGGCCTTACGGCGGGCCGTTCACCGTGGCGGGGCATCGCCCGGTCCCGGTCGGCCTTCGAAGGTGCTCCGACGGGTGAAGCGGGCGCGGGCAGCGTCGCCGCTGACGCCCAGCGCCCTGCCGATCTGCGGCCAGCTGGCCCCCGCCTGCCGGTCCGCGAGCACCGCCAGACGTACCAGATGGTCGGTGAGACGGGGAAAGCAGGCCACGGCCGCGCAATGCGCGGCCGCCTCCAGAGACCTACCCTCACCGTCGGCCATGCCGGCCAGTTCACGTTCGACCTGCGCCAGGAGCATCGAACCGACGGTGACCAGGGTGCGCCGGGCGGCTTCGGCCTTGCTCCAGCGCCGCCGGGGCCGCCAGGCCGCCTGCCGGTGCCGAGCGTGGCAGTACCGGCGGCCGACACCGGCGGAATGCAGCAGGGCCGTCCCGCACCAGGCACAGCGTGCGTCGGCCATACCCGGACACTACGCCCGCTTCGGCGACGGCGCGCTCAAAAGCGCCTGCCTCGGGAACGGGGTGCCGCCTGACCGCGGGCCGCGCCGTTCCGCGTCATCCTGGTCGAGCTCGCGCTCCCCCGAGGTGTCCGAACCCGCGCGTGCCCGATGCGAAGGGGTGAGCCGTAGGGTGAGCGGATGTCGGATACCTCCCAAGGGATCTTGGAAATCGATGCGTTGCAGGGCCTCTTGACCGGCCTCTGCACGGCGCCGGTTGTGGTCGACCGTTGGGAGCGGCTGGAGCCATGGGCCGTAGCCCGTGTCTGGGTGCGAGGTGCTGCTGCGCTTCCGCGTTCCGTCGTCGTCAAGTGGGTGCCGGACGGGCAACGCGAGGCGCGCGCTGCTCCGTGGCGGCTGCGTACCGAACTGGCGGCGCTCCAGTTCCTCAGCGAGGACCTCGAGGTCGAGCTTGCTCCCCGCGTCATCGCTGCCGACACTGCCGCCCGGTTCCTCGTCCTGGAAGACCTCGCTCCCCGAGTCTCCTTGGACCAGTTGCTTCGACGGGACGGTGCAGCAGCGCACGGCGACCGGCTGGCGGCGTTCGCCCGCGCCCGCGGTGCGCTGAGCGCGGCCACCGCCGGGCGGGCCGAGGCCTACTACGCCCGTCGGGCCGGACTGGGACCGGTTGACGCGGCAGCAGACCGGGCCGGACGACTCGCCCCTCTCCGAAGAGAGGCGATCCAGCATGCATCCGCACTTGGGGCGCCCCCAGGCGGCCGGGTTGTCCACGAACTCGCCACAGCCATGGAGGCGTTGGCTGATCCGGGCCCCTTCCTAGCTCTGAGCAACGGAGACGCGGAGGCCAACAACATCTTGCTCCATGCCTCCGGTCCGGCCGACGCCCGCCTCGTCGACTTCGAATTCGCCGGCTACACCCATGCGCTGACCGATGCCGTGTGCCTGTATGTGCCCGGCCCGGCCTGGCTGACCGTGAGTAATCCCACCATCACAGGTCTTGCCGACCAGTACCGCCACGCCCTGGCCCGCGGCATCCCGCAAGCCGAGGACGACCGGCGGTACGGAGGCGACCTCGCCGCTGCCTGCGCGTCCTGGGCGCTGGTTCGTCTGCATCGGTTCCCCCTGCTCGACACCCGCCCGTCCGGTGATCACAGCCGGCTCCAGCTCGTCGCAACCCTGGAAGCCGCTGCGCGCACGGGCGAGATCTACCAGGCGCTGCCACACGTCACGGGATGGATCCGTCGCATCGCCGCTGTGCTGCGGCGCCGCTGGCCCGACGCGAACCAGGACCTCGCCGACGGGGGACGGTTCCGGCCCTACCAGCCTCGGCACTGACCCCCGACTTTTGACAGTCACCTCACCAACGTCTCCGCCTTCGACCCTGTGGATCTCGCTGACGTCGTCACCACCGATTCGGCTGAGGCGGCCCGCAGCGCTGAGGTCCGGCCTCACCGGTTCTCCTTCGCCAGGAGCTCGCGTCGTCGGCGGGTCCGGTAGGAGTCACCGGTCAAGGCAAGGACCTCAGCGTGGTGGACCAGACGGTCGATCATCGCGGCCGCGACGGCGTCGTGGGAGAAGCTCTCTAGACTGGGATGTACGGCCTCTCTTCGTATCGACCACGGCCGGGGCCCGGGGCCCCCGCCCTGGCCCGGAAGAAGTCGATTAGGGATATCTGGTCCCGTCCGACCGGAGCGGTGGCGGAGCCGGGAGGCAGGCATGGAGTACTACGACCTCGGCAGCCACAACCGACCCGTGACGACCTCGTCCGGCGAGGCCCAGACGTGGTTCGACCGAGGGCTGGCATGGACGTACGGGTTCAATCACGAGGAGGCCGTTCGCTGTTTTGAAGCCGCCGCCGCGGCCGACCCCGGCTGCGCCATGGCGTACTGGGGCATCGCCTACGCGCTCGGCCCCAACTACAACAAGCCGTGGGAGTTCTTCGACGAGCAGGATCTCGCGGGGACCGTCGAACGAACGCACGCCGCTGTCGAACGCGCCCATGACAGGGCCGCCACCGCCACACCCGTCGAACGCGCCCTGATCGAGGCGTTGCGTGCCCGCTACCCGCAGGCAAAGGCCGTGGGCGACTGCTCGGTATGGAACGCGCCGTACGCCGACAGCATGCGCGCCGTCTACGAACTCGCCCCCGACGACTCCGACGTCGCCACGCTCTATGCCGACGCGCTGATGAACCTCACCCCCTGGAAGCTGTGGGACCTGCGCACCGGCAGACCGGCCGACGGCGCCCGCACCCTGGAGGCGAAGGCTGTCCTCGACCGGGCGATCGCCACGCCCGCGGGCGCGGAGCACCCCGGCATCCTGCACATGTACATCCACCTGATGGAGATGTCCCCCACCCCCGAGGCGGCCCTACCGGTCGCCGACCGCTTGCGCGGCCTGGTGCCCGACGCCGGTCACCTTCAGCACATGCCCTCGCACCTGGACGTGCTGTGCGGCGACTACCGTCGCGTGGTGTCCGACAACAGCGCGGCGATCATCGCCGATGAGAAGTTCCACGCGCGGGCCGGGGCGATGAACTTCTACACCCTGTACCGGTCGCACAACTACCACTTCAAGATCTACGGCGCCATGTACCTCGGCCAGGCCCGGACAGCCCTCGAGACCGTCGCCCAGCTCGAGGCGTCGATCCCGGAGCAACTGCTGCGGGTGCAGACTCCGCCCATGGCCGACTGGCTGGAAGCCTTCCTCGCCATGCGGGTCCACGCCCTGATCCGCTTCGGCCGCTGGGCCGACATCCTGCGCACGCCCATGCCCGCCGACCCGGACCTCTACAGTGTGACCACGGCCATGCTCCACTACGCCCGCGGTGTCGCCCTCTCGGCAACCGGCCGGATCGCCGAGGCCGAGACCGAACGCGGTCTGTTCCACGAGGCGGTCACCCGTGTACAGGCGACGCGCATGCTGTTCAACAACTCGTGCGCCGACATCCTCGCGATCGCCTCCGCGATGCTCGACGGTGAACTCGAGTACCGCAAGGGCGACTACGACGCCGCCTTCGCCGCGCTCGAGCGGTCGATCGACCTGGACGACAACCTCCCTTACGACGAGCCGTGGGGATGGATGCAGCCGACCCGGCACGCCTACGGGGCACTGCTCCTGGAACGGGGACGCGTCGCGGATGCCGAAGCCGTCTACCGGGCCGATCTCGGGCTCGACGAAACCCTCCCCCGCGCGCTGCAGCACCCCGGCAACGTCTGGTCGTTGCACGGACTTCACGAATGTCTGGTCCGTTCGGGCAAGACCGGGGAGGCGCAGATCGTGGCCCAGCAACTGAAGATCGCCGCCGCGATGGCAGATGTACCGATCGAGGCGTCCTGCTTCTGCCGCCGGGACGTCGTGCCGGACACCGTTGGCACGCGCGACTGCTGCCCGACGGACTGCTGAACGATCAGCGGTGGGCGCCGGACGAGCCGTGGGAGTCGGGCCGGCGGACGGTGCCCGAGGCGCCGACCCGGCCGCGAGGCGGCGGCCGGCACCGACACGGCGACCGGGAGGTACCGGCCGCGATCGTGTTCGTCGCAACGCCGGGTCGTACCTGGCACCAGTTGCCGCCCGCCTCGCTGAAGGGAGGTCACGAGCAGGCCCGTCTGCCGCCGCACAGCATGGTGCTGGACCTGGGCTCCTACCTTGAGTGGGATCGGGCCGAGGTGGTGGAGAACGCACGTGCTTCCGGCTGCTACGACGCTGTCCGCCGGCCGCTGGTGATCTCCGATCCGGAGCGGCCGGACGTCGTTCATCAGCTGACCGCAGCGGGGGTGACCCGCATCGGGCTCGGCTGTCGAGTGGTCGCCTTCGACTTCTCGGGGCACGGCGAAAGCGCTGGCAAACCAAGCCAGTTGGGTCTGCTGCGACGGTTCGAGCCAGGCCGCCGCGGTGATCGACGCTACGTGCTTCCGTAGCAGGGCGAAGCCGGCATGCCCGAACGTCTGGCGCTTGAGCATCTTGATCCGGTTGAAACGCCCCTCAGAGCGGCGGGAGCTGGAACAGTTCGTATTGGTCGATCATTTGGAATCCCATGCGCCGGTAGACCCCGGCGCCCTGGTTGCTGGCCTGGAGAGTTCCGGTCCGCAGACCGCGTTCCCGTCCGGCTCGCAGGGCCGCGGAGGTCAGGGCTGATCCGATGCCCCGGTGGCGATGTGCTTCAGCGGTGGTGACCACGTAGATGCCTGCGACGCCGTGTGCGTCGAGCATGAGGGCGGTGCCCACGGGCTGTCCTTGGAAGCGTCCTGTGAAGCGGACGAGGTCTGGGGTGTCGGGCCGTGCGGCCTCGCACTGCACGATGCTGTCCAGCAGGTGGGAAGCGAAGCCGAAGGAGGAGCTGTACACGCGCACCCATTCAGTCAGCGAGTCCATGGTGTCGACGGTTTGTATGTCCAGGGACGGAGGACCGCTGATGTCGGGGACCCGGTCTGTGTCGACGGCCATGATCGGCATCGAGCCGGCCCGAGTTGCACCGAAGTCGACGAGCCTGTTACGGACCTCGGTGGAGCTGTCCGGGCCGACCCACCACATCCACGGCACTCCTGCCAGGACGTGTGCGCCGTGCTCGATCCATGGGTCGATCGGGGTGCTGCTGTGCAGGCGCAGTACCCCGTTGAGCGAGGGGTGGGGCAGCCCGCTGCGGTAGTAGGTCAGGCAGTCGTCCTGCCGGTCCTGTGCACCCCAGCCCAGCCAGTAGTCCCGGCAGTTGGCCAGCAGCGGGTGAAGGTACGGTGCTGCGCTTGCTTTCATGTCACTCACCTGTGGGATGTGGTGGATGCCCGTCGTCGCTCGCGCCGGGGCCCCTGTGGCGGGCTGCTCGGGTGCGGTTTCATCGAGGTATGTCGATGCCTGGCGGGTGCGGGCCTGTTCTGTGCTGGCGGCGGGACCTCGGGGTGTCATCGGGCGGGGTGGATCCCGGTCGGGCGATTCCGGTTGAGCCGTGCGGGGGTTACGGGCGTCGCGGGATGGCCTGTTCGGCCCAGACGAGTTTGCCGACGGGAGTGTGACGGGTGCCCCAGCGGCGGGCCAGTTGCGCGACGAGGAAGAGCCCGCGGCCGCTTTCGTCGTAGGGCTGAGCGTGGTGCAGGCGTGGTGCGGTGGTGCTGGCGTCAGTGACCTCGCAGACCAGTGCCTGATGGCGGATCAGGTGCAGGCGGATGGGCCCTTTGGCATGGAGGACGGCGTTGGTGACCAGTTCGCTGACGATGAGCTCGGTGGTCGGCACCAGTTTCTCCAGTCCCCAACGTGCCAGCTGCCGGGTTGCCAGAGAACGTGCTGTTCCCGCGGAGGCTGTGTCGGCAGGCAGTTCCCATGAGGCGGTGTCGTGTGGGCCGAGTGAGCGGGTCCGGGCGAGGAGGAGCGTGACGTCGTCGGAGGGCCTTGTGGCCGGCATGGTGTCGATCAGGACGTGGGACAGTTCCTCCAGGGTGACGCCGGGCTGGGCGAGATGGGTGCTGAGGCGGTCGATGCCTTCGTCGATGTCGTGCCGGCGGTCCTCGATGAGGCCGTCGCTGAACAGGGCGATCACGCTCCCCTCGGGCAGTTCCAGCTCTGTGCTCTCGTACGGCAGCGTGGCCAGGCCCAGTGGTGGGCCGGCCGGGACGTCGGGGACGCTGACCTTGCCGTCGGGCCGGAGGATCGCCGGCGGGGGATGCCCGGCGCGGGCCGTGACGCAGGTGCGGGTGACCGGGTCGTATACGGCGTAGAGGCAGGTGGCGCCGACGGAGGACGCGGGCGGCTCCTCGGCGGGGTCTTCTTGTGCCAGGCGGCTGACCACCTCGTTGAGGTGGCTGAGCAGTTCGCCGGGGGGAAGGTCGAGTTCAGCCAGGGTCCGTACCGCCATGCGCAGGCGCCCCATGGTTGCGGCGGCGTCGAGGCCGTGTCCGACCACGTCTCCCACGACGAGGGCCACCCGGGCGCCGGGCAGAGGGATGACGTCGAACCAGTCGCCGCCGACGCCTCCCTCGGCGTCCGCGGGCAGATAGCGGGTGACCACGTCGAGGGCGGCCCCGCCCGTCACATGGCGGGGGAGCAGGCTGCGCTGGAGCGCCAGGGCGGCGGTGCGTTCGCGTGTGTACCGCCTGGCGTTGTCCAGGCTGAGCGCTGCCCGGCGGACGAGTTCCTCGGCCAGGAGCAGGTCCTCTTCGTCGAACGGTGCGGGGTTGTCGCTACGGACGAAGACCGCAACGCCCAGCAGGACACCGCGGGCGTGCATGGGCACGACCATCAGGGAGTGCATCCCGTAGGTGCGGATCTTCTCGGCCCGTGCCGGGTCCAGGTCCAGCCGCGCCCGTGTGGATCCGGCCAGGTCGGGTTCGAGCAGGGAGCAGCCGGAGGACAGGACCTGGGTGAACGGTGACGTCTCGGCGACGTAGACCGCCTCCCCTCGGTCCCAGAGCGACTCCGGCGCGCCCGGGCGAACCGAGGCCAGCCCGGCGCGCCGGAAGACGGGTATCCGCCCGCCCGTCGGGCCGAGCCGGTCCAGGGGTTCCGCGCCGAGCCGTACCGCCTCGGTCAGTTCCACCGTCACGTAGTCCGCCAGAAACGGCACGGCGAAGTCCGCCAGTTCCTGACCCGTGCGCATGACGTCCAGCGTGGTGCCGATGGTGGTGGCGGCGTCGCTGAGCAGGGCCAGGCGCCGCCCGGTCCACCGCCGGCCGGCCGGGTCCTGGACCAGGGAGCACACACCCAGTGGCCGGCCGTCGGTGTCGTCGAGCCGGAAGAAGGAGACCGTAAGGGCACGCTCCGGGCGCCCGTCGCGCACAGCCGGTACGCGGTACTCCCGGCCGATCACCGGAGCGCCGTCGGCCAGGACCTGCTGCATCACCGTTTCCAGTGCGTCGGCGTCACCGCGCAGCGCCTGCGAGGGCCGTCGTCCCTGTCGTCGCGGGGCGGGGATGCCGTCCTGGCGTCCCAGTGCGGCGTTGACCCAGACGCAGTGCAGGTCGGTGTCCCAGACCGCCAGTCCCACTCCGGGGCGGCTCACCAGGGATTCCAGGGTTGCTCTGCCTGCCGTGGACGCGGTGCGCAGGATGCCGTCCAGGCCGGCCGGTATCCGTGCGGTCATGCCGGTTCCTTCCGGTTGGTTCGTGAGTTTCGTGAGTGAGGGAGTCCATGGGCGTCCATGGGCACCGTTCGGGGGCCGTGTGCCCGGCGGGCATGGTGCAGGGCTTCCCGCCGCACCCGAGAGCCCGCCTCAATCCGGTTTCGAGCCATGGGCCGACCGAGTGCCGCGCTGGGCGGGTGTGTCGTACCCGGTGGTGGGCAGCGGAGTGGGGGGCGAAGACGCGGTCGGGGTCGTAGTGTTTCTTGGCCGCCAGAAAGCCGCCCGGTGTGGGGGCCGTAGGCGTGAGCGGCCTGGTCGTGGGCGTCGGGTCCGAGGAGTTGGGCATAGCCGCCGGGGAGCGCGTGGGGCGCAAGGGCGGCGGAGGTGGCGTCCGCCCAGGCACGGTGGTGGGAGGCGCGCCTGTCGCCGGGTGCCCAGACCGCCACGATCTCGACGACGAAGTGGTCATGCCGCAGGCCGAAGGCGGTCGACTCCAGGGGCACGCGGGTGGCCGCCCCATGGAAGTGGTGGACGGCGATCCCGGTCAGGGGCGAGGTCCTGGTGGCCGCGGCTTCGGCCAGTCCGGCGGTGGCGCCAGGAGTGAAGCGGGTGAGGGTCCGGGTGGCGATGGCGTAGTGGCGTCCGGCGGGAGCCCACTGCTCGTTCAGGCGCAGCATCTGTGCCAGGGGCATGGGCGCTGTCTGTGTCGACAGGGGCGATCCGAGCCGCTGGAGCGGGCTGATGGCCGCTTCGCCGTGGTCCGTGCTGCCGCTCCAGACGGGTGCGGGGAAGAGAGCGGGGCTGCCGTCCGGGCCCGAGACGAGTCCGCTCTGGACGGTCAGCTCGTCCGGTGCGGCGGCGAGGAAGGCGTTCAGGCGTTCCCAGACACGTGCTGCGCGGGGCAGCGGATAGGTGATCAGCCCGGCCACGAGGCGGGGCACAGGGTGCAGCCGGATCCGCAGGGAGGTGACCGCGCCGAAGTTGCCGCCTCCGCCGCGCAGTGCCCAGTACAGCTCCGGTTCGCGGTCGGGATCGGCGGTGACGAGGCGCCCGTCGGCGAGGACGACGTCGGCGGCCAGGAGGTTGTCCAGGGCCAGACCGGCGCGCCCGTTGAGGGGTCCGTAGCCTCCGGCGAGCGTCAGCCCGGTCATGCCGACGCCGGCGACCGTCCCGGTGGCGGGGCACAGCCCGTACGGGGCGGTGGCCGTGACCACGTCCCCGGCGGTGGCGCCGCCCTGCACGATGGCGGTGCGCCTGCGGGGGTCGATGACGACCTGCCGCATCGAGGACAGGTCGACGACCAGGCCGCCGGGGCAGAGCGATCGCCCGGCCCAGTCGTGTCCGCCGCCGCGTACCGACAGGGGCGGCCCATTGCCGCGTGCGGCGAGAACCGCTGCCTGCACCTGGGCCGGGGTCCGGGGGCGCACGATCAGCGCGGGCCGGTGCCGTACGGCTCCGTTCCACAGCCGGATGCCCTGTTGGTAGCCGGGGCCGTCGGTAAGAACCTGTTCCGGGTCCAGTTGTGTCAGCAGTTCCCTGACGGCGCCGCGCACCGGGGTGGGGTTCTGCATGGTTGTCTCCTTGAATCCGACGGAGAGGGGGAGCCATGAGCGGGGAGAGGACCTGCCCGAGCCAGTCCGCCGGGGGGATGGTTGAGCAGGCGCGCGGCGTAAGCCGGGACAACAGGCCGGTGGGACGAGGGTTACTTCGCGATCCGGGTGGACGGCATTGCCGTAGCGGCCCGGGTCTCACCCGCGACCGTGTGCACGGTGACCGGCGGCAAGCAGGGGCTGCTGCGCCGTACACTCATCGACGCGTGGCCTGTGGCATCGGTTGGCGAGGAGGCCCGTAGGCGCATCGAGGCGCTCGACGACGCCGCGCAGATGGTTTGCGGTCCGTCGCCGCGCTCATCCGGAGCATGCGGCGGGACCACGACGACACCACGCACGTGGTGATCGCGTCCGCACACCACGCCGAGACCGGGCCGAGGTCCTCGCCACGGCGACCGCCCGCCGCCGCGCGGGTGAGGCGCTCGTCCCTGGCGTCGCGCCGGCCTGGGCCGCGTCCTGCGGGACGGCCTCGACGCCGACAGGGCTGTGGACACCCTCTGGTTCTTTTCGGCTGCTGCGGCCTCTTCACCCTCGTCGAGGACAACGTCGTGGACCTGTGACGAAGCCATGCTGTGCGGCGCGAGCCGCCGACGGCGCTGCCCCGGGCACGACCGCCGCCTTCACCTCACCGGGTGTCCGCCGCGCGCGGCCGGTCGAGGAACTCGTTGACGCGCGCCGCGAAGAGCTGTGCGTACTGGAAGAGGAAACCGTGCCCGGAGTCCGGGTAGATCACCAACTCGGCGCCGGGGAGCAGCTGGGACATGATGAAGGAGTTGACCGTGGGGATCATGACGTCGTCGTTGCCGTTGGCGACGAGCACAGGCAGGGTCAGGTGTCCCAGCGAGTCGTACGCGCCGTCGCCATCGGCCGATGACCAGTGTGCGATCGCGTCGATCTGCCGCTCGTAGGACTCGGCCGGGACCTCCGGCTCGCGCTGCGGCCGCTGGTGCGTGCGTTCCCACACCTCCTCGGCGGCGCGCGAACCTGCCGCGGACCGGGTGAAGAACAGCGCCCGCAGTGCAGCCTGGTCCATGGCAGGTGCCGACCTCAAGGGCGCCACCTGGGGCTTGGAGGGCAGGATGCCCTCGCCGGCGCCCGGACCCGTCCCGGCCAGGACCAGGCGCCTGACCAGCTCGGGATGGGTCAGAGTCAGCCGTTGGGCGACGTATCCGCCCAGAGAGAAACCCAGGAGGTCGACGGGCGGGTCGCCGACCGCGGCGATGAAGGTGGCCGCTGCGTCCGCCATCTCGGTGATCGTGCCGGGTGTACGGCCTTCCGATCTTCCGACTCCGGCGTTGTCGAACAGGATGACGGGCCGCGCCTCGGCGAGGGCGTCGACGAACAGCGGGTCCCAGTCGTCCATCGTGCCGCGGAACCGGCTCAGCAGGACCAGAGGAACGCCGTCCTGGCGGCCGAAGCGGCGATAGGCGAAGCGTGTGCCGTTCAGTTTCGTGAACAGGTCCGGCGCCGCGAGTGAGGGCGAGGTCATCACGCCGTCCTTTCGTGAGGTGGTCGGTACATGCACTGTCGGCCGCGCGGCCTCCCGTTGTACGCCTCAGTCGGCATTTCCGTACCGCCTGAGCAAAGAACCACCCCATATGCGAATATACGGGATTAGACGGAACCCTTTTCCGTGGGCGGCAGTGGCGGTCATGGCACGGGCCCACGCCCCGGAGCATCGGGCCCGGGCGCTGGGGGGCGGACTGAAGGAGCGGGGTGATGTCGACACTCGCAAAGGCCGGTCGCGTGCTGGACCTGTTCACCCAGGCAGCTCCAGAGTGGGGAGTCAGCGATGTCGCTGCCGCGCTGGGCATGCCCAGGTCCACCGCCCATTCCCTGCTCACCGGACTCACGGAGGCCGGACTGCTGCAGGTCCGCCGTCGGGGCCGATACGAACTCGGCTGGCGCGCCTTCGAACTGGGGGAGGTGCAGCGCACGTCGTCGGCCCTGATCAGCGCCGCGCACCCCGTCATGGAGGCCGCGGCCCGCCGGCTCGGCGAGACCGTCTGTGTTGCGGTATTCCTGCGCGGCAGCGTGCTGTTCATCGACAAGGTCGTGGGCGAGGCCCCCCTGTCGGTCCTCGGACCGCGGGTGGGCACGCGCTACGAGGCCCACGCCTTCCCCTCGGGCAGGCTCCTGCTCGCCGCCCGCCCGCCGGCACAGGCCGAGCGGCAACTGCGCGCGCAGCCGCTGCGCACCCTCACCACTCGTGCTCTGGTCGACGTCGATGACCTGATGCGGCAATTGGAAGAAATCCGGAATACCGGAATTTCCTTCGACTATGGGGAATCCACCACGGACGTCGGAAGTGTGGCCGCAGGCATTCACGGCCCTCGCACGGAGATAGTCGCCTCCCTCAGCATCAGTGCCCCGATGCGCCGATTCACCCGGCACGAGTCGGCTCTCGTCGTCGCGGTACGGGGAGCGGCGACGCAGGTGGCGGAGCGGCTACGTGCCGCGGAGCACCCTGCCAGGCGATAAACACACCGCCGCGGCAAGAACGGCCGACGCCGGCGCAGGCGAAGGACGCAGCGCCGCACACCGGCTCAGGCGTCCTGGTACGAGCCGCTCTCCACGTAACGCTGCGTTTTCCGCAATGCCGGAAAGGCGCCCGCTCGCCGCCTCTGCGCTCCACCGACTCGCTTTCCGTTTCACCGCGCACCCCTCTACCTTTGGTTCAAAATGCGAACTTACTATTCAAGGGGGCGACATGCCCGATTCGTTTCGACACAGTCTCGGCACCCCCACAGGCGGTGCCTCGACGGCCCCTCCCGACACGGCCTGGCCCCGGACCGACGCCACCGTCCACATCGACCGCTCCTGGTCGTCCTGGTACGGCGCCCACAGCGGATACGTGGCCGCCCTGGCGCTCACTGCCATGCACGACTGCCTCGCCGGACGGACCGGGCACCCCGTTCCGGTCCGCACCGTGGGCGCGCACTTCCTGGCCCCGGTGGACGAGGACCCTCTGCGCTTCGCGCCCCGGGTCCTGCGCGAAGGCCGCCGCACATCGATGTCCTCGGTCATCGCGCTGCAGGGCGGTGCGCCGGTCCTGACGGGTTCCGCGGTGTTCGGACGGAGCGGCAGCGGCCCCGCCTACACCGACCTTCCCGTGCCTCCCGTACCGAACCCCGTGGACTGTCCGTCGTTCACCCTCCCGCGTGACCTGGCGCTCTTCGCGTCCCACCTGGAGATCCACCCGGCCACAGACGCCCGCCCGCTCGGCGGCGGAGAGCGCGCCGAGCTCCTGGCGTGGATACGCTTCGCCGACCACAGACCGCTGGAGGCTCGGACACTGGTGGTCCTCGCCGATGCCCTGCCGCCCGCGCTCTTCGCCCTGTGGACCGCGCCGCGGCCGGTACCCACGGTCGAACTGACCGTGCACTTCACCGACGCACTGGACGCCCGCCCCGCCCAGGACTGGGCGCTTGTACGCATCCGCACCGAGCATGCCGGCAGCGACTGGGCCATTGAGAACAGCGCCATCTGGTCCACCGACGGCCGATTGCTCGCCCTCGCCCGCCAGGCACGCGCCATCCGTGAGAAGTTCGGAGCCCCGCGTGCGGGCTGACCCCGTCCAAGCGTGGATTTTGCCTTGACAAGTTCCGAGCGCATACCTGGTCGTCCAGGACCACCGCCGCGGGTTCTCCTCGCCGACGCGGGAGTGTTCCGCTGATCCAGCTGCGCTGCACCAAGACGCCCTTGGTGCAGCTCACGCACCGTTTCCGCGACCGGGGCGAGGGCTGCGGCATCGACCGCGTCGAGCTGCTCGAGGAGACATCCGCGGGCGTCGGTCTCGGTGCTCGGCGTATGCAGACTCGTGATCGGCACCCGCCGGACCAGCTCCACCAGCAGCCGGCGTGCCCTTTCCAGTCCGGCCGTGGGGAACTCCGCCTGGAGCCTGTCCACGAGCACGCCCGCACGGATCGGCCCCCGAGCCACAGGGAGGACCGCGCGCAGCGGCTCGGTCAGGGCCAGGGACGCCTCGACCGCGCGAGTCCGATCGTCCCGTACGTCGGGCTGGAAGGGCACACACCGGCAAACAAGCCGAAAGGCGTCGCCCGCCCGATGCTGGCGGCGTATCAGACAGCGCGCCACGGACAGCGCCGCGCGGCCGCGCGCAGGAGAGCGGCTGTGCCAGTTCGGAACGCCGTGGGCGGAACAGCGACCAACTACCTCCAGAGCGTGAAAGGAACGGCCGGCTGATGCCGCCGTGCCCGGGGCACCGGCCGCGTCGTCAGGCGGCCAGGACGTTATCGCCTGCGGTGGTATACGTCAGCATGGGTCCGAGTCGGGCGTCGGGGTCCTCTCGCGGCTGGTTCCCTTCGAACGCCCCAGTTCCTTGATGAGCCGGTAGTCCAATTCCCTGGCCCATTTCCGGGTGAGGAAGGAGACGATCTCCTCGCGTTCGTCGACGACTTCGGCGCGGTTGCGCCAGCGGCTGTCGACGGTGTAGGCGAGGGCCACACGCTCGGGGTCCCGGTTGTTCCACGCGTCGTCGGCGAGGCGGAACTTCTCGATCGGATTCCGGGAACCCTCGGTCACGGCCCGAGTCGCGAGACGACGCGGCGCTGTCAGGGGACGAGGACGATCCGGCCGCGGACACTGCCCTTGGCCATCGCCTCGTATGCATCGGCGGCTTCGTCGAGCGGCGCGACGGAGTGGACGCGAGCCGGCAGTTCTCCCGTCGCCACCCGTGCGAGCAAGCCGGCGAGAAGCGCTCCGTCGGGATGTGCGACCAGGACCTCGACCGCGACGCCGCGCTCCTCGGGGAGCCGCGAGGCCGGTTGGACGCCGACGAAACGGCCATCGTCGCGTACGGCCCGAAGGGCATGCTCCTGCAGGGCTCCGGCGTCGGCAACGGCGTCCCAGCCGTGCCCGGGTTCGGTGGCGAAGTCGACGCCGATGCCCCGGACGAACGGCTCGTCGGCCGCTCGGGCCATCCCGGTCACCTGCCAGCCGCGGTCCTGGGCGAGTACGGCGACGTGCGCCCCCACCGCACCGGCCGCGCCGGTCACCAGCAGGCGCCGAGCCTTGCTCGGCGCCTCACCGAGGAGGTTCACGAGCTGGGCTGCGGCGGTGGCGTTGAGCGGCACCGTCGCCGCCTCGACCAGGTCCATGCTCTCGGGGACGACGGCGGCATTGGCGGCGGCGACGACGAGGTGCTCGGCATGGGATCCGTGGTCGCGGTCGAAACCGTCGATGAACCCGGCAACACGGGTGCCCACGGGCAGCCCGACGCCGGGTCCGGCCGCATCGACAGTGCCTGCGAAGTCCCAGCCGAGACCGGTGTGGTCCGGCTGGTGGACCAGTCCGAGCCGGTGAAAGACGCCGTCGGCCACGCCGACGTCGACGGGGTTGATCGCCGCGGCGGCAATCTTGACGCGGATCTCCGCCGGCCCCGGCTCGGCCAGGGGGACGTCGACGATCTCGATCGAGCGGGGCCCGGACGGAACGCGGACCACGGCCCGCCGGGATGTCGCCTGACTCATGTCATCTGCTCCTTGGTGAACGTCTTGCGAGGTGGTCCTGCACTTGCTGTGGTGCAGCACCACCATGGGATACTTACTTTCCAGGGGAAAGTAGGCACTTTGAAGTGCGTAAGTCACCGAGCCGGAGGTGGGTCATGCCGACCAGCACCGCGTCGCAGCGGCGGGCCGAAGCCAAAGCGGAGTACGACGCATTCCTCGCGGAATGTCCCAGCCGCCAGCTCCTGGAGCGGATCTCCGACAAGTGGGTCGCCCTCGTGCTTGCCGCTCTGGGCGGGGACGGCCCGCGCCCCGGGGCTGCCTCCGGCGACGAACCGCGGCCCATGCGCTACTCCGAGCTGTCACGCCGGATCTCGGGCGTGAGCCAGAAGATGCTGACGCAGACGTTGCGTTCACTCGAGCGCGACGGGATGGTGACCAGAACCGTGACCCCCACGGTGCCCGTCACCGTCACCTATGAGCTGACCGATCTCGGTTGCTCGCTCCAGGGAGTCATGCGGGGAATCAAGGAGTGGGCGGAGGGCCACATGGCGGAGGTCCTCACCCATCGCAACGGCTACGACCGCAGGCAGAGCGGCGCTGCCGACTGACGGTCGCTCTTCCCCGATGGGTGCTGCCCGTCACGAGCCCGGTCGGAGTCGTTCCGCGGCCTGGACGCCAGTGTCGTAGTGGCCGGGCTTCGCCGGCGATCTTCACTCGCTCGCCGGCCGGCTCGCGGTGCACCTCGAGGTGCGGGCACGGCCGTGACCGGCTCCAGAGCGTGCTGACACACCCGGCTGGAGGAGCCGGCGGGCCCAGTAGCGTCAGCCGCCGCGCCACACTCCGCCACACTCCTGCGGGCGGCGGTCCACACGGCCTTCGGCGTGGCCCGCCGGGTGTCGGCCGGGGACACACGCCCGCAGACCGCTCAAAAGAGCCGGCGAATGACCTCGACCGCGCGGGCCAGGTGGGGTTCGTCGCGGTCGGCGCGGTGGGCGACGGCCAGTTCGATGGCCGCCGCCGGGCGCACCAAGTGCCGGTAGACGACGCCGTCGAGCGCGAGCGCGGTCACCGGCTCGGGCACGACCGCGACTCCGAGGCCCCCGGCGACGAGGGTGATGAGCGTCGAGGTCTCCCCGACCTCGTGCCGGATGTGTGGCTCGACGTCGGCATCGCGGAGGACACCGAACACGACGTCGTGCATCACCGAGCGGCGGTCCGCCGAGTGGACGATCAGGTCGACGCCCGCGAGGTCGGCGGCGCGCACCCGGGCCTTTCTCGCGAGTGGATGCTCGGCCGGGAGCGCCACCACGAGGCGGTCCCGGCGCAGGGCGTGGACGACCAGGGACGGCTCGGCCGCGGGCGGGCGCAGCAGGGCCACGTCGATCGCGCCGCTGCGCAGCGCCTCCACCTGGTCCGGCACGAGCATCTCCCCGCGGAAGGAGAAGTCGATGCCCGGCAGTTCGGTGGCGAGGTGACGCGACAGTGTCGGCAGCAGGCTGTACGTCGCCGAGCCGACACAGCCGAGGGTGAGGTGACCGACCGCACCGGCGGCGACCCGACGGGCGTAGTGGGCGGCCTCGTCGACCTCGGCAAGGATCGCTCGCGCCCGGTCGAGGTAGGCGCGGCCGGCGTCGGTGAGGTCGACCCGGCGTGTGGTGCGGTGGAACAGCGCGACGCCGAGCTCGCCCTCGAGCTGCCGGATCGCCTGCGAGAGCGGCGGCTGTGCCATGTGGAGCCGCTCGGCCGCGCGCCCGAAGTGGCGCTCTTCCGCGACGGCGACGAAGTAGCGGAGCTGCCGCAGATCCATAGTTTCAGCATCTCAATCGACGTCGATATTGATACTTCACAGTATCGGCGGTGCCGTCTAGCGTCGAGCCATGAACAGCGCATTCCTCTACGCCGCCACCCGGACACCGTTCGGCAAGTTCAACGGCGCGTTGGCCGACATCCGGCCCGACGATCTGGCCGCTACCGCGATCAGCGGCGTGCTCGCGCAGGCGCCGTCGCTGGACCCCGCCGCGATCGACGAGGTCGTCTGGGGCAATGCCAACGGCGCCGGCGAGGAGAACCGCAACGTCGGGCGGATGGCGGCGCTGCTGGCCGGGCTGCCGACCAGCGTGCCCGGCACGACGGTCAACCGGCTGTGCGGCTCGAGCCTGGATGCGGCGATGGCCGGCTCCCGCACGATCGAGACGGGAGACGCCGACGTCGTCCTCGTGGGCGGCGTGGAGTCGATGACGCGGGCGCCGTGGGTGCTGCCCAAGCCGTCGCGGGCCTTCCCGGCGGGCGACGTCACCGCGGTGTCGACGACACTGGGCTGGCGGCTGGTCAACCCGCGGATGCCGAAGGAATGGACCGTCTCGCTGGGAGAGTGCAACGAGCAGCTCCAGGAGCGCTTCGGCATCTCCCGAGAGCGCCAGGACGAGTTCGCGGTCCGCTCTCACCGGCTCGCGCACCAGGCGTGGGAGGACGGCTTCTACGACGCGCTGGTCACTCCGGTTGCCGACCTGGGCCGCGACGAGGGCATCCGCGCGGACTCGAACACCGAGAAGCTTGCCGGGCTCAAGCCTGCGTTCCGGCCGGACGGCACCATCACCGCGGGCAACTCCTCCCCGCTCTCCGACGGCGGCTCCGCGGTGCTGCTCGGTAGCGAGTCGGCGGCAGCGGCCATCGGCCGCGACCCGCTCGCCCGGATCCTCGGCAGAGGTGCGATGGCGCTGGACCCGCGGGAATTCGGCTACGCCCCGGTCGAGGCCGCCAACCGCGCTCTCGCCCGCGCCGGGGTCACCTGGGACCAGGTCGGTGCGGTCGAGCTCAACGAGGCGTTCGCGGTCCAGTCGCTGGCCTGCGTCGACGCCTGGCTCAAGGACGGCCTGCGCGATCCCGGGATCGTCAACCAGCGCGGCGGGGCCATCGCGATCGGGCACCCGCTGGGCGCCTCCGGCGGCCGGATCCTCGGGACCCTGGCCGCGGTCCTGAAGGAACGCCGCGAGCGCTACGGCGTCGCCGCGATCTGCATCGGCGTCGGCCAGGGTCTGGCCGTCGTCCTGGAGAACCTGGAGGTGTCGAAGTGAGCCGCGCCGCTGTGCTGGATTCGACCGACGAGGCCGTCGCCGGGATCGAGGACGGCTCCACCGTCCTGGTCGGCGGCTTCGGCCTGGCCGGGATGCCCTTCGACCTCATCGACGCCCTGATCCGGCAGGGCGCGAAGGACCTCACGATCGTCTCCAACAACGCCGGAAACGGCGATGTCGGACTGGCGGCGCTGCTCAAGGCCGGCCGGGTCCGCAAGGTGCTGTGCTCCTTCCCGCGCCAGGTCGACTCCTACGTCTTCGACGCGCTCTACCGCGAGGGGAACATCGAGCTCGAGGTGGTGCCCCAGGGCAACCTCGCCGAGCGGATGCGGGCCGCCGGCGCCGGGATCGGCGCGTTCTACTGCCCGACCGCGGTCGGCACCCCGCTCGCCGAGGGCAAGGAGGTACGCACCATCGACGGACGCGACTACCTGCTGGAGTATCCGATCAAGGGCGACTACGCCCTCATCTCCGCGCACCGGGCCGACCCGATGGGCAACCTCGTCTACCGCAAGACCGCCCGCAACTTCGGCCCGGTGATGGCGACCGCCGCCACCACCACGATCGTCCAGGTCGACGAGGTCGTCCCGCTCGGCGGGCTCGACCCGGAGGCGGTCGTCACGCCGTCGATCTACGTCGACCGCATCGTCCCGGTCAAGACCCGCCACTACACCGTCCAGGGGGCACGATGACCACCGACACCACCGCCTCGACACGCACGGCGAGCGAGGCACCGATGACCGTGGACCATCCGCTGAGCATGGACGAGGTGGCCGCCGTGATCGCACGGGATATCCCGGCCGGCGCGTTCGTCAACCTCGGCATCGGCCAGCCCACCAAGATCGCCGACCACCTGCCCGAGGAACTCGGCGTCGTCCTCCACACCGAGAACGGCATGCTCGGCATGGGGCCGAAGGCCGAGGGCGCACAGATCGACCCCGACCTCACCAACGCCGGCAAGGTCCCGGTCACCGAACTCCCAGGGGCGGCGTACTTCCACCACGCCGACTCCTTCGCCATGATGCGCGGCGGCCACCTCGACGTCTGCGTGCTCGGCGCCTACCAGGTCTCCGCCCACGGTGACCTGGCCAACTGGCACACCGGCAAGCCCGACGACATTCCCGCCGTCGGCGGCGCGATGGACCTCGCCATCGGAGCCAAGGACGTCTACGTGATGATGACACTCTTCACGAAGTCCGGTGCGCCCAAACTGGTCCCGCAGTGCACCTACCCTCTCACCGGCGTCGGCTGCGTCAGCCGGGTCTACACCGAGGTCGCCACCTTCGACCTGCGGCCCCACGGCGTCCACGTGCTGGAGACCTACGGCATCACCCACAACGAGCTGCGCTCACGCCTCGACGTCGAGCTGCACTGACCTGCTCGAGCCCGCACCTGACGCACCGGTCCCCGTGGGGGCGGCGATCGCGCTCGGTGCAGCCGGGTCCGCACGCCGTGTGCGAACGCCGGCCTCCGAGCCCCCGGGACCGGCGCCAGATCCACCTTGCGGACAGCCGTATGCGTCGTGCTCGAGGTCATGCTGCCGTGAGTGCCCGCCACCACGGGCTGCAGCGCTCTGCCGGAGCCGGGCAAAGCGCCGCCGGGCTGCGGGAACGAGTGCTCCCGCAGCCCGGCTCGGGTGCGGCGTGGGTCAGGCGGCGAGGCCGGCCTTGAGGGCGGCGGCGATCTGGACGACGCGCTCGGCCTGGTGGTGGGCGGCGTCGCGGGTCTGCTCGCCGACGGGGTTGTTGCCCTGGGCGTCGACGTGCGAGGTGCCGTACGGGTTGCCGTCGACGAACTTCACCGGGTCGGTGTATCCGGGGGAGACGATGATGCCGCCGAAGTGGTGGATGGAGTTGTAGAGCGCGAGGATCGTGGACTCCTGTCCGCCGTGAGCGGTGGCGCTGGTGGCGAAGCCGCTGTAGACCTTGTTGGCGAGCTTGCCCTGCGCCCACAGGCCGCCGAGGGTGTCGATGAACTGCTTGAGCTGCGAGGCGATGTTGCCGAAGCGGGTCGGGGAGCCGAAGATCACGGCGTCGGCCCACTCGACATCGGCGGGAGTGGCCACCGGGATGCCGGCGCTCGCCGCCGCGTGGGCCGCCCATGCCTCGTTGGAGGCGATCGCAGCCTCGGGAGCCAGTTCAGCGGCCTTGAGCAGGCGCACCTCGGCGCCGGCCTTCTCCGCGGCGGTGCTGATCTCCTTGGCGATCTCGGCACTGAAACCGGTCGAGGAGTAGTAGATGACCGCAAGCTTGACGGGGGAAGTCACGGGAGTCGTCTCCAATTCGGTGGTGCTGTCGGTGTTGCGGCGGAAAAAGCCCATGGCGCTGGGTGGCTTTCGTTTGAGGGGTGCATCCCAAGGGGCTGCTTGGTTGAACGCTAAACCATCACGGGTCAGTGGTGCAACATTCAACAGAACGTGCGAGGGGGTGCCCGCCGCGGAGCGCCGACCGCGCAGGCCGTAGGGACACCGTTTGCCGAAGGGACTCACGGTGAACGGCAGGAACTACTGCTCCACCGGTCTCGACGACATGATCCGCAATCTCAGGCAGCCGAAGCCGCAGGTCGACTCCCTGATGAACTCGGCACCTGCCTGCGGCCCAGCGTCCTCGTCGTCGATGAGGTCGGCTGCCGGCCCTCGAGGGCGCCGAGGCGGACCTGGTCTTCCAGGTACGCATCGACATGTTCCTGCGCTTCCGGCCCGAGAGCAGGGTCAAAACGCACGGAAGTCCTCGAAGGAAGGCTCGAACGAGGGGTCAGGCAATCGATATGCCTTGCAGCGGGCGCCCGGTGTGCCCTGGGGCCCGACGCCGATCGGCTCGCCGGGGAAGGCGTCGGGGATCACCGTCCATCCCAGGTTCCGCTCGTAGTACTGCACGGCCGTGTGCACAGACGGCCACCAATCGTCGTCGATGACAATCAGGCCGCCGGGTCGGACGATCTTGCGCAAGAAGTAGAGATCGACGAAGACTTCGTGGAACCGGTGACTGCCGTCCACGAATGCAGCGTCGGCGACGAAGCCTCCAGTGAGGAGCTGCGGGAGCGCGATCGAGGAAGGAGTGAGCATGAGGGTGGCGATCGAGTCCAGCCCGGCCGAACACAACAGATCCCAGCCGGCGTTGGAGTACTCCCGTTCTTGAAACGGGTCGATGATGACGTGCCGGGGGAGTGGACGGTTGACGGTTGCCAGCGCCTCAGCGATGGCGAGCGCGGAGCCGGCGTAGGCGAGACCGATCTCGACAACCTTCTCGGCTCCTTCGGAGACGATCAGATCGCGCAGTTGGTCGCAGTGCTGCTCGGGTAACGTGACTGTCTCGACGTCCCCCTCTCGGTCTCGCGTCCGCGGCGGCCCCTCCTGTGTGAGCCGGCGGCGCACCTCGCGGACCCGCGCCGTATGTCCACCCGTGTTCGTCATGGCCTCTCCTCCGCAGTGAGGTAGAACCTCATCCTGACCATAGGAGGTGAGACGAACGCATGGACGCCTGACGCGCGCCACGCTTCAGGAGCGGGTGGCGGTCGCGCAGCCGTTGCCCGCGGACGTCGTGCCGTTGCTCGTGTCGATCGGCTTGCTGCGGTCGTACGGATCGATCCGGTGGGCGGCGTCGGTGGACTGGTCGTCGGCGGTGCCGAAGGGCGGCACGAAGTAGCCGGTGGGACCGGAGCACCCGCCGTTGGTCATGTCGAGCGCGTACGAGACGAGGGACATGGTGTTCGCCCTGGTGATGACCTTGGCCGGGTCGTCCCAGCTCATCACCACCTTGCGCCGCACTATCGTACGGACCACCTCGGCGTTGCCCCCGCTGTCGCCGGCCGCCGGGGTGACCGGGTACACGAAGGTGACGTCCGCTGTCACCTCGACCGCCCCCCTCTTCCCCTCCCGGTACGTGAGCCGGCCGCGGGTCTTGACGACGTCACCGACCAACCGGGCCTGCTCCGGGCGGAAGCGGCTGAACAGCAGCAACGGATCGGTCTCAGGAGTGGGAGCCTTCGACGACAGGGCAACGCGGAGGTACTCCTGGACGTCTTTCTGGTACGGATTCAGCAGCGCGATGGCCTTCGTGGGCCGCTCACCGCGCAGCGCGCCGGAGTCGAGCCCCGCGGCCACCATGAAATCCCTGCTCCGCCGCAGCGCCCGCCCGACCTGGGCGGCGTCCATCCAGCCGGTCGCCTTGGCCTTGGGCACCGTGATGCCGGCCGCCCCGTCGGCCCAGTGGGCGGCGGGCGACCCCCGGAAGGGCTCGGCAAGGGTGGGGCGCAGAGCCGGCTCCGGCCCTGGGGCCTGCTGCGGGCGCTCCGACTCGGGGGCCGACTGCGCCTCGGCGTGCCCGCCGTCGTCGCCGCCGAACCAGCCCACGACCTTCTGCGGGGACAGCGCCACGACCACGAGCGCCACGGCCGCGATCAGCCCGGTCAGGTACCAGCCCGTCCTGCGCCGACGCCGGGCCGGTGCGTACGTGCGCCAGCCCACCGGCCGTCCCGACTGCTCCCGCAGCCGCCGCTCGACCTCGCGGGCGCGCGCGGACGGCTCCACGGGGGCATCGGCCGCGCCCGCCACCGATTCGCGGAGGAACCGCTCCCACTCCTCATCGGACACGGACGACCCGTCCTGCCCCCCAGCGTCGCGCACACCGCGCTCCTGTTCATGCTCGATGCCCCGATGGCTTGCTCCTCCGATCAACTGATCGGCTGTGCCAGGCCATCCATGTCCGCCCGCATGATCGCATGAGCACACAGCCCACCTGGAAGTGCGGTCGGTGAAGCGTCGGTTCGGCGCTGTACGCCTCCGCGACGGCGAACACGCCGACCGCGACAAGGTCGCCGTCGCAGGGGAACCGCGCCCGTCGCCGCCGTGGGCCCGATCGGCCGAGCTAGCCGGGCTCGGGTTCGTCGTGGATGGTCAATGCGCCGGCGAGGTCGAGGTCGGCGACGGTGCCGTGTGCCCCGGCGCGGACGAGCAACACGGCGCCGAGCGCGGTGCTCCAGAACGTCCGGGCCTCCACGTCGAGCGGTCGCCGGGCCCTCCAGCCGCGACCGTCGATGAGCCGGCTCACGAAGCGCTCGGATTGCCGGAACAGCAGCTGGAGGTGCTGGTCGACCACGGGGGCGAGTTCGGGCTTGGAGATCCCGGCGGCGAGTGCTCGCGCGACTGACGGGAGCGAGGGCATGGCCAGTACGGCGCGGGCGATGTTGCGCCGAAACGTCGCCGCATCGGGGGCTTGGCGACCGATGCGCTCGATCCGTCGGGCGTCGTGCAGCAGGCCGAGAAAGGCGGCGTGCACGAGCAGCGAGTCCTTGGAGCCGAAGTAGTAGGTGACCTGATTGGGGAAGACGCCTGCGGCGTTCGCGATCTCCGCGACGCTCACCTCGGCGCCGGGCCGCTCCTTGCAGAGCTGCGCAGTTGCCTCGATCAGCCGGCGCCTCGTCGCGCGACCGCGGTCACGTGACCGGGCCGACGTCGACCGAGCTTCGGTTCGCTTCTTCTCCACAGCCGAATTGTATGTGATACAACAAAGCCCTGCTTGCTTGTATGGCATACAAGAAAGGTTGAAGCGCATGCATCGGACTGAAGTCGTCGTGACCGGACTCGGCGCGATCACGCCACTGGGTGGAGACGTGGAGTCCACCTGGGACGCCCTGCTCGCCGGTGAGTCCGGCATCCGTGGCGGCGTGATGCGCGACCACGAGGGCGCCGGCCTTCCCGACACCGTCGCCGGGACGATGGCGATGGACCCCGCCGAGTTGCTGCCGCCGGTGCAGGCCAGGCGGCTCGACCGCTCGCAGCAGGCAGCCTTCATCGCCGCGGCCGAAGCCTGGGCCGACGCCGGCTCCCCGGACGTGGACCCGGACCGGCTCGCATCGGCGATCGGCACGGGCATCGGTGGCGTACGGACGCTGCTGAAGGAAGACGACGTACTGGAGGCGTCCGGGACCCGGCGCGTCTCGCCGCGCACGGTCCCGATGCTCATGCCCAATGCGGCGGCGGCGCTGATCAGTATCGAATACGGCGCACGGGCCGGGGTCTACACGCCCGTCTCGGCATGCTCCTCCGGTGCCGAGGCGATCGCCCTGGGTGCCAGGCTCATCCGTGCCGGCGAGGCGGACGTGGTCATCGCGGGCGGGACCGAGGCCGCGATCACCCCCATCACCGTCGCCGGCTTCACCCAGGCACAGGCACTCTCGCGGCACACCGCCGAACCCGCCTCAGCGTCACGGCCGTTCGCCGCGGACCGCAGCGGATTCGTCCTCAGCGAAGGCGCCGCTGTCATGGTGCTCGAAAGCGCCGAGCACGCCGGCGCCCGAGGCGCACACGTCCACGCGGTGCTCGCGGGCGCCGGCATCGCCGCCGACGCTCACCACATCACGGCGCCCGCTCCCGACGGCTCCGGTCAGATCTCGGCCATGCGGAAGGCCCTCGCACAAGCCGGCTTGGCTCCCGATCAGATCAGCCACATCAACGCCCATGCCACCGGAACTCCGGTCGGCGACGTCGCCGAGGCGCACGCGATCGGGGAGGTCTTCGGCCGCGCCACCGTGACAGCCCCCAAGGCGGCGCTCGGCCACCTCTTCGGCGCCGCCGGCGCGATCGAGGCGCTCATCGCCGTTCTCAGCGTGGAGCACGGCGTCATCCCGCCGACGCGCAACATCACCACGACCGGCGTGGGTCCCGGCATCGATCTCGATGTCGTCGCAGAGCGACGAGACGTCCCCCAGGAGGCCGTACTCAGCAACTCCTTCGGCTTCGGCGGACAGAACGTCTCACTCATCGTCACCGGCGTACGGCATCACGCCTCCCGTACAGCCCCGACCACACCATGACGCGCGCGAACACGCGCCGTACCGTCACCGCCACCTGGCCGTCCTCGGTCTGCGCCGACGGAGGTGCGTCGACCCAACGGCACGACCAACGGCCGGCGCGGCCAACTCCGTACGTTCTGCTTCCAGGGCGTCGGCGACGGCCGTCAGGGCGCATGCTCTGACGGCCGGTTCCGCCTCGGCCCATCGTTCGGCCGCACCGGCGGCCGCACCGCCTGACCGGTTCGAGGGCGATGGCGCTCAGGCGATGTCTCCTTGCGGATGCTCCGGAGACTGGTTCTCCGCGTTTTCCACGGAGTTCCGGTAGCCGAACAGGGCATAGACGATCAGCCCGAGTGCCATCCATACCGCGAAGCGCACCCAGGTCACCCAGTCCAGGTTGCCGATCAGCCAGACCGAGAAGGCGACGCCCACGGCCGGCACCAGCGGCACCAGGGGAGTGCGGAAGGCGCGGGGCAGATCGGGTTTGGTCCTGCGCATCACCACGACGGCGACCGCCACCACGATGAACGCCATCAGAATGCCGATGTTGGTCAGGTCGGCTGCTTCCCGGATGGGCAGCAGCCCGGCGATGACGGCCGAACCGATGCCGACGGGCCAGATCACCCGGGTCGGGACCTGTCGCTCGGGGTGGTTCTCGGCGAAGTAGCGCGGCAGCAGTCCGTCGCGGCTCATGGAGAACCAGACCCGGGAGACGGCGAGCATGTTGGCGAACGCGGACGTGGTGATGCCGATGACGGCGCCGACGGCGACCACCATGCCGAGTCCGCCGAGGCCGACCGAGGAGAGCGCGCTGGAGAAGGGGCTCTTCACGTCGATGTCGCGGTAGTTCTGCATGCCCAGCAGCACGACGCAGACCAGCAGGTAGATGACCGCGGCGATGCCGAGCGAGACCACGATCGCCTTCGGCAGCACCTTCTTGGCCTCGGCACTCTCCTCCGCCGCCGCGCTCATGGCGTCGTACCCGTAGACCGCGAAGAACGTGGTCGCCGCGCCGGTGAACGCGCCGCCGATCCCGAAGGGGAGGAAGGGGTGGTAGTTGCCCGCGGAGATGTGGAAGGCACCGGCGACGATCACCAGAGCGACGATGGCCATCTTGACCACCACCAGCACCGTCTCGAAGCGGGCCGACTCCTTGGTGCCCCGGGAAAGCACGAAGGCCAGCAGCAGGCACAGCAGGGCGGCGAGCAGGTCCACCCGGTGGCCCGATCCGGTGCCCGGAGCCCCGAGCATCCAGTTCGGCAGCTCGATGCCGATCCGCTCGAGGATGTAGGAGAGGTACCCGGACACGGCGATCGCCACCACGGCGACGATGGCCGTGTACTCGAGCAGCAGGTCCCAGCCGATCGCCCAGCCGACGATCTCGCCGAGAGCGGCGTAGGAGTAGGTGTAGGCGGAGCCGGCCTTGGGGATGGTGCCGGCGAACTCCGCGTAGCACAGTGCCGCCGCGCCGCTGGCGATGATCGCGATCAGGAAGGAGATCATCACACCGGGCCCGGCGTCCTGGTGGGCCACGACGCCGGCCAGTGAGAACACTCCCGCGCCGACCAGGCCGCCCAGGCTGAGGGCGACCAGCTGCCACAGCCCCATGGTGCGGCGCAGGCCGCCACGAGTCTCCTCCTCGGAGGAGTCGACCGGTTTGAGGCGGAAGACGCCCGCCCGGGAGAACAGCCCTCCGGCGGGCAGGGCTGGGTCATGCTGTCTTACGGGAGTGGTACGGGACATGGCGGACCCTCCGGTGCAGACGAACGGGTTTGCCTAGAGCACGAATCCGTGCGGGAACGGATCGCTCGGGTCGAGCAGGTAGTTCGCGGTGCCGGTGATCCACGCCCGGCCTGAGAACTCGGGCACGACGGCGGGCAGGCCACCCACCTCGGTGGCGTGGACCAGGCGTCCGGTGAAGCGGGTGCCGATGAACGACTCGTTGACGAACTCGGTGTTCAGCGGCAGCTCCCCGCGCGCGTGCAGCTGTGCCATCCGCGCCGAGGTGCCGGTACCGCACGGCGAGCGGTCGAACCACCCGGGGTGGATGGCCATGGCGTTGCGGGAGTGCCGGGGAGTGGAGTCCGGGGCCAGGAACTGCACGTGCTTGCAGCCGGCGATGAGCGGATCGACCGGGTGCACCGGCCGGTTCTGCTTGTTGACCGCCTGCATGATCGACAGCCCGGCGGCGAGGATCTCGTCCTTGCGGGCCCGGTCGAACGGCAGGCCCACCTGGCCGAGTTCGACGACGGCGTAGAAGTTTCCGCCGTAGGCCATGTCGTAGCGGATGTCTCCGAGGTCCGGCACCTTCACGGTGGCGTCGAGTTCGAGCGCGAAGGCGTCCACGTTGCGCAGGGTGACCTTTTCGGCCCGCCCGTCGCGGACCGTGACCCGTGCCTCGACCAGTCCCGCGGGCGTGTCCAGGCGCACGGTGGTCTCCGGTTCGGTGACCGGGACCATTCCCGTCTCCACCAGGACGGTGGCCACACCGATGGTGCCGTGCCCGCACATCGGCAGGAATCCGCTGACCTCGATGTAGAGCACACCCCAGTCGGCGTCCGGGCGGGTCGGCGGCTGGAGGATAGCGCCGCTCATGGCCGCGTGGCCACGTGGTTCGTCGACCAGGAAGCGGCGCAGTTCGTCCAGGTTCTCCACGGCGTGGCGGCGGCGTTCGGCCATGGTGGCACCGGGGATCGGCCCGACGCCGCCGGTGACGACGCGGGTGGGCATGCCCTCGGTGTGCGAGTCGACCGGGCTGATGGTACGGACGGACCGCATCAGGAAGCCTGCTGCTTGATGGAGCCGATGGCGCGGGCCATGTCGGCCTGGACCTGCTCGCGCATTTTCGGAGTGAGCGGTCCGCGCGGCGGGCGGCAGGGGCCGCCGAACCGGCCGACCTGTTCCATGCCGAGCTTGATGGCCTGGACGAACTCGGTGCGCGAGTCCCAGCGGAAGGCCGCGACCAGCGGCTCGTACAGGGCGCGGGCCTCGGCCAGCTTGCCGGCGGTGGCCAGGTCGTACAGGCGGGCCGACTCCGCGGGGAAGACGTTCGGGAAGCCGGCGAACCAGCCGGTGGCGCCCATCAGCAGGCTCTCCAGTACGACGTCGTCGGCGCCGCTGATCACCTCCAGGGCGGGCGCCTGCTCCTTGATCTCCAGAACGCGCCGGACGTCACCGGAGAACTCCTTCACCGCGACGACGTTGTCGATCGAGGAGATCTCGGCGAGCAGGTCCGGGGTGAGGTCGACCTTGGTGTCGATGGGGTTGTTGTAGACCATCACCGGCAGGCCTACGGACGCCACGGCCTCGAAGTGCGCGAGGACCTCACCGCGGTTGGCGCGGTACATGGTCGGCGGCAGGCACAGCACTCCGTCCGCTCCGTCCTCGGCGGCGATCTCGGCCCAGTGCCGGGCCTGGTGCCAACCGACGCCGTGCACGCCGACGACCACCTTCCCCGAGGCGCCGACCGCCTCGACGGCGGTACGGGCAACCCTGCGGCGCTCCTCGTCGGTCAGGGAGGAGTACTCGCCCAGCGAGCCGTTGGGGCCGACGCCGTGGCAGCCGTTGTCGACCAGCCAGCGGCAGTGCTCGGCGTACCGGTCGTAGTCGACGGCCAGGCCGGCCGGGGCGGACGCGTCCTCGCGGTACGGCAGGGCGGTGGCCACCACGACGCCGCCGAGGGACACGTGCTGCTTCTCGGTGTCGCTCATGAATTTCTGCTCCGTCTTCCTACATCGAGGGGTGGGATTCGGTGTTGCCGGGAAGTGGTTCGGGAGCGGCGGCCAGTTCGCCGAGCCGGATGGGCTGGGCGATCGGCCGGTGGTGAGGACCGGCCGCCGGAATGCCCTCGGCCGGGCGCTCGGCGGGCCGGCCGGTCAGCCGGGCGCTGAGCTCGGCGACCGTGGGGCCGCAGATGCGGCCCTGGCAGGGGCCGAGACCGGCACGCGTCTCCAACTTGGCGACCCGCGCGCCGCGGCTCGCCGCGTTACCGGCGGCCCGGCACAGCGAGGCGTAGTCGGCCTCCTCGCAGCGGCAGACGACCGTCTCGGGACGCAGCCACTCGGGCCACGCCGCACCGATGGGGTGCGCGCCCGCCAGCCGCTCGGCGAAGGCACGGCCCTGGTCCCGGCTGCGCCGCAGCGGGCGCAGGGCGAGCGCGTCCGGGACGCCGCCGGCGGCGAGCCATCCGGCGAGCGCGCCCTCCGCCCGTGCGGCCGGGGCGCCCGCGATGCCGGTGATCTCACCGGCCGCGTACACGTTCGGGCAGCTGGTGCGCTGGTCGTCGTCGACGGCCACGAACTCACCGCCCGGTGCGCTGCGCAGCGTGCAACCGGCGGCCACGGGCAGCTCCAGTTGCGGGCTGAAGCCGTGACTGACGCACACCGCGTCGACCGGGGCCGTGCGCTCGGTGCCCGGCACCACCGACCAGTCGGCACGCAGCCGGGCGGTGACGACCTCCTCCACCCTGCCGTCGCCGCGTGCCTCGACGACCGCCCGGCCGACGCGGCAGGGCACCCGGTGCCGCAGCAACAAGGCGGTGTACTCGGCGAGTTCACCGGCCTTGCCACCGTATGCGGCCAACTGCCAGGGCCGCCGTGCCCAGCCGCGGGCGAGGGTGCCCGCCGTGTTGGCCTCCAGCACCTCCAGGACGCGGGAGCCTGCCTGAAGCAGGGAGGCGGCCACCGGCAGCAGGAACGGTCCCGTACCGGCCACCACCACCCGGTCGCCGACGACGACCCGCTCACCCTTGGCGAGCGCCTGCGCGGCGCCGGCGGTGAAGACGCCGGGCAACTCCCAGCCGGGGAACGGCAGGACGCGGTCGTGGGCGCCCACGGCGAGCACCAGCGCGTCGGGGTCGAGTCTCAGGCGGCTCCTTCGGCCGCCGTCGGCCGGGCCGCGCACCACGTGCACCCGCGGGACTCCGGGCTCTGTCGGGTCCGGGCGTTCCAGGGCCCAGACCGAGGTCTCGGGCCACCAGGCGCACCGCGGGTGGGTCAGCACCCGGCGGCGGCGCCGGTCGAAGGCCCACCAGCCGTGCTGGAGCCGTTCGGGCCGAGCGGCGCCGTAGGCCTCGGGCAGCATGCGGTGGTACTGGCCGCCGGGCCGGTCCGCCGAGTCGATCAGCGTGACCCGGGCGCCGGCAGCGAGTGCGGCCTCCGCCGCGGCCAGGCCCGCGGGTCCCGCGCCGACCACGACCACATGGCGCGTCGTCACCTGTCCTCCTCTCCCGGCAGTCCGAGGTGCTTCCGTTCCGTGGGGTCCGTCGCCCGGCCGGCCTCCGGCTGCCGGTTCTGGGTGGTCACCACGTCGCCGTCATGGGCCCGGCGGCGGCAGGCACGGACGTCGCGCTCGCCGCCCACCGTCACCAGGCAGTCGAAGCAGACGCCGATGCCGCAGAACACTCCGCGAGGTGCGCCGGAGCGTCCCCGCCGCCAGGCCAGGCGGCCGGAGGCGAGCAGGACGCCCGCGATCGTCTGGCCCGCGATGCCGTCGACGGGTTCGCCGTCGACGGTGATCCGCAGCGGCAGCTCCTGCCGTCCGACGGCGTCGGACTCGGCGCGGACACGTCTGGGGCTCAAGCCGTCTCCTCACGTGCGGGGGCCGGGCGGCCGCCCAGTACGGCGGGGCGGTCCACTCGGAACGGGGTCGTGTCCATCTCCGTCGGCTGACCGAGCATCAGCTCGCGCAGCAGCCTCGCGCTGCCCACCGACAGGCCGATGCCGGCGCCCTCGTGACCGCCGACATGCCAGAGACCGCTCAGCCGTGGGTCGGCGCCGATGACGGGCAGGTGGTCGGGGACGTAGGGCCGGAATCCGCCGTAGGCGCGCATGACCGGGACCCCGGCCAGCGCCGGGAACAGCCGCAGCGCCTTGGCGGCGACCGCCGAGAGCACCGCGGGGCGCAGCCGGTCGTCGAACCCGACGCGGCGGCGCGAGGAGCCGATGAGCACGCTGCCGCCGCGGGTGGACTCCACCACCGCCGAGGTCTGCAGGTCCTCCGCGCTGCTGCCGACCGCTCCCACGTAGTCCGCGTCGTAGACCTTGTGGAAGACCATCGGCGGCACGGGCGTGGTCACCAGCACGTCGCCGCGCCGGGGCCGGATGTCCACCGGGACGCCGAGACGGGTGGCCAGCTCGCCGGACCAGGGGCCCGCGGCGTTGACGAAGCAGTCCGCCTCCAGCAGGCCGGTCGAGGTGCGGACCGCGGTGATCCGTTCGCCGCAGGTGACCGCGCCGAGCACCTCGCAGCCGGTGCGCAGGGTGGCGCCCGCCGCGAGCGCGTCGGTGAGCAGGGCGGCGGCCGCGGCGGCCGGCTGCACCTGGGCGTCCTCCGGGTAGTGAACGGCGGCGGCGTGGTCACGGGTGACGTACGGTTCCGCCGCGGCGAGCGCGTCGGCGTCGAGGATCTCGGTGTGCACGCCCGCCGTGCGCTGGCCGGCGGCGAAGCGGGTCAGCTCGCGGGCTCCGGCGTCGGTCGTCGCCACGACGATGCCGCCCTTGGGCTCCCACTCCACCGCCCGCGCCGCGTGCGCGGACCGCTCGGCGGCAGCCGCGAGCACCTGCGGCCACAACCGCCGGGACAGCTGGGCGAGTTGCAGCTCGGGACCCGGTCCCTTGTCGGAGACGAGTACGTTGCCCTCGCCGTGCGCCGTGGTCGCCGACGCGGCTGCACCGCGCTCGACGACGGTGACCTCGAATCCGGCCAGGGCCAGCTCGCGAGCACACGCACAGCCGACGATTCCGGCACCCACAACCACTGCCGACGTTCCGTACATCGAACACTCTCCGTTCGTTAAACCGAACGATCGGAAACGTATGACCGGACAAGAGGCCTGTCAACGGTCACGCCGAAGAGAGTTCGGCGGCCTCGCCGCAGCGAGCTATTCCTCCGCCGGGTGGCTGCCGCCGATTCCCGGGTCGGACAGGTGGAGCCGCTGCTCCGCCCGGTACTGCAACAGCAGGACGGAGCGCACCTCGCCGTCCAGCGCCGTGTAGCTGTGCGGCCGCGACGCGTCGAAGCGCACATAGTCGCCCGGCCCCAGCTCCACCTCGTCGTCCTTCACCCGCACACCGAGCCGGCCGGCCTGAACGATGGTGTGCTCAGTGCCGACATGGCCGAGTGACTCCTGTCGGCGCCCGGCCCGTACCCGCTGATCGAAGACCTCGATGACGGCATCACCGGATTCGATCCGCTGCAGCGGTCGCAGATCCACGCCCTCGCCACTGAGCACCTCCGTCTCCGCGGCGCGCACCACTGTCAGTTCGCCGGCCGGCCGGGTGTCCAGCAGGTCCGAGATCGGCACCTCGAGCACTCTCGAGAGGCTGAACACCGTCTCGATGGTGGGGTTGCCCGTTCCGGATTCCAGCTGCGACAGCGTCGCCTTGCCGATCTTCGAACGCCTGGACAGCTCGGAGAGTGACAGCCCCCGCCGGGTCCTGGCCCGTCTCAGATTGGCCGCCAGCATGCCCCGGACCGAACCCTCGGAGACGCTCACAACCTCACCCTTACCTCTCTACCGTCGTTCGACATAACGTACGAACATTATGGCGCTACGTTCGCTACACGGATCAGGATGGGGCCTTCTCCCGCAGTGCACCACCTCTCCCGGGACATACGCGATCGCGATGGTCGGCCCACCGCTGGAACCGGCTGCGTCACCTCGAAGGGCGCACGCCCCGTGTGAGCTCGGCCAGGGAGATCGGTGAACCGAGGATCCGCTCGGCCGCGCGATGCCCTGAGCGGAGCGCGCCGTGGACAGTGGCTGGTTCGCGCCCCCAGGTCGCTTCTCCCGCAAAGTGGAGGACGCCGTCGACGGGTCCCGCCATCGCATCGTGGTCGTCGTGGGAGGAGCCGACGGCGACGTAGGAGTACGAGCCGAGGGCGAGAGGGTCGATGCCCCAGCGTGTGATCCAGTGCGCCACGGGCTCGGGGACGGAGTCGCCGTAGATCTCGCGGAGGGCGCCGAGGACCGACGAGACCACCTCTTCGTCGGTCTTCTGCTCGATCTCCCGACCCCAGGCACCGCCGGCGAAGGTCAGCAGCATCGGCCTGCCGCTCACCACGGAGACGTCGTACCAGGAATGCCAGGGGACGCCGACCCGGCCGTGCTGCCGGATCGCGTAGACATCGTCCTGCCAGAAGCGGTCGGGAAACCGGAGGAAGACCTTGTTGAACACGCCCATTCCGAGCCGGGCGATCGGTCCCGCAACGGCGTCGGGCAGAGGTGGCCTGAACTCGATCGCTCCTGCTTTGAGCACGCCCAACGGCACCGTGACGATCACGTGGGCGGCCTCGAAGGACTCGTCCTCCGTGTCGACTCGCACCCCTGTAGCCGACCTGGTGATGGCGGTCACGGTCATTCCCGGACGCACGTCGAGGCCTCGCGCGAGAGTCCGGGGAAGCACATCGTAGCCACCCGGGAAGATCACTTCGTCGCCTTCGATGCTGTCCTCGTCGAGGGCATGAGCGGCGACCTGTTCGACCTCGGCGCCGCACTGCTCCTCCGTGCGATGCCGATAGAACGCGCGGACCCGTTCGGCGCGTTCGGGTTCCCATCCGGTCGCGGCGAGGGCGCGCTCTGCCGCGGTGGCGTAACTCTCGTCGTGGCCGGACGCCGCGGCGGTCAGCCGGAAAAGGTCATCGGCCGTGTCGACGTCGATGGTCCACTGCTGTGTCGCGTCATCGTCCAGCAGGCGCCGCGATTCGTCGTAGTCGGCGATCGGCCGCCCGCCGGCCTGGAAGCTCCCCACCGTGAACTCGCGTGTTTCCATCTCGAGCGCGGCGACAAGTCCCGTGAGCGGGTTGCCGGTGAGGCCATGGATCCATGAGGCGCCACGGTCGACGGAGAACCCTGCCGTGCGGTCCGTCCAGATCCGTCCACCGACGCGGTCTCGCGCCTCGAGCACGACCACACGTGGTCCTGCGGCGTGAAACAGTCGCGCTGCGGTGATGCCGGCGATTCCCGCGCCGACGACGATAGTGTCCATCATCTTCTCCAGGGCCTTGAGGTCGGATCTGCACGCCAGCAGTCGGGACGGCGTGCCGTCACCATTGCTCTGACGGCCCGTCACCGGTCGGCGCGACGCGCCTCCGCCGCCCGCGCGATCCGCCGACCGGAGCAGGAGCCGGTCGAGGCCCGGGACGCCAGGTGCCGCACGGAGGCGACCGCGATGCCCTTGCTGCGCTCGGCCGATGCGACGCATCTCGGCGGCAGATCGGGCATCACGGCGGCGCCGAATCGCGAAGCGCCGGCTCCGAGCCGGGTGTCACCGGGTGTGGCCGTGGCCGAGCTGGGCGAGGGCCAGGTCGAGCATGTCGGCGAAGAAGTCCGCGGCGGTGGAGTCGATGCACAGTGGCGGCTTGATCTTCAGGATGTTGAGGTGGTCGCCGGTGGGCTGGACGATGACGCCGAGGTCGAGCATGCGGTCGCAGAGCTCGGCGGTCTCCTCCGTGGCCGGTTCCAGGGTGGTGCGATCCCTGACGAGTTCGAGGCCGAGATAGAGACCCGTGCCGTGGACGGCGCCGATGATGCCGTAGCGGTCGGCCAGTGCTTCGAGCCGGCGCTTCAGACGGCCGCCGACGCGCACCGCGTTGCCCTGGAGGTCCTCGTCACGCAGGGTGTCCAGGACGGTGAGGCCCACGACGCTGGAGACCGGGCTGCCACCGGTGGAGGAGAAGAAATAGCCCTGATCGCGGTAGCGATCGGCGACCTCCTTGGAGGTGATGACGGCACCGAGCGGGTGACCGTTGCCCATGGCCTTGGCGACGCAGACGATGTCGGGAACGACCCCCTGCTGCTCGAAGCCCCAGAACCAGTGTCCCAGACGGCCGTATCCGACCTGCACCTCGTCGGCGACGGCCAGGCCGCCGTGACGTCGAACCGCCGCGTACACCTCGGCGAGATAGCCGTCGGGAAGTGCGACTCCTCCGGCGTTGCCGTAGAAGGTCTCGCCGATGAACGCTCCCGCCGGGCGGTCGGACGCGGCCAGGTCGTCGATCACCGCGACGGCCTCGGGCCCGTAGCGCACGGCATCAGCCCCACGGTGCCGGCCTCGGTAGGAGTTGGGCGAGTCCACCGTGTGCACCCAGCTCGGGCGGGTGGCCAGGGCGTTCGGGTTGTCCTGGAGAGAGGTGGAGACCGCGTCGGAGGCGTACGTCCAGCCGTGGTACGCCTCGCGCAGTGCCACGACGTCGTGGCGGCCGGTGGCGCCCATGGCCAGCCGAAGGCCCAGATCCACCGCCTCGGAGCCGGAGTTGACCAGGAACACCGTGTCCAATGGGTCGGGAAGGAGGCCGGCGAGGCGTTCGGTGAACTCCACCACCGAGGCATAGTGGAAGCGTGAGTTCGTATTGAGCCGTCGCAGTTGCCGGGAAACCGCCTCCTCGACCCGGGGGTGGGCGTGGCCCAACGGGGTGACGTTGTTGACGATGTCGAGGTACGAGCGGCCCTCGGTGGACAGCAGATGGTGGCGCCAACCACGCTCGATACGGGGAGGGTTGGCGTAGTAGTGCTCCTGCACGGTGGCGAACGCGGCGTCGCGCCGGTCCAGCAGGTCCCTCTCGCGCGTACGGTCGGAGCCGGCCGGGAGGCCGAGGAGCGGGGCGGGGTCGGCGGTGAGCGCGAGCCAGCCGGCGGCGTACTCGGGCCGGACCAGGCGCGGGGCAGCAGGGCCGTCGGCGGCGTGCAGCGCGACGTGGACCGAGGCGCCGGAGCCGAGGTGGGCGATGTCCTCACCCGCCTGCACCGTCGCGCCGGTGCTGACCACGGCCTGGACCGAGGGGGTGAAGGACAGCGACAGCGCCTGCGCACCGTAGGTGAGTTCCACCCGGCCCGGCGCCGCGGCGAGGACACTCCCCGCGGCGGGCGCCTGTACCACGGCGTCCCGGCCGAGCCAGAGGTCGATTCCGGTGGGCACCGTGGCGGTGGACACCGCTGACAGCGCCGGTGTCCGAGTGAGCCGGGCATGGGCGTACCGGGTGGCGACCGCGGCCGCTCCGTCCGCGAGCGCGGTGGCCGCCAGCCGGGACTCGGTGCCGGCGTCCGTCCAGGCTCCGTCGTCCATGGAATCGCCGTCGGTGGACAGGTCGAGGAGGGTGATGTCGCCGGCGGCGAGGTCCCGCAGGAGAGGGTGCATCGGCGTGTCGGTCTGCGCGGTCCGGGAAGGCACGTCGGCCGTGGCGGTCGCGTCCCTGACGAGGTGGTTCATCACCGGCAGGGGCAGACAGGTGGCCTGCTCGAATATGCGCCATTCGCGGTCGAGGGCGGCCTTGGCGTAGGCGTTGTCCTCGTCGACGGCGGCCTGCTGCCGCCCGCTGGCCACCAGGACGGCGGCGCGCAGGACCACGAGCGGCCACAACGCCTCCGCCTCCTCGGGGGAGAGCGGCCGAACGTCGTGGAAGGCGCGGACGGCGGGCAGCAGGTGGTGAGGCTCGATTCCGTCGTGGTGGAGCATGGAGGACAGGGACACGGCGAGTTCGCCGACCGCCCAGCTCGTGGTCACGTCACCGAAGTCGATGACCCCGTCCGGCATCGGCGGACGGGTGTCGGGACGGCGGATCAGATTGTCGTCGGTGAGGTCCAGGTGTACGGCCTGCGACGGCAGTGCGGCGGCGAGCTTCTGGACATGTGCCCAGGCCTCGGCGGTCGCACTCTGGACGGCGGTGCGGCGGTCGGGCTCGTCGATGTGCCCGGCGAGCTTGGTGACGACTCGATCGGCGTGCTGGGGGTCCCACTGGAGCACGCGGTCGAGGCCCGGGTGCCGGAAGTCGCGCAGGGCGGTGCTGACCTTTCCGACGATGGTGCCCATGGCGGCCACGGTGCCGGGGGACAGGTGCCGCGGTCCCGAGAGGGTGCCGCCGGGCAGGTAGCGCAGCAGGCGCGCGACGGCCGGACCTCTCTCGGTGTCCACTGTTGTGCGACGCGGGGAACCGTCGGGGCGGCGCAGAACGGTGGCGATGCGCAGTTCCGGGCGGGCCGCGGCGATCAGGTCGGCCGCGGCGTCCTGAGCCTCGATCTCCACAGTGCCGAAGGCGGGGTTGGCGATCTTCAGAATCGCCGCGGGCGTCCCGTCGTCGGCGTGCAGCAGGAAGTTGGCGTCCTGCTGGCTGCCCAGCGACCGTGCGCGAGCAGTGATGCCGAGGTGTTCGGCAGCGATGAGCTCAGCCTCGGCCGGTGTCACTCGGGGTACAGGGAGGGCGTCCTCGGTGAAGAAGTCGATCGTGCGGTACTCGTCGGGGAGCATGCGGGTTCCTCGGCTGGTTCGGGCAGACAGGGCTGGGACGCTGGGATGCCTCAGTCGACGTGCCACAAGAAGCGGTGCGTGTGAATCCCGAAGTAGGGGAAGTTCTCCACGGACGCGACACCCTCGACGGGCCGCACGACGTCGTTGATGAAGTCCAGAAGATCCCGAGGCTGACTGCACACCACCTCCGCGAACAGGTCGAAGCCGCCGGCCGTCAGGACCGTGTACACGACCTCGTCGTGCCGGGACAGTTCATCGGCGACCGCGCGGGGATCGCCGTCGATGCGCACGCCCAGGAGTGCCATCGCCTGCCGGCCCATGGTCATCGGGTCGGTCACTCCGACGACCTGGACCACTTTGGCGTCGATCAGCCGCTGCAGGCGGAGCCTTGCCGCCGAGGGCGACAACCCCACCTTCGGACCCAGATCGGCGTAGGGGATCCGGCCGTCGATCTGCAGCTCCCGCAGGATGGCCCGGTCGGTGTCGTCCATGCAGCACCCCTCTCTCCTGCGTGAACGGCAGACAGCTCGCTTGTTTCAAGAATAGTGAGGGATCCACACGCTCGATTCAAGTGTCGAGACGATGGAATCGAGCGCATCGTGTGTACGGGCGCTGGTGAGCGCTTTGGAGTCCTGGCGTTTCTCGAACGTGCTCACGGCGGGTGTGATGCGTCCGCCTGGACCAGGCGCCGTGCCTGGCCGCGGCCGCGGCGAAGAGGGTGTGCAGGCCCGACGAGGGCCCAAGCCGGCTCCGGCGCCATCGCGGTCCACGACGGCGCTTCGCATCGATGAACTTGTGGCGCTGCTGTCGCCGATCACCGTGGGTGGAGCAGGTGGTTGTTACTCACTTTCGGGTGTCGGCTGCGTGGTGGGGTGGGGCGAGGAGCGGTGTTCGCGGCGGTGGTGCGGCCTGATGGGGCATCAAAGGCTGATTTCAGGCATTGATGGAGTATGCACGCGAGAGTCCCAGAATTATGGGTGATCTGTAACATCGCTCGTGTATTGCGCGTACTTGCCGTGTCGGCGGGGAGGGTGTGGTGCACGGCCGTCCGGCCATCACCGCCATCGCGCAACCCCTGCTCACGGTCTGCGGCCGAGGGGGGTTGCGCCCACACCCGCAGGGAGAGCATGTGTGTGTTTCCGCTTTCGTGCCCGATGCCGGTGAACCGCTGAGTGCGTGTGCCGGCATACAAGAGGCAACCCGCCGGCGCGGTGAAACCTCGGCCAGGGGCCTCCGCCGACGAGCCGGAAGTGTCGGTGGCGCCTGAATCGTGCGCCGTGTCAGAAGGCCAAGAGTCCCAGCGAACCAAGCACACAGCACACTCGGCCCCAAGGGACGCGAGGCGTGCGAACGAAGCACATGGCAGAACGGAGCGAGATCATGCAGACCATCACCGCATCAACCGATCGAGCGTGGGAGCATGCCCCGGCGGACGACTTCCTGCTGGCGCCGCCCGACCCCGCAGACCGCATTGCCTGCCGCATCGATCCTCGCGACCTTCGGCGCCTGAACCTGTACGCGGCGCTGACCACGGCTGGAATCGCCCCCTGGCCGGGAGACCGGGAAGCGATCGAGACGCTCAGTGCACTGCCCGACAGCGTGCACGAAGCCCTGCACCACTGGCTCAGCTCCGGCAGGTGACACGCTTTGACGCCGGGGCATGGCACGTCGGCGTCGAGGTGGTACAGCTGTGTAAGCCGTGCCCCGGCTTACACAGCTGCGAGACTGGCCGTCACGATTCCGGCCCGCAGGGAGAGATGACGGGTGCTGGAGGCCGGCGCTCCGTGCCGTGGCGGTCAAACTCACTCGCGCGACCACCGTCGGCCCGGGGCCGGCGGTCGGCCCCGGGCTGGCCTCCGGCAGTATGCCCGTTGCCGGCTGCCATGCCGTCTCCCTCGTCGCGGGGCACCCCTGTGTGGGTGAGCGGCTCAGGGGCGGCTCACCAACTGCTCTTGGTGACGCCGGGGAGTTCGCCCGCGTGGGCCATTTCGCGTACGCGGATGCGGGACAGGCCGAAGGTTCGGAGGTGGCCGCGGGGGCGGCCGTCCACGGCGTCGCGGTTGCGCAGGCGGGTGGCGCTGGCGTCGCGGGGCTGTCGGTGCAGTTCCCGCTGCGCGGCGGTGCGTTCGGCGTCGGAGGTGTCGGGGGAGGAGATGACGGCTTTCAGTTCGGCGCGGCGTGCGGCGTAGCGGGCCACGATGCGACGCCGCTGCTCGTTCTTCGCGATCTTGCTCTTCTTGGCCATCAGACCTTCCCTCCCCGGGCGCGGATGCGGGCCACTGCGGCCTCGATGCCGATCGTGTCGACGGTCTTGACGGCCTTGGCGGACAAGGTGAGCCGGACGTGGCGGCCTTCGCTGGGCAGCCAGTAGCGCTTGGTCTGGATGTTGGGATCGAAGCGGCGCTTGCTGCGCCGGTGGGAGTGGGAGATGCGGTGGCCGAAGCCGGGCTGTCGGCCGGTGAGTTGGCAGTGGGCGGACATGTTGCCTCCTGGTGTGGGTGGCAGCACCGTAGCAGCTTAATGAAAATGAAAACCAATGCTGTATGGTGCTGTGCATGGCCCGTAACGAACTCCGCCCGATCATCAAGCTGAGGTCCACCGCCGGTACCGGCTACACCTACGTGACCCGCAAGAACCGCCGTAACGACCCCGACCGGCTGACGCTGCGCAAGTACGACCCGGTCGCCGGCCGCCACGTCGACTTCCGTGAGGAGCGCTGAGAGCAGTGAAGCCCGGAATCCACCCCGAATACCGTCCGGTCGTCTTCCGTGACCGGGCCGCCGACTTCGCCTTCCTCACCCGCTCGACGGCCACCAGCGACCGCACCGTCGAGTGGGAGGACGGCAACACCTACCCGGTCATCGATGTCGAGATCTCCTCGGCGAGCCACCCCTTCTACACCGGCACCCAGCGGGTCCTGGACACCGCGGGACGGGTCGAGCGCTTCGAGCGGCGCTACGGACACGAACGGAGCAAGCAGTGACCGGGAACCAGGCCCGGCTGCCGGTCGCGATCGTCGCCGGGTTGCACGCGGACGCCCGCAGGGCCGCCGTCGAGGAGATCCTGCGCACGGTCCCCGGCTCCATCGCCCTGCACCACGACCTGACGTCCGCCGCCGACAGCGCCGTGCACCGCACGGCACGCGACGCCCACGGACTGCTGAGCAGTGGCGACGCACCCCTGGTGAACGACTGCGCCTGCTGCGCCCTGCGCGAGGACCTCGTCCCCGAACTGCTGCGGCTCGCCCACGAGGACAGGCACCGGCTGGCCGTCGTGGAACTGTGGGACTCCGTCGAACCCCAGGCCATGGCCGGCGTCATCGCCGCCGCTGGCGCGCCACTGGCGCTCACCGGGGTCGCCACCGCGGTCGACCCGGCCCTCGCGCTGCCGTACCTGTCCAACGGCGACGATTTGGCAGACGTCGGTCTCGCCGCCGCCCCGACCGACCAGCGCACCGTCGCCGACACCTTCGCCCGGCAACTGGAATACCCCACGGTCCTCGCCGTCGCGGAGGACGGCTCGGCCGCCGAATCGGCGGACGACGGCGACCACGCGCTGCTCACCCAGCTCACGCCGGGCGCACGACCGGTGCGCGTGGGCGACGGCCGCCTGGGAGTCGCGCTGCTTGAGGGCTTCGACGTCGAGGCGGCCGCCGCTCGCCTGCATCCGGCGTGCGCCCTGCTGCCCCAGGAATGCGACGAGCACGGCGTGAGCACCGTCGTATGGCGGCGCGCACGCCCCTTCCACCCGCAGCGCCTCTACGCCGCACTGGAGGACCTGACCTGTGCCGCCGCCCGCAGCCGCGGACGCTTCTGGCTGGCCGACCGCCCCGACACACTCCTGTCCTGGGACGCCGCGGGCGGCGCCCTGTGCGTCGAATCGGCCGGCCCCTGGCTGGCCGCCCTTCCGGACGCCGCCTGGGAGATGGTGCCCGCCGAACGCCGCGTGGCCGCCACCCTGGACTGGCACCCCGAACACGGCGACCGCTGCCAGTACCTCACCTTCACCTCACCCGGCCTGGACCGCGACGGTCTGCAGGCTGTACTCGACTCATGCCTGCTCACCGACGACGAGTACGCGGCAGGCAGGGACCGCTGGAAGCAACTTCCGCACGCCTTCGACGGCTTGCTCGACCCCGTGACCTGAACCGCGGCGGCGTTTCCGCCGTGGGGTTCAACCAGTCAACCGCACACCGCTGAAAGAGAGGATCCGGTTCACCATGCCCCGACGCACAAACACCGGGCGGCAGACCGCGAAGCTCCGGCGCGTCAACCCGCTGGACGCCGCCGGCATCACCTACATCGACTACAAGGACACCGACCTGCTGCGGAAGTTCATCTCCGACCGCGGGAAGATCCGCAGCCGCCGGGTGACCCACGTGACCCGTCAGCAGCAACGTCGGATAGCACAGGCCATCAGAACGCACAGGCTGCACCCTCATCTGCCGGCGACGGCTCAAGCAGGCCGGATCACATGACCGCCCTTCGAGCTCATGAGGTCACCGTGCTCCCTCACGACGGGTCCGCCGCGCGACACCGTCGGATGAGTTCGGTCGTGGAGACGCCGGCCGTGTACTGCACGAGGCGCAGCTTCCCCGCATCGGCCACTGGACCGAAGACTTCTTTGACCGCGTCCGCCGAGAGGTCGTCCCCGTGCACGACCACATCGATGCCGTGCAGGTCCAGGAACCCGTTCGTGACACGATAAGGCGCGTCAGGGAGTACCACGTCGACGTACCGACACGCCTCGATCACCGCGACCCGCTCCGCCAGCGTCATGATGGGCCTGCGCTTGTACCTGGCCACGACCTCGTCCGAGAGCACCCCGACGATCAGCCGCTCCCCGAAGTTCCGCGCGGCCCTGAGCAGCGCGACGTGCCCCGGGTGGAACAGGTCGCCGACCATGTCGACGTAGACGTTTCCGCGATCAGCCATGCCTATTGCCCTCTCGACGGTCCCAAGCCGACCAAGATTGGGCTAACCGCCCCGCTCCGTCAACCGTCCGTCGGTCGACGTCCGAAGCGGCTCAGAGCGCCCAACAGAAAGCCTGGTGGTCATCTCCCCTTCCTGGCTGAGTCCGCAGTGCTGCGGGAGGCGCTCGGGCCCGAGCTGTACGAGGCCGTACCGGCCGTCCGCCGTGCGGAGGCGGAGCTGTTCGCGGTGTTCGACTGAGTGGCGGCCATGCGGTCATGGAGTCCGCCGCAGTGGAACAACGTCGTTCCGGTGCTGGGGCATGGTGGGTCGGCCGGCTTCTGGGGTGGCCGGCAGCGCGATGATGGTGACCGGCTGCTGACACCACGTCGGGCTGCTGCGAGGCCGGACGGACCGGTGGTGGTGGGGGGAGCCCGACCCGAGTCGGCGGTGCGGGTGGCGGCGCCTGGCCGAGCCGTCGATCTGTTCCTCGTCGAGGGCCTGGTCGCGGCGGCGCTCGGCTTCGCGGCGGCAGACCATCGAGCAGTAGACGGTGCGGACGGTCTTCCCGGCCTGGAACAGGTTGTCGCAGACGGGGCAGGGGCGTGTCTCCATGTGAGCCTCGCTGCGACGGGACGCGGTCCGGCACTCGGCCGCGCAGAATTTGCGCTTTCGGCCCAGGTCGATGGTGAACTCCTCACCACACTGCGGACAGACCCGTCGGCGAACAGTACGTGCGTCGGTTCGCATGCGTCACTGGAGCACCTCGGTGCTTCGGCCGGCCGCGATCACGGTCCGAAGGGGGAGCGCGATGAGCAACGCAACAGCGACCAGGAATCCGCTCGACCACAGCGGCCCGAGGTTTCCGACTCCGGTGCTGAGGGTGGTCGCGGCGATGAGGGGGCCGACGGCGGCGCCGACGTTGAGTGCTGCGGTCGCGTATGAGCCAGCCATGGTGGGGGCTCCCGCGGCTTCGTAAAGGACGCGCGTGATCAGGGTGCTGCCCAGCGCGAACGACAGGGCACCCTGGACGAACACGAGGGCGAGCAGGGCGACCGGCCTGTCGGCCAGCACAGCCAGGGCCAGCCAGCCGATGAGCAGCAGCGGGCCGCCCACCGCGATGACCGAGCCGGGGTGCTGGTCGGACAGCCGTCCGGCGACGGTGACCCCGGCGAAGGAACCGAAACCGAAGAGCACCAGGGCGACAGAGATCCACAGCTCACTGAGCCCGGCGGTGTCGGTCACGACAGGGGCGAGGAATGTGAAACCGGCGAAGGTTGCCGCGTTGACCAGCGCGCCCAGCAGCATCACCAGGATCAACCTCCGCCGTACCAGCTGGGCGAGCTCCGCTCGCAAGGCCGGCCCGTCAGTCGCCTGTTCCTTCACACGTCCCGCTGGGATGCCCTTCAGGATGCCGAGAGCTGCAGGCAGGCAGAGAGCGGCGACAGCCCAGAACGTGGCCCGCCAGCCGAGCAACGTGCCGAGTACCGAGCCACCAGGGACACCGGCGATCGTGGCGATCGTCGTGCCTGACAGCAACACGGCCAGCGCACGTCCCTTCTTGTCGGGCGAGACCAGCGTGGCGGCAGCCGTCAAAGCGACGGCGAGGAACCCTGCGTTCGCGAGCGCGGCGACGACCCGGGTGGTGAACAGGACCGGGAAGCTGGTGGTGATGGCGCCCACGGCGTGAGCCGCCGCGAAAGCGAGGATGAACCCGAGCAGACTGGAGCGCCTGGGCCAGTTGCGGGCGAGCGCGGCCACAAGGGGGGCGCCGACGATCATGCCGATCGCGAAGGCCGAGGTGAGCACGCCTGCTGTCCCGACTGTGACGTCGAGATCTGTGGCGATGCCCGGCAGGAGGCCGGCGAGCATGAACTCCGAGGTGCCCATGGCGAAGACCGCCACGGCAAGCAGGTACAGCGGAAGAGGCATCGAGTGGCTCCGAGGCGAGGAGAGGTACGAGAAAGACATCTCGTCACCGCGGCCAGCCCCCAAGGGCACACTCGTCCGGCCGCAGAACGCGGCGCGACGACAGAGCTACGAGCTCAGTGATTCAGGGGGCTGACGGCGTGACCGAAAGCCCCCACCTTGTCTGACTCAGGACTCGACATGGTCCGCACGCTACCCGACCACTGCCCGGCGAGGCACCTAGGTTTCATCGAGGCCCTCCGGAGGGGCCTTCACTTCCGGCGGTGGGCCAGGGCTGCCGGCCTGGCCGAGGGTGTGGGTGGGCGGGATCCGTGACGCCGACCGTGGGCCGGCCCGTCACGGGGCCGTACCTCCCTGGTATGACGTCGACCACGGATGCCGAAACAGCCCTGTGGGGCATCATCACCCACGTCCCGCCTTGACGCTTCGCCGGTGCTCATCTGTCATGGTCGAGCCTTGAGTTCGTCGGAGAACGGGCGACCACATGGTGTCGCGTCAGCTGGGCAGTGGGTCTCCCAGCTGCGTCAGCTCTGCTTCGCTCAAGTCGAGTTCGGCCGCCTTGGCGGAGTCCTGGATCGATGCAGGGCGGCTGGCGCCCGGCACCGGGATCACAATCGGGGAGCGGGTCAGCAGCCAGGCCAGGGCGATCTGCTGTGGGCTGACGCCGCGCTCGGCCGCGATGCGGTGGAAGGCGGTGCTCGCAGCGGCCGGGCCGGAGGGTCCGTCGAGGGCGCTTCGGGAAAGGCCTCCCAGCGGGCTCCATGGCAGGAAGGCCAGCCCGAGTTGCGTACTCAGCCGAAGCTCGGGCTCGCTGTCGCGGACTGCGGGGGAGTACTGGTTCTGTACGGAGGCAAGGCCGTCGCCGAGGATTGCGTGTGCCTCGCGGATCTGACCGGTGGTGACGTTGGAGATTCCGGCGGCGCGAATGGTGCCGGCGTCGAGCAGTTCGCGCAGCGCGCCCACGGACTCCGCCCAGGGCACGGCCGGGTCCGGCTTGTGCAGCTGGTACAGGCCGATGGCCTCGACACCCAAGCGCTTCAGGGAGGCTTCGGCGGCGCGCTTGAGGTGGGCGGGGGTGGCGGTGACGGTCCAGCTGCCGTCGCCGGGGCGACCTCGGCCACCCTTGGTGGCGACGAGGACCTGGGAGGTGTCGCCGCCGTAGCGGGCGAGGGCGCGGGCGATGAGAAGTTCGTTGTGGCCGGCTTCGCCGGCGTGCCAGTGGTAGCTGTCGGCGGTGTCGATGAGCGTGACCCCGGCGTCCAGGGCGGCGTGAATGGTGGCGATGGCCCGCTGTTCGTCCGGGCGGTGCTCGATGGACAGCGGCATGGCGCCCAGACCGATGGCGCTGACGGTGGTGTGTGCGATGGTGCGGTACCGCATGGTGTGTGCTCCTCAGGCGGTGGGGGCGGCGGGATCGGCGAATGCGTCGAGGGCTTCGGCGACGGCGCCGGGGAGCCAGTCGGTGATGTGGGAGAAGGAGAAACCCAGTTCTTTCGCCCGGGCGTTGCTCATGGCGTAGTGACGGTCGAAGGAGAACGGCGAGGCCGGGGCGCCCGCGGCGGCGCTCCGGTACGCGGCCTTCCTGCCGGCCTGCGCGGCGACGACGGCACCCAGGCCGTAAACGTCGAGTGGACCGTCGGAGCAGGCGTTGAGCGGACCGGTGACGTCGGTGAGCGTGGCCGCCCACAGCAGTAGGTCCGCCAGCTCCTCGTAGTGGATGAAGACCGTGGGCAGCGGCTTTGCGTGTACGGTGATCTGCGTGCCCCGGGTGACGTGCTCGACGTAGTGGGCCAGCCGACCGGTGAACTCCGCCGCGCCGCCACCGAGCACGTGGGCACTGCGCAATGCCATGAAAGCGAACCCGTGGTGCTGGGCGAAGACGGCTTCCGCCTGGCGCTTGCCTTCGGCGTAGTGTGCCTCCAGGTAGGCCGCGTCGTGCCACGGCAGGTCCATGGCCACCAGCCACGTGGAGGGGTCCACGACCTCCTCCGGCACCGGTGTGCCGGAGGGGACGGTCGGCAGGGGGGCGGTCGCTGGATCGTAGACCTCGATGGTGGAGGTCATGACGTAGCGCCGGGTGCGGCCGCTGAAGGCGCGGGCGGCGATCGCGGCCTGCAGGGGGGTGTAGCAGACCTGGTCGACGACCGCGTCGAAGGTGCGGGAACCGAGCGCGGCGATCAGGGCCGCCTCGTCATTGCGGTCGACGACGAGGTGCTCGGCCCCGGCGGGCGCCGGGGTGGAGCCGCGATTGATCACCGTGACCTGGTGGCCGGTGGCCAGCAGGCGCTGGACCAGGAGCTTGCCGAAGTACCGGCTTCCGCCGATGACGCAGACCTTTTGCATGCCTCCATCGTGAACATCTAGCGTCATCAGTAGAAGTGACTGCTTACTGGAAACGTATTAAGGAATACTGTTGATCGATGTGCAGCGGTTGCGTGTCCTGCGAACGGTGGCGGAGCACGGCAGCTTCAACCAGGCAGCGGCAGCCCTCCGCCTCACCCCCTCAGCCGTGTCCCAGCACATCTCTGCACTGGAGCGCAGCCTCGGCGCCCAGGTCGTGGCGCGTAGCACACGCGGAGTCACGCTCACCCCGGCCGGTCGGATCATGGTCGGGGCCGCCGAGACGGTCGCCGCGGAGCTCGAACACGCCAAGCAGCGGGTCGACCGGCTCGGCAGTGGCCGCACCCGGCTCACCATCGCCACTTTCACCAGTGGCGGCAGGCTCCTTCTCCCACAGGCACTTGCCTGCCTCACCGCTGCGCACCCCGACACCGTGGTCCACGTGAGGGAGTGCGAGCCCGAAGACAGTCTGCCGCTGGTCCGCCAGGGCGCCGTGGACCTCGCCCTCGCCTATCACTTCGACGGTCCACTGCCCGGCCGGCCGGGCCCCAACTCCAGCCTGGCGTGGACCGCGATCATGGAAGACCCCCTGCATGTCGTCCTGCCCGACGCGCATCCTCTGGCCGGCCGCGAGACACTCGACATCGCCGAGCTGGCCGCCGAGCCCTGGGTCCTCGGCTGCCTCAAGTCCGAGGCATACCTGCGCCGTTACGCCGAACGAGCCGGCTTCGAACTGCAGGTGCGCGGCACGACGACGGACTACTTCTTCGCCCGCTCGCTCGTCGCTGCGGGCATGGGAATCTCGCTGATCCCCTCCATCGCGCAGACCCCGCAGGTGGCGGGACTGCGCACTGTTCCGATCGCGCCGCCGACTCCGACCCGGCACATCGGCGTTGCCACGATCCACCGCCGGGACCACGCCCAGGTCCGGACACTGATAGAGGCTCTCCAGGCAGAGGCAGCGGCGCTGGACGAAACCTGACCCACACGGCAGACGGTGCCGGCAGCAGCGGACGGGCTGTTCGTGCGCCAGTACGCGGCGACCATCAGAACCCGGTCCTCCAACTCCAACTGCAGCCCCGCGGCCGGCCCTTGCGGATCGGGTCCGCGCCCTCACGCCGCAGCGCGGTGACCAGCTTGCGGAACTGGATTTTGGCATCGTGTCCAGCGAGCCACGGGGACGTCCGACAGAGTTCGGGCCAGGGATACCCTCGGACGATGTCGAATCGGGCGGTAGCAGCTGGAGTAGGTCTCGCGCGGGTGATGGCGCACTGCGGGGGCAGCCCATCAGCAGCCGTGCACTATCTGGCGGGCGCCATCGCCTCCACACCTGAGAACCCCGAGCCGTATGCGGTTCTTGCCGAGTTGTGGAGGGACAAGCCGTCGGAGCTGGCGGAGGTCGTTCAGGGTGCCGATTCCTTGAGGACGGTACTGGCGCAGTCGTACATCAACTTCCTTCAGGACGACATGGACGGCGCGGCGCTGGCGATCGGATCGGTCACGGGTGTGCGACCCGACATCGCCTGGGCCAGAGCCCCCTGGTTCAGCGATGAACGATTTGTCGGTGCGGTGAGTCCCGATGCGCTGGCCGAGGCCGCAATGCGGACGATGGATTATGGCCGTGATCTGGACACCGAAAGCATGCGGGAACGATTTCGGCCCTGGTTCGAAGCCATCGACGTGGCCGCTGCCCGCCAGCCGTTGCCGGAGCCCTTGGCCAAGATGGCTATCTTGCTGCGGGCATGCGGTCTCACCGATGCATCGTTTGCCCTCTGCGACCGGGCAGACTCCGTTGAACGGATCATGCTGACGGAAGTTGTACGAGCGGGCACGTGGCGCAAGCTGGGCGATCTTCAGCAGGCCGTGGCGGCGTTCGAGCGCGCTCTTGCCCTGGACCCGGCCAACTGGTCGCTCTACCTCGACCTGGCCGATGTGCGTGCTGAGCAGGGCAACTTCACCTCTGCGGTCCAGCTGATCGATCAGGCGATGATTTACGAGCCGGCTGAGCTCTCACTTCGCGCGGCCGGGGCCGCCTACCGTGCACGACTGACCGGCTCGCGTGCCGATCTGAGTGAACTCATCGAACTGGCGCCGAATCTGCCGAACGACTCGTACCGGGACCTGCTGATTGATCACGCGTGTGCTGGTCCCGCGCTGCCAGCCGAACTCGTGGCTGCAGCCCGGCGCATCCAGAACAGCTGAGGCTCCGCTCCTCCACGAGCAGCAGCTCCAGCCAGCAAGTGCCCAGCAGCGTGATCTTGGACGCTCTGTGCCCGCAGGCACGCATCTCGGCCGCGGCTCGCTGAACCTGCACCGACAGGCTCGCGTGACTGCTGTCCACGAACTCCGCCGCACGACGCAGCGGGCCTGGCCGCGTCAACCGATCGCGCGTAGCGTGCCGCTGGTTTGGCGGCGCAGGCGCTCCGTGGCCTGTGCCGTCGCCTCGTCGGCGGGCAGAAGGACGACCAGTTCCTGGGCGTCGGTGCGCGGCAGCTCCAGCCGTTCGCGCTGCCACCGCAGCTCGTGCACAGTGGGGTGGTTGAGCCGCAGCGGGACCCGTGGTGGGGGCAGGTGGCGGTTGAGCCGCCGGGTGAACTCCTGCCCCGCGAGGGGGGCGAGTTCGGCGGCGAACCACTCCGAGCTCTCAGCGGACGGTCCGAGCCACAGGTCGAAGGTCTGTTCATCGGCTACCTGGTCCCAGTCGGCGAAGAAGGTCCGGGCCCGCGGATCGGTGAACACGTAGCGCGTCAGGTTCGGCTCCCGGGTCTCCAACAGCCCGCTGGCGCGCATCACCAACTCGAACCCGCTGGTGTGCGCGAGCACATCACCCAGACGATTGGTGACGAACGCGACCCCGGGCTCCAGGAGTTGCAGGGTCGCCAGCACGGTGGGACGGACGTGGCGGCTGGGGGGTGCCGGCCTTCGCTGCCCGACGCAGGCTCCGCTGGTGATTTTGGCTACGTAGCGCAGGTGTTCGCGTTCCGTGGCATCCAGGCTCAGGGCGTCGGCTAGAGCGTTGATCACGGCGGGAGACGGGTTGCGGTCACGTCCCTGCTCGATACGGGTGAGGTACTCGACGCTGATTCCGGCGCGCGTGGCCAGGTCTGCGCGCCGCAGTCCCGGGGAGCGACGGCGGCCGCGGTCTGGAAGCCCGAACGACTCGGGCTGGATGCTGTCGCGTTTGGCGCGGATGAAGTCGCCCAATGGCGTGCCCATGACCGGAGTCTAGTGGCGGTGGCGCGGCGCTCGAAGGCCGCAGGGTGGCCGTGCGGGGGCCAGCCTGCGCCGGGTCTGGTTGCCCCGCTCGCAGCGGTGGACCGTGGTGCACATGAGTGAGAACAAGTTGGTCATCATCGTCGGAAGTGTCCGTGAGGGTCGGTTCGGGCCCGTCGTCGCCTCCTGGGTCGCCGAGCAGGCGCGTGAACACGGTGGGTTCGACGTCGAGGTCGTCGACCTCGCCGACGTGGAGATCCCGCTGTCGCTGCCCGCGGCATCTCCCAAGTTCGCCGGCGACTCCTACCCACGACCCGAGGCAATGGCGCCCCTGACGTCCCGCCTGGAGCAGGCAGAGGCGTTCATCCTGGTCACGCCCGAGTACAACCACAGCTACCCCGCGTCCTTGAAGGCCGCCATCGACTGGCACTTCACCCAGTGGACGGCCAAGCCCGTGGCCTTCGTCAGCTACGGCGGCGCGGCCGGAGGCCGTCACGCCGTCCTCCACCTGGAGAACGTCCTCACCGAACTGCACGCGGTGACCATTCGCGACGGACTGGCCTTCCCCAACTACTTCACCGGGTGGCAGGACGGGCAGCCGCTGGACCCCGAGGCGTCCGCGTACGCCAAGACCCTGCTGGATCAACTCGCCTGGTGGGCTGCCGCCCTGAGCTCGGCACGAGAGGCGAGGCCGTACCCGGCCTGACAGGAACTCTCCGCGGCTGTCCACGCAAGCGGCCGTTCGCCGACGGAGCGATCCCCACTGCGCTGGAACCGGTCAGCGTCTCGGCGACGAAGGGCGGCACCATCGTCGGCGTCTACCGGCCGAACGGCAAGCCCAGCTACGACAGCTACTGAGCGGCTTCGTCCGGATCACCGGGCAGACCACAGGAAGATGTCCGCCCCGTGGAGTCCGGCCAGGTGGACGGTCGCGGTCTTCTCGTAGCGGGTGGCGATGCCGCGCCACTGCTAGGTGGATCTTTGCGGTCAGCCCACCGCGGGACGGGCCGATGGCTTGGTCTGCCAGTTCTCCGGCCGGGCGGGCGGATGACGAGCAAGCTGCGGAGCTGAGGGCTCTCACGGGCCGACGAGCCCAACTGAATGCCGACCGAGCGCGAAAGATCAGCCACGTCTCGGGCAGCGATGCCCTTCCGCCGCCCCACTGAACTCTTCCGTCGTCAGCGCGTGTTGCGGCTCAGCTGTCGGCCCAGGAGCACGGCTGCCGCGCCGGCGGCCAGGGTTGCGGCCGCGATGCCGCCCAGGGTGATCGCCTTCGTGCCAGGCCTCGAGGTACCAGTGGTTGCGAGTGCCGGGCGATCGGGATTGGCGGCGGTGGTTTCCGCGGTGGCGGTGGCGGTGGCGGCCTGCAGGATCAGATTCGCGACGGCGTCGGGGCGGGCGATCAGGGATACATGACAGGTGTTGATCTCCACGGTGTGGGAGTGGGCGCGCTTGGCCTCGAAGCGTTCCTGGTCCGGATTGATGGTCATGTCCTGTCGGCCTACGAGGGCCCAGGACGGAATGTCCTTCCAGGCTGCCACCTTGGCACTCTCGGAGAAGGCGGTGGTTGCTGCGGGCCGTTGGGTGATGGCCAGCAGGTTCGCCTGGCCGGTCGACAGGCAGGCTGCGAAGACCGGGTGCACTTTGTCGGGCTTGAGGTACAGGTCGGTTCCGCTGGTGCCTTCGGTCTCGTAGGGGACGGAGGTGGTGGCGGTGCCGAGAGCGCTGGGGAACCGGGCGGAGAGGGACATGCCGCTCTCGCCCACGTCCGGCATCAGTGCCGAGATGTAGACCAGCGCCTTGACCTGTGGATTTCCTGCAGCGGCCGTGCTGATCACTGCTCCGCCGTAGGAGTGGCCGGCCAGCACGACGGGTCCCTTGATGCTCTTGAGCACGGAGGCGATGTAGGCGGAGTCGCTGTACAGGCCGCGCAGCGGGTTGGCCGGGGCCATGACCCTGTAGCCGCGGCGTTCGAGCCGTTCGATCACTCCGTTCCAGCTCGAGCCGTCCGCGAAGGCACCGTGCACCAGCACGATGGTGGGTTTGGCGCCGCCCGGGCCTGTGTCCGCGGCAGCCGGCGCCGCCGTGACCGTGCACAAGGTGGCGACCGCGCATCCAGCCGCTGCGACGCGGTGACGCCGTGTGCGGCGACCTATGCCAGGGACCGTAGATGCCGTCATTGCTGAACTCGCTTTCCCTTGAGGCCTATGGCGACCAGCGTTCACGCGTCCGTCCTCCCAGGCCCCTCATGCGGTGCAATCGGGTGAAAGTGATGGGGCTTCGAGGTGAAAACCGAGCGGGTTGCGTTGGCCGATGAACGACAGCCGCATAGGCGTCGACGCCGGGCAACGGGACGGGCTCCTTTGCTGTGTCCCCTTTGGCGTGCCTTTGTGTGGTTTATGTCTGTATGTGTTGTGGGGTTGTTTGGGTCTCTTGCTAAGAACCGTCCGGCCGGTATATTTCTGGGTCGTGGGGGTGCCGGGTTTTTTGGGGGGCGGGGCGTGGGTGTGCTCGTGGGGAGGACGGCGTTGGTCACCGGTGCGAGCCGGGGGATCGGCAGGGGTATCGCGTTGAGGCTGGCGCGTGAGGGCGCAATCGTCGCCGTCCACTACCGCGGCGACGCCTTCGCGGCGGCTGAGACGCTGGCGGAGATCAGGGAGCAGGGCGGGCATGCCTTCGGTATCCAGGCCGAATTGGAGTCTGCGGAGGGCGCGCAGACGCTCTTCGCCGGTTTCGACGCGGGTCTGGCCGGGTTCGGGGCGGTGCGTGGTCTGGACATTCTGGTCAACAACGCGGGGGTGAGCGGGTCGGCGCGTATCGATGAGGTGACGCCCGAGCTGTTCGACCGGATCTTCAACGTGAACGCCAGGTCGCTGTTGTTCGTTGCGCAGTTGGGGCTCAGGCGGATGCGGGAGGGCGGGCGGATCATCAACGTCTCGTCGGCGGCGACCCGTATCGCCTATCCGGAGTCGGTGGTGTATTCGATGAGCAAGGGGGCGGTGGACACGTTCACGCTGGCGCTGGCCAAGGAGGTCGGGCCTCGCAGTATCACGGTCAACGCGGTCGCTCCGGGGTTTGTGGAGACGGACATGAATCTGGCCAAGCGCCGTACGCCGGAGGCGGCGGCGCAGTTGGCCGGGTGGTCGGTCTTCGGCCGGCTGGGCAGGACGCGGGACATCGCCGACATCGTGGCCTTCCTGGCATCCGACGACTCACGGTGGATCACGGGCCAGTGCATCGACGCGTCCGGCGGCTCGCGTCTGTAGGGGAGTGGGGGATACGCGTGTCGGGTTCGTCGGGCGTCACCTCGGGCGTGGTCCTGGTGTGTGGGGGCGGTGGTTTCATCGGCCGGGCGGTGGTGGGGGAGCTGGCCGGGCGCGGGGTGGTGGAGGTCCGGGTGCTGGCCCGGCGTGGTGGGGGTGCTGCCGTAGGGGCGGGCGGTGGTGTGGTGCGTCATGTGTGTGCCGATCTGACCCGGCCGGGGACGCTGCGGGGGCTGTGTTCGGGGGTGGAGGCGGTGGTGCACGCCGCCAGTTATGTCGGGCGTGATCCGGTGCGCTGTGAGGCGGTCAACCACCGGGGCACGCTCGCGCTGTTGGCGGAGGCGCGGCGGGCGGGGGTGGAGCGTTTCGTCTATGTCAGTACGGCGTCCGTCTACGGCACGGGGCCTCATCGCGGGGTGGGGGAGGAGGCGGTGGTGCCCAGGCCGGCGTCTGCTGCCAGTGCGTCACGGCTGCGGGCCGAGCGGGCGGTGCTCGAGGCGGGCGGCAGCGTGCTGCGTCCGCATCTGGTCTACGGCGCCGGCGATGAGTGGTTCCTCCCTGCTCTTGCCCGTCTTGTTGCCCGTGTCCCCCTCTGGCCGTCGGGGCCGGTGTCCCTCAGTTCGGTGATCGCGGTGGGGGACCTGGCGCGCGGTGTCGCGGGTCTGGTGGGTGCGCCGGGGGATGGGGACCCCTCCCGGGTGTATCACGCGGTTCATCCCCGGCCGGTGCCGATGGATGAGGTGCTGCTCGCCCTGCATCACCGTCTGGGTCTGCCGTTCCCGCGTGTCGGGGAGGTGTCCGTGCAGGAGCACCGGGCGCTGGTGGCCCGTGCCGTGCCCGGGCTGTCCGGTCACCAGTATGCGTTGCTGACCCAGGATCACTGGTACCGCGGCGATCGTCTGTGGGCCCGTGTCGGGGAGGACCCGGGGCCGGGTTTCGCGGCACGTTTCGCCGAGGCCGCCGGCTGGTACGCGGGCCGCCTCGCCGGAGAGGCGCGGCCCGGCGTGCCGGGCGCGCGGTGACTGCCGCCGTGCCGCCGGGCGGCTCCTCGGCGGCTTGAGCCGCCCGTGGGCCGCCTGGGGGGCTGGCCTTGGGACAGGTCGTACTCGGCGAAGCCGGCCAGGCAGTCGCCGTCGATGCGAGTGTGGGCCGCGGCCGGCCGTCGGCGGGTGTGCGCGGCGACGACGCCGTCGAGCGTGTGCAGGGCTCAGCAGGCTCCCGACCGTGACCGGAGGCAGGAGCAGCGGTGACCTGCTGTCGATGGACGGGAAGCACCGTGACCACGATCACGGTGACTCGGGGCGTGGACCTGACATGAGCCACCATGCGGTGGGTGTGCACCATCGTCGCCTCCTGGCCGGTCTGGAGGGGCCTGACGGGTTCTGAGTCAGATGGCCCCGCGCGTTCCGGCCCGGCTTGAGCCGCGGCGTCCTGTCGGTGCCCGGGAGGCCTCATGCATCCAAGAAGGCCTCGGTGATCGCCAGGGCTTGCGCCATGATGCTCAGCTGGGGGTTCACCTGGGGGCAGCTGGGCAGCGCGGAGGCATCGGCGACCAGTACGCCCCGTACTCCGCGCAGCCGGCCCAGGGGGTCGCAGGGACAGCGCTGGAGGTCATGGCCCGCGGCGACAGTGCCGGTGGGATGGTAGGCCGACAGATGAAGCCGCGACACACTCGTGCCCGCCAGCACGGCGTCCAGTTCCGCGAGGCTGCGCACGCGAGGTGTGTCGGGGATGCCGGTGAGCACTTCCTCGGCGCCGGCGGCGAACAGCAGCTCTCCCATGGCACGCAGGGCCCGCACCAGGCGTCCGGCATCGCGGCGGTCCACGTCGTAACGGACCAGTGTGCGGTCGCGGCCCAGGACGCGGCCGGAGGGACGGTCGGCGATCATCGCCCCGAGTGTGGCCAGTCGGTCGGCGCCGTCCAGTTCGCGGCGCAGCTCGGCTCCCAGTCCGGGCAGCACGAAGGAGCTCATACCGGGCGGGGCCGCGGTGGCCTCGATGAGGATCCCATCCGCACGGTGCTCCTCCACGCCCACGCTCTGCAGTACGCCCTCCCAGGCCGTCACCGGCTCGGCGAAGCGTCCGGCGACGCTTGTGGCCGGATGGACGCTGAGGTTGCGGCCGAGGCGGGGATGCCGGCCAAGGCCGGAACGACGCAGGAGCGGTGGGGACTGCAATGCGCCGGCGGCGACGACGACCAGGGGAGCGAGGATCTCGCATTCGGCGTCCTGCCCGCGTGCGCGTACGCCCGCCGCGCGCGGCCCCTTGGGCCGGTCCGCGTCGACGAGGATGCGCTCCACGCGGGCTCCGGTGACGATGCGTGCCCCGGCGGCGCAGGCCTCGGGCAGCACAGAGAGCTGCACGCTCTGTTTGGCGCCGGTCGGACAGCCGGCCACGCACTGGCAGGAACCCTGGCAGCCGGGTGCGTTGCGGCGCAGGGGCGCCGCCCGCCAGTCGAGCGCGTGGGCACCGGCGAGGGCGATACGGCCGTTCGCACCGAGGACGTCCATGGGCTGTGTGGCGACGCGCAGGCTGCGTTCGGCCTCGTCCAGATGGCGGTCGAAGCCGTCGGCGAGCGTGAATCCGAGATCTCTGCTCCAGTGGGTGAGAACGTGGGCCGGAGTGCGATAGCAGGTACCGGAGTTGACGACCGTGGTGCCGCCGACGGCGCGGCCCACCGGCAGCAACAGGGGTGGGCTGCCGACGGCGACGGTCGCTCCGCCGTCCCGGTACAACTCGTTGAACCGGTCGAGGGGTGGGCGTTCGCCGAACGACTCGGTGGAGTGGTGCTCGCCTTCTTCGAGCACGACGACACGGAGTCCGGCGCGGGCCAGCGTCCGTGCCGCCATCGCTCCGCCCGCGCCCGAACCGATGACCACGGCGTCGGCGGTGGATCGAGCGGGCCAGGCATACAGGGGCGTCAGATCGAGCGGCGGGTCATGGCGCACAGGACCGCGCGGTGCGGGAGCGTGCTCGAGCAGCCGCTCGGTACCGGCCGCCAGGAGCACGGGCACCTTGAGCGCGTCCAGGAGCGGCAGGAGCCCAGGTCGTGCGGCGAGATCCTCCAGCACGGACTCTCGCTCGGCCGGGGTGAGCGCGCCCAGGGTGCGTCCGGTGCGCACCGCGGCATATATGTCCACGCCGCGCGCCGCCGCTCGCAGGCCGGCCCGGGCGGCGAGCGGCATCGAGGCGAGGACCGTGTCCAGTCGGGCAGGGACGCGCCGTGGCCAGTCGGCGGTTCCGTCGTCGGCGAGAAGAGCGGCCGTGAGGCCGGAAAGGCTCATCGGCTGCCCACCTCCGCGTGCGCGGTGCCGTCCAGCTCCCACTCGGCCTCGGTCCGCCAACCGCCGAACCACCACCGCTCCAGCCGGACGTGCGCGTCGGCGCGCTCGCTGTTGCGGCACGTGGCGTGCCCGCCGTCAGGGTCGGTGTAGTCCAGGGCCAGGACGCGGTCGGCGGGCTGGGTGACTTCGACACGGATCCGACGCAGGGCTGTGCGGCCGGTCACCGTCCACGTCGGCAGGCCGATGTCCGTGCGGAAACGGCACAGCCCGGCCCAGCCGACGGCCGAGCGCTCGGGACGGCGGGGCCAGGTGCGGCCGTGCCGGCGCAGCTGGAAGAAGGTCAGCGGGGGAAGCCTGCGCAGGCCCGGCCGCGTGGACACGGCCGAGACGATCTCCAGCACGTCGCCGCCGCCCAGGTCGGCGTGCAGCCAGGCCCAACGGCGCGCGTTGCCGTGACCGTAGATCCGAGCGGAGGCACCGGTGGCCGACGTGAGCGTCAGCGTCGTGCCGTCATGGGTGAACGAACCGTCGTAGCAGGACCGCGCGGCGGGGAGCATCTGTGCGGCCGGCAGCAGGAGGCGGCGCCACGACCAGCGAGGGAAGGTGAAAAGCGGCTCGCCGGCAGGCCGTTCAGCGATGTCCCAGCGTAAGGCGCCGTCCTCGGCCGATCCCGACAGGCTACCCGGCCGGACGGCGATGCCGTCCGTGCTGAAGCCGGACTCCTGCGCACTCCATGCGGCAGGGCCGAAGCGGGCGTGGCGCACGGGGCCGTCCTTCGGGAACACCGCCGCCCAGCCGTGGGCGTACGGCGGCGAGCCGTCCGCCGGAGAGGTCAGTTCGTGGTGCAGCCACAGTCCGGTGCCGGTGTCCGGGTCGGTGACGGTGGTGTACCAGACCTCCGTACGACCCGGCTCCCCGCGCCAGCGGGGCGTGAGGAAGGCGCCGGGGTTCTCCCGCCGCGGGAATCGGAAGCTGGTGAGGAAGGGGAAGAGCTGTGTACCGAGCGGGAAGCGGAGGGTGCCGGCGCCGAGGCGTACGCCGTCCTCGTAGAGGGTGTACGGCAGCACCGTCATGGAGGTCACGGGGCGGCGCGGGCTGACGGACTTCCAGCCGTCCAGGGTGAGTCGGCGGCCGTCCGCGGTGAACGTGATGCGGTAGCGGATACGGCGGCGTGCCAGCGGTGAGATCTCCAAGTCGCCCTCGGCGTGCGGGTCGTCGCTCCAGCCGGTCACCCGTATGCGGCCGGTGGCGCGCGCCATGGTGGTGCCGAACGGCCGCAGGAGACGGTCCGCCGAGACCGTCAGGTCGAGTCGGACCCGGCGGGTGCGGTCATCGTCGTCCAGACGCAGGCTGCCGAGCATGCTCTCGCGGAACACGGTGCCGCGAGCGGGAGAGCCGCTGCTCGTGGCCGGGCCCGAGGTGGGGTCCGCGCTCATGCCAGGTCCTCCAGCATGATCCGCTCGGTGGTCGTCAGATACTGCTCGGCCGCGCGCCGAGCGCCCGCCTCGTCGCCGACCGCCACGGCCTCGACCACCGGTTCCAGGCGGTCATGGGCCACCTGAGCGTCCGTGAACGGTCTCCTGAGCGCGGCGCGTACCGGCAGATAGGCGTTGAAGAGGGTATTGGTCAGCAGGACGTAGACCCGGTTACCGGTGGCGCGAGCGAGCGCGCGGTGGACCTCCAGGTCCGCGAGCTGCACGGCGTCGGGGTCCGCCGCATCCCCCACGGCGGTCAGCAGCTTGCGCAGCTCGCCTCGCTGTCGGTCGGTCGCCCGGGCAGCGGCACGCTCGGCGATCAACGCGCCGATGCTGCACCGCACTTCGAAGATCTCACCGATCCAGTCGGAACTGTGCCGTACGAGCATGGGCAGCAGGTCCGCGCCGCCCAGCCGCAGGTAGTCCCGGACGCGGGTGCCGACACCGTGCCGGGTCTCCAGCAGTCCCGCCTGCGCCAGGCGCCCGAACGCGTGCTTCAAGGTGGTGCGGGTGACGCCGTAGCCGTCGGCGAGCGTGCGTTCCGGCGGCAGATAGGTGCCTGCGGGGTGGCGCCCGGCGAGGATGTCCTCACGCAGGCGGCTCTCCAGGACATCGACGATGGTTTCGCGGGGCAGTGCCTCCACGTCGTCCTCCCAGTGGCTCAGTGGATCAGCCACTCAACCAATACGGGCCTGGGAAGTCAACGGTTCTGCACGACTGCTCGGATCCCAGCGGGACCGCTCGACGCCCGGTGCGGGCGGCCGTCGCCCCGGGCAAATGGCTCCCTACGTGTGGCATCGAATGCGCGTGTACGTGAACGGGACTTCACGCGGCAGGTCAACGGCCACCTGGTGTGCGCGCCCTGCGCGCGCCCTTCGGACACGGCATCCACTACTGCCTGGGTACGCCACCAACCCGACTGGAGGGCCAGATCGCCGTTGGGACGGCGCTGCGCCGCCTCCCGGACCTGGCCCTCGTCGTCGGGAACGGCATTCCGGTGCCCCTGGCCACCTGGCCGGCATCGGTGCCGCGCTCCCCCGGCGGGGTCCCGCGGGCCGGTGTCAGATGGGGCCGCTCGTGTCCCCGGGCTTGATGCGTCCGCGCCATGCTCCGGATTCCGCGCCGCGTTCCTCGATGTACTTCTTGAAGCGCTTCATGTCGCCCTTGACGCGCCGGTCGATGGTGCCGAGCAAGTCCGCGGCCTTCTCGGCGGCTCCGCTGGGCTCGATGTCCATCACGAGTTCCACCCGGGTGTGGGTGTCGTCCACGCGCTGGAAGCGGACCGTTCCCTTCTGTCCCAGGTCGCCGCTGGTTGTGCGCCAGGTGACGCGCTCGTCGGGGAGCTGGTCGATGATCTCGGTGTCGAACTCCCGCCTCACGCCGCCGATCTTGGTGGTCCAGTGGTTGTGGCGGTCGTCGAGCTGGGTGATCTCCTCGACGCCCTCCATGAAGTTCGGGAACTCCTCGAACTGTGTCCACTGGTTGTAAGCGGTGTGGACCGGGACGTCCACTTCCACCGTTTCCTTGACCGTGCTCATCAGTGTGCCTCCGTTGCGTCACTCGATTGCTGCTTCCGGGTACCCGGGGAGCGTCTGGCTAAAAGACGAGCCCGTTCCGGGAAGATCGGGATCGGTGATCGCGACGCCGGTGCCGGTTGTGCGGAAAGGCTTCGCACGACGCAGGGCCCGGCACCGCGAGGGCGGTGCCGGGCCGGCGGACTGCGGTGAGGCGGATTCTCAGCCCTGGCGGGCCTTGAACCGCGGGTTCTTCTTGTTGATCACGAAGGTCACGCCCCGGCGGCGCACCACCTGGGCGCCGGGCATGGTCTTGAGCGAGTGCAGTGACTTGCGTACCTTCATTGCCGTCTCCTCTCAGGAGGTCGAAGGGGGTCCGTCCAGGGGGTTCGCCGTCAGCGGCGTGCCGGAGCCGTGGTGGCGTCGTAGCGCTGCGCGAAGCGTTCCGCCCGGCCCGTGGTGTCGAGGACGTGCGCGGTGCCGGTGCGGAACGGGTGGCTGGAAGCCTGCCACGCGGTCGCGCAGGGCGACCGGAGGGGGAGGCGCGGATGCCGCGCCTCATGGGGCTTCCCTACGGGAGCCTGCGTCGTGGAGCGAGGCAGGCGGAGGTCAGCGTGCTTCGCGGAAGAGCACGTGCTCGCCGGCGATCGGGTCGTACTTGCGCAGGACCAGCCGGTCGGGATCGTTCAGACGGTTCTTGCGGGTCACGTAGGTGACACCGGTGCCTGCGGTCGACGTCAGCTTGACGACGGGCCGCAATGTGCTGCGTGCCATGAGGTGCTCCTTTCGCCACCATGCGAGTCACGTGACTCGAACATGCCGGCCGCACAGCACAACAAGGTGACCCAGCGCCGCATTCCCGGCGACCGCGAGAGGCACCGAACGCGAAACCGTGCCTCCGCTTTCGACGGTGTGATCGACATGCTTCTGTACCCACCGGACAGCGTTGCCGAGGGCCGACCCGGGCGGACGCCCTCGAACCAGGTATACGAGCTTGCCGCGGGGATCACCGACCGCTACCGGGCCGGCCCTGGGCACCCGCCGCCGTGCGCATCGCCGCTCAGCACCTCACCGAGTCGATCCTGCCGTCCACCCCGGGCGGCGGCAGGGAGCCGCCGTCGGCCCCGCCGGCACCGCGAAGATCGCCCGCACCCCCCATTGGCACACCACCCTCCCTCGCTCGAGCGCATCCTCGTCGACGGGCGCGACGCGATCGTGTTCGGCGAGATCCGTCAGGCCGTCCGCTCCACCGGACGCGCCTGTCGTGCGCGGTTCGTGTTGCACCTCACCGTCGAAGACGGCCTTGTCACCCGGCATTCCCGCCATCACGGCGGAAGGCCTGGGCTGCTGTTCAGGGCACGGCTGGGCCAGTGAGCTAACGGCCCTTGTCGTCGTAGGGTGCCAGGCCGGCACAGGCGGCCAAGTGTCCCGGCCCGACGAGGGCGCCACGCAGCGTCGAAACGTCCGGTCCAGGCCGCGCCGCGCCCGGCCGCCGTGAGGTGTCGGCGGCGCTCACGAATCGAGTACGGCGGCGACGGCCTCGATCTCGACGAGCTGGTCCTTGTAGCCGAGCACAGTGACGCCCATCAAGGTGCTGGGCACGTCGTGGTCAGCGAACGAGTCTCGGACCACCTCCCAGGCAGTCACCAAGTCCTCCCGCCGGGTCGATGCCACGAGAACCCTTGTGCTGATGACGTCCTGGAGCGACGCGCCGGCGGCAGCGAGAGCAGCCTGCATGTTCTCAACAGATTTCGCCGCCTGGCCGGCGTAGTCTCCGATCGCTGCCGTGGAACCGTCGTCGTTCAGCGGACACGCTCCGGCGAGGAAGATCAGACGGGACTCGGCGGGCGCTGTGGCCGCGTAGGCGTACTCGGCGACGTCGGACAGGGAAGTGCAGCGGATCAGAGTGACGGCACGAGCCACGGTCGGCGGGTCCTTTCCCCATGGGTGTTGAGTGTGGACATCCTGCCAACGGCGCGTGGTCGCCGCCTTCCCTTTTCTGGCCGCCGCACGGCACCGCCGTGATTTCTCCGCCTCTGACGTCGCAGAAGCACACGGCCGTCAGTATCACCGCCGGGCAGCCCCGGTGTGGGAGACTGGTGTGCCCTTACGAGGTCTCGCCGGCACGGCATCACGGAGTCCGCGGCGGCGGGCGACGCTCGGCTGGTGCAGCCGGACGCGGCCTGGGAACCGGGCACACTGCCCTCTCCATTCCCTCGGATAGTGCTGGGACTCGGCAGCCCCAGTAGTGAGGTCTTTCGTGTTCCGGCGGCCACACATCGGGGCAGACGTGCCCGCTGCGTTGCGGATCGTCTTCATGCTCGGCGCCCCCCGTTTCGGTGACTGCGGTCGGCCTGTGGGAACTGCACCGACTATGCGTCCGCTACGGCCTCGCCGTCCGGGACGTGCTCATGCGGTAGGCCTGGCCGCCCCGCCGCACTTCGACGGATGCCGACCGAGGCTGGTGATCGGTCAGGGACGGGGGTAGACGCCGCACGATGTCACCGGCTTGCCGTTCGCGTCGTCAAGGCAGACCCCGACGTACGAGCCGCCGCCGACAACATCTGCGGGAAGTGTGGCGGGCACCGAAGTCACCGTGTCGCAGTGCGTGCTGCTGCTTCTGGCACCGAGCGAGTTGGCATAGCCGTCGAACACGCTGTACCACGCTCTGCGGCAGCCGACGGACTTCATCGTCCCTGTGAAGTCCACCGACCGGTTGTACCAGGTCAGGGTGCCCGAGATGTAACTGCCGGCGCTGTCGGACACGTAGACCCGGCTGGTGGGGTAGGCGGCGGCCGTGGCCGGAGTCACCGCGACGGCCGGCGCAGTCAGTGCCGACATTGCGAGGCCCGCTACGGTGACGAGGCTGAGAACAGATCGGCGCAACACGACGTAGGTCTCCCTTGGCGCGAGTTTGCCGGAGGACGCCACAAGGCTGCCCACAGCCGTTGCCGTCAATCTTGCCCGGATACAAGAACGGCCACCGGCTGATCTTCGAGGTGTCGAAGCTCGAAGGAGATCAGCACGATGACCGCACCCGACAGTCTGCCCCTGGACGCCCTCGCGGAGGAGAACCTCGCGTCGGCGAGTCCCGATCTGCTGCGCGCGATGGTCAAGACGTTCGCCGACGCACTCATGTCTGGGGAGGCCGATGCCCTCTGCAACGCGAACACGGCCGGGTCAGCGACGAGAGAGTCAACCAGAGCAACGGCTACCGCCCGCGCGAGCGGGACACGCGGGCAGGCACCGCCGAACTGGCCATCCCCAAGCACAGGTCCGGCAGTTGCTTCCGAACGCCCTGCTGCACTACGGCAATCACGGCGCCCTGGCCGGACCGCACAAGGTGCATGCCGACACGTCGGTGCTTTCCCTGCACCTGCATCACCTTCACGACGGCCAGGGCTTCGGCAGCCGGTGCCACCGCCGCTATCAACGCCGGTGTCGCCGTCGAGGTCAGTTGCCGACGGGGTACCGACTGGTGATCGCGACACGGTTGAAGGCGTTCATCACGGTGGCCAGCCAGGCGACTGCCGAGATCTGGTCTGCGGTGAGTACGGCCGCGGCGGCGTTGAAGTCCTCGTCGCTGACGTGTCCGTCCGGCACGCGTGTGATCGCCTCGGTCAGGCGGAGGGCGGCACGATCGGTCTCGGAGAAGTAGCCGGTCTCCGCCCATGCGGGCAGCACGGCGATGCGGTCGGGGTTTTCGCCCTTCTTGAGGGCGTCGCGGGTGTGCATGCGCAGGCAGAACGAGCAGCCGTTGATCTGTGAGGTGCGGATCCTCAGCAGCTCGACCAGGAGTGGGTCGAGGCCCGCTGCGGCGGTGGCCTGTTCCACCTCCGACGACAGGGCGATGAGGGTCTTGTAGGCGGCCGGGTGCTGCTTGCCGATGTTGACGCGCTGGATGTCGGTCATGGTTCCTTTGATTCCGTTCGCTATGACTTGGGGTCGTCGACCTTGAGCTTGTCTCCGGTGTTGGAGACGAAGACGACCAGGAGCTTGGCCGGCTTGGTGCTGCTGACGTTCTCGGTGAGGACGTGGTGGGCGCCCGGCTGCTCGACCCAGTTCTCGCCCTGGTGGTAGGTGGTCACGGGCTTGTCGTCGAGCTTGCTGCGCACGGTGCCTTCGAGGACGTAGGCGTAGACGAACGCCTTGCCGTGCCGGTGCGGCAGCGCGCTCGCGTTGGGCGGGAAGTCGACGATCGCTGAGGTGAACGTCTTGCCCTTCACGTTCGGAAGGGCCTGCTGGAGCAGCGGCTTGAGGGTTTCGGTGGGGCGTGACGATGCCATGGCCGCAGGCGATGCCGTGGCTGCGGTCGTCCCCTTGGCGTGGGTGGTCTGGTCCGAGGTCGAGCAGGCCGTGGCCGCGGTCAGTGTGGCGACGGCCAGCAAGCCACCGGCGATTCGCATTCCGATCATGATCGGCCTCCTTTCAGTCTTCCGTAATGCGGATGATCGTCTTGCCCGGGGTGCGGTTCCCGGGGCCGAACGCGGCGGGTGCGTCGGCGAGCGACCGCACAGCACCGACGACCGGCTTGAGCCGTCCGTCCCTCAGCCGTGTGGCGAGATCGGTGAGCTGCGCGCGGTCGGGTTCGACGACGAAGAACACCGCCCGCCCGTCCTTGGGCTGGACCTTGGGCGGCATGACGATGGAGACGAGCGTGCCGCCGGCACGGACCAGCGCGGCCGAGCGGTCGAGGATCTCGCCGCCGATCACGTCGAACACGACGTCGACCTCGCCGGCGTCCTCCAGCTTCTCGGTCTCCAGATCGATGAAGGTGTCGACGCCGAGTGCGAGCGCCCTGTCCCGGCCGGAGGCCCGGCCGGTGCCGATGACGCGGGCGCCGGCCTCGTGGGCGAGCTGTACCGCGATCGAGCCGACGCCGCCCGCGGCACCATGGATCAGGACGGTCTGGCCTGTGGTCAGGCGCCCGTGGTCGAACAGGCCCTGCCAGGCGGTCAGCCCGGAGATCGGCAGCGCGGCGGCGACAGTGTGGTCGACGTCCGCCGGCAGCGGCGCGAGGTTGCGGGCCTCGACCGCGGTGTATTCGGCGAGACTGCCGTCACGGGCCCAGTCGGCCAGGCCGAACACCCGCTGTCCGACGCTCAGGCCGGTGGTGCCGTACCCGAGCTCCACGACGACACCCGACAGCTCGTGTCCGGGCACGCTCGGCGTCCGGTCGCGGCCGGCGCGATCGGTCCAGGTGGCGGGCCAGTCCAGCTCGCCAGGGGTGAAGCCGGCCGCGTGCACCCGCACGATGACGTCGTTCTCGGCCGCATGGGGGTAGGGCATGTCCGTCAGGGACATCCCGGCGAGACCGGCGTTACGGTCCCGCACAGTGATGGCTTGCATACAGGTCCTTACTGGAGAGGGGCGACCCGAGTGCCCTGCACTCGCGTGCAGGGCACGCAGTGGCTGCAGGTGGATGTATGCCGCTCCGCATGATCGATCTCACCTGGTCGCGCATTCCTTCGTCGCCCGTTGTGCGTTCTCATCAGGCAGACGAGGTAGCCCCTACATGTGTGACAGCTCAGACGCCCACGAGTTTGTCGGGATTGATGACCCTGCGGTACGCGGCGATCAGACCGTCGGTGATCTGGACCGTGTCGACGGAGTAGACCCGGCCTTCCCGGTGGAACACGAGGGCGAGCTCGCCACCGACCTCGGCGAAGTCGATGCGGTCCGGGTGCCACTGGCGCCCCGTACGCACCATGACTTCGGCGACGCGCTCGCCGCCGTGGATGAGCTTGCGTGCCGCGAAGACCTTGCCGCCGCCGTCGGTGACGTAGACGGCGTCCGGATGCAAGAGCCTGACCAGGCCGGCCAGGTCCCCGGCCTCGTATGCGGCGCGGAAGACCGTGAGGACGCGTTCGCGCTCCGCTTTCGACGACTGCGGCGTGGACTGCTTCGCTTTGCCCACGCGCCGTCGTGCCCGCGAGGCGAGCTGCCGGGCACTCGGCACGGAGACGTCCAGCACTTCGGCGATCCGGCCGAACTCAAGACCGAAGACATCGTGCAGGACGAAGGCCACTCGCTCCGGCGGGGACAGCTCTTCCATGATCAGGAGCATCGCCGAACTGACGGACTCGTCGACGAGTACCGGCTGCGACGCGTCCGGCCCGGTCAGCAGCGGCTCGGGCAACCACGGCCCGACATAGTTCTCCCGGCGGACACGGGCACTCTTGAGGATGTCGTACGACCGTCGCGCGGCCACCGTCACCAGCCAGGCCCGCAGGTCACCTACGTCCTGCAGATCTGCTCCGGCCGCCCGCAGCCATACGTCCTGGGTCACATCCTCGGCGTCGGCCACGCTTCCCAAAAGCCGGTAGGCCGCACCGAAAACAGCGGGCCGGTGCCGCTCCCATTCGACTCCGAGTCGGTCCACCTGCTCACACCGTCCGTGCCCGTGCCCGTCACCCATACAGATCACAACCGACACTCGCGTCAGGTTCTCGAACGGTGGTGGCTTGCATGATGGATCCCTCTGGGCGCCGAGTATGTCCGCGCCATTGTGTGCGAAACGGTCGCCTTCCCGTGACGGTCGCCTTCCCGTGGGATGAGCAGCCCAGCACCCCGAACCCCACTCGCTGCGGCGCGCTCAGCAGCGTATCCGTTCGCTGTGTGGCCCGTTTTCCCAGCGCGTGCGCATCGGATCGCCGCCGGGACCATGCGTGCGTGATCGTCCGGCGTGGAGGGCCGCGCCCAAGGACAGCGCCCCGACGAAGCCGACGTACAGGTAGCCCGTGGTCTCGAGTCCCCATGAGGGCGCTGCGAGCCCGGCCGCGAGGGCCGGAAGGCTCAACGCCGCATAGCTGATCACGTAGACGGCCGAGAAGACCTCCGACCGTGACTTCGCGGGGGTGACCGCGCTGATGGCGCGGAGGCTGCCGTTGAAGGTCAGGCCGACGCCCAGCCCTGCGACGACCGATCCGCCCACGTATATGGCCGGCGACGCGACAGCGATGGCCACCGCCAGTCCGGACGCACCCAGAGTCAGCAGAACTGCCCCCAGCCGGGTGGCGAGCCGTGCCGTATGCCGAACGGACCACGACCCGCCCACGCTGTTGGCCAGAAACAGCGCCGCGATGCTGATCCCGCCCGCGGCGCCGGACCGCACCTGCAGGACATTGCTCACCAAGGACGGAGTGAGCGCGAGGAACAGACCTGTGACGGACCACCCCGCGACCAGGGCGGGAACGGAGGCGAAGAACTCCGGCCGGGCTTCCCGGGGAACCCGCACCGTGGGTCGCAACGACGCCGGTCCAACCGCTCGCGGGGCGCGCGTCTCAGGGATCGTGAGGATGACCGCGGCCAGAACGATGAAGGTCAGCGTAAGGACAGGAAAGACATAGGCATCCGGACGTGAAGTCGACTGAACCAGCAGCCCCACCACTCCGGCGCCCGTGGCCATGCCGAAACTCGTGCCCACCACTGTCATCGTAGGCCCCAGATGTGGACGTCGCTCGGGTGAGAGCTCGACCAGTGCGGCGGCAAGACCGCCCGTGGCCGTCCCCGTGGCGATGCCCTGTACAACCCTGGCGATCATTAGGGAGACGACACCGTCGGCCGTCCAGAAGATCGCCGTGCTGGCCGCCGCCATCAACATGGCGGCGACCAGCACCGGCCGGCGACCCAGGTGGTCGCTCAGCGAACCGACCGTCAGCAGGGCGCCGAGCAGACCCACGACATACACCGCGAAGATCACCGTCAGCATCGTGACCGACAGGCCCCAACGTTCCTGGTACAGCGGGTAGATCGGCGACGGTGCGCTCGCCGTGGCCATCATCACCACAGTGACGCAGACCAGCACGGCGAAGGCCGCACCTCGCCCGAGACGACGCCCGTCGCGAGGGCGACTCACGCGTTTCATCACGTCGTCTTCCACGCCGTCCTGATCAGCTCGGCCAGGGAGCGCCGAGCATGCGCTCGACCGTGGTTACGCGACGGAAGCCGGGAACGAAGTGCTCCAGCACATCCGAATTCACGGTTCCGTTGGTGGTCTCCGGGCGGTGCCTGAGTCCGTCGACGTAGGCCTGCAGAAACTCGTTCTTGAAGTCGCCCCGCGGATGCGCGGCGATGATCTCGTCCACCTGCTCGCGATCCAGCTCGTCCAGACCCACGCCAAGCACGTCGGTCAGAACACCGAAATTCGTGATGGCGATCTCCGGGCCCATCCGGTGGGGAATGCCCGGGGTCGTGTGCAGCGCGATCGCCGTCCACACCACATCGGCAGCCGTGGCCGGGAATCCGTGATCGAGCATGAACTTACGTGCGTGGTCGGCTCCGTCGACCTCGAAGCGCTGCTCCGCGTCGGAAAAAGGCGTCATGAGGCCGGTGTCGTGAAACATGGCGGACAGATAGAGAAGCTCGGGGTCGGGCTCCAGGCCGAGCCTGCGAGCATGAATGACGCCGAAGACGAAAACGCGACGGGAGTGATGGTAGATGAGGGGGCTGGTCATCTTCTGCATAAGGCGGGTGGCTTCGGCGACCGCCGCCGTTTCGGGAATCTCCACCCCCGCGATGATCTCGCTCATGACCCCTGCTCCTTCCGATATCGGTGTGCTACGAATGGACGGTGCGTCCGTCCCCCACACTGCCGACTACCCAGCCTCCGGCGCCGCCTCGGTCCGGTCATGAGTCACTCGAATCCGGACAGGCGGCCGGCGGAGGTGTGGCCTCCGCCACGCATCAGGTCGCGATCCTCGTCTATGACGGGGTCAAACTGCTGGACGTCGCCGGCCCCGCCGAGGCATTCGCGGAAGCGAACCGGCTCGGTGCCGACTACAAGATCCTTCTGGTGTCACCGACCGGCGCCGACGTCACCTCCTCCGTCGGGATCCGGATCGCGGTCGACACCGCCGCCACGGAGCCTGCTCCCGACACGTTCCTGGTGGCCGGCGCAGACCTCTACCCGCGCACACCTGTACCCCGTGATCTGTTCGAGGCCGCGCGAACGCTGGCGGGCGGGGCCGACCGGGTCGCGTCCATCTGCACCGGAGCATTCATCCTCGGCGCCGCCGGCCTCCTGGACGGCAAGCGTGCGACCACACACTGGAAGGTCGCGCACGAGCTCGCCGCCCGCTGCCCGGCGAGCCGCGTCGAACCCGACGCGATCTACGTCCGTGACGGCACCACCTACACCTCGGCGGGCGTGACCGCCGGCATCGACCTGGCCTTGGCACTCATCGAGGAGGATCACGGCCCTGACCTGACTCGCGACGTCGCTCGCGCCCTGGTGGTCTATTTGCAGCGCTCGGGCGGCCAGTCACAGTTCTCCGCCCCATTGCAAGGACCGCCGCCCCGATCTCCGTCCCTCCGTAGAATCACCGACTTGATCACGGCGAATCCCGGCGGAAACCACTCACTCGGCGAACTCGCCAAGCACCTCAATGTGAGCCCTCGGCATCTCACGCGACTCTTTCACAACGAGCTCTCCACCACGCCGGCCCGGTATGTGGAGATGATCCGGTTCGACATGGCAAAAGCTCTGCTCGACCAAGGGCATACCGCAACGCAGACCGCATCCCTTGCCGGATTTCCGAATTACGAGAGCATGCGGCGCGTCTTCGCGCGAGAAATGTCGATCAGTCCCGCCGCCTATCAGCGCCGGTTCAGCACAGCGCGCCGCGCGAACGAGGGGCAGCAGTAAGGCAAAGTTCAGCGTTCAACTGTGCCGCGCTGCCCTACGACCGCCGGCCGACAGAGCTTCCCCGCCGGCCGCTGCCGTGCCGGCCGCGACCGAAAGCACGAGCTCCCTTCGTACGGACCCCGTGGGGGACGCAGCTCGCGGCCGGGTTCCGAGCCGTCCGAGCGGATCGTGCCCGGGGCGTGGCACCCGTCCCAGGGCCCATCGGTGTGTGGTTCACCGAAGGAGCCAAGGTGACGGGGGACCGGGGACCAGGGCGACCGTGCCAGGCGGATCCGCCCCGGACGGCTGGACCATCGACCCCACCGCCACGGTGACCTTCCCCTGGTGGGGCAGGCCGCACCGTCGCCATGCGCCCACACCGCGGCCTGCTCGCCGTCCCCGCACACACCGGGGGCCGCCCGGTCCGCGCCCGGACGACCCCTCGGCAGTGTCGCCACGCCCCCTTGCCGGACCGCCCGTCAGGCCATGGGCAGGGAAGCGCGCCGCGGGAAACCGCTGAGCAGGTCCACCTCCAACGGTTCGTCGGTCCGGTCGTCGATCAGCGTGACCCGGACCGCCGGGTTGCCGGTGGTGTCCCTTGTCTCGCGCGGGTCCACCGCGAAGATCACAGTGACCGGGCGCGCCGCGCCGCCCGGGTCGTGGACCCCAGCGAACTGCAGGAAGCGCCAGCCGTCGGCCTCCCAGTGGTCGATCAGCCCGGAGCGGACGACGGGTGCGGCGGCCACCCACGCCAGTGAACGCTCCAGCAGTTCGACGGAGGCTGCCACGGGCACTTCGTCGTTCCGGCCACGGACGAGCGGGTGCCCGAGGACCTTCAGTCGTGTCCTGCGCAGCGGAACAAGCCACAGGTCGTCGAGGTCGCTGGAGATCACGACCAGGACGGCCGTGGAGACGGCAAGGAACGCGACCGACTCCACCGGATTGCGGACGGCCTCGGTCCACCAGACCGTCCGGGCGCCGGCGGCCGCGGCGCCGCCCACCACGACCAGGCCCGCGCGGACGAAGGCCCGCCAGGTGATCGGGCCGTTGTTCCGGGCGGTGCATCCGCAGGACGACTCCGGGGCGGTCACCCGGGCGTACCCGAGGTAGGCGAGGAAGCCGACGCCCAGGACGGTCGCCGCCACCCCGGGGACCACGGTCGTCGGCACGGCCAACAGGCCTGCGGCGACCGCCAGTTCCACGGCGCCGGTGGCCCGCAGCACGAGCGTGGCACGGCGGCCGTCGTTCAGGACGCGGACCAGCACGGTGCCGGCCGCCTGGCCCGCGACCTGTCGGCCGAACGCCTTGCTTGCCCCGGTGCCGGCGAGCAGGACACCGAGCAGCAGCGTCGCGAGGTTCATGGCGAGCGATGCCATCACATACCCCCTGCCTCAGTGCCCGACGCTGATGCGGGCGATGTCCACACTGTCGTCCGCCGGCCGCCAGGCACCGAGCACCTGGGCGTGGTGCCCGATCCGCAGTTGCGAGAGGTCGGAGGTGAGGGCGCCGCCACGGAAGGACGCGGTGGTCCTCTTCTCCACGATGTTGCCGACCAGGGCATGGCTGTCGTGGCTCAGGTGCAGCCGGGAGCGCTCGATGCCGCGGACGGTGACATAGAGATTGACGATGTTCACCCAGACGGCGTCGGCGGCTACGCTGCCGTCCGGCATTTCGACGCCCCGTGCGTACAGTCCGTCGCCGACCTCGATGGCCTCGGCGGTGACCGTTTCCAGTTTCCAGACGCTGGTGGCGTTGGTGAGCTGGATGAGCCTGTGCGTGCCGTCGGCCTCGACGACGTCGAGGACGCTGCCCTTGATCCGGCTGACGCGGCCGTCCACGAACGACGACTGGGACACCGCGGGGTCCAGGGAGGGCATCGGGGCGGCGAAGGCGGAGTCCGCGTCCAGGCCGCCGAGTGCGGAGGCGCCCACGATGGTGGCCCCGCCGAGCGCGGCGCTGGTCAGGAGACGGCGGCGGTTGACGCCGTTGCGTGCGGTCATGGCGGTTCCTCCTCACTCGTAGATGTAGACGGGAAGCAGACCGGAGCTGAGGCTGCCGATGGCCGAGTAGGCCGCAGGGGTCAGGTCGACGACCCGGTGGGTCCGGCACACGCCGTTGCAGCAGGTCTTCTCGCTGCACCAAAGCTGGGTGTTGGGCCCGCAGTCGGCGAGCGTGACGCAGACGGTGGCGCCGGAGCACTGGTGCTTGATGTTCATGACCGAGCCGCAGCCGCGTCTGGGCATGTTCTCGCCGCATGCTGCCGGGTTGGTGACGTTCCAGCAGGCCGAGGACAGATTGGGCCAGGCGGCCATGTTTCTGCTGGACTGGCAGGTGCCACAGGCGCCGGTTCCGGCGCTGCCGCAGGGGCCCCAGGAGCCGCCGCAGCAGAACCAGGAGGCTTCGCCTGCCCATAGAGAGGTTGATCCGCAAGCCATTGCTGTGTCCCTTCGTCGGACGGGGAGTTCATCGCACCGTCAGAGGGCCGGAGATCGGCCAATATGACCAGTGCATGACAATTTGACGAGGAAATCACCGTGCGGGATCGTGCGTTGGCGCATGCCATGATGCTCGCTTCTACGCGCGTTGGCCAGGGGGTGTGTTCGGGTGAATGCGTCATGTGGGGCGGACGGGAGATCGAAGGCCGGACCCGGCCTCGTCTCCGAATGTGCTGCGGTGGCCGGCGTCGGCGGCCAGGCCGCGATTGATCAGGTCGGAGTCGTGGTGGCCGTCGAGCAGGACCGTGACCGCCCCGGCGTCCGGCAAGGCGGCCAGGGCGTCCTTGGCGTCGTACGCCAATGAGGTAGGCGAAGTTGGGTGAGCAGAATGAGGTCGGCTCGGTCTGCCCGAAGCCGTTGCGGTGGAAGGCGCTGAACAGGGCCGCGGCACATCACACCTGACGCTCGCGGACGGATCTTGCGAACGGCTGCTGCGCGGGGCATCCGGTTCGAAGGCCCGGTCCGGTCCTTCGAGGGTCGGACCGCGCAGGACACAGGAGCCGCGCCTCTTATGGAGGCCGCACACATACCTTGCGTACGGCCGCGCTTCTACTCTGTCCGCTTCCGCAGGCAGGCCATCTTCACCATGGACAGGGGATTCGACATGGAGTTCAGCCACAACGGCCAAAGCCGAGCGCGACTATGGCACTTACTGCTCGTCCTCTTGCTGGCAGTTGCTCTCGAGCTCTCCACGACCGCAGGGACCGCCTCTGCGGCGTCGTTGCCCGTGTACCTCACCCAAGAGGCGAGCTACGGGACAGACGTCGTCACCAATGGTTGGGAGCGAGTGGAGCGTTACCGCGACACCACCTCGGGATTCCACGCCGAGGGCTTCCCCGCGGACGGCCGTGGCGACCAGGACGGGAAGCGCGTCACGTACTTCGGTGGCATCTCCCGGCCGTCGTCGGACCGCTTTCTGCTCTACTCGGCACCCGGCTGGGACAGCGGCTCTCGACCCACCCCGGTCCTTCTCGTCCACGGTGCGAACGACACCGCCGACCGAGCGTGGGCCAATCCTGGCGAGGCGGGCGGCTATGGCTGCGGCGCCGCAACCTGTCCGTCCATGGGACTGATGCAGTACCTGGTCACGCGCGGCTACCGTGTCTTCGCCGTCGGCTTCGCGCACAAGCAGGGTGACAACCTCATGCAGGCGCAGATCGTCGGTGACGCGATCTCCGTCATCAAGGCGAAGCTCGGCGTCAGCACCGTCGACCTGGTCGGTTGGAGCAAGGGTGAGATGTCTGCGCGGGCGTACGTGTCCTCGGTGAAACCCAGTTGGGGGCGCTCGTACGCCGGTGATGTGCGCAAGTTGGTGACCGTCGGCGGCCCCAACGGTGGCTACGACTACCCCTACGCGCACGGCTGGGCGCACGACTTCTCGATCTGGCCCGAGTGCGGCGGCAAGGTCAATGCCCCCTCCCCGCACTCGCACATGACGTGCTACGGGCAGTACACAGCGCACCCGGAGTTCTCCATGACTCCCTCCGGCGGCTACGACAACTACCCGGGACAGCGCCAAATGCTGTCCCGTTGGGACGGGGTGTACGGTGTCGACGGCAGCGCGCAGGACTGGTACACGACGTACTACGGCGGGCAGGGCTTCTACACCGCCGGCAGTGGCATCCAAGCCGCGATCGACGCGGGCTCGCTCATCAAGCCGTTGCACGACGCTGGAGTTCCGGCCTCGGTGACCACCTACCTCCTGGCCGGTGGATCACCGGATGTCCTCGGCATCTTCAACGAGAACCGGGGCCCCAGCGACGGCGTCGTCTTCGTCGCCAGCGCCCTCGACACCACCGGCATCCCCACCGTCGGAGGCCAGGCCACCATCACGGGCGCCAACCATCTCGAACTGGGCTGGAACTCCGCGGCCGATGCCCAGATCGCCGCTTGGCTGTCCTGATAACGACCCCTACCGCGTGACTGGACACTGGGCGCCCGCCCCTTTACAGAGCCACATGTGACGAGACGAGACAGAGAACACATGCCTGAGCACAGAATCCGCACCCGCCGTGTGCCTACGGAGCGGCTGGCCGTGCAGATCACAGACGTCCGAGACAAGGGGGAACCAGTCGTCTTCCTGCACGGCAACGTCTCCTCCTCCGCCTTCTGGCACACCACGCTCACCCGACTTCCGGACCGTTATCGCCCCGTCGCGCCGGATCTGAGGGGCTTCGGAGGCACCGACCCGCTGCCGATCGACGCCACACGCGGCCTGCGCGACCATGTCGACGACGTCGCGGCCCTGCTGCGCGCTCTCGGCATCGAGCGTGCCCATCTGGTGGGGTGGTCCATGGGCGGTGGCGTGGCCATGCAGTACCTGCGTGACCACCCGGCCGCAGTGCGGTCCATGACGCTGATCAACCCGGTCTCCCCGTACGGATACGGCGGCACCCACGGGGTGGAAGGAACCCTCAACTCTCCGGATGGTGCGGGTTCGGGCGGGGGCACGGCCAATCGTGAGTTCGTGGCCAGGATTGCCGAAGGCGATCGCAGCGAGGACTCTGCGGTCTCACCGCGCAGTGTCCTGGCGAACTGCTACGGCAAGGCGCCGTGGCGGCCCGAGCACGAGGTCGCGTACGTCGAGGCGATGCTCACCACGCGGACCGGCGATGACCATTACCCAGGCGACAGCGTGCTCTCGTCTGCATGGCCCGGCGTCGCGCCCGGCAAGCGAGGGGTCCTCAACTCCATGTCCCCGGTGCACTTCCGCGTCGACGATGTGCATCTGGTCGAGCCGAAACCGCCGGTGCTGTGGTTCCGGGGCGAGGACGACGTCATCGTCTCGGACACCTCGATGTTCGACCTGGCACACCTGGGTGCCATCGGCGCGGTTCCGGACTGGGACGGAACCCCGGCCCAGCCGATGGTGGCGCAGACCAGACATGTCCTGAACCGTTATGCGGAGGAGGGCGGTTCGGTACGCGAGGTCGCCGTCCCCGGGGCCGGGCACGCGGTTCACTTGGAGCGTCCCGACGAGTTCATCGCGGAGCTCCTGGACGTCATGACGGTGTGAAAACGGTGCGGCTGGTGACGACCGGAGCCTCGGCCGTCACCAGCCGCCGTCAGCGCACGGCGTAGCCTGCGGCCCAATGGGGGCTCGGTCACGGCACGCGATCGCGGGTCGGCAGCCAACTCACATAGCCGAGGCGGACCGGCTCCGTGTGCCCGCGCTCCTCGCCGCGCGGTTGCCGAGATCGTCGGCACTGTCCAGGAGGGCGCGGACGTGGGGGAGGAGCGCCGCACCGGCCGGTGTGAGGGAGAGGAGCGGCGGTCCCGGTCGAACAGGCGCACCCGGAGGTCGCGCTCCAGCGCGTTGACTTGGATGCGATCCGGCTCGTAGTGAACGGCGGCCACCTTGGACAAGCCGACAACGCCGTGCTTGCCGGCCACATACGTCGGGGCGCCGGGGATCGCCTCCAGGCCGCCATTGGAGGCGACGTTGACGTTCGCCCGCCGCCGTGCTGCTTCATCCCGCGCTGACCTGCAAGTGGCGTGTCAATGCAACTGACGACCCGGCTGGCACATCGTGACCCGGCGCTCCTCTGGCAGACATTGATCGCCAAGGCCAGAGTCAGACGAAGATCACCAAGTGGGACGCTTTTGATACCCCGTCAGGAGTCGGAGTTCGGCCGTCGTCGTGACTGCCGAGCTGTACGAGCAGGACATGAAACCGCTGCAGGTGGCACGGTGCCTGCGGGTGAGCCGGAAGTCGGCATATTCCTTGGCGGCGTGGGCCGTCTTCTACCCGTTCTTCGGGCCGTTCGTCTCCCTGACAGCGATTGTGCTACCGGTTCTCGTCTTCGGCCAGGGCCCCATCGGCTACGGCCTCATGTGGCGCGGACGCGGATTGAAGGACCTCACGTTCGACTGGTCGTGGAGACGGCTCGCCGCCCAGGGGGCCTGGCTGCCGGCTGTGCTCCTGAGCGCGCTGGCTGCGCTCGGCACCCGGCTGATCCCGAGCCTGGGGCAGGCATCGACGTGGGCGTGTGCCCTGTTCAGCGCAGCGACGGCAGTGAGCTGGCTCACCGCTTCCGGCGTCACGGCCGCACCCGGGCGGGAAGGGGCCGAACGGCGGAAGGTCGCGGCCCCGGAGCGGCTCATGCTGCTGAGTGCCGCGGGCGGAGCCGTCGGCATGGGCGCGGCGGCTTGGATCATCCGGCTCGTCGTGCTGCCGGTCACCGAAGGCGATGTGACACCTGGGCCTCGCTGGCGCTCGGTGACGTGGGTGCTTGCCTGGCTGGACGGGCAGATCGGCACCAGTTTGTTCGGTCCCTCTTTCGAGCGGTCCTACTGGCCGCTGTTGCCCGCCGGGGCCGGTTTTGTCTGCGGACTCGTCACCATGGCCGCGCGACAGGCCGCGGAACGCGTAGGTGCCGCGCGCAATCCCTTCGCCGACGCGACGGGCGGGGCCGGTGGGAGGATCTTCCTCAGTTACTCGCGCAGAGACACCGACTTCGCCCGGACCCTCACCACTGCACTCCAGGGCCGGGTGCGAGAGGTGTGGGTCGACTGGCAGGCGATCAAGCCCTCCGCGAAATGGCGCCAGTCCATAGCCGATGGCATTCGCGCATCGGACGCACTGGTGGTGCTGCTCAGCCGGAACGCCCTGAGCTCTCCGTACTGTTGGGACGAGTGCCGACAGGCCATCGAGCAGCGTAAACGCATCCTCCCGATTGTCATCGACCCGGCGCTGGCGTCAGGCACCGGCGCGGCCCTGCGCGAAGCCGGCTGGGGGGAACTGACCGCTTTCCAACGTCTGGACATGTCCCGGTCCGACCGCAGCGGGCCGGGCGTGGAGCAGATCGCCGCCTTCGCCGCCCAGGAGCACCGGTGGGTGGCCGGCCATACCCGGTTGGGGCTGCAGGCCCACGAATGGCGGGAGAGCGGCCGCAGCGACGACTTCCTCCTCCGGGAGGACGAGCTGTGGGCGGCAGAGTGGTTACGTGACAACGTACCTGCCTCGCCCGCCTTCATGGCCGGACTCACGGACGAGCAGCACGAGTTCGTGGACACCAGTCGCTTGACCCTTCGACGCCGGAGAAGCCGTTTCCTCGCCGGCGCCATCGCGGTCCTGGTCACGATCACAAGCCTGTTCTCGCTCGTGGTGTCCGCCCAGTCCGGAGCAGAAGCGGACCGGCGCCAGTCCCTGTCCCGTCAGCTCGCCACCGCTTCCCGAAGCGGGGCGGGTGGCCGCCTGGACACCTCGTCGCTGCTCGCGGCGGCAGCCTACGACGAAGCCGACACGGCCGAGGCGCGCAGCGCGATGGTGGACCGGCTGACGCTGTTCAACCACGCGGTCAGGCTCCTGTCCGGCCCCAGCACGGCGGCCTCCGGCACGGACGGCCCGGGTCAGCCGACGTTCAGCGCGGACGGCTCGACTCTTGCGGTGGCACGCGCGGACGGCACCACTCAGATATGGGATGTCAAGAGGTGGACGCTGCGCGGCACCCTCCGGGGCCGGTTGCCCGGGCGGCGAGGTCTCACCGCAGACGGCCGTATGGTCGCGTTGCTGGACGGCACACACGTCACCGTGACCGACACCGGCACCATGCACACTGTCGCATCCTTCGGCGTCGGGGAGAACGGTACGCCGTTCGGCTGGAGCGGTGGGCTGAGCCCCGACGGGCGGATACTCGTCGTGTCGACCTCACTTCAGAGGGCGCTGACGTGGAGCGTCCCGGAACGGCGGCTCATTGCCCGAAGTGACGCGTCCTGCGAGTACAGCGACCTGAGCCCCTCGGGCAGATGGCTGTGGTGCCAGTCCGGCGCGGAGGGTCTGCTCCGCGACGTCCTCACCGGCTCCTCGGCGAAGAGCCTCCACATCGATCTGAAGGACAATGGCGTCGCCAGACTCCTGGGATGGACAGTGTCCGACGAGGCTGTGATCGACACCGGCGACAACCAGGCGGAGGTGCTGCCCGCGGTCGGCAGGGGAAGACCGTGGACCCCCGAGCGGGGCATGAGTGTCCAGTACGTCTCCGACGACGGCCGCCGCGCTCTGTTGTCGGACCCCAGCGAGAAGCGGTTCGACGTGTGGGACCTGTTGCACCGCAGGAAGCTGGGGGACGTCAGCCCCGACCGGCTCAAGGAGATCACCGGGCCGGAGAGTGACGAGCAGGTCGTTGCGCTGGTGAACCTGCCCGTCACCTACGGCATGCGACTCGGCACCGGCGGGGGACGGAACACCGAGGTCTGGGACGTCTCCGACACCCGACCGCCGCACCCGCAGGTCGTCTTCAGCCCGGACGGCCACACGGCGGCCTCCGTCACCCGAACAGGCGTGATCGCCTGGGACCGGGGCCCCACCGGCCGCCTCGTCTCCGAACTCCCCATCAGGGAACGGGATGCCGCAGCCCCCCACTGGTCCGCCGTCAGCCCGGACGGCTCCGTGATCACGGGGGTCAGCGGACACGAGGTGCAGTTCTTCGACACTTCCACCGGACGGCTCCGCGAGACCATCCGGCTCAAGGGCTCCGGCAACGGGATCGCCTACAGCGGGAACGGCACTCGCCTCGCGGTGAGCGAGACGGTCCCCCTGCCCACTCCCAGGAGCGGGGAACGGGTCCTGACCACGATCGTCGAGGTGTTCGCCCTGCCCACGCGGACCAGGGTCGCCCAGATCGAGAGCTACAGTCCCAACACTCCGCCCCAGGAGACGACCGGCCTAGCGCTCTCCCCCGACGGCCAGCGACTCTACCTGGCGATCAACCAGGATGGCCTCATCACCGTATGGGATGTCGGCCGTGATCTTTTCATTCGGAGTTATCGCCTGGGCTATGTGAGAGCGATGGCGCTGAGCCCTGATGGCCGCTGGCTGGCAGCGGTGGACAGCCAGAACGTGCTGAGCGAGTGGAACACCACCACCGGCCGATCGGTCCTGTCCTACCAGGGCGCCGCCCATACTGTGGCGTTCAGCCGGGACGGTCGCACACTCGCGGCCGCCTCCACGTCCCGTCAGTCCCTGTTGCTCTTCGAGGCCGAAACCGGTCACAAGCTCGGAGCGGACATCGACACCGGGTCCACCATCCGTGCCGTACGGCTCTCGAACGCCGACGGAGCGGCGGTCATCACCCTGGATTCCGGCTCCGATGGAGGTGCTGTCGTGCTGTGGGACCTCGTCCACCGGGCCAGTACAGGGCCGGTGCCGATGCGTACAAGGACCGGAACCGTTGCCGAGGTGACCGCTGACGGGAGGCGAGCGGTGTGGTTGGCTCCCGGAGCCGTCGTGTCGGTGGTGGTCGACCCACGGACGTGGCGGGACACTCTGTGCTCCGTCGCGGGGCGTCCGCTCCTGCGCCAGGAATGGCGAAGCGCGGTCACCGACCAGCACTACACCCGCGCATGTTGATCGATGACGGCTCTCGGAGAAGTTCGGGGAGTAAGCCCGGGGAAGTACCAGGACAGGCGGGCCCGGCACGATCCGTCGTGGTCGCCGAACTCGTCGGCCGCAACTGTCACGCCGGCGTCAGTCGGCGGTCCATCTGGCCATCCATGCCTCGTTCTGGGCGGAGATCACCAATTCGCAGCGCTCGACGAAGTCGTCGTCGTCCCGCGTGTCGCCGGGCGCCGTCAGAGCTTCCCGGCGGGCCAGCATGTCTTCCAGTTCGGCTGCGGTCCGTGAGAACTCCAGTTCCTGGTAGACGTAGCGGGCCGCGGCGGCATGCGCGGTGACGGTCGCCGTGACGGTGGTGACGGTCGCCACCCACACAGCGGCGCCGTTCGTGCCGAAGACGGACGCTGCTGCGCCGAGGACGGCTGCAAGGCCGGCCAGTCCCATTTCGCAGCGCCGCACGACGGCACAACGACGACTCATCAAGACGGCACGCGGCCGGTAGTATCCGTTGACCTGTCCGACGAGGCGTACCGCCACGTAGGAGTCCACGTCCACGACGTCCGGCACCGAACGCTGCTTCGGGGTGAGTCCTCTAATCCGGTATGCAAGGTCACCCGCGTCGGCCACCACACGACCGGCCCGGTCCAGCAGTCGGGAGGCGGCGTCCTGCCCGCGATAGCCACCGACTCCTGCCAGACAAATGAAGACCTCGCTCTTGAGTGCCTCGCTCACCGAACGCAACCGAGTCCAGTCCCGCAGTGCGGGCATACCCGAGCGGCCGACAGCCAGGGGCACGAGCCCGGCGCAGACGGCGGCGATCAGGACTAGCGCCCGGCCCAGGGCCGACTGCCAGCCCATGACCTGCGCCCCGAGGGTGGAGAGTGAGGCGGCTGCGATACCCAAGACCAGCCCGACGGCACGCGCTATGCCCAGTTGCTGCTTCACGGCGTCGGCGGCCTGGGACCACGCGCTCTGCAAGTCCCAGACACGGCGAACGGCCAGATCGATTGATTCCCCCATGCGGACGATTGTGCCAGCCTGATGTCGACGTGTCAGGCGTCAGCGGTCGGGGATGGGGGAGCGGGATGCAGGAGGACCACGAGCCGTTGGACGACGGACATTTCAGTACGCCCGGTGCACCGAGCACACCGACGGAACCAACCTCAGCGAGCGATCCGAGAACAGCTTCCAACCGCACCCGACCTCTCCGCCCCCGGTCTGAGTTCCGTCAGTCACCATCCTGGGGGCTGTGCCTACAAGCCCTCGGCACCCTCATGATGAGCGTCGCGGTGGCTTGCGGGGCGGATTCCTACCGTCTCATGCACCAATGGAACACCGGCTCGCACTGGGTGAGAACAGGCGTGGAACTCATCGTAATGACAGTGATGTTGTCCAGAGGGCGATGGGCCCTGCGCGAAGGAGGCCGGCACCGGGCAGAGGTGCTCGAGTCCTTCGACCGCCTTCCTCATGACCAGCCCGTCGTCCTGCTCCTGCGGTCGTTCGCCGACGACGAGGGCATGGCGTCGATCCAGACCGGCTCGATGAAGTACGGACCCTGGGGCGCGGACACCGACACCGAGGAGGAACAACTACGCAAGGCTGTCGCACCCTTCGGCACCATGGTGGCGCTGGGACGACCGGGCGACCGGCTGCCGCAGGTCGGTGCGGGACGCCACTACTCCTCGGACCTGGAGTGGCAGCGTCAGGTCCTTGCGGCGCTGGACCGCGCGGTCCTCGTCCTCCTGGTCTGCGGTCCGGGACGCAGTCTCAGGTGGGAGGTGGAGCAGGTGGTGGCCCGCTGCGATGCGGAGCGACTGGTGCTGATCGGTGTGCGCGACGCCGCGCAGTACGAATCCTTCAGGGGCGCCCTGCAGGACGTCTTCCCCAAGGGGCTGCCCCCCACCTCTGAGGACGGCGAGAGCTGGAGGAAGCTATGGGAGGCGCCGACCACCTTCGTACGTGAGGCGGTCTGGTTCGACGCCGACTGGACACCGCACATCACCCCGCTTGGCAGTGACGACGATCCCGCGTTCGATACGGGTCGGCTCGTCGACCCGCACGCATGGGTGAAGTCAGCCTTCCCCCTGGCGATCCGGCCGGTGTACCAGCGAGCCGGGCTCAACCCCCCGGGACTGCCATCGACGCGCCTGCCCCGTCCCTGGCCGGTTAGGACAGCGGTGCCACTCCTCGCGTTCGCATGGGCTGCGGCGCTCGCCGTGCCACCGGCGCCCTCGGGCGGCGACATCCTGACGCTCCTCCTCTTCGTGGGCCTTCCGCTTGCCGGGATGCTGTGGGGCGCATGGCGTGGCGCAAGGGGTTTCCACATCCTGCTGACGTTGTTCTGCGCCGGGCTGCCCCTTGTTCTCACGCTGGTCGACTGTTTCGCAATGTTCGTGCTCCATGCGTCGGAACCCCTCGTCCGCAACCCGCTGCTCGCCCCCGTCGGGGCCGTGATGGTCGTCGGGGCCCTTCTCCTTCATCACCGTGACGCGCGCATGTGGAGGGCTTCGCTGGCCTACCAGAACACGCCGCCGAGGCGAGGTGCCCAGTAGCGCTTCGTGAGTCCTTCGCATGGTGGTGGACAGCGAGTCCAGCGCGGACGGCCGCGGCCGTCAATTTGGCGGCGAACTCATCGCTCAGGTGGACGCGTTCGAGGCGCGCGGGCTTCCGGCAGCCGAGGCGACCTGTGCCAGCCTGATAGGCGACTACGCCGTGGCGACCGTCGAGACCTCCGGTCCTGCGCTGACCCCGTCTGCTACAGGTGGCCGGCCTGCACGCCTGCTGGGGAACACGAAACTCCAACGACCTGCTGCGGTGGCCGCGAGTGGTGGCCTCCGGACGGCGGGCGTGGGCCGCCCCTCACTGAGCGTGGAAGCCAGGCCGTTGTTCTTGTGGAGACCGGCGTCCCGGGCCCCGCGAGACCGACCAAGCCGATGTTCGCGGCTCCTACGGTCTGTTGTTCCTCACCTGCTTCCTCGCGAGCGGCCCAAAAGATCCGCAGGCAGGAACAGGGCCACGAATACGCCGCTGCACAGCTCATCCGGCTCGGCTGTCGATGACCCGATCCGTTCACGAAATCGAGTCGCTATTCGAAGCGGGGTGCCTCTGTGTCTTCTCAGCCGGCGGCATCCGGGTCGAGGGAGTCCGGCGCGTCGGAGGAGTCGGCGGAGAGTCTCGCCAGGATGTCCCTGGCGTGGGCCGCCGACTCCTCCCAGGCTCCGTTGGCGGCCCACTTGAAGGCCTCGACGGCGCCGTCGATGTCATCGGCTCTGCCCAGGCTCATGCCGAGGTTCATGGCTGCCATGCCGCCCTGGACCGGGTGTCCGCTGGTCATGAGGTGGCGGTACGTGCTGCGGGACTCCTCCTCACGGCCGGCCTCGCCGAGCATGACCGCCAGGTAGAAGGTGGCGGCGAGGGAGAGCTGGGGGTGACCGGCGCGGATCGCCCGCTGGTAGGCGTCGTGGGCGTCGTCGTAGTTCTTGTGATGTTGGTGGTGTGTGGCCTGCGTCAGGGCGGCGATGGTGGCGAGTTCCGCGTCGCCCTGGGCGACGGCGGCGCTGTAGGCGTCGTCGAGGATGCTGATGGCGCCCTCCTGGTCTCCGCGGAGGTCGCGCAGGCGAGACCTGGCGATGAGGGCCAAGGGCGTACCGGTGCCGGGGGACAGGGCGAGCACACGGTGGAGACGGTCCCTGCTCCACTGCGGCTCGGGCTTTCCGCGAAGTCTGGTGACGTCGTAGAGGTAGTAGTGGGCGCGGGGATCGGCGCACCCTGCCTCGACGACTTGGTTCAGGACGGTGAGGGCCTCCTCCATGGGGCGGCGGTGGGCCAGCCAGTACCCGTAGTCGAACGTCAGAGGGGCCTCCTGGGCGCCGGAGGGCTCGTTGGGGGAGCGGACGGAGAGGCCCGCGAGGCAAGCGCGGGCCTCGTCGGTCATGCCAGGGAAGTCCAGGGCGCGGGCATAGGCGGAGCGGGCCTCGTCGAGCGTGTACTCGCAGGTCAGGAGATCACCGAGACGCAGGGCGGCGTGCGCGGCGGCCTCGGGATCCTCGGCGGTGAGAGCGAGTTCCCAGGCGCTGCGGGCCCCCGGGACGTCACCGGTCCGCTGGCGGACGAGAGCCAGGAACGAGGCCATTGCGGGATGGTCCTCGGACGGGATGCGCGGGAAGGCGCGCTCCAGGAAGAGGCGGCACTCGGAGATCTGCCCTTGCTGTAGCAGGTGACCTGCCATGGCGAGGAGCTCCGGGACGTCACCGAGAACCAGGAGGCGGGCCAATCCGGGGGCAAGCCGGGTCTCCGCGGCTTCGATCTCGTCGAGCCGCCCCAGCCTCGCGGCGGCCGAAACGGACTCCTTCTGGTCGTCCGAGTCGCGGGCCCGTTTATAGGCAACCCGGGCGCCCGCGTAGTCGTGGGTCGCCACCAGCAGGTCGCCCAGCGTGTTGGCTGCGGCGGCGGCGAAGGGGCTGTCGTGTTCGGCGGCACGGACGAGTGCCTCGCGGGCGGCTTCCGGTTCCCCGCGGTCGATGAGGGCGAGGCCTCGGCCGAACTCCGCGTAACCGGCGACGCGGGTATCGTCGGCGCTGGTCAGCGGGCCGAGGAGGTCGTACAGGCCGTCCCGGTCGCCGCTCGCCGAGATCCGTTGCGCCTGCTGGATGACCGCACTCCAGTCAGGGTCGACGGGGTCCGGGGGAACCAGCCCCGAAGGTCCGGCCACCGGCAGAAGGTCCGCCGCCTCGCCGTCCGCCGTGGGGGAGTCCAGAGCCTCGCGGACCTCGGCGAGCCGGGCGGCGAGCTCCGGGTCCGCCTCCTCGATCTCGGCGAGGTCGGTACGCAGGTCGAGGCTCTGGGACCAGAGGACACTTCTCCCCAGTTCCAGGAACTCCACCGCGTCGGCGGGCCGGCCCGCCTCCAGGGCGGCCAGGGCCGCCATGGGCACCAGGACCGACTCGTCCTCGAGCACCGCCTCCCGAACGGTGCGGGGGGCTCCCACCCAGGCGACCAGCGGCATCAGCTCCATCAACTGCCGGCAGGCGGCCAGGGTCTCGTCGTCTGGGCGGCCGGTGACCGTGACCCATCTGCGGGCGGCCTGGAAACGCGCGCGGGAGGGGGCGGAGACGCAGGTGGCCAGGGAACGGAAAGCGGCGGCGGCCTCCCGCCGCGCCTCCGGGGCGGAAGTCGACGAATCGAGGGCGCACACCGTGTCGTCGGTCCGTGAGTGGTGGAGCAGCGTCTCTCCCAACACCAGGGCCGACAGCGCGGAGCGTTCGACTCCTGCCCGGTGGAGCACCTGTCGGAGGAGGGAGATGGAGCGGTCCAGATCCTTGTGATCTCCAAAGGCACGCCACCGCCTGTAGAGCGTCACGGCGGTGTTGTTCGTCAGGGGGATCCAGCTCCTGAGGGGGAGCTCATCCTCCGACTCGGCCTGCCGGACACCGAACTCGATGGCCCGGTCGAGCGACTCGGTGTGACCGCCGAGGAGCTCGTTGCCGGGCGCCCCGGCGTCGGGCTCGGTGTCGCCGTCGTCCTCAGAGACGCCGCCACCATAGCCGTCCCAGCCGTCGGCATGGATGGAGAGCAAGGCGGCGACAGCGTTGAAGTGGGCGTGGGATCCCGGATTCGCGGTGGTCACGGCCTGTTCCGCGTAGGACAGGGCCTGGCTGAGGTCGTCGGGCGAATCGTCGCGTGAGCAGCGGCTACGGAGCATGTTCGCCGCGGCGGTCAACCGGTCTGGCCACAGCGAGTGGTTCTCGGGCGTGTGGCGGAGAACGATCGCCATGGTGTCCAGCGCCTCGTCTAGGTCCGAGGGAATCTGGTGGAGGTTGTAGCGTTGGGCGAGTGCGGTCGTCAGGTTGTAGGCGATGGAGAGACCGGAGTCGTCGTAGCGGGCGGGCGGATCGACGCCCTCCTCACCGGTCCTCGCGCGGATGGACGCCCAGGCCGCACGCCAGATCTCCAGTGCCCGATCCAAGTGCTCCACCACGCCGCTCTGCTGGTACTTCTGGCTGAGGCAGGTGGCCAACTGAAGACGAGCCGCTGACTCCGGTCCCGTCGGGACGGGAACGGCGGCCGCCTGCTGGGCGTATCTCAGCGCCTCGTCGAGATCGGAGGGCCGACTGAAGATGTTGAAGCGATCGTGATGGGTGGCGGACCGGACGGTCAGAAAGCTTTGCCGCATGCGCGGGGGGACGTCCGGACGCTCCAAAGCCTCGGTCACCAGCGAGAGGGCGCGTTCGAAGTCGGCGTGGTCGTGGCCGACCAGTGCGCGTAGACGATAGGCCTCGGTTACGGCGTAGACAACGGCGAGCCGCTGTCGTTCGTTCGCCAGGCCCGGCTGTCGGTCGCGCAGCGCATGTTCGCCGTGGTCGATGGCGCGTGCGAGGTCCCCCACATCCGTCCCGTGGTCGTAGCGACCCCAGTAGTTGATCGCCAGGAGTGCCCGGCACAGGAGGGCCGGTTCGGGAAGGGAGCAGGACGTGGCCCGGGCGAGGATGCGTTCCCATGCGGCGAGAGCCGTGTCGTGGGCCGCCGCACTGTCGTCGAGCATCGTCAGCGTGAGCACGTTGAGCGCGTAGGCGTGGAGAAAGCCGCCCAGTTGCGGTGCGTTGTCCGGAAGGAGGGAGAGAGCTTCGGCCATGGCCTGATTGGCCTGGTGGAGCTTGACGGCCGGCCGGTCGTCGTGTTCGGCCAACTGGGCCAGTGCGGAGCCGTGGGCGGCGAGCAGCGTGGCGCGAGTTCGCGACGACAGGGGGAGCGCCAGCGCTTCCCGGTACGCGTCAACGGCCTCGGCCTTCAGGCCCCGGTCGTCGGTCACCATGCCCAGCCGCAGTCGCACCATCGCCAGGTTCGGGAGGAAAGAGCGCAGCAGTTCGAAGTTCCCTGTGCGCCTCCCGTGCTCGACGACCTCGGTGGTCTGATCCAGAGCGGCGCGGAGGTTGTCCTCCTGGTCCCGAAATTCGCTCAGGTGGATGAGGGTGGCGGCCAGATCGCCACGCATCGACACATAATCGTCGGACTCCCTGGGAGTGAACTCCAAAGCTGTGAGACCGAAGCCGACGGCCTCCTCGAGGAGTTTCGGATCCCCGTCGAGTGCGCCGGCCTCCCTGAGGGCGAGTGCCAGGTTGGCCACTGAGGTGCCCTCGGTGGGGCGCAGCGCGGCAGCCTGGCGGTACGCCTCGATCGACCGCGTCAACAGGCTTCGGTCCCCGGTCCGGTCCCAGGCGTTGTTCAACAGTTGCCCCAGCCGGTGGTACCGATTCCCGCGGACGCTGTCGGACGCGGGCCGGTGGGCGAGCGTCTCCGCCTTGGTGATCAGGGCGAGATGCAGGTCCGTCGGGACCGCTTGTGAGTGGAGGCAATCGATCAGCGTGTGCCAGACGCTGATCTCCGAGACGGGATTGGTGGCGGCCTCGTCCAGAAACCGGAAGGTGAGGGCCCGGGCCTCCTCGCGCGGCTCGGGACGATCCGAGCGGTCTGCGACGGCCAGCAGCTCCGGCAGCATGTTGGATACGCAGGCGAGGCGCTCCTCGCCGGTCAGCAGCTCGAGTGCCTGCCGGTAGGCGTCGACGCCCTCGCTCAGGTTGCCGAACGACTCGGCGAGCTCCCCCTTGCTGAGCAGGTTGCCGAGGGTGAAGAGCAACTTGCCACGGAGATCGGGTGAGGTCTGCGGGTCGGCTGTCGCCGTCCTTAGCAGCTCCACGGCCTTGACCAGGTCCTCCCGGCTCTCCGTCCGTTTGCCGCGGGCGGCGCGGAGGTTGCCTGTCTCGGCCTGGTAGAGCCATCGAAGGTGTGCCTCGTTGGACTCGATCGCGGTGTCGAGGTCCGACAGCCGGGCCTTGTCCGGGTTCTCCACGAAGTAGAGCCTCTCCTCGTGTGCGTCCGCGTCGTCCTGGTCATCGGCTCGCGGTTTCACGGGCATTTCTCCACCGTCTCGACGACCAGGACGTCCGAGAGCGGGACACCGACCCGCCCCGGCTTGGTCTTCAGGGTGAGGCGACGTCCGTCGCCGGTCGCCCCGTCACCGCACAGCACGGCGCCTGTCGTGGTGCGCACCAGCAGCTTCGGCTTCGCCTTCTCCGGCCCGTACCAGGTGGTGCCCACGGCGGCCACCAGGAACACTGTGCAGAGAAACGTCGCAATGATGCCGTGACGCAGGTCCTTCAAGGCCGTCAACGCCAGTAGGTGATTCTGGGTGGACGCGGAGGTCCGGCGGTCGACCGGACGGGTTCGGGGCCTGCCGTTGTGGGCGCTCAGCAGGCGGTAGGCACCGTAAGCGCCGGTGGCCAGGGAGACGAGCAGCAGGCAGCCGATGACGACGTTCCAGGGCGGCTCAACCTTGTCGACCTCACTGGGGCCTCGGATCAGGCTGAAGCCGACAAGCGCGAGGAGGAGGCCGCCCAGACCGATCCGCCAGGAGTGGGCGGCCTCGCGCACGAGGGGGAGCTCCGCCCGCAGGGCTTGCTGGTGCTCCCGAGCACGGGCGGCGTCGGACGCGTCCATGGGGCGGCCGGGACGAATGGAGATGCTCATGACGTGGTGATCTCCAGGGACCAGAAGGCGCCGCAACCGAACTGGCCTTCCTGCCGCCCGGGATGCTCCTCCTGGCAGGTGCAGATGACGTCTTCCGTGCGGACGTTTCCAGAGGGCGGAGTCGGCCCGGCGCTGTTCCGGCGCCGCGGCCAGAAGGTCTTGTAGACCCCGTCGACCACGGGAACGCGGATGGCGTGACCGCAACGCGGGCACGGTCCGTGAAGTTCGGCAGTGCCGCTTCCGAGTCGGATGAAGGTGAACCGCTGTGCCGCTTCCTCCGCGTACTCGTTCTGGTGGATCTCTTTGTACGGTACGAGTGACATGAAAGCCCTCCTTTGATGTCGGGCGGACGGGTGGGGTGGGTCAGGGGCCGATGTGGGTGAACGCGGCCCACCTGCTGGGGCGTTCGGGAGTCTCGTTCCGCAGTCCGATCACCGCCTCTGTGACGGCGGTCGCGGATTCCTGCGGGCGGAACAGTCCGCCCCGTGTCAGCGATCCGAACACGTCACGCGTGAGCCGGGTGGCCGTGGCCGCGTCGATCGACCACAGGGTGGCCACCACACGCCGGAAGCCGGAGTAGTGCAGCGCGGCCCCCATGGTGATGGCCTCGTCGCTCAGCGAAAGTCCGCCGGAAGCCGTCATACAGGCGGAGAGGAAGGCGAAGTCCCCGTTGTAGGAACGGCCGCCGAGTTCCCTGATGCCCAAGGTGCCGTCGGTGAGGAGGAGTCCGCCGTTGGACGGGGCGAGTGGGTCCTGCCGGCCGTGGCAACTGAAGTGTGCCCAGCGGTGCTTCGTCAGTTGGCCGAGGACCGCTTCCCGAGTGGCGTCCGGGCCCTCCAGTACGGTCAGCCGGTCGGACCCGAACACGTTTTCCAGCGCCTGGAGTTCGTCCTCGACCTGCGGAAGGGGAGGCATGCCGTCCGCCTCCTGGACGGCGACCACCAGCAGCTTGTCGGTCTCCGCCGACTCCGGTTCCGGCGAACGGGTTGCCCGGGCCAGCGCCCGGAGTGTCGGAACGTAGGAGGAGACGGTGCGGTCCAGGACCGTACGTCCGCTCCCGTCGTGGTGCCCGGCGGCGTGGAGCGGGAGGAAGGACAGCAGCCCGGTCGGACACCACCAGATCCTGTGCCTGGCCTCGGCGTCGGCTGTCGTGGAAGCGTCCATCGCCCGGAGAACCGGCTCGGCGACGGTGTCCCAGAGCCAGGCGAGCTGCGGTACAAGGGTCCCGTCCAGCTCGGCCTGGGCCTTGACCATCTCGATCTTCGCGGCGTGGTGCGCCTGGTAGGTGGCGGACACCTTGCGCACCCGGACTCGCTGCTGGGTGTGGTGCACCCGTCGAGCGGCGATGTCTGTCCGGTGGAGTCCCGTCAGGTGCCTCGCGGTGCGGTCGACGACCTCCGCGGCGGACAGACCGGGCAGAGGCACGGCCGTCACTCCGGACGCCGTCACCAGGAGCGCGTGGCATTCCTTGGCGATGTTGATCAGCACTCCGGTACCGTCACTGACCGCCGACGCGAGGTCCTGTGCGCGCGGCGGTGCCAGGAACGAGGCGAACTGCGGTCCTAACCGGCGCACGCGGGCCACCAGTTCGTCCCACTCGTGGGCCAGCGCGATCCGCTGGTCCGTTGCGCTCAGCCCCTGCGGATGCGTCCCCCGTAGCATGCTCAGAATCTATGGCAAGGGATAAACCGTGCTCAACCCATTGTCCCGTTCCGCAATGAAGATCCGCCATCCTGAAGATGCTGGTCAGGGTGCTGGTGTGAGTGGTTGTTCGTGTACTCGTGCTGGTCGTGGGCGGTTGTCCGGCGTGAAGATCGTTTGCCGCGGAATGTCGCGGGCGACGACTCGCCCGCGACAGTTCGGGACTCCGCGTGGCGGGGTCAGAACTGGTTCTCACCGCCGTTGACGTGCAGGGTGGTACCGAGCATGAAGCTGCTGTCCGCGGAGGCGAGGAAGGCCACGGCGGCGGCGACCTCCTCCGGGCGTCCCCTGCGGCCGATCGGAACTCCCGCCGCGAGTTCCGCCTTGATGGCGTCCGCGTTCTCCTCACCGATGGCGATGTCGACTCCGGGGGTGTCGATCGCGCCCGGCGCGACCGTGTTGACCCGGATGCCCCTGCCCTTCAGCTCGTTGGCCCAGGTCCGCGCGAGGGACCGGACCGCGGCCTTCGACGCCGCGTACAGGCCGAAGGCCTCCCGGCCGTCGTCGGCACGGATGGAGTCGTTAAAGATCACCGAGGCGCCGTCGTTGAGCAGCGGCAGCGCTTTCTGCACGGTGCGCAGTGTGCCCCGGACATTGACGCCGAAGATTTGATCGAACTGTTCCTCGGTGACCTGTTCCAACGGTGCGAGCGTGGCCATGCCCGCGTTGGCGAAGAGCACGTCCAGGCCTCGGCCACGGTCACGGATCGCGTCGTACAGCCGGTCCAGGTCGGCTGGCTCCGCTATGTCACCCGGCACCGCGGTGACGGAGTCACCGATCGACTCGACGGCCCTGTCGAGCGCATCCTTGCGCCGACCGGTGATGAACACATGGGCACCCTCGGACGCCAGCCGCGCTGCGGTGGCCAGGCCGATTCCGGTGCTGCCGCCGGTGACGACGGCGGTCTTGCCTTCCAGCTGTCCCACTGCTTGAACTCCTCAAACTTAGATACCGATCGGTGCAGAATTAAACGGTAGCACTTCTGCACCGATCGGTATCGAGGGGTAGGATGAAGCCGTGGAGATCACTCGGAAAGCGCCTCTCGGCCGGCCAAGGGGGTTCGACGCCGACGAGGCCCTGGAGCGGGCGATGATGGTCTTCTGGGAGCAGGGCTACGAAGGCGCCAGCCTGACCGACCTGACCCACGCCATGGGCATCACCCGCAAGAGCATGTACGCGGCCTTCGGCAACAAGGAGGAGCTGTTCCGCAAGGTCCTGGAGCGCTACACCGAAGGCCCCGCCGCCTATGCGGCCCGCGCACTGGAGGAACCGAGCGCCCGCGAGGTGGCCACGGCGTTCCTCGCCGGCTCGGTCAGCGCGACCACCCGCCCCGGCTGCCCCGCCGGGTGCCTCGGCGTACAGGGCTCGCTGGCCGCCGGCGACTCCGGCCGGGCGGCCCAGGATGCCCTGATCGCCTGGCGCGACGACGGCCGTGCCCGCCTCCGTCACCGGTTCCAGCAGGCTGTCGACGAGGGTGACCTGCCGCCCGGCGCGAATCCGGAACTGCTCGCCCGATACGTCATGACGGTGTCGAACGGCATCGCCGTCCAGGCTGCCGGCGGCGCCACCCGCTCCGAACTCCAGCAGGTGGCCGACGCGGCGCTGCGGAACTGGCCACCCGTCTGACAGTAGGTGCCCGTGGGAGCGTGTCGCGCCATCCGAAGCGAGGAACCGCTCCCAAATCAGCGACATCGCCAGCCATCAAGTCTCCGCTTGGACAAGGAAGTTAGCCGCCGCGGGTCACAGAACCGCTCTCGGCTGACTTCACCATCCCAGGGCACACCGGGTGACTTCGAGGTTCGTCAGGACGTGCAGGGCCCGCAGGAGCGTGGAGGTGTGCCGGACGTGCAGGCGGAGCTTGCTGAGGATCCTCCAGTTTTTCAGGTGGGCGAAGGCGTGTTCGCAGACCGCGCGGACGGACGCGATCAGCTTGTTGACCTGCTTCTTCGCCGACGTGAGCGGTTTGGTGCGGGCGGCCTTGTAGCCGGTGATGACCACCGGGTTGTCGACACCGTCGTCCATGCCGATGAAGCCGAGGTCGCCGATGGCGCCGAGCTCGTGGGCGCGCAGGCGCTCGACGAGTTTGCTGTAGCGGGCGGTGGTGATCTCCGAGGAGCGTCCCGGGCGGGCCGCAGACAGCCAAAGCAGGCGGGCCACGCTCGTCGGTGAGCGCGAGGAGGAGCAGGCCGTGGGCCTTGTGTTTCCCGCTGTAGTTGCGGCGGTTGTCCTTCCCCGTGCGGCGCCGGCTGCCGATCAGGGTGCCGTCGACCAGGACGACGTGGCCGCCCTTTCGGGTGACCTTCTTCAACGCGCGTGCCAAGGACCGTTGTCCCGGGCGAGCGCGTCGCGCAGGGCGCGCCAGGTTTCGCCCTCGACCCAGCCCGGCTCGATGAGCCCCGCCTCTTCGAGCCCGTTCAGGGCATCGCTTACAGATCGTTTCAGAATGAGGGTGCTGGCTGTTCGTCATCGAGTCTTTGAAGCACCTGCGTGAAGTCAGCGGCGTCGAGCAGGCCGGCGAGTACCTGGATCATTTTGTCGATGCCAGGATCCCGGACTATCAGTCCGTCAGAACACCAGAAGTAGCGGCCGCTCGACTCCTCGCCTGATGGGGGTGCGGGTCCCGGTGAACGTGGACAGTGAGGGAGTCTCGCGTGCCCGGAGGGTTCCGGTCGCTCACGGAGGGGTCCCCTCACGCCCGCAATCCGTCCACTGCCGTGTCGATCGCTGCCAGGGCTGCCGTCCTGTCGAGCCCCGCCCTCGATACGAGCGAGAGGCCCTGGACGACATAGAGCAGGAGCTGCGCCTGTGCCTCGGGGGGGTGGGTGTCCGTGACCTCTCCGGCGGCCTGTGCGCGGCGGAGTGCGCCGGCGAGGATGTCGGTGAACCGGCGGTACGAGCGGGTGACGATTTTCGTGGCTTCGCTGTCCTGGGGGACGAGTTCGGCGGTCGTGTTGCCGACGAGGCAGCCCTGCGGCACGCCCCTGTCGGAGATCAGTTCGTCCAGCCGCGCGGGATGGGTCAGGATCTCACGGAGGGCGGGCAGGAGCGGGCTGGTGTCGAGTGCGGTGATCAGGTGCCGCTCGTACACCTCCCAGTAGAGCCTGACGGCTTCGAGGTAGAAGCGGCGCTTGTCGCCGAATGCGGCGTACAGGCTGCCGCGCTCGACACCCAGCGCGTCGACGAGGTCCTGGATCGACGTCGCTCCGTATCCCCGGGACCAGAACAGTTCGAGTGCGCGCTCCAGCGTCTGTTCCTTGTCGAACTCGCGGGGGCGTCCGGTTCGTGCCACGTGCTCGATACTACGACTTCTTGACTAGGCGTTCAAGAAGTCGTAGCTTCCGCTGTGGCACTTCTTGAACGGATGCACGGAAGTCGGCCCCTGGCCGGCACGAAGGGCGAAGCAATGGAATTTGCAGGCAAGACTGCACTCGTCACCGGATCCGGCGCCATCGGCGGACTCGGGCACGCGACGGCCAGGGTGCTGGCCGGAGGCGGAGCCGACCTGATCCTGACCGGTACCGATCCGCAGCGCGGTGCCCAGGTCGTGGAAGACCTTCGCGCAGCCGGTGGCGAGTGCGCCGGGACGGTGCGTTTCGTCCCTGCCGATCTGTCCGACTCGGCGGCCGTGCGACAGCTGGTCGAGGACGCCGGAGCCGTCGACATCCTGATCAACAACGCGAGCGTGATGACGTTCTCCCCGACAACCGAGCAGGACCTCGCGAGCTACGACGCCGCCTTCGCGGTCAATGTGCGTGCCCCGTTCCTGCTCACCGCCCTGCTCGCGGAGAAGATGGCCGCGGGCGGCGGCGGCAGCATCGTCAACGTCAGCTCCACCGCGGCCGGCCTCGGCATGCCGGGCATGGCCGTGTACGGGGCCACCAAGGCGGCGCTCGAATCGCTGACCCGCACCTGGGCGGCGGAATTCGCCGAGTCCAACGTGCGGGTCAACGCCGTCGCTCCGGGCCCGATGCGCACCTCGAAGGTGGTCGCGGCGATGGGCCCGGACATGGGTGGCATGGGCCTGACCACCGCACTCAAGCGCACTTCCGACCCGGCCGAGGTGGCCCACGTGATCGCCTTTCTCGCCAGTGACCGGGCCAGTTACATGACCGGGGCGATCGTGGCCGCCGACGGTGGCCGCACCGCAATCTGAAGAGAGACAGAACAATGGATCGTCTTGCAGGAAAGCACGCACTTATCACAGGGGGGACGAGCGGCATCGGCCTGGAAACGGCCCGCGAATTCCTCGCCGAGGGAGCGACTGTCGCCATCACCGGCCGTTCGCAGCAAAAGCTGGACGAGGCAGCCCGGCAATTGGACGGCCCGCTGCTGACCATCGCCAGTGACGCCGGCGACGTACCCGGCCAGGCGGCCCTCGCGGCGCGGCTCCGGGAGGAATGGCCGAAGCTCGACATCCTGATGAGCAACGCAGCCGATATCACCCACCTCCCGATCGAGGCATGGACCGAGGAGGCGTTCGACAGGCTCCTCGCGACCAACCTCAAGTCGCCGTTCTTCCTGATCAGGGACCTGCTGCCGCTCTTCTCGCAGCAGTCCTCGGTCATCCTCGTCGGCTCGGTCTCCGCGTACATCGGACACGAGAACGCGACGGTCTACGGCGCGGCCAAGGCGGGCCTGCTCTCCTACACGCGCGGGCTGACCTATGAGCTGAAGGACCGGGGCATCCGCGTCAACGGACTGAGCCCCGGCCCGACGATCACCAACGCGTTCGCGCCCCTCGGCCCCGAGCGCCAAGCCGCCCTCTACGAGGAACTCCGGCAGACCGTGCCCCTCCATCGCATCGGCACCGCTACCGAGATGGCGAAGGCGGCTGTCTACCTTGCCTCGGACGAGTCCGCCTACACCGCAGGGACCGTGCTGCGTGTCGATGGCGGCATCGGGGAGCTTGCCTACTGAAGCACCTGTTCCTGGCGCTTGTCGACGGCGAGCGCGCCGTTCAGAATCACGATGCTGAGGTCGCGGATGTTGCTGATGTCCGCGGTGGGATCGCCCTTCAGCACGAGCAGGTCGGCGCGCTTGCCGGGGGCCACCGTGCCGAGGTCGGGGCGGAGGCACTGCCGTGCCGCGCCGCTGGTGCCTGCGGTCAGCACCTGGGCGGGCGTCATCCCGGCCGCCACCATGAGCTCGGCCTCTTCCAGGGTGTTGGCCCCGAACAGGCCCCGACCGCTGAACGTGTCGCTGCCCAGCGCGATGTGCACGCCGGCCTGAGCGACCTTCTTGAGATTGCCGCGGGCGTCCGGGTGGGCGTCGTCGATCCAGAGCGTGGGCGTGTAGGTGATGCCGTGTTCGAGCATCAGGTCGATGAGCGAGTGGTCGGTGAGGGGCTCGACGGTGACACCGTGCTCCAGGCCGTCCGCTCCAGCCTCGATCGCCTCGCGTGCCGCGGCCTGCTGGGTGGTGTGGACGGTGACCCGAAGGCCCCGCTCGTGCCCGGTCTCGATACCCGCCCGTAGAAGATCGAGGGGAAGCCGTTCCAACTCGACACCATCCGGGAAGGCGGGATTCTTCCAGAGGTACTTCGGCCCGCCGGAGTGTGCGCACGCACCTTCCGACAGGAGTTTGATCGCGTCCACCTTGCGGTCGGCGAGATGGTGCACCAGGTCGCGCATCTGCTGCACGCTCTCGACCTCTCCCGTGAAGCGCTCGCGCGCCCAGGGGTTGCCACTGAAGACTGTGGCGGCGGGGTGCCCGTCGCGTCCGGTGATGCCGCAACCGGTCGCCAACAGTCGCGGGCCCCGCAGCGTGCACGCGGCGATCTTGGCCCGCGTGTCCAGGATTCCGTCCGTCGGATCGCCCACCGACTTGATGGTGGTGATCCCGTGGTTGAGGAACAGCCCGAGCTTTCCGGGAAGCCCGTTCTCCTCGAAGGCCCGCATCGAGTTCGGACCGGAGACCGCGCGCGCACGTCGTAGAAGTGGATTTGACTTCCTCCCCCTCGTGAACGAGGGGGATTCCTACGGCTCGCGCCGTGGGGCTTTCTGCTTCACTGCCGACTGCCCGCCCGGAGTTCTCCGTTGAGGTCTTACACCGGCTCCACAGACAGACACCGCCAGCCCGGCGGCCAGAAGGTTCTTCGCCGCGTTCACGTCCCGGTCATGGGCCGTGCCACAGCTGTCACACGTCCACGTGCGGACGTTCAGCGGCATCTCCGGCTGGAGGGTGCCGCAGTGGGAGCACAGCTTGGAGGAGGGGAAGAAGCGGTC
>NZ_BNBC01000031.1 GCF_014654675.1 Streptomyces spiralis
GGGACTGACGAGAGCGATAGCTTCCACGAAGCCTCCAGGCATGCCACGGCTGATCGTCGCAGGCTACTGGTTGACGCTGGCAGAACATTTCTGGCCTACGCAGCTGCATGACATCAGCTTGGGAAGCTGAGGGCATTTGCAGCACGTTCGTGCCCTGACCTGGACGAACGGCCGCGAGGCGGTCCCGTCGGGTCTGGTCGCTTTCACCGTGATTCCCCGCTGTTCCCCGCTCGATCTGGTGCGCTTGTGGCGGGAGCGGTGCTGTGTCAGGAAGCGGATCCCAAGCGGGCTGGGTCAGCGAACGGCCTTACCACTTCCGCCACTTGTCGGTGATCTGGTACCGGCCGAGTCCATGCCGGGCGGTCAGTGCGACGATGTCGACGCCGTGCTCGGTGAGCGATTGGTCGATGAACTCGCACAGTTGCTCGCGCTCGTCGGTTTCGTAGGCGCTTTCGTTGTGGGCTTCGTTTACGGCGTTCAGGGCCAGGACGACGCGTTCCACGACGCCGAAGATCTGTGCGTCGTCTGCCTCACCCAGCCCGGGAAGCTCGCACTCGAAGGTGTCGAGGACGGCATCGGTCGATGTGAGCAGTTCTTCGGGAAACAGTCCCGCCATGCACGCGCACTCAGGGTCCAGGGTGCCAGCGGCCAGCTCCTCGGCTTCTTTGGCTATGCAGTCGCGCCAGTTCGTCGTAGGTCTCTCAGCCATGGAGCGGACCGTACAGCGCCAGTCTGACAATAGGGCTGAGCACCGAGCAGCCCGTACGCCAGCGTCAGCACTGGTGCACGCTTTCCAACTGTGGTGGTGGGATGGTGGGCGTCGTTCAGGGTCGTTCACCTGCGTTCACCGCTGTCCGCGGGCGCTACGGGCATAGGTCTCGGGTCCGCTGTGAACGGCCCTGAACCAAGCTGAATGAGACGGATACTGAGACGGGAGACCCGATGGAGCGAGTGGAAGCCGAGCTGTTCACCGATGCTGGCAACGACGCTGTGGTGCGCCTGCCTGGCCGTCGCTTTCCAGGAGTCCTGGTCCAGGGCGACACCCTCAGGATCCTCTCCGCCGACGTAGCCGAACTTGTCGAACTCTGCGCGGCCGGCGATCTGGAGGCCCGCCAAGCGGCAAGCCTCATCCAGGAGGAACTCGGGGCGAAGCTACAGCGCTACACCGACGCTCTCGACGCCCACGGAGAGCGACACCCCTTCTGATCCGTAGCTCTATGTGGATCGGTCGATGGTGGTCATAGCAGTCGGGCAATGGCCTCCGGAGGGCGTCACCGGGCGAGGTCGGTTGCTCTGGTTGCTGTACTTCGCTGCTGTACCGCAGCTTCATCGGACCCCGACAAGCGGGACGGCATCCGCCATACTCTGGACACGGCCCGCGTCGGTCGGCGGCTGCTTCCCCCAGTACCGGCCCGTTGTGGAGGGGACCAGCCCGTTCGAGCCGGGCCGGGTGGGGAAGCGACATCCGCTTTAGGAGTTCATTCTCAGCAGCATGCGCGCTGCGGCGTTGCTACTCCAAGGGCTCAAGGCAGTCCCCCTGCTACCGCCAAGGTTCCCACGCTACGGCTCCGTTGCCGTCATCTTCTGCCGTCAGGATCCGCTGAGCCTTCGCTCCTCGCACTTGCTCTCGTCCGTCTGACCGAACTTGGACCGTCAGCTGGGACCGTGCGCTCCGTATTCACCCTCATAGGTCGAACAGACTCTCCTGGAAGTTCTCGACGACATCCCGTCGCGGGTAGAAGAGGCCCAGCAGCAAAAAAGTCTTGGGACGGGCCGCGACGTTTCCGACGAAGCAGTGCACGGCCTTCTCCGGGGTGACCATCCGGTCGAACCAGCGCTCGCGAAGCTTCTCCTCCACGTCATCCTTCCCGTACTGACGAAGGAACTTACGGTACGACTCGCCCGCCTCCCAGTCCCTCAGCCCCATGTCGTGACCACCGCACTCCTGATCCGCACATCGGAAGCTGTACCGGAACTCAAGCGGCACCCACTCCAGTTGGCGAAGGTCCTGCGCAAGTAGATCCAACTGATCTGCCAGGGCCGCCTTCGAAGCGGGCCAGGGCTCGGCAGGAGCGAAGCGGAAGCCAGTGAACTCCGCTGGGCGGAAGACGCCGAGCGAGGTACCCCGCACCTCCTGGTCCCGCCTTATGGAGCACAGGGACGGCGCCACGAGGGGCCGAACATGCGAGAAGCGTTCGCGCCAGCCGTCCGCTGTCCCGAGACGCTCGATGACCTTGAGAGTCTGCAGATTAGGGCGCAAGCTCTCGGGACGGCGGTCCCCATGATGCCGCTGCACGTCGACCTCGACGATCGAGTACTTGGCGAACTGGCTTTCTTCGTTCAACAACCGGAACGGAACCGGGAAGAGCCGCACATGCTGGGGCACCCCCTGGTCGAGCCGTATGCCAGCCACGCAGCTCGTCTCGTGGTACTTCGCGGACAGTTCCGGATAGGTCTTGACCGTGATCATGATCTGTGCGCGCTGCCACTTTCCCGATCCCATGGTTGCCCCCTCCACTGATCTCCCGATCCGATTGGTAGAAGAGGCATGCGTCACCGGCAAGGGCGCGTACAGGGATGAGGGATGAAGTCAGGCCAGGGGCATTACGGGCACTGCGGCCCGTTTGCGGACCATTTCCAGAACGACCTTCCGGTGGCAGCGGCTCTCGTCCTTCTCGAAGCACAGCACCGCGACCCGGGACTGCCGGGCATGCTCCGCGAGGCGCTCAAGATCGGTCTGCGCCTCCTCGGACCGCAGCACCCCACGAAACCGGGCCCGGCCCACGTCGAGGCGGCCGTCCCAAAACGGTGCCCGGTTGTCCTTGGGATTTCCCAGGCTCCGTAGGTGCGTGTACTCGATGCCGGCCTCGGCAAGTGCCTCCCCGAGGCGGGTCTTGCTGAAGCCCTTCTTGCGGCTGATCGGCGTAAGCCGTACGTCCGCCACGACCTCGATACGACTGTCGCGGAGCGAGGTGACGAAGGAGTCGATGTCTCGGCCTTCGTACCCAGCGGACCAGAGGCCGGGAGTCATCCTGGTCTCCCGGAAAAGCTCGTCGAGGGAGACCGCAAGAGCCTCGGCAACCGCTCCGACGGTGAAGAAGCTTGGCTGGATCGCTCCCTCGCTCTCCAGACGGGCAAGCGTTCCGACGGCGATGCAAGCATCCTTGGCGAGCCGTTCACGGGTCCACCCGCGGGCCTCTCGCAACGCTCGAACCCGCTGGGCGAGGACGCATGCGTGGTCGTGGGGACGCTCTGAGTGATGGCCTGCCATGGTCGTGATCCTAATGGGCTTTGAGGCGGCTGGGCATGGTGTGTTCCTGGTCAGCTACGGCGCGGGATCCGCGAAGGGCCCCGGCCTAGTAGTTCACTGTCAGGATGGCAGGTTTTGACGTACGGCCTCTTCGTCCCGAAGCAACTTGGATGGGGGCGCTGCCTTGAGCTGATCTGGCTCTCACCTGCGCTGCCGGTCCGTAGACGTTCGCGCTCATCCGCCGCTGTTCGTCGGCGTTGTCACGCAGTTAGACACTCATCACTGCTGCACCTCTGCGCGTGAATCGCTAGTTCGGGGACGCTGAACGCAGTCCTACACTCATCGTTCCTGCGTCGGCCGGATCTGCAGCACCGGCCTGCCGTGGAGGGGGCTGGCCCGTTCGAGCCGGGCAGGTGGGCTGACATCTGCCGAGGGCCCCCAAGTGGGCCAGCGCCGACTGCGCTCCCGCGGTCGGAATCTCAGCGCTAGTCAGAGCCGAACGGTTCAGGGCTCGGCCTGAGGAGCCCCTTGCGCTGTGGAACCAGGCCTGTGAGACGCCCCATTCCGCCTGACGGCCGCCGCCGCGATGATGTCTGCTCATGAAGGAACTTGTTCTCGCTTTGGTGGCTGCGGTGTTCGGACTAGCTGGCACAGTCGTTGGTGCCCGTGCCGCGAAGAAGGGAGCGTTGATCAGTGCGGAAGTCACCTTGCAGCAAGTTCGCGATCAAGCCGACGTCGATCAAGCCCACTGGCTTCGGCAACAGCGGCTTCAGGCGTACGAAGGTTTCCTAGCAGCCTGGGACGAGTGCCTTCGCATCATTGACTCCGTGGGTCTTCCGGGGAACTCCGACTCGCCGGGAATCAACCCACTGAAGGAAGCTACTGGCCGCATGGCAGAGCGCGCGAGGCGGATCGACATCCTAGGACCAGCCGAGGTGGCTCGGGCAGCGGAAGAGCTCGCCGTCAGTATTCGGCGCGACGTGGACCTAGCCACCAAACTCATGGAACTCGCAGAGTCGCAGCGGCCGGCAGCCGAGCGCATTACCAGCGGGACATTACCAGCGATGGCATCCGCTGTTGAGGCCATGGAGGAGGCTACAAGGCAGATGCAAGAGCTTACGGCGGAGGCAATCGAGGACGTTCGAGTGCCTCCTGGAGCGGACGCGATGTTCGAGGCCTTCGAACGGGCCGAGGAACTCGCTAACGCTGCAATCGCTCAGGCGCACGAGGACAATGATGAATTTGCTGTCTTCCTTGACCAAGCGACTGCGATCGTCGCTGAGCTCAAGAGTAACCAGGAAGCCCGCGAGGGTATTCGCGAGCGGTTCACGACCGCAGCGCGGCACACGCTTGATTCCGCAACTTCATGAGCATGGCGCCGGATGCCGACTCATGACGCAATGAGCGACCAGGAGCTTAGAAGATGCGGGCACGTCTTGGTGGGCCGGGCCCATCGTCCCTTGCGGCCACCGTGCCAGACTGCCGAGGGCCACTGCCGTCCGCCGTCGTTGCCGTCAGCATTGCCGTCACTGCCGTCGGACAGGCCGCGTGTGGGCCTCCTGTCCGCTCTACTGATCACCGGTCTCGCTGACCAGCGGGACCGCGGTGTCGTAGTGATCGGCTACGTTGCACGGGTGACTGACAGGGATCCGCTTGTGCCGGCGCTCACCGGCCTGCTCGTTGACATCGTTTGGTGGCTGGAGAGCTGCGGGGACGAGGAAGTGGATCCGGACTCCGCGGTGAAGATGATGGAGAGCGTCGGCTGGGTGCTGCTGCAACTGCCCTCAGACCAACGCGAACGACTCTTCCAGCTGCTCGCAGACTTGGCCGAAGCGGAGCAGGATCCTGCACGGCGCGAGTTCCTGGCGTCATTTCCCGTCGCCATCGGCATGGTCGAGGACGAGGAGAGCTGAGCGCGGGTCTGGCCGGTAGGAGTCAGTTCAGCCACAACTGATCACGGGCAGCCGTGACCTGCGGTCGATGAATCGATCAGCTTCCTGACCTGCTGCTGAGCCGTCGGCAATTGTCGACGTTGGTCATCATTGAGCGCCCTTCCACGGCCCGAGGACGGCCGGGAGGGCGCTCGCGCAGGCGTGTTCCTGGGGTATGAGGTGGCACTGTGCTTGCTGTCAACCTTGATGGTTGAAGCTAATATCTTGCCACCTGAGGCAGAGCACAGTTGAGCGCCTGCCTTGGAGGCCTGGGTGGGGATCAAGGAGTGCTGTAATGGGTATTGAGCGGTGGGACATTCAATATAAGGCTCACCCGGTGTGGTCTTTGGTAGCCGACCTCCGCAGCCTCCTCAAAAGTCATGAGGAGCGCGTAACGCCCGAGAACCGCGACCATTACGACCGCCTGAATATGGGCCTGTCGTACATCGCCGAAATAGGCCAAGAGCCGGTTATGGTCGTAACCGGTCAGGCTCTCAGTGCTCTTCAGCAGAATCTCGTTAACGTCCAGCAGCACGTAAACGCGTGGGCTACGGGATCTGGATCTAATTACTTGGTCTCAGCTGCAGAGGGCTACCTAGATGCGGCATTCGATACGGTCCGAACCTGGCCACCGTCGAAGGATAGATACACGCGCGGCCTCCGGGCCGCTGCCACGGATTTCGTCACAGACGCCCAAAATGCCATTGAAGGCATCAGAGGGAAAGTCGAGGGTCTGCAAAATAAGATCAACGAGCTGACCGCTACTACGCAAGCGGGTTTCTCAGAGCTGTTGACTGAGGCGCAGGGCAACATACAGGCCACTCAAGCTGAAGTGGAACAGCTGCGGTCAGAGGTTTCCTCCACGACTGCAACAGTTACTGCACAGAGTCAGCGTCTCGACCAAGCCATCAACTCTTACCAAACGAGTTATTCGGAGGCTGAGGCATCGCGGAGCGAATCTCATCAAAGAGCCCTTGAGAAATTTGCCGAAGATACACTCAGCGCTACAGAGAAGGCACGGGCCCAGTCCGAGGAAGCCCTAAGCGCACAGAAAGAAGCAGGTCAACGGATCGTAGACGAGGTGGCCGCACTTCGTGATCAAGCGGTTGAGCTTGTGAATGCAGTTGGTCTGGCTAGTACTGCAACCGAATATGGGCGATACGCTGAACAGGAGCGAAAGTCTGCGAATAGCTGGCGCTTTGGCGCGGTAAGCGTCTTCGCGTGCAGCTTTCTTATTTTTCTCGCCACTCTCTTGGTTAGCCATGTTGACGAAAAGACTCCTTGGCAGTTCATGGCTGTCCGATTTGGTGGCTCGCTTGCCCTGCTCGCGGGTGGCGTATATATGGCTAAGGAATCATCTCAACACCGCCAAGAAGAGCGCCGCGCTAAATCTTTTCAGCTGGACTTGGCTGCCCTCGATCCGTTTATCGTGAACTTGCCGCCGGAGCAACGTGAGTCTATTAAGGCGGCGGCTGCTTCCCGTCTCTTCGTGGAGCGGGGTACGAGTGACGGCACATCAGTGAGCGAGCAACAGAGTGGCGCAACTACTCTGCCGGATGGTGTAACACCGGAGGCTCTTAAGTTGCTGCAATCGCTCGCGGAAACCTTCAAGAAGTAGCCCCACCTCAGAAGGTGAAGCCCCCATAGGTCGGTGGAGTCTCAATGGGGGAGTCAGACCCGAGGCGATCTTGAAAACCGTCGTGGCGCAAGCCACCGTGGGTTCAAATCCCACACCCACCGCGCAGGTGAACGGCCCTTGACCAGGAACATCGGTCGGGGGGCCTTCCCCACGCGCGGTGCCTGCTAGTAACCGTGGTTCCCGTGGGTTCCCGGTCTATCGGGCACGGATGGGGCACGGGCTTCAGTCGCCCTGGAACCACAGATAGCTGCCTGGAGTGCCGGCGCACTGCTCCATCAACTTTGCAAGGTCGTCCAAGGCAGCGAGCTGACGCTCATCGGTGCACCGTTGCCGTAGATCGGGGACCTCACCGAGAGCAACGGCAGCCTCCTGCTCGTTTATCAGAGCATCCCCATACGGATCCAAGGCGGTCAGCCGCCCAGGCACTCCGAGCAGCCGGAGCGAGCCGATCGCATCGGCCAACGCGTCCCCGTGCCCGTACGAACTCTGGAGCAGCGTCGCTCGGGACTTGCGCCAGTTACGCGTTGGCCGTGCTGAGTGCAGCTCCACGTCTATCCCCACGTGCTCATGATGCCTGCCCCAGAGGCTCAGCATCTGATCCGTAGCTCTACAGGGATCGGTCAGCGACGGTCATATAGGTCGCGCATCGGCCCCAGAAGGGCGCTGCGGGGCGGGGCCGGTTGCTGTGGTTGCTGTATCCGGCTGCCGTACGCAGGGTCCTCGTGGGGGTGGCGGCATGGAGCGGGAACTACTCGAACGGTACTGGTTGGCAACGACGAGGCGTCCGTGGCCGCTTTGGCTGCGCTCCGCTGCGGCGGTTCCCACGTGATCTGGGAGGGGACTACGCCTGCTGAGCCGCTCACCCTTATCTATGGACGTCGGCTACGGCACACGCGCCGCCGGGGCATCGAGACCACGAACCTGACACGCGCCGTGGAGCTGCTCGGTCGGCAACAGCAGCCGGTTCGCCTGGGGGAGATTAGGGCTGCCGATGGCTCCTGGACGTTCATGCTGTTTCTGACCGAAGACGGCAGCAGACTGATCGCGTGCACCGGCGTGCGGCGGACCCACGTCTGAACCTCAGCCTACGAAAGCCAGTGACGACGGCGGGGCGTCGAACGCGCGCTTGCCGTCCAGCCGCGTGGCCGCTCACGCAGTTCCAGGTGGTGGCGACCAGGCCGGCGTCGCCGAGGACGGTGAACCGCTGCTGGAGAGTCGACCCACCACCAAGCTAGTGCGATCAGTAGCCGAAGAAGTGAAGGCGTCGGGCTCTCACCTGCGGCCATGTAATTGATCAACGCGGCGACCTGCGTCTTAGCCGTCGACGGTTGTCAGCATTGGCCGTCGTTGACTGCCCTTCGACGGCCCTGAGACGGCCCCGCTCACCGCCCTCGATCCTAGAGCTGGTCTTGGCGCTCCCACTCGGGATCAGACCAGCGGTACAGCTCGAAACCTTCTACACCATATGTGATAAACGGCTTACTTCCATCCTTAATGGGAATTAGTAGCCGTTTACCGTCAATCAATATCGGTAGTTCTAGGTGCCATTGATTGCGCCCGGAGTGGGAATTTACGAAGATGAGGAATTGCTCGGTCTCGCCAGGAGACAAAGCCAGGCTGAGCGGAGCAATTGGAGACCCGTCCTCGTCGACCCACATGGTTGTTCCCATTGCTAGGTCAACCTGCAGCCGCCTCGGTGTTACAGCAGCGCCACCGACCGGGCAGAGGGCAATACACCCTCGCGGTGGCACATCAAGAGGGTGTGATTCATGGCGAACTTTTGGGGGGTCAACCACTACGGAGGCGTTTTCGCGCGCTGTGACGGTCACCCTCAAGGCTGTTTGAAATGCCTCAGCCCCGCCTTGTGCCATAGCCCACGATCGCCAGTCTGTGGGATGCTCAGGTGGTCTACTCGTGGGTCGTCCAGGGAGCCAAACAAAGGCAGGAATCCAGTTCGGGAATCCGGCCCAGACGATAGAGGGGTCCGTTTCGACGTGGACACTCACTGGCTTAATGTGGGTGATTCGCCGAGAAATGGCGGTGATCCTGTTCAATAGCGGCTGGAAAACTGCTGTGACAATCAATGTGGCTAGAACACTGACTGCACTGATAAGTAGGCCGTTCATTTACCCCCCTGGAGGAACCCTGCGCAGTGATCGGGAGAGTATCAACGCGGGCGGCGTAGCGGCTTTGGGCTGGAGCTGCCTTGGCGCGAGTGATCATGGCCCCTTACGCTGGCCCGCGGATCGGGCAGGCTTGTGGACCTGCCCGTTAGTGCCCGATGTGGGGCCATGATCTGGGAGGCTCGCGCCAAGGTGGCTGCCTAAAGCCGTGGAGCCGACCGCCCCAGCCACGACGTGTTCTGACCTCATGCACTGTGTGCCTGTCCTCTTCGGCGGGAGCGGGCGGCCGGCGGTGCCGAGCGGGGCGGAGACATGAGCGCGGGCGCCGCCGGCCGCCCGCTCCCGCCCGGAGGAGCGAAGCGACGACGGGTGCTTGAACCCGTGAAGAAAGTTGTTACTCAGGCTTCGTCTGGGATGTGCCAGAGGGGCGCGTCGTACTGCTCGGGCCGGCTACTGATGAGCAGCTGCCGCAACTCGTCCCGCTGCGATCCGCTGAGGTTCAGGGCCTCGGTGATGCGGCGGAACGTCGTGTGGGTGACTCCGCGGGCTCGGGCTTCGGCCTCGAACTGGCCGAGCTGAGCCCACATCGCGGCCGGGTCAAGCTTCGTGGGCTGCTGCTCCTTCAGCCACAGGGCCTTGTTGCGCTCGTAGTCGATTTCCGAGTAGCCGCAGATTTCGCGGCTGCAGGCCACGGCCTCGTCCAGGTGTGCGGTTGCCATGATGGCGCGGGCCAGCTGGTTGCGGCTGGCAGCGTCGTCCAGGTCGACCTCGTGCACCGTAGGGCTATCGTCCGTGAGTGGTACGGGGAGGCCTGCGTCTCTGATCTCGCATGTGCCTCTCACGCCCCTGGCCGTCGCCGCGAGGAGCGCGGTTGCTTCGGACGGGTGCCATTCCAGGATGGAGCTGATCGCCTCCACGTCGTTCGCGGTGAATGTGTGGACGACGGGGCCTAGCACGTCGCCCAGGTCTGCCGGCGGGAGTTCGCCGTCCAGCCCCGGACCCACTACCAGAAGCCGTACAGGTGCATTTACCTGGCAGCACGCAGCCAGACTGAGGGCGTCGCCGAGTGGGCTCTTCAGTGTCGGTTCGTCGCCCCGCGCGAGGATGTCCCCGCCCACGTCCAGGAGGTCGATCGACTCGGGCTCCAAGTGGCTCACGAGGTCTTCGAGCTGGTGCGTGAGGCCTTCTGCTCCCTGGTAGGGGTCGAGTAGCGCGAAGGTATGCGGGAGCTCCGCTGCGAGTCGGGGGAGTGTGGAACCTGCAGGTGCGATCGGGCGGGCCTGCGCCGGCACTGCCCAGACGGCCGGGGTGAGGCGCTCCAAGCCGGTGAAGTCGGCGGCTCGCCGCGGGCCTGGTAGCGGATCGATCAGGAGGCGGTCCCACGCATACGTGAGGATCACCGCCTGGTCATCGTCGCCGTAGAGGGCGGCGTGAAGCATTGCGGCGGCGACTGCGTCGCCACCTCCTCCTGCTGCGACGATCAACCGCGTCATGCGATCAGACTACGGGTTCATAGGTTGACCACTCACTCTATAGTGGCCAGAGGCCATAGCCACTTGGACAAGGAGGGGAGATGCCTCAGATCGAAGAGGCTCAGCCGAAGTATCTCCAGATCGCCCACTACATCCGTGATCAGATTCTCCGGGGCGACCTGCGGCCGGGGGACGAGGTCCCCTCGGAACGGCAGCTCGCCGCGGACTGGAAGGTGTCCCGGCCCACGGCCGCGCGGTCACTGGAAGCGCTGAGCCATCAGGGCCTGGTCGAGAAGCGCCAGGGTTCCGGAACGTACGTGCGCGGTCTTGAAGTGAACCGGCGTGCCCGGGAGTTGTACGGGCGGGCCCGGCAGACTGGGAAGATCTATACGCCCGGAGAGTACGCGGTGATCACTTCGGCTGGTTGGCTGGAGGCTCCGGACTACGTCGCTGAGGCCTTGGGCCTGGCGAGGGACCGTCGAGCCGTGCACCGCCGGCGCGTGACGAACAACCAGAACGGTCCGATCACGCTGTCCACCTCGTGGTTTGCGTCAGACGTTGGTGAGCGCGCGCCCAAGCTCACGGATCCCGAGCGGATCCAGGAGGGGACGCTCATGTACGTCGAGAGGATGACTGGGCGTCAAGGCAGTTACGCAGAAGACCGCATGTGTGCTCGGGCCGCCACGGACGAGGAGGCGGCCGACCTGCGATTGGAGCCGGGATCCGCGGTTCTCATCGTCCATCACGTCGTCTTCGACCTCCAGGATCGGCCTCTGGAGTTCGCGGAAGCCACCTACCCGCCTCACCGCTGGGCCTTCGAGCAGGGCTACCCGCTCACCTGACGGCTCGCCAGTTGCGGCGAACCGCTTGCGCCGTCGAAGTGGCCAATGCCACTATCCAGAAAGTGGCTAAGGCCACTTGATGGGAAGGGGGCACGACGTGACGAGTCGGCGGCCGAAACAGGATGCGCGGTTAGCTTGCCGCGGGTGTCGGGGGCGTGGTTGGAAGCGCGTCGGCTCCCGGACGGCGCTGGCGCTCTCCACGGCCAATGACCGCAGCCGTGCCACGTCGAAGCGGCGCTGCCTCGACTGCGACGGCAGCGGCAAGGAGTGAGCACGCATGGCCTACACGATCGACCGTTACCCCTGCGAGGACTCACCGCGACTCGGAGCGATGACCTTGCAGCCTGTGCCGGAGTCCGTGCCCCGCGCCCGACGCTGGTTCCGGAAGTTCATCGCTCCGTACAATCCGGCCTGCTCGGTCGATGACTGCACGCTGATGATCTCGGAGCTGGTGACCAATGCCATCCGCTACGGGAAGTCGGATGATCCCTGGCTGGTACGAGTCGAGTGGTTCCGCGAGGGAAGCTCGCTCCGCGTCGAGGTGCACAACCCGGGTTTCCCGGCGAACGTGCGGCTGCGGCGGCCGGAAGCGAACGACGCTCACGGGCGGGGGCTGCTCTTGGTCGACTCCATCGCCGACTCCTGGCACTCCGGGCCAAGCCACCTCGGCGGAACGGTCGTCTCCTTCGTGGTGGCTGATGCCTGGCCGGCGTGATGGGATAGCCCATCCCTTCTACTGTCGGTGTGAAAGTGTCGCTAGTCTGGTTGACCAGTTGACTTGGCCAATCCCGACAGGCGGCGTTCATGGCGTATGAAGTGGAGCCACCGAAGTACGTGCGCCTCGCGCAGACGCTTCAGCGCCGCATCGAGGACGGTACCTATGCGCCGGGCAGTCGTGTGCCGAGTGAGAACCAGCTGGTGCAGGCCTTCGGAATGTCCCGCCCGACCGTCGTCCGGGCGCTGGAGCTGCTGAAGCGGGACGGTTGGCTTGAGTCCCGCCAGGGGTACGGCACGATCGTCCGTGGTCGTCCGGAAGTCGTCGAACGGAAGGACCGGCGGGGGCGTGAGGCGCTGGAGCGCGACGAGTCGCAAGGCGCGGGCCGCCTGATCGACGTCGGGCACGTGCCTGTTCCGGCTCGGATCGCCTCGGCCCTTGGCCTGCCGAGGAAGGCCGAAGTCCTCATGCGCCGCTTCTTGGTCGAGGAGGATGGCGAAGCTGTCGAGTTGGTCTCGTCGTACTTCCCCGCCGGCCTGGTCGAGGGCACTGAACTGGGATCTGATGCACCTCTGAGCGGGAGTGCCCGCGAACACGTCGAAGCGCGAAAGAAAGTCCGTTTCGACCACGTGATCGAGCGTGTGTCTGCTCGGCTGCCTGAGACCAGTGAGGCCGAGCTGTTGGATCTGCCGGACGGTGTTCCCGTGCTGAGCGTCCTGGTTGTCGCGTGTGACGCCTCCGGTCGGTCGTTGCAGGTCTCTGATGTGCTCCTTCCAGCTGACCGGCAGGAGCTCGAAGACACCTACCGCTTGAACTGACCCGTATCTGGGGGGACTTACCCCCGATAGCGACTTGACAAGTCAACCTGTCATCTCTAGCTTCGAACTTGCTAAGTCAACTTGTCAGGCCGACAAGTTGATCGACTTCAGAAGGAGCAATCCCTGTGCGTGTGATCCGCGTTGACGCCTCGGCCGCCACGATCCTGCTCACCGAGGCTCCGGCACCGAAGGTGCGTGACCGGCAGACCGGTGAGATCGCCAAGGACGCCGTGAGCGGCGAGGCACTGATGACCGTCGGCGTCGTCTACATCGAGGAGGGCGATTCGTCGCTGATCCAGGTCACCATCCCCGAGAGCGGTGTGACGGACGGGCTGACCGTCGGCGCCCCGGTCTCGCTGCCGGGTCTGGTGGCTCGGCCGTGGGAAAGCGTCTTCAACGGCCAGCAGCGCCACGGCATCGCCTACCGGGCGACCGCCGTTGCTCCGGGCGACTTCCCGATGGCTCAGGTGGGCTGATCCCCGTGACGGACCTGGTGACGTTGGCCGAGCTGGGCGGTCCGCTTGCTGCGATAGGCGGCGCCGCCTATGCCCGGCACGCCTACCCCGCGGCGTACTGGTCCACGGTCGGGCTGCCGCTCTCGGTGACCCGGCTGCTGGCCTTGTACTCCTCGACCATGGACGCCTGCGGCCTGACCGTGGAGCCGTCCCGGTGGCGGGCGCTGGCAGTCCGGGCAACCACCCGTCGTGAGGTCCGGCCGGTGCCTCCCCGACGGGGCATCATCCGGCCCACCGCGACCGGCCTACGCATGCGGCTGAGGCTGGCTCCCGGGCAGGAGCCGGCGGACGTGACGGCCTCCGCCGAACGTCTGCGGCACGCCTGGGGCGTCCACGCCGTCCACGTGCGGGACATCAGGCCTGGCGTCGTCGAACTGCGACTCGTCGGCTTCGACGTGCTGCGGAAGGTGCGGATGCCCCGTCGGCTCAATGGCAGCCCGCTTCAGGTCCCGGTGGCGTTACGCGAAGACGCGACCGCGTTCGTACGGGACTACCGGACCGTTCCGCATGAGCTGGTGCTCGGCGCCACGCTCTCGGGCAAGTCCATGTACCTGCGGAACCTGCTGACCGGGCTTGCCGCTCAGCCGGTCGTCCTGGTCGGCATCGACTGCAAGCGCGGGGTCGAGCTGGCGCCCTTCGCACCCCGGCTCTCCGCCCTGGCAACCGATCCGGAACAGGCGGCCGAGCTGCTTCCCGCACTGGTCAAGGAAATGGAGGACCGATACGACCTGATCAAGGCCCGGCAGGGCATCGCGCCCGGCACCCTGGAAGAGCTGATCACCTCGGACGTCTGGGGACTTCCCCAGGACGAACGTCCCGCTCCGATCGTGCTGTTCATCGACGAGGTGGCCGAACTCTTCCTCGTCGCCACGCGGAAGGAGGAGGAACGACGGGACGAGATGGTGACCCGGCTCATCCGGCTCGCCCAACTCGGCCGGGCCGCTGGGATCTACCTCGAAGTCTGCGGACAGCGCTTCGGCGCCGAGCTGGGCAAGGGCGCGACCATGCTCCGCGCTCAGCTCACCGGACGCGTCTGCCACCGCGTGAACGACGAAGCCTCGGCCAAGATGGCGCTCGGCGACATCGCCCCTGAGGCCGTCCTCGCGGCCTGCGCCATCGCCCCCGAGCTGCCCGGCCTGGCCGTCGTCGGCGACACCTCCGGCGGCTGGTCCCGCATCCGTACCCCTCACCTCTCCCTCGCCGATGCTGCGGCTGTCTGCCGCGCGACGGCGGACCTCGCCCCCGACGTACCGGCGCTCGATCCCTTCCGGCCGTACGTCCCACCGATGCCGGTGGAGGCGTCCGGGCCCGTGGCCACAGCTCGCCCGGTCACCGAGTAAGCGCACCCGTCCACGGCCGGCACGGCCGTCCCGTGCCACGCCCCTACCCCCTCCATGCCTGGAACCGGAAGGAGTCGCGCCGTGCGTGCCCTGCCCGTCCGCCTCGACGCCGTACTCGTCCAAGCACTGATCGCCGCTGCCTTGTCCTTCGCCCACCTGCACGACCTGGCCTCGGCTGCCGGACAGCACGGATGGAAGGCATGGGCGTACCCGGTCTCCGTCGACCTGCTGCTTGTGGCGGCCTGGCGGCGACTCCGCTCCGGCGGCGGGAAAGCGGCCGGGTGGTGCTGGTTCCTCGTCGCACTGACCGCCTCGCTCGGCGCCAACGTCGCCACGGCCGGGCTGCTCGAACTGGGCGCCGTGCCGGCCTGGCTGCGCATCCTCGTCGCCGGATGGCCCGCGGTTGCCTTCCTCGGCGGAACGCTGCTCGCCCACGGAGCAACCGCAGACGCCCCAACGGCGGAGCGCGAGTCGGCCCCAGAACCCATGGCGCCCGAAGCCCCTGCACCCAAGTTGCTCACTGCGGAGCCGGAACCGGCTCTGCCCCCGACACACCCGGTACCGCCGGCGCTCGTCACGCTCGCGCGCAAGGTCGCCGACGAACACCACGCCCGGACCGGAACACCCATCGACACCTCGACCCTTCGTGCCCGGCTCGGCGTCCCGCTGCCGCTGGCCGAAGCCATCGCCGCCCAACTCACCTGACCCGGAGGATCTTCCACCGTGCGCCCGTCCACGCTCCGCGCGCTCAACCGTGCCGCTGAGCTGACCCGACAGAACCGCCTCACCGAAGCCGTGCTCATCGCCGAACCCGTGATCCTTACCGCCGACAGCTACGAGGGCGACGAGATCTTGCGCTGGCTGGCCGAGCACGTCACCGACTTCACCGGCGAAGACCGGAGGGAGACCCGCTGATGGCCGCCAACCGCCGCTTCCGCAACGTCGCCCGCATCGGCCCCGTCCAGGTCGCCACCTACTACGACGGCCAGGGCCGCGAGAAGCACACCGCCGCCTGCACGGCTCCGCGCTGCGGCTTCGCCACGGACTACGACAGCCGCGCCGCCGCCGAGCTGGCCGCCCGTACCCACCGCTGTGCCGTCCGCTGAAGGAGCTGCCGTGACCGTCTCGCTGCCGCTCGTCTTCGTCCTGGGCGTCATTGCCTGGGCCGCGATCAAGTTCCTCGGCGTCCGGCTCTGGGTCGCCGTCGTGATCGCTCTGTTCGGCTTCTGGCTCTCGCACACCTTCCTCGCCCCCGCCATCGAATCCGGCACCCGTTCCGGGGTCGGCGTCGTCAACGGCACCCACGAATGACAAGGAGGTCCGCCGTGCTCCGCCCCAAGCCGCCCGACATCCCGACTCTGCCACCGACAACCGTCACACCTCAGCAGGTGCAGGCCCCGGCCTCCTCCGCCGGCCGCCCGGTCGTCCCGTACGTGGGCGTCGGTGTCGGCGCGGTCGCCGCCGTGGTCGTCGTCGGAATCGTGCTTACCGCGCTCCTCGCGGCGGTCGCCGTCTCGGCCGTGTCCGTGGCCATCACCGCCGTGGTTCTGCGCTCCCTCCTCAGCAGCGCGAACAAGCGCTGACCGGCCGCCGGGGCGGCAACACGCCGCCAAGCATCCCGCCGCCCCGGGGCCGTCCCTCCCGACAGCCGAAACAGCCGAAAGGAACTCCCATCATCACCCGGCAGACTCCGCCCCCGATGGCGGAACTCTCCATGCTGGCCTCCCTCGGCACCATGCCCGAGCTGGCCCACCAACTTTCCGGCCTGGGTGGCTGCACCCACCCCGTACGCCTCGACGGCCACCGCACCGAATACGCCGTGGACCAGACGACCGGCGAGATCGGCCGCGTCCTGCACCACCTGGACTCGTCGACGCTGCCCTCCGGTCAGCTCCTCGTCCGCTGCAACAATCGCCGCGCCACCCGGTGCGCTGCCTGTGCCGAGACCTACCGCCGCGACACCTACCACCTGATCACCGCCGGACTCCGCGGCGGCAAGGGCACCCCCGAACGGGTCGCAGTCCACCCGCGCGTCTTCGCCACCTTCACCGCCCCCAGCTTCGGACCGGTCCACAACCGCCCCTCCGGCGGCCGGGACTGCCGCTGCGGCGCCCGGCACGAGGAAGGTGATGCCGTCCTGGGGACGCCCCTCGACCCGGAGACCTACGACTACGAAGCGGCCGTCCTGTGGAACGCGCATGCTGGGGCTCTGTGGCGGCGGTTCTCGATCTATCTCCGCCGGGAGGTTGCCAAGCGGGCCGGCCTCACGCAGCGGGCGTTCCGAGACCACGCCCGGATCTCCTTCGCGAAGGTGGCCGAATACCAGAAGCGGGGCGCCGTCCACTTCCACGCCGTGATCCGCCTCGACGGCCCGGAGGGCGGCGACTCCCCACCTCCCGCCTGGGCTACGGCCGAGCTGCTGACCGATGCCATCCGGGCCGCTGCCACCACCGCACGAGTCGACGGACCGATGATCGACGACCAGGCACATACCTTCGTCTTCGGCCGCCAGCTCGACGTCCGCCCGATCCGCTCCGCCGACTTCGACGACGGCCAGGAGCTGACTGAGCGAGCCGTAGCGGCGTACATCGCCAAGTACGCCACCAAGGGAGCAGAGGCCACGACCGGCAGCCTGGACCGGCCGATCAGGTTCCTCGCCGAGCTGGCCCAAGCACGGATCACTGAACACGCCCGGCGCATGATCCGAACCGCCTGGACCTTAGGCGCCCGCCCCGAGCTGTCAGACCTCCGTCTGCGGGCCTGGGCCCACATGCTCGGCTTCCGCGGCCACTTCTCCACCAAGTCCCGCCGCTACTCCACCACCCTCGGCGCCCTCCGCGACGCGCGCGCCGACTGGCGCCGGGCCCAAGCGGCCGCACCCGCCCCACAGGACGGCGAAACCACGCTCGTCCTCGCGCACTGGGTCTTCGCCGGTACCGGCCTGTCCCGCGCCGAAGCCTGGCTTGCCGCATCCCTCGAACCCGCCCCCGGAACGGAAGGAGAGCCGACATGGACACCCGCCGCGACGAGTTGATGACTGTTCGCCAAGTCCTGGACGAACTGGGCGGCGTTTCTCGACGGACGTTCTACCGCTGGCGCGAGCTGGGCCAGGGGCCAGCCGCATTCAAGCTTCCCAACGGCGAGCTGCGAGTCTGGCGGAGCGACTTCGCCGCTTGGCTGCGGCAGTTGGAGGCGGCGGCGTGAAGTCTCTCGATGTGAAGGTGTGGGGCGTCCGGAAGAGGAACACCAAGAAGTCGTCTTATGACGTCCGGTGGACTGTCGCCGGGAACGTGTTCTCCGAACAGTTCCGTACCAAAGGGTTAGCGGACCACTACCGTTCCAAGTTGCTCCGCGCCACCCATGCCGGCGAAGAGTTCGACACGGCGACGGGACTGCCTGACTCACTGGTTGAAAAGGCACCGTCGAAGACCTGGTACGCCTTCGCGCTGGAGTACCTGGCGATGAAGTGGCCCCACGCCGCACCGAACACGCGCAACGGGATCAACGAATCGTTGACCGCCGTGACGGTAGCCCTTCTCGACGATCGTCCGGGGCGGCCGTCCGATGAGCAGCTCAGGAGGGCTTTGCGGAACTGGGCTTTCGTCGTTCCTGGCCCGGAGGGTCGCGATCTGCCGACCGAGGTGGCGAACACGTTGCACTGGGTCGCCAAGGCGTCGCGTCCTCTCTGTGACCTCGGTGACCCTGCGATCGGTAGGGCTGTGCTGGACTCCCTCAAGCTGAAGCTCGACGGAACGGCGGCAGCAGCGGAGACCGTACGGCGCAAGCGACGGACACTCGTCAACGCAATGCACTACGCGGTGGACCTCGGTGAGTTCAAAGAGAACCCGATCACGGGCATCCGCTGGAAGAAGCCGAAAGTCGCCGGGGAGGTCGATCCCCGCGTGGTCGCCAATCCCGAGCAGGCTCGTTCCTTGCTCACCGCCGTCTCGTACGTCGGAGGATACGGCCGCGCTCGTGGTCGCCGACTCGTCGGCCTGTTCGCCTGCATGTACTACGGAGCCCTGCGCCCGGCTGAGGCCGTCGGCCTCACCAGTGCGGACCTGAAGCTCCCCGAGGTCGGCTGGGGGACAGCGCTGTTGAACCGGACGCGCCCCAGTGTCGGCAAGCAGTGGACCGACTCCGGCGAGACCCATGATGACCGTGGTCTCAAGAACCGACCGGTGGAGGAGGTCCGGCTCGTGCCGATCCCACCGCAGCTCGTCACCATCCTCCGGCAGCACCTCGACACGTTCGGCACCGCCGAAGACGGGCGGCTGTTCACCAACGAGCGCGGGGGAGTGGTCGGCTCGTCCACGTACTACCGCGTTTGGCAGGAAGCACGGGCGTTGGCGCTCCCGCCGGCCGTGGTCGCCTCGCCACTTGCCGCCCGGCCCTACGATCTTCGGCATTCCGCACTGTCGACGTGGCTCAACTCCGGAGTAGACCCGACAGAGGTCGCGGAGCGCGCGGGTAACAGCGTTGAGGTGCTGCTGTCCCGCTACGCCAAGTGCATCGACGGCCGACAGGAGATCGCCAACCGCAAGATCGAAGGGCTGCTGCGCGAGTACGAATGAGCGAGCCTGCCATCAGGCACAGGGCCCCTGGACAACCCGGGGGCCTTCGGCATTGTTGGGACTTGACTTTGCCGTGCCAAATCGATCGGTCTACGGTTGTTTTCGGGATCTCCCTGACGTCCACCCTTCAGTCAATGAGGAGGCGGGGCTCAGCGAGCAACCTCGCTCTGACCGCGGAACGAAGGTCAAATGCCACGGCTTTCTTCAAGTCGAGGCGTCGTTCGGTAGGTGAACACACGACTGGAGCGAGAGAAGAGATCATGGCAACGACGAAGAAGATCCTGGTCATCGTCACCAACGTCGGTGAGTACGAGAAAGTCGGCATGCGTACGGGGCTGTGGCTGGGGGAGCTGACTCACTTCTGGGATGTGGCTGCTGAGGGTGGTTACACGATGGACATCGCGAGTCCTCAGGGCGGCAGGATCCCGTTGGATCCCGAGAGTCTTTCCCATGAGGTTCTCGCAGAACTGGGCACCGACAAGCGGTACCGGGACCGAGCGTTCATGGATCTCCTGGAAGACACGAGGAAAATATCCAATGTGCATCTCGACGACTACGACGCGATCTACCTCACGGGCGGTCACGGGGTGATGTTCGATTTTCCGCAAACCCCTGAGTTGGAAGAACTGATGGCGCGGTTCTATGAATCGGGACGCGTTGTGTCTACGGTCTGCCACGGCGGGACTGGTCTGCTCAACGTCGTTCTGAGCAACGGCGACCCCCTCGTCAAGGGGAAGAGGGTCACGGGCTTCTCCTGGCCCGAAGAGGAACTGGCGAACCGAGCAGACGCCGTGCCTTACAACCTGCAGGAGAGGCTGAAGGAACTCGGGGCCGACTACAGCACGGCCGACAAGCCCTTCGAGTCGTATGTCGTCGAGGACGGGCGGCTGATCACGGGCCAGAACCCTGGTAGCGCCAGGGGAGTGGCAGAGGCGGTTCTGAAGCAGTTGAGTACGGCCTGAGCGCGGCGGCAGCAGCCTCTTGGGTCGCGGCGGCCGGCAGGTGGCCTCTCTCGACATCGGGTGACCCCGATCTGGGTCACTTGGGGCGGGCATGCAGCTGGCGGGCATCGACTTCCAGGTGCCCACCAGCCTCTCGTCGTGTGACCACCTCAGGGCAAAACTGTCCGCGCTTCCGTAAAACAGCTCATCGAGCGGGGAAGGTGAGTCGCAGAACGATCTCGCCGTCGTCGATCTCCCCGGTGGGCTCGAACCCGAACTTCTGGTAGAAGGGCCACGGCTCGCCGTCGCCGGGCTCGTAGCTGGTCAGCAGCTCGGTGGCGCCGTCCGCGCGCACCAGGGTGGCGACCTGCGTGAGCGCCTCTCGGCCGATCCCTCGCCCCTGGTACCGCTTGTCGACGAGGAGGCGCCAGAGGAAGTGCCGCCCTTTGTAAGGACCGGCCGGCGGTTTCCACGACAGCATCACGAAGCCGACTGGCTCGTCGCCGCGGTACACGGCGCGGTACCAGGGATTGGCCTCCGGTTTCTTCGCCGCCTCCTTGAGGGAGTGGGACACCGAGGCGACGAACTGCTTCTGGTCACGTCGGACGCCGAGGGCACGGACGGCGTCCCGGTCGTCGTCGGTGATCTCCCGTAGGTGCACGCCCGGGGATCTCATGCCACACACCTTCCGCATCCGGCCGCTGCGCCGTCCAGGCCTACGTGATGAGCCGCTACCGGGCGGCATTCCCGCGCATTCGCGTTGTCGAGGCCTCCAGGTCGGACGTCTTTGCAGCGTATTCGACACAGGCGATCTGGAGCGGGACTGGCACGCTGGGCTGTGACCGCGTCCAAGGCAGCTCCTAGGAGAGCAACCCGGCCTGGTCCCGGACGCCCACCCGGCTCGAAGAACCGCAAGTCAGCCCCACGCCACGAGCCCGGGAAGACCGTGAAACGAGTCGAAACCCTCACCGAGCATGTCCGCCTGAAACAGCAGCGAGGTTAAAGATCAAGCTGATGGGATGGCGGTCTGCCATTGGCTCGTTCCATAGCCCGTCTGCGCCCCGGTGACCCTCAGGTCTGTGGAGAGGCGCGTTGTTGCGGGTGATCAGGAGAGCCGCGATCTGAGTGTGTCGGAGGTGTGTCGCGAACACCACCTGGAGATCTGCGGGCAGCGCTTCGGCTCCGAATTCAGACCCGCGTGCAGCTGTCAAGTCACGAACATCCGCGACATGACAGAGACAGGGAAAACTCCAACGCTAGGACGAGGTAGAAAAGTTCGAGCTCAGGGAGCTTCTCATGACAACGACGCACATCTCTCGGACGTGGCATCTTCTGGTGCTCGCCGCCTCGACCGCCCTGGTTGCGGGAGGCGCGCTGTTGCCCGCCAGCGCATTCGCCGCCACGACGACACCGCACACCGGCACCGCAACCACGATGGCAGCTCACGACGGTCACGGCGACCACGGCAAGGGCGACAAGGGCGATACCGATTCGTATCCGTACCCCGAATGGCAGCCCAATTCGTACTACACCGATTCGTACCCCGGTTGGCCCCCCTGCCCCCCAGGTAACTATTGTTAAGCGGGTCGCCCTGGACCTGACTCCCACATGCTCCACTCGGTGGGCGCTGCACTGCCGTGCTCATGTTGTGCTCGGATGAGCCGGATGCCGCAGTCGAAGGTGATCGCGGGAGGTTTCCTCTGAAACTTACCGAAAGGCTATTGACTCGTGGCGCCTGGTGTGCATCGTGGTTAGTAGGCCATAACACCGAAAGAGTTGCAAAGTCGATGAGGACGTCTAGTCGGCGTAGTGACTCGGACAGGATGTGGTTCAGGCCCCCGGCAAGCCGGCGCGATACCGAGGCGACAGTGACGACTGAAGCTTCAGGACACGCGCAGTACTACCGGGGACTGTTTTTGGCCTCAGGGCGCGGCCGCTGCACTGTGCTCTACCGCGACGGTCAGCCGACCGAGATCGGCTACTGAGGGTCAGCGCCGATCAACCGACCCTCAGGCCCCTGGAGTTCTCCGGGGGCCTTGCCGTTTGCCCGGGCTGACCTGGGCAGACGCCTCAAGATCCTGTCCACGAATAGTCCACAGACGCCGACATGCGGCCGCTCCAGGCGGCATACGCCTGCACAAACACAAAGACCCCGCACTCAGCGTTTCTGCTGGTGGCGGGGCCTTTTGGCACCTTCTTCGAGGTGCCCCCGGCAGGATTCGAACCTGCGCACACGGCTCCGGAGGCCGTTGCTCTATCCCCTGAGCTACGGGGGCGGGTCGGGCGCGGTGTGTGCGCCCGGCGACGGGTAGAACATTACCAGCTCCCGTGGGGTGGTCATGAACGTTTTCCATGGGGGCGGGTGGGGAGGGTGTCCACTGCGTGGGGTTGTGTCCCCCGGAGGGGGTGGAAGTGGGGAAAACCCGGACGCGGTGGCCGGTCCGGACCTACTCTCGAGGTGTGTCAGGGGCTTCCGGCCGGGTGCTTGTTGTGGACGACAACAAGGTCATCCGGCAGCTGATCAGGGTCAATCTCGAGCTCGAGGGTCTTGAGGTCGTGACCGCGGCCGACGGTGCCGAATGTCTGGACGTCGTGCACCAGGTGCGGCCCGATGTCGTCACCCTCGATGTCGTCATGCCCCGGCTCGACGGGCTCACGACCGCGGGCCAGCTGCGTGCCGATCCCCGTACGCGTGACCTTCCGCTCGCCATCGTCAGTGCCTGTACGCAGCACGAGGTCGAGACCGGGCTCAGTGTCGGCGTCGACGCCTTCCTCGCCAAGCCCTTCGAGCCGTCGGAACTCGTCCGTCTGGTGATGGGGTTGGTCGAGGGGCGGCGGGCCGGTGTCGGGCCCAGTAGGCCGGGGCCGTGCGGTGGTGACGGGGGCAGTGGGGCCGGCGGGCCCTGTGGTCCCAGTGGGTCCTCCGGGGGCGAGTGGGCCGGGTACGGCAGTAGCAGTGGGTGAGCTCGGCCGCCGGCGGTGAGCCGTCGGTGATCCGTACGGTACGGCGCACCTGCGTCCACATCCCGATATCCCGGCGAAACCAGTTCGCGTACCCACCCCCCTCCTCCCCTACGCTTGTCCCGTGACCCCCGTCGAGCTCTCTCGTACCGTGCTGCACGCGGTGCGTCGTGCTGTGGACGTGGGGGAACTGCGGGTGAGCGTTCCCGAGCGGGTGGTCGTCGGGCCTCCGGGGCCCGGGGGGCGTGGTGACTACGCCACCAACGTCGCTCTCCAGCTCGCCCGGCCCGCCGGGCAGCCCGCCCAGCACGTCGCCCAGGTGCTGCGCCGGCACCTTGTCGCCTGCGACGGCATCGACGACGTGTCCGTCACCGGGCCCGGGTTTCTCAACATCAGTCTTCGTGACTCCGCGGGTGGCTCCGGTCGGCTCGTCGCCGACGTGCTGCGGTGCGGCCCCAGCTACGGCCACGTCGAGCAGGGGTCCGGGCGCGGCGTTCAGCCGCACCGTCTGCACTGCCCCTGTGATGTTCGTGCCGTCGTCGTCACGGACGTCGTTGCCCGGTTGCTCCAGGCCCAGGGACACGACGCCGTTCGTGTCAGTTGTGACAGTCCGCCCCCGCCTGAGTGGGCGTCCCTGCTCGGGGTGCGTGTCGAGGCCTTCGGGCCCTGCAACGGCTCCAGCGCGCAGGCGGATATCCGGCCCGTTCCGGTTCCCGCCCCCCGCTGCCCCGAGATCCTCGCCCTCGGGCGTGATGCCGGGCGGTGGGCGCTGCTCCACCCCGCCGGCCACGATCGGGTACGGATCAGTGACGAGCACCTCGTCCAGCGTGAGAGCAACCCTCTCTTCCGCGTCCGATACGCGCACGCCCGCACCCGGGCCCTGCGCCGCAACGCCGCCGATCTCGGGTTCCGCCCCGAACCCGGGCCACTGAGCCCCACAGACAGCGCCGCGGACGCCACCGACACCACGGCCGCCCGCCCACTGCTCACCGCCCTCGCCGATCACCCCCGGGTCCTCGCGCAGGCCGCCGCGCACCGCGCGCCCGACCGTCTCGCCCGGCACCTCGTCACCGTCGCCGATGCCGTGCTGCCGCTTCTGCCCGCCGTACTGCCGCTCGGCGAGGAGAAACCCTCGGCCGCCCACCGTGCCCGGCTCGCCCTCGCCGAAGCCGCCGGGACGGTGCTGGCCGGTGGCCTGTCCCTGCTCGGCATCGACGCACCCGACCACCTCTGAGAGAGTCCAGAGAGACACACCGACATGAGCCGTTCCGCACATCCCGCCGGGCCCCGTCACGCCGATGTCCTGCCCGAGGGGCACTACTCGGCCCCGCCCGCCGACCTCAACACCCTCGATCCCAAGGTCTGGGCGCAGACCGTCGGGCGGGACGCCGACGGTGTCGTGACCGTCGGCGGGATTCCCGTCACCCGGCTCGCCGAGGAGTTCGGCACCCCCGCCTACGTCCTCGACGAGGCCGACTTCCGCGCCCGTGCCCGGGCCTGGCGCGGCGCCTTCGGGCACGACGCCGACGTCTTCTACGCCGGGAAGGCGTTCCTGTCCCGTGCCGTCGTGCGGTGGCTGGACGAGGAAGGGCTCAATCTCGACGTCTGCTCGGGGACCGAGCTGGCCACCGCGCTCTCTGCCGGGATGCCGGCGGAGCGCATCGCCTTCCACGGCAACAACAAGTCCACGGACGAGATCCGCCGTGCCGTCGAGGCCGGGGTCGGGCGGATCGTGCTCGACTCCTTCCAGGAGATCGTCCGGGTCGCGCACATCGCGCAGTCGCTCGGAAAGCGGCAGAAGGTCCAGATCCGGATCACCGTCGGTGTCGAGGCGCACACCCACGAGTTCATCGCCACCGCCCACGAGGACCAGAAGTTCGGCATCCCGCTCGCCGGGGGACAGGCCGCCGAGGCCGTACGACGCGCCCTCCGGCTCGACGGCATCGAGCTGATCGGCATCCACAGCCACATCGGGTCCCAGATCTTCGACATGTCGGGCTTCGAGGTCGCCGCTCACCGCGTCGTCGGGCTGCTCAAGGAGGTCCGTGACGAGCACGGCGTCGAGCTGCCCGAGATCGACCTCGGCGGCGGACTCGGGATCGCGTACACCAGTGACGACGACCCGCGCGAGCCGCACGAGATCGCCAAGGCGCTGACCGAGATCGTCACGCGCGAGTGCGAGGCCGCCAAGCTGCGCACGCCGCGCATCTCCGTCGAGCCCGGGCGCGCCATCGTCGGTCCGACGGCCTTCACGCTCTACGAGGTCGGCACCATCAAGCCGCTCGAAGGGCTGCGTACGTACGTCTCCGTCGACGGCGGCATGTCGGACAACATCCGCACCGCGCTCTACGACGCCGAGTACACCGTCGCGCTGGTCTCCCGCACCTCCGACGCCGAGCCGATGCTCGTCCGTGTCGTCGGCAAGCACTGCGAGAGCGGGGACATCGTGGTCAAGGACGCCTTCCTGCCGGCCGATCTCGCTCCCGGCGATCTCGTCGCCGTGGCCGCCACCGGCGCCTACTGCCGGTCCATGGCCAGCAACTACAACCACGTGCTGCGCCCGCCGGTCGTCGCCGTCGCCGACGGCGAGGCCCGGGTGATCGTCCGCCGGGAGACGGAGGAGGACCTCCTTCGCCTCGACGTCGGGTGACACGCAGGGCGCAGGAGCGGCGCCGGAAGATCTCCGGTCTTCCGGCCCGACGAAAATGAAATAAACGTCTCAGGATCCGGACAATTGACAGAAACTCCGGTCCGGTGAGTGAGACTGGTCCAACCGTAGACGGTATGAGGAAACGAGGTCGGATGATGCGTACGCGTCCGCTGAAGGTGGCGCTGCTGGGCTGTGGGGTTGTCGGCTCAGAGGTGGCGCGCATCATGACGACGCACGCCGACGACCTCGCCGCCCGCATCGGCGCCCCGGTCGAACTCGCCGGGGTGGCCGTGCGCCGGCCCTCCAAGGTCCGCGAGGGCATCGACCCGGACCTCATCACCACCGACGCCACCGCCCTCGTCAAACGCGGCGACCTCGACGTCGTCGTCGAGGTCATCGGCGGGATCGAGCCCGCGCGGACCCTCATCACCACCGCCTTCGAGCACGGCGCCTCCGTCGTCTCCGCCAACAAGGCGCTCCTCGCCCAGGACGGCGCCGCCCTGCACGCCGCCGCCGACGAGCACGGCAAGGACCTGTACTACGAGGCCGCCGTCGCCGGCGCCATCCCGCTGATCCGGCCGCTGCGCGAGTCCCTCGCCGGGGACAAGGTCAACCGGGTGCTCGGCATCGTCAACGGCACCACCAACTTCATCCTCGACAAGATGGACTCCACGGGGGCGGGGTATCAGGAAGCCCTCGACGAGGCCACCGCCCTCGGGTACGCCGAAGCCGATCCGACCGCCGACGTCGAGGGGTTCGACGCCGCCGCCAAGGCCGCCATCCTCGCCGGGATCGCCTTCCACACGCGCGTACGGCTCGACGACGTCTACCGCGAGGGCATGACCGAGGTCACCGCCGCCGACTTCGCCTCCGCCAAGGAGATGGGCTGCACCATCAAGCTGCTCGCCATCTGTGAGCGGGCGGCCGACGGCGCCTCCGTCACCGCGCGCGTGCACCCCGCGATGATCCCGCTCAGCCATCCGCTGGCTTCCGTGCGCGGCGCGTACAACGCCGTGTTCGTCGAGTCGGACGCCGCCGGGCAGCTGATGTTCTACGGCCCCGGCGCCGGCGGCTCGCCCACCGCCTCCGCCGTCCTCGGCGACCTGGTCGCCGTCTGCCGCAACCGGCTGAGCGGGGCCACCGGGCCCGGCGAGTCCGCGTACGCCGCGCTGCCCGTCTCGCCCATGGGCGACGTCGTCACGCGCTACCACATCAGCCTGGACGTCGCCGACAAACCGGGCGTCCTCGCCCAGGTCGCCACCGTGTTCGCCGAGCACGGCGTGTCCATCGACACTGTTCGCCAGCAGGGCAAGGACGGCGAGGCCTCTCTCGTCGTCGTCACCCACCGCGCTTCCGACGCCGCCCTCACCGGGACCGTCGAGGCGCTGCGCAAGCTCGACACCGTCCGCGGTGTCGCCAGCATCATGCGGGTTGAAGGAGAGTAACGAGCAATGACCCACCAGTGGCGCGGAATCATCGAGGAGTACCGGGACCGGCTGCCGGTGTCCGACAGCACGCCGGTCGTCACGCTCCGCGAGGGTGGTACGCCCCTCGTGCCCGCGCAGGTGCTCTCCGAGCGCACCGGCTGCGAGGTCCACCTCAAGGTCGAGGGCGCGAACCCGACCGGGTCCTTCAAGGACCGCGGCATGACCATGGCCATCAGCAAGGCGAAGGAGGAGGGGGCCAAGGCGGTCATCTGCGCCTCCACCGGCAACACCTCCGCCAGCGCGGCCGCCTACGCCGTACGGGCCGGGATGGTCTCCGCCGTGCTCGTGCCGCAGGGCAAGATCGCCCTCGGCAAGATGGGCCAGGCGCTCGTGCACGGCGCCAAGATCCTCCAGGTCGACGGCAACTTCGACGACTGTCTGACCCTCGCCCGCGCGCTCAGCGACAACTACCCCGTGGCGCTGGTCAATTCGGTCAATCCGGTGCGTATCGAGGGGCAGAAGACGGCCTCCTTCGAGATCGTCGACATGCTCGGCGACGCGCCCGACATCCACGTCCTGCCGGTCGGCAACGCGGGCAACATCACCGCCTACTGGAAGGGTTACAAGGAGTACGCCGCCGACGGCGTCTCCACGAAGACCCCCCGCATGTGGGGCTTCCAGGCCTCCGGCAGCGCCCCTATCGTGCGCGGCGAGATCGTCAAGGACCCCTCGACCATCGCCACCGCGATCCGGATCGGCAACCCCGCCTCCTGGCAGTACGCGCTGGCCGCGCGCGACGAGTCCGGCGGTGCCATCGACGAGGTGACGGACCGTGAGATCCTGCGCGCCTACCGCCTGTTGGCGGCGCAGGAGGGCGTCTTCGTCGAGCCGGCGTCCGCCGCGTCCGTCGCCGGTCTGCTGAAGGCCGCCGAGCAGGGCAAGGTCGACCCGGGGCAGCGGATCGTGTGCACGGTCACCGGCAACGGCCTCAAGGACCCCGACTGGGCCGTCGCGGGCGCCCCGCAGCCGGTCACCGTCCCGGTCGACGCGGCCACGGCCGCGGAGCGGCTCGGCCTCGCCTGACCCGGCGGCGGACGGAACGGGGCGGGACCCCATACAGGGCACCCGTACACACGGCACCCGTGGGTGTCCTCACCCAGGGAACCCGAGGAACCCGAGGAACCCAAGGACCCCCGGTGAGGGTGCACAAGGGGCTTACGACACGCATCGTGCGCCTCCTGTGCGCCCTATGTCGCCACAGAACCTTCCTTCGATAGGCTGTAGGTAACCCGCCCGCCGCATATGCCCTCGCATGGCGCGGTGCCGCGCCGTCTCCACGGCCCGAGGGTCCTCACGTACGTGTCGAATGTCGGTCGAATGCCACTCGACCATCACGCAGCTCAAGGAGAGTCAACGAGCGATGGCCGGTCCAGCGTTCCGCGCCGCCGCCGTCCGGGTGCGCGTCCCCGCCACCAGCGCCAACCTCGGCCCGGGCTTCGACGCCCTCGGCCTCGCGCTGGGGCTCTACGACGACGTCGTCGTCAGGGTGGCCGACTCCGGGCTGCACATCGACATCGCGGGCGAGGGCAGCGATACGCTGCCGCGTGACGAGAAACACCTGCTCGTACGCTCCCTGCGCACCGCCTTCGACGTCCTCGGCGGGCAGCCGCGCGGCCTGGAGATCGTCTGCGCGAACCGCATCCCGCACGGCCGCGGCCTCGGCTCCTCCTCCGCCGCCATCTGCGCCGGCATCGTCGCCGCCCGCGCCGTGACCATAGGCGGCGAGGCCAGGCTCGACGACACCGCGCTGCTGGAGCTGGCCACCGAGATCGAGGGCCACCCGGACAACGTGGCGGCCTGCCTGCTCGGCGGTTTCACCCTGTCCTGGATGGAGGCCGGCGCCGCCCGGGCGATCAGGATGGAGCCCTGCGATTCCATCGTTCCGGTGGTTTTCGTGCCCGGAAAGCCGGTGCTGACCGAAACCGCGCGTGGCCTGCTCCCGCGCACCGTGCCGCACGTCGACGCGGCCGTCAACGCGGGCCGTGCCGCGCTGCTCGTCGAGGCCCTCACCCGGCGCCCCGAGCTGCTGCTGCCCGCCACCGAGGACCGCCTCCACCAGGAGTACCGCGCCCCGGCCATGCCGGAGAGCGCCGCACTGGTGGAGCGGCTGCGCGCCGACGGCGTCCCCGCGGTCATCTCCGGTGCCGGGCCCACCGTGATGGCCCTGGCCGACGCGGACACCGCCGACAAGGTGCAGCAGCTGGCCGGCGCCGAATGGGCGGCGAACCGGCTGAGCCTTGACATGCAAGGAGCGAGCGTGCTGCCGCTGTCGGGCTGACACGCGATTGCCGGATTGTGAGAGGGGGAATGTTTGTTGGATCCGGTAGTGTTAACCTCAAGTCTGCACCCGACCCCACCATGGCGAGGTGCTTCGTGTCCCCGTCCGGGACCAACATTCTTCCGGGAGCTCCCCAAGGCACTCTGCGTTCCGAACGCCGTATCTGGGCAGTACGTCGTACGCGGACGCTGAGCGGTTCACAGGGCACGCTCCGGAATCGGCGCGACCACCACGTGACACAGTGACACTCGGTGCCACGGCTCGTGGAAGCGCCAATCACCAGATATCTCTTCCGCCGCTTTGGCGGACCACCGCCCCGGCACGGTCATACAGCAAGACCGTAGCCGGACAGCACAACCGGTCGCCGAGCCAGACAGGCCGACGTCCGCTCCAGGGAAGGACCCTTCGTGAGCGACACCACCGATCTGATGGGCGCACGTGTCGAGGAGACCGCTGCCGCGCCCGCCACGGACGCCTCCGCGCCTGCCACCGGTGCGGGCTCCCGGCGGCGCCGCGGTACCGGCCTCGAGGGCATGGTGCTGGCCGAGCTGCAGCAGGTCGCCTCCGGCCTCGGCATCAGGGGCACCGCGCGCATGCGCAAGAGCCAGCTGATCGAGGTCATCAAGGAGGCGCAGGCGGCAGGGGGCGCTGCTCCCGCGAAGGCCGACGCCGCCGAGACCAAGCCGAAGCGCCGCGCCACCTCCCGGGCCCGTACGGGTGAGGAGGCCCCCGCCGCGGAGAAGAAGGCGGCCGAGGCCCCTGCCGAGAAGGCCGTGGCCCAGCAGCAGATCGAGATCCCCGGCCAGCCGGCCAGCGACGATGCCCCCGTGGAGCGCCGTCGGCGCCGTGCCACCGCCGAGGCGGGCAGCCCGGCGGGCAGCACCGAGACCGTCGCCGCCGAGGCCAAGAGCGAGCCGAAGGCCGAGACCCCCGCGCAGCGCCAGCAGGCCGCTCAGCAGGGCGAGGCCAAGGGCGACGCCGGCGAGGGCGGCGAGGGCCGCCGCCGGGACCGCCGTGAGCGCGGCCGTGACCGCGACCGCGGCGACCGTGAACGCGACCGCGGCGACCGCGACCGCGGCGACCGTGATCGCCGCGGCAAGGGCGACGAGCAGCAGGGCCAGCAGCGCGGTCAGCAGCAGGGCCAGCAGCAGGGCGGCGGACGCCAGGACCGTCAGCAGGACGACGACGACTTCGAGGGCGGCCGCCGGGGCCGTCGCGGCCGCTACCGCGACCGCCGTGGCCGTCGTGGCCGCGACGACATCGCCTCCGAGCCGCAGATCGCCGAGGACGACGTCCTGATCCCGGTCGCGGGCATCCTGGACATCCTCGACAACTACGCGTTCATCCGGACGTCCGGCTACCTGCCCGGCCCGAACGACGTGTACGTCTCCCTCGCCCAGGTCCGCAAGAATGGCCTGCGCAAGGGCGACCACATCACCGGTGCCGTGCGCCAGCCGAAGGAGGGCGAGCGCCGCGAGAAGTTCAACGCGCTGGTCCGCCTGGACTCCGTCAACGGCATGGCGCCCGAACACGGCCGTGGCCGCCCGGAGTTCAACAAGCTGACCCCGCTCTACCCGCAGGACCGCCTCCGCCTGGAGACCGACCCGGGCGTGCTGACCACCCGCATCATCGACCTGGTGTCGCCGATCGGTAAGGGCCAGCGTGGTCTGATCGTGGCCCCGCCGAAGACCGGCAAGACCATGATCATGCAGGCGATCGCCAACGCGATCACCCACAACAACCCCGAGTGCCACCTGATGGTCGTCCTCGTCGACGAGCGTCCGGAAGAGGTCACCGACATGCAGCGGTCGGTCAAGGGCGAGGTCATCTCCTCGACCTTCGACCGCCCGGCCGAGGACCACACCACGGTCGCCGAGCTGGCCATCGAGCGCGCCAAGCGCCTCGTCGAGCTGGGCCACGACGTGGTCGTCCTGCTGGACTCGATCACCCGTCTGGGCCGCGCCTACAACCTGGCCGCCCCGGCCTCGGGCCGCATCCTGTCCGGTGGTGTCGACTCGACCGCCCTGTACCCGCCGAAGCGCTTCTTCGGTGCGGCCCGCAACATCGAGGACGGCGGCTCGCTGACCATCCTCGCCACCGCCCTGGTGGACACCGGGTCCCGCATGGACGAGGTGATCTTCGAGGAGTTCAAGGGCACCGGCAACATGGAGCTCAAGCTCGACCGGAAGCTCGCCGACAAGCGCATCTTCCCGGCGGTGGACGTCGACGCGTCCGGTACCCGTAAGGAAGAGATCCTGCTCGGGGCCGAGGAGCTGGGCATCGTCTGGAAGCTGCGCCGGGTGCTGCACGCGCTCGACCAGCAGCAGGCGATCGAGCTGCTGCTCGACAAGATGAAGCAGACCAAGTCGAACGTCGAGTTCCTGATGCAGATCCAGAAGACGACTCCGGCCCCCGGCAACGGCGACTGAGCCACGGAGTCACGGCCGGCCGTCTGAGGCGCTGCCCGAAGAAGTCCCGCCCCGTCACCTGTGTGATGGGGCGGGACTTCTTCCTTGTAGGATCGGCGCACCGAAGTGGGGGGGAACGTATTTTCGGATACGCCCATGGGGCGGTTCCGTGCTGCCTTCGACGGCTCCGCGTCCGCTGGGTTCTCCTCTCCGCGAGCAATTCATGCCGACAGGAGAACTGAGTGGCACCTATTTCCCGGAGACCCCGTCTGGGTCTCCCCGCGGCTGCTGCCGCGCTCGCCCTGGGAGGCGCGGTCCTCGCGGCCGCTCCCGCCCAGGCCTCCGGCGGAACGCCCGTCCCGCCCCAGCCGGCCGTCACCGAGAGGCCCAGCGCCTCCCAGACCGAGCTGCTGGCGCGGATCAAGGGTTCCGAGACCGCGCTGAAGGACGGCACGGCTGCCACTCCCACCGGGGAGGCGACGGCCGACGCGAGTCCGACGGCCTCGTCCGGCACCGTCGACCCGAAGATCATCGGCGGTACGCAGGCGTCCCTCTCCGAGGCGCCGTGGATGGTGCAGCTGCACTACTACGACGCCACCACCGGCGAGGGCTACTTCTGCGGCGGCACCCTGGTGGCCCCGGCGAAGGTCCTGACCGCCGCGCACTGCGTGTACGGCCTGAACTGGGCGGACAACGGCGCCATCGTCGCCGGCACCAGCCAGCTGCCGGACGGCAGCGACCTGCACGGCGGCCGGGCCGTCGGCGTGTGGCGCCAGTGGGTCAACCCCACGTACAACCCGAACACCACCGCGGGCGGTGACCTCGCGGTGCTGACCCTGACCGAGCCGCTGCCGTACAAGACGTTGCAGCTGACGTCGAGCTCGGACACGGCCTCGTACAGCAACGGCACTCCGGCGACGGTGTACGGCTGGGGGCGCACCAGCTCCACCAGCGACGACCTGTCGCTGACGCTGCGGAAGGCGACCGTGCCGATGCGGTCGGACTCCGCCTGCACCACGTACTACGGTTCCGACTTCGTGCCCGGTCAGATGGCCTGCGCCGGCAACCCGGCCACCGGCCAGGACGCCGGTACGGTCTCCCCGTGCAACGGCGACTCCGGCGGCCCGCTCGTGGTCAACGGCAGGATCGCCGGTGTCGTGTCGTGGGGCGTCACGGACTGTGTCGAGTCGGGCGCCTACAGCGTCTACGCCAAGACCCGCTCCTACGTCGGTCCGGTCAACGCGCGCATCGACGACGCCGACCTCGACTTCGACGGCCTGGCGGACCTGTTCGCCCGGCGCACGTCCGACGGCGAGGGCTACGAGTACTACTCCCTCGGGGACAAGTGGCCCTACCTGGGCAACCGGTTCTCGATCGGCGACTGGAGCGGGCTGAGCCTGGTGCGTCAGGCCGACCTGAACCGCGACTTCTACCAGGACTACCTGTACCGCACCCCGGACGGGACCCTGTACGACTTCGCGTTCAACGGCAGCGACAGCTACCAGTCGATCCGTATCGGCGGGGGCTGGAACGTCATGAGGGACATCCGGGTTCCGGGTGACCTCTCCGGCGACGGCCTGCCCGACCTGGTCGCCAAGGACACCAGCGGCATCCTCTGGCTCTACCCGGGCAAGGGGAACGGGGTCTTCGGCACCCGTGTCAAGATCGGCCCCGGCTGGTCCTCGTACAGCATCACCGGCAAGGGCGACTACAACAACGACGGCAAGCCCGACCTGCTGGCCAGGGACGGCTCCGGCGTGCTGTGGATGTACCCGGGCACGGGCAAGGCCTCGCCGGCGCTCGGCACCCGGGTCAAGGTCGGCAGCGGCTGGAACACCTACAACGCCTTCGCCACCGCCGGTGACTACACCGGCGACGGCAAGCCCGACCTGCTGGCGCGGGACGGCTCCGGCGTGATGTGGATCTACAAGGGCACCGGTCTGTCCGGCTCTTCGGCGTTCAAGAGCCGGGCCCAGGTCGGCGCCGGCTGGGGAGCCTTCAACCTCTTCGGCTGATCCCGCCTCCCGGCACCGCCGCGTGCGCACCGAGGGCCGCTCCCGTCACGGGGGCGGCCCTTCGGCGTGCTCAGGACCGCGTGGCCGTGAGCACGCCGGGGACGGCCGGCGAGAGGTTTGCCACAGATGCCGGGCGTGATCCGCACAAGGTGCTGTGCAACCCTTGCCCGAGTTCCCCCGTCTGACCCTACGAGCGACGATGGTGCGTACCGGTCCTTCTCACCGAGGACGGCACGAGCCGGGACAGACCGGGGTCTGACCCTGAAAACAGGGGGTAACCGACCGGATACGAGAGCCGAGGAGCGCATGTCCGCCGAGAGCACGCCGGGCCCGGGGATACCCGGGAAGAACAGCACGACCCCCAGCCGCCGGGCCGCCAAGGGCCGCCGCCGCAAGCCGCCCACCACGCGGCGCAGGGCGCTGACGGCCACGGCCTGGACCGCCGCGGGGATCGTCGTGCTCGGCGGCACCGGTGCCAGCTACCTCTACTTCAAGCTCAACGGCAACCTCAAGACGGTCGACATCAACCAGGCCCTCGGCACCGACCGCCCCGGCAAGGTCGACAACGGCTCCGAGAACATCCTGGTCCTGGGCTCCGACACACGCAGCGGCGGCAACAAGAAGCTGGGCGGCGGCACCGACGACGGCAGCGCCCGCTCCGACACGGCGATGATCGTGCACGTGTACGCGGGCCACAAGAAGGCCGGCGTGGTCTCCGTGCCGCGCGACACCCTCGTGGACCGCCCCGAGTGCACCGACGCGAAGGGCGGCACGCACCCGGCCGCACACGGCGTGATGTTCAACGAGGCGTACTCCACCGGCGGCGCCACCTGCGCCGTCAAGACCGTCGAGGCGCTCACCGGGGTCCGGATGGACCACTACCTGGAGGTCGACTTCAGCGGCTTCCAGAAGCTCATCGACGAGCTCGGCGGCGTCCAGGTCACCACGACGAAGACCATCCACGACCCCGACAGCCACCTGAACCTCGACGCGGGCACCCACACGCTCACCGGGCAGCAGGCCCTCGGCCTGGTCCGCACCCGGCACGGCGTCGGCGACGGCTCCGACCTGGGCCGCATCCAGCTCCAGCAGGCCTTCGTCAAGGCCCTGGTCGACCAGGTCAAGCACGTCGGCCTGTTCACCAACCCCAAGAAGCTGTACGACCTCGCCGACACCGCGACCAGGGCCGTCACCACCGACTCCGACCTGGGCTCGGTGAACTCCCTGATCTCCTTCGCCGACGGCCTGAAGGGCATCAGCGCCTCCCACATGAACATGGTCACGATGCCGGTGCAGTACGACCCCACGAACCCCAACCGCGTGATCATCGAGAAGTCCAAGGCCCAGCAGGTCTGGGACGCCCTGAAGAACGACCGGCCGATCCCGGCGAGCGCGACTCAGGGAACGGCCACGGGCAAGGCGAAGGGCGTGGTGAGCGGCTGAGGGACGCCGGGCCACCGGGCACCCCGGCCAGGTGCCCCCGCCGGGAACAAACGACCGCACCCCCCGGTTTGGGAAGAAGGCGCCAGTCCTGGCAGACTGGTACGTCGGCTCCGGTTCACGCTCCCGCACCCCGCGGTGGCGACCCGGCGCCCTCCCGAAACCTAGGAGACACCTTGAAGCGCGACATCCACCCCGCGTACGTCGAGACGCAGGTCAGCTGCACCTGCGGCGCGTCGTTCACCACCCGCAGCACCATCGAGTCCGGCACCATCCGGGCCGAGGTCTGCTCCGAGTGCCACCCGTTCTACACGGGCAAGCAGAAGATCCTCGACACCGGTGGCCGTGTGGCCCGCTTCGAGGCCCGCTTCGGCAAGGCTGCCGCCGGCTCCAAGAAGTAGCGAGCCCCTTTTCGCCGGTCCACGGCCGTGCCCCCTCGCGCTGAACCGCGCATGAGGGGGTGCGCGCCGGGACCGGCGTTTTTGGTCGCCCGCCCTTCCCCACCCCCCGCAGTATCAGGAGCCGAAAGATGTTCGAGGCCGTCGAGGAGCTCGTCGCCGAGCACGCCGACCTGGAGAAGAAGCTCGCCGACCCGTCGGTCCACGCCGACCAGGCCAACGCGCGCAAGCTCAACAAGCGGTACGCCGAGCTCACCCCGATCGTCGCCACGTACCGCTCCTGGAAGCAGACGGGCGACGACATCGAGACCGCGCGCGAACTGGCCGCCGACGACCCCGACTTCGCCGCCGAGGTCAAGGAGCTGGACAAGCAGCGCGAGGAGCTGACCGAGAAGCTCCGCTTCCTGCTCATCCCGCGCGACCCCAGCGACGACAAGGACGTCATCCTGGAGATCAAGGCGGGCGCGGGCGGCGACGAGTCGGCTCTGTTCGCCGGTGACCTGCTGCGGATGTACCTGCGCTTCGCCGAACGCGTCGGCTGGAAGACCGAGATCATCGACGCCACCGAGTCCGAGCTGGGCGGCTACAAGGACGTCCAGGTCGCGGTGAAGGCCCGCGGGCAGATCGAGCCCGGCCAGGGCGTGTGGGCGCGGCTGAAGTACGAGGGCGGCGTGCACCGCGTGCAGCGCGTGCCGGCCACCGAGTCCCAGGGCCGTATCCACACCTCCGCGGCCGGTGTGCTGGTCACGCCGGAGGCCGAGGAGGTCGACGTCGAGATCAACCCCAACGACCTGCGCATCGACGTCTACCGGTCCTCCGGGCCGGGCGGCCAGTCCGTGAACACCACCGACTCCGCGGTGCGCATCACGCACCTGCCCACCGGAGTCGTCGCCTCCTGCCAGAACGAGAAGAGCCAGCTGCAGAACAAGGAGCAGGCGATGCGTATCCTGCGCTCCAGGCTCCTCGCCATGGCGCAGGAGGAGGCGGAGAGGGAGGCCGCCGACGCCCGCCGCAGCCAGGTCCGCACCGTCGACCGCTCCGAGAAGATCCGTACCTACAACTTCCCGGAGAACCGCATCTCGGACCACCGGGTCGGCTTCAAGGCGTACAACCTTGACCAGGTCCTGGACGGCGACCTCGCCGCGGTGATCCAGGCCTGCGTCGACGCGGACTCGGCCGCCAAGCTCGCGGTGGCCTGAGCACCGGGAAGGCCCGCAAGGCACGTACGGACCGTACGTACGGAACGCACGGACGAGTACCAAGCACGGAGGACCAGCGTGCAGCAAGAATTTGGGGGGCGACCCCCAAGCCCCCGCAGCGTGCTGCTCGCGGAGGTGGCGCAGGCCACCCAGCGGTTGGCCGACGCCGGCGTGCCCTCGCCGCGCAACGACGCCGAGGAACTCGCCGCGTTCGTGCACGGAGTCAAGCGGAGCCAGTTGCACTCCGTGCCGGACGCCGACTTCGACGCCCGGTACTGGGAGGTCGTCGCCCGGCGCGAGCAGCGTGAACCGCTGCAGCACATCACCGGGCGGGCCTACTTCCGGTACCTGGAGCTCCAGGTCGGGCCCGGCGTGTTCGTGCCGCGGCCCGAGACCGAGTCGGTGGTGGGCTGGGCGATAGACGCCGTGCGTGCCATGGACGTGGTGGAGCCGTGCATCGTCGACCTGTGCACCGGCTCGGGCGCGATCGCGCTCGCCCTCGCCCAGGAGGTGCCGCGCTCGCGTGTGCACGCCGTGGAGCTGAGCGAGGAGGCGCTGACGTGGACCCGCAAGAACATGGAGGGGTCCAGGGTCGACCTGCGCCAGGGCGACGCCCTGACCGCCTTCCCGGACCTCGACGGCCAGGTCGACCTCGTCATCTCCAACCCGCCGTACATCCCGCTCACCGAATGGGAGTACGTGGCGCCGGAGGCGCGCGACTACGACCCCGAGCTGGCGCTGTTCTCGGGTGAGGACGGCCTGGAGCTGATCCGAGGCATCGAGCGCACCGCGCACCGGCTGCTGCGGCCCGGCGGGGTCGTCGTGATCGAGCACGCCGACACCCAGGGCGGCCAGGTGCCGTGGATCTTCACCGAGGAGCGGGGCTGGGCGGACGCGGCCGACCATCCCGACCTCAACAACCGGCCGCGGTTCGCCACCGCACGCAAGGCGCTGCCGTGACCGCGCCCACCAGGACTTCAAGCCAGCAGTACGTGTACGAGGAGGCCCGCTGACAATGGCACGGCGATACGACACCAACGACGCGACCGACCGCGTGACGGGTCTGCGCGAGGCCGCGTCCGCCGTCCGCCGGGGCGAACTCGTGGTGCTGCCGACCGACACCGTGTACGGCATCGGTGCCGACGCGTTCTCCTCCGAGGCCGTGGCCGACCTGCTCGCCGCCAAGGGCCGGGGCCGCAACATGCCCACGCCCGTTCTCATCGGCTCCCCGAACACGCTGCACGGGCTGGTCACGAACTTCTCCGAGATGGCCTGGGAGCTGGTCGACGCGTTCTGGCCGGGCGCGCTGACGCTGATCGCGAAGCACCAGCCGTCGTTGCAGTGGGACCTGGGCGACACCCGTGGCACGGTGGCCGTCCGGATGCCCCTGCACCCCGTTGCGATCGAACTGCTCACCGATGTCGGCCCGATGGCCGTGTCCTCGGCGAACCTCACCGGCCACCCCGCGCCGGAGAACTGCGACGCCGCGCAGGAGATGCTCGGCGACTCCGTCTCCGTCTACCTCGACGGCGGCCCCACCCCCGGCAACGTCCCGTCCTCCATCGTCGACGTCACCCGCGAGGTGCCCGTACTGCTCCGTGAGGGCGCCCTGTCGCCGGAGGAGCTGCGGAAGGTCGTACCCGACCTCGAGGTGGCGAATTGACGGCCCCTGAAGCGGGGCGTGGCATAGGCGAGGAGTACGAGACGGGGATCCCGGCGCAGCCCGGCCCGCCCCACGACACCTTCCGCATCCTCCACGTCAGCACCGGCAACGTGTGCCGCTCGCCCATCACCGAGCGGCTGACCCGCCATTTCCTGGCGGACCGGCTCGGCGACCCGGCCGGCGGCGGGCTCATCGTGGAGAGCGCGGGCACCTGGGGCCACGAGGGCGCGCCCATGGAGAGCAACGCCGAGACGGTCCTGGCGGACTTCGGCGCGGACGCCTCCGGCTTCGTGGGCCGCGAACTGCTGGACGAGCACGTGATCAGGGCCGACCTGGTCCTGACCGCGACCCGCGACCACCGCGCCCAGGTCATCTCCATGGGGCACTCGGCCGGCCTGCGCACCTTCACGCTCAAGGAGTTCACCCGCCTGGTGAAGGCGATAGACCTGGCCACGCTGCCTCCCCTGGAGGACGGCGTGGTGGAACGCGCACGGGCCCTGGTCCGCGCCGCCGCCGCTCTACGCGGGTGGCTCCTGGCCCCCAGCGTCGAGGCCGACGAGGTCTACGACCCCTACGGCGCCCCCCTGCCCTTCTTCCGCTCCATCGGCGACGAAATACACGAGGCCCTGGACCCGGTCGTCACAGCCCTGACCGGGGTACCCGCCCGCGCCTGAGGCCAGGGGGCTTCCGGCGCGGACCTGGCGCTGCCGGGGTTGGGCTTCGGTCGGCGCAGCCCTTGACCGGGGTGCCTGGGCGGCTTGTGGGCCCCTCGAGGGTGTTGCTGTGGGCCGTAGGGAGGGTGTGTGGGCCGGGAGGGGGAACGGTCGCGCGCGGGGGTCGGGGCGGGCCTACATTGGACGTACGTCACCGTCGACCGTCCGGAGACCACCATGTCGGTCATCCCTGCCCTCGAGGCCGATGTCCTGCGGCGGCAGGACCCCGCAGTGGCCGACATCCTGCTGGGGGAGCTGGAGCGGCAGACGACCACCCTGCAGCTGATCGCGGCGGAGAACTTCACCTCGCCCGCGGTGCTGGCCGCGCTCGGCTCGCCGCTGGCGAACAAGTACGCCGAGGGGTACCCGGCCGCCCGGCACCACGGCGGCTGCGAGATCGTCGACATGGCCGAACGGCTGGCCGTGGAGCGGGCAAGGACGCTGTTCGGCGCCGACCACGCCAACGTGCAGTCGCACTCCGGGTCGTCCGCCGTGCTCGCCGCCTACGCGGCGCTGCTGCGCCCCGGGGACACCGTCCTCGCCCTCGGGCTGCCCCACGGCGGTCATCTCACCCACGGCTCGCCCGCGAACTTCTCGGGGCGCTGGTTCGACTTCGTCGGCTACGGCGTCGACGCCGAGACCGGGCTCATCGACCACGACCAGGTGCGCACCCTGGCCCGTACGCACCGGCCCAAGGCGATCGTGTGCGGGTCGATCGCCTACCCGCGCCACATCGACTACGCCTTCTTCCGTTCGGTCGCCGACGAGGTGGGCGCCTATCTGATCGCCGACGCCGCGCACCCGATAGGCCTGGTCGCCGGGGGAGCGGCGCCCAGTCCCGTCCCGTACGCCGACGTGGTGTGCGCCACCACGCACAAGGTGCTGCGCGGGCCGCGCGGCGGGATGATCCTGTGCGGGAGCGAGCTGGCCGAGCGCGTCGACCGGGCGGTGTTTCCCTTCACCCAGGGCGGCGCCCAGATGCACACGATCGCCGCGAAGGCCGTGGCGTTCGCCGAGGCGGCCACCCAGGCCTTCGCCGCCTACGCCCACCAGGTGGTCGTCAACGCGCGCGTGCTGGCGGCCCACCTGGCCGTGGAGGGGCTGAACATCACCACCGGCGGCACCGACACCCATCTGATCACCGCCGACCCGGCGCCCCTCGGCGTCGACGGGCGCGCGGCGCGCGGGCGGCTGGCCGCCGCCGGGATGGTGCTGGACTGCTGCGCGCTGCCGCACGGCGATGCCCGCGGGCTGCGTCTGGGCACCGCCGCGGTGACCACGCAGGGCATGGGACAGGAGGAGATGCAGCGGATCGCCGTACTCTTCGGCAAGGTGCTGCGCGGGGAGCTCGACGCGGCGCGGGCCCGTGAGGACGTGCGCGAGCTCACCGTGCGGTTCCCGCCGTATCCCGTCTGAGAGTGCCCGAGAGAGCCCGTGAGAGGCTGAGACGGCCTGGACGGGGCCTGAGGCGCCCGGGACGGGGTAGGCGCATGGTCGTGCACGGCCCGTCCGGAGCCGTGCACAGCCACACGTGCAACCATCGTCGCTACCCGGAAGTCCCCATACATATGCCCGCGTCGCTAGGGTGTGGGGCTGAGATGGCCAGCGAGACCTGTGGGGAAGCCCGTGCGTGAATACCTGCTGACGCTCTGCATCACGGCCGCGGTGACGTACCTGCTGACCGGGCCGGTGCGCAAGTTCGCGATCGTGGCGGGGGCGATGCCGGAGATCCGGGCACGTGACGTGCACCGGGAGCCCACCCCCCGGCTCGGTGGGATCGCGATGTTCTTCGGCATGTGCGCGGGCCTGCTGGTCGCCGACCACCTCACCAACCTCAACGAGGTCTTCGAGAAGTCGAACGAGCCGCGCGCGCTGCTCTCCGGGGCCGCGCTGATCTGGCTGATCGGTGTCCTGGACGACAAGTTCGAGATCGACGCCCTGATCAAGCTGGGCGGCCAGATGATCGCCGCCGGCGTGATGGTCATGCAGGGTCTGACGATCCTGTGGCTGCCGGTGCCGGGCGTGGGGACGGTCGCGCTCACCCAGTGGCAGGGCACCCTGCTGACGGTGGCGCTGGTCGTGATCACGATCAACGCGGTCAACTTCGTCGACGGCCTGGACGGGCTGGCCGCCGGCATGGTGTGCATCGCGGCCGCAGCGTTCTTCATGTACGCCTACCGGATCTGGTACTCGTACGGCATCGAGGCCGCCGCCCCCGCGACCCTCTTCGCGGCCGTGCTGATGGGCATGTGCCTGGGCTTCCTGCCGCACAACATGCACCCGGCGCGGATCTTCATGGGCGACTCGGGGTCCATGCTGATCGGCCTGGTGCTGGCGGCGGGCGCGATCTCGGTGACCGGGCAGGTCGACCCGGACGTGATGAACCTGTTCGCCGGCTCCGAGCGCAACGCGGTGCACCAGATGGTGCCGGTCTACATCCCGTTGCTGCTGCCGCTGACGATCATCGCCATCCCGGCCTCGGACTTCGTCTTCGCGGTGGTGAGGCGCACCTGGCGCGGCCAGTCGCCGTTCGCGGCGGACCGCGGTCACCTGCACCACCGGCTGCTCCAGATCGGCCACTCGCACAGCCGGGCCGTGCTGATCATGTACTTCTGGGCGGCCCTGATCGGCTTCGGCGCGCTGGCCTACTCGGTCAACTCGGCGTCGATGTGGATCGTGCTGGGCATCGTCGTCCTCAGCTTCATCGGCCTGGTGCTGCTCCTGCTGCCGCGGTTCACGCCGCGTACCCCGCGCTGGGCGGAGGCGTTCGTGCCGCCGCGCTACCGGCGGGGCCGCCGTCGCGCGGCCACGGCCCCGGGCGCCGCCACTCCGGCGGCGGTCGGAGCCGCGCTCCGGGAGGCGCAGGAGGCCGCCGCCGAGGCCTGCGAACCCCATGAGGCCCACGGGGCCCAGGCGGCTCAGCACTCCGCGACGATCGCGGCCGGAGTGGCCGGAGTCAACGGAGCCACCGCCGTGGGCGCCCGTTCGCGCGTCCTCGACGGGCGCAAAGCGGGAACGTCGCGCTGACGCCGCAAGGTAAGAATCTGACTAAAGCGTTGCCATCTCGTGGGGGGACAAAGACCCCTAATACCAGACAATTTGGCTCGCTTTTTGCACAGACGGGCAGCTTTACTCTCATGTGTGACAGCCAGCACACCCAGCAGGTAAAGACCTCATCAAATAGTTTGTGATACCGTTCACGAGAACCCCGGATACAACCGAAGGACCCGAGTGCGAGGGGCCCTTGGTGTGGAGGATCCTCGTCCGAACCGGGGACTACGCTCGTCCATGACGACACCCCTGCCCCCTGTGAAAGCGGAGTTGCCGCCATGCCGTCCAATGACGTCCGGAACCTACTGCACACCGCAGTGCCCACCGCAGCTGTCGGTGTGGTCGCGGTGGCGGTCAGTGGCGCGGTCGCCGGCGGGAAGGGCGCGATCGGGGCCGTCGTCGGCGTAGCCCTGGCCATCCTGTACATGGGGATCGGTCTCTACGTGCTGCAGTGGACGGCGAAAACGCTGCCGCAGCTCTTCCAGGCCATGGGCCTCATGCTCTACGTCGCCCAACTCCTGCTGCTCATGATCTTCTTGGCCGTGTTCAAGGGCACGTCGCTCTTCAACGCCAGGGCCTTCGCGTTCTCACTCGTCGCCGCGACCGTCGTATGGATGGCGGCGCAGGCCCGTGCGCACATGAAGTCCAAGATCTTCTACGTCGAACCGGACTCCGAGAAGAACGACAAGTCCGAGAAGACAGGGTCCTCGTCGTGAGGGGTAGGGCCGGGATAAAGACGTGTGTGATCTCCTGCTATCGTCCGGTGCCAACTGCGGCATCGCGGGCGCGGGCATCTGAGCTGACGCCTGCTCGATCGCGAGGCTCGATGCCCGCCGGCCGCCCCCACATCCGTAACACCAGTCCGGTGCCGACCCGCGGCTGCCCGCCGCGCCGACACAACGAGGTTGCCGTATCCATGCGCCACGCCGAAGGAGCCCGCGGTGAGTGCTGACCAGACCACGCTCGCCTTTGACTGGAGTTGCCGCGTCTTCGCCGAAAACGGCTGCGGCTTCCCGTCGCCGGGCCTCCACTCCTTCATCTTCAAGCCGATGTTCACGGTCGGCGGCTTCGACTTCGACAAGCCGATGCTGCTCGCCATCATCACCTCGCTGGTCGTGGTCGGCTTCTTCTGGGCCGCCTTCAGCAAGGCCAAGGTGGTGCCCGGCAAGCTGCAGATGGTCGGCGAGGCGGGCTACGACTTCGTTCGCCGCGGCATCGTCTACGAGACGCTGGGCAAGCGCGAGGGCGAGAAGTACGTCCCGCTGATGGTCTCGATCTTCTTCTTCGTCTGGATCATGAACATCTGGTCGATCATCCCGGTCGCCCAGTTCCCGGTGACGTCGATCATCGCCTACCCGGCCGCCCTGGCCGCGGTCGTCTACGTGACCTGGATGGTCCTGACGTTCAAGAAGCACGGCTTCGTCGGCGGCTTCAAGAACCTCACCGGCTACGACAAGTCGCTCGGCGCGGTGCTGCCGCTCGTGGTGGTCATCGAGTTCTTCTCGAACGTCCTGGTCCGCCCGTTCACGCACGCGGTGCGACTGTTCGCCAACATGTTCGCCGGCCACCTGCTGCTCGTGATGTTCACCGTCGCCAGCTGGTACCTGATGAACAGCTGGCTGATCGCGGCCGGCGCCGTCTCGTTCGTCATGGCCATGGTCATGATCCTGTTCGAGCTCTTCGTCCAGGCCGTCCAGGCGTACGTCTTCGTCCTCCTGGCCTGCTCCTACGTTCAGGGCGCTCTCGCCGAGCACCACTGAGCCACCGTCCCGCACCGCCCCGTCACAGACGTCCGGTGGCCAACCCCCACCGGTCCTTGAAAGAGAAGGAAGAATCAGCATGGCTGCCACTGAGACCCTTGCCGCCGTCACCGGCTCCATCGCCTCCGTCGGCTACGGCCTCGCCGCCATCGGTCCCGGCATCGGCATCGGCATCATCTTCGGCAACGGCACCCAGGCGCTCGCCCGCCAGCCCGAGGCCGCCGGTCTGATCCGTGCCAACCAGATCCTGGGCTTCGCCTTCTGTGAGGCGCTCGCCCTCATCGGCATCGTCATGCCGTTCGTTTACACCTACAAGTAAACCGCGGCGGACGACCCACCCCCATCAGGGAAAGGCACTGATGACATGCAGCTGACACAGCAGCTGGTGCAGCTGGCGGCGGAGGAGCAGCAGAACCCTCTCATCCCGCCCGGCCCCGAGCTGGTCATCGGCCTCGTCACCTTCGCCATCGTCTTCTTCTTCCTCGGGAAGAAGCTCCTGCCGAACATCAACAAGGTTCTGGAGGAGCGCCGCGCGGCGATCGAAGGCGGTATCGAAGAGGCCGAGGCCATGAAGGTCGAGGCCCAGAGCGTCCTCGAGCAGTACAAGGCCCAGCTGGCCGAGGCCCGGCACGAGGCCGCGCGCCTGCGCCAGGAGGCGCAGGAGCAGGGCGCCACGCTCATCGCCGAGATGCGGGCCGAGGGCCAGCGTCAGCGCGAGGAGATCGTCGCCGCCGGCCACACCCAGATCGAGGCCGACCGCAAGGCCGCCGCGTCCGCGCTCCGCCAGGACGTCGGCAAGCTCGCCACCGAGCTGGCCGGCAAGCTCGTCGGTGAGTCCCTCGAGGACCACGCCCGGCAGAGCCGCGTGATCGACCGCTTCCTCGACGAGCTCGAGGAGAAGGCCGAGGCCGCGCGATGACCGGAGCGAGCCGCGAGGCTCTGACCGCCGCACGTGAGCGTCTCGACGCGCTGACGGACTCCACCTCCGTCGACGCCGCGAAGCTCGCCGACGAGCTGGCGGCCGTCACCGCGCTGCTCGACCGCGAGGCAGGCCTGCGTCGGGTCCTCACCGACCCGGCGCAGTCCGGCGACGCCAAGGCCACGCTCGTCCAGCGGCTGCTCGGCGGCCAGGTCGGCGGCGAGGCCGTGGACCTGGTGGCCGGCATCGTGCGCTCGCGCTGGTCGCAGTCGCGTGACCTGGTGGACGCGCTGGAGGAGCTGGCGAACCTCGCCGACCTCACCGCCGCCCAGCGGTCCGGCACGCTCGACGACGTCGAGGACGAGCTGTTCCGCTTCGGCCGGATCGTCTCCTCCAGCACCGAGCTGCGCTCGGCGCTGACCGACCGGGCCGCGCGCACCTCGGCCAAGGTCGAGCTGCTGCACCGGCTGCTCGGCGGCCGGGCGAAGCCGACCACCGAGCGTCTGGTGACGCGCCTTGTGACCGTGCCGCGGGGACGTAGCCTGGAGACGGGACTGGAGTCCCTGTCCAAGCTCGCCGCCGACCGTCGCAACCGCATGGTCGCCGTCGTCACCACGGCGGTCCCGCTGAGCGACCGGCAGAAGCAGCGCCTCGGCGCCGCCCTCGCCAAGCTCTACGGCCGCCAGATGCACCTCAACATCGACGTGGACCCCGAGCTGATCGGCGGGATCCGGGTGCAGGTCGGCGACGAGACGATCAACGGCTCCCTCGCGGACCGGCTCGACGACGCCGCCCGCCGCATGGCGAGCTAGCAGCAACTCAACACGCAAGACGTACACGACGGCCCTGGTTGGGCCGTGCAGAGGATTCACCTCTTATTGGGGGGAGTCCCGAACTCGTGGAATACCCCCCAAGTGAAACTTCGGGCCCAACAAGGAGAGCAGGGAACCCAGATGGCGGAGCTCACGATCCGGCCGGAGGAGATCCGGGACGCGCTGGAGAACTTCGTCCAGTCGTACAAGCCGGACGCGGCCTCGCGCGAGGAGGTCGGTACGGTCACCCTTGCCGGCGACGGCATCGCGAAGGTCGAGGGCCTGCCCTCGGCCATGGCCAACGAGCTGCTGAAGTTCGAGGACGGCACCCTCGGCCTCGCCCTCAACCTCGAGGAGCGCGAGATCGGTGCCATCGTCCTCGGTGAGTTCAGCGGCATCGAGGAGGGCCAGCCGGTCACCCGCACCGGCGAGGTCCTGTCCGTCGCCGTCGGCGAGGGCTACCTCGGCCGCGTGGTGGACCCGCTCGGCAACCCGATCGACGGCCTCGGCGAGATCGAGACCGAGGGCCGCCGCGCCCTCGAGCTGCAGGCCCCCACGGTCATGCAGCGCAAGTCGGTGCACGAGCCGATGGAGACCGGCTACAAGGCCGTCGACGCCATGACCCCGATCGGCCGCGGTCAGCGTCAGCTGATCATCGGCGACCGCCAGACCGGCAAGACCGCCCTGGCCGTCGACACGATCATCAACCAGCGCGACAACTGGCGCACCGGCGACCCGAAGAAGCAGGTCCGCTGCATCTACGTCGCCATCGGCCAGAAGGGCTCCACCATCGCGTCGGTCCGCCGCGCGCTGGAGGAGAACGGCGCGCTGGAGTACACGACCATCGTCGCCGCCCCGGCGTCCGACCCGGCCGGCTTCAAGTACCTGGCGCCCTACACCGGTTCCGCCATCGGCCAGCAGTGGATGTACCAGGGCAAGCACGTCCTGATCATCTTCGACGACCTGTCGAAGCAGGCCGACGCCTACCGTGCCGTCTCCCTGCTGCTGCGCCGCCCGCCGGGCCGCGAGGCCTACCCGGGTGACGTCTTCTACCTGCACTCCCGGCTGCTGGAGCGCTGCGCGAAGCTCTCCGACGACATGGGTGCCGGTTCGATGACCGGTCTGCCGATCGTCGAGACCAAGGCCAACGACGTCTCGGCGTTCATCCCGACCAACGTCATCTCCATCACCGACGGCCAGTGCTTCCTGGAGTCCGACCTGTTCAACGCCGGTCAGCGCCCCGCGCTGAACGTCGGTATCTCGGTCTCCCGCGTCGGTGGCTCCGCCCAGCACAAGGCGATGCGCCAGGTCTCCGGCCGCCTCCGTGTGGACCTCGCCCAGTTCCGTGAGCTGGAGGCGTTCGCCGCCTTCGGTTCCGACCTGGACGCGGCCTCCAAGGCCCAGCTGGAGCGCGGTCAGCGCATGGTCGAGCTGCTGAAGCAGAACCAGTACGAGCCGATGGCCACCGAGGACCAGGTCGTCTCCATCTGGGCCGGCACCACCGGCCGCATGGACGACGTGCCGGTCGTCGACATCCGCCGCTTCGAGAAGGAGCTCCTGGAGTACCTGCACCGCAAGGAGCAGGGCCTCATGACCTCCATCAAGGAGGGCGCCAAGATGTCCGACGACACGATCCAGGCCATCGCGGACGCGGTCGCGGAGTTCAAGAAGCAGTTCGAGACCTCGGACGGCAAGCTGCTCGGCGAGGACACCCCGGCCGCTGCCGCCAAGTGACGTAAGGAAGGGACCTGACTCATGGGAGCCCAGCTCCGGGTCTACAAGCGTCGCATCCGATCCGTCACCGCGACCAAGAAGATCACCAAGGCGATGGAGATGATCGCCGCCTCGCGCGTCGTCAAGGCGCAGCGCAAGGTGGCGGCCTCCACGCCGTACGCGCAGGAACTGACCCGCGCGGTCACGGCGGTCGGCACCGGTTCGAACACCAAGCACCCGCTGACCACGGAGACGGAGAACCCGACCCGTGCCGCGGTCCTGCTCCTGACGAGCGACCGCGGTCTGGCCGGCGCCTTCAACTCCAACGCCATCAAGGCCGCGGAGCAGCTGACCGAGCGCCTGGAGCGCGAGGGCAAGCAGGTCGACGCGTACATCGTCGGCCGGCGTGGTGTCGCCCACTACAACTTCCGTGAGCGCAAGATCGCGGAGTCGTGGACGGGCTTCACCGACGAGCCCACGTACGCGGACGCCAAGAAGGTGGCGGCGCCGCTGATCGAGGCCATCGAGCGGGAGACGGCGGACGGCGGCGTGGACGAACTCCACATCGTCTACACCGAGTTCGTCTCGATGATGACGCAGACGGCGGTCGACTCCCGGCTGCTGCCGCTGCGCCTCGAAGAGGTGGCGGAGCAGACGCAGAAGAAGGACGAGATCCTTCCGCTGTACGACTTCGAGCCGTCCGCGGAGGACGTCCTCGACGCCCTGCTGCCGCGCTACGTCGAGAGCCGCATCTACAACGCGCTGCTCCAGTCGGCCGCTTCGAAGCACGCCGCCACGCGGCGCGCGATGAAGTCGGCCACCGACAACGCGGGCGAGCTGATCAACACGCTCTCCCGTCTTGCCAACGCGGCCCGCCAGGCCGAAATCACCCAGGAAATCAGCGAGATCGTCGGTGGCGCGAGCGCCCTGGCCGACGCGACCGCGGGGAGTGACCGATAAATGACCACCACTGTTGAGACCGCGACGGCTACGGGCCGCGTCGCCCGGGTCATCGGCCCGGTCGTCGACGTGGAGTTCCCCGTCGACGCGATGCCGGACATCTACAACGCCCTCCACGTCGAGGTCGCCGACCCGGCGAACGCGGGCGAGAAGAAGACGCTGACCCTGGAGGTCGCCCAGCACCTGGGTGACGGCCTGGTCCGCACCATCTCCATGCAGCCGACCGACGGTCTGGTCCGCCAGGCCCCGGTCGTCGACACCGGTGACGGCATCACCGTCCCGGTCGGCGACTTCACCAAGGGCAAGGTGTTCAACACCCTCGGTGAGGTGCTGAACGTCGACGAGTCCTACGAGGGCGAGCGCTGGTCCATCCACCGCAAGGCCCCGAACTTCGACGAGCTCGAGTCGAAGACCGAGATGTTCGAGACCGGCGTCAAGGTCATCGACCTGCTGACCCCGTACGTCAAGGGCGGCAAGATCGGTCTGTTCGGCGGTGCCGGCGTCGGCAAGACGGTGCTCATCCAGGAGATGATCTACCGCGTCGCCAACAACCACGACGGTGTCTCCGTGTTCGCCGGTGTCGGCGAGCGCACCCGTGAGGGCAACGACCTCATCGAGGAGATGTCGGACTCCGGCGTCATCGACAAGACCGCGCTGGTCTTCGGCCAGATGGACGAGCCCCCGGGCACCCGTCTGCGCGTGGCCCTCGCCGGTCTGACCATGGCGGAGTACTTCCGCGATGTGCAGAAGCAGGACGTGCTGTTCTTCATCGACAACATCTTCCGCTTCACGCAGGCCGGTTCCGAGGTCTCCACCCTGCTCGGCCGTATGCCGTCCGCGGTGGGTTACCAGCCGAACCTGGCCGACGAGATGGGCCTCCTCCAGGAGCGCATCACCTCGACCCGCGGTCACTCGATCACCTCGATGCAGGCGATCTACGTCCCCGCCGACGACCTGACCGACCCGGCCCCGGCGACCACCTTCGCCCACCTCGACGCGACGACGGTTCTGTCCCGTCCGATCTCCGAGAAGGGCATCTACCCGGCCGTGGACCCGCTGGACTCCACGTCCCGGATCCTGGACCCGCGGTACATCTCCGCGGACCACTACAACGCGGCCATGCGCGTGAAGAACATCCTGCAGAAGTACAAGGACCTGCAGGACATCATCGCGATCCTCGGTATCGACGAGCTCGGCGAGGAGGACAAGCTCGTCGTCCACCGTGCCCGTCGCGTGGAGCGCTTCCTGTCCCAGAACACCCACGTCGCCAAGCAGTTCACCGGCGTGGACGGTTCGGACGTGCCGCTGGACGAGTCGATCGCCGCGTTCAACGCGATCTGCGACGGCGAGTACGACCACTTCCCGGAGCAGGCGTTCTTCATGTGCGGTGGTCTCGAGGACCTGAAGAAGAACGCGAAGGAGCTGGGCGTCTCCTGAGCCCGGAGCTCGCAGTGGGTCTCGCGGCTCACACCACGTGAGTCTCACGGCTCACACCCGGAAGGGGGCGGGCGCGTCCCGCCCCCTTCCTCACGCCCCTTAGAATTGACCCCAACACCCGGCACTACCGCCGGGTGGTGACCCGAGGAGCCACCCTTGGCTGCTGAGCTGCACGTCGAGCTGGTCGCCGCCGACCGCCAGGTCTGGTCCGGCGAGGCCACCCTGGTCGTCGCGCGCACCACGTCCGGCGACATCGGCGTCATGCCCGGTCACCAGCCGCTGCTCGGTGTGCTGGAGTCGGGCCCGGTGACCATCCGTACGAGTGAAGGTGGAACGGTCGTCGCCGCGGTGCACGGCGGTTTCATCTCGTTCGCGGACAACAAGCTCTCGCTGCTGGCCGAGATCGCCGAGCTCGCCGAGGAGATCGACGTCCAGCGCACGGAGCAGGAGCTGGAGCGCGCGAAGGCGGACGAGGACGAGGTCGCCCAGCGGCGCGCCGACGTCCGTCTGCGGGCGGCTGCGGCGGCGCGCTGAACCGAGCGCCATGCGATGACACCACTCAGCCGCGGCCGGTACCGGAGTAATCCGGTACCGGCCGCGGCTGAGGCGGATGTGGGTGTTTTTTCCGTTCCATTACCTAGGAGACGAGGAGGTCGGTATCGATGGTCCTCGCTCTGAGCGTGTGCGGGGTCGTGGTCGCGCTCGTGGTGGTGGGACTGTTCGTCTTCGGGCTGCGACGCAGGCTCATCCAGCGCTCCGGCGGCACCTTCGACTGCAGTCTGCGCTGGGACGTGGCGGAGAAGCCGGACACCAGCGGCAAGGGCTGGAGCTACGGCGTCGCCCGCTACAACGGCGACCGCGTGGAGTGGTTCCGGGTCTTCTCCTACGCCCCCCGCCCGCGCCGCACGCTGGAGCGCGCGTCGATCGAGGTGGCCGGCCGCCGGCTGCCCGAGGGCGAGGAGGAACTCGCCCTGCTGTCCGACGCGGTGATCCTCGTCTGTCTGCACCGGGGCACGCGGCTGGAACTGGCCATGAGCGAGGACGCCCTGACCGGATTCCTGGCCTGGCTGGAGGCGGCCCCGCCCGGACAGAGGGTGAACGTCGCGTAGGTCACCGGCACTCATGACGAAGCTCCCCCGGACCAGGTCCGGGGGAGCTCCGTGTTTCCGTGGGCCTTGTCTGCTTACGACAGGCCGCTGCTGAGGGCGCTCACCAGTTCACCGTTGCCGGTGTCACCGCTGAACTCCCAGAAGAAGGCGCCGCCGAGGCCCTGGCTGTTGGCCCAGGCCATCTTCGACTTGATGGTGGCCGGGGTGTCGTAGGACCACCAGTTGCTGCCGCAGTGGGCGTAGGCCGTACCGGCGATGGTGCCGGTGGTCGGGCAGGCCGTCTTGAGGACGTGGTAGTCCTCGATGCCCTGCTCGTAGGTGCCGGCCGCCGGGCCCGTGGCGGTGCCGCCCGGGGCGTCCTGGGTGACGCCGGTCCAGCCGCGGCCGTAGAAGCCGATGCCGATGAGCAGCTTGCTCGCGGGCACGCCCTGGGCCTTGAACTTGGCCATCGCGTCGGCGGTGGTGAAGCCGTCCTTCGGGATGCCGTTGTAGGACGTGAGCGGGGAGTGCGGGGCGGTCGGGCCCTTCGCGTCCCAGGCGCCGAAGAAGTCGTACGTCATCACGTTGTACCAGTCGACGTACTGCGAGGCACCGGCGTAGTCGGTGGCCTCGATCTTGCCGCCGGCGGAGCCGTCCGCGGTGACCGCGGCGGTGACGAGCTCCTTGCCGAACTTGGCGCGCAGCGCGGACATCAGGTTCTTGAAGGCCGCCGGGCCGCTCGAGTCACAGGTCAGACCACAGGCGTTCGGGTACTCCCAGTCGATGTCGATGCCGTCGAAGACATCGGACCAGCGCGGGTCGTGCACCAGGTCGTAGCAGGACTGGGCGAAGGCCGCGGGGTTCTTGGCCGCCTCCGCGAAGCCGCCGGACCAGGTCCAGCCACCGAAGGAGTAGATCACCTTGATGTTCGGGTACTTGGCCTTGAGCTCGCGCAGCTGGTTGAAGTTGCCGCGCAGCGGCTGGTCCCAGGTGTCGGCGACGCCGCTGACGGAGTTGTCGGCGGTGAACGCCTTGTCGTAGTCGGCGTAGGAGTCGCCGATCGCGCACTTGCCGCCGGTGACGTTGCCGAAGGCGTAGTTGATGTGCGTGATCTTGGACGCGGAGCCGGACGTCACGATGTTCTTGACGTTGTAGTTGCGGGCGTAGATGCCCCAGTCGGTGAAGTAGCCCATCCTCACCTTGCCGCCGGGGGGCGGCGGGGTGGTCGTGCCACCGGTGGTGTGCACGGCGACCGATCCGCTGACCGGGCCGGTCTGGCCGGCGGTGTCACGGGCCTGGACGGTGTAGGAGTAGTCGGTGCCGGCGGTCAGACCGCTGTCCGTGTACGAGGTCGTCGTCACGGTGGCGACCGTCTTGCCGTCACGCAGGACGTCGTAGTTCTTGATGCCCTTGTCATCGGTGGCCGCGCCCCAGCTGAGCTTCACCGAGGTGTCGGTGATGCCGGAGGCGGTCGGCGCGCCCGGCGCGGAGGGCGGGTTGTCGCCCGGCACGGTCGGGCCGCCGTCGCAGCTGCCGCCGTTGACCAGGCAGTTGCTGGGGGAGCCGGATCCGGTGCCGTTGAAACCGAAGGAGACCGAGGCACCCGGGGCGATGTTGCCGTTCCAGGTGTTCTTGGCGGTCCAGTGGTTGGCGGAGTTGGTCACTGAGGCGTCCCAGGCGGAGGTCACCTTGGTGTCGGAGGGGAAGTCCCACTCCAGGGTCCAGGAGCTGATCGCGGTGGTACCGGTGTTCTTGATGGTCCACTGACCGCCGAAGCCGGAGCCCCAGTCCTGGGTCTTGGTGTAGGTGGCGGTGGCCGAGGTGGCCTCGGCCGCGGCGTGGGCGGAGTCGGCGAGTCCGACCAGTCCGGCCAGGGGAAGCAACAGGGTCGCGAACCCTGCCGCGGCTCTGTGTCCGAAGCGCATGCTGCGCCTCCCTTGTCGGGGGGTTATTGTCAGGGGCATGACTGAGCCATCACGCCCGCAGTGCTGCGAGCGTAGAAAGGTCTGGACCATAGGTCAATAGGTCTGGACCACTGAGCAGGGAGTGGCCCCTGGATCCCAACTCCTGTGCCAGCACCGCGGCTTGAACCCGGCTGCACAGCTCCAGCTTGCCCAGCAGGCGGCTGGCGTGCGTCTTTTCACCGTCGCCTCCGCCATGTCCAGCCGGACGGCGATCTCCGCGTTGGACAGACCCTCACCGAGGCAGGAGAGCACCTCGCGTTCCCGGCGGGTGCGGCTGTCCAGCGCCGGTGGGACGGCCCTAGGTGGTGTCTCGTCGGTCATGCCGGGCTCGCGGCGCCTGGTGCCGCACCTCGCGGCGTTGTCGTCGGTCGCCGATGCTCCGCATCGACTCCCTCCTCCGCCTTGCGATGTTCCCCCACTGCCTGAACGGCGTGGGAGGTGCCCTCACCACCAGCCACCGCTCCCTGATCCGGCCTGATCGACGAGACACCCCCTGGGCTCCGGAACCGACGTTCGGCGGCGACGGCCTGGGTGCGGCGCGCTGCGCATCCTCCACGCGCTCAGCCGTCTCTGCGACGATCCGTACCGCGAGGATGTCGACGTCAAGAAGCTGTCGGGGCACAAGGACCTGTACCGGCTTCGCGTCGGCGTGTACCGCATCGCTTACATGATCGACGATGGCAAGCTCGTCATCCTGGTGGTCGAAGTGGGGCATCGCCGGGAGATCTACCGTCGGCTCCGATGCACGGCCTGATCGCGCTGACCCACTGCTCTTCTCCAAGAAAGCCCCCGCCGGGGCCGCGCGCTCCGAGGACGGTCGTACGCTGACCGGGCGATGAGGAGGGCGGATGTCGGATGCCGGGCGGGCCGGGGACGTGCTGGTCGTCGACGACGACGCGGCGATACGTCGCTCACTGGAGCGCGGACTGCGGCTGAGCGGGTTCGCGGTGCGCAGCGCGGGCGGCGGGGCGGAGGCGCTGGAGGCCATCGGGCAGGCGCCGCCGGACGTGCTGGTCCTGGATGTGTCGATGCCCGGGATGAGCGGCATAGAGGTGTGCACCCGGCTGCGCGCGGCCGGCCAGGACGTGCCCGTGCTGATGCTCTCCGCGCTGGACGAGACCGCCGACCGCATCGCCGGGCTCCAGGCGGGCGGTGACGACTACCTGGTCAAGCCGTTCGCGCTGCAGGAACTGGTGCTGCGGCTGCGCGCGCTGCTGCGCCGCCGGCCGCCCACCGGCCGTGAGGTGCTGTGCGTGGCGGGCCTGGTGATCGACCCGGCGGCGCGCACCGCCGAGCGCGACGGGCGGGCCCTGGAGCTGACCCGGCGTGAGTTCGAGCTGCTGGAGGTGCTCGCCCGCAACGCCGGGCTGGTCCTCACCCGCGACCAGCTCCTGGAGCGGGTGTGGGGCTACGACTTCGACGTGCGCACCGACACGGTCGACACCTTCGTCAGCTACCTGCGGCGCAAGCTGGAGGCGGACGGGCGGCCCCGGCTGGTCCACACCGTGCGCGGGGTCGGCTTCGTCCTGCGGGACGCGCCGTGAGGCTCTCCACCCGTATCGGGCTCGCCGTCGGCTGCACCGTCCCGCTGCTGGTGGCGGCCTCCGGCTGGCTGCTGCTGCACCTGGTCGCCCGCGACCTGCACCGCGTGGAGGACGACCACCTGCGCCGCCGGGCCGCCGCCATCGCCCCGGACGCCCGCGCCCTGCTGCGCGCCACCCGCAACGGCCGTCCGAAGGCCGCCGACACCAGGGAACGGCAGCTGTTCAGCTCCGCCCTCGACGTCGGCGTACGCGTCCTCGCCCCGGACGCCACCTTCAGCGGCGGACCCCAGCCCGACCCCTCGGTGAGCCTGCCCGGCCAGACCTCCGGGCCGGTCACGGTCCGCGCCGGCGGGCGGAGCTGGCGCGCCCTGTCACGTCCGCTGAAGGGCTCCTCCGTTTCCGGCACCCTGTGGGTGTTCTCGCCGGACACCGCCGACCGGGCCCAACTGGGGGCCGTACGCCGCCGTGTCGTTCTGACGGCGCTGCTCGCCGCGCCGCTGTCCGGGCTGCTCGCCTGGGGTCTGGCCGGCAGCGCGAGCGCGCCCCTGCGCCGCCTCACCCGCCGTACGGCCGGACTCGACCCGCGCACCTCAGCCGCCCGGCTCGACCACCGGCCGACCGGTGTCACGGAGGTCGACGAGCTCGCGGCCACCGTGCGCACCGTCCTCGCCCGCTACGACGAGCAGGCCGCGCGCACCGCCGAGGCCCTGGACACGGCCCGTTCCTTCTCCGCCGCCGCCGCCCACGAACTGCGCACCCCGCTGATGAGCATGGGCACCAACCTCGACATCCTCGCCGGCCACCCCGACCTGCCCGAACCGGACCGCACCGAGGTCCTCACCGACCTCGGGCGCGAGCACGCCCGGCTGCTCGGCCTGCTGGTGATGCTGCGCGAGCTGGGACGCGGGGACCTGGTGGAGGCGGAGGCGCTGGGCACGGTGGACGTCTCCGAGGCCGCCGACGCCGCCGTGGCCGAGGCACGGCGCCGCGCCCCGGACGCCCTGATCACCCTGGACGCACCGCCCGGCCTTGCCGTGCACGGCTGGGAGCCGGGGCTGCGGCTGCTGCTGGACAACCTGCTGGGCAACGCCCTGGCCCACGGCCGGGACGCGCACGGCCGGCTCCGGGTGGCGGTCGGGGTGCGCGGCACCGACCACCAGGTGGTGATCACGGTGGACGACCAGGGGCCCGGCGTACCGCCCGAGGCCCGGGAACGGATCTTCGAGCGGTTCCAGCGGGGACCGGACAGCGCCGGCTCCGGCCTCGGGCTCACCCTCGTCGCCCAGCAGACGGCGCTGCACCGGGGGAGCGTCACCGTCACGGACGCGCCCGGCGGCACGGGGGCGCGCTTCGAGGTCCGGCTGCCGTCGGGCACGGACTCGGGCGGCGGCTCGGGCGGCGGCGAGCTGCCCGGTCGGCGGGACTGGCTGATCGGTACGGCGGGAGCAGCCGGCACAGCCGGGACGAAGCGGTCACAGAGTTTCCCCAAAGACCGTCCCTAGCCTGCGTCGCACCGGACGGACGACGGACGACGTCCCGTCCGGACACGCACGAAAACGCATGCGAACGGACGGAGAGGCAGATGGACGCACGACGACGGACGCGCACGCTGCTCACGGGACTCGCCGTGACGGCGGTCCTCGCGGGCACCACGAGTGCGGCGGCGGCCGAGAGCGCCCCCGCGCCCGGGCCCACCGGTGACGGCGCGCACGCCCTGTGCAAGCGGGTGCCGAAGCTCGACCGGCGGATCGACCGGTCCCTGAAGCGGCTGGACGCGGGAGCCGGCACCCGAGGCTCGGTCGCCCGGCTGCAGAAGCGCGTCGACAACGCCAAGAAGGCGGGCCACACCGAGATCGCCACCTTCCTCCAGGACCGGCTGAACCAGCGCACGTCGCTGCGCACCGACCTGGAGCAGCGCAAGAAGGACCTGGCCGCGGTGAAGACCTGGTGCCAGGCCAACGACAACGGCAAGAGCACGAACAAGAAGGGGAGCTGATGCGCGCCCGGCGGACTGCCGTCGCGGCGGCGGCCCTGCTGGTGGGGCTCACCGCAGGGTGCGCCGGCCACGCGGGTACGGCCCCGAAGGGGGCGCCGTCCGCCACGCCCTCGGCGTCTTCGTCCGGATCCGCCCCGGCCGGAGCACCCTCCGGCTACGCGGACATGGAGAAGAAGGTGGACGCCGCCGAGTCCGCGGCTGCCGCCGCCGACCGGGACGCGGCGAGCGACGACGACCGCTGAGGCGGGGCGGCCGGGCGGACGGCGCTGCTTCGAAGCGCACCCATATGGGGTGTCTCTAGCGCTCCCCGCCCGGCACCCACAGCACGTCGCCGGTCTCCTTGTTCGCCGTCCGGGCCAGGATGAACAGCAGGTCGGACAGGCGGTTGAGGTAGGTGGCGGTCAGCGGGTTCATCACCTCGCCGTGCACCTCCAGCGCCGCCCACGTCGAGCGCTCGGCCCGCCGTACGACCGTGCACGCCTGGTGCAGCAGCGCCGCGCCGGGCGTACCCCCGGGGAGGATGAAGGAGCGCAGCTTCTCCAGCTCGGCGTTGAACCGGTCGCAGTCCGCCTCGAGCCGGTCGACGTAGAACTGCTCGACCCTGAGCGGCGGGAACTCGGGGTTCTCCACCACCGGCGTGGCCAGGTCCGCCCCCACGTCGAACAGATCGTTCTGCACGCGGACCAGGACCTTCACGATCTCCTCGTCGAGCCCGCCCAGCGCGATCGCCGTGCCGATCACCGCGTTCGCCTCGTTGGCGTCGGCGTACGCGGCGATGCGCAGATCGGTCTTGGCGACCCGGCTCATGTCGCCGAGGGCGGTGGTGCCCTGGTCGCCGGTCCTGGTGTAGATGCGCGTCAGATTGACCATGTGACCAGCCTAGTTACGCGCCGGCCGTACGGAACACACGTGTGCCCACTGTCACGGACAGTGCCGCGAGCCCGACGGCCACCAGCACGCCGTACAGCATGTGTGCGCTCGTGTAGGAGCCGACGTAGGCGTCCCGCACCGCGTCCACCAGATAGCGGAACGGGGTGAGGTGGGAGAGCACGTCCAGCCAGGCCGGCCCGAGGGTCATCGGCAGCATCAGGCCCGACAGGAGCATGGACGGCATGGTCAGCGCGTTGATCACCGGCCCGAACTCCTGCGGGGTGCGCACGTTCATCGCCAGCGCGTACGACAGTGAGGCGAGCGAGATCGTCAGCAGTGCGACGAACGCGAAGCCGATGAGAACACCCGGCAGCGGGGCCCGTAGCCCCATGGCCACGGCCGCGAGCACCAGCAGCACCGCCTGGAAGACGAAGACCGTGGCGTCCCGGAGCACGCGACCCAGCAGCAGCGCGAGCCGGCTCACGGGGGTGACCCGCATGCGCTCCACCACGCCCTGGCCCTTCTCGACGATGACGGTGAAGCCGGCGAAGGACGCACCGAACAGGCCGAGTTGGAGCAGCAGTCCGGGGACGAGCACCTGCCACGAGCTGCCCTGCCGGCCCAGGGGCAGACGGGTGAGCAGCGGGCCGAAGAAGAGCAGGTACAGCAGCGGCATCAGTACCCCGAAGAGCAGCGCGAAGCGGGAGCGCAGGGACTGGCGCAGATAGCGGCCGTAGATGAGGGCCGTGTCGTGGAGAAGCATCCGGTTTCCAGGTTTCCAGTCGTCCTTGAGTCCTATACGGCCACGGGCGTGGCGTGGGCGGTGGCGGGGCCACGGCCGGTGATCGCGAGGAAGGTGTCCTGGAGCGAGGCGTCGATCGAGCCTCCGTACTCCAGCTTCAGCGCGCTCGGCGTGCCCTCCGCCGCCACCACGCCCCGGTCGACGACGACCAGCCGGTCGGAGAGCGCGTCGGCCTCGTCGAGGTAGTGGGTGGTGAGGAAGACGGTCGTGCCGTGCTCGTCGCGCAGCCGGCGGACGAGGTTCCACAGGTCGGCCCGGCTGCCGGGGTCCAGGCCCGTCGTCGGCTCGTCGAGGAACAGCACGCGCGGGCGGTGGGTGAGCGCCATCGCGACGTCCAGGCGGCGGCGCTGGCCGCCGGAGAGCGTGGCGGTCCTGCGGTCGAGCAGCTCCACCAGGTCCAGCTCCCGCGCCAACTCCTCGGCGCGATCGACTGCCTGCGACTTCGTCAGCCGGTACATCCGCCCCTGGGTGACCAGTTCCTCCCGCACGGTGATCTGCCCGTCGATCCCGCCGGACTGTGCGACGTACCCGCAGGCCCGCCGCACCCCGACCGGGTCCGTGGCCAGGTCGCGGCCCGCGACGGTGGCCGTGCCGCCGGTCGGGGCCAGCAGGGTGGTGAGCATCCGCAGGGTGGTCGTCTTGCCTGCGCCGTTGGGGCCGAGGAGGCCGAGGATCTCGCCCTCGCGGACGGTGAGGTCGATGCCGCGCACGGCCTGGACCGGGCCGCGCTTGGTCTGGAAGGTGCGGGCCAGTCCGGCCGCGGTGATGACTGCTGCCATGCGGCCAGAAAAACAGAGTCGCTGAAATTTTGCAACGTCACCAAATTTTGATTGACCCCAGCGAATCGCGTGCCGCCCTACGATGACGTCATGGCAGAGGGGCTCAGGGAGCGGAAGAAACGCGAGACCAGGCAGCGCATCTCGGACATCGCCACCGGGCTGTTCGTGGAGCGCGGTTTCGCGGCGGTGACGATGGCGGACGTGGCAGAGGCCGCCGACGTCTCCGTCAACACCGTCTACAACTACTTCCCGGCCAAGGAGGACCTCTTCTTCGACCGCTCCGCCGGCGTCGTCGACCGGCTGGCCCGCTGGGTGCGCGGCCGGGACGCGGGGGAGTCGGCCGCCCGGGCCGTACTGCGCGAACTGCGCGAGGAGGTCGAGGCCGTCTCGCCCCGGGTCGGCCTGATGGAGGGCTACGACCGCTTCATGCGCGTCATCCACGAGGCGCCGCCGCTGCGCTCCCGGCTGTGGAGCCTGCAGCAGGAGATCCACGACAACCTGGAGTCCGCCCTGCGCGAGGAGACGGGCGCGGCCGCGGCCGACCCGCTGCCCGGCCTGATGGCCGGGCAGATCTGCTGGATCCACCAGACGGTGTTCGTCGCCATCGGACGCCAGATGCTCGCGGGCCGCAAACCGGCCGAAGTGTCCCGAGAGGTACTGGTGCTCCTCGACGACATCGAGGACCTGTTGAGCGAAAAGGTGCTCAACTACGCCGTCCGAGGCGATCGGTGACCCCTGCCGGTGTGATGTCCGTCATCTGAGACGTGACGCGCATTACTTACTGGTCACACAGCCCCGAACGGGCGCTAGTGTCCGCCCCAGGAGCCATACGTAAACAGCGTGTAAGCGCTCGCGCGGCCGTCGTCCGCGCAGTCGTCCGAAGGGGAGTCGTAAGTGGCACGGAAGCTCGCCGTCATCGGGGCCGGCCTCATGGGATCCGGCATCGCCCAGGTCTCCGCTCAGGCGGGCTGGGAGGTCGTGATGCGTGACGTCACGGACGAGGCGCTCCGGCGTGGCACCGACGGCATCAAGGCCTCGTACGACAAGTTCGTCTCCAAGGGCAAGCTGGAGGCCGCCGACGCCGAGGCCGCCCTCGCCCGCATCACCACGACCACCGACCTGGACGCGGCGGCCGACGCCGACATCGTCGTCGAGGCGGTCTTCGAGAAGCTCGACGTCAAGCACGAGATCTTCCGCACGCTGGACAAGCTGGTCCGCGAGGACGCGGTGCTCGCCTCCAACACCTCCGCCATCCCGATCACCAAGATCGCGGCCGTGACGGAGCGCCCGGAGCGGGTCGTCGGCGTGCACTTCTTCTCGCCGGTGCCGATGATGCAGCTCGTCGAGCTCGTCCGCGGCTACAAGACCAGCGACGAAACCCTCGCCACGGCACGGGAGTTCGCCGAGTCCGTCGGCAAGACCTGCATCGTCGTCAACCGCGACGTGGCCGGCTTCGTCACCACCCGGCTCATCTCCGCCCTCGTCGTCGAGGCGGCCAAGCTGTACGAGTCGGGCGTGGCCACCGCCGAGGACATCGACCTCGCCTGCAAGCTGGGCTTCGGCCACGCCATGGGACCGCTCGCCACCGCGGACCTCACCGGCGTCGACATCCTGCTGCACGCCACCAGCAACATCTACACCGAGACCCAGGACGAGAAGTTCGCCCCGCCGGAGCTGATGCGCCGGATGGTGGACGCCGGTGACATCGGCCGCAAGAGCGGGCAGGGCTTCTACAAGCACTAGAACGAGCACCGACCCGGTCCGGGCCGTACAACGGCCGTCTGCCTCACCCGTGAGGGTGAATTCGGTATCGATTCGCCAACAACCAGCAACCGGACCGTCACAGAAGCAGTCAGACGTTGCACAGCCAACCGTCACACGGAGCACGCCACCGCATTCACGGGGAGCGCATATGTACATCAGGGGCGACCACGCCGAGGTGGTCGTCGGGGGCCGCCTCGACGTCCGCAGCGCGGCGGACGCCCGTACGGTCCTGCACTCGGCCGTGGACGACGGCGCGGGCGACCTGGTCCTCGACCTGTCGGAGCTCGACTCCTGGGACGCCACCGGACTCGGCGTGATCATGGGTGTCCACCGGCGCGCCGGCCGCTGCGGCCGGCGCCTGGTGCTGCGGGCCGTACCGCCGCAGATGCAGCGCCTGCTGGTGGCCACCCGGCTGCACCGCATCCTCGCCATCGAGGGCGGCATCGGCGTGGAGTCCCTGCCCCGCGTCTGACACCCGCCGCCGGCCCGGGGGGCCGCACGCCGGTGCGGCGGGAGACCCGCCGGGGCGCGGGGCGGCGCGTACCGGTGTGAACCGGGCGACGGCAGAGACCGGACGGACCGCATCGAACCGTACGTCGCACGCAATCCTCACGAGACTGTGACGTCCCGGTCGGCGTAGCACCCCGGGCTGTCGGAGATACTGTGCGAAGGTTTAGGGTTCGGTCGCCCGCTGCCTCGCAACCCTCGAGCGGGCCCGGACCAGAAGCGACAGCGTGGTGTGCGGCAAGGCCGGGGGTGGGCTGGGTCGCCGGACTCCGCCCAGCACACGAGACGCTTTTGGGGGGCTTGGAACCTATGGAACCCATGGACCCGAACAACCGGGATCCCGAGGGCATGGGCCATGACGGCGACGGCCACGCGCCGGGCCGGCGGCCCCCCAGGGACTCCCTCGCATCCGACTTCACACCGCACACGCCCGCACCGGCCCGCACGGTGCAGCTCGTCACGGGCGACTTCCTGCTCACCGTCAACCCCGTCGACGGCAGCGAGATAGAGGCGTGCCCGCCCGGAGAACGCCCGGACCGGGCGACCCGGTACACGGCGGCCGATCGCGCCGACGCCGACCGCGCGGCCAGGCCGCCCGTCCCGCCCGGACCCGCCCCGTCCGCGGAGCCGCTGCTGGAGCGCCAGGACGAACGCGAGCGGCTGGTACGGCTGCTCGCCCGCGGCCGCTCGGTGCGCCTGACCGGACCCGGCGGCTCCGGCCGCACCAGCCTCCTCGACCTGGTCGCCGAGGACTGCGAGGATCTCGCCCCCGACGGCGTCGTCCGCCTCACCGGCCACCGCCGCACGGTCACCGACCTGCTGCACGACCTCTTCCACGCCGTGCACGACGCGCCCCGGCACCGCCCGGGCCGGGACGAACTGCTCGAGTACGTCCGTGAGATCGGCGCGGTCGTCGTCCTGGACGACATCGAGTTCGGCGGCAGCGCCCTGGACGAACTCCTCGACGCCACCCCCGAGTGCGCCTTCCTGATCGCCGCCACCCCCGACGTGCCGGCGCCGTCCGCCGAGTCCGCCGTCGAGGAGGTCTTCCTCGGCGGCCTGGACCGGGCCGCCGGCGTCGAACTCATCGAGCGCGGCGTCGGCCGGGTGCTCACCGAGGACGAGGCCAACTGGGCCGGCGACCTCTGGTTCGAGTCGGAGGGCCTGCCCCTGCGCTTCGTCCAGGCCGGCGCCCTGCTGCGCCAGCGCGACCGGCTGCGGGCCGGCACCGACGCCGTCGAGGAGTTCGGCGTCTTCGCCGACGCCCCGCCCACGGACGCCCCGTTCGACGGGGGCGGCGACGACGTGCCCCTGCCCTCGCTCGGCGAGGCCGCCGCGCCCGCCCCGCTGCTCGCCTCCCGGCTCAGCGCCTCCGCCCGTGCCACCCTGCGCTTCGCCGTCGCACTCGGCGGCGAGGTGCCCCACCAGGCCCACCTGCCCGCGCTGGTCGGCGACACCCACGCCGACGCCGCGCTGGGCGAGCTGGCGAGCTGCGGCCTGGTCTCCCCGGCCGGCTCCCGCCACCGGCTCGCCGCCGGGGTCCTCACCCAGCTGGAGGCCGCCGGATACGGCGACGACGCCGAGGAACAGGCCCACACCGCCGCCCAGCACTACGCCTGGTGGGCCGGCCACCCCTCGGTCACGCCCGAGCGGGTCGCCGCCGAGGCGGACGCCCTGCTGGCCGCGCTGGCCGTGCTCGTCCCCGCCACCACGCCACCCGGTGAGGGCGAGGGCGAGGGGGAGGAGAGCATCGCCGTCCGGCTCGCCCGCACCGCCGCTCCCGCGTTTGCCGCGGGCCTCAACTGGGGCGCCTGGGAACGCGCGCTGCGCTTCGGCGCGGAGGCCTCCCGGCTCTCCGGCGAGGTCGCCGACCAGGCCTACTTCCACCACGAGCTGGGCATCGTCGCGCTCTGCGGCGGCCTGCTGGACCGGGCCCGCGCCGAACTGGAGGCGTCCATCGGGCTGCGCGGCGCCCTCGCCGACAAGCGCGGCACCGTCGCCGGCCGCCGCGCCCTCGCCCTGGTCGCCGACCGCTCCGGCACGACCCCGGGTCCGGCCGCCCTGCCGGGCTTCGGCGCGATGGCCGGGGAGGAGGTGCCCGACGCCCGCACCGAGGAGTCCGCCTCGCCGCCCGGTGGCGTCCCCGCCCCCTTCCCGGCGCTCCAGCGGCCCGGTGACGAGACCACCACACTGGTCACCTACCAGCCCTCGGCCGCGGGCTCGGCCTCCGCCTCGTACGCCTCCTCGCCGGACGCCCCGGCGAAGCACCGGGTCGGGCTCAAGGGCCTGGCCCGGCGCAACCTGGTGGCGGCGGGCGCGGGCGCGCTGCTCGTGGCCGTCCTCGGCACGGTGGTGACGCTCGGCGCCACCTCCCACAACGACGCCAACGACCCCTCCGACAAGGTCGGCGTCAACCCGTCCGCCAGCCAGGGCGCGGACGACGACAGCCTGGACGCCGACACCCCGCAGAACGGCGGCGGCGACACCGGCACCGGCCACGGGACCACCCCCGGCACCACCAGCAGCCCCACCAACCCGGGCCCCGACGGCACCTACGGCACGTCGGACGACCCGACGCCGCCGGCCGACGCCGCCGGGCCGTCGGACGACCCGAGCGGGACGAAGGGTCCAGGGGGCGGTACGTCGAGCAGGCCGCCGACCTCGCCGACTTCGACGCGGTCGACGCCCACGAAGCCGACCACGTCGCCGTCGAAGTCGCCCCCGTCGCCTTCGGCCTCCCCGTCGAAGTCGCCGACCCCGACGCCGACGCCGTCTCAGTCCGAGACCTCGACCACGAGCCCGCAGACCACCGACTCCGCCAGCGGCTCCGCCCCCACCCGCACCGCCACCTCCAGCGCCCCCGCCACCTCCAGCAGCTCGACGAGCGGCGACGCGGAGTCGGGCTCCCCGAGCAGCGGCTCCGGCTCGGTGATCTGAGGCACAACACGGAAGGGTCCGACCCGTGTCACGGGTCGGACCCTTCCGCCTCGAGCGCTGCCGCTGCTCTCAGAACAGCCGCAGCTTGTCGTCCTCGATGCCGCGCAGCGCGTCGTAGTCCAGCACCTGGCAGCCGATGCCGCGGTCGGTGGCCAGCACCCGGGCCTGCGGCTTGATCTCCTGCGCGGCGAAGACGCCGCGCACCGGGGCGAGGTGCGGGTCGCGGTTCAGCAGCTCCAGATAGCGGGTGAGCTGCTCCACGCCGTCGATCTCGCCGCGCCGCTTGATCTCCACCGCGACGGTCTGCCCCTCGCCGTCCCGGCACAGGATGTCCACCGGGCCGATGGCCGTCATGTACTCGCGCCGGATGAGCGTGTAGCCCTCGCCGAGCGTCTCGATGCGGTCGGCCAGGAGTTCCTGGAGGTGCGCCTCCACGCCGTCCTTGATCAGCCCCGGATCCACGCCGAGTTCGTGCGAGGAGTCGTGCAGGATCTCCTCCATCGTGATGATGAGCTTCTCGCCCGCCTTGTTGACGACGGTCCACACGCCCTCTTCGTCGCCGGTGCCCTCCTTCAGGGTGCACGGCGGCGACATCCAGTTCAGGGGCTTGTAGGCGCGGTCGTCCGCGTGGATCGAGACGCTGCCGTCCGCCTTGACCAGGATCAGGCGGGGCGCTGACGGGAGGTGGGCGGTGAGCCGGCCCGCGTAGTCGACGGAGCAGCGGGCAATGACGAGACGCATGGTCCGCAACGCTACTCGACGCACCGGGCCGCGCGCGATTCGGTCACCGGGACCCCCTTCCCGGCGGTCGACCGGCCCCTTGTGGGTCGCCCCATTTTTCCCTGGATCACCCGTGTTCACTTATGGCCGATTGTGTGCCCAACCCGCCCTGTCTGTACGTGCATTCGCCTGGTGGGGCCTCGTTTCGTTGCCTACCGTAGAGAACGGGAGGTCGCGATGTGTGTACGCACCGTGTTCGGTATCGCTCACTCCCTTATCTGTCCGGCAACCCCTGCTCACCGGGGGTGCGAGAGGAGAACCCATGTCGCTCGACGTCTCACCGGCCCTACTGGAACAGGCCGAGCGAGGCGAGGTCGACGAAGCTGAATTCGTCGACTGCGTCCGGACCTCCCTGCCCTACGCATGGGAGATGATCAGCTCCCTGGTGGCCCAGCTGAAGGTGGACGGCGGAGAGTTCGCCGACAACCAGACGCCGCCGCCGAGTGAGCAGCATCGCGGTCAGCTGCTGCGTGCGCTCGCTAGTGACGCCATACGAGGCGCGCTGCAGCGGCACTTCGGTGTCCGGCTGGCCTTCCAGAACTGCCACCGGGTGGCGGTCTTCCCGCTGGACGCCTCGGCCGACGAGAGGCTGGCGAAGTTCACGTCGGTGCGCGCCCAGCTGCTCAACCAGTCACCGGAGCTCAGGGACTGCTGAGGGGGCAGTTGTCTGCTTGCCGCTCCGCACGCGGGAGGTGCATCAAGTGCCGGGGCGGCAAGCCCTCCGGTGACGGCCGCCGGCTCAGCCGAGGTGGGGGAGTACCTCGGCGCCGAGCCGGCGTACGTTCTCCTCGGTCGCCGCGAGGTCGCCCGAGCCCTCGACGAGCAGGGCGAACCTGGAGATGCCGGTCCGCTCGGCGGTCGCCGCCAGCCGGTCGGCGCACAGGCGCGGGGTGCCCACGGGGTGCAGCCCGCAGAGCAGCTCCGTGTAGGCCAGCGGATCGCGCATCCGTCGGCTGCGGCCGTCCACCGTGACATGCGCGTCCAGCCCCTGTTTCAGCCAGCCCGGCATCGCTTTCAGCAGGGTCTCGGCCGCGTCCGTGCGCCGGTCCGCGATCTGGCAGACGCCTGCCGAGACATGCGCGGCGCCCCGGATCTCCTCCCCGGACCGTCCGGCCGCCCGTGCGCAGCGCCGCCACAGGGCGATCATCTCGGCCTTCTCCTCGTCCCCGACATGCATCCCGAGGAGCATGGGCAGCCCGCGCTCGGCGGCCAGCCGCACGCTCGCCGGGGAGGTGCACGCGACGACGACCTCGGGGCCCGGGACCTCGTGCAGCGCCTCCGAGGGGCGGGGCACGACGGGGACCTCCCGGAAGCTGAATCGTTCCCCCGAGGCCGACACCGACGCGTCGCGCAGCCAGCGGACCAGCAGATCGAGTGATTCCGGAAACCCCTCCTCGTACGCCTCGAGACCGGTCCCGAACACCTCCAGGTCGACCCACGGACCGCCGCGTCCCACGCCCAGCGAGAACCGGCCGCCGCTCGTCACGTGCAGCAGCGCGGCCTGCTCGCCGAGCGCCACCGGGTGGACCGTGGGGAGCACGCTGACCGCCGTCCCCACCCTCAGCCGGCGGGTACGGCCGAGCAGCAGCGCGGCCAGGGTGATGGCCGACGGGCACGTCCCGTACGGTACGAAGTGGTGCTCGGCCAGCCAGACCGCGTCCAGCCCCGCCTCCTCGGCGACCTCGGCCGTACGGACCGCGCGGTGCAGCGCCTCCCCCTGGCCCTGGCCCGGGAACTGGGCGGCCAACACGAAACTTCCTACGCGCATTGCTTTTCCTGCTTCCTCGGCTCCGACGCGGAGCTCCCCCACCGGGCATAACCGCACGACACGTGACGAGGACACGGCCTGGCGAAGGGATTTCCGGATTGTCTGTGGAATCGGACGTCCTCGAGGGCGAGTTGACAGGATTTGGTCGGCTATTCGGATCGTGGCGGATCCGGACGTATGCCCTTGTCGGCGCCGCGTACGCTGGAGGCGAACCCGTCCTTCAGCAGAACCGGTGAGGTGTCCCGTGTCCCCGCGTCGCAACCGCCCCAAGGGAGCCGGCTCGTCCGGCCGGAGCGCCGAGGACGACGCGGCGAGCCGTTACGGCGGCTGGCAGTCCACGGAGAACTGGCAGGGCGAGGAGTGGAGCGTGCGCCATGTCGCGGGCGCCAGCGCGGCGGGCAAGACCTACCGCTGCCCGGGCTGCGACCAGGTGATCGGCTCGGGCGTCCCGCACGTGGTGGCCTGGCCCGAGCACGCCGGGGTGGACGACCGCAGGCACTGGCACAAGGCCTGCTGGAACGCGAAGGACCGCCGCACCACGCGGGTGCGGCGGTCCCGTGACGCGCCGAGGTTCTGAACCCTAGACGTCCCGTTTCTGCAGCAGCGCCAAGGCGCCGGCGGCGGCGACCACCGTCGCGCCCAGGATGATCCACAGCGGATCCCAGCCCGAAGGGCCGGAGCGGCTCAGGGAGTTGGAGTAGAACACGCTCAACTGGTTCGGGATGGAGTACTCGAACAGGGCCTGGCGCACCTTCTCCAGCGACTGCGTGAACATGAACAGCGCGATGACCAGCGGGGCGAGGACCACACCGATCATGATGGTGATGCCGCCCGCCGAGTGCCGCAGCACCGAGCCGACGAGCAGCGACAGAAGGCCGAGCAGGGCCATGTAGAGGCTGACGCCGACCGTGCCCTTGAACCACTCCGCGCCGGTCGGCTGCCGGGCGCCACTGCCTTCCAGCAGGGCCATCTGGAGGAAGGCGACCACTGCCGTGGACACCAGGGTGATCGTGAAGGCGACCAGGAAGAACACCAGCGCCTTCGCCGCGAGCACCCGCCCCCGGCTGGGGCACGCCGTCATCGTCGTGCGGATCATGCCGGTGCCGTACTCGGAGGCCGTGGTCAGCACGCCGAGCGTGATGAGGCAGATGCTGCCGAGCAGCAGCCCGAAGAAGCCCAGCGACAGCGGGTTCTCGTCACCGGAGAGGTCCGACGAGGAGTTGGCGATCACCAGACCGGTCAGCAGCCCGATCCCGAGCACGAGCAGGACGAACACACCGAGCGTCCACATGGTGGAGCGCACCGACTTGATTTTCGTCCACTCCGAGGCGAGGGCGTGCCCGAGGTGCGTACGGACCACGGGGATCGGCGAGGTGTAACCGGGGTACGGGCTGCCGGCCGCCGCCTCCCAGGCGGGCGGCGCGGCCTGCGGCATCGGAGTCTGCGGCGTGCTCATCGGGCGTCCTCGGACTTGGTGGTGTCGACGGCGGGGGCGGGGGCGGCGGCCTCCGGCGCGGGGGAGGCGGGCGCGGCGGGCGGAGCCGCGGGCGCGGCGACGGGCTGGGCGTACGGGTTCGGCATGCCCGCACCCGGAGCGCCGTACGGCTGGGGGTGGGGGTGGGCGCCGTAGGGACCCTGGCCCGGCTGCGGCTGCGGCTGCTGCTGAGGCGGTGCGGCGAAGGGCTGACCGCCCTGCTGGGGCGGCGGCGGGGCGTACCAGCCGGGCTGGCCCTGGCCCGGGACCGGCACGGGCGGCTGGGCGCCGGGCGGCAGGGGCTGCATCAGTCCCGCCTTCTGGTCGATCGTCGAGCGGTAGTCGACGGCGCCCTGCGTCATCCGCATGTATGCCTCCTCCAGCGAGGCCTGGTGCGGCGACAGCTCCCACAGCCGTACGTCGGCCTCGTGCGCGAGGTCGCTGATGCGCGGCAGCGGCAGCCCCGTCACCCGCAGCGCGCCGTCCGGCTCGGGCAGCACATGCCCACCGGCCTCGGTCAGCGCCGAGGTCAGCTTCTCCCGCTGCTCCGGCTCGGTGTCCGGGGTGCGCACCCGGGCGAAGTCCGCGGAGTTCGCCGAGATGAAGGCCGTCACGCTCATGTCGGCGAGCAACTGCCCGCGACCGATGACGATCAGGTGGTCGGCGGTCAGCGCCATCTCGCTCATGAGGTGACTGGAGACGAACACGGTCCGTCCCTCGGCGGCCAGCGCCTTCATCAGGTTCCGCACCCAGAGGATGCCCTCGGGGTCGAGACCGTTCACCGGCTCGTCGAACAGCAGCACCTGCGGGTCACCCAGCAGCGCCGCCGCGATGCCGAGCCGCTGCCCCATGCCCAGCGAGAAGCCCTTGGAACGCTTCCTGGCCACGTCCTGCAGACCGACCACGCCCAGCACCTCGTCGACGCGGCGCGCCGGGATGCCCGACAGCTGGGCCAGGGACAGCAGGTGGCTGCGGGCGCTCCGGCCGCCGTGAACGGCCTTGGCGTCCAGCAGGGCGCCCACCTGGCGCGGTGCGTTGGGCAGCTTGCGGTACGGGTAGCCGCCGATCGTCACCGTGCCCGCGGTGGGGTTGTCCAGGCCGAGGATCATCCGCATGGTCGTCGACTTGCCCGACCCGTTGGGGCCCAGGAAGCCGGTGACGGCGCCGGGCCGTACCTGGAAGGAGAGGTTGTACACGGCGGTCTTGTCGCCATAGCGCTTGGTCAGGCCGACTGCCTCGATCATGCTCCGGTCCCATCGGAAGGTACCCGTCCCGGGATTTCAGGACAGCGGGGCACACGCCCCCGTAAGGGTTAGGAGGATATCCGGGCGCTGACGGTTCCGGCCAAAAGAAAGTAAAACCGAGTGGGGCACAGAGGAACGAATCTCAGGCGTCTCGCTGCCGCAGCAGCGCGTAGCCGCCCGCGAGCGCCGCGATCACCCACAGCACCATGATCCCCAGGCCGCCCCAGGGGCCGTACGGGGTGTCGTCGCCGACCCGGGGGACCACCTGCATGATCCGGCTGCCGGCCTGGTCGGGCAGGTACTGGCCGATCTTCTTGGTCGCTGACACGTTGGCGAGGACGTTGGAGATCAGGAAGAAGAACGGCATCAGGATGCCCAGCGACAGCATCGGCGAGCGCAGCATCGCGGCGACGCCCATCGAGAACATCGCGATGAGGGCCATGTAGAGCCCGCCGCCGAGGACCGCGCGCAGCACGCCGGGGGCGTCGAGCGAGGTCCGCAGCGGCGAGCCGAGCATCGCCTGCCCGAGGAAGAAGGCGGCGAAGCTGGTGACCAGGCCGACAGCCAGGGCCAGAGCGGTCGCGACGGCCACCTTGCTCGCCAGGAAGGCGCCGCGCCGGGGGACCGCGGCCAGCGAGGTGCGGATCATGCCGGTGCTGTACTCGTTGGACACCACCAGCACCCCGAACACGATCATCGCCAGCTGGCCGAGTGTCATGCCGGCGAAGCTGATGAGCGTCGGGTCGAAGGAGAGCCGCTCGCGCGGGGGCATGTTGCCGAACTCGTGCTTCGTCAGCGCCGAGATCAGCATCCCGAGCGCGACGGTGACGACCACCACCAGGGACAGGGTCCACACGGTGGACGCCACCGAACGGATCTTGGTCCACTCGGACCGGATGATCTGGGTCGCCGCCATGCCTCAGCCCTCCGCCGTCGTCGTGACCGCGTCGGCCGCTGCCTTCGCGGTTCCCGTGTCCCGGTCCGCGCCCCACGGCCGCTCGGGCGGCGGCTCCGTGCGCGCGTGGTACTCCACCGAGGAGGCCGTCAGCCGCATGAACGCCTCCTCCAGGGAGGACTGCCGGACGCTCAGTTCGTGCAGCACCACGTGGTGGCGTGCGGCCAGCTCACCGATCTGCTCGGCCTTGCCGCCGTCCACCTCCAACTGCCCGCCGCCGCTCTCCACGGCCGTGATCCCGGCGCCGTGCAGCGCGTCGAGCAGCCGTTCGCGGTCCGGGGTGCGGATCCGGACGTAGGAGCGGGAGTTGCGCTCGATGAAGTCGGCCATGGAGGTGTCCGCCAGCAGCCTGCCCTGGCCGATGACGACGAGATGGTCGGCGGTCAGCGCCATCTCGCTCATCAGATGGGAGGAGACGAAGACCGTACGGCCCTGGGCGGCCAGCGATTTCATCAGGCTCCGGATCCAGAGGATGCCCTCGGGGTCGAGGCCGTTGACCGGTTCGTCGAACATCAGGATCCGCGGATCGCCGAGCAGCGCGCCCGCGATGCCGAGCCGCTGGCTCATGCCGAGCGAGAAGCCCTTGGCCTTCTTCCGGGCCACGGCAGTCAGACCCACCGTCTCCAGCACCTCGTGCACCCGGCCGGCGGGGATGCCGTTGCTCTGGGCGAGGCACAGCAGATGGTGGTGGGCGCGGCGGCCGCCGTGCACCGCCTTGGCGTCCAGCAGGGCCCCGATGTACGTGAGCGGGTCCGCGAGCTCGTGGTAGTGCCGGCCGTCGATGCGCACGTCCCCGGCGGTGGGGTGGTCCAGGCCGAGGATCATCCGCATGGTGGTGGACTTCCCGGCGCCGTTGGGCCCGAGGAAGCCGGTGACGATGCCCGGTCGCACGGTGAAGGTGAGGTCGTCCACCGCCACTTTCTCGCCGTACCGCTTGGTCAGCCCCGACAGCTCGATCATGCGGCCACGCTAGATGCGCACAAAGCCCCCCGCCACCGGAAGGCGGCGGGGGGCTCCACGACGTTCTGCCCCGGCGGGGGCGTTCGTCAGCGGGTCTGCTGGGCCGGAACCCCGCGGGAGATCGGCTCGTCCTCGGCCGGCGCGCCCGTGGCGGCGACCGCGGCACCGGTGAGGGTGGCCAGCATCTCGCGGACGTTGGTCAGCTGGGCGTTGATGGAGTCGCGGCGGTTGGTCAGCGCGGCGAGCTCGCGCTCGGACTCCGAACGGATGCGGTCCGCCTTGGCGTTGGCGTCGGCCACGATGTCCTCGGCCTGGCGCTGGGCCGTCTCGACGGTCTGGCGGGCGCGGCGCTCGGCGTCGGTGCGCAGCTTCTCCGCCTCCAGGCGCAGCTGCTCGGCGCGGTGCTCGATCTCCGCGAGCCGCTTCTCGGCCTTGGCCTGACGGGACGCCAGGTCGCGCTCGGACTGCTCGCGGCGCTTGGCGAGGTTCGTCTCGAAGTCGGCGGCGGCCTGGGCGGCCTTGGCGCGGGTCTCCTCGAAGAGGGCGTCCGCCTCCTCCCGCTTGGACTGCGCGTCCTTCTGCGCCTCGGAACGCAGCTGGGCGGCGTCGCCCTTGGCCTTCTCGACGATCCGGACGCCCTCGTCCTCGGCCTTGGCCTTGCGCTCCGCGGCGAAGGACTCGGCGTCGTTGCGGACCTGCTGGGCCGCCGACTCGGCGAGTTCGCGGTGCTGCTCGGCGGCGCGCCGGGCCTCCTCACGCAGATCCTTGGCCTCTTCCTCGGCGAGGCGCAGGATCTTCTCGACCCGCGCGCCGAGACCCGCGTACGACGGCTCCGCGTCGGTGACCTGGGCCTGGGCGTTCTGCGTTTCGAGGTGGAGCTCCTCGATGCGCTTCTCCAGAGCGGTGATGCGGGCGAGAGCGCTGTCACGGTCGGAGACGAGCTTGGAGATACGTTCGTCCACCTGAGCGCGGTCGTACCCACGCCGCACAAGCTCGAAGCCGTAGGGGGAAGTGTCGCTCATGGGGTTCCTGTCGAATGAGACCGGTGAGGTGATAGGTCGAATCCTAGGGGCCGAAGCGGTGTGTCATCGAGCGGATACGTGTTTGATCTGGAGAATGACACCTCTTTTGAGTGGCTGACCGCCTGACGGCTTGCCAAGGACCGGGTCGAAGCCCCCCGGAGGGCACCCGGAAGCTCCCGGACGACCTCGGAGGAAGCCCTCCGAACCGCCTGGAATCGACCCCTCAGATTAGCCCCCCGGGCCCCTTGTCAGCCCTCCGACCCCTTGCCGCCCGACCGGGGTGCGCCCACCGTCGCGCCCGCCTTCACGCCGCTGTCCTTGCCGGACGAGGGGGCCTCGAAGGACTCCAGCGCCTCCAGGACGTCCTGGACCCGGGAGATCTCCGCGTTGATGTCCTCGCGCCGGCGCACCAGGATCTCCAGCTCGCGCTTGCCCTCCTCGACCGTGCGCCGCGCCTCGCGGACCGCCTCGGCCTTCAGCTCCTCGGCCTCCTTCACGAGCGTGGCCTTCTTCTGCTCGGCCTCCTTCAGCAGACCCTCGGCCTTCTTCACCGCGGCGATCCGCACCTTGCCCGCCTCGGAGTTGGCGTCCGAGACGATCTCCTTGGCCTTGGCCTGCGCCTTGGCCAGCTGCTCCTCGGCGGCCTTGATCAGCGCGTCGCAGCGGTCGCCCGTCGACTTCATCGTCTCGGCGGCCTCGCGCCGGGCCCGCTCGTGCAGCTCCTCGATCTCGGCGGTCAGGCGGTCGCGCAGCTCCTCGGCGCGCTCGCGGATCTGCGTGGCGTCCCGGCGGGCGCCGACGAGCAGCTCGTCCGCGTCCGTACGGGCCTTCTCCACCAGCGTGTTGCCCTGCACGGTCGCCTCGGACACGAGCCGCTCGGCCTCCTGGCGGGCCGCGCCCACCATCGTGTCGGCCTGGGACTCCGCGTCCGCCTTGGTCTTGACCGCGCTCGCCTGCGCCTCGGTGAGCAGCTTGTCGGCCTCGGCGGTGGTCTCCGTGATCAGCGTGTCGACCTGCTCGGCCGCCTCCGAACGCCGCTTGTTGGCATCCTGGCGGGCCTCGTCCAGGGTCCGCTCGGCCTCCTCGCGGGCGGCCGCCAGCATGCGCTCTGCCTCCGCCTCCGCGTCGGCCTTCAGCCGCTCGGACTCGGTGCGGATCCGCTCGGCACGGGACTGCGCGGAGCCCACGGTCTCCGCGGCCTCGGCGCGCAGCCGCTCCGCGTCCCCCGTGGCGTCCGAGATCAGCTTCTCCGCCCTGGCGACGGACTCCGCCCGCACCCGCTCGGCCTCCGCGGCCGTCTCCGCGCGCAGCCGGTCCGTCTCGTCGATCGTCTCCGTGCGCAGCCGGTCGGCCTCCGCGATGGTCTCCGTCTGCAGCCGCTCGGCCTCCGCGCGCGCCTCGGAGATCAGCGTGTCCGCCTGCGTCGCCGCGTCCGACCGGATGCGGTTGGCGTCCTCGCGGGCGTCCGCCCGGGTACGGGCCGCGGCCTGGTCGGCCTCGGCCAGCGCGTCCGAGGCCTCGGTGCGCACCCGCTGGGCGTGCTCGGCGACATCGGTGCGGATCCGCTCCGCCTCCGCGATCGCCTCCGACACCGTGCGCTCCGAGAGCGCCTTGGCGGCCTCGGTCTCCTCGTGCGCCTCGCGCCGCAGCCGGGACGCGTCCTCGCTCGCCCGCTCCCGCTCGGCGTAGGCGTCGGCGCGGACCCGGTCCGCCTCCTCCTCGGCCTCCCGCCTCGTACGGTCCGCCGCGTGCTCGGCGGCCGAGCGCAGCCCGACGATCTCCTCCTGCGCCTGCTCGTGCAGCCCCGCGACGGAGTCCCGCACCTGCTGCGCGTGCTGCTCGGCGGCGGTGACCATCTCGGTGGCGCGCCGGTCGGCCTCCTCCACCAGCCGGGTGGCCTCGGCCTGTGCCTCCTCCACGCGCTTGCGCGCCGACGCCAGCAGCTCCTCGCTCTGCTCGCGGGCCCGCTCGCGCTCCTGGTCGGCCTCCTGCCGCGCCGCGCCGAGGAGCTCCTCGGCCTCGCGGCGGCGCCGGGCGGCCTCCTCCTGGGCGGCGGCCAGCGTCTCGGACGCCTCCGAGCCCAGCCGCTCCGCGGCGGCCTGCGCCTCGGCACGGACCCGGTCGGCGGTGTCCTGGGCCTCCGCCTTGAGCCGCTCCGCCTCCGCCGCGGCCTCCGAACGCAGCCGTACGGCGATGGCCTCGCCCTCCGCGCGCGAGGCGGACGCGTCCGAGGCGGCCTCGTCACGCAGCCGCTCGGCCTCGGCCTCGGCCTGCTGCTGCAGGGCGCGGATCCGCTCGGCCGCCTCGGAGCGCAGCCGGTCGGCCTCCTCGCCGGCCTCGCGGCGGATCCGCGCGGCCTCCTCACGGGCGTCGGTCAGCGCCTGCTCGGCGGCGGTCAGGCGCTCCTCGGCCTCGGTGTGCAGCCGGGTCAGCTCCTCGGCGGCCTCCGACTGCCGGGTGGCCAGCGCCCGCTCGGTCGCCTCGCGCAGCTCGGCCGCGGCCCGCTCGGCGTCCGCCCGGACCGACTCCGCCTGCTCCTCCGCCTCCGCGCGGTGCCGCTCGGCCTCCTTGCGGGTGCGCTCCAGGGTCTCCTCGGCCTGCCGGCGCAGCGTGGTGGCGCGCTCGATGGCCTCGGTGCGCACCTTCTCGCTGTCCGCGGTCGCGGTCCCCCGCAGCTCGTCGGCGTCCGCCTTGGCCTTGGCCAGCAGCTCCTCGGCGGACTTCGCCGCCTCCTCGATCTGCGCCACGGCCTCGCGCCGGGCCTCGGCCCGGATCCGCTCGCCCTCGGCGACCGCCTCGGCGCGCAGCTGCTCGGCCTCGCCGCGCAGCCGGCGCGCCTCCTCCTGGAGCTCGACGGTCTTGGCGCGGTACTCCTTGGTGTCGTCCTTCGCCGCGCCCTTGAGCTGCTCGGCGATGTCGTGCGCCTCGGCGCGCAGCCGGTCCGCCTCGGCCTCGGCCTCGGTGCGGATCCGCTCGGCCTCCTCGGCGGCGGCCTTCGTGGTCTGCTTGGCCTCCTCGGCCGCCTTGTTCAGGACGTCCTCGGCGGTCTTGGCCGCCTTCGACAGCTGGGTGGCGCTCTCCTCGGCGGTGATCGTACGGGCCTTCTCCGCGGCCTCGGCGACGATCTTCTCCGCCTCGGCGCGGGCGTCCGCGACCAGCTGCTCGGCCTCGGACCTGGTCTGCTCGGCCTCCTTCGTGGCCTCCTCGACCAGCCGGGCGACCTGCTCCTTGGCCGTGCGGGTGCGCTGCTCGTTGGCGGACTCGGCGCTCGCCAGCGCCTTGGCCGCGGCCTCCTTGGCCTCGGTGACCGTCTTCTCGGCTTCGGACTGCGCCTTGCGCAGGGCCTCCTCGGCCTCCGCCATGCGCTGCTCGGCGGCGCGGCTCAGCTCGGTGGCCTGGCGGCGGGCGGCGTCGGACTCGCTCGCCGTGCTGCTGCGCAGCTGCTCGGCGTGGTCGGTGGCCTCCTGGGCCTGGGTGGAGGCGGCGTTGAGCAGGCGCTCGGCGTCGGTACGGGCGCGGCGCAGGATCTGCTCGGCCTCGGCGCGGGCCTCCTCGGCCGTGCTCTGCAGCCGCTGGCGGGCCTCGGCGGTCAGCCGCTCGGCCTCCGCGCGGGCGGCGGCCATCGCCTGCTCGGCCTCGGCGCGGGACTCGTCGAGGAGCCGGCGGGCCTGCTGCTCGGTGCGGGCGCGCAGCTGCTCCGCCCAGGCCACGTTCTCGTTGACGTGCGACTCGACGGTCTGCCGGCGCTCGGCCAGCTCCTGGTCGAGCTGCTGGCGGCGGGTCACCGCCTCCTGGTGCAGCTCGGCCTGCAGACGCGCCGCCTGCTCGGCGTGCTCCTGGAGGATGCGCTGGGTCTGCGCCCGGGCCTGGCTCAGCTCCCGCTCGGCGTCCGCGCGGAGCTGGTCGGCCTGCACCTGCGCGTTGCGCAGCAACTGCTCCGCCTGGTAGCCGATGTCGGCGCTGTCGTAGGCGGGCCGGGTCATGAGGGTGCGCCGCGCCTCGTGCAGCTTGGCGCGCAGCACCTCGACCTGGTAGCCGAGGTCCTCGGCGTGCTGGATCGCCTTTTCCCGCTCGGTCTTCAGCCGATCCATCTCGGCCTCGAACCGAGAGAGGTGGTCGACGTCAGCCGCCGGCTCTCGCTCCTGGCGTTCGTAGCCCCGCACTGCGCGGTCCCATCCGTCCCCTGGTCGCAAGCCTGTCCAAACGAGCTCCGTCCATCCGCCGAACGGGGCCCCCGGGGAATGGTGTCAGATCAACGGCGGAGCATGGGCTGCTGCCCCGTCGCTCGTCCCCCGAAACCCGGACCCCGGCGAGGTTCCGCCGCCCACGACGGCGCAACCCGGCCGCGACGGCAGAACCCGGCCGCCCCTGCTTCAGGGACGACCGCCCCCAACCCTACCGGCCCTTATGTACGAGGGTCAGTGCTCAGCCGACTCAACAGCCGCCGAAGTGACCAGTTCTGTCAGGACGCCGTGACAATCCTTGGGGTGCAGGAAGGTGATCCGTGACCCCATGGAGCCGCGTCGCGGCTCGTCGTACAGAACGCGTACGCCCTTCCCGCGGATCTCGGCGGCGTCGCCGTCCACATCCGCCGTACCGAAAGCGATGTGGTGGACGCCCTCGCCGTTCTTCGCGAGCCACTTCCCGACGGCGGAGTCCTCGCGGGTCGGCTCCAGGAGCTGCAGGTAGGAGGCACCGCCGTCGGAGGTCTCGTTGATCTTGAGCATGGCCTCGCGCACGCCCTGCTCCTCGTTGACCTCGGTGTGGAACACCTCGAAGCCGTAGGTGGTCCGGTAGAACTCGACGGTGGCGTCGAGGTCGTGGCAGGCGATCCCGATGTGGTCGATTCGCGTCAGCATGGATTCAGTGCAACGCCAACCCGGTGGTTACGCAACGTGCGCGCGATCACACCGACGGCCCGATGACGGGGTGGACCGCCCCTCAGTACATTCGAAGTAAACCCTCGTTCACTCCTCGGCTGTGCAGGCCGGTAAGGGGATCGCAGCTCATGTCTTCTGGAACTCCCGGTACGACCAGCTCGGTGATCGTCGCGGGCGCCCGTACGCCCATGGGCCGGCTGCTCGGCTCGCTGAAGTCCTTCTCCGGAGCCGACCTCGGCGGCTTCGCGATCAAGGCCGCCCTCGACCGCGCCGGGATCGGCGGCGACCAGGTGCAGTACGTGATCATGGGCCAGGTGCTCCAGGCCGGTGCGGGGCAGATCCCGGCACGTCAGGCCGCGGTCAAGGCGGGCATCCCGATGAGCGTCCCGGCGCTCACGATCAACAAGGTGTGCCTGTCCGGCCTGGACGCGATCGCGCTGGCCGACCAGCTGATCCGCGCGGGTGAATTCGACGTGATCGTGGCCGGCGGCCAGGAGTCCATGACCAACGCCCCCCACCTGCTGCCGAAGTCCCGCGAGGGCTTCAAGTACGGCGCGGTGCAGATGATCGACGCGATGGCCCACGACGGCCTGACCGACTCCTTCGAGAACATCGCCATGGGCGAGTCGACGGAGAAGCACAACACGCGCCTGGGCATCGGCCGCGCCGAGCAGGACGAGATCGCCGCCCTCTCCCACCAGCGCGCCGCCGCCGCCCAGAAGAACGGCATCTTCGAGGCGGAGATCACCCCGGTGGAGATCCCGCAGCGCAAGGGCGACCCGGTGCTGTTCAGCAAGGACGAGGGCATCCGCGGTGACACCACCGCCGAGTCCCTGGGCAAGCTGCGCCCGGCCTTCGCCAAGGACGGCACGATCACCGCCGGCTCCTCCTCGCAGATCTCCGACGGCGCGGCGGCCGTGGTCGTCATGAGCAAGGCCAAGGCCCTGGAGCTCGGCCTGGACTGGATCGCCGAGATCGGCGCCCACGGCAACGTGGCAGGTCCGGACAACTCCCTGCAGTCGCAGCCCTCCAGCGCCATCCTGCACGCCCTGAAGAAGGAGGGCCTGGAGGTCTCCGACCTGGATCTGATCGAGATCAACGAGGCGTTCGCCGCCGTGGCCGTGCAGTCAATGAAGGACCTCGGCGTGTCCACGGAAAAGGTGAACGTGAACGGCGGCGCCATCGCCCTGGGTCACCCGATCGGGATGTCCGGGGCCCGGCTCGTGCTGCACCTGGCGCTCGAGCTGAAGCGCCGCGGCGGCGGCGTCGGCGCGGCGGCGCTGTGCGGCGGCGGCGGCCAGGGCGACGCGCTGATCGTCCGGGTGCCGAAGGCGTAAGAGCCCTTCCCGAACCGACGAACGACCTCTGACGCAGGACATGTGAGCCGATGGCGGCTGAAGCGCCCCCTGAGGCGAAGGAAAGACGCAGAACGGAGCAGTGATGCAGGACGTCTCCTCGCTGGTGGCCCAGGCCAGGGAAGGGCGGCCGCGGGCCGTCGCCCGGCTGATCTCCCTGGTGGAGGGGGCGTCCCCGCAGCTCAGGGAGGTCATGGCGACGCTCGCCCCGCTGACCGGCAACGCCTACGTCGTCGGCCTCACCGGCTCCCCGGGCGTCGGCAAGTCGACGTCCACCTCGGCGCTGGTCACCGCGTACCGCAAGCAGGGCAAGCGGGTCGGCGTGCTGGCGGTCGACCCGTCGTCGCCGTTCTCCGGCGGCGCGCTGCTCGGCGACCGCGTCCGCATGTCGGAGCACGCCTCCGACCCGGGCGTCTACATCCGCTCGATGGCGACCCGGGGCCACCTGGGCGGCCTGGCCTGGGCCGCGCCGCAGGCGATCCGCGTCCTGGACGCGGCGGGCTGCGACGTGATCCTGGTCGAGACGGTCGGCGTCGGCCAGTCGGAGGTGGAGATCGCCTCCCAGGCGGACACCTCCGTCGTCCTCCTGGCCCCCGGCATGGGCGACGGCATCCAGGCGGCCAAGGCGGGCATCCTGGAGATCGGCGACGTCTACGTCGTCAACAAGGCCGACCGCGACGGCGCCGACGCCACGGCCCGCGAGCTGAACCACATGCTGGGCCTGGGCGAGTCCCGCGCCCCCGGCGACTGGCGCCCGCCCATCGTCAAGACGGTGGCCGCCCGCGCCGAGGGCGTCGACGAGGTCGTCGAGGCCCTGGAGAAGCACCGGGCGTGGATGGAGGAGCACGGCGTCCTGACCGAGCGCCGCCTGGCCCGCGCCGCGCACGAGGTGGAGACGATCGCGGTCACGGCCCTGCGTGAACGCATCGGCGATCTCCACGGAGACCGCCATCTGGGCGCCCTCGCCGAGCGCATCGTGGCCGGCGAACTGGACCCGTACCGCGCGGCGGACGAGCTGGTGGAGGGCCTGACGCAGGCCTGAGCACGGTCGGTGGCCCAGCGGCACGGAGAAGGCGGAGCCCGTCAGGGGCTCCGCCTTCTCCATGCCGTCAGGGGCCGTCCGCGGCCGTCAGGGCCTGCCGGGGCAGGGGACCCCCTCAGGGGCGCCCCCGCTGCCCCCGCAGATGCTCGGCGATGGGCTTGAGGGCCTTGTCCAGCTCCATCAGCGCCTCGGGCTCCAGCAGGTCGATGAAATGCCTCCGCACGGACGCCACGTGGTGCGGTGCGACCTTCCGCATGGTCTCCATGCCGTGCTCGGTGAGGACCGCGTACAGTCCCCGGCGGTCGGACTCGCAGTTCTCACGGCGCACCAGGTTCGCGTTCTCCATACGGGTGATCTGGTGCGAGAGGCGGCTCTTGGACTGGAGGGTGGCGGACGCGAGGTCGCTCATCCGCATCCGCACGTCCTCCGACTCGGAGAGATTCACCAGAATCTCGTAGTCGTTGATCGTCAGGCCGAACGGCTGCAGATCCTTCTCGAGCTGGTACGTCAACAGCCTGTTGACCTCCAGGTGGGTGCGCCAGGCGCACTGCTCCGCATCGGTCAGCCAGCGCGTGGGCGTCTCGGTCTCCATGAATGAAGTCTACCTAAAAAGTTGAAAGGCTAACTAGTGAGGGGTGGTGTGACGGCGCGCACGCGTTCGAGCCGTCACACTCCGCAGACTACCGCTCACAGCCCGAAGCGACGCTGGAGGTCTCCGAGCTGTCCGGGAAGGCGCGGTGCGCCGGCTTGCGGTCCGTGGCTTCCGGACACTCCCGCGCCACCGGGTACCCCGGGCTCGTGCGGAACCACTCCCGTGGCCTGCTCGGCCATGAGGGTCTCGGTCGACTGCAGCAGGACCGTGCCGGCTCCCACGAACTCGAACTGATGCTCCTCCCCGGAGGCCCCACCCAGGCCCGTCATCGCACGTAGACCGCCCATCACCCCGGTCATGTACCCATGGTCGTAGTGATGGCAGGGAGACGGGCAGTCGGCCCACCCGACGAGCGCCTGCGGGTCCACCCGGATCGGCGGCTCCATGAACACCACCGGCCCGTTGGACGCGGCCACGAACTTCCCGGTTCCGATCAGGGTCAGAAAGCCCGGCACGATCGACTGCTTGAGCGCGAGACTTGGCTGAAAAGCAAGCAGATTGCCCGAGCGAATGGTCAGATTGCCGTCGTCCAGGTCGTAGGAGTTGACATCGAAGGCCCGGTCGGCGAGCAGCATCTTGCCTGAGCCCTCCGCCACGACCCAGTCGCTCGCGTGCAGAGGCGAATGGAACGAAGTGCGCACCAGACGGTCCAGCCGCCCGTGCCCGACACCGTTGAACTCGATCGTCCCGTAGTAGGCGATCATCTTCCCCTTCTGCAGGAACCACTGGCTTCCCTTGAGCTCCACGCAGAAGGTGTAGCTGTTCACGTTGTCGTCGACCGGCAGACTCATCGGGTCGTGCACCACGGGCCCGGCCGTTCCGTAACCGCTCACAGCTTCTCCTCCGAGGCCTGCACGTACACCGCACCGTTGCCGCTCAGCTCCAGTTGGAAGGCCTCGCCGGAGCCGCGCCCCACCATGTCGCGCCAGCCCAGCGCCGTGGAGAGCTTGTTGCGCACGTCCCCGTGATGGGCGACGTAGGCCTGCGGGTCGACGTGGACCGGGCGCTGCGGGGTGATCGGCACCTCGAAGACACCGCCGTGTGCCATGACGGCGACCGCGCCGTGCCCCTTGAGGGTGGTGGTGAACAGCCCCTGGCCGGTGACCTGGCCCCGCACCATGCCCATGACGCCGCCCTGCGAGCCCATGAACATCGTGCCCTGCTGGAGCGTGCCCTCGAAGGCGAGCAGCCGGTCCGCCTCCACGTACAAGGTGTCGCCCGACAGGTTGATGACCTGCACATGGTGCCCGCCGTGCCCGAAGAACACCGTCCCGCTGCCCTCCACGGTCATCAGCGGCGTGGCCTCACCCGCCACCCGCCTCCCGATCATGGACATCAGCCCGCCCTGACCGCCCTGGATGTTGGGCGTGAACGACACCTCCCCCTTGTACGCCAGCATCGCCCCCCGCTGGCTGAACAGCCGCTGCCCCGGCACCACCGTGGCCTCGACCATCTTGGAGTTGATCTCCCGCAAGGTCATGTCACACGTCCCCCGCGATCGTGTTCCGCTCGCTCGGCTGCACATACACGAGCCCGTCCCCCTCGAACCGGATCTGGAAGGCCTCCCCGCCGCCCTCACCCAGGAGGGTGCGGAAGGTCACACCGGACTGGAAGGACTGCCGCACGTTCCCCTGGTGCGCCACATACGCCCCCGGATCGACGATCAGCGGATACTGCGGAGCGACCCGGAGCACCACCGCCGGCCCGTCCGAGAGGATCGCCGCCTGCCCGTGCCCCTCGACGGTGGTCGTGAACAGCCCGTTGCCCTGCGAGGCACCCCGCAGCCCGGTGAACGTCGTCCCCGTCCTGAGCCCCCCGTCGGTCGCCAGCAGATTGCTCGACTCGACGAACAGCTTCTCGCCCTGCAGCCGCACGAGATTGATCTCGGACGCCCGGTCGGCGAACCAGCAGGTCCCCTGCCCCCGCACCTCCATCACCGTCATCTGCTCGCCGGTGAGCCGCCGCGTCACCATGCCCCGCAGCCCCTCACCGCCGCCCGTCAGCTTCTTGAAGGCCATCTGCCCGTCGTACGCGACCATCGAGCCGTTCTTCGCCTTCACGGCGTCCCCGGTCATGTCGACGGCGAGCACCTTGCTGCCTTGAAGTCGGAACATCGCCACGGTGTGAAGGTAGCGGCGGAGACGGGTGCGGACACCCCCTCCCCTCCATCCCCGGACGATTTGCCACAATGGACGAAACTTTGTGCCCGCGTTCACAAACGCGTCTCTCCCACCGAAGGTGACCAGTGGACATCAAGACCGCCACCGCCCTCCGCCGCCTCCGCCTGGTATCCGCCCCCGAGGCGGTGTCCTTCATCCTGCTGCTGGTCTGCTCGGTCCTGAAGCGGACCACCGACTTCAACGCGGTACCGGTGATGGGCTCGATCCACGGCGTCCTGTTCATCCTCTACGTGATCTTCTGGGCCGACGCCTGGAACCGCACGAAGTGGCCGCTGAAGACCGCCGCTCTCTACTTCGTCCTCTCCGTCCTGCCGACCGGCGGCTTCTTCGCCGAGCGCAAGCTGAAGCGCGAGGCCGAGGACGCCGTGATCGCCTCCCGCGCCCGTCGCGAAGGGGTCGTGAACGCGTGATCGTCGCCTTCTCCGTGACCCCCCTCGGCGTCGGCGAGGACGTGGGGGAGTACGTGGCCGAGGCGGTCCGGGTGGTCCGCGAGTCCGGCCTGCCCAACCGCACCGACGCGATGTTCACCTCGATCGAAGGGGACTGGGACCAGGTCATGGACGTCGTCGGGCGCGCCGTGGCCGCGGTGGAGGCGCGCGCCCCACGCGTCTCCCTGGTCCTCAAGGCGGACATCCGCCCCGGCGTGACGGACGGCCTCACCTCCAAGGTGGAAACGGTGGAACGCCACTTGGCCTCCCGGAGCGAATAGCCGTACGAAACCCGCGCCCGCGCGACGGCGGAAGGGGCCGTGGGGGACGCACCACCACGCCCCCGGCCCACCACGCCCCCGCGGGCCCACCGCGCCGCGCCGCCCGAGCGGCTCAGTCGCCCGAGCAGCTCGGTCACTTGAGCGGCTCAGTCGCCGGAGGCCAGCGCCATCCCCAGCGGCGTCCGCTCGTACAGCACCTGATGCCCGTAGCGCCGCGACGTGAGCAGCCCCGCGTCCCGCAGCACCGCCAGGTGCGCGGACACCGACGACGGCGCCAGCCCCAGCCGATGCGCCAGACCGGTCGTCGTCGCAGGATCGGTCAGCGCGGTCAGCACGGCCGCCCGCCCCCGCCCCAGCAGCCGTACCAGCGCCCGCGCCGACGCGCTCTGCGCGTCCGGCTCCGCCCACAGCCCGGCCAGTCCCCGTGCCGGGTACACCAGCGTCGGCTGCCACGGCGGCTCGAAGCCGCTGATCACGTCCGGCCAGCAGAAGACGCTCGGCATCAGCACCAGCCCCTGCCCGCCCAGCTCACGCCCGTGCTCGCCGTGCCAGTCGACGGTCAGCGTCCGCCCGTCCCAGGACAGCCGCCGGTCCAGCTCCGGCAACAGCGCGCCCAGCCCCACCTCGGCCAGCCGCCGGGAGTGGAAGGCCACGTCGGCCTCGAGCAGCGCGCGCAACCGCGGCCACTCCGGCTCGACCAGCACATGCCACGCGGCCTCCATCAGGTCGGCCAACTCCTGGACCGCACGTTCCGGATCGGCCAGCAGCGCCCGCCCGCGCGCGGACTCCAGCGCACCGGCGGTGTCGGCGAGCGACAGCGCCAGATCCTCCCGGGCCGCCGCGGGGTCGGCCGCCCGTACCGCCGCGATCTCCTCCTCGAACGTGGCCGCCGGCCCGATCGGTGGCGGCCCCAGGAAGTCCGGGGTGTGCCCGCGCGACGGCATGAGCAGCCACAGCGGGGCCAGATCCAGCTCCCGCGCGGCCCGGCGGATCCGCCGCAGCCAGTGCGGGTGGTATCCGTGCCGATCGGGCCGCCCCAGCGTCCGTACCGCCTCCTGCGTCTCCCACAGCGGGGACACGGCGAACCGGCACCGCAGCAGGTCGGCGTCCCCGAAGTGCAGACGGAACGGCATGACGGCGACCCACCCCGGCGTGAAGATTCGGCGGACGCCGAAACTCTAGGCCGTCCACCACCCCCACCGCACCCTGCCCTGTATGCAACAGCGCCCCGCCGCCCCTCCCGGACCGACCGGCACCCGCACCGCCGCCCGCGACTCCGCTCCCGGCTACGCCCAGGCCCTCGCCGTCCCCGAGTTCCGTGCCGTCTTCGCCGCCCATGCCCTCTCCCTCCTCGGCGTGATCGTCAGCGAGATCTCCCTCTCGGTCCTCGTCTACGACCTCACCGGCTCCCCCCTGATGAGCGCCCTCACCTTCGCACTGGGATTCCTGCCGTACGTCGTGGGCGGCACGCTCCTCGCGGGGATCGCCGACCGCTTCCCCGCCCGCCGGGTCCTGGTGGTGTGCGATCTGGTGTGCGCGGCCTGCGTGGCTCTCATGACGGTGCCCGGCGCGCACATCGGCGTCGTGCTCGCCCTGCGGGGCGCCCTCGCCGTCGTCTCGCCCGTGTTCCAGGGAACGCGCATGGCCACCCTCACCGACATCCTCGGCGACGGCGACCTGTTCGTCCTCGGCCGCTCCCTGCTGCGGATCGTCTCGCAAAGCGCCCTGCTCGTCGGCTTCGGCCTCGGCGGCCTGCTGCTCAGCGCGGTCAGCCCCCGGCGCGCGCTGCTGATCACCGTCGGCACCTTCCTGGTCTCCGCCACCGTGCTCCGCTTCGGCACCCGGCCCCGTCCGGCGCGCGGCGGCGCACCGGGCGCCCTGGTGGGCGACTCGCTCCGGGGCTCCGGGCAGGTGCTCGCCGACCGCCGGGTCCGGCTGCTGCTCCTGCTGTTCTGGGTGCCGCCGATGTTCGCGGTGGTGCCCGAGGCGCTGGCGGCTCCGTACGCCGCCGCGCTCGGCACCGGTTCTACCGGCCTCGGCCTGCTGATGTGCGCGCTGCCGGTCGGCACCGTCGCGGGCGAGCTGTACGCCGGCTCACGGCTGCGGCCCGCCGCCCGGGAGCGGATCGCCCTTCCCCTGGTGTGCGTCACACTGCTGCCGTACCTCGGCTGCGCCTTCCACCCGGGCCTGGCCGTCTCACTGCTTCTGCTGCTGCTGTCCGGTGCGGGGTCCGCGTACACGCTGGGCCTGGACCAGTGGTTCGTCCGGGCCGTGCCCGAGGAACTGCGCGGGCGGGCGATGACCCTGCTCACGGCAGGTCTCATGACGATCCAGGGCGTGGGCATGGCCCTGGCGGGCGTCGCGGCGGAGTTCGCCGGGGTGACGGCGACGATCGCGGGGGCCGGAGTGCTGGGTACGGCGTCCTGCGCCCTGCTCGCCCGGGCCGCCCGACGCGGCGTCGGCCCCACGATGGACCGAAGAGCGAGACGGGGCTGACCGGGATATGACCGGCGGGTAGGGTCTGGTGACGTGCCGAAGTCCCTCAGTCTCCCGTTCGATCCCATCGCTCGCGCCGACGAACTCTGGAAGCAGCGCTGGGGCAATGTGCCGTCCATGGCCGCGATCACCTCGATCATGCGCGCGCACCAGATCCTGCTGGCCGAGGTCGACGCGGTGGTCAAGCCGTACGAACTGACGTTCGCGCGCTACGAGGCCCTGGTGCTGCTCACCTTCTCCAAGGCCGGCGAACTGCCGATGTCCAAGATCGGCGAGCGGCTCATGGTGCACCCCACGTCCGTGACGAACACCGTCGACCGCCTGGTCAGGTCGGGCCTGGTGGCCAAGCGCCCCAACCCCAACGACGGCCGCGGCACCCTCGCCGTCATCACCGACAAGGGCCGCGAGGTGGTCGAGTCGGCCACCCGCGACCTGATGGCGATGGACTTCGGCCTGGGCGCCTACGACGCCGAGGAGTGCGCGGAGATCTTCGCGATGCTCCGCCCGCTCCGCGTCGCCGCACACGACTTCGAAGAGGACTGACGGCGCCCCTCGACGCACGGAGCGCGTGCGGGCGACCCGGGGCAAGATCTCCCGGAACGGGCGGTTACGCTCGACTCCATGAAGAAGAGCGTGCTGACCCGCTACCGCGTCATGGCCTACGTCACCGGCGTGCTGCTGGTCCTGCTGACCCTCGGCGTGATCGCGAAGTACGGCCTCCAGATCGACGGCGCCGCCAAGTTCACCACCGCCATCGGCATCGCGCACGGCTGGCTGTACGTGATCTACCTGGTCTTCGCCTTCGACCTGGGCTCCAAGGCGAAGTGGCCAGTCACCAAGCAGCTGTGGGTGCTGCTGGCGGGGACCATCCCGACCGCCGCCTTCTTCGTGGAGCGCAAGGTCAGCCGCGAGCTCGAGGCCACGGTCGCGGACGCCGCGCCCGCGGTCGCCGAGGCGTGACCGAGGCCGCAGGCCGCGACCGCACCGCCGTACATCACACCTCCGTACGGCGGTCTGCCGTCGACATTTACTAGGACGTCCTAGTAAATTCGAAGGTATGGACGCTGACGCCATCGAAGAGGGCCGCCGACGCTGGCAGGCCCGGTACGACACCGCACGCAAGCGCGACGCAGACTTCACCACGCTCTCCGGCGACCCCGTGGAGCCGGTGTACGGACCCCGGCCCGGGGACAGCTACGAGGGCTTCGAGCGGATCGGCTGGCCCGGTGAGTACCCCTTCACCCGCGGCCTGTACCCGACCGGCTACCGAGGGCGGACGTGGACCATCCGGCAGTTCGCCGGATTCGGCAACGCCGAGCAGACCAACGAGCGCTACAAGATGATCCTCCGCAACGGCGGAGGCGGGCTCTCGGTCGCCTTCGACATGCCCACGCTCATGGGCCGCGACTCCGACGACCCGCGCTCGCTGGGCGAGGTCGGCCACTGCGGAGTGGCGATCGACTCGGCGGCCGACATGGAGGTCCTGTTCAAGGACATCCCGCTCGGCGACGTCACCACCTCGATGACGATCAGCGGGCCGGCCGTCCCCGTCTTCTGCATGTACCTGGTCGCCGCCGAGCGGCAGGGCGTGGACGCCTCCGTCCTCAACGGCACGCTCCAGACGGACATCTTCAAGGAGTACATCGCCCAGAAGGAGTGGCTCTTCCAGCCCGAGCCCCATCTGCGCCTCATCGGCGACCTGATGGAGTACACCAGCGCGCACATCCCCGCGTACAAGCCGCTGTCCGTCTCCGGCTACCACATCCGCGAGGCCGGGGCGACGGCCGCGCAGGAGCTGGCGTACACGCTGGCCGACGGGTTCGGCTACGTCGAGCTGGGGCTCAGCCGCGGCCTGGACGTGGACGTGTTCGCCCCCGGCCTGTCCTTCTTCTTCGACGCGCACGTCGACTTCTTCGAGGAGATCGCCAAGTTCCGCGCGGCGCGGCGGATCTGGGCCCGGTGGATGCGGGACGTGTACGGCGCGAGGAGCGAGAAGGCGCAGTGGCTGCGCTTCCACACGCAGACCGCCGGTGTCTCGCTGACCGCGCAGCAGCCGTACAACAACGTCGTGCGTACGGCCGTGGAGGCGCTCGCGGCGGTGCTCGGCGGGACCAACTCGCTGCACACCAACGCCCTCGACGAGACCCTCGCGCTGCCGAGCGAGCAGGCTGCCGAGATCGCGCTGCGCACGCAGCAGGTGCTGATGGAGGAGACGGGCGTCGCCAACGTGGCCGACCCGCTGGGCGGTTCGTGGTACGTCGAGCAGCTGACGGACCGGATCGAGGCGGACGCCGAGAAGATCTTCGAGCAGATAAAGGAGCGCGGGCTGCGCGCCCACCCCGACGGGCAGCACCCGATCGGGCCGATCACCTCCGGCATTCTGCGGGGCATCGAGGACGGCTGGTTCACCGGCGAGATCGCCGAGTCGGCGTTCCGGTACCAGCAGGCGCTGGAGAAGGGCGACAAGAGGGTCGTCGGCGTCAACGTGCACACCGGCTCCGTCACCGGGGACCTGGAGATCCTGCGGGTGAGCCACGAGGTGGAGCGTGAGCAGGTCCGCATCCTGGGCGAGCGCAAGGGGACGCGGGACGAGGGCGCGGTGCGCTCGGCTCTGGGCGCCATGCTGGCGGCCGCGCGGTCCGGGGCGAACATGATCGAGCCGATGCTTCAGGCTGTGCGGGCCGAGGCGACGCTGGGCGAGATCTGCGGGGTGCTGCGGGACGAGTGGGGGGTGTACACGGAGCCCGCCGGGTTCTGAGGCGCGGAGGCGGGTGCGGGCGTCGGAGGGTTTCGCCCCCGCCGCCCCTGCCCTTCCCGTCCCTAGGGGGTACTTGACGACAGCCCGGTCAGAAGTACCCGCGTGAAGCTCCGCACCCACTCCTCGTCCGCCGGTTCCGCGCTGAACAGGGTGCGGTGGACGACCGCGCCCGCCACCACGTCGAAGATGAGGTCGGCGGTGCGGGAGGCCTCTTCGGGGTGCTCCTCGAGGGGGAGTTCGCCGCGGGCCTGGGCGCGGGCGCGGCCCTCGAGAACCAGCCGTTTCTGGCGCTCCACGATCGAGGCGCGGATACGTTCCCGCAGTGCTTCGTCGCGGGTCGACTCGGCGACGACGGCCATCAGGCCGCTCTTGGCCTCCGGGCGGGCCAGGATCGCCGCGAACTGCAGGACCACGCCCTCGATGTCGGCCGCGAGGCTGCCGCGGTCGGGCAGCCGGAGTTCGTCGAAGAGCTCGGCCACCGCGTCCACGACCAGTTCGTTCTTGCCCGCCCAGCGGCGGTACAGCGTGGTCTTCGCAACCCCGGCCCGCGTGGCGACGTCTCCCAGGGTGAGTTTGGACCAGCCGAGCTCCACCAGGGCCGCGCGGGTGGCGGCCAGGATCGCCGCGTCCGCGGCGGCGCTGCGCGGGCGGCCGGCACGGGTGGGCGAGGTGCGGCTCTGCATCCCATGACCATAACCGGACCGAAATCCGCCGTTCGTGAGCGGTCGTGAGGGAGATCACCGGGGCGCGGTTTCGCGAAGGCACCCCGTGCCATTACGCTACGGGTCGTAGCGTAAGCGTGGGCAGGCAGCCCACGTCCGAGCGACGACCACATCGCAGCACCACCGCACAGCAGTACAAAGCGGCATCACGCACCATCAAGCACACCGGCGCCCGGTGGGGACCAGGCGCCCGGAACGAACCGGCTTTCCCAGCCGTTTTCACTCAGGCACGTGGATCGGGGGAGGATAGACGCATGCAGCCACGGAACATGTCCATGAGCGGAGTCGTCGACCTCGCCGCGGTGAAGGCGGCCCAGGAGGCCAAGGCGAAGGCGGAGCAGGCGCGCGCCCAAGCCGCCCGGGAGGGCGGGGCAGGGGCCGTCGCCCCCGCCGATCTCGTCATCGACGTCGACGAGGCCACCTTCGAACGAGACGTCCTGCAGCGCTCCGCCGAGGTCCCGGTCGTCATCGACTTCTGGGCCGAGTGGTGCCAGCCCTGCAAGCAGCTGAGCCCGGTCCTGGAGCGGCTGGCCGTCGAGTACGACGGGCGCTTCCTCCTCGCCAAGATCGACGTGGACGCCAACCAGCTGCTCATGCAGCAGTTCGGGATCCAGGGAATCCCGGCGGTCTTCGCGGTGGTGGCCGGCCAGGCCCTGCCCCTGTTCCAGGGGGCCGCGGGCGAGGCCCAGATCCGGCAGACGCTGGACCAGTTGGTACAGGTCGCCGAGCAGCGCTTCGGCCTGACCGGCCTGACGGTCGACCCGAACGCCCAGCCGGGCGGCGCCGAGGAGGCCCCCCAGCCCAAGGAGGGTCCGTACGACTCGCTCCTGAACGCCGCCGCGCAGGCCCTGGACGCCGGTGACCTGGGCGGCGCCGTCCAGGCGTACAAGAACGTACTGGCGGACGACCCGGCCCACCCCGAGGCCAAACTGGGCCTCGCGCAGGCCGAGTTGCTCCAGCGAGTGCAGGGCATGGACCCGCAGAAGGTCCGTCAGGAGGCGGCCGAGAAGCCGGCCGACGTGGCCGCGCAGATCGCCGCCGCCGACCTGGACCTGGTGGGCGGCCATGTGGAGGACGCCTTCGGCCGGCTGATCGAGACCGTGCAGCGCACCGCCGGTGAGGACCGGGACGCGGCGCGGCTGAGGCTGCTGGAGCTGTTCGAGGTGGTCGGAGCCGAGGACCCCCGAGTGGCTGGGGCGCGCCGGGCGCTCGCGCGGGCGCTGTTCTGAGCCGTTCGGGAGCCCGTCGGCTGACCAGTCGCTAAACGCCAGGGCATGTGTTGCCCGAGTGAAAGATCTGCCGACGAACTGTCACAGCGGCCGCGCTTTACCAAAACTTGGTAATCGCGGCCGCTGTTACTGCGAGTAAGTCGAGGGCGTTGTTCTGCCCGTTTCCATCCAGTCATCAACAGTTTTGTCCCGGCCCTGGTTACCACCGAGTGTTGCTGTTCGGGACCGCTGTGTCGTCACGCGGTTATCCGGCCGTTACTAGCCAGTAACGAACCCCCTTGTGCGGGCGGCGAGAATGCACCACGATCGGCGACGCTCGGTCCATTCCCGTACCCCGGCAGCCGGCCGGGTCGCGGGATGTCTGGGTCCCCACCGAGCAGAGCCGGCGGCAGTGGCGCCGGCTCTTGGGCAGGGGGGTCTTCGTCCTTTCCGGCGAAGCCTGTCCAGAAAGGTTGTGCGTGATGCGTGTCAGGCGCGACCAGTGGTTGTCGCTCGGGGGTGATCGCCGGTGAGTTCGGGCGCGGTTCGCGCCTGACGAGCGCGGGCGCTCTCCTTCCCGAGGACGTAGCACTTCTCCCATCCCTGCCCGGCTCCAGCCGCCGACCCGGGGGCGAGCCGAGGCCAGGAGATGTACGTCCGAGAAGGAGGAAATATGGAGTCCCAGGTGCGTGGCGGGACCAGATGGAAGCGGTTCGCCGTCGTCATGGTGCCCAGCGTGGCCGCCACGGCGGCGATAGGCGTGGCCCTGGCGCAGGGTGCTCTCGCCGCGTCGTTCAGCGTCTCCGGCCAGTCGTTCAAGGTGTCGGCCGACAAGCTGGTCGGCACCGGGTTCGAGCAGTACGGCGCGATCGACCAGGGCTACACCCTGGACGGGCAGAAGACGGCACACCCGGTCGCGGTCTCGGCCTTCAAGAAGGCCTCGATCAACAACATGTGCCAGTCCGTCGTCACGCCGGACATCCCGCTGCTGGGCTCGGTGAGCCTGGTCCTGAAGGCGGGCGCCGACAAGCCGGTCGAGGCCGACAACCTCTACATCGACGTCGCCGACCTCAACGCCGACGCCACCTTCAACAACATCGACATCGGTGTGGCCGCCAAGGACGCCAACAAGGGTCCGGGCATGAAGGGCAACGGCGAGATGTCGAACCCGTACGGGTTCGCCCAGCAGGCCGACTCGGCCACGCTGACCGGCGTGAAGCAGACGGCGTGGGCGACCACCGCCGGAACCTTCAAGCTCAGTGGCCTGAAGATGTCGCTGAAGACGGGTACGCACGAGTGCTACTAGGCACTCGGTGACGGGCGGGGGAGCCGATGGCGCCCCCGCCCGTTCCACCTTCACCCGCTCCTTCACACACCCCCCACAGGCAGTACCACCCCTCACCACAGCAACGCCGCACCAGGGAGCTGTTTTCCATGAGCGCCGAAACTCCTGCCGTATCCGGCCAGTTCACCCGCCGGAGGCTGCAGTTCCGCGCCTGGCGGGGCACGCGACCGTTCTGGGCCGGTCTGTTCGTCCTGATCGCCGGCTTTCCGATCATGTACTTCCCGTACGCCCATCTCCAGCTCGGTCATCTGACCCTGGCGATGGCCACCACCGCGGGTGCCGGTTCCCTGATCATCGGCGTGCTGCTGGTCGTCCTGGGCATCAGCCTCTGGTTCCAGAAGCACATCCGGGTCTTCGCCGGTGTCGCGGCGATCCTGCTGGCGCTGGTGTCCCTCCCCGTGTCGAACTTCGGCGGCTTCGTCGTCGGCTTCCTGCTCGCGCTGATCGGCGGCGCGATGGCCGTGGCATGGGCACCGGGCCGCGCGCCCGCGCCGGAGGGTGCCGAGGAGAGCGGTCCGGCACGGGGCGGCGCCACCGAGGCCGCGCCCGGCCCGGCGGTGGACGGGATGAGCAACGAGTCGAACGACCTGTCAGGAACGAGCCCGGCCAACGGGGCGAACGGGAGGCACAGTGCCGGCTGACGAGGTGACCCACGGGACTGAGGTGGACGAGTCCCGTGTGAGAACCGGGCCGCGCCATGCGGCACCCAAGAAGCCGCTGTTCACCAGGTTCCACATGCCCGCAGGCAAGGCGATAGCCACGGTGGCGATGCCGACGGCCGTCCTCATGGGGATGGGCTTCACGTCCTCGCTCGCCCTGGCCGACAACAACAGCTCCACGTCCTCGCCGTCCAACACCCTGACGGCCGACGAGTACAAGGACTGCGTCGCGGCGCTGGACGGCGCCAAGGACACGTCCTCGGCCTCGCCCACGCCGTCGCCCTCCACGAGCGCCGGTGACTCCACCGAGGACGGCAAGACCGGCGACGGCAAGACCGGCGACGGCACGACGCAGCCGACCCCGTCGCCGTCCTCCTCCGCCGACGGCACGACGGACAAGTCGCCTTCGGACACGTCCTCTTCGTCGGATTCAGGTTCCGACGACAAGGCCGCGCCCGAGACGTCCACCTCCGGTTCGGGCTCCGCGGGCGGCGACACGGCCACGCCGTCGCCGTCGGCGACCTCGGGCAGCGGCGGCGGCCTGCTGGGCGCGATCGGCGACACGCTCGGGAACGTGCTGACCGGCGGGACGTCGGGCTCCGGTACGACCTCGGACGCCACGGCCACCCCGTCCGCCTCCGCCACGCCCTCGGCGAGCGCGACCAAGGACGCCTCCGGCTCGAGCGTCACCGACACGGTGAAGGACACCGTCAAGGACACCACCGGAAAGGTCACCGGCACCGTCGAGGACACCGTGAAGGGCGCCACCGACACGGCGTCCAAGGCGGCCGGGGACGTCACCGGGACGGTCAAGGACACCGTGAAGGACACCGTCGGCGCGGCCACCGCCTCGTCGAGCCCATCCGCGGGTTCCACCACCGACCCCGAGAACTGCCCGGCGGCCACCGACGCCCAGGGCGGCGTCGACAACACGGTGCCCCTGGCGGACGACCCCTGGTACCTGAACGCCAGCTCCCTGCTGCTCAAGGGCGCCGACTATCAGGGCGTCGTCGAGGTCAAGACCGCCAACGGCACGGTGAAGAAGGTTCTGAAGTACGTCATATCCGACGGCACGGACATCGGTGACCTGCACCAGACGGTGAACGACAAGCAGTCCGGCAAGACCTACCACGTGCAGGCGGCCAAGGGCTCGACGTCCACGATCCGCGGTGGCGACACGGTGATGTACACCGAGTCCATCTCCGGCAACCTGCTCGGTCTGATCCCGGTCACCTTCAGCCCGGACAGCCCGCCCCCGCTGAACATCCCCCTGATCTACTTCACCAACGTGAAGGTGGTCCAGGCGGCCCAGTTCGGCGGCAACCTGCACGTGCCCGGCATGCATGTGTACACGACCGACTGACGGTCACCAAAGCCCCTACGGGAGCCGCAACAGCTGAGGGCGCCCCCCGCCGCGAGGCGGGGGGCGCCCTCAGCGCCGTACGGAACCGAATCGTCCGCGCGGTCAGTCGCGCTCGCCGCCGCCCAGGTGGTGGACGCGGACCATGTTCGTGGTGCCCGGGACGCCGGGCGGGGAGCCGGCGGTGATGACCACGATGTCGCCCTCGTTGAACCGCTTGAGCTTGACCAGCTCCTGGTCGACCAGGTCGACCATCGCGTCGGTGCTGTTGACGAACGGCACGACGTGCGGCTCCACGCCCCAGCTGAGCGCCAGCTGGTTGCGGGTGGACTCGTCGGTGGTGAACGCCAGGATCGGCTGGGACGCACGGTAGCGGGACAGCCGGCGGGCGGTGTCGCCGGACTGGGTGAAGGCCACCAGGCCCTTGCCGCCGAGGAAGTCGGCGATCTCGGCGGCGGCACGGGCCACCGAACCGCCCTGGGTGCGCGGCTTCTTGCCCGGGACCAGCGGCTGCAGGCCCTTGGACAGCAGCTCCTCCTCGGCCGCCTGGACGATCTTCGACATCGTCTTGACGGTCTCGATCGGGTACGCGCCCACGCTCGACTCGGCCGAGAGCATCACCGCGTCGGCGCCGTCCAGGATCGCGTTGGCCACGTCGGAGGCCTCGGCGCGGGTCGGGCGGGAGTTGGTGATCATCGACTCCATCATCTGGGTCGCCACGATCACCGGCTTGGCGTTGCGCCGGCACAGCTCGATCAGGCGCTTCTGCACCATCGGGACCTTCTCGAGCGGGTACTCGACCGCCAGGTCACCGCGGGCCACCATCACGCCGTCGAACGCCATCACGACGTCCTGCATGTTCTCCACCGCCTGCGGCTTCTCCACCTTGGCGATGACCGGAACGCGACGGCCCTCCTCGTCCATGACCCGGTGGACGTCGGCGACGTCCTTGGCGTCCCGGACGAAGGACAGGGCGACCATGTCGCAGCCCATGCGCAGTGCGAAGCGCAGGTCCTCGACGTCCTTCTCGGACAGCGCGGGCACGTTCACGGCCGCGCCGGGCAGGTTGATGCCCTTGTGGTCGGAGACCACGCCGCCCTCGATGACGATCGTCCGCACCCGCGGGCCCTCGACGTCCAGGACCTTCAGCTCGACGTTGCCGTCGTTGATCAGGACCTGGTCGCCGCGCGAGACGTCGCCCGGCAGCCCCTTGTACGTCGTACCGCAGATCTGCTTGTCGCCCGGGACGTCCTCGGTGGTGATGGTGAACTCGTCACCTCGCTCCAGCTCCACCGGGCCCTCGGCGAAGGTCTCCAGACGGATCTTCGGGCCCTGCAGGTCGGCGAGGACGGCGATGGCCCGGCCGGTCTCCTTGGAGGCGGCGCGGACGCGGTCGTAGCGGCCCTGGTGCTCGGCGTGCGAGCCGTGGCTGAAGTTGAAGCGGGCCACGTTCATGCCGGCTTCGATCAGCGCGACGAGCTGCTCGTGGGAGTCGACCGCGGGGCCGAGAGTACAGACGATTTTCGAACGGCGCATGGGGCGATCCTATCGGTTTGTTTCGCTGCGGAATATTCCGTCTGGCGGAAAATACAAATGGGCGGGTCCGCGCTCAGGCGAGTGCCGGTCGAACGAGTGCCGAATGAATTCAGTTGTCTCGGTTGTCCTTTCCGACCAGTGCGTAGGTCTGGCTGGCGATCTCCATTTCCTCGTCCGTGGGAACCACGGCCACGGCCACCCGCGCGCCGTCGGGCGAGATCAGCCGCGCCTCGTCGCCGCGCACGGCGTTCCGCTCGCCGTCCACCGCGAGGCCCAGCCCCTCCAGGCCCGCGACGGCGGCGGCGCGCACGAAGTCCGCGTTCTCGCCCACCCCGGCGGTGAACGCGACCGCGTCCACGCTGCCGAGTACCGCGTAATACGCGCCGATGTACTTCTTCAGCCGATGGATGTAGATGTCGAAGGCGAGCCGCGCCTGCTCGTCGCCCTCGTCCATCCGGCGCCGTATCTCCCGCATGTCGTTGTCGCCGCACAGACCGAACAGACCGCTCCTCTTGTTGAGAAGAGTGTCGATCTCGTCCATGGACATTCCGCCAACCCGCTGCAAATGGAAGATGACGGCCGGATCCAGATCACCGGAACGCGTACCCATCACCAGCCCCTCCAGCGGGGTGAGCCCCATGGAGGTGTCCACGCACCTGCCGCCCCGCACCGCCGAGGCGGACGCCCCGTTGCCCAGGTGCAGCACGATCACGTTGACGTCCTCGGGAGCCTTGCCCAGCAGCTCGGCGGTCCTGCGGGAGACGTAGGCGTGCGAGGTGCCGTGGAAGCCGTAGCGGCGCACCCGGTACCGGTCCGCGAGCTTTGTCTCGATGGCGTAGCGGGCCGCGGGCTCCGGCATGGTGGTGTGGAAGGCCGTGTCGAAGACGGCGACCTGGGGCAGGTCGGGACGCAGCGCCATGGCGGTGCGGATGCCGGTGAGGTTGGCCGGGTTGTGCAGCGGGGCGACCGGGATCAGGCGCTCGATCTCGGTGAGTACGGCGTCGTCGACGACGGTCGGCTCGGTGAAGAACATGCCGCCGTGCACCACGCGGTGCCCGATCGCGGCCAGTTCGGACGAGTCCAGGCCCAGCCCGTCCTTGGCCAGCTCCTCGGCGACGGCCTTCAGGGCGGCGTCGTGGTCGGCGATGGGGCCGTTCTGCTCGCGGGTCTCCCCGGAGGCGACGCAGGTGTGCTTGAGCCGGGAGGTCTGCTCGCCGATGCGCTCGACCAGTCCGACGGCGAGGCGGCTCGCGTCGCGCATGTCGAGCAGCTGGTACTTCACCGAGGAGGAGCCGGAGTTGAGGACGAGGACGCGGGTCGCGTTCACGGTGTTCGAAAGCTCTCTGTGTGGGCGTCGTGGACGTCAGTGGGCGGGCTCGGCGGTGGCCGTCGTGGGCGCCGCGGGGCTCTGGGCCTGGGCCTGGATCGCGGTGATCGCGACGGTGTTGACGATGTCCTGCACCAGCGCGCCGCGGGACAGGTCGTTCACCGGCTTGCGCAGGCCCTGGAGCACCGGCCCGACCGCGATGGCGCCCGCCGAGCGCTGCACGGCCTTGTAGGTGTTGTTGCCGGTGTTCAGGTCCGGGAAGATCAGCACGGTGGCCTGCCCGGCGACCTCCGAGTCCGGCAGCTTGGTGGCGGCCACCGACGGCTCCACGGCCGCGTCGTACTGGATCGGACCCTCGATCATCAGGTCCGGGCGGCGCAGCCGCACCAGCTCGGTGGCCTCGCGCACCTTGTCCACGTCGGCGCCCGAGCCGGACGTACCGGTGGAGTACGACAGCATGGCGATCCGCGGCTCGACACCGAACCGGGCGGCGGTGGTCGCCGACTGGACGGCGATGTCGGCCAGCTGCTCGGCGTCCGGGTCCGGGTTGACCGCGCAGTCGCCGTAGACGAGCACCTTGTCGGCCAGGCACATGAAGAACACCGACGACACGATCGAGGCTCCCCCGGAGGAGGGACCCCCAGCCGTGGTCTTGATGATCTCGAAGGCCGGCCGGATGGTGGCGGCCGTGGAGTGCACCGACCCCGACACCATGCCGTCGGCCAGACCCTCCTGGACCATCAGCGTGCCGAAGTAGTTCACGTCGGAGACGACGTCGTACGCCAGCTCGACCGTGACGCCCTTGTGGGCGCGCAGCTGGGCGTACTTCTCGGCGAAGGCGTCCCGCAGCTCGGAGACGGCGGGGTCGATCAGCTGCGAGTCGCCGAGGTCGATGCCGAGGTCCGCGGCCTTCTTGCGGATGGTGTCCTCCGGACCGAGCAGCGTCAGGTCGCACACCCCGCGGCGCAGCAGCACCTCCGCCGCGTGCAGCACGCGCTCCTCGGTGCCCTCCGGCAGCACCACCCGCCGCTTGTCGGAGCGGGCCTGTTCGAGCAGCTTGTGCTCGAACATCATCGGGGTGACCCGGTCGCTGCTGGGCGCGGAGACCCGCTTGTTGAGGTCGGAGGTGTCGACGTAGCGCTCGAACAGGCCGAGCGCGGTCTCGGCCTTGCGCGGGGTGGCCGCGGTCAGCTTGCCCTCCAGGGAGAACAGCCGCTCGGCCGTCGGGAAGCTGTTGCCGGTGACCGAGACGACCGGGGTGCCCGGGGCGAGCCGGGCGGCCAGGGTGAGGATCTCCTCGCCCGGCTCCTCGTTCAGGGTGAGCAGGACGCCGGCGATCGGCGGGGTGCCGGCGCTGTGCGCGGCGAGCGAGCCGACGACCAGGTCGGCGCGGTCGCCGGGGGTGACGACCAGGCAGCCGGGGGTCAGGGCCTTGAGGAGGTTGGGCAGCATGGCGCCGCCGAAGACGAAGTCGAGCGCGTCCCGGGACAGCCCCGCGTCGTCGCCCAGCAGCACCTTGCCGTCCAGGACCTGGGTGATCTGCGCGACGGTCGGCGCGGACAGGGCGGGCTCGTCGGGCACCACCCAGCAGGGCACGGGTAGCCGGCCGGCCAGCCGCCCGGCTATCTCGTCGCGGTCCTCGCGGGCCACCCGGTTGGTGACCATGGCCAGCACGTCGCAGCCGAGGCCGTCGTAGGCGCGGTAGGCGTTGCGGGTCTCGGCGAGCACGGACTCCGCGGTCTGCCGGCGCCCGCCCACGACCGGGAGTACGGAGGCGCCGAACTCGTTGGCGAGCCGGGCGTTCAGCGACAGCTCGTCCGGCAGCTGGGTGTCGGCGAAGTCGGTGCCCAGCACCAGCACCACGTCGTAGTCCCGGGCCACCCGGTGGAAGCGGTCGACGAGCACGGACACCAGCTCGTCGGTGCCCTGCTCGGCCTGGAGCGCGGACGCCTCCTGGTAGTCCAGGCCGTAGACGGTCGCGGGGTCCTGGGCCAGCCGGTAGCGGGAACGCAGCAGTTCGAAGAGGCGGTCCGGACCGTCGTGGACGAGCGGGCGGAAGACGCCCACCCGGTCGACCTGCCGGGTCAGCAGCTCCATGACTCCCAGCTCGACGACCTGGCGGCCGTCACCGCGGTCGATGCCGGTCACGTACACGCTGCGGGTCACGCGGGCTCTCCGTTTCATCAGGTACGTCGTGGTGGTCGTTCATCGGGTACGTCGAGATGGTCGGCTTCATCGAGAGTGTGCCGATGTGTCGCCCAAGTGGGCAAAAAAACGCCCGCCGGGGGGAGCGGAACCCTCTTGACAATACCCCCGCCGATAGATAAGGCGCCCGTCAAGACCGAGCAGCCTCCCGTTCGTGAAACAATCGGACAGGATCACCGGTGTCAACAGCGAGCAGGAGACACAGCACGATGCGTATCGGAGTTCTCACGGCAGGCGGCGACTGTCCGGGACTGAACGCGGTGATCCGGTCGGTCGTGCACCGAGCGGTCACGATGTACGGCGACGAGGTCATCGGTTTCGAGGACGGCTACGCGGGTCTGCTCGACGGCCGCTACCGCGAGCTCGACCTCAACGCGGTCGGCGGCATCCTCGCCCGCGGCGGGACCATCCTCGGCTCCTCCCGACTGGAGCGCGACCGGCTCCGCGAGGCCTGCGAGAACGCCTCCGACATGATCCACCGGTTCGGCATCGACGCGCTCATCCCGATCGGCGGCGAGGGCACGCTGACCGCGGCCCGCATGCTCTCCGACGCCGGCCTCCCGGTCGTCGGCGTTCCCAAGACCATCGACAACGACATCTCCTCCACCGACCGCACCTTCGGCTTCGACACCGCCGTCGGCGTCGCGACGGAGGCGATGGACCGGCTGAAGACCACGGCCGAGTCCCACCAGCGCGTGATGGTCGTCGAGGTCATGGGCCGGCACGCGGGCTGGATCGCCCTGGAGTCCGGCATGGCCGCCGGCGCCCACGGCATCTGCCTGCCCGAGCGCCCCTTCGACCCCGCCGATCTGGTCAAGATGGTCGAGGAGCGCTTCGCCCGCGGCAAGAAGTTCGCCGTGATCTGCGTCGCCGAGGGCGCCCACCCCGTCGAGGGCAGCATGGACTACGGCAAGGGCGAGATCGACAAGTTCGGCCACGAGCGCTTCCAGGGCATCGGCACGGCGCTGGCCTACGAGCTGGAGAAGCGGCTCGGCAAGGAGGCCAAGCCGGTCATCCTCGGCCACGTCCAGCGCGGCGGCGTGCCCACCGCCTACGACCGTGTCCTCGCCACCCGCTTCGGCTGGCACGCGGTGGAGGCCGCGCACCGCGGCGAGTTCGGCCACATGACCGCGCTGCGCGGCACCGACGTCGTGATGGTGCCGCTGGCGCAGGCCGTGACCGAGCTGAAGACGGTCCCCAAGGACCGGATGGACGAGGCGGAGTCGGTCTTCTAGCCGTACGGGCCGGCCTTGGCCCAGAACCGCTCCACGATCCGCTCCAGGAAGTCGCGCCCGGCGTCGCCCGCCTGGTCGGCGGCGCCGTTCCCGCCCCAGCTGAGCGAGGCGACCATCTGCCCCTGGTAGTCCTGGTGCAGCTCCTGGAGCACCTTCTCCAGCACGTGCCGCTCCAGGGGCACCACCTTGCCCACCGGACGGACGTAGGCCTGCCAGCGGGTGTCGACGGCGCTGCGCAGCAGCTCGGCGAGTCTGCCCTCGCGTCCGGTGACGGCGACGAAGTCGGGCAGGGACAGCTCGAGCACTCCCGCGAGCGCGGCGGACTGCCGCTCGGTGCCGCTGAAGTCGTCGCGGTCCTCCATCCGCAGATAGCGCGACAGCTCGAGCCCGACCGCGCGGGCCACGTCCTCCGGCGGCAGCCCGCGCGCGATGCGGTGCTCGCGCAGGGTGCGCGGCCTGCCGATCAGCTCGCCCGGCGCGCACCACAGCACACCGGCGAGCGCGGTCAGCTCCGGGCCGGACGGTGAGGCGATCCCGCGTTCCCAGGCGGTGACGAGGTCGGGGGTGACGTAGGGCAGCCCGTAGGAGACCCGCATCCCGTGGGCGACATGTTCGGGCCCCATCCCGAGCGCGGCACGAAGCCGCCGCGCGGCCGGGGCGTTGAACGGCGGAGCGGCGGACGAACTGGGCTGATCGGGTCGGCGCACGCCCACAAGCTAGGGTCCCGCGACCCCCATGACCACGGTCCGTTCCCACAGGATCACAGCTTGTACGAAGCTACGGTTCCGTAGGTTCCGCGCCACCGTCCGCGTCGCGGCAGTCGCGGCAGGCAGTCGCAGCAGTCGCGGCACCGGACGCGCTCGGCTACCGGCTCGCCGCACCCCCCGGCACCCACCGGTACACCAGCTCCGGCCTGCCCACCTGCCCGTACAGCGGGCGCCGCGCGGCCCGCCCCGTGTCCACCAGGTGCTCCAGATAGCGGCGGGCCGTGATCCGGGAGATGCCCACCTCCTCGGCGACCCCGGCCGCCGTGAGTCCCTCCTCCGCCGTGCGCAGCGCGCCGGTCACACGCTCCAGCGTCGGAGCGCTCAGCCCCTTGGGCAGGGCGGCGGGGCCCGGGGCGCGCAGCACCGCGAGCGCACGGTCCACCTCGTCCTGGCCGCTGGCCTCGCCGACCGCCGCGTGGAACTCGGCGTAGCGGACCAGACGGTCCCGCAGGGTCGCGAAGGTGAACGGCTTCAGGACGTACTGGACCACGCCCAGCGAGACCCCCTCGCGCACCATCGCCAGGTCCCGGGCCGAGGTCACCGCGATCACGTCCGCGTGATGGCCGGCGGCCCGCAGGGAGCGGGCCAGCTGGAGCCCGTGCACGTCCGGCAGGTGCAGATCGAGCAGCAGCAGGTCCACCGGGGTCCGCTCCAGCACCCGCCGGGCCTCCGCACCCGTGTGCGCCTTGCCGACCGCGACGAACCCGGGCACCCGCCCCACGTACATCACATGCGCGTCCGCCGCGACCGGATCGTCCTCGACCACCAGCACACGGATCGGCGCACCGTCGCTGTCCGTCATCCGCGTCCCCCGTCCCCGCCTCGGTGCCCGGCCCCGACCTCGGACCCCGCCCCGACCTCGGTTCCGGACCCGGACGCGCCCCGGGCCCCCGCCCCGGCGGCCCCGATCCCGCCGGCCGCCCGTTCCTCCGGGCTGTCTCCCAAGGGCAGTCGGGCCTCGAACACCGCGCCGCCGCTCTCGGCCTCCGTCACCGTCAGTGTTCCTCCGTGGCGGTGGACCGCCTGCCGTACCAGGGCGAGTCCCAGACCGCGGCCGCCGGACCCCGTCGGCTTGGTGGAGAAGCCGCGCTGGAAGACCAGGTCGGCGTGCGCGGGGTCCACCCCGGGGCCGGTGTCCGCGACCCGCAGGACCAGCTCGGCGTTCTCGGCGCACGCCGTCACCGTCACGGTCACGCGCGGCCGTACGCCGCTCTGGACCCCCTGGGTGGCGTCCACCGCGTTGTCGATGAGGTTGCCGAGGATCGTCACCAGGTCCCGGGACGGCAGGCTCTCGGGGAGCAGGCCGTCGTCCAGGCCGCTGTCCTCGGACACCACCAGCTCCACGCCCCGCTCGTTGGCCTGCGCGGTCTTGCCGAGCAGCAGCGCGGCCAGCACCGGCTCGCTCACGGCCGCCACCACCTGGTCGGTCAGCGCCTGCGCCAGCTCCAGCTCCGCCGTGGCGAACCCGACCGCCTCCTCGGCGCGGCCCAGCTCGATCAGCGACACCACCGTGTGCAGCCGGTTCGCCGCCTCGTGCGCCTGGGAGCGCAGCGCCTGCGTGAAACCGCGCTCGGAGTCCAGTTCGCCCATCAGCGACTGCAGCTCGGTGACATCGCGCAGGGTCACCACCGTGCCCCGGCGCTCACCGCCCGACACCGGCGAGGTGTTCACCACCAGCACGCGCGAGTCGGTCAGATGCACCTCGTCCACCCGCGGCTCCGAGGCCAGCAGCGCGCCCGTCAGCGGGGCCGGCAGGCCGAGGTCCGCCACCGACCTGCCCACCACGTCCGCCTCACCGGCCTCGCCGCCCACTCCGAGCAGCTCCCGCCCGCCGTCGTTGATCAGCGCCACCCGGTACTGCGCGTCCAGCATCAGCAGTCCCTCACGCACCGCGTGCAGCGCGGCCTGATGGTAGTCGTGCATCCGGCTGAGCTCCTCGGCGTTCATCCCGTGGGTGTGCCGGCGCAGCCGCGCGTTGATGACGTACGTGGCGAGCGCGCCGAGCGCGAGGATGCCGGCCGCGACCCCGAACAGGGCGGTGACCTGCTCCTGGATCCGCTGGCTGATCGCCTCGACCTTGATGCCGGCGCTGACCAGGCCGATGACGTGCCCGCCGTCCTCGACGGGCGTGACCGCCCGGACGGACGGGCCGAGGGTGCCGGTGTAGGTCTCGGTGAAGGTCCCGCCGTGCTGGGCGGGCGCGATCGTGCCGATGAAGGGCTTGCCGATTTGCTTCGGGTCCACGTGGGTCCAACGGATGCCCTGCGGGCTCATGATCGTGACGAAGTCGACGCCGGTGTCCTGCTGCACCTTCAGCGAGTACGGCTGGAGTTCCGCGGTCGGGTTCGGGGTGCGGATCGCGGACCGTACCGAGGGGGAGTCGGCGATCGAACGGGCCACCGCCGTCGCCTGCCGGCGGGCCGCGCTCTCGGCCTGGCCGCGGTCGCTGACGAAGGTGAACAGCGCATATCCGGCCACGACGAGCGCCAGCAGCACGGCCTGCATGGCGAAGAGCTGGCCCGCCAGGCTGCGAGGTCTCGAAGGGACGGGTATGCGCATGCCGTCAGTCTGCCTCTCCGTTCTGGCGTGAACTAAATGAACGGAAGGGTGACCGCCCTCACATGACAGGAGATAGTCGCCGCATCCCCGAAAACCCCCGGACGTGAGCCGCACGCCGGTGATGCCGACGACGTCGTCAAGGAGGGCCGCTCGTGAGCAGCGCAGCCGATACGGCACCTGCCGCACCCGCCGCAGGACCCGGTCCCGCAGCAAAGCGGGACCGCACCCACTATCTCTACATAGCCGTGATCGCCGCGGTGGTCCTCGGCGTGATCGTCGGGTTCGCCGCACCGGACTTCGCCAAGGAGCTCAAGCCGCTCGGCACGGGCTTCGTGAACCTGATCAAGATGATGATCTCCCCGATCATCTTCTGCACGATCGTGCTCGGCGTCGGTTCGGTGCGCAAGGCCGCCAAGGTCGGCAAGGTGGGCGGGCTCGCCCTCGGCTACTTCATCGCCATGTCGTTCGTGGCGCTGGCCATCGGCCTGGTCGTCGGCAACATCGTGCACCCGGGCAGCGGCATGCACCTCACCGAGGCCGTGAAGGGCGTGGGCCACGCACAGGCGGATGCCGCGAAGGAGGGCCCGGTCGACTTCGTGCTCGGGATCATCCCGACCACGCTGGTGTCGTCCTTCACCGAGGGCCAGGTGCTCCAGACGCTGCTGGTCGCGCTCCTCGTCGGTTTCGCGCTGCAGGCCATGGGCCGCAAGGGCGAGCCGATCCTGCGCGGGGTGGAGCACATCCAGCGGCTGGTCTTCCGCGTGCTCGCCATGATCATGTGGGCCGCCCCGGTCGGCGCCTTCGGCGCCATGGCCGCCGTCGTCGGCGAGACGGGCGTCGACGCCCTGAAGGCACTCGCCACGATCATGCTGGGCTTCTACGTCACCTGTCTGCTCTTCGTGCTCGTGGTGCTCGGCGCGATGACCCGCCTGGTCGCCGGCGTCAACATCTTCCAGCTGCTGAAGTACCTGGGCCGCGAGTTCCTGCTGATCCTGTCCACCTCGTCGTCGGAGTCGGCGCTGCCCCGGCTGATCGCCAAGATGGAGCACCTGGGCGTGAGCCGCCCGGTCGTCGGCATCACCGTGCCGACCGGCTACTCCTTCAACCTCGACGGCACCATGATCTACCTGACCATGGCGTCCCTCTTCATCGCCGACGCCATGGACCAGCCGCTCTCCATCGGCCAGCAGATCACCCTGCTGCTGTTCATGATGATCGCCTCCAAGGGCGCCGCCGGTGTCACCGGCGCCGGCCTGGCGACCCTGGCCGGTGCCCTGCAGTCCCACAAGCCCGCCCTGGTCGACGGCGTCGGCCTGATCGTCGGCATCGACCGGTTCATGAGCGAGGCCCGTGCCCTGACCAACTTCGCGGGCAACGCCGTCGCCACCCTGCTGATCGGCACCTGGACCGGCGAGGTCGACAAGGACCGGGTGCGGCGGGTGCTCGCCGGCGACCTGCCCTTCGACGAGCGGACCCTGCTGGACGACTCCGCGGGCGACGACGCCCGGACGGACGTGCCGGAGCAGCGCGAGGGCGGCGAGAAGGAGCTGGCCAAGGCCTGACACCGATACGCCCTGCCGATCCTCTGCTTCGGATGCCCGGCTCCGCCTGAACCCGGGCCGGGCATCCGTCGACAACGAAATACCGCCGAGCGGCCGCGCCCCCTCCCCGGGGGCCGGCCGCTCGGCTCTTTTCGTGCCCCGGCGAACCAGCCCGCGCGTGCCGGTCAGCCGGTCAGTCGCCGATCTTCTCCACCAGCGCGCCCGCGAGCGCGGCCGGCACCCCCGCCGACGTCAGTACCGTGACCGCCGCCGAACGCCCCGCCTCCCGCGCCGCCAGCAGGCCGTCGTTCACGGCCTCCATCAGGGCGAACAGGATCTGCTCGTGGACGTAGGCGAGGGCCGGCGCGGGCAGCGGGGAGCTGAAGGCGCCCCGGTCCAGGCCGCGCCGGAGCAGGTCCGCGCAGCTCTCCCGGACCGGGGTCAGCCGCTCGCGGATGCCCTGCGTGGTGACCGTGCGCTGGGCGAGCGCCACCAGCAGGCGGTAGCGGTCGGCGATGTGCCAGATCGCCAGCACCGAGCGGGCCAGCGCCTCCGCCGGTTCCTCCACGCCTTCGCGGCCCGCCGCGTGCGCCTCGGCGAGCGCCTGCACCGCGTCGTCGACGAGCGTGCTGATCAGCGCCTCGCGGCTGGGGAAGTGGCCGTACACCGTGCGCCGTACGACACCCGCGGCGCGCGCGATCTGGTCCATGGACGCGTCGGGGTCGCGCAGCAGCTCGGCGAGAGCGACGTCGAGGATGCGGCGCCGGTTCGCGTCGGCGCGGCTGGTGTTACCCGTGGTCATGGCTGACATTGTGCCCTCCTCCCGACTTGCATAGCGCTGTGCAAGAGGCGTACATTGCACATCGTTGTGCAACTGCACACCACTGTGCAAGTCTCGTCGCGCATCCGAGGAAGGCGACCCCTGCCATGCGACTCGTCATCAACGAACCGGTCGAACGGACGAACCGGCCCTACGCCCGGCGCTGGTGGGCGCTCCTCGTGCTCTGCCTCAGCCTGCTGATCATCGTGATGGCCAACACCGCCCTCACCGTCGCCGCGCCCGACATGACCCGGGACCTGGGCCTGTCCGGCGCGGACCTCCAGTGGGTGATCGACGGCTACACCGTCCCGTACGCGGCGCTGATGCTGCTGCTCGGCGCGATAGGCGACAAATACAGCCGGCGCGGAGCGCTCGTCCTCGGCCTGGTCGTGTTCGGCGGCGGCGCCGTCTTCGGCTCCCTCGCCGACAGTGCCGCCACCGTCATCGCGGCCCGCGCGGTCATGGGCGTCGGCGCCGCACTGATCATGCCCGCCACGCTCTCCCTGCTCGCCGCGACCTTCCCGCGCGCCGAACGCGCCAAGGCGATCACCCTGTGGACCGCCACCGCCGGCCTCGCGATCGCGGCCGGCCCGGTCGTCGCGGGCGCCCTGCTCAAGAACCACGGCTGGGCGTCGACCTTCCTGATCAACGTGCCGATCGCCGCCGTGGCCCTGGTGGCCGCCTTCGCGCTCGTCCCGCCCTCCCGGGCCGGCCACCACGAACGGATCGACTACGTCGGCGGCCTGCTGTCGGTGCTCTGGACCGGCTCGCTCGTCTACATGATCATTGAGGGCCCGCACTTCGGCTGGAACGCCAAGGCGGTCACGGCCGCGGCGGTGGCGGGCGCGGGCCTGCTGGCCTTCGTCCTGTGGGAACTGCGCCACCCGCGCCCCATCCTCGACGTACGCCGCTTCACCGCCCGCCGCTTCGCGGGCTCCAACCTCGCCGTCGCCCTGTTCTTCCTGGCCGTCTTCGGCGCCTTCTACTACCTCACCCAGCACCTGCAGTTCGTCCTCGGCTACGACGCCCTGGCCACCGGCCTGCGCATGCTGCCGCTGGCGGGCGCGGTCTTCGCCGGCTCGGCCCTGACCGGCTACCTCACCCCGCGCGTCGGCATGCGGTGGACGGTCACCGCCGGCATGGCCGGCGGCACCGCCGCGCTGGCGCTGCTGACCCAGGTGGACGGCTCCTCCTCGTACGGCGACTTCGTGGCGCCCCTGGTGATCCTGGGCCTGGCGATCGGCCTCGCCCTCTCGCCCTGCACCGACGCCATCATGGGCGCCTTCCCGGAATCCGAGCTGGGCGTCGGCGGCGCCGTCAACGACACCTCGCTCGAGCTGGGCGGCTCCCTCGGCATCGCGATCCTCGGTTCGCTGCTGTCGACGTCGTACTCCCACCACCTCTCCGACGCCACCGCCGGCACCGGGCTCCCGGCGAGCGCCCTGTCCACCGCCCAGGACTCGGTCGGCGCCGGATACGCCGTGGCCCAGGGCATCGGCGACAAGGCCCGGCACCTCGCCGCCCAGGCCGCCCAGGCCACCGACCCCCAGCAGGCCGCCCAGCTGAAGGCCCAGGCCGGGCAGCTCGCCCAGGGTGCCGGGCGGATGCGGGACGCGGTCGGCTCGTCCTTCGCCGACGCGGTCGCCCACACCAGCCTGGTCGGCGCGGTGATCCTCGGCCTCGGCACGCTGGCCGTCGCCCTGCTGCTGCCGCGCGGCACCGCCCGCGCGGCCCAGCCGGCGGAGGAAGTGAAGGAGCTGGTGGAAAGCGGTGCCAGTGTGAACTGAAAGCCCCCTGGCCGACGTCTCTCACCGTGATGCACTACCGTGCCGTGCCGGATCGACCGGCGCGGCACGGCCGCGCGAGCACGTAGATGGAGGCACGGGGGATGGCGATCGACTGGAACCGGCGGACCTGCGCCCGCAAGGGCCATGTGACCTACGCGCCCGACGACCCCCGGCTGCGCATCCGGCTGCACGCCGACACCGCGCTCGGTGAGGTCTGGCGCTGTCTGCGCTGCGGCGACTTCGTGCTCGGGGAGCCGCACGGCTCCGGCCCGGCCGCGAACGCCCCGCTGGTGCCGCGCGGCAAGGTGCTGCGGGATCTGTTCATCCTGCGCTTCCTCGCGATCGAGCGGGCCGTGCGTGGAGTGTTCATCGTGCTGGTCGCGGTAGCAGTGTGGAAATTCAGCAACAGTCAGGACGCCGTACGCCGACTGTTCAACGAGTACCTGGACGTCTTCCGGCCCGTCTTCCGGCACTTCCACTACGACCTCGACCACTCGCCTGTCGTCGGCACCATCCAGAAGACCTTCGGCTACAAGCACTCCACCCTGCTCGTGGTGGCCGGGCTTTTGCTGGCCTACTCGCTGATCGAACTGATCGAGGCGGTCGGCCTGTGGTACGCCAAGCGCTGGGCGGAGTACCTGACGGTGGTCGCCACCGCCGCGTTCCTCCCGCTGGAGATCTACGAACTCACCGAGCACATCAGCGCGGTCAAGATCGCCACCCTCGCCCTCAACATCCTCGCCGTCCTCTACATCGCGGTCGCCAAGCGCCTCTTCGGCCTGCGCGGCGGCCGCCGGGCCTTCGACGAGGAGCGCCGCAGCGCCTCCCTGCTGGAGGTGGAGGAGTCGGCGGGCGTGCTGGTCTGAGCGGTCCACGATCGCTCGCGCTTCCCTTGACGTCGGCGTCAAGCCGTACCGTCGAGGGCATGCGAATCGGTGAGCTTGCCGGGCGGGCCGGGACCACGGCGCGGGCGGTGCGGTACTACGAGTCGCGGGGGCTGCTGCCCGCGCGGCGGGATGCCCATGGGCACCGCACCTACGACGAGCGGGACCTGAAGCTGCTGCGGGAGATCAGGACGCTCCAGGACTTCGGGTTCGAGCTGGAGGAGACGCGGCCCTTCGTGGAGTGCCTGCGGGCAGGGCATCCGGAGGGGGACTCGTGTCCGGCCTCGCTCGCGGTGTACCGGCGCAAGCTGGACGAGCTGGATGCGTTGATCGGCGAGTTGCGGGCGGTGCGGGCGCGGGTCGCCGGGCAGCTGTCGCGGGCCGAGCAGGCGCGGACCGAGCTGGCCGCCGAGGCGCTGGTTCCGGGTGGCCCGGAGCCGAGGTGCGAGCTGGTGCCCGAGCAGGCGCCGGGAGGGCAGGAGCGATGATCAAGCAGGTGGCCGGGGTGGCCGAGGTGACCGACGCGGACTTCGAGGCGGAGGTGCTCGGGGCGGACCTGCCGGTGCTGGTGCAGTTCACGGCCGAGTGGTGCGGGCCGTGCCGGCAGCTGGCGCCCGTGCTGGGGCAGATCGCGTTCGAGGAGGGCGACCGGCTGAAGATCGTCCAGCTGGACGTGGACCGGAATCCCGGGACCACGCTCGCCTACGGCGTGCTGGGCACCCCGACGCTCATGGTGTTCCAGGGCGGGGAGCCGGTGAGGTCGATGGTGGGGGCGCGGTCCAGGCGGCGGCTGATGGAGGAGCTGGCCGACGTGCTCTGAGCCGTTCGGCGACAGCGGACCGGCCGCGGGCCCGGAGGGACGAGAAATCCCCCGAGTGCAATTGCGCTCGGGGGATTTCTCTGCGTATATTCGGTGATTCATGACTTCCGAGAAATCGGGTCACCGAGAAGCATTGTGCGCACAGTATATCCGGGCGGGAGCGGAATTGTCAAACACCGAATTTCACGACGGTGAATTGCGGCAGGAGCAGGAATTCATCGACGGGCTGTACGTGCGCGTGGACGCCCTGCGCGGCGACACCGAGGCCTCCGTCACGGACGCGCTCGCACAGGGCGACAAGCCCATGCAGGCCAGGCTGGAGCGGGACATCCTCGTCGCCGAGCGCTCGGGGCTGCTCGCCGCGCTGAACGCCGTGGACGGCTCGCTCTGCTTCGGCCGGATCGACCTCACCGACGGAGTCAGCCACCACATCGGCCGTATCGGGCTGCGCGCCGACGACGCCGAGCGCACGCCGATCCTGATCGACTGGCGGGCCGACGTCGCCCGGCCCTTCTACCTGGCCACCGGCCACACCCCGATGGGCCTGCGCCGCCGCCGGCACATCTCGACCGAGGGCCGCCGGGTCACCTCGCTGCACGACGAGATCCTCGATCTCGGCGACGCCACCCGCACCGGGCACGAGGACCCGACCGGCGACGCGGTGCTGCTGGCCGCGCTCGACTCCGCGCGCACCGGCCGGATGGGCGACATCGTGCGGACCATCCAGGCCGACCAGGACCGCATCATCCGCGCGCCGCACCGTGGTGTGCTCGTGGTGGAGGGCGGCCCGGGCACCGGAAAGACCGCGGTCGCGCTGCACCGGGCCGCCTATCTGCTCTACGAGCACCGCGAGCTGCTCGCCCGGCGTGCCGTGCTGATCGTCGGCCCCAACCCCGCCTTCCTCGGCTACATCGGCGAGGTGCTGCCCTCCCTGGGCGAGACCGGCGTCCTGCTGGCGACCGTGGGCGAACTGTTCCCCGGCGTGCGGGCCAAGGCCACCGACACGCCCGAGGCCGCCGCCGTCAAGGGCCGCGCCGACATGGCCGACGTGCTCGCCGCCGTCGTACGGGACCGGCAGGCGCTGCCCGATCCGGTGATCGCCATCGAGCACGAGCGCGAGGTGCTCATGCTCGACGACGGCCTGGTGGGCGTGGCCCGTGAACGCACCCGCGCCGCGAAGCTGCCGCACAACGTGGCGCGCGAGCACTTCGAGGGGCACATCCTCAACACGCTGACCGAGCTGTACGCGGAGCGGGTCGGCACCGACCCCTACGACGGCTCCAGCCTTCTCGACGCCTCCGACATCACCCAGATCCGCGACGAACTCGCCGAGAACCCCGAGGTGTGGGCGGCCATCGACCAGCTGTGGCCGCGGCTGAACCCGCAGCGGCTGGTCGCCGACTTCCTCGCCGACCCGGACGGGTACGTGTCCGAGGAGGACGCGGACGCCGTCCGCCGGCCGGTGACCCGGGCCTGGACCGTGGCGGACGTCCCCCTGCTCGACGAGGCCGCCGAGCTACTGGGCGAGGACGACCGGGTGGCCCGGGCCCGCGCCGAGCGGGAGCGCGAGACGCAGGTGGCGTACGCGCAGGGCGTCCTCGACGTGTCGTACGCCTCGCGGACCTACGAGTTCGAGGACAAGGAGGACGGTGACCCGGACGCTTCCGAGGTGCTGTCCGCGCACGACATCATCGACGCCGAGCGGTTCGCCGAGCGGCAGGAGGAGGCCGACCACCGCAGCGCCGCCGAGCGTGCGGCCGCCGACCGCACCTGGGCGTTCGGGCACATCATCGTCGACGAGGCGCAGGAGCTGTCGCCGATGGCGTGGCGGCTGCTGATGCGGCGCTGCCCCACCCGCTCGATGACCCTGGTCGGCGACCCGGCGCAGACCGCGGAGGCGGCCGGCGTCGGCTCCTGGGAGGGCATCCTCCAGCCGTACGTCGAGGACCGCTGGGAGCACACCCGCCTCGGCGTCAACTACCGCACCCCGGCCGAGATCATGGACGTGGCGGCGGCCGTGGTCCGCGCGGAGAACCCCGGCTTCCGGCCGCCGAGCTCGGTGCGCTCCACGGGCGTGAGGCCCTGGGCGCGCGCCACGGACGACCTGCCCGGCGCGGTGGAGAAGGCCGTCGCCGAACTCACCCCGGACGAGGGCCGGCTCGCCGTGATCGCACCGCGGGAGCTGCACCGCGCCCTGGCCGCCCGGCTGGACGGGGTCACGGCCGGCGCCGAGCCCGACCTGACGCACACGGTCGTCCTCCTCGACCCGCGCCAGGCCAAGGGCCTGGAGTTCGACTCGGTCCTGGTGGTCGAGCCGGGCCGTTACGGCACGAGCGATCTCTATGTGGCCCTGACGCGGGCCACGCAGCGGCTGGGCGTGGTGCACACCGGGGCGCTGCCCCCCGCCCTGGCCGCCGCGTTCACCGAGTAGCGGTGGCCGTCCTGGCTCCGGTCGCTCCGGGGACTCCGGGAGCCCCCGGGACGCTCATGCCGGGCGCAGCCACACCGTCGCCAGGGGCGGCAGGGTCAGCCGGATGCTCGCCGGCCGGCCGTGCCACCCCTGGGGTTCCGGCTTGATCGGATCGGGGTGGACGACGTCGCCGCCGCCGTAGCGGGCCGCGTCCGTGTTGACCAGTTCCAGCCAGGCGGGAACGTCGTCGGGGACCCCGAGGCGGTAGTCGTGGCGGACGGCCGGGGAGAAGTTGGACACCGCCAGCAGCGGGGCGCCCTCGGCGTCGTGGCGCAGGAACGCGAACACGTTGTCGTCGGCCGCGTCCCCGACGATCCACTGGAAGCCGTCGGGGTGGACGTCCCGCGCCCACAGGGCGGGCGTCGCCCCGTAGGCGGCGTTCAGGTCGCGGACCAGGTCCAGGACGCCCCGGTGGTCGGCCGCCGCGCCGTACGACGGGTCCAGCAGCCACCAGTCGGGGCCGCGCTCCTCGGACCACTCGCTGCCCTGGGCGAACTCCTGGCCCATGAACAGCAGCTGCTTGCCCGGGTGGGCCCACATGAAGCCGAGGTAGGCGCGCAGGTTGGCGCGCTGCTGCCACCAGTCGCCGGGCATCTTCGACACCAGTGAACCCTTGCCGTGCACCACCTCGTCGTGGGAGATCGGCAGCACGTAGTTCTCGCTGTAGGCGTACACCATCGAGAAGGTCATCTCGTCGTGGTGGTACTTGCGGTGGATCGGCTCGTGACTCATGTACTGCAGCGAGTCGTGCATCCAGCCCATGTTCCACTTCAGCCCGAAACCCAGGCCGCCGAAGCCGCTCGGGCCCCGGTGGTGGGTGGCCCGGGTGACGCCGTCCCAGGCCGTCGACTCCTCGGCCACGGTCACCACGCCCGGCACCCTGCGGTACACGGTCGCGTTCATCTCCTGCAAAAACGCCACCGCGTCCAGGTTCTCCCGGCCGCCGTACTGGTTCGGCGTCCACTGGCCCGGCTCACGCGAGTAGTCCAGGTAGAGCATGGAGGCCACCGCGTCCACGCGCAGCCCGTCGATGTGGAACTCCTCGCACCAGTACAGGGCGTTCGCGACGAGGAAGTTGCGCACCTCGCGCCGGCCGAAGTCGAACTCGAGGGTGCCCCAGTCGGGGTGCGCGGCCCGCAGCGGATCGGAGTGCTCGTACAGCGGGCGCCCGTCGAACTCGGCCAGCGCCCACTCGTCGCGCGGGAAGTGCGCCGGCACCCAGTCCATCAGCACCCCGATGCCCGCCTGGTGCAGGCGGTCCACCAGGTACTTGAAGTCGTCCGGGGTGCCCAGACGCGCGGTCGGCGCGTAGAAGCCGGTGACCTGGTAGCCCCAGGAGCCGCCGAAGGGATGCTCGGCGACCGGCATCAGTTCCACATGGGTGAAGCCCAGGTCCTTGACGTAGGCGGGCAGCTGCTCGGCCAGTTCACGGTACGTCAGCCCGGGGCGCCAGGACGGCAGATGCACCTCGTACACGGAGAACGGCGCCTCGTGCGCGGGCCGCTGCGCACGCCGGAGAATCCACTCCCCGTCCTCCCACTCGTGGTGCGAGGCGTGCACGACGGACGAGGTGGCGGGCGGGACCTCGGTCCGGCGGGCCAGTGGGTCGGCACGCAGGGTCCTGGAGCCGTCCGGCCGGGTGATCTCGAACTTGTACAGCTCGCCTTCGCCGATCCCGGGCACGAACAGCTCCCACACACCGGTGGAGCCGAGCGAGCGCATCGGGAACGCGGTGCCGTCCCAGAAGTTGAAGTCGCCGGCCACCCGCACACCGCGCGCGTTGGGCGCCCACACCGCGAACCGGGTACCGGCCACGCCCTGGTGGGTCGTCGGATGCGCCCCGAGCGCCTGCCACAGCTGCTCGTGCCGTCCCTCACCGATCAGATGCAGGTCCAGCTCGCCGAGCGTGGGCAGGAACCGGTAGGCGTCCTCGGTGTGCTGCACGGTCCCCGCGTACGCCACCTCCAGCCGGTACTCCGGTACGTCCGGCAGCGGCAGCAGCCCCGAGAAGAACCCCTCCCCGTCGTGCCTCAGCTCGACCTGGAGGTCCCCGGCGATGACGGCCACCCCCAGCGCGTACGGCCTGAAGGCCCGCACGGCGACCCCGCCGGGCACGGGATGCGCGCCGAGCACCGAGTGCGGGTCGTGGTGCGTGCCGCTGAGCAGCCGCTCGCGGTCGAGGATGCCGATCGCGGGGGAGACGGCCATGTCCGCCGATGCGGCCTGCCCGGCGGTCTCCGTCCCCACGGGCGGCACGGCGGCGGAGGCGACCGCCTCGGCGGGGGGCCTCTTCGCGGCGGCCTTCTTGGCGGGTGCTTTCTTCGTGGCAGCTTTCTTCGCGGGTGCCTTGGTGGCGGTGGCTTCCCCGGCAGCCGTCTTCTTCGCGGTCGTCTTCTTGGCTGCTGTCTTCTTGGCTGCCGTCTTCTGCGCGGCGGTCTTCACGGCGGTCTTCTTCACGGCGGTCTTCTTCGCCGTGGTCATCGCCGTCGCCGCGTCGGTCTTCTTCGCGGCCGCCTTCTTGGCCACGGCCTTCTTCGCGGTCGCCTTCTTCGCCGTGGTCTTCTTGGCGGCGGCCTTCTTCGTGGTGGCCTTCTTCGCGACCGCCGGCTGCTCGGCGCCGGCGGCCCCGGCCGTCTGCTTCGGGTTCGAACCGCTGGACGGGGGGCGGTCAGTCACGGGCGGAGCCTCCTCGGCGCAGGACAGGACAGGTCGGGTCGGTGCGTGATGACAGAGGGATCACACCGGGGCGGAGCCGGCCAGGCGGCGCACCGCGGAGAGCGGCACCGGCAGCCAGTCGGGGCGGTGCCGGGCCTCGTAGAGGACTTCGTAGATCGCCTTGTCCGTCTCGTAGGCCCGCAGCAGGACCGGGTCGGTGCGCGGGTCGCGCCCGCTGACCTCCGCGTATCCGGTGCAATAGGCGGCCCGGCAGGCCTCGGCCCACTCCGGTGCGGGCGGGCCGCCCGCCGAGTGCGCGGCGTAGTCGAAGGAACGCAGCATCCCGGCGACGTCACGCTCCACGGGCTGGGCCATCCGCCGCTCGGCCAGCGGTTTCGCCGGCTCGCCCTCGAAGTCGATCAGCGACCACTCCCCGGCGGGCGAGCGCAGGCACTGGCCGAGGTGGAGGTCGCCGTGGATGCGCTGGGCCGTCCAGGTCTCGCCCTCGCCGGCCAGGTCGGCCAGCGCCTCGAAGGCGGAGCGCAGGGCGGGGGCGTACGGCTGGAGCGCGGGCACCGCCTGCGCCGCCGCCTCCAGGCGCTCGGTCATGCCGTCGACCAGCGACTGGAGCTGGAGGTGGCCCAGGGTCACGGTGGGCAGTGCCCGGGCGAGCGCGGTGTGCACCTCGGCCGTGGCGCGGCCCAGCGCCCGCGCCTCGGCGCTGAAGTCCTCGCCCTTGGCCAGCTCGCGCAGCGCCAGCTCCCAGCCGTCCGAGGCGCCCTGCACGAACGGCTGGAGCACGCCCAGGACGTACGGCTCGTCGGTGCCCGCCTCGATGGTGGCCTCCGCCGTCATCCACGCCGTCGGCGGGGGGACCCTGGGGCAGCCCTCACGGGCCAGGGCGAGCGGCAGCTCCAGGTCGGGGTTGACGCCGGGCAGGACCCGGCGCAGCAGCTTGAGAATGAACGTATCGCCATAGATGACGGACGAGTTGGACTGCTCGGCGGTCACCATGCGGGGCACCAGGTCGGGACGTATCTCGCCGCGCCGCTCGAAGCGCAGCCCGCCGATACGGGCCTGGCTGCGCAGCGCCTCCAGGATCACCTCGGCGGGCCTGGGGTCGTACAGGGCCTCGTACACCGTGCGGCCGGCGAACGGGCCCTCGTGGACGTGGCCGATCAGCGCGGGCGCCAGCCTCGGGGGGAGCGCCTCGCGCACGCCTATGAGCAGCTGGTAGCAGTCGCCGGGGTGCGGGACGTGTCCCTGCACGGCCGCGAGCGGCTGGTGGGCGCGGACCAGCAGGTGGTACAGCCCCAGCTTCCCTTCGACGGGAAGCAGCTCCGTGGCCGCGACCAGCGAGAATCCCGTGACCGGGCGCCCCTTGCCCGCGAACCAGCGCTGCCGGGGCAGCCACTCGCGCAGCAGCGGGTCCAGTGACGCGAGGAGACCGTGGCCGCTGGTGGTGACGGAGCCGCTGGTGACGGGGCTGGTGGTGACAGAGCGTGTGACGGCTTGCGACATGGCTTCCGACATGGCGTCGCGTCCAATCGCTGGTCGGTTGTGACTGACGCGTGCCCACAGGTGGGGCGGGGGAAACCGCCCCACCTGTGGGGGTGCTACGCGGTGGCGGCGTCCGTACGGAGCCGGAACCAGTAGAAGCCGTGCCCCGCCAGGGTCAGCAGGTACGGCAGCTCGCCGATGGCCGGGAAGCGCACCCCGCCGAACAGCTCGACCGGGTGCCGCTCGCGGAAAGCGCTCAGGTCCAGCTCGGTGGGCTGGGCGAAGCGCGAGAAGTTGTGCACGCAGAGCACCAGGTCGTCCTCGTACTCCCGCAGGAACGCGATGACCGCGGGGTTGGAGGACTGCAGTTCGGTGTAGGAGCCGAGTCCGAAGGCGCGGTTCTGCTTGCGGATCTCGATCATGCGGCGGGTCCAGTGCAGCAGCGAGGACGGCGAGGACATGGAGGCCTCGACG
>NZ_BNBC01000032.1:0-71783 GCF_014654675.1 Streptomyces spiralis
GCGCTGCCGAACGCGCCGCTGGCCGGGCACTGGTTCTCCGCCGAGTTCCAGCAGCTGCTCCAGAACGCCTACCCGCCGCTGTCGTGAGCGTCGGCGCGTAGGTGATCCGCCGGAGCCGGCCCGGGGTCGGACCTGTTCCTCTCCTCCCCGGTCACCTCTCCCGGGTCAGGCCCCGGCGGATCGAGAACTCCACGGCCGAGTAGTTTCCGTCCGGCCGGTCCAGCTCGAACGGCACCGCCGGGTGCAGCGGCGGCTGTGCCATGAAGCGGGGCCGTGTGCCGTGATGCGGCTGGGCGGCGTGCACCAGGAAGGGGTGACACAGATAGACGTCACCGGGCCGGCCGGTGGCGAGGGCGAGCGGGCGGTGTGCCGAGGCCTCGACCAGCTTGGGGGCGATCCTGAGCCCGGACACGCCCGCTTCGCCGTACGGCTCGAGCAGCGGGGGCACGTCCAGATGCGAGCCGACCCGGATACGGGTCGGGGCGTCCTCCTCGGTCACCTCCGAGAACAGGAACAGCATCAGCAGGGCGCGGTCCCGGGAGCGCAGATTGGTGTAGTACCACTGGGCGCCCTCGGGGAGATAGCTGCCCTCGATGTGCCAGCCGGCGTCGTCCGGCTCCTCGCCGTGGGGGAAGCGCAGCGGGAAGGAGCCCAGTGAGTACCGCGGCTCCCAGCGGCCCTCGCCCACGAGCAGATCGAACGCCTCGTGCAGTGCCGGACTGTTGGCGGCGGCCGCGAACGGGCCCTGCGCCATGCCGCCCACCCAGACCACGGGATCCTTCCAGGTGGCGGGGTCCTCCGGGTCGTAGCCCGTCTCCTGCCACAGCAGTCGCGCGCAGTCCTCCGCGACACGCGGCGGGAAGGCGCCCTCGATCTTCACGAAGCCGTCCTCGAGAAAGCGTTCCACCATCGTGTCGTCCATGGGCCCATCGTGGAGCGGCCCGCGGGAGATCCGCACCTGGTTTTTGCCGTCCCGGCAACGGAACTGGCCCGGCCCCGGCACGTCGGCGCAGGCTGTCCGCACCGAGAGGAGAGGCTGACGACCATGGCGCACAACCACACGGGCCACGCCGGCACGCACGACCCGGGCACGCACGACGACGGCTCTCACGACCACGGCCACCGGCACGACGAGGGCCGTACGGGGCACCAAGGCCACGAGGGACACCAGGGACACCACCACGGTGACACCGACATCGACTGGGCCGTGATGGCGCCGCTGCTGGAGTCCCAGGCGGAGCTGTTCACGCCCCTGTACGAGCAGGTCATGGCCTGGCTGGGCGCTCAGGTGACCGGACCCGGCCTGATCGTCGACGCCGGCAGCGGGCCGGGGGTGGTGTCGTGCCTGTTCGCCGAGGCCTTCCCGGCCGCCCGGGTCGCCGCGGTGGACAGCTCCGGGCCGCTGCTCGAGCGCGCCCGCGTCCGCGCCGGCCGCCTCGGCTTCGCCGACCGCTTCACCACCGTCACCGGCGAACTCCCGGGGGCCCTGGCCGAACTCGCCTACTCGGCCGACCTGCTGTGGGCCAGCAACAGCCTGCACCACCTGGGCGACCAGCGTGCCGCCCTGGCCGCCTTCGCCGAGCACCTGGCCCCCGGCGGTACCCTCGCCCTGCTGGAGGGCGGCCTGCCCGGCCGCTTCCTGCCCCGGGACATCGGCATCGGCCGCCCCGGCCTCCAGGCCCGTCTGGACGCGGTCGAGGCCGACTGGTTCACCCGGATGCGCGAGGACCTTCCGGGCTCGGTCGCCGAGACCGAGGACTGGCCGGCGCTGCTGGCCGCCGCCGGCCTGAAGCCCGCCGGCACCCGCAGCTTCCTGCTGGACCTGCCCGCCCCGCTCTCCGAACCGGCCCGCGCCTACGTCGCAGGCTCCCTCACCCGGCTGCGCGAGGGACTGGCGGACGACCTGACCGCGGAGGACCGCGCCACCCTGGACCGGCTCCTGGACCCCGAGGACGAGGCGAGCGTGCACCGCAGGAAGGACGTCTTCGTCCTCAAGGCACACACCGTGCACACGGCGGTCCGCACCGACTGACCCGGACGCCCTGAGCAGGGCCGCCCGGGCGGCTCACAGCCGCCGCTTGACCTGGAGCGCACTTCAAGTGGTGAACTCCCGTTGTCTTCGACGTTTTTCCGACAACCAGGGGGACACACCATGACCGACTCTCCGGTCACGCTCATCACCGGCGGCGGCAGCGGCATCGGCGCGGCGACCGCCCGGCGGCTGCTGGACGCCGGGCACCGGGTGGCCGTCACCGGGCGGGGCGAGGAGCGGCTGCGCGGCTTCGCCCGTGAGCTCGGCGATCCGGACGGACTGCTGACGATCACCGGCAGCGCCGCCGAGTACGACGAGGTGCGCTCGGCGGTCGAGCGCACGCTCAAGGAGTTCGGACGGCTGGACACGGTCGTCGCCAACGCCGGGTTCGCCACGCATGACACGGTCGCCGAGGGCGACCCGGCCGGCTGGACGGAGATGGTGCTCACCAACGTCCTCGGGCCGGCCCTGCTCATCCGTGCCTCCATCGACGCCCTGAAGGAGAGCCGCGGGCGGATCGTGCTGGTGGGCAGCGTGGCCGGTTTCGTGAACACGCCCGGCAACATCTACGGGTCGACCAAGTGGGCGGTCACCGGGCTCGCCGAGAACACCCGGCGCCAGGTCACCCAGTGGGGCGTGGGCGTCACCCTGATCGCCCCCGGACGCGTGGAGACCCCGTTCTGGGACGGCCTGGGCGGCCTGCCGGCGGGCGACCTGCTGACCGCCGACCAGATCGCCGACTCCGTGGTGTGGGCGATCCGGCAGCCGGAGGGCGTGGACGTCAACACCCTCGTCGTACGGCCGATCGGGCAGCCCAACTGACGGCCGCACGACGGTGAAGGGCCCGGTGCCGCAAGCGTGGCGGCACCGGGCCCGCCGGCCCTTTCGGCTCAGTTGCTCTGGAGGAACTGCTTCGCCAGCTGCTCGCCCAGCGTGACCGCCGCGCTGTGGCTCTCGATGGGGGAGGCCTGGGAGTTCTTGAAGAGGATGTACGTCACGCCGGAGTCCGCGCCGCCCGTCGCCGGGTCGGGGTCGATGCCGAGGGCCTTGGCAGTGGCGTAGGAGGCCTCGCCGATGATCGTCGAGGGGCCGGTGTCGCCGACGACGGCGTACTCGACCCTGTTGTTGTAGACGACCGCGACCACGCCGCCGCCCTTGATGCCGGAGCTCGTGTAGTTCCAGATGGTGCTGGTGCCGGGGACCACGACGAACGGCAGTGACTCGGCCTTGAGGGGCCGGCCGTCGGACTGGTGGAAGGCCGTGTCGTTCTGGAACCAGGGGTCGCGGGTCTCGTTGCAGTTGGTGGTGCGCTGGCCGTCGCAGTCGATGTCCATGTCGGCCTTCCAGAACACCGCGCCGTTCTTGCCGCACACGGGCACGGTGGCCGACGTCCCGTCGTCGGTCTTGTACTTGCCGCCGGAGATCTGCTGACAGGACGTCACCTTGGCGAGCAGGTCGGCGGCGCCGACCGAGCCCTCCTGGGCGGACTTCGGTGTGGTGGGGCCGGGGGCGGCGTGCGCGGGGAGGACTCCTGCGGTGAGCAGGGCGGCGCCGCCGGCCGCGGCGAGGGTGAGTACGCGTATGCGTATGCGTATGTGCACGGTGGGGGGTTCCCTTCTGTTAGGAAAGTTTCCTTACTGGCTTCTCCAAAGTGGCTTCTAGGCATGCTCGCGTCAAGACTGTGGTTGTGGGGACTCACGGTGGAGGCGGCGCGTCCGCGGTCACCGTCGCGGTGAGCGGTCCGGGGCGCGCCGCCGTGCCGTCCGTCAGCCCATGTCGAACGTCGCCGGGTCCGGGCCCAGCCGGCGGTCCTCGTTCAGGGCGCTGATCGCCGCGAGGTCCTCCTCGTCCAGGCTGAAGTCGAAGACGTCGATGTTCTCCCGGATCCGGGCGGGCGTCACCGACTTCGGGATCGCGATGTTGCCGAGCTGGACGTGCCAGCGCAGCACGACCTGGGCCGGGGTGCGGTTGTGCTTCTGTGCGATCGCCACGATCGCCGGCACCTCCAGCAGGCCCTTGCCCTGGCCGAGCGGCGACCAGGCCTCGGTCGCGATGCCCTGCTCCCCGTGGAAGGCACGGGAGGCGTGCTGCTGCATGTGCGGGTGCAGCTCGATCTGGTTGACCGCCGGGATCACCGAGGTCTCGGCGATCAGGCGCTCCAGATGTTCCGGGAGGAAGTTCGAGACACCGATCGCCCGGACGCGGCCGTCGGCGAGCAGCTTCTCGAACGCCTTGTAGGAGTCGGCGTAGCGGCCCCTGGACGGCAGCGGCCAGTGGATCAGGTACAGGTCCAGGTACTCCAGGCCGAGCTTGGCCAGCGAGGCGTCGAAGGCGCGCAGCGTGGCGTCGTAGCCCTGGTCGCTGTTCCAGAGCTTGGTAGTGACGAAGAGCTCCTCACGGGGGATGCCGGAGGCGGCGATGCCCCTGCCGGTGCCCTCCTCGTTGCCGTAGATCGCCGCTGTGTCGATGCTGCGGTACCCGGCCTCCAGGGCGGCGGCGACCGCTCGCTCCGCCTCGTCGTCCGGCACCTGCCAGACGCCGAAGCCCAGCTGGGGCATCTCGACGCCGTTGTTGAGGATGATCGGGGGGACCTTGCTGCTCACGAGCTTGTGATCCTTCGGTTGTCGTCAGGTCTTGCCTCACATCGTCAACGATCACGAGCCATGACGCATTCCTGACCGGCCGATCGCCTCAACCGGCGCTCAACCCTGGTACAACGCCTCCACCTCGTTCGCGTACGCGTTCTCGATGGCCTTGCGCTTCAGCTTCAGCGACGGGGTCAGCAGCCCGTGCTCCTCGGTGAAGGGCTGGGCGAGGATGCGGAAGGTGCGGATGGACTCGGCCTGGGAGACCAGGGTGTTGGCGGCGACCACCGCGCGCCGCACCTCGGTCTCCAGGTCGTGGTCGTGCACCAGCTGGGCCGGGGACATCCGCGGTTTGCCGCGCATCTGGAGCCAGTGCTCGACCGCCTCGTGGTCCAGGGTGACCAGGGCGGCGACGTACGGGCGGTCGTTGCCGACGACGATGCACTGGGAGACCAGCGGATGGTCGCGCACCCGTTCCTCCAGTACGCCCGGTGCCACGCTCTTGCCGCCGGAGGTCACCAGGATCTCCTTCTTGCGGCCGGTGATGGTGAGGTAGCCGTCCTCGTCGAGGGAGCCGAGGTCGCCGGTGGCCAGCCAGCCGTCGTGCAGGGTCTCGTCGGTGGCCTTCTGGTTGTTGAGGTAGCCCTGGAAGACGTTGCCGCCGTGCAGCCACACCTCGCCGTCGTCGGCGATGTGCACGGTGACACCCGGGATGGGCTGTCCGACGGTGCCGTAGCGGGTGCGCTCGGGCGGGTTGGCGGTGGCCGCCGCGGTGGACTCGGTCAGGCCGTAGCCCTCGTAGATCTGCACGCCCGCGCCCGCGAAGAACAGGCCGAGGCGGCGGTCCATCCCCGAGCCGCCGGACATCGCGTTGCGGATCCTGCCGCCCATCGCCGCGCGCACCTTGGAGTACACGAGCTTGTCGAAGAGCTGGTGCTGCATGCGCAGCCCGGCCGACGGGCCGGGGCCGATGCCCCAGGCCTTCGCCTCGACCGCGTCGGCGTACTTCACGGCGATGTCGACGGCCTTCTCGAAGGGCCCGTCCCGGCCCTCCTTCTCGGCCTTGCGGCGGGCCGCGTTGAACACCTTCTCGAAGATGTACGGCACCGCCAGGATGAACGTCGGTCTGAACGCCTGAAGGTCGGGCAGCAGGGCCGCGGCGTTCATCTGCGGCTGGTGGCCCAGGCGGACCTTGCCGCGGATGGTGGCCACCTCCACCATCCGCCCGAAGACGTGCGCGAGCGGCAGGAACAGCAGCGTCGAGGCCTCGTCGCCCTTCTTGGAGTGGAAGACCGGCTCCCAGCGCCGTACGACCGTGTCCGCCTCGTACATGAAGTTGCCGTGGGTGAGGACACAGCCCTTGGGGCGGCCGGTGGTGCCGGAGGTGTAGATCACGGTGGCGATCGACTCCGGGGTGACCGCCTCCCGGTGCCGGTGCACCACCTCGTCGTCGACGGGCGTGCCCGCGTCGTACAGCTCCTGCACGGCGCCCGCGTCCAGCTGCCACAGCCGGCGCATCCGCGGGAGCCGGTCGATGACCGTGGCGATCGTCATCGCGTGGTCCTCGTGCTCCACGACCGCCGCCGACACCTCCGCGTCGTAGAGCATCCAGAAGCACTGCTCGGCCGAGGAGGTGGGGTAGATCGGCACCACCTGGGCGCCGATCGTCCACAGGGCGAAGTCGAACAGGGTCCATTCGTAGCGGGTGCGGGACATGATCGCGACCCGGTCGCCGAAGCGGACGCCCTGGGCGAGCAGGCCCTTGGCGAGGGCGAGGACCTCGTCGCGGAACTCCGCGGCGGTCACGTCGCGCCACGCCCCGCTCTCGTCCTTGCGGCCGAGTGCGACGTGCAGCGGGTCGTCCTGAGCATGCTGGAACACGACGTCGGCCAGGCCGCCCACCGGCGACGCCGACGTCGACGGAGGGCTGGTGAACTCGCGCAAACCCGCTCCCGCTCCTCAGTCTCCGGTGTGCCGGCGGGCTCCGGCCCTTCCGGCGCACCTGTGACGCTCCGCACAGCGCCGTGAAAGCTACCCCACGGGACGGCGGGGCGGGAGGGGGGCCAAAAGCGAGCAGTGCTCATAACCGCACAGGTCAGCGCCGGAAAATGCGCTCACAAGGGGAAGGGTCGGACAGAATCCTTACGGTTCAGTAAGTTTCGGTGGCGTAATCTCCACCGAATCTGTACGACCCTCTGACAGCCGCGACGCCCGGCCGACCGCGTCCGTCCAGCGCCCACGGACCGCTGCACAGCCTTCCCCTCGAACAGCGTGCGCACACCGGATTTCGTCACCGCATGTGCGTCGCCGTCGTATGCGGGCGGTCCCTACGATGGGCGCCGGTGCGGTGGATCGCGGCGGAAGACGGTCGTTGCTCGCCGCGATCCGACATGGGGGAGGCGTACGGTGACGGAATCCCACGTCCAGGTGCCGGTGATGGCGTCCGGCACCTTCGACACGCTGGATCTGCGGATCCTCTCCGCGCTGGAGGTCGACGGGCGGGCCTCCTTCAGCCGGATCGGCGCGGTGCTCGGTGTGTCCGACCAGACCGTCGCCCGCCGCTTCCGCAGGCTGTGCGCCGAGGGCGGGCTGCGGGTGGTCGCCGTCCGCGACCCGGAGCGGCTCGGCCAGGACCAGTGGATGCTGCGACTGCGCTGCGTCCCGGACACCGCCCTGACGATCGCCGAGGCGCTCGCCAAGCGTCCGGACACCAACTGGATCGCCCTTGCCTCCGGCGGCACCGAGGTCATCTGCGGCACCTGGCCGCGCAGCCCCGGCGACCGCGACGACCTGCTGCTCGGCAAGCTGCCGCGCACCCCCAGCGTGGTGGAGATCCGCGCCCACCAGCTGCTCCACCGCTTCTTCGGCGGCCCGGACGGCTGGGTGCGCAAGTTTCGGGCGCTCACCGACGCCGAGATCGACGCGCTGCGTCCCGAAGAACGGCCCGATTCCGCCCAGGCCCGCATCGACCCCGAGGACGAACCGCTGGTCGCCGCCCTCGAACGCGACGGCCGCGCGGGCCTGCACGAGCTCCAGCGGGCCACCGGCCGCTCCGAGTCCGCCGTCAAGCGCCGTCTGTCCGCGCTCCTGGCCTCGGGAGCGGTGTACCTCGACGTCGAGTACCAGCCCGAGGCCCTCGGCCACCGGGTCGGCGCGGCCCTGTGGATCACCACCGCCCCGTCCGCCCTGCACTCCGTCGGCCGGGCACTCGCCGGTCACGCCGAGATCGCCTACGTCGCGGCCACGGCCGGCCCGTCGAACATCATGGCGACCGCCGTCGCCCGGAACACCGCCGGTCTGTACGCCTACCTCAGCGGCCCCCTCGGCGCCCTGCCGGGCGTGCGGCACGTCGAGGCGACGCCGTACCTGCGCCGGGTCAAACAGCTCACCTACCAGCGGCAACCGCGGTGACCGGCCGGGCGGCGGCGGTCAGCGCCGGTGCAGGCGCTCGCCGCCCGACAGGATCGCCTTCGCCAGGGCGTCGGCCGCGTGCTGGGCGGAGGGCCGGTGGCGCCCGTGGACCAGGACGAAGTCGACCTTGCCGAGCTCCGGCAGCCCGGCCCGTTCCGGGACCCGCACCAGACCCGGCGGGATCAGCCCGCGCGAGTGGGCCATCACGCCCAGACCCGCGCGGGCGGCGGCGATCAGACCGTTCAGGCTGCCGCTGGTGCACGCGATGCGCCACGGCCGGCCCTGCCGCTGGAGGGCCTCGAACGCGAGCGCCCGCGTGATCCCCGGCGGCGGATAGACGATCAGCGGCACCGGGCGGTCCGGGTCCAGGCGGAGCCGCTCGGCGCCGATCCACACCAGCCGGTCGTGCCACACCGGCTCGCCGCGCGGGTCCTGCGGGCGCCGCTTGGCCAGCACCAGGTCGAGCTTCCCGGCGGCCAGCTGCTCGTGCAGGGTGCCCGACAGCTCCACGGTCAGCTCAAGATCGACCTCCGGATGCTGGTAGCGGAAGCCCTCCAGGATCTCCGGCAGCCGGGTCAGCACGAAGTCCTCGGACGCGCCGAACCTGAGCCGGCCGCGCACCCGGGTGCCGGAGAAGAACGCCGTCGCCTGCTCGTGCACCTCGAGGATCCGCCGCGCGAAGCCCAGCATGGCCTCGCCGTCCTCGGTCAGCTCCACCGAGTGCGTGTCCCGGGTGAACAGCAGCCGCCCGGTGGCGTCCTCGAGGCGGCGCACATGCTGGCTGACCGTCGACTGGCGCAGACCCAGCCGCCGCGCGGCGCCGGTGAAGCTCAGCGTCTGCGCCACCGCCAGGAACGTGCGCAACTGCGCGGGGTCGTACATACGCCCAGGCTAGCCGCTCATCACGGAACGCGATGACAGTCAGAGCGGTATGCCGGATTCCCGATCGCTGCCCGGAGGAGCACGATGGAGCGGGGACCCGTCGGTCCCGACGAGCGTGACGAGCACGACGAGCAAGTGGAGCACAGTGAAACGCCTGCGTTGGCCGAGCCGGCTGCCGATCGACCCCTACATCGTGCTGCTGGTCGGGACGGTGGGTCTCGCCGCGCTCCTCCCGGCCCGCGGGGGCGCCGCCCACGTGGTCTCGGGCGCCTCGACCGCCGCGATCGCCTTTCTGTTCTTCCTCTACGGCGCCCGTCTGTCCACCCGCGAGGCGCTGGACGGACTCAAGCACTGGCGGCTCCACGTCACGGTCCTGGCCTGCACCTTCGTGGTCTTCCCGCTGCTCGGCCTGGCCGCCCGCGGCCTGGTCCCGGTCCTGCTGACCCAGCCGCTCTACCAGGGCCTGCTGTTCCTGACGCTCGTCCCGTCGACCATCCAGTCGTCGATCGCCTTCACCTCCATCGCCCGCGGCAACGTGCCCGCCGCGATCTGCGCCGGCTCCTTCTCCTCCCTCGTCGGGATCGTCCTCACCCCGCTGCTCGCCGCCGCGTTCCTCGGCGGCGGTGCGGGCGGCTTCTCCGCGCACTCGCTGGTCACGATCGTGCTGCAACTGCTGGTGCCGTTCGTCGCCGGGCAGGTGCTGCGCCCCTGGATCGGCCCCTTCGTCGCCCGGCACAAGAAGGTCCTCGGGCTCGTCGACCGCGGCTCGATCCTCCTCGTCGTCTACACCGCGTTCAGCGAGGGCATGGTGCGGGGCATCTGGCACCAGGTCAGCCCCGCCCGGCTGGGCGGGCTGCTCGCCGTGGAGGCCGTGCTGCTCGCCGTGATGCTGGCCCTGACCTGGTACGGCGCCAAGGCGCTGCGCTTCGGCCGGGAGGACCGCATCGCCATCCAGTTCGCCGGGTCGAAGAAGTCCCTGGCCTCCGGGCTGCCCATGGCGAGCGTCCTGTTCGGCGCCCACGCCTCGCTGGCGGTGCTGCCGCTCATGCTCTTCCACCAGATGCAGCTCATGGTCTGCGCGGTGATCGCCAAGCGCCGGGCGCACGACCCGGAGGCGCGGCAGGAGCCGACGACGGCGGCACGGCCCGCGGCCGCGCGTACCGCGGTCGGCACGGCGACCCGCTCCCGCTGACCCGGATCGGCTCGCGCCGACGCCCGGCCGGATCAGGGCCGCAGCACCACCTTGCCCAGGTTGCCGCGCGACTCGATCGCCTCGTGCGCCTTCGCCGCCTCCTCCAGTGCGAACTCGGCGTGCACGCGGGGCCGCAGCAGCCCCTGCCCGAACAGCCGCCACAGCTCCTGCCGCCACCGCTCGTACAGCTCCGGCTTCTCCCGGGCGATCCGGGCCATCTGGAAGCCGATCACCGACCTGGCGCCCACGAGCAGGTCGTACGCCTGGATCGTCCCGCCGCCCGAGCTGTAGGCCACCAGCCGTCCGCCCGGGGCGAGCGCGGCGATCGCCGGCGTGAGGAGCTCGCCCCCCACCGCGTCCAGGACGCAGTCGACCGGCTCCCCCCAGCCGTCGTCGCCGTAGACGATCACCTCGTCGGCGCCCAGGGAGCGCACGAAGTCCGCCTTGCCAGGATCGGATACGGCGCCCACCACCCGTGCCGCCCCCCGGACCCTCGCCAGTTGCACCGCCAGATGCCCCACGCCGCTCGCCGCCGCCGTCACCAGCACCGCCTCGCCCCGCTCGGGCCGTGCCGCCTCCAGTGCGCCCAGGGCGACGAGACCGCTGCGGACCAGGGCGACCGCCTCGGCGGCCGAGGCCTCGTCGGGCACCGGCGAGGCCATGGCCTCGTGCAGCAGCGCGAAGTCGGCGTAGCCGTGCCCGAAGCAGAGCCCGGTCACCCGGTCGCCGGACCGGAAGCGGGTGACACCGTCACCGACGGCGACCACCTCGCCCGCGAGCTCACCGCCGAGCGGGATCGGCTCGGCGGCCTCGGTGACCTTGCGGACGACGGGGAGGGTGACACCGACGGCCTCGCAGCGCACCAGAAGCTCACCGGGACCCGGCTCGGGAACGGGAGCCTCCTCCAGGAACAGCGGGCCACCGGCGGACTCGTATCGAACGCGTCGCATCGCACCTCCAGGGTCGGGTCCAGAGCATCAGGTCATTGGGATTCCCAACGACTTCGACGACCCGAACCGTAGCGCTGGTTCATTGGGAAGTCCAACGACTTGTGGCTAGGCTGGCCCCATGGCCGACGCCGAAGCCCCCCTCGCCGCGATCCGCTCCCTGCCCAGCTGGCTCCTGGGCCGTGCCGCCGCCCGGGGCCGGGCCCTGGTCGCCGACGCGCTGGCCGCCGAGGGCATGAAGATGTGGCACCACGTGGTGCTCTCCGCCGTCCGCGATCTCGCCCCCGTCGCCCAGGCCGACCTCGGCCGCAGCGTCGGTCTCGACCCCAAGGACCTGGTCGGCGTCCTCAACGACCTCCAGTCCGCGGGCCTCGTCCTGCGCGAGCCCGACCCGAGGGACCGGCGCAAGAACGCGGTCTCCCTCACCGACGAGGGCGCCCGGCTGCTGACCCGCTGCGAGAAGGCGGCACGCGAGGCCAACGACGAACTCCTCGCCCCGCTGTCACCGCCCGAACGGGACCGGTTCATGGCCCTGCTGATCCGCGTCTCCGGCACGGAGGCCTGACGGCACCGGCCGCGCGGAGTTCAGAGAACCCGCTGCTCGCCCGCGTACACGTTCATCGAGCTGCCCCGCAGGAATCCCACCAGCGTCAGTCCCGTCTCCGTGGCCAGGTCCACCGCCAGCGACGAAGGTGCCGAGACCGCCGCCAGCACCGGAATGCCCGCCATCACCGCCTTCTGCGCCAGCTCGAAGGAGGCCCGGCCGGACACCATCAGGATCGTCCGGGACAGGGGCAGGTCGCCCTTCTGCAGGGCGCGGCCGACCAGCTTGTCGACCGCGTTGTGCCGGCCCACGTCCTCCCTCGTGTCCAGCAGTTCGCCGTCCTCCGAGAACAGCGCCGCCGCGTGCAGACCGCCGGTGCGGTCGAAGACCCGCTGGGCCGCGCGCAGCCGCTCGGGGAGCATCGCCAGCAGCTCCGGCGCGACCCGGACCGGGGGAGTGTCGGCGATCGGCCAGCGGGCCGTCGTACGCACGGCGTCCAGGCTGGCCTTGCCGCACAGGCCGCAGGAGGAGGTGGTGTAGACGTTGCGTTCGAGGGTGATGTCCGGCAGGGCGACGTCCGGGGCGGTCTTGACGTCCACCACGTTGTACGTGTTGGAGCCGTCGGCCGTCGCGCCCGCGCAGTACACGATGTTCAGCAGGTCCGAGGCCGCGCCCAGCACGCCCTCGCTGACCAGGAAGCCGGCGGCCAGCGCGAAGTCGTCGCCCGGTGTGCGCATGGTGATGGCGAGCGGCTTGCCGTTCAGCCGGATCTCCAGGGGTTCCTCGGCGACGAGTGTGTCCGGGCGGGTGGACACCGCACCGTCCCGGATGCGGATGACCTTGCGTCGTTCCGTCACTCGTCCCATGTCCTGATCAGCCCCGGTTCTGTACGTGCTGGTAGCCGAAACGGCCCTTGATGCAGAGGTTGCCATGGGTCACCGGGTTGTCGTGCGGTGAGGTGACCTCGACGATCTCGTTGTCCTGGATGTGCAGGGTGAGGTTGCAGCCCACTCCGCAGTAGGCGCACACCGTCGTCGTCCCGGTCTGCGCCGACTCGTCCCACGTACCCGCCCGGCGCAACTCGAACTCCGACCGGAAGGACAGCGCCCCGGTGGGGCACTCCTCGACGCAGTTGCCGCAGTACACGCACGCCGAGTCGGTCAGCGGGGGGAGGGTGGGGGACGGCTGCGAGAGAGTGACCGCATGGTGTCGACGAAATATTGTCTACAGTATGGATACAGCAGGAAAGGCAGGGGCGGCAAGGGTTCGGCAGCGGCCGATGCGCCTGCATGTGGATGCCCGGGCGCCGGATGCCCGCGCGGCCGGACGCCCGGATGCCTCCCGCCGATGCCCGGTCGTCCGAGCATATGACCGAAGCCGACAAGTCGGGCGCTCGTTTCCTGTGGCCTCGCCTGCCGCCCTACCCGCGGGTCACTGATCAGACTGGGAGATCCGCGACCCACGGCAACGAGGGGGGACACCCGATGAACGGCTCGCGCATCCGCGCCGTCGGCCACTACCAGCCCGCCAAGGTGCTCACCAACGAGGACCTGGCGGCCCTGGTGGACACCAGCGACGAGTGGATCAGGAGCCGGGTGGGCATCCGGACCCGGCACATCGCCGCCCCCGACGAGCCGGTCGACGAACTCGCCGCGCACGCCGCCGCCAAGGCGCTCGCGGCGGCGGGCCTCGCGCCCGACGACATCGACCTGGTCCTGGTCGCCACCTCCACGGCCGTGGACCGCTCCCCGAACACCGCCGCGCGCGTCGCGGCCCGCCTCGGCATCCCGCGGCCTGCCGCCATGGACGTCAACGTCGTGTGCGCCGGCTTCACCCACGCCCTGGCCACCGCCGACCACACCGTGCGGGCGGGGGCCGCGACGCGCGCCCTGGTCATCGGCGCCGACAAGATGTCCGACGTGACCGACTGGAGCGACCGGACGACCTGTGTGCTCGTCGGTGACGGTGCGGGCGCCGCCGTGGTCGAGGCCTGCGCGCCGGGGGAGGCCTCCGGGATCGGGCCGGTGCTGTGGGGTTCGGTGCCCGAGATGGGGCACGCGGTACGGATCGAGGGCACGCCCCCGCGGTTCGCGCAGGAGGGGCAGAGCGTCTACCGGTGGGCCACTCGGCAACTGCCGCCGCTGGCCCGGCAGACCTGTGAGCGGGCGGGGGTGGCGCCCGAGGACCTCGCCGGGGTCGTCCTGCACCAGGCCAACCTGCGCATCATCGAGCCGCTGGCGGAGAAGCTCGGTGCCGTGGGCGCGGTGGTCGCCCGCGATGTCTCCGAGTCGGGCAACACCTCGGCGGCGAGCATCCCGATGGCCCTGTCCAAGCTGCTGGAACAGGGCGCGGTCGGCGCAGGCGACCCGGTGCTGCTGTTCGGCTTCGGCGGCAACCTCTCCTACGCGGGACAGGTCGTGCGCTGTCCGTGAGCGGCGCGCACGACCCTCGCGCCCGGGCGTGAGTGACCGATTCCGGCTCTCCATGACCATTGTGCGCCGTAGACTGTAGACGAAAGCCAACTCGATACTGGCTGCCGGTGATCCGCTCGTTGCCGTGGAGGGACCGCGATGTTGTCGACAGGACTGCCGCAGGGGGCGGTGCCCAGGCTCGAGAGGCCCGGGCCGCTGCGGGACCGCGTCTACGAGGCGCTGCTCGAACTCATCACCACCCGCGCCCTCCAGCCCGGCCAGCATCTGGTCGAGAGCGAACTCGCCGGGCATCTCGGCGTCTCCCGGCAGCCGGTGCGGGAGGCGCTCCAGCGGCTGAACACCGAGGGGTGGGTCGATCTGCGGCCCGCACAGGGCGCGTTCGTGCACGAGCCCACCGAGGAGGAGGCCGACCAGCTCCTGACGGTCCGTACGCTGCTGGAGGCCGAGGCCGCCCGGCTGGCCGCCGTCAACGCGGACGAGGCCGGCGTCGCGGCGCTGGAGGAGCTGTGCGCTCAGGGTGAGCGGGCCGTCGCCGACGACGACGTGGACGCCGCCGTCGCCCTCAACGCCCGCTTCCACGCCACGATCATGGACCTGGCCGGCAACGCGGTCCTGGCCGAACTCGCGGCGCAGGTCGACCGCCGGGTGCGCTGGTACTACACGCCGGTGGCCCGGCAGCGCGGCGGCCAGTCCTGGGTCGAGCACCGCGACCTCATCGCGGCCGTCGCCGGCCACGACGAGCAGCGCGCCACCCGGCTGATGCGCGAACACACCGAGCACACCCGCAGGTCGTACCACGAGCGCGCGCAGTCCTGACCTCGCGCGCCCCGCGGCGGCGGGGAGCCGTGGAGGACGGCCGAGGACCGCCTCGTGCCGCTTTGTCCTTCCGATGGCAAAAGGTGCGGTGATTAGTGCCACGACCGGTTCTCAGGCCCGCCGGTCACTGCTACGTTCGCCTCAAAACCCGGTGGATGGGCTGAATTGAGACAGGGAGGGGGGCACGTGAGACGCATGACGGCACGACCCGCCAACGCACACCAGGCGCGGCTGCTGAAGCTGTTGCGCGACTCGGGTCCGAACTCCCGTGCACAGCTCGGCGACCTGGTCGACCTGTCCCGGTCGAAACTGGCCGTGGAGGTCGACCGCCTCCTGGAGACCGGACTGGTCGTCGCCGACGGGCTCGCCGCCTCGCGCGGCGGCCGACGCTCCCACAACGTCCGGCTCGCGCCCACCCTGCGCTTCCTGGGCGTCGACATCGGCGCCACCTCCGTCGACGTCGCGGTCACCAACGCCGAACTGGAGGTGCTCGGACACCTCAACCAGCCGATGGACGTGCGCGAGGGCCCCGTCGCGGTCTTCGAGCAGGTCCTCGCCATGGCCGCCAAACTGAAGGCGACCGGAGTCGCGGACGGCTTCGACGGCGCCGGCATCGGCGTCCCCGGGCCCGTCCGCTTCCCCGAGGGCGTCCCGGTGGCGCCCCCGATCATGCCGGGCTGGGACGGCTTCCCGGTGCGGGAGGCGCTGAGCCAGGACCTCGGTTGCCCGGTCATGGTCGACAACGACGTGAACCTCATGGCGTTGGGCGAGCAGCAGGCGGGCGTCGCCCGGTCCGTGGACGACTTCCTCTGCGTCAAGATCGGCACCGGCATCGGCTGCGGCATCGTCGTCGGCGGTGAGGTCCATCGCGGCGCGACGGGCAGCGCCGGCGACATCGGGCACATCCAGGCCGTGCCCGACGGCCGCCCCTGCGCCTGCGGCAACCGGGGCTGTCTGGAGGCCCACTTCAGCGGCGCGGCCCTCGCCCGCGACGCACAGGAAGCGGCCGCCCAAGGACTGTCGGCGGAACTCGCCTCCCGGCTGGAGGCGAACGGCGCCCTCAGCGCCGTGGACGTCGCCGCCGCTGCCGCCGCGGGCGACGCCACCTCGCTCGACCTCATCAGGGAGGGCGGCACCCGCACGGGTCAGGTCATCGCCGGACTCGTCTCCTTCTTCAACCCCGGCCTGGTGGTGATCGGCGGCGGCGTCACCGGCCTCGGACACACCCTGCTCGCCGCGATCCGCACTCAGGTCTACCGCCAGTCGCTGCCGCTGGCGACCGGCAACCTCCCCATCGTCCTCGGCGAACTGGGACCGAGGGCCGGTGTGATCGGCGCGGCCCGGCTCATCAGCGACCACCTGTTCTCACCGGCGTGAGGCTGCCCCGGCCGTGACGGCGGGTGCCCTCCCGCAGCGGCGGGAAGGGCACCCTGGCGCCGTACCGGGCGTGCTCAGCCCGCCGAGGTCCGCGGCCCGGCAGCCGCGGGGACCGGCGCGCCGTCCCGCCCGCCGCGACCCGTCCGCCGCAGCAGCAGCGCGATCGCCGCCGCCCCCATCGACACCCCGCCGGTCGGCGCGCATAGGGCGCCGTTGTAGCCCCGGGCGCCCACCCCCATGGACCCCAGGCCGCCGCCGAACAGGCCGCTGACCGGCTTGCCGCTGTACACCAGCCCGTAGTCGGTGGCGTCGTAGTCCTCGCCGAAGTGGTCCGGGGCCGGCGCGGCAAACATCGGGCGTCGAGGAGGAGGTCTACTCGGGCGGGCGGTGACACAGGGGCCGGCGGGGAGCGGCTGCCTGGGGAACTTCCCGGAGTGCCGGCTGATGCCGTGACACCGTCCATGTGGCGATCGCGTCACGCGTCGTAGCGGCGATGTCGCACGCCACATCCCGGCGTACCGGACGGATACGCAGGTGAAAGCCACTCCGAAACCTTGGTATTGTTGTCCGTGTCGCCGCGGGGATCACCCCGCCGAGCGACAGACACCTGGTCCGGGTGGCGGAATGGCAGACGCGCTAGCTTGAGGTGCTAGTGCCCTTTATCGGGCGTGGGGGTTCAAGTCCCCCCTCGGACACTCCTTATAGCGATACGGAATCGAGGGCCTCGACCTGACGGTCGCGGTCCTCGTTGCGTTGTCGTAGCTGATAGTGATCCCCAGGGCCTCGTAGAGGGGCCTTTTCTTGTCGGCGTCGGCCGCTTGGATGCGCTGTGCGATGTTGCCGAGTCTCTCAGTGATCGCTCGGACCTGGTCGGCGGTGAGGGGCGCTTCCTTCTTTCGGGTGGTGGAGCGCAGAGCGTCGAGCTTCTTCTCTGGGCCGCGTCCTTGTCGCGTTGTGCGTCGTTGATCCACTGGGTGACGACGGCGGGGTCGGCTCCGGCGTCGAGGGCGGCTTGGTAGCGGGCGAGCTTTCGTTCGCTTTCCTTGATCGCCTGGCGGGCCTGGGCCTGTTCGGGTGTGTGGATGGATGCGGTGCTGGCTGCGATGCTCGCGGCGCTGAGTGCGGTGATGGTGGCGGTGAGCCGGTCCGGTTCGAAGGCCCGGGCGATCCATGTATCCAGTTCCCGGCACACGATGTCTTCGCGCAGGTTGACGGTCCGCGGGTGGTCGAGACCGGGGTAGAGGGCGGCTTCCCGTTCCTTGAATTCGCACCGGTAGTAGACGCGGTCGCGGATCGCGGAGGGCTGCATCTTCCCTCCGCACAGACTGCACCGCACTCGCCCCCCGCAGGTAGGCCCGCCGGCTGCTCTGCCGGCCGGGGCGTTCCTGCCGCTGCTGCGCGCGGGCGCGCTGTTTGCGGGTTGCTTGTACGGCTTCGAAGAGTTCCTTGGTGACGAGTGCGTCGTGTGCAGGTTCGAGGGAGTGGATCCATTCCTCGGTGGGGTTGTGCGTCATGTGGGTGCGGTGGCCGAGGGTGACGTCATCGATGTCGATGAGGCGTTCTTCTTTGCGTTGCTTATTCCAGACCTCGTGGCCGGTGTAGCGGGGGTTGAGGAGGATCGCTCTGACGGCGTCGGGTTGCCCTGCCCTCTTGGTGCGCTGTGGGCTACGGGCGGTGTCGTGGGCGGAGGGGCAGGGGATGCACTCGTGGTTGAGCTGGGCGGCGATGGCCCTGTCGCTCATGCCCTCCACATACAGGCGGAAGATCCGCCGCACGATGGGTGCGGTGGCGGGGTCGGGTTGGAGTTGCGTGGAGCGCGTTGCGGGTGTTGGTGCGCCGTTGGGTGCTGGGCGACGCCTCAGGAGCCCCCGGATCGGGGGTGCTTTGCGGTGGTGTGCTTGTGGCCTTGGGGGCCGGTGCACCCGCAAATGCGCTACGTGCAGCGCGCCCTGCGGCTCGGTGTCACTCGCCGACCGGTGAGTTGTCTGGGGCCCGCAGCGCGGGCGACCGAGCTGAGCATCGAGTTCGACGGTGCCTCCGCGGAGCTCCTGCCCAACGACGTCTTCGAAGACGCACTGCACCGCCATGTCCAGCACCTCGGCGGGGTGCCGTTCGACGCGACGGACCAGGAGAGGGCACGGAAGTTCCTGGCCACGTGCACGCCGTCGGAGATCGATCGGACCGGGTGCGCTCCGGTCTTGCCGCCGACGATCCGCGGGTGCTCCACGACAGCGTCAAGCCGCTGGACCGCGCGCTGCCACGGCACCAGGTGACCGGCTCCACCGATGTCGGCGACGTCAGTTGGGTCACCCCCACCGTGCAGTTGATGAGCGCCTGCTTGCCATTCGGAACGCCCGGCCACTCGTGGCAGTTCGTGGCGCAGGGCAAGCTGCCCGCATCTCACAAGGGGATGGTCGACGCTGCGAAGGCGACCGGCGCCGTCGCTGCCGAACTGCTCACCGACGCCGCAGTGTTGGAGCGGGCGCAGGACGAGTTCCGGCGCGTCACCGCGCGGACTCGCTGCCCGATCCCGGACGGCGTGCTGGCCCCACCGCTGCGTGCCGCACAGAGCTGACCGACCAGGAGGACCCGCCTGCAGGAGTGCCCGTGGGAGATCGACCCTCGGGACAGATCGCCCCTGGTCACCGGTGACTCCGGTGGCCATGGGCGGCAGCCGTGCGCAGTTGTGCGTTGACTGGCCGCCGAGGTGGCCGTTACTGATGCGGACGCCTGCCTATGAGAGGCGCTCGCACAGGAGTGGACGGACGGACGGGGCGCGGATGATCGGCCTGGCGCTGGACGTCACCGCCGAGGAGGTGTGGCGCGCCGCGGCCTGCGGTCCGTTGCCGGGATCAGTCCGGAACGAGCACGGCCCGGGCCCGCACTTTGCCGTTCCGTAGGCGACCGAATGCCTCCGGTGCTGCGGAGAGCGGAAAGTGTTCGGTCTCGACCCTGAGAGCCCCTGAGTGTGCCAGCGTGAGGACCTCGGCGAGCTCGGGGCGGGGGCCCCAGAAGGGCAGCGAGAGCCGAAAGCCCGGAGGTAGGAATCCTGGCTTGCGTACGGTGAGCTGGCCGCCGCCGCTACCGACGAGCGCGAGCTCGCCGCCCGGGCGCAGCGTCGAGGTGGCGAGCTCCAGGGTCGCCGTGGTGCCGGCGAAGTCGAGTACTGCGTCCACGCCCACGCCGTCGGCCTGAGCGCGCAGTACCTGTGCCGTGTCCGCGCGCAGCAGGGTGGCGAAGTGCGCGCCGGAGCGGCCCGCGAGGGCCAGGGCCTCCTCGCGGACGTCCACCGCGAGCACGCGGCTCGGGGTCGTCGCGCGCAGGATCTGGACAGCCACATGGCCGAGTCCGCCGACGCCGATGACCGCGACCGTGGTGCCCTGGCCGAGCAGGTGTCGCAGTCCCGCGATGGCGTGGTAGGAGGTCAGGCCGGCATCGGAGAGCGGTGCCGCCTGGTCGGCCGGCAGGTCGCCGATGGGCACCAGGTGCCGGGCCGATGACACCAGCATGTACTCGGCCATTCCGCCGTCCCGGCCGAGGCCGGCTCCGTGCCAGGACAGGGTGCCCCGTCGATCGCAGTAGTTGTCCCGGCCGATGGCGCAGTGTGCGCACGATCCGCAACCCCACGGGCCGTATACCGCGAAGCGATCGCCGATCCGCGGGCTTTCGGGATCGGTGTCCGCATCGGGGCCCAGTGCCGCAACGTGCCCGGCGACCTCGTGTCCGAGGGTGAACGGCGGCTGGTAGGGGAGTGCGCCTGGGGGAGCGTCCACGACGTGCACGTCCGAGTGGCACAGGCCGGCGGCCTCCACTCGAAGCAGCACCTCGCCTGCCCGGGGCATCGGTTGCTCGATCTCGGCCAGCTGGGGATCGCGTTGCCAGGCTGTCAGTCGCACCGCTCTCATGGTCACCGTCCAGGCTCTTGTCAATCCGCTGCCGGTCACGGTAACAGAGACGAAGTCAGTTCAATATCAGGCTGCGTGGAGGGAGATCGGGATGAGTGGCGATGCAGGGCGGCAGGGCCGGTTCGTGGGCAAGGTTGCGATGGTGATCGGGGCCGGCTCGGGCATGGGTGCGGCGGTGGCGCGGCAGTTGGCCGCCGAAGGGGCGAGGGCCGTGGTCCTGGCCGACGTCGAACCCGAGGGTGCCGAAGCCGTCGCCCGGGGGATCGGCGGCGCACGTGCGGTCGCGCTCGACGTGGTGGACGCGGCCGCGGTCGAGGAGGCTGTCGAGGACGTGGTGCGGCGGTACGGGCGGCTCGACGTCCTGGTGCACGCCGCCGGTGTCGACGACCCCAAGGCCAAGCAGCTGATTGCGGATGCGCTGGTGGAGGGTCGTCCGCCCGAGGTCACCGACCGGCTCGAGGACGCGGACTGGCAGCGCGTCATGCGGATCAACCTGGACGGTACGTTCCACGTACTGCGCGCCGCGGTACGGGCGATGCGCCCGGTGGGATCCGGTGCCATCGTGGTCATCGGCTCCTCGTCCGTCTTCGACACCCCCGTCGGCTATCCGCACTATGCCGCGTCCAAGGCGGGGGTGCATGCGCTGAGTCAGGCTGTCGCCAAGGAGGTCATCGCTTCGGGGATCCGGGTGAATGTCGTGGCGCCCGGCCCGACCGACACCGGCATGGCGGCGCGTACTCCTGCGGTGCTGCGCAGCGGATTCGCCGATCCACGGGTGCGTCCGTATGCCACGGCCGAGGAGATCGCGGACATCGTGCTGTTCCTGGCGAGTGACGCCGCGGTGAACCTGGTCGGCGCGGTGCTGCTGGCCAACGGAGGCAGGTTCACCGCCTGACCGAAGGACGGGTGCGGGGCGCGCCCTGCGCGGCCCTCGGGGCTTCGACGAACTCGTGCACGGGTCTTGCTCGCCCGGCCCGCCGATGTCTACCGTGCATGAATTGAGTTCAGTTTGCAGGGTGCTCGGGCGCCCGGTGCGAGGAGACGGTCGACGTGGATCAGTTGCTGCTCGTCCTGGTGAGTGGTCTCGCCAGCGGCGCGGTGTACGGCCTGATGGGGTTGGGGCTCGTGATCATTTATCGGGCGACGGATGTGGTCAACTTCGCCCTCGCAAGCCTGGCCACCATCGGCCTCTACGCCGCCTTGGCCCTGTACGACAGCGGCCTGCCGCTGCTGCTCGCCGCAGTGGCCGCGATCGTGGTGACCACGGCGGTCGGCCTGGCCGCCCGGGAAACGGTGATCAGGCCCCTGGCCCAGGGGGAGTTGCTCTCGGCGCTCGTCATGACGATGGGCCTCTCGCTCATCGCGGAGAGCGTCATCAGCACCATCTGGGACGACCGGCCGCGGCTCTTCCCGAGCCTGGTGGAAGGCTCCGTCGCCATCGGCAGCTCGGCGATCCCCGCCCAGAGCCTGCTCACCCTCGCCGTGGCCGCGGTCGCGATGGCGCTGGTGGCGTACCTCTTCGGACGTACCACGATCGGTTCCGCGATGCGCGCCGTCGCCGAGTCCGCCGAGACCGCGCGGATCCTCGGCCTCGGCTCGCAGCGCATCGCGCGCATCGCCTGGGCACTCGGACTCGGACTGGCCGTCCTCGCCGCCGTCCTGTACGCGCCCCGGGCCGGACTGGTCCCCACCGTGCTCAGCGCACCGCTGTTCCGGGCCTTCGCAGGCATCTTCCTGGGCGGCCTGACCAGCATGTACGGAGCCGTCATCGGCGGCCTCACGGTGGGCGTCCTGGACAACCTGGCCGCGAGTTACGTCTCAGCCGGCTACCGGGACACCTTCGTGTTCTCGTTCACCATCCTCGTGCTGCTGATCCGCCCCCAGGGGTTGTTCGGTGTGCGCACGTTCCAGCGGGTCTGAGGGAGCGCTCCATGTCCGTCATCAGTCGTTCCACCCTCGCCAGAGCGGCGCTCGGCCCGCTTGCCGCGGCCGCGCTCATCGCCGTACTGAACTCCGGGGCCATCCCGCCCTACCAGGCCTACTCCGTGGGGCTCGCCGCCGTCTACACCGTCCTCGTCCTCTCGGTCGGGCTGCTCGCGGGATGGGCCGGCATCTGGTCGATCGCCCATCCCGCGTTCTTCGCCCTGGGCGCCTACTTCGCCGCCTACGGCAGTGGACACGGCTGGTCGGTGGAGGCCGTGGTGCTCGGTGCGGTCGGGTGCAGCGCCGCCCTCGGGGCGTTCCTCGGGAGCGCCGGCGCCCGGTTCTCCATGCTGTACGTGGCCCTGCTCACCCTCGCGTTCACCATGGTGTCGCTGGAGGTGATGGGTCAGTGGACCAGCGTGACCGGCGGCGACCAGGGCATCCCGCTGACGAAGCTGCACAGCGCCCTCGGCCTTGGCACGCTGGCCAGCGCGGGCACTGAGGCGCAGTACATCGCCGTGGGCGTGGCGGGGATCGCGCTCGCGGTGGCCGCGCTGGCCCGGCCCGGCGCCCTGCGGATGCGACTCGTCGCCGCCAAGTCCCACCCGATGGCGGCGCGTTCGATCGGCATCGCGCCGGAGGCCCAGTCCGCTCTGGCCTTCGCGGTCAGCGCCGTGTTCGCCGCCCTGGCGGGCGTCCTGCTGGCCCTGGTCGTCGGGTTCGTCAGCCCCGAGCCGTTCTCTCTGACGCTGGCGATCTCGCTGATCGCCGCGTGCGTTCTCGGCGGCGCCGGCACGCTGCTGGGCGCGGTCGTCGGTGGCGCGTATCTGACCTGGGTGCCCACGGCCGCCGAGAGCGCTGGTCTACCGCAGCCGATCCTGCAGGGCGTCGTGCTCATCGCGGCGCTGCTGTTCCTGCCGGGCGGCGTGGTGCCCACCGCGGGACGCCTTGCACGCCGACTGCGACGTCGGCCCACCCGGCCGACACCGACCGCGGTGGAGCTGACCGCAGATGCTGTCGAGCCCGTACCCGCACCCGCGGCAACCGCCCCCGAACTCCTGCGTCTCGACGACGTGGCCGTCACCTTCGGTGGGCTCAAGGCGCTCGAAGGCGCGTCCATGTCCGTACGGACCGGCGAGACCGTCGCGATCATCGGCCCCAACGGGGCAGGCAAGACGACGCTGTTGAACGCCCTGTCGGGGCTCGTCGCTGAAGGGCGGGTGGCCGGCGGCGCCGACTATCACGGCAAGCCCCTGCTGAAGACACGCGCCACCGCCCGACGGCGGCTCGGCATCGGCCGCACCTTCCAGCACGCCGAGACCTTCCCCGAACTGACGGTCCTGGAGAACGTACTCTGTACCCGGCGACGTATCACCGCCGAGCACCGGGCGGCGGCCACCGAACTCCTCGAGGGCGTCGGCCTCGCGCACGTCGCCGACCGCTATCCGGCCGAGCTGCCGTTCGGCCTTCACAAACGCCTCGACCTGGCCCGGGCACTTGCCGAGGAGCCCGAACTGCTCATCCTGGACGAGCCGTTCGGCGGCCTCGATGCCACCGAACGCACCCTGCTCGCACGGCAGATCGTGCGCCAGCAGGAACGCGGCACCGCAGTCGTGATCATCGACCATGTCCTCGACGACCTGTTCGCCGTCGCCCACCGGGTGGTCGCTTTCGACTTCGGGCGGCCGATCGGCGAGGGCGAGCCCGGCAAGATCCTGGACGATCCCAGGGTGCGCTCCTCGTACCTGGGCGAGGGCAGCACCCGAGACGACCTCCCGCCCCGCGACGGCACCGAACGCGCCACGGTACGACTCGACGGCGTGGGCCACAGCTACAGCGGGGTCACCGCGCTGCACGACGTCGACCTCACCGTCCCCCAGGGCAGCGTGATCGGCGTCGTCGGCGCCAACGGCGCAGGCAAGAGCACCCTGGGCCGGATCCTGCACGGCACGCTCCCACCCACGCTCGGCCGGCGCACGGCCGCCGACGGTCTGCGATCCGCGCTGGTGCCCGAGGGCCGCGCCCTGTTCAAGACGCTCTCGCTGCGGGAGAACCTGGAGGTCGCCGCGTACGCCGCCGACATCAAGGGAGCGGAACTGCGGGCGCGGCTCGCCCAGACCGTCGAGTGGCTGCCGCCGCGGCTGCGCGAGCGGATGGGCGTACCTGCCGCCGGGCTCTCCGGTGGTGAGCAGCAGATCCTGGCGATCGCCCGCGCCCTGATGGCCCGTCCTGACCTGATCATCGTCGACGAACCGGCGCTCGGCCTGTCCCCGGCGATGGTCGACGAGGTGTACGCGCGCCTGGGCCGGCTCGCCCACGAGGGCCTCACCGTCGTCCTTCTCGAACAGTCGCTGGGCCGCGCCGCGGCTGCCTGCCACGAGGTGGTCGTCCTGCACGAGGGCGGCATCGCCGTCCGGGGCGAGCCCGCCGACCCGGTGTTCCTCGACCGCGCCGAACAGGCCTACTTCGACGGGCAGGACGATGCCTCCGCCCCCGTCGCGCAGGCCTGATACACCCTGCCGGACGTACACCCCCTTTCATTTCAGGAGAGCCGTATGACCACCGAAGCCGTCGACCTGCTGATCATCGGCGCGGGCATGGCGGGACTGACCGCAGGCGCCCGCGCCGTCCGCCACGGTCTGTCCGTCACGATCACCGAGACGGGCACCGACGTCGGCGGCTCGGCACGCTTCGCCGGCTACGCGTGGACGGCCCCGGACCACGACGTCATGGACGAGCACAACCCACGCGGAGACATCGCACTCAAGCGCGCGCTGGTGGACCGGTTCGCCGACGGCATCTCCTGGATCCGCTCCATCGGCGTGGAGACCAAGGACGCCCAACGCATCCTCAGCTTCGGCCGTGGCCACCAGTTCGACACCAACCACTACATCGACACCTGCCGACGTCTCGTCCTCGACGCCGGGGGCGAGGTGCTGCTGGAGACCGACACCGAACGCCTCGTGATCGAGCACGGCGTCGTGGTCGGAGCGGACGTGCGGGCGGCCGACGGCACACACAGGCGGATACGGGCCCGCAGCACGCTCGTCGCGACCGGCGGATTCCAGGGCGATCTCGCCCTGCGCACCGCGCACGTGCACCCCCGGGCCGACCGTATGCAACTGCGTTCCAACCCCCACAGCACTGGCGGCGGTTACCGGCTGGCCACCCGGGCGGGCGCGGCCACCGGCGCCGACGACGCCGGTTTCTACGGACACCTCATCCCCAGCGGCATCCCGTTCGCCGACGGGGCGGACTTCGTCGACATGTCGCTGTACTACAGCGAGCACGCCCTGCTGATGAACCTGCGCGGCGAGCGGTTCGTCGACGAGACGCAGGGCGACCATCTCACCGCCATGGCACTGCTTGAACAGCCGGAGGGCCGTGGGCTCCTGATCGCCGACGCCCGGGTGTTCCGCGACTGGATCGTCGGCTCCTACGTCGAAGGAGCCGTCGCCGTCGACAAGTTCGCCCTGGCGAGCAAGCGGGGCGGCCGCGTCGGACTCGCCGAGGACCTCGACGAACTGGCCTGCCTGCCCGAGGAGTGGGGCTACGACGCCGCAGCCGTCCGCGACGCCGTCGCCCACTTCAACGAACAGACCGGGCACGGGCGGGAACCGGTGCCCGGCCGGGAGCTGGACCGCCTGCCGCTCGACGAACCGCCGTACTACGTCATCGAGACGGTCCCGGCCATCACCTTCCCCTTCCACGGCGTACGCATAGACGACCGGGCCCGTGTCCTGGGCGAGGACGGCCGGCCTCTTCCAGGACTCCTCGCCGCCGGGTCGGACACCGGCGGCCTGTGGCACCGCGCCTACGCGGGCGGCATCGCCTCGGCCCTCGTCTTCGGACTGACCGCGGCCCAGACCGCGGCCGAGAGGGCACACCGCTCGTGACACCAATCTCGGCCACGCGCACACCCGAGCACGTTGGAGACCTCATGCACCGCCCTCACCCCGAGATCGACCCCCAGCTGCTGTCCGAGACCGAGGAACAGCGAGAACTCCGCACCGTCCTCAGGGACTTCTTCGCCGAAGTGAGCGGCCCGGAAGACGTCCGCAAGCAAGCGGCCACCCCGCGTGGTTACGACGAGACCGTCTGGGCGCGGCTTGCGGGCGAGATCGGTGTGCACGCTCTCGCCGTTCCCGAGGAGTACGGCGGATCGGGCTTCACCTTCGCGGAACTCGCCGTGGCCCTGGAGGAGGCAGGGCGCGCTCTCTACTGCGGGCCGCTGCTGCCGACGGTGGTCCTCACCCCGCACGCCCTGCTCACCTCCGGGGACCGGCAGGCATGCGAGCGCTATCTGCCGCGGATCGCGGACGGCACGCTCACCGCAACCGTCGCCGGCTTCCTCGACGACGTGCTCGGTATCGGCGCCGAGCCCACCGGCGCGGGCCCGGTGCTGCGCGGCGCGGCGGACTTCGTGCTCGACGGCGCCGGCGCGGACCTGATCCTCGTACGGGCCCAAACTCCTGACGGGCCCCGACTGTTCACCTGTGAACCGGCGCCGGACACCTGCGTGCGCACCCCGCACCGCGTCCTGGACGAGACGCGCCGGCAGGCACGGGTGGAGTTCCACGGCGCACCCGCCACGCCCGTGGGCGAGTCCGGCGAAGTGGCGGCGGCGCTCGACGCGGGACTGGCCGCGCTCGCCGCCGAGCAGGTCGGCGGCAGCGGCCACGCACTGGACGCGACGGTCGGATTCGCCGCGCAGCGGCACCAGTTCGGGCGCCCCATCGGCTCGTTCCAGGCGGTCAAGCACCGGCTGGCCGATGTGCTGGTCGCGCTGGAGGCAGCCCGCTCGGCAGCCACGTACGCGACCGCCTGCGTGGCCCTCGGCTCGCCCCAGCTGCCCGTCGCCGCGAGTGCCGCCGCCGCGGTCTGCTCCGAGACCTTCCGCCTGGCCACGGCCGAGTACGTCCAGCTGCACGGCGGAATCGGCTTCACCTGGGAACACCCCGCGCATTTGTACGTACGCCGCGCGCGCAGCAGCGAGGTGCTGTTCGGCACGGCACAGCAGCACCGTGTCCGGCTCGCCGAACTCGTCGGTCTCGCCACGCGATCCGCCGCCTGAGCCGACAGGGAGAGTCAGATGACCGGACACGACGCACGCGCCCTCGCCACCCCGTTCACGCTCGGCGGGCACACCCTGCGTAACCGCCTCGTCGCCACCGCGCACGCCACCGCAGCCGTCGCCGAAGGCGCCCCCACCCACGCCGACACGGCCTACTGGCGGCGCCTCGCGCAGGGCGGCGCAGGAATGGTGATCACCGGCGGAACTGCCGTGGCCGCGGAATCGACGCTGCCACAGCGGTACTTGACCGAAGCATGGCGCCCCGAGATCAAGGACGCGGTGCGCCGCCGGGCCGAGGCCATCACCGACGGCGGAGCCGTGGCCATCGCCCAGCTCGTCCACCTCGGCCGCGAGACCCTGGGCGCGGGCACGTACTACGCGCCGGTCTCCGCGGCCGCCGTCCGCTCGCCCCGCGAGGCGAGCGCACCACACCCGCTGAGCACCGAAGAAGTACGCCATGTGGTTGACGCGTTCCGCATCTCGGCGGCCAACAGCGTGCAGGCCGGCTTCCACGGCGTCGAACTGCACGCAGGTCACGGCTATCTGCTCGCCCAGTTCCTCTCCCGCATCAACAACACCCGCACCGACGAGTACGGCGACCGGATCGCCCTGCTCGCCCAGGTGATCACTGCGATCCGCAGCGAGATCGGCGAACTCCCCATCGGCGTAAGGGTATCGGTGGAGCCGGGCGAGGACTCCGGGCTCGGCCTGGACGACCTGACCGAACTGCTGCCGCGCCTGGCCGCCGCCTCGCCCTTCACCTACGCCAACGTCACCACCGGCGTCCGCAACACCTACGTCCCCGGCATGGCCACCACCGGCCCGCCGCTCCTCGAATCCGTGGCCCGGCTGCGCGCCGCCCTCGCACTGCCGCTCCTCGTCAGCCAGGGCTTCCGGTCGGTGACCGACATCGAAGGGGCGCTGAGCTCGGGAGCCGACCTGGTCGGTATGGCGCGGCCGTTCATCGCCGACCCCGACTTCGCCCGCAAAGTGGTCGCGGGCGACGAGCGTTCCGTACGCCCCTGCACGGGCTGCAACGAGGGCTGCCGGACCTTCGAGCCCACCGGATCCTGCTCGGTGAACCCTGAACTCGGGCCGCCGGGCGCTGAGTTCCGGCCGGCCGTGCCCCTGCGACTCACCCCCGTGCGGCTCGACCGGCCCGGCTCCGTAGCCGTCCTCGGTGCCGGCCCCGCGGGCATGGAGTGCGCGCTGACGCTCGCCCGCACCGGCGCCGAGGTCGTCGTCTTCGACACCGCCCGGGACGTCGGCGGGCAGGCACGCCTCGCCGCCCGCGCCGCACACCGCTCCGGCTGGCAGAAGATTGTCGACCATCAACGCGACCAGCTCGCCGACCTCGGCGTCCGCGTCCTGCTGGGGACGGCTCCGACCCCCGCCGAACTGGCGAGGTTCTCCCGGATCGTGCTCGCCACCGGCGCCAGGGAGGTAGCCGTACCCGTGCCCGGGGACCTACGGACCCTCACCAGCACGGACTTCCTCCACCAGTACGCCGACGTAGTACCGGACGCCCCGAGGATCGCTGTCCTGGACGACGGCTTCGGCTGGTGGCAGGGCGTCAGCGCCGTGGAGAGCGCGCTGGCGGCCGGGGCCCGCGAGGTCACCGTCATCACGCCCGGCCACGGCTTCGCGACCGGCCTGTCCCCGGAGAACCGCACCCAGTTGATGAACCGGCTCGCCGGAGCGCCGCTGCGTGTTGTCGTGATGAACACCGTCACGGCCACGACCGCCGATGGTCTGCGGCTGCGCCACGTGCTGGACGGCCATGAGTCGACCGTGGCCGCGGACCTCTTGGTGACCGTCGGTGAACGGCTCCCGTACCGCCCTGACATCATGCCGGCCGACGGCCAGAGTGTCCTCGCTGTCGGCGACTGCGTCGTTCCGCGTCGCATCGCCCACGCCATCGCGGAGGGTCGGGCGGGAGCGGAGGCGGTGGGCGCCGAACCTCTGTAGAACAATGGCAGCAGCGGCACGTCGCACAGTGGTGTGGTGGCACGGGCACCTCCGCCGTGGTCGTCGACCAGATGGGCGAAGTGGCGTGGCGTCGACGGGCTGTACGTCGTCGTCGCCACGCCACGCCATGCGATGCCATGCCCGTCACAGCCGGCCGCCGGACCTCGCGGCTGGCTGTGGCGTACATGATCAGCTGTCGTACGGGTAGAACCCGCGCCCGCTCTTACGCCCCAGATGCCCGGCCGCCACCATGCGCTGGAGCAGCGGGGGAGCGGCGTAGAGGGGCTCCTTGAACTCCTCGTACATCGACTCGGCCACCGCCTGCGCCGTGTCCAGGCCGATCAGGTCGAGCAGCCGCAGCGGGCCCATCGGGTGCGCGCAGCCCAGTTCCATGCCGCGGTCGATGTCCTCGGGGCGGGCCGCGCCGGATTCCACCATGCGGATCGCGGCGAGCAGATACGGCACCAGCAGCGCGTTGACCACGAACCCCGAACGGTCGGGCGCCTGGACGACCTCCTTGCCGAGCAGCTCGGTGGCGACGGCGCGGGCGCGGGTCACCGTGTCCGCGCTGGTGGTCAGAGCGGGGATCACCTCGACGAGCTTCTGGACCGGTACGGGGTTGAAGAAGTGCAGGCCGACGACGTGGGAGGAGCGGCCGGTGGCGACGGCGAGGTCGACGACGGGGATCGAGGAGGTGTTGGTGGCGAGGACGGCCTCGGGGTCGACGATCACCTTGTCCAGTTGCCGGAAGAGGTCGAGCTTGACATCCCGGTTCTCGGCAACGGCCTCGATGACGAACTGCCGGTCGGCGAGCTCGCCGAGATCATGGGTGAAGGTCAGCCGGGCCAGGGCCTGGTCGCGCTCGGTCTCGGTGAGCTTGCCGCGTCGCACCCCGCGCTCCAGGGACGCGATGACGCGGTCGCGGCCCGCGGCGGCGAGCTCGGCGCTCGATTCGGTGACGGTGACGTCGAGGCCGCGCAGTGCTGCGACTTCGGCTATGCCGGAGCCCATGAGGCCGCAGCCGACGACGCCCAGGCGGGAGATGTCAGACATGGAGTTCCTTTCCAAAGGTGTGAAATGCCTGTCTGAGGAGGTGGGTTCAGCGTTCATGGACGGCGAGGACGGTCATGCCCGCAGCGGTCTGCGCGTTCCCCTCGCGGTCCCGCAGCCACTCCCGCAGCGCAAACTTCTTGATCTTGCCGCTGACCGTGTACGGCAGGGTGTCGACGACGAAGAGGCTCTCCGGGATCTTCTGCGTGGCCACTTCACGGGCGGTCAGGTGGGCGCCGATGTCCTCAAGGGTGAGTTCTTCCGTCCCGCTGGTCACGACGAACGCGCAGGCCCGCTCGCCCGTACGGTCGTCGGGTCCGGCGACGACGGCGACCTCGGCGACAGCGGGATGCTCGCCGAGGAGGTTCTCCACGTCGTGGACACTGATCTTCTCGCCCGAACGGTTGACGATGTCCTTGATGCGGCCCTCGATGTGGAGGGCGCCGTGCTCGTCGAACCGGGCCAGGTCGCCGCTGCGGAACCAGCCGTCCGGGGTGAACGCGGCGTCGTTCAGCCGTTCGTCGAGATAGCCGAGGCAGGTGTCGGGGCCGCGCCAGAGCACCTCGCCGAGGACGCCCGGAGGGGCCGCCCCGCCCGAGCCGTCCGAGACCACGACCTCGGTCGGGGCGAGCGGGGTGCCGTCGCTGCGGGTGCGGATCCCGGCCGGGGCCCACCGGTCGGCCGCGGTCACCGAGGGGCCCTCGGTCGCCCCGTACATACGGGTCACCACACCGAGGCGGCCGGCGGCCCGGCGCGTGAGGTCGTCCGGGATCTCCGCGCCGCCGCAGACGAGGTACCGCAGTGACGGCGCCGTCGCGTCCGCGGCCTCGACAGCGGCGAGCAGGCCCGTCAGGAAGGGTGTCGAGAAGATCGCGAAACTCGCCCCGTTCCCGTTGATCCGGCGCAGCGCGAGCGCCGGATCCCACAGGTCCTGCAGGACCACGGGGGCACCGAGCAGGAAGGGCAGTACGAGGGCGCAGTTCACCCCGGTGATGTGCGTGACCGGGGAGGGGTTGAAGATCACGTCCCGCTCGTTGAGAGCGAACCGGTCGATCATCGAGAAGTTCTCGAAGACCAGGGTGTTGTGGCTGTGCAGCACACCTTTGGGGTCCGCGGTCGTGCCGGAGGTGTAGAGCAGCAGGCAGACCTGGTCGGGATCAGGGTCGGGCAGCGCGCGCACCGTCGTCTCGGGATCGGGCCCCGCCGTGCTGAGGAACGTCTCCCAGGCAATGGTGAGGGCCGGCGGCGCACTCTCGTCCGCACCGTCGCCGACGATCACCACCTCCCGCAGCTCGGGGAGGTCGTCGCGCAGGTGCCGGTAGAGGTCCGGGTAGTCGAAGCCCCGGTAACGGCCCGGCACGAACACGATCTTCGTCCGTGCCTGGCGCAGGATGAATCGGAGTTCGTGCCCTCGGTAGATCGGCACAATCGGATGAGCGACGGCACCCACCTTCATGATCGCCTGGAAGAGCACCACGGCCTCGGCCCGGTTGGGCAGTTGGAACGACACGACGTCGTCCTGGCCGATCCCGTGGGTGTGCAGGGCAGCGGCCAGCGCCGTCGCCTGCCGGTCGACTTCGGCGAAGGTCATGCGACGCTCACCGTCGACTACGGCGAGCGCGTCCGGCCACGTCGCGGCCGCTCGGCGCAGATACCCGGCGACCGGGCGGTCCCGCCAGGCTCCACGGGTGCGGTATCGGTCGGCGAGTTCGGCCGTGGGCGGACGTGTCGGCCGCATCGGTGCCTCCTGGGTCGGTTGTCTCGGGTCGGTCGGCCGCGGACGATCCGCCGGCCGGCTTGCGCACGGGGGTGTCAGACGTTGCGCCGGTAGGCGCCGCCCACCTCGAAGAACGCCTCGGTGATCTGCTGCAGCGAGCAGACGCGTGCGGCCTCCATCAGCACGGCGAACACGTTCTTGCCGCTGGTTGCGGCGCGCCGGAGATCGGCCAAGGCGGCGTGGGCGGCGTCCTTGTGGCGCGCCTGGAAGTCCTGGACGCGGGCGAGCTGGGACTCCTTCTCCCGCTCGGTGGCGCGGGCCAGTTCTAGGGCGGCCGGGGCCGTGTCCTCGGCGTGCGGCGTGCGGAAGGTGTTGACGCCGATGATCGGCAGCGTTCCGTCGTGCTTGCGCTCCTCGTAGAGCATCGATTCGTCCTGGATACGGCCCCGTTGGTAGCCGGTCTCCATGGCGCCGAGCACGCCGCCGCGCTCGCTGATCCGCTCGAATTCGGTGAGGACCGCCTCCTCCAGAAGGTCGGTGAGCTCGTCGATGACGTACGCGCCCTGCAGCGGGTTCTCGTTCATCGCGAGGCCCCACTCGCGGTTGATGATCAGCTGGATGGCGAGCGCCCGGCGCACGGAGTCCTCGGTGGGGGTGGTCACCGCCTCGTCGTAGGCGTTGGTGTGCAGGCTGTTGCAGTTGTCGTAGAGCGCGATCAGCGCCTGCAGGGTGGTGCGGATGTCGTTGAAGTCCATCTCCTGGGCGTGCAGGGAGCGGCCCGATGTCTGCACGTGGTACTTGAGCTTCTGGCTGCGCTCGTTCGCCCCGTAGCGGTCGCGCATCGCGACCGCCCAGATGCGGCGGGCCACCCGGCCGAGCACCGAGTACTCCGGGTCCATGCCGTTGGAGAAGAAGAACGACAGGTTCGGCGCGAAGTCGTCGATGTGCATGCCGCGCGCCAGATACGACTCGACGTAGGTGAATCCGTTGGCGAGGGTGAACGCGAGCTGGCTGATGGGATTCGCCCCGGCCTCGGCGATGTGGTAGCCGGAGATGGAGACCGAGTAGAAGTTGCGTACGTCCTGCTCGATGAACCACTCCTGGATGTCGCCCATCATGCGCAGGCTGAACTCCGTGGAGAACAGGCACGTGTTCTGCCCCTGGTCCTCCTTGAGGATGTCGGCCTGCACGGTGCCGCGCACGCGCTTGAGCACCTGGGCCCGGATCTCCCGCGCCTGTTCGGCGTCGGGTGCGTGGCCGTGCTCGGCAGCGTACGCGTCGAGCCGCTGGTCGATGGCCGTGTTGAGGAAGAAGGCGAGGATCGTCGGTGCGGGGCCGTTGATCGTCATGGAGACGGAAGTGGTCGGCGCGACCAGGTCGAACCCGTCGTACAGCGCCTTCATGTCCTCCAGCGTCGCCACCGAGACACCGGAGGTGCCGACCTTGCCGTAGATGTCGGGGCGCCGGTCGGGATCGCGTCCGTAGAGGGTGACGGAGTCGAAGGCGGTGGACAGGCGGGTCGCCTCGGAGCCCTGGGACAGCAGCTTGAACCGGCGGTTGGTCCGGAAGGGATCGCCTTCCCCGGCGAACATCCGCGCCGGATCCTCGCCCTCGCGCTTGAAGGGGAACACCCCGGCCGTGAACGGGAACGCACCCGGCAGGTTCTCCGCCCGCAGAAAGCGCAGCAGCTCCCCGTGATCGGTGAATCGCGGCAGCGCGACGCGAGGGATCCGGCTGCCCGACAGCGACTCGCGTACCAGAGCGGTACGCAGCTCTCGCCCGCCCACGGTGACCACCAACTCATCGCCCGCGTAGGCCTGTACGGTGTCGGGCCACTGCTCCAACGCGCGGCGGGCGTCCTCGTCGAGCTGCTCCCGCGCCTCGGTGAGCAGCCGGTCGACATCACCCGTCGGCGCCTGCCGTGCCGCCAACTCCCCACGGACCGCCGTCAGTTGTTGCACTCGGCGGGCCGCGGCAGCCTGGTCGCGGGTGAGCGCATGATACGTCCGCACCGTCTCGGCAATGTCGGCCAGATAGCGCGCCCGCTGCGTCGGTACGATCTGCGCCGCGCCGCTGGAGTGGCGTACGGACACCGCGGGCAGGGCTCCGGCGGCGACCGGCAGGCCGCGCTCTGCGAGCAGCGTGCGCAGATGCTGGTAGAGCGCGGTCACCCCGTCGTCGTTGAAGGTGGCGGCGCTGGTGCCGAACACCGGCATGTCGTCCGCACGGGAGCCGAACGCCTCACGGTTGCGTACGAGTTGGCGCCCGACGTCGCGCAGGGCGTCCGCCGCACCGCGCCGTTCGAACTTGTTGATGGCGACGACGTCCGCGAAGTCCAGCATGTCGATCTTCTCGAGCTGAGAGGCGGCACCGAACTCGGGCGTCATCACGTACAGCGACACATCCGCGTACGGCACGATCGCCGCGTCGCCCTGGCCGATGCCGGGTGTCTCGACGACGACCAGGTCGTAGCCGGCCGCCTTGCATGCGACGATCGAATCGGCGAGTCCGTCGGGGAGTTCACCCCTGCCGCGGGTCGCAAGGGAGCGGAAGAAGACGCGGTCGCCGTCGAGGGAGTTCATCCGGATGCGGTCGCCGAGCAGCGCGCCTCCGCCGCGACGCCGCGTCGGATCCACCGCGAGCACGGCCACTCGCAGCGCGTCGCCCTGGTCGGTGCGGAGCCTGCGCACGAGCTCGTCGGTGAGTGAGGACTTGCCCGATCCGCCCGTGCCCGTGATGCCCAGCACCGGTACCTGGCGTGCCGCGGCCGCCTTCTCCAGCGCCCGTAGGTCCGCGGCCGGCACGGTCTGGGCGGCGGCCCCGGACAACAGCCGGGCCAGGGCCGGGCGTTCACCGGCGAGCACCCGGCCGACCTCGGCCGGCGAGTCCTGCCAGGGTGCGGTGTCGCACGCCTCGATCATCGACCGGATCATCCCCACCAGGCCGAGCCGCTGTCCGTCCTCCGGCGAGAAGATGCGCACCCCGGCGCGCGCGAGCCGCTCGACCTCCTGCGGCACGATGACGCCCCCGCCGCCGCCGAACACCTTCACATGCCCGGCGCCGCGCTCCTTCTGCAGCTCCATCAGGTACTCGAAGTACTCGATGTGGCCGCCCTGGTAGGAGCTGACGGCGACGCCCTGGACGTCCTCCTCCAAGGCGGCGTCCACCACCTCGCCGACGGAGCGGTTGTGTCCGAGGTGGATCACTTCCGCGCCCTGGGCCTGCAGGATGCGCCGCATGATGTTGATCGACGCGTCATGGCCGTCGAAGAGGCTCGAAGCGGTCACGAAGCGGACGGGATGCTGGGCGCGGTACGGCCGCGCTGCCGCGTCGCCTGCGGACATGGGCACTCCAGACTGCCCCTCCCGCGTCGGCAGGGGCGGATACGGGTGGGCGGACGCCCTCCATATTGAACCGAAGTAGGTGCAAGTCTCAAGGAAAAGATTGAAGTCAGTTCAGTTCGGTGTCAGTCTCGGGGTGTCATGAGGGAGCGATTCCTAGGAGGAGCGATGCTCGCCGCCAGGCTGTACGGAACGAAGGATCTACGGATCGAGGAGATGCCCGAACCCGAGCCGGGCCCCGGCGAGGTGAAGATCCGCGTGGCGTACGCGGGGATCTGCGGGACCGATGTGCACGAGTACTTCGAGACGCCTCGTGCCACGCACGAGCCCAACCCGCTGACCGGAGCCACCCTGCCGCAGACCCTGGGGCACGAGTTCGCCGGGACCGTGGTCGCCTGCGGGGAAGGTGTCGAGCGGGCCGCGCCCGGCGACCGGGTCTGCGTCCGGCCGATCCGCAGTTGTGGGAAGTGCCCGCGCTGTACGGCCAGCCTTGATCACCTGTGCGCGTACCTCGCCGCGATCGGCGTGACCTCGCCCGGCGGTGGGCTTGCCGAGTACGTGGTCGTGCCGGCGGGGTCCGTGCACCGGTTGCCCGACGGGCTGCCGTTGGAGCAGGGGGCGTTGGTCGAGCCCATGGCGACGGCCCTCAACGCCGTGGAGCGCGCCGGTGTGCACGGCGGCAGCGCGCTGGTGACGGGCGCGGGTGCGGTCGGCATGGGGGCCCTGTTCGCGCTGAAGGCGAACGGGGTCGACGACGTGTTCGTGGTGGAACCCTCGCCGTCCCGCCGGGCCGCGGCCGAGCGGCACGGCGCCCGCGTGCTCGACCCGGGCGAGGTCGACGTGGTCGAGGTGGTCATGCGGCACACCCGCGGGCGCGGTGTTGACGCCGCCATCGAGTGCGCGGGCCGGGTGGACGCGCTGAACGCCGCCATCCGCTCGCTCGCCGCCAGGGCGCCGGTCGTGATGGTCGCCCTGTACTCGGAGCCGGTCGCGATCGACGCCTCCGTCCTGCGCCTGGCCGAACTCGCGCTGCTCGGCTCCGAGGCGTACCCCGACGGCGTCTTCGAGCGCGTCCTCGCGCACATGGCCGCCGGCCGCTTCCCGACGGAAGGCTGGATCGAGCACATTCCGCTCGCGGACGCCGTGGCGGGACTGCATGACGTGCGCGACGCGCGGCGGGTCAAGGTGCTTGTCGACATCCCCGGCTGCCCGACGTAGCTCGTGCCTCCGGCATCCCCCATGTGCCCGGCATCTCCAGCATGCCCACGGGTGGTGGGGGTTGACTCCGCGCGTACCCTGCGTGATTCCACTGAACCGATTTCGAATCTGGCCTTGACAGTGGATCACCAGCTCCGCAGACTCGTAATGAATTCAGTTCAGTTTGAACCGGAGGGATCAGAGATGGCAGTGGAAGACGAGATCCAGTTCGAGCGTGACGGCCATGTCGCCCGCGTCTGGCTCAACCGCCCCTGGAAGAAGAACTGCGTCACGGTGCCGATCCTGGACCGCCTCGACGAGATCATCACCGAGGTCGACGCAGACCCTGAGCTGCGCGTCCTGGTGTTCCGCGGCCGCGGCAACACCTTCTGCTCGGGCTTCGACCTCGACAGCCTCAAGGCGGACTTCGTCGGCAAGTCGAACGCCATCGACGTCGCGGTCAAGTCCGCCAAGGTGTGCGACCGCCTGTACTCGATGAAGACCCCCTCGGTCGCGGTCCTGGAGGGCCATGTCACCGCCGGCGGCTTCGAGATCATGATCTCCTGCGACTTCGCGATCGCCGCGGACGACGCCCAGATCGGCGACTTCCACATCCGCCGTGCGCTGTTCGGCGGAGCCGGGCCGATCTACCGGGTGCCGCGCATGATCGGCATCCGCAAGACCAAGGAGCTCATGCTCACCGGCAAGCTGCTGTCCGGTATCGAGGCCACCGAGTTCGGCCTGATCAACGACCACGCCCCGGCCGAGAAGCTGGACGAGAAGGTCGAGGAGTTCATCTCCCACCTCACCGACAAGAGCCCGTTCACGATGTGGCTCACCAAGATGACGATCGACCGCAGCCTCGACGCCGACACCCAGTCTCTGATGGTGATGGAGCACCTGGCGGTGGGCGTGGCGCTCAACTCCGAGGACGCCAACGAAGGAGTCTCGGCGTTCCTGGAGAAGCGCGAACCCAAGTGGGCGGGGCGCTGATCCGGATGACCACGCTTCCGCGCAGGCCGGCCGCCGGACTCCAGGGCTCGCACTGCTCCGGCTGCTCGGTGACCGTGTACCCCGCGGACGAGTCGTGCCCGCGCTGCGGAGGGCCGGCCACCCCGGCGGCCCTGTCCGGGGCGGGCACGCTGTGGACCTGGACGGTGCAGCGGTACGCGCCCAAGTCACCGCCGTACAAGGAACCGCCCGGCGGCTTCACACCGTTCGCCCTCGGCTACGTAGAGCTGAAGGAGGGCGTGCGGGTGGCCGCGGTGCTCGACGTCGACGGCCTCGACGAGATCCGGATCGGTATGCCCCTCACCGTGACCGCCGGCGACGGCGTGCCACGGGCCCGGCCCACGCACACCCGCGAGGAGGACTCATGAGCGGCGACGTCCTGATCTGCGGCGCCGGACGCACCCCGTTCGGCCGGTCGGAGGCAAGCGGCCGACAGTTGGCCGTCAGCGCGGTGGGCGCCGCGCTCGCGGACGCCGGAATCGAGTGGTCCCGGGTCGGGGCCGCGTTCGGAGGCAGCGACAGCGCCGGGCTCGCCGACACACTGGTGACCCAACTCGGCCTGACCGGACTGCCGTTCGTGAACGTCAAGAACGGCTGCGCGACCGGAGGCAGCGCGCTGATCTCCGCCGTGAACGCCATCCGCTCCGGCATGGCCGACGTCGTCCTCGCCGTCGGCTTCGACAAGCACCCGCGCGGCGCCTTCGACCCCAGGCCCGAGGACTGGGGCCTGGGCAAGGAGTACGGCAGCGACGGGCTGATGGTGACCACGCAGTTCTTCGGCATGAAGATCCAGCGCTATATGTACGACCACGGGATCACGCCACACACCCTCGCACTGATCGCCGAGAAGGCCTATCGCAACGGCGCCCGCACCCCCGAGGCCTGGCGCCGCAAGCCGGTCTCCGCCGCGGAGATCCTCGACTCCGGCATGGTCAGCGACCCGCTGACGCGTTACATGTTCTGCTCCCCGGGCGCCGGCGCCGCGGCCCTCGTGCTCTGTTCCCCCGAGGTCGCCCGGACCCTGGACACCCCCGCGGTGACGCTGCGCTCCGCGGCCGTACGCACCCGACGGTTCGGCTCATTCGAGGTGTTCAGCCCCTGGATCCCCGGGGGCGAGCTGACCAGCGTCAGCCGAGACGCCTCCGCCGCCGCCTTCGAGGAGGCGGGGATCGGCCCCGGCGACGTCGACGTCTGCCAGCTCCAGGACACCGAGAGCGGCGCCGAGGTCATGCATCTGGCCGAGTGCGGCTTCTGCGAGGACGGCGAACAGGAGCGGCTCATCGCCGCCGGCGCCACGGAGATCGGCGGACAGCTGCCGGTCAACACCGACGGCGGCTGCATCGCCAACGGCGAACCCATCGGCGCCTCCGGCCTGCGCCAGGTCTACGAAATCGTCCAGCAGTTGCGAGGAGCCGCCGGCGAACGCCAGGTGCCCGGTGCGCCCAGGGTCGGCTTCACCCACGTGTACGGCGCCCCGGGCGTGAGCGCCTGCACCGTGCTGTCCCGCTGAACGGAGGTGTGCAAGACATGAGGGGAATCCCCGAACCCGAGGAGTTCCGCGCCCAGGCCCGGCAGTGGCTCGCCACGGTCGCCCGGCCGCGTGCCGCCGACGGCGCCTGGGGCAGCGGCTCCGACTCGGTCGCCGTGTTCGAGAACTGGACCGATGAGCAGGAGCGCGAGCACACCGCCCGCACCCAGGAATGGGAACGCACCCGCTACGACCAGGGATGGGGGGCGCTCAACTGGCAGGCCGCCTACGGGGGACGCGACCTGCCCGCCTACTACGAGCAGCTCTACCGCTCCGAGGAAGCAGCCTTCGACGTCCCGCACCGCACCGAGATCTTCCCCGTGACCCAGCAACTCGTCGCCCCCGCGATCGGCATCTGGGGAACCGACGAACAGAAACAACGCTGGCTGCGCCCGATGCTGCGCACCGACGAACTGGCCTGCCAGCTCTTTTCGGAGACCGAGGCGGGCTCCGACCTCGCCGCGGTACGCACCAAGGCGGTGCGCGACGGCGACACCTGGGTCCTCGACGGACACAAGGTATGGACCTCCGGAGCGACCGTCGCGACTTGGGGCGTGGCGGTGTGCCGCACCGACCCCGACGTACGCAAGCACGCGGGCATCACCGTCTTCCTCGTCCGCATGGACGCGCCGGGCGTGACCGTGCGCCCCATCCGGCAGATGACCGGCGGCGCCAGCTTCAACGAGGTCTACCTCGACGGTGTCGTCGTCCCCGACACCGACCGGCTCGGCCCGGTGGGCGAGGGCTGGCGAGTCACGCTCAGCGTCCTCGCCGCCGAACGCCTGGACTCCGGCAACCTCGGCCTGGACAACGCGGACCGGGCTCTGGACCTGGCGCGGAACCTGCCCCGCCCCCTCACCGGCGGCGAACAGCAGCAAGCAGCCGACCTCTACGTACGCGCCCTCGTGCAGAGGTTGATCGGGCTTCGGGTGACCGGCGCGCTCGTCGCCGGACGGGAACCCGGCGCGGAGGCCTCGGTCGGCAAGCTGTACGCCACCGAGACGATGCGGCGCACCAGTGACCTGGTGTCCGACCTGCTCGGCCCGTCCCTCGTCGCCGACACGGGGGAGTGGGGGACGTACGCCTGGACGGAGCACCTGCTCGGCGCGCCCGGCTACAGCATCGCGGGCGGCACCGATGAGATCCAGCACAACATCCTCGCCGAGCGCGTGCTCGGCCTGCCCAAGGAGCCTGTCCGATGAGCACGGCCACCCCCGTTGCCGCACTCGCCCAGCGCGTACGAGACCGGCTCGCAGCGCTCCACCCGGGCGTGTCCATGGAGGAGTTGGAGACGCTGCCGGGCGGACACTCCGGACTGACGTACTCGGTCACGGCAGGGGAAGCGAAGTACGTCGTCAAGGCGGTGCCCCCGGGGCAGCGGCCTGTCGGGCGCAACGACGTGCTGCGCCAGGCGCGGGTCCTGCGCGCGCTTGCCGGCTCGGCGGTGCCCGTGCCGGGGGTCGCCGCCGTCGACGATAGCCAACCCGCCTGGTTCGCCATGGAGTTCGCCGTCGGGCAGGCCGTCGAGCCCGTCCTCGACGAGCCCGAGGTGCCCGCCGCGACGGCGCGGGCGCGGATGCTGGACAGCGCCCGCGTCCTGCGCAGCCTGCACGTCGCCGACGTAAGGGGAGCCGCTCTCAATTCACCCGAACCCTCGGATCCGACATGTGAGTTGGAGCGGTGGAGCCGCACCATGCACGCCGTTCCCGTCGAACTGCGGCCAGGTGGCGAGGAGTTGCTCGCTCGTCTCGCCGAGGACGTGCCCGACGGACTCCCGCCCGTGTTGCTGCACGGCGACTTCCGGCTGGGCAACGTGCTGTACGTCGGCGAGCGTGCCACCGCCGTCGTCGACTGGGAGATCTGGAGCGTCGGCGACCCGCGGATCGACCTCGGCTGGTTCCTGCTCTTCGCCGACCACCACAACTTCCCGCAGCTGGGACGGGCGGTGCCCGGCCTGCCCACTGAGGCCGAACTCCTCGACGCCTACCGGGACGGCGGGCCCGAGCTGCCCGCGATGGACTGGTTCCGGGCGCTCGGCCGCATGAAGATGGCCGCGATCATGGGCCACAACCTGCGCCGGCACCGCGAGGGCAAGCACCACGACCCGGACCAGGAGCGACTGCCGCCGACCATCGCCGCGATGATCCGTACGGCGCGCGACATCCTCGGCTGACCCAGACCCATAACAGGAGCCATCGTGGACTTCGGATTCTCGCCGCGCGCGAGTGAACTCCAGTGCCGTATACGGTCGTTCATGGAGGAGCACGTCTTTCCCGCGGAAGCGGTGTACGACCGGCAGCTCGCGGAGGCGGACGACCCGCACGCACTGCCGCCGGTGATGACCGAGCTGAAGGAGAAGGCCCGTGCCGAGGGCCTGTGGAACCTCTTCATGGCGCACGGCGACTGGGGTGCGGGACTCACCAACCTGGAATACGCGCCGCTCATGGAGCTGGCCGGGCGTTCCATCATCGGCCCCGAGGTTTTCAACTGCTCGGCGCCCGATACCGGCAACATGGAACTGCTCGCCCTGTACGGCACTCCAGAGCAGCAACAGCAGTGGTTGCGACCCTTGTTGGCCGCGGAGATCCGTTCCTGCTTCGCGATGACCGAACCCGAGGTCGCCAGCTCCGACGCCCGCAACATCCGTACCCGCATCACCCGCGACGGCGACCAGTACGTCGTCAACGGCCGCAAGTGGTACACCTCCGGGATCCTCGACCCCGACTGCCGGCTGATCATCCTGATGGGCAAGACCGACCCGGACGCGCCCACCTACCGGCAGCAGAGCATGCTGCTCATCCCCCGTGACACCCCGGGCGTCACCGTCCTGCGCGACCTGCCGATGTTCGGCTACACCGACCGGCTCGGCCACGGCGACGTGCTCTTCGAGGACGTCCGCGTACCCATGCAGAACATCCTCGGAGGAGAGGGCGAGGGGTTCGCGCTCGCGCAGGGGCGGCTCGGTCCGGGACGCATGCACTACGCGATGCGCGCCGTCGGATTCGCCGAGCGTGCCCTGCAGTTGATGTGTGAGCGCGTCACCGAGCGCGAGGCCTTCGGCGGGCCCCTCGCGGACCAGGGCGTGGTGCGCGAGTGGGTCGCCCGCAGCCGCATCGAGATCGAGCAACTGCGGCTCCTGGTCCTCAAGTCGGCCTGGCTGATGGACACCGTCGGCAATGCCGCCGCACGCATGGAGGTCGCCGCGATCAAGGTGGCGGCCCTGGAGGTCGCCCACAAGGTCGTCGACCGCGCGGTGCAGGCCCACGGCGCGGCCGGCGTGAGCGACGACACCGTACTGGCCCGGCTGTACGCCATCACACGGGCCCTGAAGATCGCCGACGGTCCCGACGAGGTGCATCTGCGCACCGTGGCCCGCCAGGAACTCGCCCCCTACAAGAAGAAGTCCGAGACACAGGCTCTGACGCAGACCCAGACGCGTTCCCAGACGAAGGCAGGTGCGGCGTGAGCGCCCCCACCCTCGACGGCAAGGTGGCCGTCATCACCGGCGGATCCCGCGGCATCGGCCTCGGCATTGCCACCGCCTACCGCGCGGTCGGCGCCCACGTGGTGATCTCGGCACGCAAGGAGTCCGGACTCGCCGCGGCACGCGAGGAGTTGCTGCGCGTCAAGGGCGACGGCGACATCCACACGGTGGTCGCCAACGCCGGCGAACCCGACCAGGCCGAGGCCTGCATCGAGGGGACCATGACCCGCTTCGGCCGGGTCGACATCCTCGTCAACAACGCCGCGACCAACCCCTACAACGGCGACCTCATCGATCTGGACCTGCCACGCGCGGAGAAGACCGTCCGCGTCAACCAGTACGGCATGCTGGCCTGGACCCGCTACGTCTGGCGGGCCTGGATGGCCGAGCACGGGGGAGCGGTCGTCAACATCGCCTCCGTCGGCGGACTGATCGTCGACCCGCACATCGGCTACTACAACGCCACCAAGGCCGCCATGCTGCACATGACCCGGCAGCTCGCCTACGAACTCGGTCCGCGCGCACGAGTGAACGCCATCGCTCCCGGACTCATCAAGACAGAGCTGGCACGCGCCGTGTGGGAGGTCCGCGAGCCGCTCCTCACCGCCAAGCTGCCGATGCGGCGCCTCGGCACGGTCGAGGACGTGGCGAACGCCGCCCTGTTCCTCGCCTCCGACGCCTCGTCCTGGATGACCGGCCAGACCCTGGTGCTCGACGGCGGTGCGACCGCCCTGCCGATCGGGGTGGACGAGTGAGCGCCCCGCGCCCCGCCGCCGAACTGTTCTCCCTGGCGGGCAGGACCGCCCTCGTCACCGGCGCCTCCTCCGGGCTCGGCGCCCGGTTCGCAGGCGTCCTCGCCCAGGCGGGCGCCACCGTGTTCGCCGCCGCCCGCCGCATCGACCGGCTGAAGGAACTCGCCGACTCCGACGCCCGCCTCCACCCCGTGGCCTGCGACGTCTCCCACGAAGCCGACCGTACGAGGCTGGTGGACACCGCGCTGGCCGCCACCGGCCGCGTCGACATCCTGGTCAACAATGCGGCCACATCCGGCGAGACGCGCGCCGAGGACGAACCCCCGAGCGCCTTCGCCGAGGTCCTCGACGTGAACCTCACTGCGCCGTTCCACCTGGCCCGACTGGTCGCCGAGGCGCCCACACCCGAGATGGGATCGACGGGCGGCAAGAGCATCATCAACGTCTCCTCCATCCTCGGCCTGGTCTCGGCCGCGCCCCTCGGCGGTGCGAGCTACGCGGCGTCCAAGGCCGGACTCATCGGCCTGACACGGGAGTTGGCCGGGCAGTGGGGTCGCGACGGGATGCGCGTCAACGCACTCGCCCCGGGCTGGTTCCGCACCGAGATGACCGCGGACCTCTTCGCCGACGAGCGCTCCAGCCGCTGGGTCGACCGCAACACCCTGCTGGGACGTGGCGGCGAGGCCCAGGAACTCGACGGAGCGCTGCTGTTCCTCGCCTCGGACGCCTCCACGTACTGCACCGGACAGGTCCTGACCGTCGACGGCGGATGGACCGCGCGATGACGGTCACCACGGAGATCGACGAAGGCGGCCTGGCCCACGTCACGCTGCGCCGGGGCGAGGCAGGCAACGCCATCGGCCTGGAGACCGCGCGCGGACTCCTCGATGCGGCACGCGCCTGCGAGCGCGGGTCCGTTCGGGCCGTGCTGCTCACCGCCGAAGGGAAGTCCTTCTGCGTCGGCGGCGACCTCAGAGAGTTCTCCAAGTTGTCCGGCGAGGCGCTGGGGAAGCACCTCATCGCGGTCACGGATGCCCTGCACGAGGCACTGCGCACGTTCGCCGCGCTCGACGCGCCCATGGTCGCCGCCGTGCAGGGCGCGGTCGCCGGCGCGGGCATCGGACTGGCCGCGGCGGCCGATGTGACCCTGGCCGCCGACAACGCTTCGTTCACCGCGGCGTACACCGCGATCGGGTACTCGCCGGACGCCGGAGTGAGCTGGTTCCTGCCGCGTCTGATCGGCCCCAAGCGGGCCCTGGAGCTGCTGCTGACCAACCGTCGGGCCTCGGCCTCGGAAGCTGCCGAGCTTGGTTTGGTGAGCCGTGTCGTCCCCGCCGGTCAACTGCTCGCGGAAACCGCGCGGACGGCCGCGGACCTGCTGCGCGGCCCCACCGCCGCCTTCGGCGCCACGCGTCGGCTCGTCGCGGACGGGCTGACGTCGCCACTCGGCCCGCACCTGGACCGTGAGGCCCGCGCACTCGCCGCCGCGGCCGCCTGTGCCGAGGGTCGCGAGGGCGTCGCCGCGTTCCTCGGCAAGCGGGCGCCCGACTTCACGCGGGCCGCGTCCGGCACTCCCGGAACCTGACCTTGTTCGCCGTTCCTCGTCCCACGCCCCGCCCCCGAACCCCACCCCCGAACACCGTGGAGCCCACCTTGTCGCAAGCATTCATCGTCGGCGCCGTCCGTACCCCGGTCGGCCGCCGCAAGGGCACGCTCAGCGGCGTCCACCCCGCCGACCTCGGCGCACACGTGCTGCGCGCCCTGCTGGAGCGCACCGGCGTCGACCCGGCAGCCGTCGACGACGTCTACTTCGGGTGCGTCAGCCAGATCGGCGCCCAGAGCGGGAACATCGCCCGCACCGCCTGGCTGTCGGCGGGACTGCCGCAACACGTCCCCGGCACCACCATCGACCGGCAATGCGGATCCTCCCAGCAGGCTGTCCATTTCGCCGCCCAGGCGGTCGGCTCCGGCGCCGCCGACCTGGTGGTGGCCGGCGGAGTGGAGGTGATGAGTCTGGTGCCCATCGCCAGCCCCATGTTCGTCGGTGAGCAGGCGGGCCTCGGCAGCCCGTTCGCGGGCGACGGCTGGCGCGAACACTTCGGGGACCAGGAGGTGTCGCAGTTCCGGGGCGCCGAGCTGATCGCCGAGAAGTGGGGGATCACCCGCGAGGACATGGAGCGGTTCGCGCTCGCCAGCCACCAGAGGGCGCTCGCCTCCCAGGCGGCCGGCGACTTCGACGACGAGATCGTCCCCGCCTTCGGTCTCACCGTCGACGAGGGCCCGCGCGTCGACACCACCCTGGAGAAGATGGCGGGCCTGAAGCCCCTCACCGAGGACGGCCGGCTGACCGCCGCCGTGTCGAGCCAGATCTCCGACGGTGCCGCCGCCCTCCTGATCGCCTCCGAGGAAGCCGTGCGCCTCCACGGTCTGACCCCGCTCGCGCGGGTGCACACCATGGCCGTGGTCGGCTCCGACCCGATCCACATGCTGACCGGTCCGATCCCCGCCACCGAGAAGGTCCTGGACCGGGCCGGTCTGACGATCGACCGGATCGACCTGGTGGAGATCAACGAGGCCTTCGCCTCCGTCGTCCTCGCCTGGCAGAAGGAGATCGGTGCTCCCCGCGAGCTGGTCAACGCCTTCGGCGGGGCGATCGCGCTCGGACATCCGCTCGGCGCCACGGGCGCCCGGCTCATGACCACGCTGGTTCACCAGCTGCGCAGGACCGGCGGTCGCTATGGTCTGCAGACGATGTGCGAGGGCGGCGGCATGGCGAACGCGCTTGTGCTCGAACGGGAGTGAGTCATCCAGCTGGCAACTGAGTTCAACTTGGGTCTACTCTCGGCTACGACCACGGTGAGTGACGGCCAGGAGAGTAACCATGACAAGGATTGTTGAACCGGAGGCGGGGCCCCGGTCCAAGCGGGCCGCCATCCTGTCGGCCGCTGTGGACTGCTTCGGGGAGGCCGGCTTCGAGGCCACCAAGTGGTCGACCGTGGCGGAGCGTGTCGGTATCGGCCAGACCGCCCTTTATCACTACTTCGAGTCCAAGACCCACTGTCTGCTCACGATCATGCGGCTTGAGCTGGAGCGCTCGCACGACCGGTTCGTCGAGGCGACCAAGGACGTGGAGGACCCCGTCGAGGCGCTGCGGGCCGCGGTCCGTGCCGCGTACGACGTATCCCCGCACGAGGTTCTGCAGATGCGCATCCTGCAGAACCACATGGATCTGCTTTCAGGTACCCGCAGGTCCAAGCGTGAGGAGGCCGAGCGGGTGGCGGCCCGGCAGCTGGTCCAGGTCGTCGAGAGGGACTGGACGAACCTGTTGGTGAAGGGCATGTCCCAGGGCGCCTTTCCGCTGCGGGACGCGCAGCTTCTCGGCGGAAGCGTGCTCGGCTTGATCGTCAGCGTGTGGCGGTGGTACCGGCCCTCGGGCCCCACACCCCTGTCGGAGATCAGCGAGCTGATCGAGGGCGCCTGCGTACGCATGGTCGCCTCCTGACAGCGATATCGATGCGGAACCACTGACTGGTCCCGCCCTTCGCGGCCCCCTGGCGGATATCCGCCAGGGGGCCGCGCCGTTGTCCGAGGCCATCTCGCCTGGGGCGCGGTGATCGATGCGTGACCGACCATTGCCAGCCGCGTTTCCGCGGGATTAACATCCGAACTGAATTGAACTTAACTCAGGTTGATCTGGGAGGGGTCATGCGACGACGCACGACGCGCGCGCTCATCGCCGCGTTCGCCGCGACGTTCGCCCTGATGGCGAACGCCTGTGGCACGGGAAGCCCCTCGGCGGGGGACGACAAGGTCATCAAGATCGGCGCGTGGTTCCCGCTCACCGGCCCGCTGGCCTCCTTCGGCATCCCTGAAAGGGCGGGAGCCGACGCGTACTTCAAGTCGGTCAACGCGCGGGGTGGGATCAACGGCCGCACGATCGACTGGATCGTCAAGGACAACGCCAACGATCCGCAGCAGACCGTCCAGATCGCCCGTCGGCTCGTCGACCAGGACGGGGTCGTGGCGATCGTTGCGACCAACGGCACCTCCCAGACCCAGGCCACGTTCCCCTTCGTGCTCGAGCAGTCGAAGGTGCCAGTGCTCAACACGCTGGGCGGCGACGCGTCCTGGTACGAGCCGGCTCGCGACGGGCTGTTCGGTCTGCAGACGCTGTACGAGGACCAGGCGGCCGCACTCGGGCAGTGGGTGGTGCAGGACGGAGCCAAGAAGGTGGTCGTCGTGCACAGCGATCCGGCGGCGTTCGTGAACGTCGGCAAGGAGATCGAGCCGGCTGCCCACAAGACCGATCCGTCGGTCCAGGTGAAACGGCTGACGGTGAAGTACCAGACGACCGACTACAGCCCGGTGATCAGCAAGGTCAGGGCCGAGAAGCCTGACGCCGTCGTGCTGATCCTCACGGCGGCCGAGACCGCTTCCTACCTGAAGGAAGCGCGGCTGCAGAGGCTCACCGCCCCGGTGTACGGCTATGCACCCGTGGCGGCACAGGCCACGCTGACCCTGGCCGGCAAGGCGGCCGAAGGGGTCAAGGCGCTGCAACTCGTCAAGTCGCCGCACGACGACGACCCGGCCATCAAGGAGTTCCGCGCGGCGATGGCGAAGTACGAGCCGGGGCAGCCGGCCGACTTCATCACCCTGTGGGGATGGGAAGCGGCCAAGGCCTTCGTCGAGATCGCCAAGACCATCGACGGGCCGGTCACCAGCGAATCGCTGACCCGGGCCTACGAGAACGCGCGCGGCGTCGACACAGGCGTCGGGCCGGTTCTCGACTTCGGCCCCGGCCGGCACCTCGGCACCCGTGACCTACAGAAGGTCGTCGTCAGAAACGGCCGCTGGGAGTCGCAGGGCGACTTCTTCACCCCGCCGACCCGCGACTGACATCCCCTCCTGTCGCGCGCGGCGCCTCCACCCGACGAAAGGACCGACCATGGCCGACGTACTGCTCGCATACATGGCACGCATGGACAGTGACGACCCCGAGCAGACGCTCGACCTCCTCGAACCGGACTTCCGCTTCCTCATCACCCTGCCGGGTCGCGAGGCGACAGGACGGTCCAAAGCGGACTTCGCTGCCTACATAGCGGGCCGCAATGCCGTGGAGCGGGAGCACAAGATCCTCCGGCACAGCTGCGACGGTGATCTGGAGACCGTGTACGGAGTGGTGACCGAGTCCGGGAAGGCCGTCGGATCCTTCCTGTCGGCGGCCGTGGTCACGCCCGAGGGGCGGATGGCCCGCTACCAGTCGTACTTCACCACGACGTACGACCTCATCGATCTGCCGGAGTAGTCACGTGCGCGGCCACCGACCGCGCCGAAAGGAAGCCGACATGACTGAGACCACGGCCGCCGCGGCCCCTTTTCTCACCGCCTGGTTCGAGATCCTCGACAGTGACACGCCAGACCGGATCCTCGACCTGATCAGCGACGACTTCTCGCTCTCCATCCTGTTCTCCACCGGCGACGGCAAGGCGACCGACTTCGCCGGTGACCGGGCCGCACTGGTCGGCTATCTGGAACAGCGCGAGCGGGGAACGCGCACCCACCATCTCCTGTCCGCGACCACGCTCGGCCAGGACGAGCTCTTCCTCGGCGAGGTGCGGCGCGAGGGTGTCCCCGAGGCGAGCTTCGTCGCCGCCGGACGCGTGGACGACCAGAACCGCCTGCAGCGGTTGCTGATCGGCCGGTCGTCCGAGATCCGCTTCGACTGACCCCGACGTCCTTTTCCACCGTCAACTGACCGTACGTGGAGGCATGTTATGTACAACCTCGTCCTGCTGGCAGCCCGCCCCCCGGAATGGACGCACGAGCAGTTCATCGACTGGTGGCGCGGCGACCACGCCGAACTCACCTACCGCCTGCCCGGGTTGCGCGCCTGGCGGCACACCGAGATCGACCAGGCCCTGGAGCGGCGCTCCGAGGGCTGGGACGGAATCTCCGTGCTCGGCTTCGACTCCCCCGAGGACCTGAAGAAGGCTCTCGAGAGTAAGGAGTGGGCCGACGCGGTCGCGCAGGTGGGGGACATGAAGGGCCGCCGTGTCGCGGTGATGGGCCACGAAGCGGAGATGTTCACCGGCTGAGGCCCCGCCTCATGTCATCGGCACAGCACCAGGCACCACGGCACGCGCCACACGGCTATCACGGAGTTCGGTACAGCGTAGCGAGGAAGTGGGATGCAACAGGTAGTGCGGGAGTTCCAACTCAGGGCTGAGCAGGAGGACTTCGTCGCCGTCATCGACGACTCGGGCGCCCACACGGCGCGCGAACTGCTCGCCGAGGCGGCCAGGCTCGCCGAGGTGATGTTCCCCGGTGGGGCCGACGGAGCAGGCGGCACCGTCGCGCTCCAGGCCGACAACTCATGGCGCACCGTCGCCGGCACCCTCGCCGTGGGCCTGACGGGAGGCGTCCTCGCGGTGGTCAACCGGCACACCACGCGCGCGGAGTTCGCCGCCGCCTACGAGGACATCCGCCCGGACGCCGTGGTCGCCGAGCCCTCGGCGATGGACGAATGGGGCGTGTCCGACCTGGTGCCGCCGGGCCGGTCGGGCACGGTGCTCGACGGCTGGGTCTGCCGGTCCGCACCCGGGGCGTATGACGTGTCGCGCTGGTCGGGCGGCGCGCTCATAGGGCTGACGTCCGGCTCGACCGGGCGACCCAAGGGAGTCGTGCAGTCAGAGGCGGCCCTGCGCTACGCCGCTTCGAGCACCATCGAGATCAACGGCCTCACGCGCGGCGACGCGGTGGCCGCGATCGTGCCGCTGTCGTCGACGGCCGCGTACTGCTTCGGCGTCTACCTCTCCCTTCTGCTGGGTGGCCCGCTCGTGCTGACGGCGAAGTGGGACCGGGCCGTGGCGCTGCGGCGGATGGCCGAGACCGACGTCCGCTGGACCATGTGTGTTCCGACGATGGCACTCCAGATGGGTGCCGAAGCGGACGGCTCCGGTGTCCTCGGGGGAGTGCGAGCGATCACGGTGGGCGGTGGGCCGATGGACCGCGGCGCTCTCGCCCGCGCGGAACAGTCCTTGGGGACGAAGATCCTGCGTGTCTTCGGCATGTCCGAGTGCCTCGGCCACACCTCGCCGGACCCCCACGACCCCGAGGAGATCCGGCTCGGCAGGGACGGCCGCCCCTTTCCCGGCACGGACCTGCGCGCGCTCACCCCCGATGGCACCCGAGCGGCACCGGGTGTGTCCGGTCGGGCGCACGTGCGCGGTCCGTCCCTCTTCCTCGGCTACGCGCGCGACGGCCGGGTGGAGCCGCCTGCGCTGACGAAGGACGGTTACTTCCCCACCGGCGACCTGCTGATGACCCACGAGGACGGCACCGTCACCATCATGGGCCGCGAGAAGGACATCATCATCCGTGGCGGCCGCAACATCGACATCACCGAGATCGAGCGGGCGGTGGCCGCCTTTCCGCGCGTGGCCAGGGCCTGCGTCACTGCCGTCCCCGACGAGGTGCTCGGCGAACGCATCGCCCTGCTCGTCGTCACCGAGGACGGCGGCGCCATCGATCTGGCGGAGATCACCGCTCACCTGGAACACGTAGGCCTGTCCAAGAGCAAGTGGCCCGAATTCGCGTACAGCATAGAGGAGTTGCCCCAGACCAAGGTCGGCAAGCTCGACCGGTCCGGGGCCGGTGAACTGGCGCGTCGACTGCGTGCACGCACCCCCGACCCGGCCTGAGGGGACGGGGCCGCCGAAGGCCGCGCGCTCACGCGAGGGGCACGGTCCACACCACGAAGGAAACCGACCACGGCGCACCAGCCGGCAAGGGAGAGTCATGACAATGCGGTTCGACCAGGGCCCTTGGGCCGCGGCCGGAGTCCAGACCGTGCAGCCCGGGGTGCACCGCGTGCCGCTGCCACTGCCCAACGATGGCTTGCACGCCGTCAACGTCTATCTGCTGGAGAACATGGCGGACGACGACAGCATCGTCATGATCGACGGCGGCTGGGCTATCCCCGAGGCGCGCAAGGCGCTTGAGGAGGCCATGGCCGCCATCGGCCGCGACCTCGACGACATCAGCCACATCCTGGTCACCCACATCCACCGTGACCACTACACGAATGCCGTAGAACTCCGGCGGCTGCTGGGCTCCCGCGTCTACCTGGGCGCGGGCGAACGGCCAGGCCTGGAGATGCTCGGCCGGCTGCGCAGCGACGAACCCGCGGGTTCCCTTCAGACGCTGCGCCGGGCAGGCGCCGGCGAACTGGCCGACCACATCCAGGCGATGGACCACGGTGGCTACGACCCGAGCGTGTGGGAGGCCCCGGACCGCTGGCTCGGCGCGGAGACCCTGTGCTTCGGCGACCGCGAGCTGCGCGTCGTGCCGACTCCCGGACACACCAAGGGACATGTGGTCTACCTCGATGAACAACGCGGGCTGCTGTTCTCCGGGGACCATGTGCTGCCGCACATCACCCCGTCCATCGGCTTCGAACTGGCCGAACCCGGGGGCCGTCCCCTGGCCGACTACCTGGACTCGCTTCGGCTCATGACCCGGTACGCGGACACGCGCCTGTTGCCCGCTCATGGACCGGTCGCCGACAGCTCCCACACTCGCGTCGCCGAGCTGCTCACGCACCACGACGACCGGCTGGCCAAGAGCCTGGCGGCGCTGGGAGACGCCACACTCGACGCCCACGCGGTGGCGCGCGCCCTGGGCTGGACGCGCCGGGACGTGCCCTTCGGCGAGCTCAGTGCCTTCAACCAGATGCTCGCGGTCAACGAGACGGCGGCCCACCTGGACGTCCTGGTGCTGCGGGGGTGGGCCACGGTCGCGCTCGTGGGCGGGGTGAACCAGTACACGCGGGTGCGCTGACCGACCCGGGTGACAGCTTCGAGGGGCGCGGCAACTGCCGCGCCCCTCACACGTGTCACCGGGCGGTCCAGCCGCCGTCCACGTACAGCTCCGAACCGGTCACGAAACTGGAGTCCGCCGAGGCGAGGAACGCGACCGCCCCCGCGACCTCGTCTGGCCGGCCGAGCCGCGCCATGGGGGTGCCCTCGACCATCGCGGTGTGCCGGGGCGTGCCGCGCCACAGTTCGCGCGAGAGCGGCGTCTCGATGAAGCCGGGGTGGACGGAGTTGACGCGGACACCGCGCTCGGCCCAGTGCAGCGCGGCGTTCTTCGTCATCAGCCGCACCGCGCCCTTCGCCGCGTGGTACGAGAACTGGCTGCCGAAACCGCCGACCGTACCGAAGATCGACGCGATGTTGACGATCGAACCGCCACCGAAGCGCTCGATCGCGGGCCCGCCATACTTCATGCCGAGCCAGACACCGGTCTGGGTGACCGCGATGACCTTGTCCCAGGACTCCTGGGTCTCCGTTTCCACGGTCCGCATCTCCGCGATCCCCGCGTTGTTGACGAGCACGGACAGGCCGCCCAGCTCGGCCACCACGCGCTGGATCGCGGCGCGCCACGCGTCCTCGTCGCTCACGTCGAGGGCGAGGCCCAGAGTCCGCGTGCCGTCGGCGGAGAGCTCCTTCGCGAGGTGCGCACAGCGGTCGGCGTCCACATCGGTCACCACCACGGCGGCGCCCTCGGCGGCGAGCCGCCGTGAGACGGCATCGCCGATGCCCCCGGTCGCGCCGGTCACCAGGGCGATCATTCCGGACAGTCGGTCTCGCACGGTATCTCCTCCGGTCGGTGGGGCGGTGGTCACGGCAGCAGTTCCAGCCCCGAGCGCAGCAGCGCGGGGACCGCGGAGCCGACCTGCCCGAACCCGGCGCCGACGGTGCGGCCCGCGAGATAGCGGGCGTGGATGCCTTCCGCGATCACGGCGAGCTTGAAACAGGCCAGAGCCTGGTAGAAGGGCAGCGCAGAGATGTCCCGGCCCGAGCGCGCGGCGTATCGCTCGGCCAGCTCGTGGCCGACAGGGAACGCGGGATGGGCCGTCGGTACGTGGCGCGCCCCGAGTACCGGTTCGCAGGTCGGGTCCCAGTACATGAGGAGCATGCCGAGGTCGGCGAGTGGATCGCCGAGCGTGGCCATCTCCCAGTCGACAATTGCGGCGATCCGCCCGAAGTCGCCGGGCGCCAGGATGGTGTTGTCGAGGCGGTAGTCGCCGTGCACGATCGTCGGTGCGCCGCTCGCGGGCACGGCGCGGGCGAGCCGGTCGTGCAGGGCGTCGAGGTCGGGCAGCGCCCGCGTGGCGACCTTGTCCCACTGCCCGCGCCAGCGTCGCACCTGCCGGTGCAGGTAGCCGTCGGGGCGGCCGAAGTCGCCGAGTCCGACGGCCACGGGGTCGACCGCGTGCAGGGCAACGAGGGCGTCGACGAGTGCGTCGGCGGCGCCCCGCACGTCCGCGGGCTCCAGCGCCGCGGCCTCGTCGCCGTCGCGCAGCACGACTCCCTCCACGAAGTCCACGATGCAGAACGGCGCTCCGATGACGTCCGGGTCCGTGCACGACAGAACCGCCCCGGCGACCGGCACCCCGGTGCCGCCGAGCGCGGCGACCACGCGGTACTCGCGGTCCATGTCGTGCGCGGTCGGCGTCAGCACACCCAGCGGTGGCCGGCGCAGCACCCACGTGTGCGTTCCGTCGCTCACGCGATACGTCAGATTGGAGCGCCCGCCGTGCATCAGCCGGATCCCGAGCGGGCCCGTGCACTGGGGGACATGGCGCTCGAAGTAGTGCTGCAGTGCGGGCACGTCGATGCCGACGACGGTCGCTTCGGACGCCGTCACAGCGAGGCCCGCCGGTCCCGCGCCGCCCGCACCGCGCGCTTGGCGATGGCCCAGCGGTGCGTCTCGGACGGCCCGTCGTAGATACGGAACGGCCGCACCTCCCGGTACAGCCGCGACAGCGGGGCGTCCTTCGAGATGCCGAGCGCGCCGCACACCTGCACGGCCCGGTCGACCACCCGGTTCACGGCCTCGGAGACGTAGGTCTTGGCGATCGAGGTGTGCTGGGCGGCCGAGCGGCCCTGGTCCAGTTCCCAGCAGGCCCGCCACAGCACCGCCCGGCTGGTCTCGATGTCGATCTCGGAGTCGGCCAACAGCTGCTGCACCATGCCCAGTTCAGCCAGCGGCTTGCCGAACGCCGAGCGATCCGCGGCCCGCTCCAGGGCGATGTCCTGTGCCCGGCGCGCGACCCCGAGCCAGCGCATGCAGTGGGTCATCCGTGCGGGCCCTAGGCGCACCTGCGCATACGTGAAACCCTCGTCGACCGCGCCGAGCACGGCGTCGTCACCGACCACGCAGCCCTCGAAGGCGACCTCGCTGTGCCCGCCGAACAGCCCTTGATCCAACGTGTCGATGTTCCGGACGATCTTCATGCCCGGGTTGTCGGCGTCGACGAGGAACATCGTCGCGCCCCCCGCGTCACCGGGGCCGCCGCTGGTGCGGGCCATGCAGATGGCGAAGGCCGCTCCGTCAGCGCCGCTGATGAACCACTTGCGGCCGTCGATCCGCCAGCCGCCCTCGACCCTCGTCGCGGTCGTGGTGAGCGCCCGTGGATCGGATCCAGCGCCCGGTGCGGGCTCGGTCATCGCGAAGCAGGAGCGCACCTCACCGGCTGCCAGTGGGCGCAGATACCGCTCCTTCTGCTCCTCGGTGGCCACCACCTCCAGCAGGTGCATGTTGCCCTCGTCGGGCGCCGCGCAGTTCAGCGCGAGCGGCCCCAGCAGCGAGTATCCCGCTGCCTCGAACACCACTGCCTGGCCACGCAGATCCAGCCCGAGCCCACCCCACTCGGCGCTGACATGCGGCGCGAACACCCCCGCCGACCGCGCCGCTTCCTGCAGCCGGCGCCGCAGCGGCTCCGGCCCGTCGTGGACGTTCCCCCCGCACGACTCCTCCGCGGGCAGCACCACATCCCGTACGAACTCGGTGGTACGCCGTGCGATGCCGGTGACCTTCTCATCGATCTCGAAGCTGATGGACACGTTCACTCCCGAGTTGGCTAATGACCATTAGCCATCACAGGCAACGGAGGGGCGCCGTGTCAAGGGTTCGCGCTATAGTGATCAGTTGAGGCGAGGTGGAAGAAGCTAATCGGTGATAGCTCTTGGAAAGCTTGGAGTTCGCGTGACCTCATCCCGGAGTGGGTCGTACGAACGACCGCACCGGCCCGCGCAACCGGAGGACACCCGGGCGGCCGATCGCCGGTCGGCGATCCGGCAGGCCGCGCTGCGGCTCTTCGCCGAGCAGGGATACCGGGCGACCACCATGACCGACATCGGAGCCGCCGTCGGCATCCGCGGCCCGAGCCTCTACAAACACGTGGCTTCCAAGCACGAGCTGCTCGCCGAAATCATGATCGGGACGATGGAGCAGCTCATCGCGGACAACACGGCAGCCGTCATAGGCACCGACGACGTGCGGGAGCAGCTGCGCCGCTCCGTGGAGGCGCACATCCGCTACCACGCACGCCATCGCCTGGAGGCCTTCGTCGGCAACCGCGAGATAGGCAGCCTGGAACAGCCCGACCAGGACCGGGTCCTCCGCGGTCGCAGCGACTACGAGCGCCGCTTCCGCGAACTCATCGAGCGGGGCGTGGCCGAGGGCACCTTCCACCTGCAGTCGGCCAGGATCGCCTCGTACTCGATCCTCGACATGGGCATCGGCGTGGCCAGTTGGTTCCACGAGGGCGGCGAGTTCTCCGTCGATCAACTCGCCTACCAGTACGGCGACATCGCGCTGCGGATCGTGGGTGTCAGGGCCTGAAGGGGCGCCTGCGGGAAGGGCGACCCGGCGATTGACGCCCTGAGTGCGCGTGGAGAACGGCGACGCCGTGGAGCCTCATCAACCCAGGATCGAGGGATGAGTTCGAGGGCATCGCGTCCACGAAGCGATGCTCCGGACCTCAACCCGCAGGAGGGCGTCTGGTCGCTGGTCAAGCGAGACATCGGCAATCTTGCCGCGGCCGACCTCGGCCTCGAGACGGCACGAGCAGCGTTCGACGACGGCGACGGCCAGTGGTGCGCAGAGCCGGCCGGCCTGTGCGTCAGCGTCGACACCGAGGACCGCGAGGCCCGCCTGCTCAAGGCCGCGGGCCTGCGCCTCCTCGGCTACGCCGAGCAGAACGCACTGCGCCGCAACTTCTACCTCACCGGCGCGCTGGAGCTCGAAGGCGCCTTCGATCCCGCGGCCGTCAGCGGTCTCGTCCGCAAGACGTTCACGTCGTCCTCGACACCGCTTGTCGGGCTTCTCGATTCCTTCCGCTACAACCTCGTACCGAGCCGCGCCGGAGCGCAGCGACTCGTCGTCGACATGGTGCTCAGCGACAGTGGTGAACGCGCCCGGCTGGAGCTCCGCCACAGCGTGCTCCGGGTCGACAAGACCGCGGATGCCCCCGACGCGACCCTGAGTCTCCCGAAGGACCGGTTCCTTGCGCTGGCCTCGGGGACCACGCCCTCCCAGGTTCGAATTTTGGCGCCGCCTCACTGGGGAGTACCGGTCCCTGACCAGCAAGTTTGGTCAGGGCCCGGATGTGTGCTGTCGGACCGTGGCCCGCACTCAGGTCTGAGGGTGGGTTTCGTACATGCGCACCGCCACGATCAGGCCGGAGGCGGCGGTGAGGGCGGCGACCGTCCAGATGGCGGTGGTCAGGCCGTAGGCGTCGGCGATGGCTCCGGCCAGCAGGGCGCCGACGGCGAAGCCGCCGTCGCGCCAGAGGCGGTAGACGCCGACGGAGCGGGCGCGCCAGGCGGGGTGGGCGACGTCACCGATGGCGGCCAGCAGGGTCGGATAGACCAGGGCGGTGCCGACGCCGAGGAGGACCAGGGCGGTGGCCCAGACGGGGAAGCTGCTGCCGATCGCCACCAGGGCGATGGCCGCGGCCTGGATCAGCATGCCGGCGGTGATCAGGTGTTTGCGGCCGATCCGGTCGGACCACCAGCCGGTGAACAGCTGCCCGAATCCCCACACCGCCGGGTAGAGGGCGGCAAGGACGCCGATCGCGGCGACGGACAGGCCGTGGGCGGCGAAGAGGAGGGGGAAGATGCCCCAGGCGAGGGCGTCGTTGAGGTTGTTGACCATGCCGGCCTGGCTGGTGGCGGACAGGGCCTTGTCACGGAAGCTGGTGATCCGGGCGACCTGGCCGGTGGTCAGCTCGCCGTGGTGGTCGGGGTTCTTGGGTGCAGGGTGGCGGGCGGCCTCGGCGCGGGCGTGGCCCCTGGTCTCGCGGACGGCGAGGGTGGACAGGCCCAGGGCGAGGGCGGCGTAAGCGGCGCCGAGGAGGAAGGGGCCGGGCCGCAGCCCCCAATGGGCGGCGATGGCGCCGGTGGCCATGGCGGTGGCGGCCAGCGCGACGTAGCCGGAGGCTTCGTTGAAGCCCATGGCCAGGCCGCGCCGTTCCGGTCCGACCAGGTCGATCTTCATGATGACGGTGGTCGACCAGGTCAGGCCCTGGTTGACGCCGAGCAGGACGTTGGCCAGGACGATCCAGCCCCAGGCCGGTCCGAAGATCAGCAGCGCCGGCACCGGCAGCGCCACCAGCCAGCCGGCGACCAGCACGGGCTTGCGGCCGTAGCGGTCGGAGAGGGTGCCGGCGAAGAAGTTCGTGATCGCCTTGGTGGCGCCGAAGGCCACGATGTAAGTCAGCGCGGCGGTGTAAGCGGTCAGGTGGAAGTCGTCACGGGCCAGCAGCGGCAGGACGATGCGTTCCTGGCCGAGCATGCCGCCGACCAGGGCGTTGACGGCGACGAGCAGGGTGAACTGGGCGAGGTTGGCGCGCATCCCGAGCCGTATGCCGCTTGCCTCGGCTGCGATGGTCACGAGTCCTCCGCGAGACAGTCGCCGGTGGCCCCACGGTCGCCAGAGCCGCCGATGAGGCCGGCAGCGAAGGCCCTGTTGCTCAGCCCGGTGCGGACGAGCGGCGGTGGGTGGGCGTCGGTAAAACCCATCGGATCCTCCGGTTTCCGGACGGGACTGGTCGCTCCGGCTCAGCGGCCGCGCAGCGCGGCGAGCGTGGCGTCGAGGTCGGCTGCGCGGGGCCGGTTGTGCGGCAACTTGCCGAGCATGGCCGCCATGCCGCAGGTGTCGGTGACGGCGGAGAAGACGAGGCCGCCCGCGATGCCGGCGGAGAGCAGTTGGAAGGCCGGGTGCACGAGCAGGCCGAGAAGCAGCCCCAGGAGCACCACCGCTCCGGCGGTGAAGCGGACCTGCCGTTCCATGCTCCAGTGGGCCCGGGTGTCGCACACGGCGGGCTGGTGCAGGTCATGCCCCTGCGCGGCCCACCCGGTGGTGCCGCCCGCGAGGGTGGCGGTCGGGATGCCCTGTTCGGCCAGGAGCTTGCAGGCCTTCTCCGAGCGGGCACCGGAGGCGCACACCACGAGGACGTCTCCGCGCCCGGCCGCGTGCCGGATCTCGGGCAGTGCGCGGCGGATGTGGTCCAGGGGGATGTTGAGGGCGCCCGGGAGATGACCGGAGGCGTATTCGCCGGGGGTGCGGACGTCGATGACGGTGAGTTCGCTGAGTCGCTCTCGGGCCTCGTCGGTGCCGAGCGTGGTGGGGGCGAGGGGGCTGGTCATGACAGCGGTGATCCTTGTCGTCTCTTGATGGTCGTCTGGTCGTCTGGTCGTCTGGTCGTCGCCGTCCCGAACCGGGACGGCGAGTACCCCTGGGGGTATATGCAGAGGAGTGGTCGTGGAACTGGAGCTCGAGGGCACGTCCCTGAAGGCCGTGCTGAACCGGCTGCGCCGGGCGCAGGGGCAGATCTCCGGGGTGATCCGGATGATCGAGGAGGGCCGGGACTGCGAGGAGGTCGTCACGCAGCTGGCCGCGGCCTCGCGGGCGCTGGACCGGGCGGGTTTCGCGATCATCGCCACCGGGCTGCAACAGTGCGTGGCGGACATCGAGTCGGGCAGGACGCGGAGGCGATGCGCGCGCGGATGGAGAGGCTGTTCCTGTCACTGGCGTGAGGGCGGCCGTCACGCCACCGTGTCCACCAGCATGAAGCCGGCCACCGTGAGCAGGACGAGGGCGAAGACGCGTTGCAGGGAGTCCCCGGGCAGCTTGGCCGTCAGGCGTTTGCCGTCCCAGGCGCCGAGGATCGCCGCGCCGGCGAACGGTCCGATGACGGCCCAGTTCAGGCCGCTCGCCGTTCCGGCGCGCATGGCCAGCGCGGCGAGCGAGTTGATGGTGATGACCAGCAGGCTGGTGCCCACCGCCGCCCGCATCCGCATGCCGAGGACGTTGACCAGTGCCGGTACGGCGAGGAAGCCGCCGCCCACGCCGAGCACGCCGGTGATCGCGCCGAGCCCGGCGCCTGCGGCCGCCGCCCGGACGGGCCGTACCGGTGCGGCGGTCCCCGGCGCCGGGCGGTGCCGCAGCATGCGTATCGCGGCGACCGCCGCGACCACGGCGAAGGACACGGCCAGCGCGGCGGCCGGCAGGCGACCGGCGAGCGCCCCGCCCAGCATCGCCGGGCCGATTCCCGCAGCTGCGAACAGCAGCCCCGTACGCCAGCGGACCTGGCCGTCGCGGGCGTGCGCGGACAGCGCGGTGGCGGAGGTGACGGTGACGATGACCAGGCTCGCGGTGGTCGCCGCGACCGGGGTGAAACCCAGCAGGTAGATCAGGGCGGGCACGGCCAGCACACTGCCGCCGCCCCCGAGCGCGCCAAGGGCCAGACCGATGACGGCACCGGCGATCAGCGCGAGTATCACGGCACTCATGCAACGGTCCCGTCCCTGCCGTGCGCGTCCACCACCGGCAGTCCGGCACCGGCCCAGTCCTGCATGCCACCGATCACGTCGACGGCCTCCACGCCTCTGGCGAGCAGCAGTTCGGCCGCCCGCTGAGAGCGGTTGCCCGAACGGCAGATCACGACGACGGGCTGCCGGCTCTGTGCTGCGGCGGGCAGTCCGGCACCGGCGGCGAGCGCCGTCAGGGGCAGGTGTACGGCGCCGGGCGCGTGCCCGGCCTGCCACTCGTGGGGTTCGCGTACGTCGAGCAGCAGAGCGTCACCACCCCGTCCGGCGGCATGACCGGTGCGGATCGCGGCGTCCTGCACCGTCACCCGTCCCGGACTGCTTCCACTGCGTCGAAAGAGGCTCGGCATGGTTCTCGCTCCTGTTCGTCCTCGGTTCTCCGGCCTGGTCATGGGGCGCCGACGGTGAGCCCGGCCGCCTCGGCCGAGGCGAAGGAGTCGTCCACGGCCACCACCTCCCGGTCGGCCGCATCCAGCAGGGACGCGGCGATGGCGGCGCGCATACCGCCCGCACAGTGCACCCACACCTGACCGGCCGGCACCTCGCCGATACGGGAGTGCAGGGCGTGGAGGGGGATGTGCACAGAGCCTTCGATGAAGCCGGCCGCCCGTTCGGAGGCCCGGCGGACATCCAGGACGACGATGCCGTCCCCGGAGCGCGCCGCAAGGTCGGCGAAGGTGGCCCTGGGGAAGGAGGCGAGGGCCTCGCCGTCCCGCACCCAGTCGGCCGGCTCTCCGGTGGCAGCGGCGGCCGGCCGGTCGATGCCGACGCGGACCAGCTCGCGCTGGGCGGCGGCGAGCTGCTCGGGCGACTCGGCGAGCAGGGTCACCGGCTTGCCCCACGGGATCAGCCAGGCCAGGTAGGTGGCGAGCTGCCCCTCGGCCTCGAAATTGAAGGAACCCGCGAGGTGGTTCTCGGCGAAGGCGACACGGTTGCGCAGGTCGACCACCCACTCACCGGCGGCCAGCCGGGCGGCGATGTCCTCGGGGTCGGCGACGGCGGGTGGGGTGAGGTCGACCGGTGCCGGTCCCTCGGCGTTGGCCGGGCCCATGTGGGTGTAGTACGCGGGTATGTCGTCCAGGCCGGCCAGCAGGTCCGCGACGAAGGTGTCCACGTTCCGGGTGAGCGCCTCGTTGGCCGCCTTCTCCTTGCCGATCGTGGTGGACTCGCCCTCCGTCTGGGAGGAGGAGCAGAAGCTGCCGAAGCCGTGGGTGGGCAGTACCGCCGTCTCGTCGGGCAGCTCGGCGGCCAGCCGGTGCGCGGAGGCGTACTGGGCCCGGGCGAGGTCTTCCGTCAGCCGCGGTTCGACCAGGTCGGGCCGGCCGACGGTGCCGATCAGCAACGAGCCGCCGCTGAACACCGCGACCGCCGTGCCGCCCGCCTCCAGGACGTAGGAGGTGTGGTGCGGGGTATGGCCGGGGGTGGCGAGCGCCCGCAGCGCCAGTCCGGCGGTGGCCTCGATCTCCCAGCGGTCACCGTCGTGCACGGGTACGCGTTCATAGGAGACGCGGGCCGCGGCGGGAACGAGATAGGCGGCGCCCGTGACCCGCGCCAGCTCAAGGCCGCCGGTGACGTAGTCGTTGTGGAGGTGCGTCTCGACCACGTGGGATATCCGCACGCCGCGCCGCGCCGCAGCCGCGATCACCTGCTCGATGTCACGAGGCGGATCGATCACCACTGCCGTCCGTTCGCCGCCCGCCAGATAGCTGCGGTTGCCGAGGCCGGCGATCTCAAGGGTGTCGATGAAGAACATGCGATGCTCCACTCCAGTGAAGAATTACCCCCCGGGGTATACGTCGACAGTAACATTGATACCCCAGGGGGTATTTCGGAGGGGCATGGAAAGCCCTGTGAAGCAGGTCTCAGCCGGCACTTGACCCGGCTCATGAGCATCACCTTCCACAGGTGCCGGCACCTGTGGGGATCGGACCGGACAGCGCTGCCTGTGGGGTACGAAAGCGCACCGGTATGGCTGGCCGGTGGCCGAGGGCGGATCGGCCTCGATCAGTGCTGCGATGGTCCGGGCGCTGGAGGATCTGGGCGGCAAGGTCACCACCGGCACCCGCGTGGACTCGCTGGACGACTTGGACGGCCCGGACGTGGTGATGCTGGACGTGGCGCCGGCCGCGGCGGCCCGGATCGTCGGCGACCGACTGCCCGGCCGCGTCAGGCGGGCCTTCACGCGGTACCGCCACGGCCCGGGCGTCTTCAAGATCGACTACGCGATCGAGGGCTACGTCCCGTGGACGCACCTCCTGTCCCGTCGCGCCGGCACGGTCCACGTGGGCGGCGATTTCGCGGAGGTGGCGTGGGCCGAACGCGAGGTCGCCCGCGGGCGGATGCCGGACCGGCCGTTCGTCCTCGTCGGGCAGCAGTACCTCGCCGACCCGACGCGCTCCTCGGGGCCGTGGAATCCGCTGTATGCGTACGCCCACGTCCCCGGCGGATACACCGGCGATGCGACGTCAGCCGTCGAGAACCAGATCGAGCGTTTCGCGCCCGGATTCCGTGAGCGGATCGTGGCCCGGCACGTGCGCACGCCTCACGACTTCGCGCAGGAGAACGCGAACTACGTCGGCGGAGACGTGGTCACCGGACTGAACTCGGGCCGGCAACTGGTTTTCCGCTCCCGCGTCGCACTCGATCCGTATTCCGTCGGAGTGCCCGGCATCTATCTCTGTTCGGCCGCGACACCGCCTGGCGCGGGCGCGCACGGCATGTGCGGCTACAACGCCGCCGCCAGCGCCCTCCGGCACCTCGACCGCGGCGAATCCTGAAGATCTACGGACTCCATCGACGTGGGCGTTCGCCGAGATGCAGCAGAGTGCCTGTGCGGCGGTTGTTCGGCGGGTCACCCAGAAGGAGCGTACGCGCATGCCGGAAATGATTGCGTTTGCATATTCTCGGGAAGTGATCTCGCAGCTCGCGGGAAGCTCGACATCAATTGGTCCTGTCACCTTGGTCTTTCCGCCGATCGTCCTGCGGGTTCATGTCGGAGTCCAATTGCCCGGACTCGGGGGAGCCCTATGAGGCCCGGTGTGGTCACCGCCCCGTGAAGGTCGACGACGTCGGTCGACGGCGACCGCCGAGGCGCGGGGGCGCCAGGGGACGAGGGTTCGGACCGTGGTGCCGAGCAGGAGCAGGTCTGCGGTGCTCGTCACGCCGACACCGCCTCGTCGGTCGCACCGGCGGGCGGGGCCTCGCGAGCCGTCGACGGATCCACATCGCCGGGGGATCCGAGTGCGTCGAAGACCTCGCGTCGGGAGTGCCGCAGCCACACCGCGGCCGGCAACGGGGTTGCTACCGCCCGAGCCCCTCCTGCCGCCGACACGATCCAGTTGGTACGCACGGTGCATGGGACACGGCCGAGTCCGAGTCCGAGCGGAACTTGAAGACGTTCGAAGAATGCCGGTCGGTAGCCGGGGTATGCGGGTGCTTGCCGGACAATGGACCGGCACTGGCAAGGCAGACCGACCGGGAGGGGCGCGTGATGGCGACGACCGTGCAGACCGCACAGCGTACGGTGGACGTTCCGGAAGTAGCGGACCCGTCGAAGGTCGCGCCGAAGGACGCACGGGAACTGTCGAAGCTGTTCTTCGACCAACTGGCGGTGCTGGAGGAGGGGACGCCCGAGTTCCAGTACGCGCGCAACACGCTGATCGAGATGAACATGTCCCTGGTCCGCTACGCCGCAGCACGGTTCCGCAGCCGGGGTCCGGAGGAGAGGGAGGACATCGTCCAGGTCGGCATGATCGGACTGATCAAGGCCATCGACCGGTTCGAGGTCTCCCGCGAGGTGGAGTTCACCTCCTTCGCCGTCCCCTACATCGTCGGCGAGATCAAGCGGTTCTTCCGCGACACCTCCTGGGCTGTCCACGTACCCCGGCGGCTGCAGGAGGCCCGTGTCCAACTGGCCCGGGCCAACGAGGAACTGCGCAGCCGACTGGGCCGGACACCGACCACCAAGGAGCTGTCCGAGCTGATGAGCCTGCCGGAGGAGGAGGTCGTCGAGGCCCGACTGGCCTCCAACGGCTACAACTCGGCCTCTCTCGACGCGGCGATCAGCGGCAGCGAGGACGGCGAGGCCGCGCTGGCCGACTTCATCGGCGACGAGGACGCCGCCCTCGAACTGGTCGAGGACTTCCACGCCCTTGCCCCGATGATCGCAGAACTCGACGAACGCGACCGCAAGATCATCCACTGGCGCTTCGTGGAGGAACTCACCCAGGCTCAGATCGGCGAACGCCTCGGCGTCTCCCAGATGCACGTCTCGCGCCTGATCACGCGTCTCCTGGGGCGCCTGCGCGAAGGCATGCTGGGCACCGTCTGAGGGGCGGGGAGAGGTCGCGCGGAGAGCGGGGGACCATCGGCACACTCCGCCTCCACCGTCGTGTGCGGCTACACGGTGGTCGTGGTGGAACGGCCCGACGGCATCAACATCGCGTTTCAGCATGCGGCGCCCCTGGCCTGTGAGCCTCAGCAACTCGCGACAATTGTGTGGGTGCAGAGCACGCTCCAGCATCCCCGCCGCCTCCAGCCAGCCACCCGGACGGCTGCGGTCGGAAGCCCTATGTCATCCGCTCCACCAGGCCCGTGACATTCACTCCCGGTGCGGTCTGCAGAATCCGACGCGCCCGCAGCTGATGGAGGACAGCCGTACGCCCGCCTCCGGATCCGCGATGGACCACAGATGCGCATGACGCTTCACGGCATCGGCGATCTCTTGTGCGCTGCGGTTCGGGTCGCCACCCGAGCCCTCAGCGCGGTCGTCGCCGCCGGGGAGAGCCAAGAACACATCGCTTTCAGCCCGGCGCCATGCGCTGGGCCGGAGCGACAAGGTTGCTGCCCCCGACGCCGGGCAGCGTCCGCGGAGCGAACATGCCGGTCCGTAGCTTGACCTCGTACCGCTGGGACGTGCGGCGCATCAAGCGGCCAGGAGCATGGGACAGAGGCGATGAGGCGGGCGTCGGCGCCCGTGCGTCCAGCCTCGGCGATGCCATCGAAAAGGGCCTTCCTGGGTGACGCCCGGAAAGGCCCTTCCGTATCGACGGTGAACAAAGCAAGGTCAGTGCTTGAAGGCGTCCTTGACCTTCTCCTTGGCCTCACGGACGTCGCCCGTGCTCTTTTCTGCCTGTCCCTCGGCGGTCATGCGGTCGTTGCCGACGGCGTTTCCCACGGCTTCCTTGGCCTTGCCCTCGGCCTGCTCGACCTTTGCCTTGGCCTTCTCCCCGGCAGTCATGAAAGAGCACCTCCTCGTAGCTTGCGTACCGCTGTCGCGATAACCGGCTCGTGCCCCGGCATTACCCTCATAAACAAGGCAGCCTTGGGGCATGTGGGCCGCATTGCAGGGCACACGGGGGACAGGAGGTCGATAAATATGGTTCCCCTTTTGCTCGTTCTTCTTCTCGCGCTGGTCCTTTTCGGCGCCGGCTTCGCCATCAAGGTCCTCTGGTGGGTCGCCGTCGCCGTCCTGGTGCTGTGGCTTCTCGGCTTCGTCATGCGCTCCGCCACCCCCGGTGGTGGTCGCGGCCGTTGGTACCGATGGTGATCTGACCCGTTCACGCGGCCCGTTCGCAGGGCCCGGCCGATATGACGGCCGGGCCCTGCGCGCGTGCCGAAAGGGAGGCTGTCGGGCGGCCAGTGGGGCCATACCGTCCATGGACGCCCCAAACGGAGACGGGGCCCGTCTGCTGCTTGGCGCGGTCGTAGGCGTCCAGGGCCCAGGTGCAGTCGTCGCGCGTCCAGTGGGTCGCTCGAGCGGGTTCTGCCGGAGCCGGCCCGGTGGCCTGAGTCGCGGCTACGTCACGCGGATGCCGACGATGCAGGTGTCGTCGTCCGTGTCGGACCTGCTGTAGGTCAGCAGACGGTCGAGCTGATGGTCCAGGGTCTTCGGCGCGGTACGGGCCGTGGTCAGCAGGTGGGTCAGGGACTCCTCCACGGATCGGTCCCGGCGCTCGATGAGCCCGTCGGTGTACATCAGCAGCATGTCCTCCGGCGCGAATTGCAGCTCAGCCTCCTCGTAGACGGCTTCGGGCAGCGCGCCCAGCAGCAGGCCTTTGACCAGCGGTAGCGGGGCCGCCTCCGGTCCGCGGACCAGCACGGGCGGGAGGTGGCCTGCCCGTGCCCAGCGCAGGCTGCGCTGATCCGGGTCGTACAGGGCGCACACCGCGGTGGCGGTGACCCCTCCGGTCAAGTGGTGCGCCACGGTGTTCAGCCAGGACAGCAGCTGGCCCGGCCCCGCACCCGTCACGGCGAGGCCACGCAACGCGTTGCGCAGAACGACCATGCTGGTGGCGGCCTCGATGCCGTGGCCTGCGACGTCACCCACGCACAGCAGCACCAGCCCGGACGGCAGCACCACGGCGTCGTACCAGTCGCCCCCCACCAGATGCTCGGTCTCCGCCGGCCGGTAGCGCACCGCGACCTCCAGACCGGGCACCGTCAGGGGGGCCTGCGTCGGAGGCATGATGGCGTGCTGCAACTGCAGGGTCAGACGGTTGCGTTCCGTCGCCTGCTGCTCGGTGTGGGCGAGCTGGTCCCGGGTCGCGGCGAGCGCCACCTCCGTCCAGTGCTGGGCGGAAATGTCCTGGTAGGCGCCCCGCACAACGAAGAGCCGCCCGTCGGCGTCGAGGGCCGGTTCGGCGACCACCCGGATGTGGCGGGTCACGCCGTCGGGGCGTTGCAGCCGGAAGGCCGCGGAGGCCGGCCGGCGGCGGTGCAGCAGCGTCCGCAAGAACCGGCCGAGGGCCACCGCGTCGTCCGGGTGCGCGTGCGCGGGCAGCTCCTCCAGCGGTACGGGCGTGCTCGCCGGGGACCGGCCGTAGAGGTCGAACAGTTGGTCGTTCCAGGTGATCTCACCGGTGAGCAGGTTCTCCTCGAAGCCGCCGATACGGCCCAGACGTTGGGCGTGCTGGAGCAGGCTCGCCAGCCGCGCCGTCTCGTCCTCGATACGCCAGATCAGCAACACGCTGCTGCCGTGCCGGCTGATGCTGAGGTCCGCGACCGCCGACAGCGGCACCTGGTCCACGAGAGCGGTCAGAGGTACTCGACGGCCCCGGAACGGCTCGCCGGTGGCGTAGACCCGCTCGACCCGCTGGAAGAGCTCGCTCTTCCCGGCGGCCATGGGGTACGCCTCGAGCAACAGCGCTCCGCTGACCACCGCGCGCGGCCTGCCGCCCGGGTCCAGGAAGCGGCGGTTGACGTGCTGGATGCGGAAGTCCACCAGCTGGCCGGAGCCGTCGATGTGCGGCACCAGCACCAGAGCGGGGTCGTGCAGTCCATCGGCCAGGTCCATCAGCTCAGCGGCGTCCGGCAGGATCCGTGGGTTCTGGCCGAGGCACTGGCCGAGCGTGTACGTCTCCAGGGTGTGCGCGCACAGCTCGGCCAGGGCTTCCACCTGCCGGACGATCTGCGGCGGCTGCGGCTCCAGCGGCCCGGGCCAGGCGATCTCCAGCACGCCGTGGATGCGGCCCCCCGTGCCGGCGGGTACCGCAACCCGGCCGCCGGCCGGATGCATGTGCCGGCCGATGGTGGGCAGCCCGATGTCGGCGAGCGACTCGAACCACTGACCGGTGCGCTCGGTCAGTCCCCGGCGCGCTACGGTCGCCACCCCCGGGGGCACGTAACGCCACCGGACGGTCTCGGCGGGGGAGAAGCCGGCGCTGCCGCCGAGGGTGAGCGAGCCGTCCGCGCCCGCGCTCCACACGGCCACGGCGACCGCGCCGAGCGGGCGCAGGGCATGCTCCAGCAGAGCGTTGGCGACGTCTTGGGTGTCGTTCGCGGCCAGCGCGCCGCTCTCCGCCGCCCGCAGTCGCAGGGCGGTGGCCTGGCGCGTGGGCGTCTCGGCAGCGGTGCTCAGGAAGGCGTCCGCGATCTCCGACACCCGGTCGCGGGCGACCTGGTTGATGACTTCCACCGCGAACTCAAGTGGCGTCACCTTGGCCTGAGCGGTCAGCTCTGCGAGCTGCCGGGCGGCTTGCGCCGGACCGCAGCCCAGCCGCTCGACCAGGATGCCCTTGGCCATCTCGATCAGCGCCCGGCCCTCCGCCTCCGCGTGCGCGGTACGGACCTCGCGGCGCAGCCGTTCCACCGTGGCGGCCAGCCTGCCGACGGGGGAGGTGGGGGAGACGCCCGCGAGATCCAGCCCCGCAGCGCCCGGCTCGGCGCCGTCCGGTTCGCGTGGCTGCTCGGGCGTCTTCACGATGTGCACGCTCCTCGGCTGAACGACGCTTGGACGCGGGTCGTGCCACGTCGGGCTGTACCCGCACCGCCGGCGGGTGGCACCGGCGCGCTCACGCGGGCAGCCAGCGTCGGACGCAGGCGATGAGGTCGCGGGTGTCGACTGGCTTGGTGACGTAGTCGCTGGCGCCGGAGGACAGGGACTTCTCCCGGTCGCCGGGCATCGCCTTGGCGGTGACGGCGATGATCGGCAGCTCGGCGTACTGCGGCAGTCTGCGGATCTCGGCGGTGGCTGTGTAGCCATCCATCTCCGGCATCATCACGTCCATCAGCACCAGCGCGATGTCCGGGTTGGCGAGCAGCGTGTCGATGCCCTTGCGCCCGTTCTCCGCGTGCAGCACCCGGAAGCCGTACATCTCCAGGATGCCGCTGAGTGCGAACAGGTTGCGTGCGTCGTCGTCGACGACCAGGACCGTACGGCCCCGGAAACTGTCGTCCACCGGCGGTGCGAGGTCCTGCGGGCCCTCGACCCGGACAAGGGAGAGCACGTCCCCGGGTGCCTCGGCGGCCAGGTGCAGGGCGATGCGTTCGCGCAGCTCGTCCAGGCTGGACAGGAACTCCAGGGATCCGTCGTCGGGGTGCGAGCGCAGTGCTTCGGCCCGTGCCACCTCTGGCCGCTGGCTGCTGTGGATGAGCACCGGTACGCTCGCCAGCCCCGAGTCGCCTTCGAGTGCTTGCAGGAACCGGCCCGCTTCCCCGTCGGGCATGTCCAGGTCCAGTACGACGCAATGGCAGGACTCGGTGGCCAGCGCGCCCGCTGCCTCCTGCGCTCCGACGGCGGTGATGACGTCCACCGCCGGCAGCGGGGAGCCGTCGTCCGGGCTGTGCCGGGCCACGTCCTCTACCACGCTCTCGGCGACCAGGGTCAGCAGCCCGCGCGGCCGTTCCTCCACCACCAGGAGCCGGCGCGGCCGCTGCTGGGGAATGGTCGGCCGCGGCGGAGCGGTGGTCCGGCCCGCGGTGGCGGCCGATGCGAGCTCGGCCGGTTCCTTCGGGCCGTTCGGCGTGAGCCGACCGACGTCGAGCAGCTCTTCGAAGTCCGGCCGGGCCACCGGCAGGTACAGCGTGAAGGTGCTGCCCCGACCGGGCGCGCTGTCCACCGCCACGGCACCGCCAAGCAGATGCGCGATCTCCCGGGTGATGGACAGTCCGAGGCCGGTTCCGCCGTACTTGCGGCTCGTGGTGCCGTCCGCCTGCTGGAACGCCCCGAAGATCGACTCCAGCTGCTGCTCCGGAATGCCGATGCCGGTGTCCCGCACCCGGAACGCCACGACGGCACCGCCGCGCACGACGCCCTGCGGCACCTCGTCGTCCGTGGCGGGCTCGATGACCAACTCGATGCCGCCCTGTTCGGTGAACTTCACCGCGTTGGACAGCAGATTGCGCAGCACCTGCCGCAGCCGGGAATCGTCGGTGAGCAGATCGCCGGGCGCGCCTGCCGCGGTGCGGACGACGAAGTCCAGTGCCTTCTGCGTCGTCATGGGCCGGAAGGTGGCCTCGACGTACTCGATGAGCTGGCGCAGCGGAACCCGCTCGGGGGTGACGTCCATTTTGCCTGCCTCGACCTTCGACAGATCCAGGATGTCGTTGATCAGCTGCAGCAGGTCGCTGCCCGCGGAGTGAATGATTCCCGCGTACTCGACCTGCTTCGCGGTGAGGTTGCGCGAGGGATTCTGGGCGAGCAGCTGGGCGAGGATGAGCAGGCTGTTGAGCGGGGTGCGCAGCTCGTGGCTCATGTTGGCCAGGAACTCCGACTTGTACTTCGAGGCCAGCGACAACTGCTGGGCCCGAGCCTCAAGTTCCTGCCGGGCCTGCTCGATCTGCAGGTTCTTCGCCTCGATGTCGCGGTTCTGCGCCGCCAGCAGCGAGGCCTTCTCCTCCAATTCGGCGTTGGAGCGCTGCAGCTCGTCCTGCTGGGACTGCAACTCGACCGAACGCGCCTGCAGCTCGGCGGTCAGCCGTTGCGATTCCTCCAGCAACTCGTCGGTGCGGGCGTTGGCCACGATCGTATTGACGTTGACGCCGAGCGTCTCGCGCAGTTGTTCCAGGAAGTCCCGGTGGATGGGCGTGAAGGCGGTGACCGACGCCAGCTCGATGACGCCGAGGACCTGGTCCTCGAAGAGGATCGGCAGCAGGATCAGCGCGGTCGGCACCGCCCGGCCGAGCCCGGAGGAGATGGTCACGTACCCTTGCGGCAACTCGTCGACGGTGATGGTACGGCGGCTGCGCGCGGCCTGGCCGACCAGCGAGCGGCCGAAGGAGAACCGGGTGGGCCGCCCGTCGCCGTCGGGCCTGCCGTAGGAGCCGACAAGCCGCAGCTCCGGGCCGCGTTCACCGTCCTCGGCGAGGTAGAAGGCGCCGTACTGGGCCGACACCAGCGGCGTCAGCTCGTCCATGATGAGCTCGGCAACCACGGGCAGGTCCCGGTGGCCCTGCATGAGACCGGCGATGCGCGCCAGGTTGGTCTTGAGCCAGTCCTGCTCCTGGTTGGCCCGGGTGGTCTCGCGCAGCGACTCCACCATGGAGTTGATGTTGTCCTTGAGCTCGGCGACCTCGCCGGATGCGTCCACCGTGATCGAGCGGGTCAGGTCGCCCTCGGCCACGGCGCTGGCGACGGCGCCGATGGCCCGTACCTGACGGGTCAGGTTGCCGGCCAGCTCGTTGACGTTCTCCGTGAGCCGCTTCCAGGTGCCCGAGACGCCCTCCACCTCGGCCTGGCCGCCGAGGCGTCCTTCGGTGCCGACCTCGCGGGCGACGCGGGTGACCTCGTCGGCGAAGGCGGAGAGCTGGTCCACCATCGTGTTGATGGTCGTCTTCAGCTCCAGGATCTCGCCGCGGGCGTCCACGTCGATCTTCTTCGACAGGTCACCCCCGGCCACGGCGGTCGTCACCAGAGCGATGTTGCGCACCTGACCGGTCAAGTTGTTCGCCATGGAGTTGACGTTGTCGGTGAGGTCCTTCCACGTGCCGGCCACGTTCGGCACGTGGGCCTGGCCGCCGAGGCGTCCTTCGGTGCCGACCTCGCGGGCGACGCGGGTGACCTCGTCGGCGAACGCGGACAGGGTGTCGACCATCGTGTTGATCACATCGGCCAGCGCGGCGATCTCGCCCTCGGCCTGGACCGTGATCTTGCGGGACAGGTCGCCCCGTGCGACGGCGGTGGCGACCTGCGCGATGGAGCGCACCTGGCCGGTCAGGTTCGACGCCATCACGTTCACGTTGTCGGTGAGGGCCTTCCACGTGCCCGAAACGCCTTTGACGTCGGCCTGGCCGCCGAGGCGTCCTTCGGTGCCGACCTCGCGGGCGACGCGGGTGACCTCGTCGGCGAAGGCGGAGAGCTGGTCCACCATCGTGTTGATGGTGTTCTTGAGTTCGAGGATCTCGCCGCGGGCGTCGACGGTGATCTTCTGCGACAGGTCGCCCTTGGCCACCGCCGTCGCCACCTGGGCGACGTTGCGGACCTGGGCGGTGAGGTTGCCCGCCATGGAGTTGACCGAGTCGGTCAGATCCCGCCAGGTGCCCTTGACGCCTTTGACGTCGGCCTGGCCGCCGAGGCGTCCTTCGGTGCCGACTTCGCGGGCGACGCGGGTGACCTCGTCGGCGAAGGCGGAGAGCTGGTCGACCATCGTGTTGATGGTGTTCTTGAGTTCGAGGATCTCGCCGCGGGCGTCGACGGTGATCTTCTGCGACAGGTCGCC
>NZ_BNBC01000032.1:71821-116244 GCF_014654675.1 Streptomyces spiralis
GGTGGTCACCTGGGCGACGTTGCGGACCTGGTTGGTCAGATTGCCCGCCATGAAGTTGACCGAGTCGGTGAGGTCCCGCCACACCCCGGCGACACCGGGCACCTTGGCCTGGCCGCCGAGGCGCCCTTCGGTGCCGACCTCGCGGGCGACGCGGGTGACCTCGTCGGCGAAGGCGGAGAGCTGGTCCACCATCGTGTTGACGGTTTCCTTCAGCTGCAGGATCTCGCCGCGGGCGGGCACGTCGATCTTCTGCGACAGGTCGCCTTTGGCCACGGCAGTGGCCACCTGGGCGATGTCACGGACCTGGGTGGTCAGATTCCCGGCCATGGCGTTGACCGAATCGGTCAGGTCGGCCCAGGTTCCGGAGACCCCCGGCACCTCCGCCTGGCCGCCGAGCGTCCCCTCGGTGCCGACTTCTCGGGCCACGCGCGTCACCTCGGAGGTGAACACGGACAACTGATCGACCATGCCGTTGAACACGCTCGCGATATCACCCATGAGACCGTCGGCGTCCTCCGGCAGACGTGTCCCGAAGTCGCCGTCCCGCACGGCCGTCAACCCCGCCAGGAGCTGTCTGAGCTCTCCGTTGTCCGGCCCGGCGTCGATGAGCTCGGCCTTGTCGATGTTCATGCGCACCCTCGTCCCGCTCCCCTGGAGCCCTCGGCAGTGAAGACTCGCACACCCCGGCGGGCCGCGGTGGGCCCGTAAATGCTCTGTATTCCCTCACCTCACAGCCTTCAGCGAGGAGAAAATACGCCGCAGGCTAACCCACTCGGTACCCGCCGAACAAAGCCTCCGGTCACTGCGTACCAGGGAAGAAATCCGCCACGAAGAACCATGCATGACGCCGACGCCCTGGGGTACTTGGACTGTTTTTCGCGTCTCGATGTCCACCAGGATCGTGCCGTACGTGCGCTGCAGTAGTGGTGCCCCCTGCGCAGCCCGCAACCGCCGAACCTGTGACTCGATCGTCCATCGGGCGACGGCCGACCGCGCTGTCCGCCGGCCGCTGTACGTACCGGCTGTGCACCCGGGCCGACCCTGTCCCGCACGCCGGACAGGTCGGCACGCCCAGCAGGTGGACCGACTTCGATGCCCTGGAGGCCGAACGCACCGCCGTCGGCCATCTGTCGTCCACCACCGGACGTGGAAGGTGTGGACGTCGCCGGCAGCCACGCGACCGCCGCCGACATGGCCGGGCGCCGTCGGCGCCTGGAACAACCCGCCACCGCGCTCGCCACCGTGACGGCCGGGCCCGGTGCCGACCGAAATCCCCACCTTGCGGCCGCACCGGCAACCCGACGCCCAACCGCCCGACGACTGCAGCCTCGTCATCGTCCGCTTCCCGGTCAACGGCTCGCCGACAGGCTCGGCTTGTGGTCGGCTGAAGAGCGAGCGGTCTGGATGCCCCCGGGACAGGGGTGATCAGCGGCCGATGTAGAAGCGGATCGTGGTACCCGCCTCACCGATGTGGATACGCACGAGGTCGGCGACGTGGTTGACGAGGAGCAGGCCCCGGCCGCCGGGCCGTTCGGGTGCCGGGGGGCGCCGGCCGGCCAGTGGATCGGTGAGCCGGCCTGCGTCCTGCACCTCGCAGACGACCTGCTTGTCCTCCGCCCAGATCCGCAGCGTGCCGTCACCGGCTCCATGAACGACGCTGTTGGTGGTCAGTTCTGCCACCGCCAGCTGGAGATCCTGCAGCCGTGCCCCCTCCAACCCCAGCCGCTCACCCTCCCGTACTGCAAACTCACGTACCGCCGTCAATTGGCCGCTGCCCTCGAAGCTCGTCGCCTGGGCGGCCGGCGGCACGGGCAGAGCCTGGTTGTACCGGGCGACGACCGCCTCGGGACTGTACGCAGCCGAAGCCGTCTCGCTCCCCTCGGCGACCACCACCGGGTGGGTGGCCCAAGCGTCCCTCAGCACCCCCTGGTCGAGCCCGTCGACGTCGTACGGGCACAGAATCGTGACGGCGCGCCCAGTGAATGCCTCGTTGATCAGCGCTTCGTGCTGCACACACGCGGGGTACTCCACCGCGCTGCGACCGGGCCAGATCGGCTCACCGATGATGCGCACCCGTCCACCGGTATGGGCATCGGCGAACTGGCGCAGCACTCCGGGAATGATCCGCCCCGGGTTCCGGCCCGCCTGAGTCATGTCCACGAAGTGAACCCGACGGGCCTGGTCACCGAGCTGGTCCTTGATCAGCTGGAGTCGGTCCGGCGGCGCGGCGACCGCAACCGGTTCCTCCTTGGCCAGCCCTTCGAGAACGAAGGGGACTGTACCTGTCACATACTGCTGCTTCCCGCTGTAGAACAGCGCCGGATGCACAAACTCCTGGGGCCCGGGTGCGGTGGCGGTCATGCAGCCACCTCGATCCCGCCCAGGCCGGGCCAGAACAAGTCCAGAATGCGCGGTACCTGGAACGGTGGTTGGTCAAGGACGAGCAGGCGATGCCCACTCAGTGACCGTGCGGTCATCACCAGATCCGTCACCCCCGCCACGTCGATGAACGTCAGCTGCGACATCTCGACGTACAGGCAGCTCTCGCTCCGCCGTGACAGCTGACCGAGGGCTTCCTGCCACATCGGCCGCGTACTCACGCCGATCTCGCCTTTCGCATACACGCCTGGGCGCTCCGACAGCGGACGTACTTCCAACCGAGCCCCGCCGAGTGACGGCGCGGCGCAGTGCGCCTCCTCATCGAGTGGGACATCCACGCGCTTCCCCTCACTCTGCCCGAATCGCCCCTCGCCGGCGTGAACCCGGCTGAGTACCACCGCTGTCCATCTATACCAGGGGTGTGACGCGCATCCGGGCGAGTTGTCCGACGACCGGGTTTCGACGGTATCGCGCAGAGGTAGCCGGAATGATCACTGACCACTGATCATCGCGATTTTCAGGTCCCGCATCATCACGATCAACTTGGGGTCCTTCTCCAGTCCGTCGTCGACGGTGATGAAGACGACCTTCTGGAATGTCGGTACGTGGGCGAAGACCGGAACCGGGCCGGTTGTGGACAGCTTGACGGGTTTGTGCGCCGGGGGGTCGGGCGCCGCGGGCAGCGGTGTCAGGCCCCACTTCTGCCGGGCGGCAGCCTCAGCCGCGACGTGCGACGCGGTCCCGGGTGGTGTGCCGCCGACGGTGGTGGCTGCCGGACCAGTTGCGTTGCCAGCGCTCATGCCACAGCCGCCTACGGACAGGGCCAGGAGCACGCTGTTCAGCGGGGCATGGACCCTGCCTCCTATGGTGCGTCGCTTCACCGCACCGCACCGGTCTCCTGACTGCAAAGCTGACGTTGACCCTGCCGGGAAGGTAACCGCGGCACGGAAGGCGAAGTTCAGCGGAGGGTGAGGATACGACCAAGGCCGACACCACCCGCGGCACCGTGCGGGTCGTCACAGCCGACGCCCGGCAGGAGGCGGCCGGTGCGGCGGGTGAAGGAGTCGCGCAGTTGCTTGGCGCTCGAGGTCTTCTGCCGCCCTCGCTGTCGGAGCCGTAGACCGAACAGGTTGGCGAGGACGGCCCGGCTGGTCGCGTCCACCCGGCGCTGCACCATGGCCAGCGCCGGACACCCGCCGCCCGTCCTGGTCCGGCCCGACGGGAAGGTCGAGGAGTCCGGTCTCGTCCTGCGGGCGGACGACGACCCGGTCGCCGTGGCGCGCCGCAAGGTCGTCCACAAAGGCCATCGAGCCCCGGGTGCGGCCACCGGAGGAGAGCCGCCAATCGGCGCCCGCAGCGTCGGCAGCGGCCGGCATCGGGAGGATCGGCGTGATCCCGATGCCGCCCGCCACGAAGACGTACGCCGCCGCCGGCTTCAGCTCGCAGTGATGGCGCGGCCCGCGTGCTTTGACCGGGTCGCCCTCGCCTAGCTTGTCGTGGACGTGCGCCGACCCGCCGCGACTGTCGGGCTCGCGCAGCACGGCGACCTGCCAGCGGCTGCGGTCGGTCGGATCGCCACACAACGAGTACTGCCGCACCAGCCCGTCATCGAGCAACATGTCGATGTGGGCCCCGGCGGACCAGGCAGGCAGCTCGGCCCCGTCGGGCCTGCGCAGTTCGAGCAGCCGAACGTCCGCGGCAACCGCCGCGGCGGCAACGACGACCAGCTCCAGCTCGATCTCGGCGTTCACGCGCTCACCCCCTCAGGGTCGGGGTCGGGCGCGACGGAGTCGGCCCGGCCGACGCCGTGTGTGTCCGGGTGCGCCAGCAGCCACTCCCACAAGGTGATGGGGTCGATGTCCTCGTGGCTGGCGTCGCACCAGCAATAGCCGACGAGCACGTCGGTGTGGAGCTTCCACACCACCCGGTAGACGTTCCGCCCCTTCAACATCTTGTTCGGCGCCGGCAGATCCGCGCGAACGGGGGCGGCGGGACCGGCCTGGTCCTGGCTGCTCACGGTGCGGTCACCGTCTTTGCTGCGGCCGTCTTCTCCTCGCCCTGGGCGACCAGCTTGGTCAGGGTCCGGCGGGCTGCCAGGCCGCCGGTGTCGATGTTGAAGGGGTGAGCCGCGGCCGGGCGGCGCCGAATGCCCGAGCACGTCGAGCGTGCGGACGCTGAGGGAACGGGCGTCACGCCCGCCCGTCGCCGCGCTCTTACCAGGCACCAGCGGCTCCGGGATGCTCGGGCTCCGGGGGGAGAGAGACCGCCGGGGGCAAGGCCCGTCCGGTCACGTACCGGCTGGAGCGGCCCTCCTTGAGGACGACCGTGACGGCCCCGCCCAGGTCGCCGAGACGGCCTGGGGCGAGGGCGTCCAACCTATCGCCCGCGGCGAGCGCCGCATCACCGGTGAAGCCGGCGACGGCCCCCGGCCCGCCGGCGGAGCGCGGACTCGTCACTGCGGATGACATGCCTGCGACCACGGTCCATGCACGACCACCAACCCGTTGTCGGCGTCGACCTCGACCAGGTCACCGGTCGCGATCCTGGCGACCGGATCGTCGTCGAGCTCGGTCACCGTGGGGACGCGGGTCACGATCGCGCCGAGGGCAGCCTTCGTGGTCAGGTTGGTGAAGACCATCGCCAACGGCGCGGTACCCATGAGGCGGGTCGACTGGAAGAAGCCGGACCAGCCCGAGGAACCCTTCGCCCCTGGGAAGACCAGCACCTTGCCGGTGAAGCAGACGCCGTAGAGCTCGTGCCTGCGCTCGATGATGGTGCCGGTGGCCGGATCGATCCCGCCCCAGCCGGAGATGGTCTCGTGGGAGACGAGGGCCTCGCCCTCGACGCGCCCGGGGACAATGCCGCGGCCACGGAGCACAAGCTGCTGGGCCCTTGTGGCGCCGGTCATCGGACCACCGCCGCGGGGGCCAGCGAGCCGCGCCAGCGACCGGTGACGGCGGCCTCGACGCACTCCTCGGTGGTGCCGAACCAGGCCTCGATGCCGAGAATCGCCGGTAGGTAGTGCGCCTGCTTGGCCGAGTCCGTGGCGAACACCTTGGTGCCCGCCGGCGCAACCCGCGACATGGCCGGGCAGGAGTCGGTCAGGACCCGTCCCCCGGCGCGCTCGATGGTGGCTGTCCATCCGTTGCGGTCCGAGACGGCACGCAGCGCGCGCGGCGTCATGACCCACAGTTCGGTCCCGGCCGACAGCGTGCGTCCTTCGAGCGCCCGCGCGACTCGGCCGATCTGCTCGAGCGAGGCGTGCGGGCAGCCGATCAGCACGAAGTCGACATCCTCGCTGTTCCCGATGGAGTTGAGCGAGTCGTAGATCGCGCGGCGCTCCGCCTCGCCGTAGTGCAGCGACTCGGGCGGGGCGGCACCGCCGAAGGCGGCCTCCAGCGTCGGCGCATCGGGGGTGCGTCCCGGGATGTGGTACATCTCGACGCCGCCCGAGGAGGCGGCAGCCGCCCCGAAGTGCTTCAGGTCCGCCAGGTCGGGTTGACCGAGGTCGCCGATCATGACCGGCCGCGCCTCCTGGACCATGTCGCCGACGAAGTAGCCGAACATGCCCCAGTCCTGAAAGCCGGTCATCCGCAGCCCGGACTCGATCAGATGGGTGCCGTATCGGTTCTCCACCAGGTGGTTGCCCCAGCAGGGGATCCGGCCGGTGATGCTCGCCGACCCGGTCGAGGCGCCCCCTTCGCAGTTGGTGCGCGCGCCGAGGACCGAGTTGGCATAGACCACGGCCGAGGACTCCATCCAGGCGATGTGCTCGCCGTAGGTCGGCAGGTTGCCGACCTGGTACGGCGTGCACGTGGCCAGGACATTGACGCCCTTGGAGCTGTAGAACGACTCGGCGCCGGCCTGCAGTTCGATGTTGCGCTCGGAGTACGGCATGATCCCCAGCGCGTCGTTGCCGAAGCCGTGCTGGAGCTGGCACGTCGGCACCTTCATCTGCGGCACCTCGATGTCGTCGTCGCAGTCGAGGCTGATCACCGAGAACGCCTTCGACCAGCCGCCCTCCTCGAACAGCTTCGTCTTGGCGGGCGAGGGCTGGGTGTTGGTCCCCGCCACGTTGCGGGTCTCGCACAACTGCTCGGCGCCCAGTGCGTCGGCGTATCTGATGAGCAGGTCCATCGCCGCCGCGACAGCGTCACCGTCGCGGCCGTCGCGCATGGCCTTCTCTTCGTCTGTCAGAGCGACCATCGGTTCCTCCTCAGCCCTCGACGTTCTCGCGGACGCGGTCGCGCAGCGCCGTCAGGTCGACCTGGTGGATGTCCTCGCCCAGGGTCAGATCGAGGGCGTGTGCGGCGGCGAGGCCCATCGCCGAGCACGGACCCATCACCCGGACGCTCGAGAGAGCGGCGGCATCCCCGTCGACACAGCGGCCCGCGGCCACGAGGTTGCGCGCCTGCGGCGAGAGCATGCTGCGCAGCGGGACGTAGTGGACGTGGTCGGGGCCGAAGGTCTCCCACACGTAGCCCTCGACCCGGTCGTGCAGTTCGACCGGCCAGGCGGTCCGGGCGACGGCGTCGTCGAACCTCGTCTCCTCCCGCACCTCGTCGAGGGTCAGCTGGTGGGCGGCGGCGAGCCAGCGGGCCTGCCGGCGGCCCGGGAATCCGTAGGCCTGGACCTTGGCGTTCTTGAACGCCGCCGGGAACTCCCGCCGGAGGAACTTCACGACCCGGTCCGCCTGGGCGCGGCCCCGCAGCTGCGCGTCGGCGGCCTCGACGGCACCCAGGGGAGCCTCCACGTGGGTCATGTTCATCACCGCCGTATTGCGGCCCGGGAAGAAGAACGCGAGCCCGTCGCGGCGGACCAGGCCGTACTCGGCGGCCTTCTCGTCGACCCGGGCCACCAGCTCGGCGGGCTCCGGATTGCCTGACTCGTCGAGTCCCTCCAGGCGGATCTGCTGCGAGCCCCAGACGGTACGGTCGGGTACCTGGCAGGGCAGCCCCGCCTCCCAGGCGAGCGCCGCATCGCCGGTCGCGTCGACGACACCGCGGGCGGTGACGCTCACGGGGCCGAAGCGGGTGGCGAAGTCGACCCGCTCGATGACGCCGCCCTCGATCCCCACGCCGCTGACGGAGGCGCCGAGGACCACCCGGATGCCGAGCTCCTGGACGATGTTCTCGAACCAGCGGCCGAGGGCCACCTCGTCGTAGACCACCGTCTGGGTGTGAGTACGGCGGTAGTGGATGTCGTTGGTCTTCTCCATCGCCTCGAAGAGCTCGCCGAAGATCCCGTAGGTGAGCTGACGGTAGTCGGGCGCGTTGCCGTAGATACCGCAGAAGAGCCCGATCATCGAGTTGACGCACTGGCCGCCGAGGACCGGGAGCGCGTCGACGAGGACGACGTCGCGGCCGAGGCGGCGCGCCTGTATGGCTGCCGAGAGTCCGGCGATGCCGGCGCCGACGACGAGGATGTCGGCGTCGAGCCGTTCGGCTGGATCGTCGACCGGCTTGGAGACCGTGTGGACGACGAGATCGGACAGGGCGTGGGGCATGGTGTCGCTTTCTCCCAGGAGATGGTCGGTCAGTTGGCGGCGGCCCGGCGCAGCGTGGCGCCTCGGTCGAGCGGCTCCACGGCGCCGGCGTACACGCCGAGCCAGGAGCCGGGCCGCGCCGGCCAGGTCTGCGGCGCGCGCGTTTCGGCGTACGCCTCGATCCGGCGTTTCAGCTCTTCGTCGTCGACCAGCAGGTCGACGGTCCGGTTCGGGACGTCGATCGCGATCTCGTCACCGGTGCGGACGGTCCCCAGCGGGCTCGGCACGCCTCCCTCGGGCGAGATCTCGCCGACGACGATGCCCTTGTTGACGAGCCCCGAGAGCTGCCCGTCGGTCACGAACGCCACCTGCTCACTCAGGCCGGCGCCGTTGAGCGCGAAGACCACGCTGGAGGCCATGCCCATCCCCGGTGTGCCGGTGACGCCAAGACCCCGCAGCACGAGGACCTCGCCCGGCAGCACCTCGCCGCGCTCGATCGCCTCGGTGGCCTCCGGCGCGGACTCGAAGACGCGCGCCGCGCCGCGGAAGGTGCGGGCCCGGTTCTCCGTCACCGACAGCTTCACGATGCCGGTGTCGGGGCACAGGTTGCCGCGCATCAGGACGATGGTGGACTCGGGACGCATCGGCTCGGCGCGGATCACCTCCGTGTCGACAGGGGCGCCGGCGACGACCTCGGCCACCGACTTGCCCGAGACCGTCATGGCCGAGCCGTCGATCCTGTCGCCGAGCTGCCGGAGCACGCCGCGAGCGCCACCCGCGGCGTCGAACTCGTCGATCGTCGTGGGCCCATTGGGCTGGACCGCCGCGATCGGCCCGACCTCCCGCCCGATCTCCTCGAAGAGCCGGTGGACATCGATGTCGTACGGCGACTCCGCGGCGATCGCCTCCAGATGCTTGACCGCATTGATCGAGCCGCTGACGGCGATGACCGCCGTCACCGCGTTGCGGAACGCGGCGGGGGTCATCACCGAGCTGGGGCGCCGGCCCGCCTCGACGGCCGCCATGACGACCGGGCCGGCAGCCCTCGCCGCCGCCCACATCGTCTCGCTGTTGGCCTGGGTCGGGGCCGAGCCGGGCAGCGCCATCCCGAGCGCCTCGGCGACGACGTGCATGGTGTTGGCGGTGCCCATCCCCTGACAGACGCCGGGGCCGGTGATGGCACGGTCTGACATCTGGCAGAGGTCGTCGAAACTGATGGCGCCCGCGGCGAGCTTGCCGGCGTCGACGAAGACCTCCTCGATGTCGACGCGGCGGCCGTTGTCGAGGACACCGCAGCTCTGGTAGCCGCAGGCGACGATCACAGTGGGGACGTCGGTCCGCGCGGCCGCCATCAGCTGGCCGGGCGTCGTCTTGTCGCACGACGCGAGGCAGATCATCCCGTCGAGCTTCGCGCCCTCGACGACCGCCTCGATGTCGTAGGACACCAGGTCGCGGCCCGAGAGCACGTACCCGCCGCCCCGGCCGGCGGCCATGCTGAAGTCGGTCGGCGCGACGGTGCGGATCTCGAAGCCCAGCCCCCCGGCGTCGTACACCGACTGGCGGACGGCCTCCGCGACCTTGTCCAGATGGGCGAAGCACGGCGCCAGCCCGGACGAGGAGTTGACGATGGCGATCTTGGGCCGACGGATCTCCTCGTCGTCGTAGCCCAGCGCCTTCCACTGCGTGCGGGTCGTCGCCCAGCGTGAGGACCCGATCGGATGATTGCTGCGCAGCTCTGTGGACACTCCTTGACTCTTTCCTTGTTGTCGCTGGTTGTTCCATGTCGACTGTGGCGTCGACCACCGCTGTGTACTGAGGTCCGGTCAGCAGTGTCCGGTGCCCGCCGGGCACCTCCATTCAGTCGCGGCGGGCCACGTCGGCTCACTGAGACGGAGGCGCCTGTCAGGAGGGAGCCACTGTCCTCACCGGCGCCACGCCGGTCGTGGATGCCTCGACGGACAGCGCTCCCTCTGCCTCAGCCGGCAGCCGGCGCTGGACCCGGCCGAGCACGAACAGCACCAGCACCATCACCGCCGGGCAGGCCGCGAATATGGTGAACGCGCCGCTTGCCCCAAGACCGGCGTCGAGGAGGACACCGCCGAGCCAGGGCCCGACCATGGCGCCGATCTTGGCGACCGAGGACGCCCAGGCAGCGCCGTTGGCCCGGATCTCCGTCGGGTAGAAGGTGCCCGCGATGCTGGTGATACCGCCATGACCGCCATTGACGAACATCTTGGCGCCGATGACGAACGTGACGTAGATGGCCGGGGCGAGAGCCCCAGAGCCCAGGGTCAGCATGCAGACGACGGCTGCGACCGGCATCCACAGGATGATGCCCGCCCCCTTGCGGTCGACGAACCGGCTGATGAACAGCTGCGCGACGGCGCCCGCGACGCTGGCCAGGGCGGCGATGGTGGCGGCCGCGCTCACGCTGAAGCCCACCTGCTCGTTGATCATCGGGGTCCAGAAGACCAGGAAGTAGATCAACGCCGAGGAAAGGAGGTAGACCAGCCACAGCAGGGTTGTGATGCCCATGAGATGGCCGCGGAAGAGCTGAGCGGGGGTGAACCGCCTGCCGGAGAGGGCCTGCTGCGGGTCGCCGGTGCTGAAGCGGGTGCCGGGCTCGATGGACAGGCCCGGCTGGAAGCGGCGCAGGATGCGGGAAATGCGATCATCGCTGCCGGGGCGGGCCTTCAGCGCCAGGAACCTCACCGACTCGGGCACCAGCAGCAGCACTGCGAGGACGGTGAGCAGGGAGCAGACACCGCCGACGACGAACACCGATTGCCAGCCGTGCTCGGGGATCAGCCAGTTGGAGACGGGACCGCCGGCGGCGCCGCCGAGGGTGTAGCCGACCATGATGATGGAGACGGCGGTCACCCGGAACCGCTTCGGCGCGTACTCGGCCGCCAGGGCCCAGGTCAGCGGGAGCACCCCGCCGAGGAAGAGTCCGGACACGAACCGCAGGGCGATCAGCTGTCCGTAGGTGTCCGCATAGGCGAAACCGAGCATGAAGACGCCGAAACCGGCGACCGACACGATGATGGTGGGGCGGCGTCCGAGCCGGTCCGCCAGATAACCCATGATCAGAGCACCGATCATGGTGCCGAAGAGACCGACCGTGCCCAGGGTGCCGAGCTGGGTCTGGGTGAGCCCGAAGTCCTTTCGGAGGTAGGTGGCGGCGAACGACAGGATCTGGAAGTCGAAGCCGTCGAGGAAGGTGATCAGACAGCAGACGGCATACATCAGCAGCCAGAAGCGGCTCGCGCGCTGGCGCTCGATGATCGGGGCCAGTTCTACGAGGGGTGGTGCGGCGCTCATGGGCGTCTCCTCGTCGTTGAGGGGAGAGTGTGGCAGGGGACTGTGTGGCGGTGCGCAGGAGCGGCGCGGGCCGGGACGGTGCCGTGATCGGCGTCGATGCAGACCCGGTCTCCGGTGCGGATGCCGGTCAGCGGGTCCTGGTCCGGACCGGTCACGGTGGGGACGCGGGTGACGACCGCGCCGAGCACGGCTATGCCGGTCGTCGTCACGAAGATCAGGACGAGGGGTGCGGTGCCGGCGAGCCGGGTCGCCTGGAAGAAGCTCGCCCATCCACAAGAACAGCCCGACGAGCGAGTTCACCATCTGCAGGACACTCGGCGCCGAGCTGGTGGCTCGTGGTGCCGAGGCGCTTGGTGACGGTGTGGACGTGCAGCTCGGTCAGGGCATGGGGCATGGAGGGCTCCTGGGGGAGGGGGCTGTGCCGCGAAGGCGGCTCTCTCTGCTTGCCCCGCAACGTAGGCAACCCCCGTCGCCGGAGGGAATGCCCAGGTCAATAGAGCGTTCGACTGAGCGGTATCAACGGCGTTTATGGTTCGAGGCAGGCTGCCGCCCGGGCCACCAGGTCACGCAGCCAGCTGTGCGCCGGGTCCTCGTCGTGGCTCGCGTCCCACCAGAGGTGCTCTTCCAGCGGATCGAGCGGGATCGGGCAGTCGAGCGTGCGCAGCCCGTGCGCGGACGGGAGCGGTGCGGCGAGCCGCTCCGGAACGAGCGCCACCCGCCGTGTTCCGGCGATGAAGTCGGGTACGGCCCGGTAGCTCTCCACACGTACGGCGATCCGTGGCCTGATGCCCAGTGCGGTCAGCTGCCGGGTCGCCGGAGCGGCCGACGGGTAGCCGTCGTCCCGGTGGTAGGGCACCACCCACGGCAGCCGTGCCAGGTCCTCGATACCGAACGACTCGGCCTCGCACAGCGGATGGTCGGCGGACGCAACGCAGACCCACCGGTCGCGGAAGAGCGGAGCCGACTCGACCCCTGGGGTGCGGAAGTGGCCCAGCGGCGGGGAGACCATGGCGTCGACGAGCCGGATCGCATCGCCCGCGCCACTGCCCAGAGTCTCCCTGATGAGCTGGAGGTGGAGCGCCGCATGTGGCGCCTCGCGGTCGAACAGCCGTGACAGAGCGGGGCCCAGGACCGTCGCCGTGTAGTCGGCCATCAGCAGCGTGAACTCCCGCTCGGTGGCGGCGGGGTCGAACGCTCTGCCTGTCGCGAAGAGCCTCTCGGCGGCCGCGCACACGGTCTCGGCCTGCCCGGCCAGCTGCACGGCGAGCGGCGTCAGGACGTAGGCACCGTTCACCCGAGCGAGTAGCTCGTCCCCGAAATGCCGACGCAGCCGGGACAGCGCGGCGCTGACGGCGGGCTGGGTGACGCCAAGGTTGCGGGCAGCCCGGGTGACGTTCCGCTCGCGCAGCAGTGCGCGGAGCGTCACCAGGAGGTTGAGGTCGAGGTTCGCCAGGTGTGCGGGACGGGACTGCCGTGGACTCATGTGTTCCGGATTGTGCCGCACGAGTGCCCGATTTTTCCAGCCTCCTTGTCAGAACCGCCTCCGTGGCCAGGACCAACGCACGGACACGGTGCGATCGCGGTCGTGTTGGTCGGCGTCGGGCTCGGGAGCGCACCGGACAGTGCCGGACGGCAACGGGAAACGCGAACCGCCCGGTTCCGAAAGACGGCGACTTGCGTTTGGGCACCATCGGTCGCGGCAGGCCGCCCTACGTGGCACTGACCAGGCACTTGTCCCCGATCCGCGACGCCGGAGCGCAAGCGTCGGGAGTGCTGCCAGCAACGGTCCGGCGCCCGGTCGGGGGTGCTGTGCTGGTCGGAGGAAACGTGCCTGCTGCGCGTGATGTAGTAGCGGCCTCCGCAGAGGCAGCAGTAGGTGCGGCAGCGATTCGAGCGCTACGACGGGGCGTTCATTCCTCAGTCCGCTGCCCTACGCACGGCTTGCTTGCACTGGATTCCAAGGCCGACTGCCCGGTCGTGTGGTTGGAGTCGTCCTTGCGCCACCACGACCGTATCGTCAGCGGCCAACTCGCCCCTCGGACACTCGCTGTAGCGCATACGGAATCGAGGGCCTCGACCTGACGGTCGTGGTCCTCATTGCGTTGTCGTAGTTCATAGTGATCGCGGTCGGGAAACGCGCCCCGGTGGTGCACACCGGGGCGCGGTCTCCTGGGAACCGGGTCGGGTTCCCTCATGCGGCGCTCCCCAGAGCCAGCAGGTCCGACAGCGCGTCGACCGTGCGGAGTGTGGGCACCTCGACGCCTGTGATCTCCGCCAGCTCGATCACGGCGGGGAGCAGGACGTCGAGCTCCAGCGGCTTGCCGCGCTCCAGGTCCTGGAGCGTGGACGGACGGTGGTCGCCGACGCGCTCGGCGCCGGCCAGGCGCCGTTCGACGGAGACCCCCAGCTCGCAGCCGAGGGCCTCGGCGACCGCCAGCGTCTCCCTCATCATCGTCTCGATGACCTGGCGGGTGCCGCCGTGCGTGGCCATCTGGCGCATGGTCGCCCGCACCAGGGCACTGATCGGGTTGAAGGAGACGTTCCCGAGAAGTTTGACCCAGATGTCGCTCCGCAGGTCCTCCTCCACCGGGCACTTGAGGCCACCGGCCCGCATGGCCTCGGCGAAGTCCAGGCAGCGCCGCGAGGCTCCACGCGCCGGCTCGCCGATGGAGAACCGGGTGCCCTCGACGTGCCGCACCACGCCGGGGGCCTCCAGCTCGGTCGCCGCGTAGACCACGCAGCCGATCGCCCGCTCGGGCGCGAGCACCGCACTGACCGCGCCGTCGGGATCGACGCTTTCCAGGCGGCGCCCGTCGTGGGGACCGCCGTGCCGGTGGAAGTACCACCAGGGAATGCCGTTCTGAGCGGCCACCACGGCCGTGGTGTCGTGCAGCAGCGGCTCGATCAGCGGCCCGCACGCCGCATACGAGTTCGCCTTCAGGCCCATGAACACGTAGTCGACCGGGCCTATCTCGGCCGGGTCGTCCGTGGCGTGGGCGTGCGCGGTGAAATCACCGCGGGGGCTGAGGACGCGCACCCCGCTGCGCCTCATGGCGGCGAGGTTGGCTCCACGGGCGACGAGGTGCACGTCCGCGCCTCCGCGATGAAGGGCGGCACCGACATAGGCGCCGATGGCACCGGCGCCGAGAATGGCGACTTTCACAAGGAGCTCCGTTCGGTCGAGGGTGTACCGAGGAACTTCGGTGAACCTCCGGGCGGGCCTGGGAACTTCGGCCAACCGCCGAGGAGGCGAAGTGATGTCGGCACGACTGCCGAGATGCTCGTGTCGAAGGACACGACTGAATATTGTCTACAGTATGGAATGGGGCGCGGCAAGGGTCCTGACGCAGACCAGTGGCCCGAGCCGCCGAATGACGTCGGCGTGCGGAGTTCCTGGTGCGGGTCCCTCGACGGGGAACCGGCCACGCTGCGCGTGGGGCCGGGCGGGCGACGCCTCTCGGGGACGACCGAGGCGGTCCTTCCCCCGGAGAGAAGGACCGCCTCTGGCTCGGTTGCCGACAGGCGTGCGGCTCACGGGTCGTGGGGACGGTGTGCGACGGAGGGCCGCCCGGAGGTCACGCCACTTCCTCGCCCAGTGGCTGCGGGTTGGGTGTGATGGACTTGGCGCTTCGACGGCCCGGCTGGCGCAGCAGCAGGGCGATGGCGGCCGCCACCATGGAGATGCCGCCGGCCAGCGCGTAGGCGCCGTCGTAGCCCCACGCGGCGACCACCATGGAGCCCAGGCCACCGCCGAACAGGCCGCTGACCAGTTTGCCGCTGTACACCATCCCGTAGTTGGTGGCGTTGTAGTTCTCACCGAAGTAGTCCGGCGTGAGCGCCGCGAACATCGGGTAGAACGCGCCGCTGCCGAACCCGGAGAGGAACGCGAACGCCAGGAACAGGAACTCGTTGTGGACGTCGCCGGCCCAGATCACACCGAACTGGGCCAGGCCCAGGACGACGATCACGAAGACGAGGGTCGTCTTGCGGCCCCAGAAGTCGGACAGCCAGCCGACGACCGCGCGTCCGATGCCGTTGACGACGGACATGATGCCCATCGACGAGGCCGCGACGAGCGGGCCGAAGCCGATCTCCTTGGCGTAGTCGACCTGGAAGGAGATACCGAAGATGGAGACTCCCGCGGTCATCACGATGGAGATCCACATCAGGTACAGCTGTGCCGTCCTGAGGGCCTCCCTCGGGGTGAACTGCCGTACCGCCGGGGGATTCTTCTGGAGGCTCTTGGCGCTCTTCGCGTTGCCGGCCTGGGACAGCGGGTCGATGTTCGCGGGCCACCAGTTCTTCGGCGGGTCCTTGAAGAAGTACGCGCAGACCGCGACGACGGCCAGGACGTAGAGACCGACGAGGTCCAGGACGGTGTTGTAGTTGGAGGTGTCGAAGGCGTAGTTGAAGATGAAGATGAAGGGCAGGGCGCCGTAGGCGAATCCGCCGTTCACGAAGCCGGTCTTGGCGCCCCGCTTCTCGGGGAACCACTTGCCGACCATGTTGATGCAGGTCGCGTAGATCGCGCCGGCGCCGATGCCGCCGATCACGCCGAAGCCGAGGAGCGCCATCCAGACGTTGTGCAGGTGCGACAGCGCCAGGAAGCCGATGGCGCACATCACCGAGCCGATGTACATGGCCTGCCGTGCCTTGAGTATGCCCTTCTCCCGGAGCCACCCGGCAGGTGTGGCTATGCCGGCCTGGAAGAAGACCCAGACGCTCAGGATCCAGAAGGTGTTGCTCTGGGACCAGCCGTGGGCTTTGGACAGTGTGTCCTCGGCCGAGCCGTAGGCGTATTCGAAGACGCTGATCGCGATCATCGAAACCCACGGCAGCCACATCATCAGCTTGCGTGAATGGCCGAGGATGTCCCGGTCGGTCTCGCCCATGCGGTACACGCGGCCGTTGGCGTCCGTCACCTCCCGGTAGGGGACGGCTCTGGGTGAGTCAGTGGTTGTCATGTCAGTACCCCTTGCGTTCGAAAGATCTGGCCAGCGCCCCCTGTCCAAATGCCTTTCGTGCGCGTATGGAGCCGGAGGCGGCCGACCGCGCTGCCGGCCGCCCCGTTCACCTCACGCCCTCATGTACCGCCCCCTTGCCCTTCGTTGTCGCGGCCCGCCGCCGGAAGGTGCATCAGAGCAGCCCCGCGGCCCTGGCCCACCGGTACTTGGCGCCCAGCACCGCCACCGGCTTCTCCGTGGTGTACGGGTAGGCGACGACGCCTCGCTCGAAGAGGTACTGGCACGCCTCCTCGACCTCGACGTCACCGGCCAGCGACGCCACCACGGGCTTCTCGATCCCGCGTGCGCGGAACTCGGCCACCACACGGGCGGTCAGCTCGGCGAACACCATGGGTGGGGTGACGATGGTGTGCCAGTAGCCGAGGACGAGGGAGTGGATGCGCGGGTCCTGAAGCCCCAGGCGGATCGTCGCCTCGTACGTCGACGGTGGCTCGCCGCCGGTGATGTCCACCGGGTTGCCGGCCGCGCCGAAGGGCGGGATGAACCGGCGGAACGCCTCGTCCAGGTCCGGTGGGATCTCCATCAGGGACAGGCCGTTGTCGGAGACCGCGTCCGACAGCAGCACGCCGCTGCCGCCCGCCCCGGTGATGATCACGATGTTGTCGCCCTTGGGGGCCGGCAGCACCGGAAGGGCACGGGCGTACTCCAGCATGTCGTTGAGGCCCGGGGCGCGGATCACGCCGGCCTGCCGCAGGATGTCGTCGTACACCGCGTCGTCGCCCGCGAGCGCCCCCGTGTGCGACCCGGCCGCCTTCGCGCCCGCCGCCGTACGGCCCGCCTTCAGCACCACGACCGGCTTCTTCGGCACGGTCGCCCGCGCGGCCGCCACGAAGGCGCGGCCGTCCTTGAGGTCCTCCAGGTGCATGGCGATGCACTCGGTGTGCGGGTCCTCGCCGAACCAGGTCAGCAGGTCGTCCTCGTCGACGTCGGACTTGTTGCCGAGCCCGACGATCGCCGACACACCCGTCTTCGTGGAGCGGGCGAAGCCGAGGATGGCCATGCCGATCCCGCCGGACTGGGAGGTCAGCGCCACCCCGCCCTTGACGTCGTACGGCGTGCAGAACGTGGCGCACAGGTCCTGCCAGGTCGAGTAGTAGCCGTAGATGTTCGGACCGAGCAGCCGGATCCCGTACCGCTCGGCGATCGCCACGATCTCCGCCTGGAGTTCGTGCTCGCCGGTCTCGGCGAACCCGGAGGGGATGAGGACGGCATTGGGGATCTTCTTGCGTCCCACCTCCTCCAGGGCCGCGGCCACGAACTTGGCGGGAATCGCGAAGACCGCCACATCCACCTCACCGGGAACGTCCGTGACACTCTTGTACGCCTTGCGGCCCAGAATGTCATCGGCCTTGGGGTTCACCGGGTGGATCTCGCCGGAGAAACCCCCGTCGACGAGGTTGCGCATCACCGAGTTGCCGATCTTGCCCTGTTCGTTGGAGGCACCGATGACGGCCACCGACGAGGGCTGCATCAGCCGGCGCATGGAGGTGAGGATCTGCTCGCGTGTGAAGGTGCGCCGCGGCTCGGGCTCCGACTCGCTCAGGATGACGCGGATGTCCGCGGCGACCGCGCCGTCGGGCGTGGCGATCACCGGGTTGAGGTCCACCTCGGCGATCTCGGGGAAGTCCGCGACGAGTTGCGACACCCGGCGGATCTGCTCGGCGATCGCCTCCCGGTCGACCGCGGCCCCGCCGCGCACCCCGCGCAGCACCTCGGCGGCGCGGATGGAGTCCAGCATCGACAGGGACTCGGCCTCGTCGACGGGCGCCAGGCGGAAGGTGACGTCCTTGAGGACCTCGACCAGCACACCGCCGAGCCCGAAGGCGACCACCTTCCCGAAGGTGGGGTCGGTGACGGCACCGACGATGACCTCCTGCCCCTTGGGCAGGAGCTCCTGCACCTGCACGCCGTCGATCCGGGCGTCGGCGTCGTAGGCACGCGCGTTGGCGATGATCCTGTCGTAGGCGGCGCGGACGTCGTCCGCACCCTGGACGCCGACGATCACGCCCCCGGCGTCGGTCTTGTGCAGGATGTCGGGGGAGACGATCTTCATCACGACGGGCCCGCCGAAGCGGTCCGCGAAGGCGAGCGCCTCGTCGGCGTCCTTCGCCAGTTCCTCGCCCGGGACGGCGATCCCGTACGCGTCGGCGATCACCTTGCCCTCGGGCGCGGTCAGCGCGGTGCGTCCCTCGGCCCGCACGGAGTCGATCAGCGTGCGCACCCGCTCCAGGCGGTCCTCGGCCATCACGTCAGATCACTCCGTTCGACTTGAGCAGGCGCAACTCCTCGTCGCCGAGGCGGAGTTCGCCGACAAAGATCTCCTCGTTGTGCTCACCGAGCAGCGGCGACCGCTTGACCTCCACCGGGGAGTCGGACAGCTTGAGCGGGCTGCCCACGGTCTTGAACTCGCCGCGCTCGGGGTGCGGGACGCTGACCACCATCTCGTTGGCGACCAGCGACTGGTCCTCGATGATCTCCTTGGTGGACAGGATCGGCCCGCACGGGATGTTGTGGGCGTTGAGCTTCTCCAGCACCTCCCACTTGGGGAGCCCGGAGGACCACTCCTCGATCAGCTGGAACATCTTGTTCAGCTTGGGCAGACGGGCCTCGGGGGTCGCCCACTCGGGGTCGTCGGCCAGCTCGGGCCGGCCGATCAGCTCGGTGATCGGCTGCCAGCCGACCGGCTGGACGATCACGTACACGTAGTCGTTGGGCCCGCCGGGCGCGCACTTGACCGCCCAGCCGGGCTGACCGCCGCCGGAGGCGTTGCCGGAGCGGGGGACCTCGTCGCCGAAGTCCTCGTTGGGGTACTCGGCGAGCGGCCCGTGGGCCAGGCGCTGCTGGTCGCGCAGCTTGACCCGGCACAGGTTGAGCACCGCGTGCTGCATGGCCACGTTCACCCGCTGTCCGCGCCCGGTCCGCTCCCGCTGGAACAACGCGGCGAGCACTCCGGCGACCAGATGGACCCCGGTGCCCGAGTCGCCGATCTGGGCGCCGGTGGCGGTGGGCGGACCGTCCTCGAACCCGGTGGTCGACATCGAGCCGCCCATCGCCTGGGCGACCACCTCGTAGGCCTTGAAGTCGGTGTACGGGCCTTCGCCGAACCCCTTGATGGAGGCGTAGACCAGGCGCGGGTTGATCTTCCGGATGCGCTCCCAGGTGAAGCCCATCCGGTCCACCGCGCCGGGGCCGAAGTTCTCCACCATGACGTCGGAGCGCCGGATCAGCTCGGTGAGCAGCTCCTTGCCGCGCTCGGTCTTGGTGTTGAGGGTGATGCTGCGCTTGTTGCAGTTCAACATCGTGAAGTAGAGGGAGTCGGCGTCCGGGACGTCGCGCAGCTGCCTGCGGGTGATGTCACCGGACGGCGCCTCCAGCTTGATGACGTCCGCGCCGAGCCAGGCGAGCAGCTGGGTCGCCGATGGCCCCGACTGGACGTGGGTCATGTCCAGGACGCGGATGCCGTCGAGAGCCTTTCCGGCAGGTCCGGTCGCGGAAGTTTCGGTCGTCACCGGGTCACCTCACTTGTGCATCGTGGTTCGTGGCCGTCGTCAGGCATGACGAAGTCCGTCCCTTCATAGGGGTGCACCACTCAAGCGGTACATTGCATACAGTCGACGAATACTGTATGAAGCTTGTTATCCCGCATCCAGTGGGTGGTGTCCAGGGGGCGTGCGGCATTTTTGAACAGGAGCCGGAATGGACCTGTACGAACACCAGGCAAGGGAACTCTTCGAGGCACACGGCATCGTGGTGCCGCGCGCGGAGGTCACCGACTCGGCCAAGGAGGCCCGGGAGATCGCCCGCAGGCTCGGCGGACGTGCCGTCGTCAAGGCGCAGGTGAAGACCGGAGGGCGGGGCAAGGCGGGCGGAGTGAAGCTCGCCGCCGACCCGGCCGCCGTCGAACAGACGGCACGCCGGATCCTGGGCATGGACATCCGCGGCCATCGCGTGGGCAAAGTCATGGTTGCCGAACCCGTCGACATCGAGCGGGAGTTCTACGTCTCCTACGTCCTCGACCGGGCAGCCGGCGGTTTCCTCGCCATCGCGTCGGCCGAGGGCGGCATGGAGATCGAGGAGGTCGCGGCCCAGCGCCCCGAGGCGGTGGCCCGCATCCCCGTCGACCCGAAGGAGGGCGTCACCTCCGCCGTCGCCGCCAGGATCGCCGCTGCCGCCGGGCTCCCGGAGCGCACCGCGGACGTCCTCATGCGGCTGTGGCAGGTCCTGGTCCGCGAGGACGCCCTGCTCGTCGAGGTCAACCCGCTCGTCCTGACGCGCCAGGGCCGGATCCTCGCCCTCGACGGCAAGGTCACCCTGGACGACAACGCCCGCTTCCGCCAGGCCCGTTGGGCCGCCGACACGGTGGAGCACGACGACCGCCTCGAGGCCGCCGCCGCGGCCAGGGGCCTGAACTACGTGAAACTGGACGGCCAGGTCGGGGTCATCGGCAACGGCGCAGGGCTCGTCATGTCGACCCTTGACGTCGTCGCCGGCTGCGGTGCCCGACCCGCCAACTTCCTGGACATCGGCGGCGGGGCCTCCGCCCGGGTGATGGCCGACGGCCTCTCCGTCATCCTGTCCGACCCGGACGTCAAATCCGTTCTCGTCAACGTCTTCGGCGGCATCACCGCCTGCGACGCGGTCGCCGACGGCATCGTCCAGGCCGTGGAGACCGTCAAGCCGACCCGCCCGCTCGTGGTCCGCCTCGACGGCAACAACGCGGCCCGCGGCCGCGCCATCCTCGACGAGCACGCCCACCCGCTCGTCCACCAGGCCACCACCATGGACGGCGCCGCCCAGCGCGCCGCCGACCTCGCCAACGCCTCGTAAGGAGACGGGACATGGCCATCTTTCTCACCAAGGAGAGCAAGGTCCTCGTCCAGGGCATGACCGGCGCCGAGGGCATGAAGCACACCCGCCGGATGCTCGCCGCCGGCACCCAGGTCGTCGGCGGCGTCAACCCGCGCAAGGCCGGGCAGAGCGTCGACTTCGACGACCGCGGCGTGCCGGTCTTCGGCTCCGTCCGCGAGGGCATGGAGGCGACCGGCGCCGGCGTCTCCGTCGTCTTCGTGCCGCCCGCCTTCGCCAAGGCCGCGGTGATCGAGGCCGCGGACGCGGGCATCGGTCTGGCGGTCGTCATCACCGAGGGCATCCCCGTCCACGACGCCGTCGCCTTCACCTCGCACGCGAAGTACGCCAAGGGCGGGGCCACCAGGATCATCGGCCCCAACTGCCCAGGGCTGATCAGCCCCGGACAGTCCAATGCGGGCATCATCCCCGCCGACATCACCAAGCCCGGCCGGATCGGACTGGTCTCGAAGTCCGGCACGCTCACCTACCAACTCATGTACGAGCTGCGGGACATCGGCTTCTCCTCCTGCGTCGGCATCGGCGGCGATCCCGTCGTCGGCACCACCCACATCGACTGCCTGGAGGCCTTCGAGAACGACCCCGACACCGAACTCATCGTCCTCATCGGCGAGATCGGCGGCGACGCCGAGGAGCGCGCCGCGGCCTACATCCGCGAGCACGTCACCAAGCCCGTCGTCGGCTATGTCGCCGGCTTCACCGCGCCCGAGGGCAAGACCATGGGCCACGCCGGCGCCATCGTCTCCGGCTCCTCCGGCACCGCCCAGGCGAAGAAGGAGGCCCTGGAGGCCGTCGGCGTGCGAGTGGGGAGCACACCGACCGAAACGGCCCGGCTGGCCCTGGAGGCCATCGGCGGCTGACGTCACCCGGCCCCACTCGTGGTGTCCGGGCGGCGCCCGGCGCCCGGATCAGTTCTCGAGGGGGCCGTCCTCGCGCGAACCGCGGGACGCGTCCCACCGCGCGATGCGAACCACCACGAGACGCGTCCCACCGCGCCATACGTCCCACCGCGCCCCGCCTGCCCGGGCGGGTGCGTTCCGTGCGATCCGTACGACCGTGCAACAGCGCGACCTGCACGCCATGCGAACCGCCCCCGACTGTGCACCGAGAGCGGAGCAATCAATGGCACCAACCCTCGACAACACCGCCACCCCCACCCTCACCCTGAAGTCCGGCACCGCCTGGGCCGACGCCTGGCAGCGCTGCCTGGCCGTCGCTCCCGAGGCGTTCCGCGAGGACCGTGTCCTCAACCTCTGGAACGCCTCTTGGCAGGCCGACGGCCGGACACTGCCCGCCACCAGCCCCGTCGACGGCAGCCCCATCGTCGGGCCGCCCCGCCTGGACAGGGACACGGCCGGCGCCGCGGTCCGCGCGTCGCTCGACCAGCACCGCGCCTGGCGCCACGTCCCCCTCGGCGAACGGCGGGCCCGTGTCGCCGCCACCCTCGACGCCCTCGCCGAGCACCGTGAGCTCCTCGCCCTCCTCCTCGTCTGGGAGATAGGCAAGCCCTGGCGGCTCGCCCAGGCGGACGTGGACCGCGCGATCGACGGCGTGCGCTGGTACCTCGAGGGCATCGAGCCCATGCTGGACGGACGCGCAGCGCTGGACGGGCCCGTCTCCAACATCGCCAGCTGGAACTACCCGATGTCCGTCCTCGTCCACGCCATGCTGGTGCAGGCCCTCGCCGGCAACGCGGTCATCGCCAAGTCCCCCACCGACGGCGGGCTCGCCTGCCTCACCCTGGCCTGCGCGCTCGCCGCCCGCGAGGGCATCCCCCTGACCCTGGTCAGCGGCAGCGGGGGAGAGCTCTCCCAGGCGCTGGTGCGGGCGCCCGAGATCGGCTGCGTCTCCTTCGTGGGCGGCCGCGACACCGGCGCCGAGGTCGCCACGGCCGTCGCCGACCTGGGCAAGCGGCACATCCTGGAGCAGGAGGGCCTCAACACCTGGGGCATCTGGAACTTCTCCGACTGGGAGACGCTCACCGCCGTGATCCCCAAGCTCTTCGACTACGGCAAGCAGCGCTGCACCGCCTACCCGCGCTTCGTCGTCCAGCGCTCCCTCTTCGACGAGTTCCTCGCCGCCTACCTCCCGGCCGTCCGCACCCTGCGCGTCGGTCACCCACTGGCCGTGGAGCACCCCGAGGACCCGTATCCCGTACTGGACTTCGGCCCGGTCATCAACGCGGCCAAGGCCAAGGAACTCCACGACCAGGTGGCGGAGGCCATCGACCGCGGAGCCGTCCCGCTGCACCGCGGCAGTGAGTCCGACGCCCTCTTCCTGCCGGGCCAGGACACCTCCGCCTATGTCCAGCCCGTCACGCTCCTGAACCCGCCCCCGTCCTCACCGCTGCACCACGCGGAGCCCTTCGGCCCGGTCGACACCATCGTCCTGGTCGACACGGAGGCGGAGTTGCTCGCCGCCATGAACGCCTCCAACGGCGCCCTGGTCGCCACCTTGTCGACCGACGACCGGGAGACCTACGAGCGCCTCGCCCCGCAGATCCGCGCCTTCAAGGTGGGCCACGGCAGGCCTCGTTCGCGCGGCGACCGCGAGGAACTCTTCGGCGGCTTCGGTGCGTCGTGGCGCGGCGCCTTCGTGGGCGGTGAACTCCTCGTCCGTGCCGTCACGGTGGGCCCCGCGGGCGAGCGCCTGCCGGGGAACTTCCCCGAGTACCAGCTGATGCCGTAGGGGTGCCGACGGCCGGAACGCGGCCCTGCCGTTGCCCGGCCGACCGGCGCTCTCCGATCGAGAGCGCCGGTCGGCGTCCTCGCCGGGACCGGAACCATGACAGGCGAGAGCGCGTGGGCGCGGTGAGTGGGGACCGGCCGACCAGGGGGCGCACCCGCCGGCCGGTCCCGTACTCGTGCCACGTGTCGCGTCCGCCGGCAGCACACGGTGCTGCCGCGCTCTGCGTCAGGCGTGGCACGCCTGTGTACACGCGTCCATGGAGAGCCGCGGAGTCTCTGGGCCGCACGCAGGGGGCTGCGAGAGCCGACGGCCCTCAGCGAATGGTCGACACCATGCTGTCTACAATATTCGGTTCGGCCCTGACAAGGGTCGTGGCGGTACGCACGCCTGGGGACCGTGCGTCGATGCCGCGCCTGGAGCGGCCGGTCGGGCCCGGTCGGGAAGCGGTCGGGGCGCCGTCGAGGAGTTGTGGAAAAGCATTCGCCGTCGAAGGCATGGATAGCCGTCCGATAGCGGTATACAGTATGCAATCCTCCGAGACTTTCAAGGAGCCGCCATGTCCTACCGCTCCGCCCTCGCCTCCGTCCTGAGCGGCGCCATCGCCTCCTCGGCCGAACAGACCAGCCTCAGTGCGAGGTTCCCGCGCGCGTCGGTGGCCGCCCTCTCGGAGGCCGGCCTCCTCGGACTCACGGTCCGTGCCGACCTCGGCGGCGGAGGCCTTGGGCTCAACGAGGCCGCCGAGGTCGTGACCCGGGTGTCGCGTCTGTGCCCGGCGACCGGCGCCGTGCTCCGGTCCCACTACGCCGCCGTCGCCTTCATCGAGGAGTACGGCTCCCCGTGGGTGCGCCGGAAGGTGGCCGCAGGACATCACCTCAGCACCCTCGCCCTGGCGGACGCGGACGCGGACGGGGACGAGGGCGGACCGCGCGGTGCGGGCATCCGGGCCACGGCGATCCGGCGCGCCGGGGACGTGGTGGCGCTGCACGCCTGCAAGCGCGACGTCGTCGCGGCGGGCGAGGCCGACAGCTACATCTGGTCCTCGCCCCCGGTCGCGGGCGGCGGGGCGGGGCAGACCCTGTGGCTGGTTCCCGCGGACGCCCCCGGTCTGCATGTGCCGGCCCGTCCCAGTGGCGCCGGGCCGCGCGGCAGCGGGGCGGCCGCGGTGTACGCCGACCCCGTGCTGGTTCCGGCCGACGCGATGCTCGCCCAGGACGACGGCGGGCTCGACGGGGTCCTGAGCACCGTACGCGCCTGGCTGGCCGCGCTGCCCGCGGCGGACACCGAACCGGCTATGGCCGAAGCCGTCGGCTGACCCGCGCCGAGGCGCGGCGGCGGATGCGCCGGTGCGCCGGCGGGCGGAAGCCCGGGGCGAACTCGCGAGCTCCGGACGGTAGGCGCGGAGACGTGTACTGCATACAGTATTCGAAGAGCCGGGCTCACCACAGAACCCAGTACGTGAATCAGGGGCGTTATGCACCGTACGAGCAGGGCGACGGGATCGCCGGGCTCGTCGATCACCACCCCGTGGAGCCGACCGAGCAAGGGCAGGGATGCACAGGTGTGCAACGGTGAGGGGGAGGATTCATGACGACGAGCGCCAGTGACGTGACGACAGAGGCAGCCATCGGTGCGATCGTCGCGGCCCATCGTGGCGAGCGCGGCCCGCTGCTGGAGATCCTGCACGCGGTCCAGGCCGAACTGGGCCACATACCGAAGGAGGCCGTCCCGCTGCTCGCCCGGGAGCTCAACCTGTCCCGGGCCGATGTGCACGGGGTGATCACCTTCTACCACGACTTCCGCGACGCGCCCGCCGGACGCACCACGGTGCGCATCTGCCGCGCGGAGGCCTGCCAGGCCCTCGGTGCGGCCGACCTGGTGGACTGCGCCCGGGAGGCGGGCTCACCGATCGGCGGGACCCGTGCGGACGGCTCGGTCACCGTGGAGCAGGTCTTCTGTCTCGGCAACTGTGCCCTGGGCCCGTCCGTCGAGGTGGACGGCAAGGTCCTTGGACGCATGACCGCTGAGCGCCTGCGCTCGGTGCTCGGCGAGGCGGTGACGTCATGACGCCGGACAAGGGCCAGGACATGACCCAGGACGGAGCCCCGAGCATGACCCAGGATCCGAACTGCCCGGTGCGGGTGTACGTCCCGCGTGACTCGGCGGCGCGGTCCGTCGGCGCGGACGCGGTGGCCGATGCGGTCCGCCGGGCCGCGGGCGCCCAGGGCCGGCAGGTCGACATCGTGCGCAACGGCTCGCGCGGAATGCTCTGGCTGGAACCGCTGGTCGAGGTGGTCACGCCCGACGGACGCGTCGGCTACGGCCCGGTGGCACCCGAGGACGTGCCGGGCCTCGTCGGCGCCGGCCTGCTGGACGGCGCCGAACACCCGCTGCGGCTCGGCGTGGTGGACCGGCTGCCGTGGCTGGCCCGCCAGAACCGGGTCACCTTCGCCAGGGTCGGCATCGTCGATCCGCTCTCCCCGCAGGACTACGAACGCCACGGTGGAACGGCCGGTCTGCGCACGGCACTTGCGCTGCCGCCCGCCGAAGTCGTGGCCGCGGTCACGGAGTCCGGACTGCGCGGCCGCGGCGGAGCCGGCTTCCCCGCCGGCATCAAGTGGAAGACGGTGCTCGACCGCGCCGACGAGCTGAAGTTCGTCTGCTGCAACGCCGACGAGGGCGACAGCGGCACCTTCGCGGACCGCATGGTCATGGAGGGCGACCCCTTCATGCTCATCGAGGGCATGACGATCGCCGCCCACGCGGTCGGGGCGAGCGAGGGCTACATCTACATCCGCTCGGAGTACCCCGACGCGGTGGCCACGATGCGCGCCGCCATCGGCATCGCCCGCGAGCAGGGCTGGCTGGGCGAGCGCATCCTCGGCTCGGACCTCAGCTTCGACCTGCACGTACGCGTCGGCGCCGGGGCGTACATCTGCGGCGAGGAGACCTCCATGCTGGAGAGCCTGGAGGGCAGGCGCGGCCAGGTGCGCGCCAAGCCGCCGATCCCCGCGATCCAGGGCCTGTTCGGCAAGCCGACCGTGGTCAACAACGTCCTGACCCTCGCCACGGTCCCGGTGATCCTCGCGAACGGTGCGAAGGCCTACCAGGACCTGGGCGTCCAGCGCTCGCGCGGCACCCAGGTCTTCCAGCTCGGCGGCAACGTGGCGCGCGGCGGCATCGTGGAGACCGCGTTCGGCGTCACGCTGCGCGAGCTGGTCGAGGACTTCGGCGGTGGCACGCTGTCGGGACGTCCCGTGCGTACGGTGCAGGTGGGCGGGCCGCTCGGCGCCTATCTGCCGGCCTCGATGTTCGATCTGCCCATGGAGTACGAGGCGTTCGCCGCGGCCGGTGCCATGCTGGGGCACGGTGGGGTCGTGGTCTTCGACGACTCGGTCGACATGGCCGCGCAGGCCCGCTTCGCGATGGAGTTCTGCGCCGCCGAGTCCTGCGGCAAGTGCACGCCGTGCCGCGTGGGTTCGGTACGCGGTGTCGAGGTGATCGACAAGATCGTGGCCGGTGAGGACCGCGACGGCAACCTCGCGCTGCTCGAGGACCTGTGCGAGCTGATGACCGACGGATCGCTGTGCGCCATGGGCGGGTTGACCCCGATGCCGGTGCGCAGCGCCATCGCACACTTCTCCGACGACTTCCTCGCGAGGGAGGAGGGAACGGTATGACACTGCTCAAGGAGCCCGACTTCGGCACCCCGGAACGGCCGGGTGAGACGACCGTCTCGGTCGAGGTGGACGGACTGTCCGTCACGGTGCCGGAGGGCACCTCGGTGATGCGGGCGGCGGCTGTCGCCGGCATCGACGTCCCCAAGCTCTGCGCCACGGACAGCCTGGAGCCGTTCGGCTCCTGCCGGCTCTGCCTGGTGGAGATCGACGGGCGGCGCGGCACTCCCGCGTCCTGTACCACCCCGTGCAGCGAGGGAATGGTCGTCCGGACCCAGACGCCCAAGCTGGAGAAGCTGCGCCAGGGCGTCATGGAGCTCTACATCTCCGACCACCCGCTGGACTGCCTGACGTGCTCGGCCAACGGCGACTGCGAACTGCAGGACATGGCGGGCGCGGTGGGCCTGCGCCAGGTGCGCTACGGCTACGAGGGGGAGAACCACCTCGACGCCGAACCCGACACCAGCAACCCTTACTTCGACTTCAGCCCGTCCAAGTGCATCGCCTGCTCGCGTTGCGTACGTGCCTGCGGTGAGATCCAGGGCACCTTCGCGCTGACCATCGAGGGCCGCGGGTTCGGCTCCAAGGTTGCCGCGAGCGCCGGCGAGTCCTTCCTGGACTCCGAGTGCGTCTCGTGCGGCGCGTGTGTGCAGGCCTGCCCGACGGCGACGCTGCAGGAGAAGTCGGTCGTCGAGCTCGGCATGCCGTCCCGCTCGGTGATCACGACCTGTGCGTACTGCGGGGTCGGCTGCTCCTTCAAGGCCGAACTGCGCGGTGACGAACTGGTCCGGATGGTGCCCTACAAGGACGGCGGGGCGAACGAGGGCCACTCCTGCGTCAAGGGCCGCTTCGCCTTCGGCTACGCCACCCACCCCGACCGCAGGCTCAAGCCGATGGTCCGCGAGAAGATCACGGACCCCTGGCGCGAGGTCGAGTGGGAGGAGGCCATCCAGACGGTCGCCACCAGGATGCGCGCCATCCAGGACACCCACGGTCCGGCCTCGATCGGTGCCATCAGCTCCTCACGGTGCACCAACGAAGAGGTCTATGTCGTCCAGAAGATGGTGCGCGCGGCCTTCGGCAACAACAACGTCGACACCTGCGCCCGGGTCTGCCACTCGCCCACCGGGTACGGGCTGAAGCAGACCTTCGGCGAGTCCGCGGGCACGCAGGACTTCCGTTCGGTGGCCGAGGCCGACGTCATCATGGTGATCGGAGCCAACCCCACCGACGCACACCCGGTGTTCGCCTCGCGGATGAAGCGACGGCTGCGTGAGGGCGCCGAGCTGATCGTCGTCGACCCGCGCCGCATCGACCTGGTGCGCTCCCCGCACATCGAGGCCGCGCACCACCTCCAGCTCAAGCCGAGCACCAACGTCGCCGTCATCAACTCGATCGCCCATGTCGTCGTCACCGAGGGCCTGGTGGACCGCGGCTTCGTGGCGGACCGGTGCGAAGGCTTCGAGGAGTGGGCCGACTTCGTCGCCCGGCCCGAGAACAGCCCCGAGGCGACCGAGCCGGTCACCGGTGTCCCGGCGGACGAACTGCGCTCCGCCGCACGGCTGTACGCCGCGGCACCCAACGCCGCCATCTACTACGGCCTCGGTGTCACCGAGCACAGCCAGGGCTCCACCATGGTCATGGGAATGGCCAACCTCGCGATGGCGTGCGGCAACATCGGGCGCGAGGGCGTCGGCGTCAACCCGCTGCGCGGCCAGAACAACGTGCAGGGGTCCTGTGACATGGGCTCCTTCCCGCACGAGTTCACGGCCTACCGGCATGTCTCCGACGACGCGGTGCGCGCCGTGTTCGAGGAGCTGTGGGGACGCGAGTTGCTTGCCGAACCGGGCCTGCGCATCCCCAACATGTTCGACGCGGCGATCGACGGTTCGTTCAGGGGCCTGTTCGTGCACGGCGAGGACATCGCCCAGTCCGACCCGAACCTCCGGCACGTCAGTGCCGCGCTCGAGGCCATGGACCTGGTCGTGGTCCAGGACCTGTTCCTGAACGAGACGGCGAAGTTCGCGCATGTCTTCCTGCCGGGCGCTTCGTTCCTCGAGAAGGACGGCACCTTCACCAACGCCGAGCGCCGGGTCAACCGGGTCCGCTCGGTGATGAAGCCGAAGTCGGGCAAGCACGAGTGGCAGATCGTCTGCGAGATCGCCACCGCCATGGGCTATCCGATGTCCTATGACGACCCGGGCCAGATCCTGGACGAGATCGCCCAGGTGACGCCGACGTTCCAGGGCATCTCCTTCAAACGCCTCGACGAACTCGGCAGCGTCCAGTGGCCGTGCAACGTCGAGGCGCCGCAGGGTACTCCGACCATGCACGTGGACGAATTCACCCGTGGCAAGGGCAGGTTCGTGGTCACCGCGTACGTTCCCACGGACGAGCGCACCACCTCGCGCTTTCCGCTGGTGCTGACCACGGGCCGCATCCTCAGCCAGTACAACGTGGGCGCGCAGACCCGACGCACCGGCAATGTGGCCTGGCACGCGGAGGACGTCCTCGAACTGCATGCCCTGGACGCGGAGAACCGCGGCATCACCGACGGCGACCTGGTGACGCTGGCCAGCAGGGTGGGCCGTACGACCCTGAGGGCGAAGATCTCCGACCGGATGCCGCCGGGCGTCGTGTACACCACGTTCCACCACCCCGTGACGGGCGCGAACGTGGTGACGACGGAGAGCTCCGACTGGGCGACCAACTGCCCGGAGTACAAGGTGACCGCTGTCCAGGTCGGGCTCGCGCACCCGCTCGAGCGACATGCCTCGGAAGCGGTCCCCGAAGCCGTCTCCGCAACGGTCGGGGCCGGCCGGGTCGCGGGGGTGGACTGAGATGACCGCCCTCGTGCCGTCCGAGCAGCGGATGGCGAACCAGATCGCCGCGAACTTGGCCCACGTGCCCGCCGGCCAGGCCGCCGAGATGCTCGCGGGCCACATCGAGCGGTTCTGGGACCCGCGGATGCGGGCCCGGCTGGTGGAGTTGGTGGACGCCGAGGCGGACGACCTGCACCCGGTGGTCGTCATGGGCGCGGGGATGCTGCGGAAGTCCCGGAAGAAATAACCGCCTCCCGGCCCCGACAGGGGCCGGGAGCACGACCGCGCCCCGGTCTCCCTTTCGGCGGGGAGACCGGGGCGCGGTCCTGCCGTGGCTTGGGGGCCTTCCGGGGGATCAGGCGGCCTCGATGCCGTCCCCCAGGCCGTCCAGGCCGCGGGTGGTGACCAGCCTGACCTGTCCGTCGTCGAGATGGTAGGACAGGCCGACGACGCCGGTGCCGCCCTTCGCCAGGGCGGGTGAGCGGTCGAGCAGCAGGTCCACGGTGTGCCGGACATGCTCGTCCACGATGTCGCATTCCTCGCTCAGCCCCGCCGCCCGGGCGGCGAGCACGCTGGACGTCACACGTTCGACGACGTCGCGCACGTAGCCCGACGGGGACAGTCCGTCGTCGAGCACGCCGCGTGCGGCCCGGACGGCGCCGCAGGCGTCGTGCCCGAGCACCACCACGAGGGGGCAGCCGAGTCGGTCGACGCCGTACTCGATGCTCCCCAGCACCTCGGGCCCCGTGACATGGCCGGCGGTGCGCACCACGAACAGGTCGCCGAGACCCCGGTCGAAGACGATCTCCGCGGCCAGGCGTGAGTCGGAGCAGCCGAAGACCACTGCGAAGGGATGCTGTGCGGGTGCGAGCGAGGCGCGGTGCGCGGCGTCCTGGTTGGGGTGCTGCGGGGCCCCGTCGACGAAGCGCCGGTTGCCGGTCAGGAGGATGTCCAGGGCCTCGGCCGCCGTGGGCGTACTGGTCAGGGTCATCGGAATCCTTTCGAGGAAACCCCCGAACCACCGATCTCCGACAGGGCGGGGGAGTGCGGTGCACGTGCGGGGTCCAGGGCCTCTCGTTCAGTTGCGACACGGCGCGGAAGGGCGCCGGGACGCCGCGCGGCCGGTGCGCGGCGTCCCCGACACCGGTGCGGGACGGCCGGCGCGTCATCGTTTGGCCGTGAGCCCCTTGGGGTTGAGGTGCGAGATGTTGCCGCTCTCCGTGCCGTCCGCGGGGTCGATCACACAGTCGATGAGTGCCGGCACACCTGCCGCCAGGGCTTCGCGCAGCGCGGCGGCGACCTCGTCGGGAGTGGTGGCCCGGTAGCCCTTGCCGCCGAACGCCTCGATCATGAGGTCGTGGCGGGCCCTCAGGTACGTGGGCGCCGGGTCCCCGTTGGGGGAGGCCTCGTCACCACGGTAGACACCGCTGTTGTTGAGGACGACGGTGACGACCGGCAGGTTGTAGCGGCAGATCACCTCGATCTCCATGCCGCTGAACCCGAAGGCGCTGTCGCCCTCGATGGCGACGACCGGCTCACCGGTCTCCACGGCGGTGGCGATCGCGTAACCCATGCCGATGCCCATGACGCCCCAGGTGCCGCTGTCCAGGCGGTGGCGCGGCACCTTCATGCCGATCGTGTTGCGCGTCAGGTCGAGGGCGTTGGCGCCCTCGTTGACCACGTAGGCGCGAGGGTTGTCCCCCAGGACGTCGCGGACGGCCTGCAGGGCGCCCAGGAACTTCATCGGGTGCGCCGTCTTCGCGTCTTGAAGGCGCTTGGCCATCCTGGCCACGTTCTGCTCCGACTTGGCGGCGATCTCTTCCCGCCACTGCGCCGGCGCGCTGATCCGGCCCGGCTTGCTGCGCTCGACCAGCGCGTCCATCACGGAACCGATGTCGCCGACGAGCGGGGCCGCGATGGGCTGGTTGCTGTCCATCTCGTTGGCCGCGATGTCGACCTGGACGAACCTGGCGTTCGGGTTCCACTGGGGCGCGTCACCGTGCCCGAGAAGCCAGTTGAGGCGCGCGCCGACCAGCATGACGACGTCTGCCCGCTTCAGCGCGAGGGAGCGCGAGGTGGCCGCCGACTGAGGGTGGTCGTCGGGCAGCAGGCCCTTGGCCATCGACATCGGTACGTAGGGGATGCCCGTGGACTCGACGAACTCGCGGATCGACTCGTCCGCGCGGGCGTACGCGGCGCCCTTGCCGAGCACGATCAGTGGCCGCTCGGCGCCTGCGAGCAGGTCGATGGCCCGGTCCACGGCCGCCGGCTCGGGCAGCTGGCGCGGCGCCGGGTCGACGAGCTCCCACAGGGAGGCGGCGCCCTTTTCCGCGTCGATGATCTCACCGAGCACGGCCGCCGGGATGTCCAGATAGACGCCGCCGGGACGGCCGGAGATCGCTGTACGGATGGACCGGGCGATACCGCGCCCGATGTCCTCGGCCCGGGACACGCGGAACGCGGCCTTGGCGAACTGCTTGGCGGCCGACAGCTGGTCCATCTCCTCGTAGTCGCCCCGCTGGAGGTCGACGATGTGGCGCTCGCTGGAGCCGGAGATCTGCACCATCGGGAAACAGTTGGTGGTTGCGTTGGCGAGGCCCACAAGACCGTTGAGGAAGCCCGGCGCCGACACCGTCAGGCATATGCCGGGCCGCTGGGTGAGGAAGCCGGCGGCGGCCGCCGCGTGAGCGGCGTCGCTCTCGTGCCGGAAGCCGATGTAGCGGATTCCCGACGCCTGGGCGAGCCGCGCCAGGTCGGTGATCGGGATGCCCACGACACCGTAGATGTTCTCGACTCCGTTGAGCTTCAGCGCGTCGACGACCAGATGGATACCGTCGGTCAGGGCGGCCGGTTCTTCGGCGCCCTCCGCCCCGGTGTCCTGGGTGACAACGTCCGTCATGGTCCGGATCCTTCCTAGAGGGTCGCCAAGTTCGTACTGCGTGTGCTCTTCGCCATCGGCGTGGAAGGGCCGATGAATCCAAGATCTTTTGCCCACCAGCTGATTCACGGCGTTCACCGATCCGCAGGAAGACCTCGTCCCAGGTCGGCCATGGCGGTCGACAGAGCCGGCTGCGAGACGCAGCACGCGTCCGCCGCCCGGGCGAAGTGCTTCTCCCCGGCCACTGCCACGAAGTACTCGAGCTGCCGGAACAACATGAGCGGCCCCTCCTGCTGAGTATTGTATGCAGTATCCCTTCTTCAGTGAATGGGCGCCATACTCCTGCGCTCACTGATCCGCATGTCGTTGCCGCGACCGAGCTCCGACTCGAAGAAAGGGTGCGCAGCAGGCGGTCGGCCCTGACCCGTGGCTTAGTTTCGGAGTCCGTCACCCAGACAGTGGTTGTGCTCCGGGACCCAAGCGCTCTGGCCGCGATGCGAGTTGCTCCGCGACGGTGTGCCGGCCGGTGGTGGACCCGGGGTCCTCGGGGGCGGTGAAGACGGTGAGGACCAGCGGGGTGTGATGGGGCGGCCGAATCACCGTGATGTCAGTGGACTCCGCGTGGTCGCCGCTGCCGGTCTTCTCCCCGATCCGCCGGCCGATGGGGCATCCGGCCCGGGTGGTCCGCCCGACCGGACGGCCTGTGCCGCGGCCGAATTGCACGGCTTCGGGGCTCGTCCCGGGCGTGCTGCCTGCAGGAGTTCATCGACCGCGCCGGACTGTGGCACTTCGGCTTCTTCCAGGTGCCCTCCCTCGCGGAGGACCTCGCCCGGGGCCGCAAGCGATCCCGCTCTCACATTTCTACGAACACGCTCAGGCCAGCGGCGCCCTGACAGACCGTGACGTCGACGAGTACCTGCGCAGCTACACCCGCCCGGGAGCGCCGGCGGCGAGCCTGGCACGACCCCGGCGATCTCCCTGTGCGCAACCGTCTGACCACTTCGGCGCCAACGCCACCGCCGTCGCGGTCGAGGTACGATCCATCCCCGTCCTGGACCTGCTGATGACCTTCATCGACGAAGAGTTGCTGCCCCAGGACGACAGTGACGCGGCGGCGGAGGCCCGGGAGCTGATGGAGTCCATCAGGCCGCTGGTCGGCCGGCTCCGCGGTCTGGTCGAGCGTCGGCCGATCGCGCGCTCTCAGTGCGGGCGGACGAGGATCTTGACGTTTTCCTCCTTGTTGTTCACCAGTTCGTCGAAGCCGCTCGTGACGATGTCGTCGAGACCGATGCGGCCGGTGATGAACTGGTACGGGTCCACCCGGCCGCTCGCGACCATGTCAATGGTCGCCGGGTGGTCGTTCGCGTATGCGAGGCTGCCGAGCACCTTGACCTCGCGGAACACCAGATCGTTCAGTGCGACCTTGGCCTCGTGTCCCCAGATGGCGACGTTCACGCAGGTGCCGCCCGCGCGGGTGGAAAGGATCGCGGACTTGAGCACTGCGTCGATGCCGGCGCATTCGAAGGTCACGTCGGCGTTGCGGCCATTGGTCAGTTCTGACACCGCCGTAGCGATGTCCGTAGTGGTGGGATCGAGAATGTGGTCGGCGCCGGCCATGGCCGCTTTGGCCTTGCGTACGTCCGCCGGCTCCACGACGATGATCGACTCGGTGCCGACCGCACGCAGAACAGCCGTGGTCACCAGGCCGATCGGTCCCGCACCGAACACGATGGCGGTGTCGCCGGACCGGGCGCCGGACAGCCGTACGGCGTGGTAGGCGACCGCGAGTGGCTCGATGAGCGCCCCCACGTCGGTGCCGAGTTCGCCGAGCGGATGGATCCAGCGGCGTTCGGCCACGACGAATTGCGAGAATCCGCCTCCTCCGCCGGAGAGCCCGACGAATCCCAGCGACTGGCAGACGTTGTACATGCCGCGCAGACAGGGGTCGCACCGGCCGCACACGAGGTAGGGCTCGACAACGACCCGGTCGCCCACGCGCAGATCATCGACACCGTCACCGAGTTCCCGGACCACCCCCGCGAACTCGTGCCCCAGAGTGATGGGCACGGTCTCGCCCGTCAGGGGGTGCGGCGTACCTTCGGCCGGCGCGAAAATGGGGCCTTCCAGATACTCGTGGAGGTCGGTGCCGCAGATGCCGCACCATTCGACCTCGACCTTGACGGTGCCCGGTCGTGTCGCTGGTTCCCGTACATCGTCGATCCGGATGTCGCCCGGACCGTAGAAGCGTGCTGCCCTCATTCTCGGCTCCCTTGCTGGCGGGTGGATTTCGCAGCGGCATGGCGGGGCGGCCTTTTGCTCGCATCCCTTTGTCTGTGGAGCGCGCCTTCTTGTAGGGATCATCGGAATCCGCTGCGAGCGCCCTCGCAGAGTCGCGGATCACCGCGCCGTCGCGCTGATTACACGGCCCCGACGGACGGGCTCGACAGGGTTGCAGGGAATTGCATGGAGTTTGTTGCACGTCAGTAGCGCTCGGTTCACACTGCGGATACGCTCCCGGGCGGCGCGAAGATGCGGGAGGTGCGGTCGTGAGCGTGCACAGTGCGATCCCTGCGGGCCGGAGCCTGCCCGACTACGCCCGGGACCTGGTCCGGATGCATGAAGCTGTCATCGGCGGAAGCCGTCCACCCCTGGCGCCGCGTCCCCTCGTCTCCCGGTCCTGGACGCGCATGCTGCGGATGGGCCTTGCGGTGCGCGGAGGGAACCCGCGCGTCTCCGTGACGGAGGAAGAGATCGCACGCCGGCGGTGCGCATCACCCATGCGCAGTGCTGTCCAGGATTTCATACAGATCTTCGAAGCAAATCCGGACGCCTCTCACATGCTGCTGGTGGTCGCGGACGCGGATGGCGCCATCCTCTGGCGAGCCGGCGCTTCATCGGTGCGGCGCCGTGCCGACGCCCTCGGTTTCACCGAAGGCGCGGTCTGGACGGAGGCACAGGTGGGCACCAATGCGATCGGCACCGCGCTTGCCGAGGCCGCGCCGGTGGAGCTGCTCTCCGGTGAACACTTCGAGCAGGACCAGCACGCTTGGTACTGCACCGCCTGCCCGGTCCACGATCCCCGCACCGGGGATCTGCTGGGCATCGTCGACATCAGCGGCCCCGCCCTCACACTGCACCCGGCGGTCGGCGCGTTGGCCGAGACCGGGCGCCGTCTCATGGAGGCCCAGGTCTGGCGGTGTCACCAGGAGCGTCTTGAGCGGCTTCGGCAGTCAGCCGCACCGCTTCTGGCCGCCACTTCGGGTCCGGCGCTTGTGGTCGACGATCACGGGTGGGTCGCACACAGCTCCGGCGTCGCCGTGGGCGCACGGATCGCCGCACCGGCTGCCAGGCAGACCCTCGCTGTGCCCGGTTTCGGCGCCTGCGTGCCCGAGCGTCTGCCGAACGGCTGGCTCGTCCGGCCCTTCACCCGCGGGCGAGAGGTGCTGCTCGAACTCGACCTGTCCGGCTCCCCGTTGCTCCAGGTACAGGCGGGTGACACGGGATGGCGCCGGCTCATCACGAAACGGCATGCCGAAATACTCGCGCTCCTGCACCGTGCGGGTCCCGCCGGCCTGTCCGCGGAAGCGCTCAGTCAGGCATTGTTCGGCGATGCGGGGCACCTTGTATCGGTGCGTGCCGAGGTGTCGCGTCTTCGCCGCCAGCTCGGAGGGATTGTGGCGACCCGGCCCTACCGCCTCGCCGACGGTGTCCGGCTGACCGTCACCGAGGACGCCGGCGCACCGTGACTCGGAGAACAGCGGGGTTCGCGTGGAGGCGCCGACGCAGCCGGGGCCGGACGCGATGCCCGGCCCCTCCCTCACCGGCAGAAGTGGACCACCGGTCAGCTGTGTGCGTGCAGTGGCTTTCCGGCAAGTGCGAGGTGCGCTTCGCCCAGCGCCTCGGACTGGGTCGGGTGTGCGTGGATGAGCGGCGCGATCCGTTCGGGCAGGAGTTCCAGGTTGTAGATCAGCTGGGCCTCGCCGATCAGCTCCCCGACACGATCGCCGACCATGTGCAGACCCACCACGCGTCCGTCGGGTGCTTCGACCAGCTTGATCGCCCCCGTGGTCCTGAGGATTTGGCTTTTTCCGTTGCCTGCGAGGTCGTACGTGAGGGTCGTGACGCCGGTCTTGTACTTCTCGTTGGCGGCTGCCTCGGTCAGCCCCACCGAGGCGACCTCCGGACGGGAGAACGTCACCCGCGGGATGCCGGCCTCGTCGATGGGAGGCGGGTTCAGCCCAGCGATCGCTTCGGCCACGAACACGCCCTGCGCGAAGCCGCGGTGTGCCAGTTGCGGGCCCGCCACGATGTCACCCACGGCGTACACGTCGGGCAGGTTGGTCCGCAGGCGTTCGTCGGTGGCGACGAAACCGCGCTCCAGTCTCAGCCCGGACTCCTCGTAGCCGTGGCCGGCGGTGTTCGGGCCACGGCCCACGGCCACCAGCAGAACGTCGCATTCAAGCGTGTCACCGGAATCCAGTGCGATGCTCACGCCCTGCTCGTCCTGTCGGGCGCCGGTGAACTTCACCCCGGTTCTGACCCGAATCCTGCGGCGCCGCAACGCGCGCTCCAGCTGCTTGGAGGAGAACTCGTCCTCGGCGGGCAGGAGGCGCGGCAGTGCCTCGACGATGGTCACTTCGGCGCCGAAGGACGCCCAGACGCTGGCGAACTCGACGCCGATGACGCCGCCGCCGAGCACGACGACCTTCTCGGGGATGTAGTCCAGCCGCAGTGCCTCCTCGCTGGTGATGATCCTTCCGCCCAGCTCGAGGCCGGGCAGGGACTTGGAGCGGGAGCCGGTGGCGAGGACGAGGTTGCGCCCGGTGCAGCGGGTGCCCTCGACGTCGACGGTGGTGCCGCCGACGAAGGTGCCACGTCCCTCGATCACGGTGACCTCGTGGGCCTCCGCCAAGCTCTGCAAGCCCTTGTGGAGGCGGGAGACGACCGAGTCCTTGTATGCGTGGACTCTCGCGAGGTCGATGCCTTCGAAGGCGGCCCTCACGCCGAACTGCCCTCCATCGCGCGCGGTGTCGGCGACCTCCGCCGCATGCAGGAGGGCCTTGGTGGGGATGCAGCCGCGGTGCAGGCAGGTCCCGCCGAGCTTCTCCTTCTCGATGAGTGTCACGGACCGGCCCAGCGCGGCCGCCCGGAAGGCCGCGGCGTAGCCACCGGATCCGCCACCGAGGATCACCAGGTCGGCAGTGGTCACTTCGCTTCTCCTTGTCCGGCTTCCTGCGTCTGCCGGTAGAGCCGTCCGGCCCGGTAGGAGGAGCGCACCAACGGGCCCGCCATCACTCCTTCGAACCCGATCTCACGTGCGCAGTCGTGGAGCCGGTCGAACTCCTCCGGCGGTACCCACCGTTCGACCGGGTGGTGCCGCACCGACGGTCGCAGGTACTGGGTGATGGTCAGCAGCCGGCATCCCGCCGCGTGAAGGTCGCGCAGCGTCTGCACCACCTCTTCGCCGGTTTCGCCCATCCCCAGGATCAGATTCGATTTGGTCACCAGCCCGGCCTCCCGTGCCTGAGCCAGCACGCCGAGCGAGCGCAAGTAATCGAAACCAGGACGAATTCGCCGGAAGATCCTGGGCACCGTCTCCATGTTGTGCGCCAGCACCTCCGGACACGCGCCGAACACCTGGCCAAGGAGTTCCGGTCCGCCGTTGAAGTCCGGTATCAGCACCTCGACCGCGGTGCCCGGGTTACGTCGGTGGATCTGCCGCACCGTCTCCGCGTACAACCACGCACCGCCGTCAGGCAGGTCGTCCCGCGCCACGCCGGTGACCGTCGCGTATCGGAGCTTCATCGCGCCCACCGACTCGGCGACGCGCAGCGGCTCCGCAGGATCCGGCTCGGCCGGTTTTCCCGTGTCGATCTGGCAGAAATCGCAGCGGCGGGTGCACCGATCCCCGCCGATCAGAAAGGTGGCCTCCCGATCTTCCCAGCACTCGAAGATGTTCGGACAGGCCGCCTCCTCGCACACGGTATGCAGTCTCTCGCGGCGCACGAGTTCCTGCAGTTCGGTGAATTCCGGCCCCGTCCGAATACGGGTCCTGATCCAGGAAGGCTTTCGCTCGATCGGGACTGCGCTGTTGCGGACTTCCAGTCGCAGGAGACGTCGTCCGTCCGGTTGCACACTTGTCATCGGCCCACGGTCCGATCACCGCGCCGCGCTCACAAGACGTTGCAGTCGATTGCATCCACCGCTGCGTGCAATTCCTTGCAACCCTGTCCCGCTGGGCCGTTTCCGCAGTCCCATGACCCTCGTGGCCGGAGGACGCCGGTCACATCGGATCGTGAAAGGGCCCTGCGGCATGACTGCGGTGGGCATTGTGGCCAACCCTGCCTCCGGCCGGGACATCCGGAGGCTTGTATCCGGCGCATCGGTTTTCCCGACAGCCGAGAAAGCCAACATGGTGCAGCGCATACTCACGGCGCTGGGCACGGTCGGCGTCGAGACGGTGCTGGTGTCCGTCGATCTCGGAGGGATCTCCGCGGGCGTATCGAGGGCCGTGCGGAACCGGCCGGCGAAGAGCACGCCATGGCCGCAGGTCCGCTTCGTCGATGACGATGCCCTCACCGACAGCGCCCAGGACACGGCCAACGCGGTCCGCCGCATGGTCGAGGCCGGCGCCGAGGTGATCATCTGCCTGGGCGGCGACGGAACCGCACGCGTGGCCACGGCGGCGTTGCTCGCCGGCCCCGGGTACGACGTGCCGTTGCTGTCACTGTCCACGGGTACCAACAACGCATTCCCGCAGATGCGTGAGGCCACAGTCGCCGGCCTGGCGGCCGGCCTGGTGGCCACCGGCGCCGTGGACCGGGGGATCGCCGCCGGCCGGGCTCACGCACTCGAGGTACGCACCAGCGAGCGGACCGAGCTCGCACTGGTCGACGTCGCGGTGTCCACAGCGCCCTACGTCGGCTCCCGCGCCCTATGGCATCCCGACGCCCTCACCGAGTTGTACTGCACCTTCGCCGAGCCGGACGCGACCGGCCTGTCCTCCATAGCGGGCCTGCTGTGCCCCAGCCCGCGGGACAAGCCCGAGGGCGTCGCGGTGCGTCTGTGCGCGGCGGAGCAAGCACCCACCGTGGTCAACGCGCCGATCGCCCCGGGCCTGGTGCTGCCCGTCGGGGTGGCCGCCTGGCGGCCCCTGCGCACCGGCGAGCAGGTGGAGATCAGCACCCCCCGCGGCGTGGTGGCCTTCGACGGCGAGCGCGAACTGGAACTGGCCGGCACGACCGGTGCCACGGTGCGGCTCAGGGAGGACGGGCCGCTCTGCGTCGACGTCACCGCCGTGATGAGCCAGGCGGCACGAGCCGGCCTGCTCCGTGCCTCTCGCACCGCGGTCTGAGGACGACCGGACCGACAAGAGCCCAAGAAGAAAGGACCGTCAACGATGACACCCACTCAACCGGCCCAGGCCGCCCAGGCCACGTCGGGGCTCGACGAGAAGGCACTCCTGGAGGCGTATCGCACCATGCGCACCATCCGCGAGTTCGAGGAGCGGCTGCACCTCGAGTTCGCCACCGGCGAGATTCCGGGGTTCGTGCACCTGTACGCCGGCGAGGAAGCCTCGGCCACCGCGGTGTGCGCCCACCTCGACGAGCGCGACTCGATCGCCAGCACGCACCGCGGCCACGGGCACTGCATCGCCAAGGGCGTGGACGTCAAGGAGATGATGGCCGAGATCTACGGGCGCGTCACGGGGTCCTGCCGGGGCAAGGGCGGCTCGATGCACATCGCCGACCTGTCCAAGGGCATGCTCGGTGCGAACGGCATCGTCGGCGGCGGTCCGCCCCTGATCTGCGGCACCGCTCTGGCCGCCAAGCAGCAGGGGACCGGTGGCGTCGGCGTGGCGTTCTTCGGTGACGGGGCGAGCAATCAGGGGACCACCCTGGAAGCGCTCAACCTCGCCTCGGTGTGGAACCTGCCCGCGATCTTCGTGGCGGAGAACAACGGCTACGCGGAGGCCACGGCGGCCACCTGGTCGGTGGCCTGCGACAACATCGCCGACCGCGCCGCCGGATTCGGCATGCCGGGCGTGATCGTGGACGGCTTCGACTTCTTCGCGGTGTACGAGGCCGCGGGTGAGGCGATCGAGCGGGCCCGCGAAGGCGGAGGGCCCACCCTGATCGAGGTCAAGTTCACCCGGTACTACGGGCACTTCGAGGGCGACCAGCAGACATACCGCGCCGACGAGGTGGCGCGGGCTCGCGCGTCACTGGACTGCCTCAAGCAGTTCCGCGAGCGTGTCACCGCTTCCGGCCGGCTCGACGCGGCCGCACTGGACGGCATCGACGGGGAAGTGGCCGGTCTCATCGAGGCCGCGGTGACGGAGGCCAAGCAGGCCCCGACGCCGACCGCGGACGACCTCACCACCGACGTCTACGTCACCTACTGACCCCGAACACTTCCAGGAGCACGATCATGGCACGCACGATCAGCTATCGCGAGGCGGTCAACGAGGCGCTCAGGCAGGAGATGGAGCGCGACCCGTCCGTCATCGTCATGGGCGAGGACAACGCGGGCGGCGCGGGCAGTCCCGGTGAGGACGACGCATGGGGCGGTGTCCTCGGCGTGACCAAGGGGCTGTACGAGCAGTTCCCGGGAAGGGTGCTGGACACGCCGATCTCGGAATCGGCGTTCGTCGGCGCCGCGGTCGGCGCCGCGACACGCGGCCTGCGCCCGGTGGCCGAGCTGATGTTCATCGACTTCATGGGCGTCTGCTTCGACCAGATCTTCAACCAGGCGGCCAAGTTCCGCTACATGTTCGGCGGCAAGGCCGTCACACCCGTGGTGGTGCGGACCATGTACGGAGCCGGTCTCAACGCCGCCGCCCAGCACTCCCAGTGCCTGTACCCGGTCTTCACCCACATCCCGGGTCTCAAGGTCGTCCTGCCCTCCAGCCCGTACGAGGCCAAGGGCCTGCTCATCCAGGCCATCCGCGACAACGACCCGGTCATCTTCTGCGAGCACAAGGCGCTCTACGACATGACCGGCGAGGTACCCGAGGACAGCTACACCATCCCCTTCGGCGAGGCCAACGTGGTCCGTGACGGCGACGATGTCACCATCGTCGCCCTCGGTCGGATGGTCTCGGTGGCCGAGGAGGCGGCGGCCGAACTGGCCCGGCAGGGTGTCCAGGCGGAGATCATCGACCCGCGCACCACCAGCCCCCTCGACAGCGACACGATCCTCGAGAGCGTCGAGAACACCGGCCGGCTGGTCGTGGTCGACGAGGCCACCCCGCGCTGCAGCATGGCCACCGACATCTCGGCCCTGGTGGCGCAGGAGGCGTTCGGCGCCTTGCGGGCGCCGATCGAGATGGTCACCGCCCCGCACACTCCGGTGCCCTTCGCGCAGACCCTGGAGCAGCTCTACATCCCGGACGCGCAGAAGGTGGCCAACGCCGTCAAGAAGACCATGGACTGGAAGAAGTGACGGATCCTGTGAGCACCGAAGACGCCATCACGAAGGTCACCATGCCCAAGTGGGGCCTGTCGATGAAGAGTGGCAAGATCACCGCCTGGTTCGTGGCCGAGGGCGACGAGGTGGCCGAAGGTGACGACCTGGCCGACATCGACACCGACAAGATCACCGGGGCGCTGGAGTCGGCGGGGGCGGGTCTCGTGCGGCGGATCATCGCCGAGACGAACGAGGACGTCCCCGTCGGCGGCACGATCGCGCTGATCGCTCCGGCCGACGTGCCGGAGGAACTGATCGACGAAGCGGCCCGCGCCGCGCGCGAGGAACTGGACTCCGGCGCGGTCGACGAGGTCGCCGGACCCGTCCTCGGGACAGTGCAGGTGGACGGCCGTACCCTCTCCTACGCGACCCTCGGCGCCGCAGAGGAGACCGTGCTGCTCGTACACGGTTACGGCGGCGACAAGAACTCCTGGCTCTTCGTGCAGGAGCCGCTGTCGGCCCGCGCGACCGTTCACGCGATCGACCTGCCCGGCCACGGCGACTCCACCAAGGACGTCGGCGACGGTTCCCTCGACACCCTCGCCGGCGCGCTGCTCGGTTTCCTCGAACAGCAGGGCATCGAACGCGTCCACCTGGTCGGGCACTCACTCGGCGGCGCCGTGGTCACCGCCGCCGCTGCCCGCGAACCCGGCAGGATCGCCTCGCTGACCCTCGTCGCACCCGCCGGCTACGGCGACACCATCAACGCCGACTATCTGCGCGGATTCGCCTCCGCCTCCTCACGGCGGGAACTCAAGCCGCACCTGCTCCACCTGTTCGCCGACTCCGGACAGGTCACCCGGCAACTCGCCGACGACCTGATGAAGTTCAAGCGGCTCGACGGCGTTCAGCAGGCGCTCGACCGCCTGCTCGGCACGCTGCTCGACGGCGACCGACCGGGAATCGACGCCGCCGCCCTGCTCCAGAAGTTCGCGGGCCCGGTCACAGTGGTGTGGGGCCGCGCGGACCAGGTACTGCCGGCCGCCAACGCAACTGCACTGGGAGGCCGTGCCCAGGTCACCTATGTCGACCATGCCGGGCACATGGTCCACATGGAACAGCCCTCTGCCGTGGTCGACGCCGTGACCGGGGCCCTGGACGGCTGAGGACGCGAGCCATCGTCTGCCGGAGGACGTGAGAACAGTCCTCCGGCAGACCCACGAATCCGCTCCCGCCGGGGGCCGCGGCACCGACGGCCGGCCAAGCTTCATGCCGACAAGGGCCCGCCGGAGTTTCTCCCGATGCCCGGGCAATGGCACTGTCGTTCCAGCACCGCGTGGCGGTCGCGGTGAGCGCCACGTCCACGCGTCGGCCGAGTGGACCTTGGCGTACCCGGACCTCCAGGGCCAGCAGTTCGACGATGGCCATACCCCGGCCGTGTTCGTCGGAGTCGGCATTCCGGGGACGCCGTGTTCGGCCCGGGAGGCCGGAGTCCGTCACCGAGATCCACAGGAGTCCCTTGTGCAGGGAGAGGTGGACGGTCATGTCGTGACGGCCGTGCTCGGCGGCGTTCGCGGCGAGTTCCCCGACGATGAGCTCGGCGGACTCCCGGTCGGCGGACGGGAAGCGCCACTGGGTCAGGACGGCGACGACGCAGCGGCGGGCCACCGGAACCCAGCGGGCCTCCGCCGGCAGGGACAGGACGGCCTCATGAGCGGGGGCGGTCGCGGTTGTCCGGTGCTCTGTAGCTGGGCGACGGGGTGCATTCACCCTGCCCGGATGGGGGGTGTCCCGGCCCGGGGGGACGTCGCGGGGCCGGACACGTGGGTGTCCGGCCCCGCTGTCGCCACCGCCTGCGCCGGCGCGGTGGTCGTCGGG
>NZ_BNBC01000033.1:0-5261 GCF_014654675.1 Streptomyces spiralis
GGGGCGATGGACTCCTCGTAGACCTGGGCCTGGATCGGGTCCGGGACCAGGATCATGATGACGTCGGCCTCGGCGGCGGCCTCCGCCGGGGTGACCACGCGCAGGCCCTGCTCCTCGGCCTTGGCCTTGGACTTCGAGCCCTCGTGCAGACCGACACGCACGTCCACACCTGAGTCACGCAGCGACAGGGCGTGGGCGTGGCCCTGGCTGCCAAAGCCTATGACCGCGACCTTGCGGCCCTGGATGATGGACAGGTCGGCGTCAGCGTCGTAGAACAGCTCGGCCATGGGATACACCTTTCATGGACAACTCCCCGGGCGGCATGCTCGCCAAGAGCGGGCCGAGGGTGAGCACTGTGCCTCCGGAGAGCGGGGAACACGAAAAACCAGGCCGGGGGAGCCGGCCTGTGTCCTGCCGGGGCACGAGCTCGGAAACTGCGGAGCACCGCCGCTCGCCGGCCGACAGTGGAAAACACTATGTCACACCTACCATGCATCGACGGCTGCACGCGCGTCAGCTCTGGAACCAGGCGAGCCCTGCTGCCCCGGCCCCAGGGGGTGTCTCGTCGATCATGCGGGCTCGCGGTTCTCGGCCATGGCTCGGCACCGTGGATGAGCGTGTGTCACAGATATGTCGCCTGCCCTGTCAGTGAGGTGACTTAAGGGTATGTGCCTGCCCTTCCGGCAGTGAGCGAACAGCTTCGTCGTCCACGTGACGCCCTCGGCGTTCCGGTGTCGGCTGCCGCAGGTGTGTCCCCTTGTTCCTACGACACCGAAACGAGCCTCTCATCCATGTCTCAGGACCAGTTCGACAATTCCGACGCCGCCTCGACGACAGGCATCGCGACGCTGGACGACCTGCGCAGGCACCTGCAGTGGGCCATCGAGCTTGAACATGCCACGCTGCCGCCCTACCTCACGGCCCTGTACTCCCTCGATCCCGAACGGAACGCGGAAGCCGCACAGCTCATCGGTGGTGTCTTCGTCGAGGAGATGATCCACCTCGCCCTCGCTGCGAACCTCCTCAACGCGGTCGGCGGACAACCCCGCCTGGATGCGCCGCATCTGCTGCCTCCACACCCGCGGACCATGCCGCACGCCGACCCCTCCATCGAGCTGTCGCTTCTGCCGTTCGGGCAGGAGGCCCTGGAGATGTTCCTCCGTGTCGAACGGCCGGCGCACCCGGGAGATCCGGCCGAGGGCGACAACTACGAGACGATCGGGCAGTTCTACGACGCGATCGAGAAGGGTCTGCGGCGGCTGTGCGCCGAACTGGGTGAGGATCAGGTCTTCACGGGGGACCCCGCCCGTCAGGTCGCCGGTGGCCCGTTCGCCCACACGTCAGGGCACCTGAACCCGGTCACCGACCTCGGTTCGGCGCTTGCGGCGCTGGAGGAGATCGTCGAGCAGGGTGAAGGCGCGGCCCGTGCCGACGTCTGGGACGGGGACATGGACCTGAGCCACCCCGAGACCAAGGCGGTCTCCCACTATTACCGCTTCCAGGAAATCGCGCTGGGGCGGCGCTACCAGCCCGGTGACACGCCCGAGTCCGGCCCCACCGGGGAGGCTGTGACCGTCGATCCTGCCGGGGTCCGCCCCCTGCGGCCCAACCCGCGGCTGGAGGACCACCCCGAGGGCAGCGCGGTCCGCACCGCGCAGGAGGTGTTCAACCAGACGTACTGCAAGATGTTGCACCAGCTCGAGCAGGCCTTCAACGGAAACCCGGCGATGCTGGGAATGTCGGTCGGCACGATGTATGCGATCAAGGGACAGGCACAGAGCCTGATGGCCATCCTGGATGACGACGGCCTGGCGGCCGGCCCCACTTTCGAGTACGTCGCACCCGAAAATCGAGACTGAGCGGGTCCCGTTTCGTTACCCGGCCCCCGAACGTCGTCCCTGCCCGGCTCAGGGCGACAGCACAATCCTGCCGAACACCTTCCCCGCGTCCATCTCGCGGTGGGCCGGCACGGCTTTGTCCAGGGGCAACACGTCGTGCACGACCGTGCGGAGGTTCCCGTGCGCGGCAGCGGCGAACTGGGACGACCGTACGGCCTGCCGGTCGGGGCCGGGCACGGTGTCGGAGCTGAAAGTGGCGAACGACAACGACCTGCGGAATGCGTCCATCAGCCGCATGCCGAAGTCCGCCGGCGGCTGCCCACCGACCACACCGACAGCCACGTACCGCCCGTTGGAGTTCAGCTTGTCCAGGAAGAGGGGAAGCCGGGGGCCTCCCACGACATCGATCACCACGTCGAAGCCCGTCGGTGCGTCCGGGCCGCCCTGGCCCGAGCGGTCAAGGACATGCGTCGCGCCCAGGTCCCGCAGGCGGGCGCCGCGCTCCACCGAGGAGGTGGTGACCGCCACCGCGCTCGCGCCGCATCCGGCTGCGAGCTGGACCGCCGTGATCCCGATGCTGCCCGCCGCACCGCGCACGAGCACCGTCTGGCCGGGCGTGAAACGGGCCCGGTCCAGGGCGAAGTGGGCGACCACGCCGGAGCCGCCGAGGGTCACCGCGTCGGCGCCGGTCAGGCCGTCGGGCAGCGCAAGGACGTCCTCGACCGCGGCGACGGCCTGCTCGGCATACCCACCGGACAGCCCGGTGAACGCCCACACCCGCCGCCCGATCCAGGAGGCGTCCACGCCCTCTCCCACCGCGGTGACCCTTCCCGCGACCTCGCTGCCGAGGACATGGCCCTCCCGGAAGCCGTAGGCGGCAAGCGTTCCCCGGCGGATCACGGCGTCGACGCCGCCCACCCCGATCGCCTCCGTGGCGATCTGCACCTGCCCCGGGGCAGGAACGGGCACGGGCACATCGACGACCTCCAGACCATCAGGGTCTCCGAACGTCCTGATCACGACGGCTTTCATCTCTGCTCCTCAGATCGGTGGAGGGACGGATCGCGGCTGCTGCGGCCGTGGGCGTCGAGCCGGCGACCACAGCCGGGGCAACACCCGGTGAGGTGCCGGGACGGGGCGGCAGCACCGCCATCGGACCGTAACGGACGCACCCGTCCGATTGGCTAAAGTGAGAAGCGATGACCGACCAATTGCCTCAGACCATGCGCTCCGACGCCCGCGACAACCGGGCCCGCATCCTGGACGCCGCCCGCGCGGTGTTCGGCGACGAGGGCCTGAGTGCGCCCATGCGCCAGGTCGCCCGGCATGCAGGCGTCGGCCCCGCCACGCTGTACCGGCACTTCCCGACCAAGCAGGCACTGATCGCGCAGACCTTCGCCGAGCAGCGGCGGGCCTGCCATGCCGCCGTCCGGGACGCCCTCGCGGAATCGGATCCGTGGCACGGATTCCGGAGCCTGATCGAGCGGATCTGCGAACTCCACGCACACAGCCGGGGATTCGCCGATGCCTTCATGACGGCCTTCCCCGAGGCCATGGACTTCACCGCCGACCGGGAGCGGACTCTGCACGCGGTCGGCGAACTGGCCCGCCGCGTCCAGGAGACCGGCCAACTGCGCCCCGGCTTCGTCGTCGACGACCTCATCCTCATGCTCATGGCCCATCGGGGCCTCCAGGACACGCCGCGCGCCGCCCGGATCACGGCCTCCCGCCGCTTTGCCGCCTACGTGATCGAGGCGTTCCGCGCCGCACCGGAGACGGCAGCGCCTACGCCGCTGCCGCCGGCACCATGCCTGCGGCCCACGCACCTGCCCAGCACGTCTGTTGCCCTACGGACCACAGAGTGACCTCGCAGGGTGAGGGCGGGCGTGAGCCGAAAAGGGCGGGAGCATCGATCGTTGCAGGTTAGGCGTGGCTGGTTACGTCCTGTCGAAGACAGCGGTTCCGTGAGGTGATGTCAAAGGGACGTCACAGATGAGGCCATCGGATTGTCTATCAGTCATGGGAAAACTCATGACACGACGCATTCTAGTGGGCAGCCTGATAATCGCCTGCCTGCTCCACGTCTGGGCCTACTTCGCGCCCAAGACCTGGTACGAATCCTTCCCGGGCGTCGGTCGAGGCTGGCTGCTCCGCCTCGGTCCGTACAACGAGCACCTGGTGAAGGACATGGCCGCCTTGTACATGGCCATGCTGGTCGTCACCGCCGCCGCCTGGCGTTTTGCAGACAGCGACCGGTACGTCGCGACCGTAGGAGCGGCCTGGCTGGTCTTCAGCGTCTTTCACCTGATCTACCACCTACAGCACCTGAGCATGTACAGCTCGGGCGAGCGTGTCGCCATCGTAGGCCTGCTGTCGTCGTTGACCCTGATCTCCGCCGCACTGCTCGCCCCGTCTCCAGCACGCGGGACAGGCTCGCCCCACACCTCTCCGGAGAGTCCAGCTCCGGCAGCGGGCGATCGCGTCACGCCGCTCTGACACTCGGTGCGTCTGAAGCCAAGGGACAGCGCGTCGTCCCTCAACAGTTTCCCGCACACCTTCGCATAGCTAGGAATCGTCATGAAAATCGCAGTTGCCGGCGGCACCGGGCTCGTCGGACAGCTCGTCGTGGACACCCTACGGGCTCGTGGTCATCTGCCGGTGGTGCTGTCGCGCAGTCAGGGTGTTGATCTGATGACCGGGACCGGCCTCGATGCCGCGCTGGCCGGGGTCGACACGGTCATCGACGTCAGTAACGTGACGACAATGAGCAAGTCGGTCGCGGTCAACTTCTTCGACACGGCGGGAACGAACCTCATCAGCGCAGCGGAGCGAGAGGGGGTTCGGCACCTTGTGACCCTGTCGATCGTCGGGGTCGACCGGGTCAAGAACCCCTACTACACAGGCAAGCTGCGACAGGAGGAGATCGTCCGTAAGGGACTGGTGCCCTGGACTGTCCTCCGGGCGACACAGTTCCACGATTTCGCCGGCCAACTGCTGAGTGGCATCCCCGGCCCGGTCGCGATCGTCCCGAAGGGGCGGGTGCAACCCGTCGCGGTTCGGGAAGTGGCGCAAGCCCTCGCCGAACTCTCCGTCCAGGCACCGATGGGCATGGCTCCCGAGCTCGCCGGGCCTCGGGAGGAATCGCTGGTCGACATGGCCCGGCGCCTCATGGCCGCAGGCGGCGCCCGCCGGCGTCCCGTCATGCCCATCCGTCTTCCCGGCGGCATGAACAGCGGCGGCTTGCTGCCGACCGGCCCTGGCCCCCGCACCACCGTGACCTTCGATGACTGGCTCACAGAGCACACGTCCCCGGCGGCGCACCCCTAGGGGGTGTCTCGCCGATCATGCCGGGCTCGCGGTGGCCGGCACCGCACCTCGCGGCGTTGTCGTCGGTCGCCGATGCTCCGCATCGACTCCCTCCTC
>NZ_BNBC01000033.1:5298-48505 GCF_014654675.1 Streptomyces spiralis
ACGGCACCAGCCACCGCTCCCTGATCCGGCCTGATCGACGAGACACCCCCTGGGAGTGCGCCGCAAAGTCAGGGCAGCCGGAGTCGTAGGCAGGCTGGGGTGACCAGGGCTTGGTAGTGCCGGGCTCGTTTGCGGCCCAGAGGCCCGTTCAGCCGCGGCGATCCCGGTTACGGCCGGCCTGTCACCTCGGGAACGTTGTAGCCCTCGGCCTTCAGCCCCGGCCGCGCCGTGTGCGCGCGGTCGGGCCAGGACACGGTGACCCTCCGGGACTCGCCGGGCAGCAGCCACAGGTAGTTGTCGCCGTACTCGGCGGGCAGAACCCGCTGCCCGGAACTCGTGTCCACCAGGGACAGGCGCACCATCGCCGCCACCGACGAACCACGGTTGGTCACCTCGGCTGTCAGCCGGTGCCGCCCGCCTGACCGGCCCTGCGAGTCGATGACGTCCACCGAGACCCTGGTCTGCCGCGCCTTGTTCAGCGTCTGCATGGCCTCCGGTGTCCCGTAGCGCCAGTACGTGTTCTCCGCGAGTGTCTTCCCGTGCTCGTCCGCGAGCCGCAGGCGCAGCAGGTACAGGCCGGGCAGGGAGCCCTGCGGGTCGGCGATGAACGCCTTCGCCGTCGCGGACGCGGCCACGTCCACGGTCGCCCTCTGCTCGTCGGCCACCTGGCGTCCGTCCAGGTCGTACCAGCGGGCGGTCACCGTGGCCTTGTGAAGGGCACGCGGGGTGTGGTTGACGGCGAGGACCTGCCCGTCGACCGGGCTCGCCTGCACGTGCACGGGCTCGCAGGCCTTGCGGGAGCCGTAGTAGGCGCCGTTGACATCGAAGTCGTAGTCGTACGTCTGCCAGACCGTGCTGTACCAGGCCGGGTGGGACATCCACAGCAGCAGGGCGCTCGCGTCGTCCCACAGCCTGGCGTTCCACGCCTCGAACATGGCGCGGTGGTTCTCGTAGTTCAGGAACTGCGCCTTGCGGCAGAAGTCGTCCAGGTCCTTCGCGGTGCCGAGCCGGGACTCGATGGCAGCGCGGTAGTTCTGCGGGGCCTGGTTCCCCCTGGTGCTCCAGTCGTGGTAGTACCAGGAGCCGCCGATGGGCCACTCGGGCTCGTCACCGACCAGACGGCGCACGGTCTCCGCCGTGGAGACCACGGGCATGCCGATCTCGGTGTGGAAGCCGTAGTTCTTGCTGCCGTACGTCGAGGCGGAGAAGTACTTCTCCGCCTCGACCCAGCCGTAGGGGCCGCCGCCGGTGACGATGCCGTCGGCCGAGTTGTTCTGGTAGAGCACGCCGGGCGCCCCGGAGTGGACCGCGTCGCGCATGCCGTCGTCGATCGCGGCGGGCGGATTGCCCTCGTTGGCGCCGCACCACACCACGACGCTCGGGTGGATGCGATAGCGGAGCACGACGTCGTGCGCCGTGCTGTTGAACGCGTCGTGGTCCGGCGGGTCCATGCCCCACGCGTTGGGGAAGTCGTTCCACACCAGGATGCCGTGCTCGTCGCAACTGGCGTAGAACTCCTCGCGGTTGCTGCTGCCGACCCAGTTGCGGATCATCGTGAAGTTCATGTCGCGGTGCATCCGCACCGCCGTGTCCATCCGCTCGGCGGGCATCCGGCGCAGCAGCTCGTCCCAGCCCCAGTTGCCGCCCCGGCAGAACACCCGCACGCCGTTGACGCTGATCTTCAGCGGCGCGATGGAGTTGTCGACCGACGTGACGTCCTTCCAGTCGGTGCCGTTGTCGGAGACCTGGATGGTGTATGTCCGCGCGTACGCCTGCTCCCAGGTGATCGCCACCCGGTCGAACCGCTCCGGGGCACCCAGGTCGAACCGGATCCAGCTGTCGTCCTCGTAGACCGAGGTCCAGCGGGTGTTGACGTCGCCGTCCACCGCGTTACCGGCGACCGTGCCCTCGCCCTCGGAGGAGGCGGTGGCGGGCTTGCGCAGCGCCAGATTGATGCCCGGTCTGGCGCTGTCCACGACGGCCAGTTCCCACATGGAGAAGCCCCAGCCGGTGGCCCTGGTCCGGCAGAACACCCGCATGTACCGCGCGGTGACCGCGTCGAACTCGACGTTCTGCATGCTCGCCGAGCCGGAGGTGTGGAAGGGCAGCGGCGCGGCGGCGTTGTCCACGTCCTTCACGCCGGTCCAGGCGGAGCCGTCGTCGGAGACCTGCACGGTGTACGTCCTCGCGTACGCCTGCTCCCAGTCGACCGCGATCCGGTCGAAGGAGACCGAGGAGCCGAGGTCGACCTGGACCCACTGCTCGTCGTCGAAGGATGACGACCAGCGGGTGTCGCCCTTGCCGTCGGTGACGTTGGCCGCTCCGCGCGAGGGGTCGTCGAAGGAGGACGCGGTCGCCTTCTTGCCGAGGGCCAGGTCGTCGCCGGGGGTGAAGCTGTTCAGGACCGACAGGCGCCACATGGACGAGCCCCACTGGGTGGCGCGGGTGTGGCACAGGATGCGGACGTAGCGCGCCTTCTGCCGGGCGAAGTCCACGGTCTGGGTGAAGATGTCGCTGCTCCACCGGAACGTCATCGGGACTGCGCCGTACTCGTAGCCGAACTGGCGTATGCCGAAGCGAGTGGTGCGGCGATCGCTCTCCCGGCCGTCCACGGAGGCGGTCAGGGTGAGGTCGTGCAGGTTCGGCTCGCCGTAGCCGTTGGGCCACCACAGCTCCGGGTCGCGCAGGCGCAACTGCGGGAAGTCGGCGGGGGCGAAAGTGACATCGGTGCTGCCGCCGCCGGACACCGTCACGGTCCGGGTGACCTTGACGGTGCCGAACGCGGCGGTGACGGTGACCCGCCTGTCGTCGGAGTCGGCGTTGCGCACCGGGACCACGACGGTCAGCTCGGCTGTGCGGGTGTCGGGCAGGTCCGGCAGCAGCGTGTCCACGCGCGGGTCGCCGATGACGGCGGCGCCGGTGGAGCGCAGGCGTACGTGGTTCCAGATGCCGGCCGCGCGGTCGCGCACCGCGGGCATCCAGTCCCAGCCGGAGGAGGCCAGGTACGTGGGGGAGTTGCGGTTCATCATGTTGGCGCCGGCGTCCACGAACGCGAGGCCGGCCGGGCCCTTGTCGGTGGGGCTGCCGGGGAACGGCATGGGGGTGATTCTTACCGCGAGCGCCTGGTCGCCGGGCGCCAGCAACTCGGTGACGTCGTAGGAGGCACGCGAGAACGGATTGGTGAAGGCACCTACCCTGGTGCCGTTGAACCAGATCTCGGCCTCGTGGTTGACGCCGTCGAACTCCAGCCAGACGTGCCGGCCCGTGCCGGTCCGCAGACCCCTGGGCAGGGCGAACTCGCGCCGGTACCACCAGGAGTGCCGGGACAGCGCCTCGGGCACGTGCAGGTTGTTGAACCCGGCCACCGGGTCGGGCAGATGACCCTGGTCCACCAGCGAGGTCAGCACCGTGCCGGGGACGGTCGCCGCGAGCCAGCGGCTCGTGTCGTGCCCGACGCGGGACAGCACGGCACCGTCGGCGCCGGCCCAGTCGTCCGTCGTCAGGTCCCAGCCGGACTCCAGCGGGACGGTCCCGTCGGCGGCCTGCTTCAGCGGCTGGGGATGCCGCTCGCGCACGCCCCAGTCGGTCCAGCCTGTGACCTCGGGGCGCCGGGTACGGCAGGTGCCGTACACCTGAAGGCCGTTGAGGCCGAGCGGGTTGGAGTTGGAGCGCTCGGTGACCGTCATCCGCACCCAGCGCGCGCTGACCGCCTTCGGCAGGACGATCTCCATCTCGCCGCCCTTGCCGGAGTGCGTGCGGTACACCGCCGTCCAGGACCTCCCGTCGCGCGAGGTCTCGATGACGAAGGCCACCGCGCAGCTGGACAGGATCTCCTGGCCGGTGGTGTTGTCGCGGGGGCTGCCGGTCGGGGAGTCCTTGAAGGGCGGGTCGTCGGAGGTCGCCTCGAACACCAGCCGCAGCGAGGAGACTTCGCACAGCGCCTGGAGGTCCACCTTGATCCACTGTGGGTCGCCCGCCGCCGCGCGCCAGCCGCTGCCCTTCACCCCGCGCACCGCGAGACCGTCCACGGCGAACTCGGCGGGCGTCGGGGCATAGTCGGTCGAGGACACGAAGACCGGTCGGTACGCGGCGAGTTCGGCCGGGGGAGTGCTGGGGTCGGGGCGCCCGGTTCCGGCCGCGGCGGCCGAAGCGAGCGGGCCCACGCCGAGACCGAACCCGGCCAGCAGGCTGGACCCCGCCGCCATTACGGTACGACGGGAGGGCGTGGAGGGCTGATCCGACATGAACAAGGCTCCGATCAGGGAAGACCAGGGAAGACCAGGGAAGACCAGTGAATGAGGGGCCGGTGGACCAGGATGTGATGACAACGTTGCCAGCCGCTGACAACGTTGCCGAACACTGCCCTCACGGCACCGGACTGTCAAGGTGTTCGGGCGACTCCGGCTTTGTTTCTCGTAAATTAGGAATAAAAGTTGACAGGGTTTCGGTCGGGCGTCACAGTCGTCGCCGTGACGCCGTAGGCCCCTGCTCCGGTGCGGCCCGCGTCACGCATCCCGCTTCCCAACCTCTGGGAGAGGCACGTGACTTCACGCCCGCACGAACACGATCACAGACGCGTCCGGTTCGCCCGGACCGCGCTCGCCGCGGCCATCGCGGTGGCCCTGGCCGCCACCGTGACGCCCTCTGCCCACGCGGCCCCGGCCGTGGACCAGGGCGCTCCCGACTACTACGACAGCGGTCTCGCGCCCACGCCCTACATGGGCTGGAACACCTACTACGGCCTCGGCGCGCCCACTGAGAGGGAGGTGCGCTCGGTCGCGGACAAGCTGGTCAGCAGCGGTCTGCGGGACAGCGGCTACGACATCGTGTGGCTGGACGGCGGCTGGCAGGCCGACAACCCCCGCGACGCGCAGGGGCGGCTGGTCGCCAATGCCCAGCGCTTCCCGTCCGGCATCCCTGCGCTCGTCGACTACCTGCACGAGCGCGGCCTGCGGGCCGGTATCTACACCGACGCCGGCACCTACGACGGCGGCAAGAGCTGCGGTCTCGGCAGCCGGGGTCACTACGAGCAGGACGCCCGGCAGTTCGCCGGGTGGAAGATCGACGCCGTCAAGGTCGACTTCCTGTGCGGCATCTCCGAGAAGCTCGATCCGGGCATGGCGTTCAAGGAGTTCAGCGACGCGGTCGCCAAGTCGGGCCGCAGGATGCTGCTGAACCTGTGCAACCCGCTCACCGACGACTGGGGCCTGCCCCACACCCCGGAGCAGGACGCGCACAACACCTACGCCTACGCGCCGACGATCGCGGACTCCTGGCGCACCGGCACCGACATCGCCTGGGGCACCCCGAGCCCCGGCCAGTGGCCCAACGTCCTGCGCAACATGGACGCCAACGCCTGGCACCCCGAGGCTCAGGGACCTGGCCACTACAACGACCCCGACTACCTGATCCCGACGCGCCGCATGCCGGACGGGAACCTGGAGCTGACCGAGGAGGAGTCGACCACCCAGTTCGTCATGTGGGCGGAGATGGGCTCCCCGCTGATCCTCGGCTCCGACCCGCGCACGCTGTCGCCGTCGATGCTCGCCACCCTGCGCAACCCGGAGATCATCGGCGTCGACCAGGACCGCCTCGGCGTCCAGGGTGTTCGCGTGGCCACCGACGCCACCGGTGACGTCTACAGCAAGGTGCTCTCCGGGGACGGCCGCCGTGCGGTCGTCCTGCTCAACCGCTCCGACCAGGCGGCCGAGCGCACCGTGAAGTTCTCCGACGCCGCCCTCGGCGGCCGGGTCAAGGTCCGCGACCTGCGGGCCCGCGCCGACCGGGGCACGCATACCGGGTCGTACACCGTCACCGTCCCCGCGCACGGCACCGCCTTCCTCCGGCTCACCGGCGAGGATGCGCTGCCCGGCGAGAAGCTCGGCCTGCCCGCCACCGCGAGCCCGGCCGCCGTCCGCACCGGCTCGGCGCCGAGCACCTTCGTGCGCGGCCCGCGCGGCACCCTGCTCCAGCAGACCTCCGAGGGCAGGGGCAACCGTGTCCGCGACCTCGGGGGCCCGGTCCGCGGCGGCATCCTCGGCCAGCCTGCCGCGTACGCCTCGGCCGACGGCCGGATCGACGTGTTCGTGCGCGGCGCCGACTCGCGGGTCTACCGGCGCGCCTACACCGGCGGCCACTGGAGCGGCTGGCAGAGCCTGGGCGGCACGGTGGCCGACGCCCCGAGCGTCGCCTTCACCGACTCAGCGCACTGGACTGTGTTCGCCACCGACGTGGACGGCCGCATCGTCCAGCGCGGCGCGAACACCGGCTGGACCTCGCTCGGCACGCCCGGCAGCCGCCCGGCGTACGGCAGGCCGTCGGCGGCCGTCGACTCCGAGGGCCGCGTGCACGTCGCCGTGCGCTCCGCCGCCGACGACATCTGGACCCGCACCCGCTCGGCGGGCGGCGCGTGGTCCGAGTGGACCTCGGTCGGCGGTACGGTCAGCGGCAGCCCGACCCTCGTCGCCTCCGGCGACAGCGTGCTGCTCTACGTCCGCGCCGGCGACTACACGCTCTGGCAGCAGCGGTACGACGCCGGTGCCTGGCAGGGCTGGAGCAAGCGCGAGGAGTTCCCGAGCGCCGCGTTCGACGGTTCCCTGGGCGCCGTCGCGGGCCCGGACGGCGCGGTCGACGCGGTCTACCGAGGGGTCGACGGCACGGTTCACCACACCCAGTTCAAATAAATTAGTAATTAATCTTGACGTGGTGTGAGTGCCACGCGAATCTTGACGCGCCGCGACGGGGCCGCGCCGGGCCCCCGGCCGCACGGCCCCGCCGCGTGAACCCACAGGGAGCCCTTCATGACGAACCTTCAGACGAGCCGCCGGCGTTTCCTCGCCGGACTCGGTGCCACCGGGACGGCGGCTGTGCTCAGCGGCTGTGTCACCGCCTCCTCCGACGCCAAGTCCCCTGCCACGGGCCCGGTGACACTCCAGTCGAACCTCTCGGCACCGCAGGCCAAGGCAGCGATGGAGGACCTGGCCGCCGCCTACGCCAAGAAGGGGTCCGAGCGCGTCAGCCTCAACACCGTCGCCGCCGAGACCTTCCGCACCCAACTCCCGACGTACCTCACGTCCGCCAACCCGCCGGACGTCTACACGTGGTACCCCGGCTCGGTCGCCGACGCCTACGCCAAGAAGAACCTGCTGCTCGACCTCGATGACGTCTGGGCGTCCTCGCCTGACCTCAAGCGCTACTCCAAGGCGCTGAACTCGCTGTGCACCTCCAGCTCCGGCAAGAAGGTGTTCGTACCCTCCACCTACTACTGGTGGGGCATGTTCTATCGGAAGTCCAACTTCGCCAAGTGGGGCGTCAAGGAGCCCAAGACCTGGGACGAGTTCCTCGACCTGTGCGACAAGCTCAAGTCCAAGGGCGTCGCCCCCATCGGCCTCGGCGCCGGCGGCAACACCCCCTGGGTGGCCTCCGCCTGGTTCGACTACCTGAACATCCGTATCAACGGCGCCGAGTACCACCGTCGGCTGCTCGCCGGCAAGCACCGCTTCGATGACCCCGAGGTGCGCAAGGTCTTCGACCGCTGGGCCGAGGTCCTGCCCTACTTCGACCCCAACGGCACCGCCGTCGCCTTCCAGGACGCCACCACCGCGCTGCTCAACGGCCGCACCGGCATGATGCTCATCGGCACCTTCTTCGCCGACGCCGCGCCCAAGGACGCCCTGGACGACATCGACTTCTTCCGCTTCCCGGTCATCGACCCCAAGGTGCCGCTCGCCGAAGAGGCCCCCACCGACGGCTACTTCGCCAGCGCCCGCAGCGGACGCACCAAGCAGGTCGGCGACCTGATGAAGTACCTCGCCACCGCCGAGGCCCAGGAGATCTACATCAAGGGCTCCTCCGGCACCGTCCTGCCCTGCCACCCCGATGCCAAGGACGCCGGCACGCCCCTGGTGAAGAAGGGCCGCGCGCAGATCGAGTCCGCCGCCGAGATCACGCAGTTCTTCAACCGCGACTCCAGCGACGCCCTCCAGCCCACGGCCGACACCGCGCTCACCAAGTTCCTCGCCAAGCCCAAGGACGTCGGCTCCATCCTCACCACCTGGCAGCGCGACGCCCAGAAGATCTGGAGTGCCTGAGGTGGCAGTGCTCACCACCACCGCGCGCAAGACCCCGGCCGTCACACCGCCCAGCGGCGGGCGCGGCCGGGGGCCCGTCCGCCGCACACCGCCGCTGGTCCTCGCCTTCGTCCTCATACCCCTGCTCGCCGAGGCACTGTGGGTCTTCTGGCCCGCCCTCCAGGGCTTCTACCTCGCCCTCACCTCCTGGGACGGTGTCTCCCCGCCCCGGTTCGTCGGCTTCGGCAACTTCCAGGAGATGGTGCACGACGAGGTCTTCCGGACCGCCGCGATCGACACCGTCCTGTGGCTGGTGCTGTTCGGCGGACTGTCCGCGATCCTCGGCCTGGCCGCCGCACTGCTGCTCCAGCAGGAACGCCGCGGCGTCGGCTTCTACCGCGCCGCTCTCTTCCTGCCCGTCGTCTTCTCCCTGGTGGCGACCGCCCTCGTCTGGCAGGCGATCTACCAGCCCGACGGCGTGCTCAACCAGATCCTCCAGGGCGTCGGCCTCGGCAGCCTCCGCCACGCCTGGCTCGCCGACCAGGACACCGCCCTGTACGCGGTGATCGTGCCCGCCCTGTGGCGCCAGATCGGCTACGTCATGGTGCTCTACCTGGCCGGCCTCAAGGGCATCGACCCCTCGCTCTACGAGGCGGCCAAGATGGACGGCGCCGGACGCTGGCAGCGCTTCCGGCACGTGACGCTTCCGCAGCTCCGCAGCGTCAACGCCGTCGTGCTGTCCGTCATCGTCATCGACTCCCTGCGCTCCTTCGACGTCGTCTGGTCGCTCACCCGAGGCGGCCCTTACCACTCGTCCGAACTGCTGAGCACCTACATGTACTCCACCGCCTTCCAGTCCCTGCGACTCGGCTACGGCTCCGCGCTCGCCGTCGTCATCTTCGTGCTGGCCTTCGGCGTCATCTGCTCCTATCTGGTCCGTGCGTTCCGGGAGGCCGACTGATGTCCGCCGACTCGACCGCCCTGAAGCGCAGACGGGCCGCGACCGCCGGATTCCACCTCGGCGCCGGACTGCTGGCCACGCTCTGGCTGCTGCCCATCGTCCTGGTCCTCGTCACCAGCCTGCGCTCGTTCGACGACGTTGCCGCCAACGGGCTCGGCAGCCTCCCGCACTCCTTCACCCTCGGCAACTTCCGCCAGGCCTGGGTCGACGGCGGCCAGCAGCGCGCCCTGATCAACAGCCTCGTCGTCACCGTCCCCTGCGTGCTGATCACCCTCGCGCTCGCCGCCATGGCCGCGTTCGCCCTCAGCCGCTACGAGATGCCGCTGCGCCGCACCCTGCTGCTGCTCATGCTCGGCGGCAACCTGCTGCCCCCGCAGATCCTGCTGATCCCGGTGTCCAAGCTCAGCGAGATCATGGGCATCTACGACACCCTGCCCGCCCTCGTCGGCGTGCAGATCGGCTTCGGAGTCGGCTTCTACGTCTTCGTCCTGCACGGCTTCATGCGGGCCATCCCCAACGAGATCCAGCAGGCCGCCGTCGTCGACGGCGCCGGACCCTGGCAGATCTTCTGGCGGATCATCCTCCCGCTCACCCGCCCCGCGCTCGCCGCCCTCGGCGCGCTCGCCTTCACCTGGATCTTCAACGACCTGCTCTGGGCCATCACCGTCCTGCGCAGCGACACGAAGATGCCCATCACGGCCGCCCTGATCGGCCTCCAGGGACAGTACGTCTCCATGTGGAACGTGATCGCGGCCGGATCCGTCATCGCCGCCGCCCCCACGGTGGCCGTGTTCCTGCGGTTCCAGCGCCACTTCGTGGCCGGCCTCAACCTCGGAGCGGTGAAATGACCTCCTGCGAACGCTGGACCCTCCGCACGGAGCACACCAGCTACACGGTGCGGCTCTCCCCGGACGGCCCCTGGGCGGAACTCGACGCCTGGGGACCCCTGGGCGTGGAGGACGGCCCGTCCGCCCTCGACTGGTCCCGGCGCACCCACTTCATCACCCCGGCCGACGCCGCCCCCGCCGAGTACCTGCCGCAGGGCCAGCGCCCCTTCACCGGCGCCGAGCTCGTCGTCGGGCACTCCGGGGACCAGCGCGGCGTGTGGTGGGAGTTCGCCGGGGCCGAACAGGACGCGGACGGGCTGCGCCTGGCGTTCACCGACGACGTCGCCGGTCTGCGCACCACCCTGTGCTACGCCACTGTGCCCGGCACCGACGTCGTCCTGCGCTGGACCGAGCTGACCTGCACCGGCGACGGCGAACTCCGCCTGGAACGCCTCGACTCGGGTGCGGTCACCGTGCCCGTCGCCGACGGCGCCCGGCTCACCTACCTCACCGGCCAGTGGTCGCAGGAGTTCACGCACACGCAACTCCACCTCAGGCGCGGCACGTTCAGCATGGGCAGCATCCAGGGAGTCCCCGGCCACGCCTACGCCCCGTGGCTCGCCGTCCAGGACGCGGCCCTGCCCGACGACGGCACCGCCCCGACCTACGGCATCGCCCTGGAGTGGTCCGGCAACTGGCACATCACCGCCGAGGCCGAACCCGGCGGCGCCGTCCGCGTCCGCGCCGGCCGCGTCCCCCACGAGGGCGCCGTCGTCCTCCAGCCCGGACAGACCCTCGCCACCCCACGCCTGGCCTGCGCGTTCAGCCCCGAGGGCACGGACGGCCTCGCCCGGGTCTGGCACCGCTACGAGCGGCACCTCGGCGGCGACCGCCTGCACCGGACCCGCAAGGTCCTCTACAACTCCTGGGAGGCCACCGGCTTCGACGTCCACGCGGCCGACCAGCTGGAACTCGCCAAGGTGGCCGCCGATATCGGCGCCGAAGTGTTCGTCGTGGACGACGGCTGGTTCACCGGCCGTGCCGACGACACCGGCGGCCTCGGCGACTGGTACCCCGATCCGGCGGAGTTCCCGCGGGGCTTCGGACGGTTCGTGGACGACGTGCGCACCCTCGGCCTCGGCTTCGGACTGTGGGTCGAACCGGAGGCCATCAGCCCGAACAGCCGCCTGCACGCCGAACACCCCGACTGGGTCTACCGCGTCGAGGACCGCCCCGGCCGCCTGGTCCGCAACCAGCTCCTGCTCGACCTCGGCCGCACCGATGTGCAGGACTTCGTGATCGGCACCTTCGACCGACTGCTCACCGGGTACCCGATCGAGTACCTCAAGTGGGACATGAACCGGCCGCCCACCGAGCGCGGCCGGCCCGGCGCCGGACCCGCCGACCGCCTCGACCTGGACGCCGGACACGTCGCCGGATACCTCCGCGTCCTGGACCACCTGCGCACCGCCCACCCGCACGTCACCGTCGAGGGCTGCGCCGGCGGCGGAGGACGCATCGAACACGCCACCCTGGCCCGCACCGACGTGGTCTGGCCCAGCGACAACACCGCGCCCCTGGACCGGCTCGCCATCCAGCACGGCTTCCTGCACGCGCACGCCCCGCACGTGATGAGTTCCTGGGTCACCGACTCGCCCGGTGTGTTCGACCCCCGGCCCCGCTCCCTCGCCTTCCGGTTCGTGCTTGCGATGTGCGGCGTCCTCGGCATCGGCGCCGACCTGCGCTCCTGGAACGCGGACCAGCGCGCCGAAGCCGCCCGCTGGATCGCCCGCTACAAAGAGATCAGGGACGTCGTCCACCACGGTGAGGTCCGCCTGCTCGGCACCCCAAAGGACCCGACCTGCGGGGTCCAGTACACCGAGGCCCACAGCTCACGCACCGTCGTCGCCGGGTTCAGCACCGGCGTCCTCGACGGCGCACCCCTCGTGCCCGGCCGCCCCGCCCGGCTCCGGCTGCGCGGACTCGACCCGGCCGCCGCCTACCGGGACGAGGACACCGGCACCCACTACAGCGGCGCTCACCTGCTGCACTACGGTCTGCCGTTCGCCTGGACCGCCGACCACGACGCCCGGCTCGTCGTGCTGACCCGCGACCAGGCCCGCACCGGCCCGCTCGATCCCGCCCACCACCCATGAAGGACCCGAACCCCACGATGGAGCAGCCCGCACGACGGAACGGTGCACGCTTCACCGGCCGCACAGCCGTGGTGACCGGAGCCGCCTCCGCTATCGGAGCGGCCACCGCCGAGCGCCTCGCACGAGGGGGAGCCGCCGTCGTGCTCGCCGACATCGTGGACGAGCGGGGCGAGGCCGTGGCCGGACACATCACCGAGGACGGCGGCCGGGCCGGCACCGCGCCGTCCTGGACGCCGCACGGGACCGCGACCCGCCGGCCTTCGAGGCCGCCATGTGCGCCCTGCTCGGCCGGGCCGGCCGCGAACTGGACCGGGTCGACCCTCCCGACGAAATGAAAGGCAACGGCGGTAAGTGAAGATCGCTCGCATTGAGACATTCCTGGTCCCGCCACGCTGGCTGTTCTGCCGCGTGGAGACCGACGACGGCGTGGTCGGCTGGGGCGAACCCGTGGTCGAGGGCCGCGCCGAGGTCGTCAGCAGCGCCGTCGAGGTCCTCTCCGAGTACCTCGTCGGCCAGGACCCGCTGCGCATCCAGGACCACTGGCAGGTCCTCACCAAGGGAGGCTTCTACCGAGGCGGCCCCGTCCTCTCCAGCGCAGTCGCCGGACTCGACCAGGCCCTGTGGGACATCGTCGGCAAGACCTACGGCGCGCCCGTGCACGCCTTGCTCGGCGGCCCCGTCCGCGACAGCGTCCGCGTCTACGCCTGGGTCGGCGGCGACGAACCCGCCCAGCTCACCGAGCAGATCACCGAACAGGTCGAGGCGGGCTTCACCGCCGTCAAGATGAACGCGGCCGGACCCACCTCGCCCGTTGCCACCGCCGCCGAGACCGCCGCCGTCGTGGCCCGCGTGGCCGCCGCCCGTGACGTGCTCGGCCCCGACCGGGACGTCGCCGTCGACTTCCACGGGCGCTTCGGAGCCGCCTCGGCCCGCCGCGTTCTCGCTGAACTCGCCCCCCTGCACCCGATGTTCGTGGAGGAACCCGTCCTGCCCGAGCAGAGCCACCTGTTGCCCGGCCTGGTCGCTGCAAGTCCCGTCCCGCTCGCCACCGGCGAACGTCTCTTCTCCCGCGCCGAGTTCCTGCCCGTACTGAACGCCGGCATCGCCGTCGCCCAGCCCGACCTCTCGCACGCGGGCGGCATCTCCGAGGTCACCCGCATCGCCTCCCTCGCCGAGACGTACGGAGCCCTGCTCGCCCCGCACTGCCCGCTCGGCCCCATCGCGCTCGCCGCCAGCCTCCAAGTGGCCTTCGCCACGCCTAACTTCCTCATCCAGGAACAGAGCCGCGGCATCCACTACAACAAGGACGCCGACCTCCTCTCCTACGTCGTCGACCCCGAGCCGTTCCGCTTCACCGCCGGACAGGCCCACCGAGGCGACGCGCCCGGCCTCGGCATCACCGTGGACGAGAACGCCGTACGCGCCGCCGACCGCACCGGGCACGCCTGGCGCAACCCCGTGTGGCGGCACGCCGACGGCTCGTTCACGGAGTGGTGAGCGTGTCCCTCACCGTCACCACCGACCCCGCGCACGGCGGACGCTGGACCTCGCTGCGCGCCGCCGGCCGCGAATGGCTGTGGCATCGCCCGGATCCCGCACGCGAACGTGTCGCACCCGGCGACGCCTTCGTGGACGCGGGCGGCCTGGAGGAGTGCGTCCCCACCGTGCGCGGCACCCCCGACCACGGCGACGCCTGGTCCCGACCCTGGACCCGCGACGGCGGCACCGAGCGCGTCGACTGCGACGCGTTCACCCTCGCCCGCACCGTCCGGACCACCGCCGACGGCGTCGAGGCCGACTACACGCTCACCGCCGATCCCGGCTACCGCTTCGTATGGGCCGCCCACGCCCTGCTCGACCTCTCCGAACGGGCCGAACTCCGGGCCCGTACGGGCATGCCCACCCGCGTCTTCCCGGAGGCGGCACCACTGCTCGACGGTCCCTGGCCCGACGGCGCCCCCTGGGTGGAGGGCGACTGGCCCGCCCCGCGCGGACTGCGCCTGGACCGGTTCGGCCCCGACGACGGCAGCGCGGTCGGCGCCGTCCTTGCGGACGGCCGGGTCTGCGTCCATGACGGACCTCACCGGCTCGCCCTCGCCGTCGAGGCCGAGGGACAGCCGGTGTCCGTCGCCCTGTGGCGCAACCTGGGCGGCTTCCCCCAGCAGGACCCCTACCGCAGCACAGGGGTGGAACCGATGCTGGGCCGCGCCTTCGACCTCGCCGAGGCCGGCCCCGACGACGCGGCCCGCGTCCCCGCCTCCGGCGAGGTCCGCTGGCGGCTCATCCTGACCGCGGGCTGCCGGTGCCCCTGACCTCGACCTGATCGAAGCGTCCCTCAGCGGCGCGCCGAGCTCGGCGTCATCGCCCGGGCCGCCGCGGAACTCGGGCCGTAGTGGCTGATCGGCGCGGGCACGGTCCTGACCGCCGACGCGCGCGGCCGCGCGGGACGCCGACGCCCCCTTCGCCGCGACCGCGGGCCGCGACGCCGCCGCCGTCACGACCCCCATCGAACGGCCGGGACGCGCACCGAGCACGACTGTCCCCTGCCGCGCGCGCACGAGTATCGCGACACCCACGTGTCCGGTGACGCAAAGTTAAGATTGTCCACCATGAGTGACGAAGTCCAGTCGCGGGGGAACCATGGAGCATCAGGAGGAATCGAAGGTCGGCCCGGGACGGTCTGTCCGCATCGCCGTGGTGCTGCTGGTGGCGGCCTCCGGAGCCCTGGAATCTGTTTCCTTCCTGGGCCTCGACCGGGTCTTCGCAGGAGTCATGACCAGCAACCTCGCGCTGCTCGGCATGGCCGGCGGCCGGGGCGAGGCCGTCGGCGTGAAGGCGGCGGTCCTGGCGCTGGCCGGCTTCGGCGTGGGCGTGCTGGTCGTCGCCCGGTACACCCGCGGCCGCGTCACGGTGGCCACCCACTGGCCGCGGCACATCATGGTCGTCCTCGGCGCCGAGGCGGTCATCCTGGCCGTGGTCGCGCTGGTCTGGGGAGTCACCGGCGGCATGCCCGGCGAAGCGACCCGGGACGTCATGCAGTTCGGAGCGGCGCTCGGCATGGGGTCGCAGTCCGGTGCCATGGTGGCCGCCGGGCAGGCCGCCGCTCCCACCACCTACCTGACCGGCACGCTGGCCACCTACATCGTCAAAGGCATCGGCACCGGCCGCCCGGGCATCTGGGTACCGTTGCGGTTCGTCGGCCTCATCCTGGGAGCCGCCGTGTCGGCCATGCTGCTGACGGAGGCCCGCGCGTGGGCCGCACTCCCACCCGTGGTCCTGGTGCTGTGCGCCGTCGCCATCGCCCGCGAACCGCTCGTCGCACGGCGTCACGACACCACCGGGCCGTCCTGATCGGCCGCGGGACATTCTGCCGGGGACGCGCACCGGTCGCCGCTGTGCGACAGCAGTCCGGTCGCCCTTCGGCGGCACGGCCGATCACATGACGGATGCGAGGTATGTCCCTTTTGTTCAGGCTGGGACATGAGGGCGCGACCGTCGAAGGCGCGCGGTTCCGCCGTCGATGCCAGTCGTGGGCGGGGCGGTACTCCGGCCCGCCCAGGGACAGACAAGGAGTTTCGGCATGGCAGAGGGCAACGAACACACTCCGGCGACCCCGAAGGTACTGACGGACCCGCTGCGCAACCATGGCGTGGGGTTCACCCAAGCCGAACGCGACGCGTTCGGCCTGACCGGACGACTGCCCGCCGCGGTCCTCACGCTGGACCAGCAGGCACAGCGTGCGTACCGGCAGCTTCAGGCCCAGGGCAGCGACCTCGCCAAGAACGTGTACCTCGAACAACTGCACGACCGCAACGAGAACCTCTACTTCAAGGTGCTCCGGGACCACCTGCCGGAGCTGCTGCCGATCGTCTACGACCCCACGGTGGGCGAGGCGATCGAGCAGTACTCCCACGAGTACCGCCGCCCGAGGGGCGTGTTCCTCTCCATCGACACGCCGGACGACATCGAGAAGGCGTTCGCCACCCTCGAACTCGGCCCGGAGGACGTGGACCTGATCGTCTGCTCCGACGCGGAGGAGATCCTCGGCATCGGCGACTGGGGCGTGGGCGGCGTGCAGATCGCCGTCGGCAAGCTGGCCGTCTACACCGCCGCCGCCGGCATCGACCCCAGCCGTGTCGTGGCCGTCTCCCTGGACGTGGGCACCGACCGAGAGTCGCTGCTGAAGGACCCGCTCTACCTCGGCAACCGCTTCCCGCGCGTACGCGGCGCCGAATACGACGCCTTCATCGAGAAGTACCTGCGCACCGCGTCCTCGCTGTTCCCCCACGCCTTGCTGCACTTCGAGGACTTCGGCCCGAGCAACGCCCGGCGCATCCTGGAGACCTACCGGAACCAGTACCGGATCTTCAACGACGATGTGCAGGGTACTGGCGCGATCACCCTGGCCGCCGTCCTCGCGGCCGTGAAGGTGAGCGGCGTACCGATGCGTGACCAGCGACTGGTCGTCTTCGGCTCGGGCACCGCCGGCGTCGGCATCGCCGACCAGCTCCGCGACGCGATGGTCCGTGACGGCGCGACCGAGGAGCAGGCCACCTCACAGATCTGGCTCATCGACAAGCAGGGGTTGCTCACCAGCGACATGACCGACCTGCGCGACTTCCAGCGGCGCTACGCGCGCGACCCCGGCGACATCGACGGCTGGGCGGTCGACGACAACGGCATCCAGCTCCTGGAGACCGTGCGCCGGGTCAGGCCCACCATCCTGCTGGGCACGTCGACCGTCCGCGGCGCCTTCACGCAGGACGTCATCGAGGCCATGGCCGCCGGTACGGAGCGGCCCATCGTCCTCCCGCTGTCCAACCCGACGTCGCGGATCGAGGCCATGCCCGCCGACGTCGTCGCCTGGACGAAGGGCAAGGCGCTGGTCGCCTCCGGCATCCCCGTGGACCCCGTCGAGTACGGCGGCGTGACCTACCGCATCGGACAGGCCAACAACGCCCTGCTCTACCCCGGACTCGGACTGGGCACCGTCGTCGCGAACGCCTCCCGGGTGACCGACCGCATGCTCCTGGCCGCCGCGCAGGCCGTGGCTGCCCAGGTCGATCCCTCGCGGCCGGGCGCCGCCCTGCTGCCGCCCGTCGAGGACCTGTGGGAGTCGTCCGCCGTCACCGCCACCGCGGTCGTGCGTGCGGCCATCGAAGAAGGCGTCGCCGGCAACCGTCCGTCCGACCCCGCCACCGCCGTCCGTGACCGTATGTGGGAGCCCGGCTACCGGAACAGGGTGGGTGTGATCGCATGACGCCGCGCGACGCCGGCAGCACGGACACCCCACGGGTCCGTGACCTCCCCATCGGCCTGCACGCGACCGGCACCCGGCGCGAGACCGATTCCATGGGCGCCATCGACGTACCCGCCGACCGCTACTGGGGCGCGCAGACCCAGCGGTCCCTGGTCCACTTCTCCATCGGCGACGACCACATGCCGAAGGCGGTCTACCACGCCTACGGCCACGTCAAGAAGGCCGCCGCGATCGTCAACGGTAGCGCCGGCCGCCTGCCCGGCTGGAAGGCCGATCTGATCGAGCGGGTGGCGGACGAGGTCATCGCCGGAAAGCTGGACGACCACTTCCCGCTCTACGTCTGGCAGACGGGGTCGGGCACGCAGTCCAACATGAACACCAACGAGGTGATCAGCAACCGGGCGATCCAACTCGTAGGAGGCGAACTCGGCAGCAAGACGCCGGTCCACCCCAACGACCACGTCAACATGGGGCAGTCCTCCAACGACACCTTCCCGACCGCCATGCACATCGCCGCGGTCAAGGCGGTGCACGAGCGCCTGTTGCCGAGCGTGCGGGCACTCCAGCAGGCCATCGCCGACAAGGCGAAGCAGTGGCGCGACGTGGTGAAGATCGGCCGTACCCACCTTGAGGACGCCGTACCGCTCACCGTCGGCCAGGAGTGGTCCGGCTACGCCCGCCAGTTGGAGCAGGCATGCGAACGGGTCGTCGACTCCTCGGACGGACTGCTCGAACTCGCCATGGGCGGTACCGCGGTCGGCACCGGCCTGAACGCCCCGGACGGCTTCGCCGAGGAGGTCGCCGACGAGATCGCCCGGGCCACCGGGTTCGCCTTCACCACGGCGAAGAACAAGTTCGCCGCGCAAGGCGGTCTCGACGCCATGGTGGGCGCCTCGGCGGGCCTGCGCGCGCTGGCCGTCCCCCTGATGAAGATCGCCAACGACATCCGTTGGCTGGCCTCCGGGCCGCGCTGTGGCCTCAGCGAGCTGGTGCTGCCGGCCAACGAGCCGGGCTCATCGATCATGCCCGGCAAGGTGAACCCGACCCAGTGCGAAGCCATGGTCATGGTGTGCATCCAGGTGCTCTCCGAGGACCAGGCCATCGCCTTCGCGGGTTCGCAGGGCAACTTCGAGCTCAACGCCATGCGACCGGTCATCATCGACAACTTCCTGCACATGGCGAGCATCCTCGCCGACGCCTGCGCCAAGTTCCGCGAGTACTGCATCGAGGGCGCGGAACTCAACTCGGAGCAGGTCGAGGACTACGTCGACCGCTCGCTCATGCTGGTCACCGCGCTGTCGCCGGCCATCGGCTACGACAAGGCCTCCGCCATCGCGCACAAGGCGAACGACGAGGGAACCACCCTGCGCGAGGCCGCGCTGGCCTCCGGCCACGTCAGCGCGGAGGAGTTCGACCGGATCGTGGACCCGGCGGCCATGGTCGGCCTGACACCACATCACGCCTGAGCCGCGACGAGACGACGTCCGCCGCAGTGCACCTGGCCACCCCACCCGGTCCCGGCGCTCGCCGGGACCGGGCAGGGACCCGTATGTCCAGGGCCGCGGCCGTTGACCACCGGCGGCCGGCGCGCTCTGCCGAGTAAGACAACCGGATGGTTCAGATCCGGGGGGTGCGTACTCGGACCGGTGCCCCCGGCCGGTCAGGGCACATGCGCCGCCGTCGGACTACTCCGCGCTGCCGATGCCCTGCCGAGCCCAGACCGTCTTGCCCTGCGCGTGGTACCGGATGCCCCAACCGTCGGCGACGCTCGCGACGATGAAGAGGCCACGACCGCCCTCGTCGATGGTGCGCGCGTGCTTCAGGTGCGGGGCGCTGTCGCCGGCGTCCCGAACCTCGCAGGTCAGACGCTCGTCGAGGATGAGGCGCAGTCGGTACGGCGGTGCGCCGTAGCGAATGGCGTTGGCGACCAGCTCGCTCGCGATGAGTTCCGTGGTGAATGCGTCGTCCGCGCCGATGTCCCACTCGGCGAGCTGTCCGCGCACCGCGGCCCGGACATCCGGGACGGCCGCGAGGTCCTCGGCCAGCGGCACCGTCAGCACGTGGTCGGCGGGCAGTCCTTTGGCGCGTGCCAGGAGCAGCAGCTTCTCGGTCTCGTGGCGGTCCCGAAGCGCGTAGGCGAGCATGTCGCTCACCTCGTCCAGAGGCAGCGCCGTTTCCTGGCGCAGCACGGCGCGCAACCGTGGTTCGCTCTCCAGCAGGTCCTCGTTGCCGACCGCGAGGATGCTGCCGGCCGGCAGCGGGAACTCGGTCGCGGGAAACGGCGCGTGGTCGGTGCCGGCCAGGATCGGCCCTCCCGGCGCGGACACGGCCTCCGCGTCGCCCCCGGGGCGGACCAGGTACGGCTCGGACAGGCCGGCGCGGACGAGGGTGCAGGTGTGGTCGACCGAGTCGTAGACCGCGATCAGGCAGCCGGCGGTCAATGGCTCGCGGTTCAGCGGATCTCCGGCCGGCAGCGCCGCCCGCTCGGAGGCCAGCTGCATGGCGGTGTCACTGAGCCGTGCCATCAATTCGTTCGGCTCCAGGTCCAGCCCGGCCAGTGCGTGAATGACCGTCCTGAGCTGTCCCATCGTGGTCGCGGTGGCGATACCGCGGCCGCCGACGTCGCCGAACACCAATGCGGTCCGGCCGCCGGCCATCTCGATCACGTCGAACCAGGCGCCTCCGCCGCCCGGCCCCGGGATGTGCAGGGACGCCACGTCGAGCGTGGACGGTGCCGAGCTCCGCTGCGGCAGGAGTCTGCGCTTCACCGTCGCGGCGATGGTCCGCTCCCGGGTGAAGCGGCGAGCGTTGTCGATGCACAGGGCCGCATGGGCGCAGAGGTCCGACGCCAACGCGATGTCGTCCTTGTCGAAGGGGGCCTCCTCCCGGTGCCGATAGAAGCTCACCACACCCAGCGCCTGACCGCGCACGGTCAGCGGCGCGACGATCAGGGAGTGTGCGTCCGACTGGGCGATGGCGCTGGCCCGTGCGGGGTCCGCCGACAGCCAGGGGCTGTCCCTTGTCACGGTGATGAGCCGCGGCCGCAGGTCGTTCAGGACGAGGGAGAAGGGCGTGCCCTCCGGCAGCCGCCGCACTTCCCCCACCGTGTGAGCCGACACCAGCCCCTTGAAGGCGGTTCGCCTGAGTGGCATGTCCTGGTCCACCGGAGCCAGCGGAGGCTCCTCGCCCCGGATCACGTCCTCGATGACTTCGACCACCGCGATGCCGGTGAACGCCGGTACGACCGCGTCCACCAGCTCCTGGCACACAGACGTGACTTCGAGCCGCTCGCCGACGGTGGTGCGGACGTCCTCCAGGAGCCTCACCCGGTGCAGTGCCCGTTCCTGCTCGGTCACATCGACCGCCGATGCGACAAGGCCCAGGACTGCGCCGTCCGCCCCTTCAAGGCGCACGTAGGAGAGGGAATAGTGCATGGAGCGGCCTGTGCCGTTCCTCGGCGCGGCCCGCACGACGCGCCGCAGCGCCGGCTCGCCGGTCATGAGGACCCGGCGCGCCACGGCGTGCTCACTCTCAGGGTTCACAAGACCGAGGGCTTCGGGAAAGTTCTGGCCGGCCAGGGCGCCATCCGTCCCTGGCAGAGCTTCGGGCGCGCCGCTCCCGGACCGGCCGATGCGTAGGTCCGCGTCCAGGATGTACAGGTCGATCGGCGAGTGGAGGAACAGCGTCCGCAGGATCGCCAGGTCCCGGGCCGTGGCGCCGTTGCCCTGGCCGTCGCGTACCTCCCAGGTGAGCGAGGCCCCCGAGAGCACAGGCCGTACGGACACGGCGCCCAGAGCCGCCAGCAAGGCCTTGCCTCCCGCGGTGCCGTCACCCCCGCCCGTCAGCTCGGCCACGGTGCGGCCCACGGCCTCCTGCCGCGATCGGCCGAGCAGCTCCCCGGCCCGCGCGGACCACTCGACGATCCGCCCGTCGTCGGCGATTCGCATGAGCACGGCACCGCTGGACATCGCACCACACCTCCGCTCGGTCCGCGCACATGCGTCCCTTCTCATAGTGGGGTATGTGATGGGGCCGCTCACCTCGGTGGGTCGCGCTCAGGAGGATGTACGACTGCATCGCGCAACCCCGCCGACGCCGGACGCCGTGCCGGTGACCCCGGGCGCTCGGCCGGGGACGCTGCGCCACGACGCGCATGACGACCCCCTGCGACCCGAGCGCCGTGTCCGTGGCATTGCCCATCTGCACCACCTTGCGCGCCACGCCTGACCGCACTCGACCGAGCACTGCCCGTTCAGGATTCGGTGGGCAGGAGCTGGACCAGGCCGACCCGGTTCTCCTCGTCCACCTCGGTGTGGGCGGCTCGGACCCTCCAGCGGCCGGCGGGCAGCGGGACCGATGCCTGGGCGGGCATCCCGCCACCGGGATACTCGATGCCCATGTCGAGCCGTCACTCCACGCGGCCGCCTCACAGAAGTGAGCCAGAGCCGGTTCCGGTGAAGCCCGGGAATCTTCCCGGCTCCAGGTGGTGGCGCAGCCGGTCAGTGAGCGGCGTTCTCGGGCACGGGTGTCTCCTCGACCGCTGGGCGTTGCGCTGGGGCGGGGGATCGCAGCAGGGCTGTGGCGAGGAGGAGAGAGACGACGACGAGGCACGCGCCGATGCGGAAGGCGAGTTGGTAGCCGCCTGTGAGTGCCGAGGCGGTGTCGGCCCCGTCACCCAGCAGGGCTTCCGTGTGCGCGTCGGCCAGCGTGCTGAGGACAGCGAGGCCGAAGGCGGCGCCGATCTGCTGCATGGTGTTGAACATGCCGGAGGCGATCCCCGAGTCCTCGGGTGTGGCCGCCGACATGGCCAGTGTGGCCAGAGCCGGCATCGCGAGGCCGAATCCGATGCCGAGCGGCAGCAGTGCGGGCAGGACGTCCACGGCGTAGCTTCCGCCCGCCGGTACGCGGCCGAGCGCGCCGAGACCCGCCGCGATCAGCGCGAGTCCCGGGAGAAGCACGGTACGGGGACCGAAGCGAGCGATGGCCTTGGGCGAGAGACCGAGGGACAGCGCACCGATGGCGACCGAGACCGGGAACACGCCGAGGCCGGTGTGTATTTCGTCGAAACCGAGCACCTTCTGCAGGTAGAGGACGCACAAGAACTGGAAGCTGAACATCCCGGCCACCATGAGAGCCTGGATGCCCATTGCCCCCGAGACGTTGAGTGACCGGAACACACGCAGCGGCAGCAGCGGACGGGTCGCCTTGGCCTGGCGGGCGACGAACGCCAGGAGCAGAGCCAGTGCCACGGCGCCGAAGCTCAGCGTGTGTGCCGAGGCCCAGCCGCGGTCGGTGGTCTCGACGATCGTGTAGACGCCGAGCATCAGCGCGGAGGTGACCAGGAGCGCGCCCAGGACGTCGCTCCCCTTGCCGAGGCCGACACCCTGCTCGGAGGCGAGCATGCGGCCGGCCGACAGAGCGGCCACGATGCCGATCGGGACGTTGACGAAGAAGATCCAGTGCCAGCCGATGCTCTGCGTCAGGGCGCCGCCGGCGAGGAGGCCCAGCGAGCCACCGGCGGACTGGACGAAGCTGTAGACGCCGATGGCCTTGGCCCGCTCCTTCGGCTGCGGGAACAGGGTCACGACCATGCCGAGCGTGACGGCGGAGGTCACCGCGCCGCCGATGCCCTGGACGAACCGGGAGGCGAGCAACATCACCGGGTCCTGGGACACACCGCACAGCAGGGAGGCAGCGGTGAAAATGCCCAGACCCGCGATGAAGACCCTCTTGCGCCCGATGAGGTCGCCGAGCCGTCCGGCGAGCAGCAGCAGGCCGCCGAAGGGGACCAGGTAGGCGTTGACCACCCAGGCCAGGCTGGACGAGGAGAACCCGAGGCTGTGCTGGATGGACGGCAGCGCCACGCTCACGATGGTCCCGTCGAGGATGACCATCAACTGCCCGGCACAGAGCACGGCCAGCGCCGCCCAACGCGATGCCTGTGCTGATGAGTTGGTTGTCCGCACGGGAACCCCTTCCAATGGTGCACGATTTGTTACAGCGCTCATCTTCTGTAACCATGACGCGCAGCGGAAGGAGGCACTTTCATGTCCCACAGTCACACCGATGTGTCCGACCAGGTCAGCAACGAGGCATGCCCGATCACCGAGGTCCTCGACCACGTCGCCGGCAAGTGGAGCATCGGAATCCTCGTCGCCGCAGCACACCGACCCGTCCGGTTCACCGAGTTGGAACGCACCATCACAGGCATCAGCCGACGCATGCTCACCCTGAACCTGCGCAAGCTGGAACGCGACGGCTTGCTCATCCGGACCGTCTACCCCACGGTGCCGCCCAAGGTCGAATACAGCCTCACACCCATGGCCCGCGAACTCCACGCAACCCTCACCGGACTCGTCGGCTGGGCAGAACGCCACCGAGCCGACATCACCACCGCCCGCGCCACCTACGACGCCGCCACCGCATCGGCTCCCGACGCTCACGCGGATCCTGGCAGGCGTTGAGCCATCGCCTACTGGCGGACACTCTTGGGTGCGTCAGCACCCCGGGCTCACGCGGCGTCAGTACGGCACGGTCGCGGCAGGCGTCTCGCGTGGGGTCGTCCGCCGCTCCACGAAGCCGGTCACCGTCCGACCGACGGCCTCGCCTTCGCTCGGATCGCCGGGGCGCACCCGCCCCAGGGCCTACGATTTTCGGTTGCGGCACCTCCGGTGCGTCCGGTGGGGTGAATCCATGGACGGGTCCACGGATCAGGTGCAACGGGCGGCGGCAGGAACAGGCCGTACGCGTACGAGGCAGCCGGCGCCATGGCAGGGGGCGGCGGTGCTCGCGGCCCTCATGCTGGCCGCCTTCACTTTCAACACTGCGGAGAACCTGCCGATCGGCCTGCTGGAGCTCATCTCCGAAAGCCTTCGGGTGCCCCTGTCCGCGGTCGGTCTCCTGGTCACCGGCTACGGCGTGACGGTGGCCGTGGCGTCTGTGCCGCTTGCCCACGTGGTGCGGGCCGCGCCCCGGCGACATGTGCTGACGGGCCTGCTGGCCGCGCTCGTCGTGTCCAGTCTGGTGGCGGCACTGGCGACCTCCTACGGCCTGCTCCTCGTGGCGCGGCTGCTGACCGCGCTCGCCCAGGCACTGTTCTGGGCCGTGATGGGGCCGGTCGCGGTCGGCCTCTTCCCGCCCGAGGTGCGCGGGCGTGTGGTCGGGGCGCTGTCCGTCGCCGGTTCCCTCGCCCTCGTCCTCGGTGTACCCGCCGGGACCTGGCTGGGCCGGCAGAGCGGCTGGCAGGTGCCCGTCGCCGTCCTGGCGGCACTGGGGCTCGTCTCCCTGGTGACCATCGCCGTTCTGCTGCCGACCTCTCATCCGGAGGAAGAGCCCGCCGCCTACGGAACCGGTCCCGACGCCCGCCGGTTCGGGACCGTACTGGCGGCCGGGACCCTGTCCGCTGCCGGGGCGTTCGCGGGCTACACGTACATCGTGAAGTTTCTGGGCGACGTGAGCGGGTTCTCCCCGAACACGGTCAGCGTCCTGTTCGTAGCTTTCGGTGTGGCGTGTCTGACGGGGGTGAGCATCACCGGGGCGTTTGTGGACCGCTTTCCGCGCGCCGCACTGGCCACTGCCGTAGCCACGCAGGCGGTGGGCATGCTCGGCCTGTACGCGGCCGGCACCGATCCCGCGGCGGCGGTGCTGTTCTTGCTGCTGATGGGCGGTGCGCTCGGGCCGGTGTTCATGACCACCCAGAACGAGATGTTGCGTTGCGCACCGGGGCGCACGGACATCGCACTCGCGGCGAACTCCGGTTCCTACAACGCCGGTATCGCGGCGGGCGCCGGGCTCGGGGGACTGGTCCTTCCGCTCGTCGACGTGCGGGGCACCTTCCTTGCCGGCGGACTGATGACCGTCGGGGCCTGCGCCGTGCTGCTCGGCGGGCGACTGCTGCCCGGGCGCGGCGTTCAAAAGCCATGCCCGCATTAGCAGCGTGGTACAGGCAATCCGCGCCACTTGGCCGACAGCCCGGGAGGTTGCCGGCGCACGCCCGCACGTCCTCCGGCGTGCTCTCGGCTGCCGGTCACCTCCGGCCGGTCATGGCGCTCACTACATCCGCTCGCTCGGCCTGAACTGTCCGGTGTCTGAGGCCACACACGCATCGACGATGGTTTCCTCACCGGCGGCTGATCCGTCCAGGCAGAGCCGGCCACCCTTGACGCGCAGGTCGAGAAAGAACCGCGTGGCTGCGCCGGACACCCCCTAGGTGTGCTGACCGGACAGGTTGGTGACGCGGAGGGCGTACCTTCCTGATCGACGAGATCGTCCGCGAGGCTGCCCGGAAAGCGTTACAGGCGGATGACGACCAGGGCGATGTCGTCGCGGGCGCCGCTGGTGACGCCGAGGCGGGCCGGCAGGGCCTCCGCGATCTGGCCGGGGGCGAGGGCCCTGCTCTGGGCGAGGACCGAGATCAGGCGGGCCAGACCGGTGTCGATGTCTTCGTCGTGGCGTTCGATGAGCCCGTCGGTGTAGAGCACCAGGGTGTCGCCCGGCGTGTAGGGCAGGCCGGCCTGAGGGCGGGGGACGTGGTAGGGGCGGGCCCCGAGCGGGGGATCGGTGGCCTGGTCCAGCAGCTCGCAGGTTCCGTCGCGGTGGACCAGGACGGGGGGAAGGTGTCCGGCACTGCTGTAGATGATCAGTCTGCTGCGGGTGTCGATGAGTACCTTGACCGCGGTCGCAGCCGTCGCGCCCTCGATGGAGCGGGCGTACAGGCCGAGGACTTCCAGGGCCTGGGCGGGGCTCGGGATGGCCCGGATGGCCGCGCTCAGGGCACTGCGGAGCATCCCCATGACGGCTGCGGCCGGCAGGCCGTGGCCGACGACGTCTCCGACCGCCACGGCGTAGCGGTCGGGCGGCAGATCGACGACGTCATACCAGTCACCGCACACGTTGAGCGATGTCGTCGCGGGCAGGTACAGCACGGCGATGTTGTCGTCGTGCCGGTTCAGGTCGGGGGCCTGGAGCATGGCTTCCTGCAGAGCGATGCCCACCTGGCGTTCGCGCGCGTGGGCCTGGCGCAGCTCCTCGTTCAGCCGCTGCAGCTCGCGGGCCCGCACGTAGAGCTCGGCTGCCAAGCCCTTTTCCCGCTCGGTGAACTCCTCGGTGAGCTGACGCGCCCAGCGTGAATGAATGATGGCGGTGACGTCCTCGGACCGTTGCACGATCCATGCCACCGTGCCGTCCGGTCCGGGGATCGGGGTGTGGATGTTGGACCACCACCGCTCCTCGAACCCGCTGAGCTGGTCGGGGGCGCAGATGTCGTACCGCTGCAATACCAGGGTGTCGGGGGCCTTGGTGTCCAGGACGCGATGCAGCGACGCCTTGAGGTTGTGTTCCGCGTCGCAGGGGATGCCAGGATTTTCCGGCAGGGCGTCGAAGAAGTACTTCCCGATCAGCTCTTCCCCGGTCCGCCTCGTGGCCTGCAGGTATGCGCGGTTCGCGTAGCGGATCACCAGGTCCGTGTCCAGTACCAGGTACGGGCTTGGGGTGGCGTCGAAGAAGGCCGTGAAGTTGATGTCCGCTGTCATGGCGCGCTCTCTTCGGTCCATGAGCGCGACTTGCCGTCGGCGAGTACGCCCGCGCGAGCCGCGGCCCGCGGCCCTGGCCGCGCGTAGCGACTGCCCTCTTTCCCATCCTGCCGCCTGGGCCGCTGACCTGCACCACACGGGCTCAGGCTGCGCGACGCCGTGACCAGCTGTGGCCGGGGCTGGGCGCGGGCACGCAGTGGTCGAGGCGGACGGATGAGGCGGGTTTCCCTCGTCCAGGCCGCATCCGTCGTTCGCGGCCTGGAAGCACTCCCCGATCGCCCAGCGGCTGCCGGCGATCCGGGCGGCTCGCAGATCTCGATGCCGGCGGGTGCGCGGCGGCCGCAAGACCCTCTCCGGCTCCGCCATTCGATGCCGAGCGCTGTCCCGCGCCGAGAGTTCCGGGCAGGCTTCGGCTGCCGGCCCGGCGCTGCCGTGTGTCCTGACGCCGTGGACAAGCCGTCCGCGGCGTCACGACACGCGCTCGCCATGGCGAGATCCGAAAGGCGCGGCCTGGTCACGGCGTTGCAGGATGTAGAGGTCCCAGCTGTCGGGGTCGCCGATGTAGACGAACAGCTTCGGGTGCTCGCGGGTTCCGAACACCTCCCAGGTGTCCCATGGACAGTCGGCGACGGTCACAGCCACCTTCTGGGACCATGGCCCGGTGCCCGGGTCGTACTCCCAGGTACCGGTGCCGGTGCATTCGTGCGCCACCGGTTCGAAGGAGTCGTCGAGGTCGAACGTCTTGACGCGGGTCGCCGTGGCCTTGCCATCTGCCGTGAGGGTGAGCGTGCCGCCTCTGCCGTCGGACCACGTCCCGGCGACCTGTTCCGCGCTCAGCCGCGGAGGTTCGTAGCCGATGCCGACGCTCAGGGCGATGCCCGCGAGCGTGCCGGTGGTGACGACAGCGAGCGTCCCGTACAGCGCCACCCGCCCGAACATCGCGGCGCCGGAGAGCCACGGGCGGTCCGGCAGCAGCAGCCTGCGGGAGACCAGCGCCGTGGCGGTGAGCGCCGCCGTCACCGCGAGCCATATGCCGAGGCCCGCCAGGAAACCGGTCTCCACGAGCTCCGCCACGGCCAGGGCCAACGGGGCTGTTCCGGCGGCCGCCAGTGCCGGGATCGACCACCACCTCTCGTGGCCCGAGAGCCGGCGGCCGAGCCATCCGGCCGCAACCAGCAGCGGTATCACCAGGGCGACCGACAGCACGGCGAAGAGGGCAGCTCCCGCTGCCGCGAGGAACGGCGCCACCAGGATCAGGAAGACGACACCCATGGCGTTGTAGGGAAGGTCTGGGCTCTCCTGGGTCTGCCCCCACACGACGAGCGCGATCGCACCGATCACAGCTTCGACGAACAGCATCGACACCGAAGCCGTCAGCACCGCGCCGAATCTGTCCCTCACCCGGACCTGCGTCTGTACCGGCTCCCGCATTTTTGAACGCATTCAAATCCCCTCCGTCCCGCATCCTCCTCCATGCGGGGTGGGCCTCCGCAACCGGGGCCCTGGTGGGCGTTTGCCGCCCAGACGGTGAGCGCGCAGGCCGCGAAGGCTGCGCCGAGGACGCTGGAGCCGGTCCATCCGGCGTCTGCGAACACGGTGGTCGTGGTGGTGGCGCCTAGGGCGGAGCCGAGGGCGTAGAAGATCATGTAGCCGCCGATGGCGCTGCTGGTGTGGTGCGGGTGGGTCATGGTGAGCAGGTGCTGGTTGCTCACATGCACGGCTTGCACGGCGAAGTCGAGCACGACCACGCCGATGACGACGGGCCACAGCGACCATGAAGTCTGCCCGATGGCCAGCCATGAGGTGGCGAGGAGCGCGAGTGCTCCGCCGGTGACGGCGCTCGCGAACCCGGCATCGGCCCAGCGTCCTGCCCGGGCGGCGCCGAGTGCGCCGGCCAGTCCGGCGAGGCCGAACAGGCCGATCTGCGCCGTGTCCAGATGCCACGGAGCGGCCGCGAGCGGTAGCGCCAGGCCGCTCCACAGCGTGCTGAAGGAGGCGAACAGGAAGAACGCGATCAGCCCGCGCGAGACGAACAGGCGCTCGCGGAACAATCCGCCCAGCGACGTCAGCACCTGTCGATACGGAGCGTGGTCGGTGCGCGGGTCGGGTGGCAGGGTTCTCAGGACGAGGCATGCCAGCGTCACCAGGAGCACGGCGAGCACGACGTACACGCTGCGCCAGCTCCAGGCCGTGGCCAGGGCGCCGGCCGCGACGCGTGCGCCGAGAATGCCGACGACGACACCGGAGGTCACCACACCGAGGTTCCGGCCGCGTTCCTCGGGCGTGGACAAGGCTGCGGCGTAGGCGACCGTCGTCTGGACGACGGTCGCGAACAGGCCGGCGACGGCCAGCCCGACCAGCAGAACCCAGGCCCGGGCAGCTGTCGCGGCCAGCACCGCAGCAACCCCGGTCAGCAGGAGATGCCCCGATATGAGCTTGCGCCGGTCGATCATGTCGCCCAGCGGGACGAGAACGGCCAGCCCTGCCAGATAGCCGAGCTGCCCGGCCGCGACGATCCGTCCCAGGTGGGCGTCCGGCACGCCCAGGTCGGTTCCGATCTGGGCGAGAACGGGCTGGGCGGCGTAGAGGCTCGCGACGGCGACCGCGCAGACCGCGGCGAACAGCGTCCTTCGGCCCGTGGTCATGCTCATGCTCTCCCTCGGTCAGTAGCAGATCGCAACCAATTCCAGAGTACGGCAGAATGGTTTCAATCAGCTACTCATCGGGGAGGCGTGATGACCCAGACCGTGATCAGGGCCGAGGGTGTCGCCTGGACCGACCCGACCTGTCCCGTGGCACGAACGCTCGACCTGATCGGGGACCGCTGGAGCCTGCTCATCGTCCGCGACGCCATGGACGGCGCGCGAGCCTTCACCGACTTCCAGCAGCGCACCGGGATCGCCCGCAACATCCTCACCGACCGGCTCCGTCGTCTCGTCGACCGTGGCATCCTCGCCCGGCAGACCGCGCCATCGGGCAGGCGGCAGCTCTACACCCTCACCCCGGCCGGTCGCGATCTGTTCACCGTCATCGTGGCCCTGCGACAGTGGGGCGAACGTCATGCCTTCGCCGCCGGCGAAGACCACTCCCTCCTCGTCGACGGACACGGTCTCCCACTGCCGCAGCTCCAGCCGATCGACTCAGGCGGCAACCTCGCCGACGTCGACACAACCTCCGTGCGACAAGACCGCTGATGCCGCCGGCCCGATCCCGGCGCCCATGAACATGGCCGAACCCGGGAGGCGACCGGCCAGTTCTTGTGATCAGCCGTTGCCCGACCGGTCGTTGCCCGACCGGTCGTTCCCTGACCGGTCCCTCCTGGAGGGGACGACGGCGCCGGTGCTCGCCCAGCCGGCGAGGAGACCGAGGGCCTCCCGCTCTCGCGAATCCGGTTCGGGGGTGCAGAAGTTGAGGCGGAGGCCGGGGCCGGACGGCAGGCCCATCGCCTCGTAGGGCTGGGCGAGGTCGCCGACGAGCGGATGATGCAGGTGCTTCACGCCCGAGCACTCGTTCACCTGGTCCGCTCCGGCTGGTCGAACGCCCTGACAGCCGCACAGCCGCACAGCCGCCTGTCTCATGAGGTCCTATGCTGCCGGGATGATCAAGCCCATTGAACTCGTGATATTCGACTGCGACGGCGTACTGGTCGACAGCGAGCGCATCGCCGCACGCGTGCAGGTCGCCCTCGGAGCTCAGTTGGGCTGGCCGCTGACCGAGGAAGAGGTCGTGGACCGGTTCATCGGGCGCTCACACGCGGCCATCCGTGAACAGGTCGCGGCCCAGCTCGGCGAGGACACGGCGGCGACCTGGTCGGAGCGGTTCGAGCAGCTTCACCGCGAGGCCGTCGACGCCGAGCTCGCCCCCGTCGACGGCCTACCGGAAGCCCTGGACGCACTCACCTTGCCGACCTGCGTCGCCTCCAGCGGCACCCACGACAAGATGCGCCACACCCTCGGCCGCACCGGACTGTACGAACACTTCGCGGGCCGCATCTACAGCGCCACTGAGGTCTCCCACGGCAAACCCGCTCCGGACCTGTTCCTGCACGCCGCCCGACAGATGGGCGTCGATCCCGCAGCCTGCGTGGTGGTGGAGGACAGCCGGCCCGGCGTCCGCGCTGCCCGCGCCGCTGGTATGCGGTCCTTCGGCTATGCCGGCGGACTGACCCCGGCCGAACGCCTCGAAGGCCGCGACACCACCATCTTCTACGACATGCGCGAACTCCCGACACTCATCGCGGGACGGCGCTGAACTTGAACGAGTGATGCCGGGACGCTCCTCGGAGGTCGGCAGGCGGCACGTAATAGTGCCCGACCATCCTTCCGCGGCCGGCTGATCACCCAAGGCCATGCGGCACTTCGAGCAGGTCGTCGCAGATGCCGACCATCTCAAGAAGCGCCGTCATCGTGTCCACGCCGCTCATTTCGCTCCCGGGTGAGGATGGGCCGGGCCCGGGTGTCGGTGTGTTGAGGTGGTTCGGTCACCGCTCAGCGCCCGGTCGACCAAGGCGCCGGCCGCGCCCGTGTAGCCGGCTGCGTCCAGCAGTGCGGCTGCCTCGCCAGGGGTGAACAGGCCGTGCAGGGAGGGTAGTTCGGTGAGCACCTCGGCCAGCGGCCGGGAGGTCTCGGCGGCCAGCAGGGACGCCTGGGCCAGCACTTCCTTGGCCGCCGCCTTGCCCAGCCGGGGAGCCAGTACGGCGGAGACCCGTTCGGAGGCGACCTGGCCGCCGGTCGCCTCCAGGTTGGCGCGCATCCGGTCCGGATGGATGGTGAGCCCCCGGGCCAGCTCCACGGCGGTGTGGGCGGCGCCGCCGGTGAGCCGCAGACACTCCCGCAGCGGGAGCCACTCGGTGTGCCAAACGCCCGCCGACCGCTCGTCCTCGGCGACCAGACACTGCGTCAGGATCGAGGCCAGCGCAGGCACTTGCAGTGCGGCGGAGCGGATCAGCGTGGCCAGGACCGGGTTGCGCTTGTGTGGCATCGCCGAGGACACCCCGCGGCCCGCCACCTGCGGTTCGGCCACCTCGCCGACCTCGGTGCGGGCCAGCACCAGCACGTCGGCGGCGATCTTGCCAAGCGCACCCGCGGTGTGCGCGAGGGCGGCGCCCAGGTCGGCGATCGGGGTGCGCAGCGCGTGCCAGGGCAGCAGGGGCTCGGCCAGCTGCGTCTCCCGGGCGAAGGCAGTGGTGAGTTCGGCGACGAGGGTGTGCGCGTCGGTGTCCTCACCGGCGTACTGGAGGTAGCCCGCGAGGGTGCCGGCGGCGCCGCCCAGGGACACCGGAAGCCGGTCGGCCACCTGCTCCAGGCGGAGGGCCGACTCCAGTACGAGCTGCCGCCAGCCGGCCGCCTTGAGCCCGAACGTGGTCGGCACGGCGTGCAGGGCGAGGGTACGGCCGGCCATCACGGTGTCGCGGTGCTCGGCGGCCAGCGTCGTGAGCGCGGCCGCGGTGGTCCGCAGGTCGCCGATGACGATCCGCAGCGCCCGCCGGGCCACCAGCATCGCTCCGGTGTCGAGGATGTCCTGGCTCGTGGAGCCGCGGTGGACGTACTCCACTGCCTCCGGGGCGTCCTCGGCCACCACCGCGGTCAGCGCCTTGATCATGCCGACGACCGGGTTGGCGGTCTCCCGAGCGGCCCGCGCCAGCGGCACCAGGTCCAGGCGCTCGGCACGGGCGGCCGCGGTGATGGCTGCGGCGACTTCCGCGGGTACGGTGCCGCAGCGCGCCTGCGCCCTGGCGAGCGCCGCCTCCGCGTCCAACATGGCCTGCAGCCAGGCGGTGTCGCCGACCGCCGGCTCTATGGGGGTGCCCGCCCTTACGGGGGAGAGGAGGCCGGCGTCCAGGTCGGGTGGGGGGAAGAGGTGGGCGCCGGTGCCGGGTGCGAGGCCGGTTCCAGGCTCCGAGTCGTTGTCGGCCGCGCCGTTGCCCGTGGTGCCGTTGCCCGTGCTCGTCCTGGAGAGATGAGTGGCCGTCATGCAGCTGCCCTCGTCGGGGTGTCGTCGTCCTGTGTGGGGCGGTCGGGGTGGATGACCGGGGTCGCAGTGGCCGGCACGGGGGTGGGGGCCGGGGCGGTTGCCGGCTGCGGGAGGGACAGCGCGGCGGCCGCTATGGCGTCGGAGTCCTCCAGCGTCACCGAGCCGACGCCGGGGCGGATGCCGGCCGCGGTGACCCAGTGCACGGACTCGGTGGGGACACCGTAGGCGAAGCGCCGGGGATGCGGCTCGCTCCGGGCGTCCACGAGGTGGTACGGACGCTCGGTGACGGCGAGACCGCCGGTCTCGTAGGGGGCGCCGGCCCGGCCGGGGATGCTAAAGGGGCGGCACTGGCCGGTGCGGAGCAGGTGCCGCAGCAGGGGGTCCGCGGTGCGCCGCAGGTCGATCTCCGGCAGCCGGCTGTCGATCAGCGTCGTGGCCCGGACCAGCACGCCGGGAATGTCGCTCGTACCGGTGAACCGGGCGCCTTCGGGGCCGTCCTCCTCGGTGCCGGCCCGCATCCCGGGGCCGAGGACCTCCAGGACGCCCGCGTCGATCAGAGCGGCCATCTCCTCGATGCGGGAGGCCGGCGGCCCGATGGACAGGTAGGCGTTGAGCGGTGTGTACCAGCCGTCCAGCTCGTCCCGGTGGGAGTCGCCGTCCAGGCCACCGTGGTCGACGGCCAGGCGGACCTCGTTGCGCAGGTCGCGCAGGACGTCCAGGGCCGCTTTGAGCGGGCCGGAGACGTTGCCCTGGCGGGCGTGGCGGACGTCGTCGTCGAGGTAGCCGCGCAGCCAGGCGCGGAAGTCGGCCAGGTCGGCGAAGCGCCGGTTGCCGTACGGCCTGGCGATCCGCTCCCAGTCCCAGCGTTCGGCCGCGGCCACGCCGGCCTCGGCCAGCAGCCGGTTCCGCCACGGACCGGGCTCGGTGCGCAGGTACCGGGCGGCGAAGACCGCGGCAGAGCCGGGGCCTTGGCGGGGGGCGAGCAGCGCCTCGTAGTAGACGCTCTCCACTTCCCTCGCGATCAGCGGCCACAGGTCGGTGCCGAACCGGATCGGTCCGCGACCCGGAGCCCGCAGGGCCGCGATGTGCCCGGCGGTCAGCAGCCGGGGCAGGTAGCGGCCGTGGGCGCCCTTCTCGTTCTCACCGCGCGCCTGATACGGCACACCGCGGCGGGAACCGGCGTACAGGCGCGGTTCGCGACCGGAGGGACGGTAGACCAGGCGGCCGTCGACGCGCTGGAAGACGCCGCCGCGGGCACGCGTGAACAGGGCCATGTAGTCGAAGAAGTTCAGGCCGAGACCGCGCAGCAGCACGCTCTCGCCGCACGCGATGGCGTCGAGGTCGGCATCGGCCGGGTTCGCGGGGGCGAGGTAGACCAGGCCGTGCCGGGCGGCGAAGCCGGACAGTTCCCGCTCGGCGGGGCCGGGTACGACGGGCAGGTGACCCTGCGCCAGCACGACCGCGGAGAGCCCGGCCAGCCGGGTTCCGTCGGCCAGGAGCACGGTCTGGGGTCCGCGCGCGCCGAGCGTGTCGTCCCCGTCGTCCAGCGCGACCGCCCGCTGGGCGTGCACCCGTACCGTCACATGCGCGGCCGCGTTCGCGGTGACCTGCTGGAACACCCAGCCCAGGTATGCGCCGTACAGGGCACGGGTGGGATAGGTGTCCGGGCCCAGGTCGCGGGCCTCGGCGAGTGTCTCGTCGGCGCAGGAGGTGCCGTCGGCCGGGGTGAGCGCGGTCGGGCCGAGCGCCTTGGCCCACTGGTAGAGACTCGGGCCCTCCTCCAGGGGGCCCTCGATGCCGACGCTGGCGTCGGTGTAGACCGTCACCTGGGAGGCGACGGTGTTCATCAGCAGGTGCCGGGACTGGGAGGGCCGCCACACCTGGCCCGAGCCGGGCGGGCCCGGGTCGACCACGTGGACGGTGAGGTGATCCCAGCGAGGGGACTTGCGCTCCTGGGCGCACAACCGCTCCAGCACGGACAGCCCGCGCGGGCCGGCGCCGACGAGGCACACTTCGATACGTCCGCTGCTCACAAGGACACTCCGCTCGGCGTACGGGGGTGACGGGCCGACGGGGCGGCACCAACGGTGAGGCGGGCACGCCGGGCGTCGCCCCTGGGGAGCTGAGTGGATTCCCGGAGTTCCGGACAGAAGGAGACGGCCGCCGTCGCCGGCAGCCCCGCCGGTGGGTCGGCGCACCGACCGTCCCACACACCTTCGCGCATACCGTCCACAGCGCCTCCTCCGTCCGCCACCGTGGGCCGGTGCGCTCGACCGGAGCTCGGATCCGGCTAGTGCTGTGACCGCAGTCGTGTGGGTAGACGACCGATCAGGAGGGGCAGAAGCTGCAGCAGATCGTGCGCCGGGGCAGCACCAGCTCGGTGCGCCACCAGCGCGCGATGATGCTGCCGGCCTCGGCCGGCGGGAACCGGGTGCCGGTGATCGCCCAGCTGGTCCAGTCCGACGAGGTCACCGTCCGGGACGTGATCCACCGGTTCAACGAGATGGGCCTCGCCTGCCTGGACTCCTCGGTGGGCGGGAGGGCACGCGGGCCAGGTCCGAGTGGCGACGGACCAGAAGGCCGTCCCAGGTGCGCCAACTCATGACGTTGGCGCCACGTTCACGGTCACGGTCATGGCGCGGCGGGGTTGTTGTTGTCGTTGAGAAGGAGGCTGTGGCGTTCGGTGAGGGGGCCGACGCCGAGATCTTCACGCATGAGCTTGCGCATCTTGGCGGCTGCTTTGCCGCGCGCCTCCCAGTGGGCGCGATCCTCCGGACTGCTGACAGCAATGCCCTCGACATAGCCGTCGCAGATGCGTCGCAGGCAGTGGAACACGCTGTTGGAGGCCCTGACGACGGGTTGGGGCGCGATGAGCCACATCCGTTCTGATGCTATGGCTATGCCTGAATCCCGAAAGGCTCCGCGCAGCGCAAGCGCCCGCTCGTCGTCGGAAGGGTGTTCTCGCTCGGCCAAGGCCCGCAGGGTCTCACCGAGGACCTTCACGGTGGTGGTGTACTGCGTGTAGATGTCGAGCCGCAGCCGAAGAAGTTCTTTGACATCCTCGTGCCTCCACCGATTCCGATCGGCGATGAGAGTAGCGACGATGCCGATCGCGGCCCCGGCCAGGGTGGAGAGCAGTGGCAACCAATCCATGAGGGCCAGCTTGGGGTATCCCGTGACGGCGGCGCCAGGTGGGCTTCGAGAACGAACCCGTACCGCCGTAGCCGAGACCACCCGATGCCGGACGCCCACCAGCCCCTGGCCTCGTCCGTGCATCGGCCCGGGCCCATCTGCCGTTGTTCCTCCCGGGCGAGGCCGCGGTGTTGCTCCTGTCCTGATCGATGGAGCAAGGACGATCAGACATGTCAGTCGGCGTGGAGGATGCGGAAGCGGCCGGGTTTCGCCGGGTCTCGGTCGACGACTTGGACGGGGGGCCAGGTCCATTGCCACACGCCGATGCCTGGTGCGCGGGAGAACTCGATTCGCCCGCGGGTGCCGTCGACGGCGACGCGCGGCCAGGCTTCGGCGATACGGGCTCGGTCGGTGCCGTACGTGCGCAGTACATCGGCGAGGACGGCGATTGTGTCGTAGCCCTCGAAGGCGACGAAGGAGGGAGCTTGGGCGAGCCGCTCGCGGAGGCTCTTCTCGACTCGGACACCGACAGGAGTGAGACGGTGGGGCAGGTAGCGCAGGAAAGGGACCGCAGTGCCGAGATCACCCAGCAGCTCCTCCCATTCGGCGAACTCCGGCTGCCCGGCCGGAGCGCCGATCAGGATGTCGGTGAGACGCTGGTCGCGTCGGACGGACCGGACGATGGGTACGGCCGGCTCGGGGTGGCCGACGAGAAGAAGGAGGGCTGTCGCGCGGTGGTCGGCGAGTGCGTCGCAGATCGCCGTGGGGGTGAGCTCGCGCATGTCGAGTTCGATGACGGTGCCGCCGTGCTGAGCGAGGTGGTTCCGCAGCAGGCGGGTGCCTGACGCCCAGTAGACACTCGGTTGGGTGGCCACGGCGATGCGGCTGTGGCCGGCATCGCGCAGGAAGTCCGCGTAGATCCGCCAGCCGTGGGACTGCGCCGGGCACAGGCGCGCGACCCGGTCCGTCGGTTCGTCGGTGAGTGCGTCGAGAACCGCTGACGAGCACAGGTACGGCAGCCTGAGCGCGTCGGCCCTGGCCGCAGCCGTGCGAGCGACGACGCTGTGATACTCCCCGGCCAGGGCGGCCACGCCGAGGTGCGCCAGTTCGTCCACGGCCGCCGCGGCCCTTTGGGGATCAGCTGCGGTGTCCCGGACCTCCAACTCCAGTGGCTTTCCGCCCACCCCTCCCGCGTCATTGACATCGCGCACGGCCAACTCCATACCGGCGATGAGGTGTTGGCCTGCCTCGGCCCAGCCGGGGCGAGTCAGGGGTGCGAGAGCGCCGATCAGGACGGATGAACCGTCGGTGCGCTGGGCTCCAAGCGGCGATGGCGGCGTGTTCAAGCGTCGACGTCTCCCCATGTGACGATGCGGTCGCAGAGTGCCCGGAAGGCAGGTCAGGGCCTGCGGAGAGTCGGTATCCGTCGTCCCTGCCTTGCGATCGTGAAGCGGCAGCCTAACCACGCCACTTGGAAAAACCAACTGAGATGTCCGGGACGGTCCGGGACGGGCCCGCGCGGCGGGCCGGTGCCGCCGAGCGAGCAGGCACGGTCCCGCCACGCCTGGCCGCAGGCGCTCGCCACCGCCCACCCGGACCTCGACATCGCCGCTCGCGTCATCACCCTGCGCCAGGACAAGCTCCTCGGACGCCTTCTGGACCGTCGTTGAGCCTCATGCCCGCTCCGTTGGGGCCATTTCCACCCATCTCCCTTCTTGGGCAGCATAGTTCACGGCTTATATTTTGATCTGTATTGACGGCCGAAGGGACTGCCTCTAGCGTCCGATCCGCATCGCGCCCCACATCGCGACCAAGGAGACACGTTGACCGACGTTCCCGCCGCGTGCGTCCGCGCCCCCCGCCGGCGCAGACGCACGGCCGCCCTCACGACAGCCTTTCTGCTGCCGGCCGCCGCCGGTATCGCACTGGCTTCCGCCGCGAGTGCCGCCGCCGCGAGCATCCCCACCGCTCCGACCACCGTCGTCAACGCGGGCAGCGGCAAGTGCGTTGACGCGCGTGCCGCGGCCACCGGTAACGGCACCGCCGTGCAGCAGTACACCTGCAACGGCACCGATGCGCAGTCCTGGCAGTTCACGCCGACCGACAGCGGCTACTACCGGATCGGCGTCGCCTCCGCGCCGAACCAGGTCTGGGACGAGACCGGCGTCTCCACCGCCGACGGCGCGCTGACCCAGCTGTGGCTCTACGGCGGCGGCGCCAACCAGCAGTGGCAGCCGGTCGCGGAGGCCTCCGGCACGTACCACTTCGTCAACCGCAACAGCGGCAAGTGCCTCGATGTGCCGTCGGCGTCCACCGCCGACAGCGTCCAGCTGCAGCAATACACGTGCAACGGCTCCGCCGCCCAGTCCTTCACTCTCTCCGCCGGCATCACCCCGCCGGCCGGCACGCCGGACTTCGGCCCCAACGTCACGGTGTTCGACCCGTCGATGTCGACGTCCACCATCCAGTCGAAGATCAACTCGGTCTACAGCACCCAGCAGACCAACGAGTTCGGCGCCCAGCGCAACGCCCTGCTGTTCACCCCCGGGACCTACAACGTCGACATACCCGTCGGCTACTACACCCAGGTTGCCGGGCTCGGGCTGTCACCGGACGACGTGTCGATCACGGGTGGCGGCGTGCACGTCGCGGGTCACACCAGCGACGGCAACGCCACCCAGAACTTCTGGCGCGATGTGGAGAACATGTCGGTGAGCCCCGGTTCGGGCAGCACCATGTGGGCCGTCTCGCAGGCCGACCCGTTCCGGCGCATGGACGTGCACGGCAGCATGAAGCTGTGGGACGACACCCACGGCACCAGCACCAACTGGTCCAGCGGCGGCTACATCGGCGACTCGCGGGTCTCCGGCCAGATCAACTCCGGGACCCAGCAGCAGTTCCTCACCCAGGACACCGCCATGAACGGCGGCTGGACCGGGCACAACTGGAACATGGTCTTCGTAGGCGACACCGGCGCCCCGGCGACCAGCTTCCCCAATCCGCAGTACACCACCGTCGCCCAGAGCCCGGTGATGCGCGAGAAGCCGTTCATCTACGTCGACGGCTCCGGGAACTGGCAGGTGTTCGTCCCGTCCGTGCGCACCAATGTGCAGGGCCCGGACTGGACGAACGGCACCGCCCCGGGCACCTCGCTGCCGATCGGCCAGTTCTACATCGTCAAACCCGGTGATACCGCCACGACGATCAACAACGCACTCGCCGCGGGCAAGAACCTGATCGTCACCCCGGGCGTCTACCACCTGTCCGCCCCGCTGAACATCACCCGCCCCGACACCGTGGTCCTCGGCCTGGGCCTGGCCACCCTCGTACCGGACAACGGCGTCACCGCCATCACCACCGCCGACGTCGACGGCATCGACATCGCCGGGCTGCTGATCAGCGCGAACACCACCAACTCCAACACGCTCATGCAGGTCGGCCCGACCGGCTCGACCGCCAGTCACACCGCCGACCCGATCGTGCTGCACGACGTGTTCTTCCGCATCGGCGGCGACCTCGCCGGCAAGGCAACCCAGTCACTGGTGATCAACAGCAACGACGTCATCGGGGACGACCTGTGGCTGTGGCGCGCGGACCACACCAACGGCGTCGGCTGGACGGCCAACCCGGCAGTCAACGGACTGATCGTCAACGGCAACAACGTCACCATGTACGGCCTGGCGGTCGAGCACTACCAGAAGTACCAGACCACCTGGAACGGCAACGGCGGCCGCACGTACTTCTACCAGAGCGAGACCCCCTACGACGTGCCCGACCAGTCCAGCTGGACCACCAGTGGAGGCGACCTCGGCTACGCCTCGTACAAGGTCGCCAACTCCGTCACCTCACACGAGGCATGGGGTGTGGGCGTCTACGCCTATCTCCGCGACAACCCCTCCGTCGTACTCGGCCACGCCATCGAGGTGCCCACCACGTCCACGGTGAAGTTCCACAGCATGGTCACCACGGTCCTGGGCGGCGCCGGCACCATCAATCACATCGTCGACAACACCGGCAACCAGGTCACTCCCAGCAGCAACGTGGCCTACCTGGTGAGCTATCCGTAAGTCCGGCAGCGGTTCCCGACCGTAGGCAGGAAGCAGCCCGTCCGCGAGCTCTGCGGGAGGCGTGTGCCGGGCCGGCCGGACGGACAAACAGGCCGGTCCGGCGCCCGTGCCGAAATGGCACGGGCGCCGGTCACACTGATGAGAGCCGAACTCCGACCTCGGACGTGCCGTCCGGTGCCGGGGTGCGCACTTGGGCCGTGCGGTCCGGCGCCGGAGCCCTGGGCGGGCCGGCGTCGGTGTCAGGCGGCGAGGGTCGTGTGGAGGGCGTCGAGGCCGTCGCGGTAGATGCCGTTGAACAGGTCGACGACCTCGTCCTCGGTGGCGCCGTCGGGGTTGAAGCGGCCGGACCACTGGACCTCGGCGGCGTTCTCCTGTCCGGGGATCGCGTGGACGCGGATGGTGGAGACGTAGCCGTTGACGGGGAAGGGGGCCTGGAGGATGGCGTAGCTGTAGCGGCGTTCGGTCTCGTTGAAGTCGACGAGGCGCTCGATGATGACCTCGCCCTCGGGGTTCTTCAGCCGGCGGACGCGGCCGCCTTCGAGTGCGGTGCTCTCCGAGATGTAGGGGAGCCAGTCGGGCAGGGCGTCGAAGCCGCCGATGAGGCTCCAGACCTTGTCGGGCGAGGCGGGGACGATGCGGCTGACGGACGTCGAGGCCATGGTGTTACTCCGGATGGTGTTGCCGGTGTGGGGGTTTCGGGAGTGGGGGTGGTGGGGGTCAGGGGTCAGGCGCCGTTGGGCAGAGGTGCGGCCGGGCTGACCAGGTTGGCGGCGCGCAGGTCCGTCCAGAAGGCGGCCGGGATGTTCTCGTGGAGGGCGGCGGAGTCCTCGGCGATGCGGCTGGGGCGGGTGGCGCCGGGGATGACGGCGGCGGCTGCCGGGTGGGCCAGAGAGAACTGGAGGGCGGCGGCCTTGATGCTGATGCCGTGCTTGTCGGTGAGGGTCTTGAGGCGGTTGACGCGCTCGATGATCTCGGGCGGGGCCTGCTGGTACTCGAAGTGGGTGCCGCCGGCGAGGATGCCGGAGCTGTAGGGGCCGCCGACGACCATGTCGACGTTCTGCTCCTGGGCCATCGGCAGCAGGCGCTGGAGGGCGTGGGCGTGGTCGAGGAGGGTGTAGCGGCCCGCGAGGAGGAACCCGTCGGGCTTGGGCTCGTCGAGGGCGAGGGTCATCTCGATGGGCTCGGTCTTGTTGACGCCCAGACCCCAGGCCTTGATGACGCCCTCGTCGCGCAGGCGGGACAGGACGCGGAAGGCACCGGTGCGGGCCTCTTCGAACTTCTGGATCCAGGCGTCGCCGTGGAAGTCCTGGGCGATGTCGTGGACCCAGACGATGTCGAAGCGGTCGACGCCCATGCGGCGGAGGCTGCCCTCGATGGAGCGCTCGGTGGCGTCGGCGGTCCACTCGTGGAGGATCTTGTTGGGGTTGCCGTGCTCGAAGAGGTCGCCCTTCTCCCCGAAGTCAGGGACGTCGGTCTCCGGTTCGTCGAGGATGACCCGGCCGACCTTGGTGGACAGCACGTAGGCGTCGCGGGGCTTGGTGGACAGGACCTGGCCCAGGCGCTCCTCGGCGAGGCCGGCGCCGTAGAAGGGTGCGGTGTCGTAGTAGCGGATGCCCTGCTCCCAGGCGGCCTCGACGGTGGCGCGGGCCTCCTCGTCGGGGATCGCGCGGAACATGTTGCCCAGCGGAGCGGTGCCGAAGCCGAGGCGGCCGGGGAGGATTTCCTTCAGGGACATGAATGATGCCTTTTCGATCGATGCCTCGTTTTCGGCGAGGCTTGGGGGAGCGGGTGCCTCCCGGTGCGGCGGCTCGTCCGACGGAGCCGGGCACGGGGGTCAGGGGACACCCCCAGGAGTGGTACAGGTGAGCCGCCGCATTTAGTTGCAGAAGCTCTTTACAGGTTCACACAATAATTGCAGACGCGGGCTAATGCAAACGTGAGGTGTCCGCCGCGCCGAAGCAGGCGGACACGGCTCGGCGGACCTGCGGAAACCACCCCGCGGACGCGACGAGGGCGAGCCGTTCCGCACGACTGCCGGGTGCACCCGTCAAGGGACGATCGTGGGGACGAGGCCGCCGTCGGCGCCGAGTGCCCTGCCCGTGGTCGCCGAAGCCTGCTCCGAGGCCACGTATGCGATCATGCTGGCCACCTCATGGGGACGGATCAGGCGTTTGAGCAGGGACGCGGCCGCACGGTTCTCTGCCAGATAGCGCCGCTCCTGCTCAGCCGGATCGAGCCCGGGATACAGCTCGTCGAACATCGCCAGTACGCCGTCACTCATCGTCGGCCCGGGCAGTACGCAGTTCACGGTGACCCCGGTGCCGGCGAGCGCCTGGGCCATCCCGCGCGACACCGCCAGCTGCGCCGTCTTGGTCATCCCGTAGTGGACCATGTCCGTCGGTGTCTGGACGCCCGCCTCACTGCTCACGAAGATCACTCGGCCCCACCCGCGCCGGGCCATCCGCGGTGCGTAATGGCGCGCCAGGCGCACCCCGGAGAGCACGTTGACCTCGAAGAACCGCAGCCAGTCTCCATCGGGGATCTCGAAGACGGGTCTGGTCGCGAAGATGCCGGTGTTGTTGACCAGGACGTCGACCTCGGGCAGCTGCCGGATCAGGTCGGCCGTGCCTTCCGCCGTCCCGACGTCGGCCGTGACGCCGCGTGCTCCGATCCGCTCCGCCGCCTCGGCAACACGGTCGGCATTACGGCCGTTGACCACGACGTCGGCCCCGGCCGAGGCCAGCGCCTGCGCGGTCGCCGCGCCGATTCCCGCCGTCGACCCGGTGACCAGCGCGTTACGTCCACTGAGATCGATCTGCATCGGGCGAGCACCTTTCCGGAAGTGGTGGCGACCCACTCGGCGGCGGGCCGCGTCCGATCGCAACCTCCGCCCTCCCGGCGTCCCCCGGAGGGACGACCGGAGGCGCATGGAAGTCGCCCGCAGCGGCGGGAACGGCCATGACGCACCACCGCGTGGGGCGCCCCGTCACACCGGCGAAATCTCGCAGGCGCAGGGCTCTTCATGAGGCACCCAGACGGAAAAGATTCTTCGGCAGCGCGGCGGAACCCGCACCTTGGCGACGCCCGCGGACTCCGGACGGACCTGATGCACCTCTAGGGGGTGTCTCGCCGATCATGCGGGGCTCGCGGCGCCTGGCACCGCACCTCGCCGCGTTGTCGTCGGTCGCCGATGCTCCGCATCGACTCCCTCCTCCGCCTTGCGATGCTCCCC
>NZ_BNBC01000033.1:48545-114252 GCF_014654675.1 Streptomyces spiralis
TCCGTACGGATGTGTACCTGTCCGGAGTGGACGATCTCGACGACACACGGCGCTCGGTGTGGAGGGGTCCTGGCAGCGCCGGACATCCCAGCGTGAAGAGACGGGCCTCTCGCCGTCAGTGCCGTCGAGTAGGTTCTGTCCGTTCGGCCCGACAGGCGGGCCGCCGAACTCGAGGACTCGTCGCTGTGAGCATCCACATGCACATGCGCGCCGTCGCGGAATCCGAGATCCGGGACGACCACACCTGGCTTGCGGCGTTCATGTGGGAGGCTTGGGAAAACCACCCCGCCGAGTACGCAGCGGGCATCGCCACGTCGATCGACAAGGTCTGGGACTCCGTCAATGACCTCTACGCCGTTGCCGATGGCCTCGATGCGGATGCCGGCAGGCTCTGGACGTTGCCGATCTACGGCGGGCGCCCCGTGGCACACAGTGCCGATGCCGACCCCTCCAACCCACCCATGGGGATTCTGGAGCCGTCGGGGGTTTCCCAGGCCGCAGGCTTCCTCGCGAGTGTCTCTTTCGACGAGCTGTGGAACGTCGCCAGTGCCAAGCTCATCTGGTCCGGCGAGGACGAGGCACAGGTCAGGCGCGAGTTCCTCGACCATCACAGGGACCTCCAAGGGTTCTACGGGCGGGCGGCTGCAGCAGGCCACGCCGTGATCAGGGCGGTGTGGGCCTGAGACGTGGTCAAGTGCCGGTCACAGTCATTTGTTGGTGGAGGCGACCAGCACTACCGCTCCGTAGTGGGACAGCAAGTTCGTATCGTCAGGCGACGGCCCCCGACTGTCAGGAGCACAACATCGTGCGCGCCGAAGACTTCGTCTGCGTCTTCTGCGGCAGCGATCTGCCTGCGGCGTGGAACGTGGACCCCACCGCGTGACGGCCGAGGGTCACAGCCACTCGTTGATGGCACCGACGAGGACGAATGTCTCGTAGCGGACGTCGAGCTCGTCGTAGTGCGTGGCGACGGCGCGGTGTCTCTTGAGGCGGTTGATCCCGCACTCGACCGCATGGCGCTCGCGGTAGTCGGCCGTGTCGAAGCGCGGAGGTCGGCCGCCGCGGGAGCCGAGCTTCTGGCGGTTGCGTGCCTGGTGGTCTTGTCCGGGATGGTGCATCGGATCCCGCGGCGGCACAGGTAGGCGCGGTTCTTGCGGAAGGCATACGCCTGATAGGCATGTGAGTTGGCCGTCATCTACTGGAACAGCGCCTGGCAGAAGCTCCGCTCGCCCCAGTTCCGCAGCGGGCTCTACCTCGCCCAGTGGGTGCACACCTACAGCCAGGTCAGGGACCGACTGCCCTACCGGCGCCAGTTCGCCGTCCCCGGCTTCGTCCGCCGCCACGCGGGCAACCTCACCGACCGGGACGGACGTCTCTGGCGCGCGGTCGCAGCCTGCGTTATCGCGGCGGAGATCGCGCTGCCACCCGCGCTGTCAACTGCTGATGGGCAGCAAGTCTACGGTTGTATACTTAGTTCTATGGAACTGAATCTCACCACCAAGCGCGCCCTGGTCACCGGCTCGAGTGCCGGGCTGGGCGAGGCCACAGCGAAGCTCCTGGCGGCGGAGGGCGCCGCGGTCGTGATCCACGGCCGGGACAAGGACCGGGCGCAGAAGGTCGCCCAGGAGATCCGTGACGCCGGAGGCACCGCCACCGTCGCGCTGGGCGACCTGGCCACCGACGAGGGCGCCGCCGAGGTCGTGCGGGCGGCGACCGCGGACGGCCCCGTCGACATCCTGGTCAACAACGCCGGCTTCTACCGCCACCTGTCCTGGGCCGAGGCGGCCCCCGACGAGTGGAACGACACCTACAACATCAACGTCGTCTCCGGTGTCCGCATGATCCAGCAGCTGGTGCCGGCGATGCGCGAGCGCGGCTGGGGCCGCGTCATCACCATCGGCGGCGGCCTCGCCTCCCAGCCCATGAACACCCACCCGCAGTACAACGCCACCCTGGCCGCCCGCCACAACCTCGCCGTCTCGCTCGCCCGTGACCTCAAGGACACCGGCGTCACCTCGAACGTGGTCTCCCCCGGAGCGATCCTCGTCGAGGCCACCAAGGACCTCGTCACCAGCATCGGCCCCGCCCGGGGATGGGGCGACACCTGGGAAGAGATCCAGCCCAACGCCGTCCAGGCCCTCATCCCCAATGACCACAGCCGCTTCGGCAAGCCCGACGAGATCGCCGCAGCCGTCGCCTACCTGTGCAGCGACTACGCCGAATACATCAGCGGCGCCACCATCCGCGTCGACGGCGGCCTCATCCGCTCCGCCTTCTGATCCGCCTTCTGAACGAGGTGGAGCGGTGAAGGTGAACGGTCCGGCTACTCGGCGGCGCTGTCGGGGTCGCCGCCGGGGGCGTCGCCGGTCTCACCGGTGATCGGCTGGAGCATGTCGGCCAGCAGGTCGGCGAGACGGTCGTTGTCGGCGGCGGCGAGTGCGCCGGTGCCGATCACCGCGCGCAGCAACCATGTCCCGGCGGCCAGGGCCAGCCCGAGCTGAGCCCGTACGTGCGCCTCGGGACCGTCGAGCAACCCCGCGAGACGGGCGCCGACGTGCGTCTCGATACCCCGCCGGACGATGTCCGCCGCCGCGGGATCCGACGCGGAGCGGAGCGTCAGGAGGAACGGGTCGAGGCGCTCGGCGCCGGGCCCGGTGCGCTCGGCGAGCGTGTGCGCGATGGCGCGTGTCAGACCTTGGCGTTCGTCGCCGACGATGGTCGGCGGGCCGAAGGACCGGTCGACGGCCTCGGCGAACAGGCCCTCCTTCGAGCCGAAGTAGCGATTGATCATCATCGCCGTCACGCCCGCCCGCTCGGCGATCTGCCGGACTCCGGCCCTCGCGTACCCGTGCTCGGTGAACTCGACGACCGCGGCGGCGAGGATCGCCTCACGGGTCGCGACAGCATCGCGACGGCGGGCGGGCTGCGCAGCACTACTCATGGGGAGGAGCATACGGGCACCGGTATACGGCCGTAGAGGACGTCCCGGACCGTGCACGGGAAGGGCGAGGGGAGTGCGCGGGAAGTATGCGGGGCGAAAACGCACCATGGCTCTTCGACGCACTGGCACTGATCAGCGCCGTCTGATCGCCGTAGCGGTACTCGCCGTGCCGGAAACCCTGCCGCGGCGCTTACTGTACGTAGCCGCTGTAAGAGGTCCTAACAAAGGCGTTGGATGTGTCTGTAGGTGATGAGGCAGGTGGCGAGGCCGAGCAAGGACTCGTGGATGTCGTCGCGTCGCTCCCAGCGGATGCGCAGGCGGCGGAAGCCGTGCAGCCAGGCGATCGTCCTTTCGACGACATACCGGAAGATGCCCAGGCCGGAGCCGTGTTCCTGGCCTCGTTCGGCGATGACCGGGCGGATGCCGCGTTGCCGCAGCAGGCGTCGGTATTTGTCGTGGTCGTAGCCGCGGTCGGCGAGCAGGGCGTCCGGTCGTCGCCGTGGCCGGCCCACGGCCCCGCCCACCGCCGGGACCTTGTCGAGCAGCGGCAACAGCTGGGTGACGTCGTTGCGGTTGCCGCCGGTCAGCGACACCGCGAGCGGGATGCCCTGGCCGTCGGTGAGGACGTGGTGCTTACTGCCCGGCCGTGCACGGTCGACCGGACTGGGGCCGCTTTTGGGCCCCGCCGAGCTGCCCGCACGTGCGAGGAGTCGATCACCGCCCGGGACCAGTCCAGCTTCTTCGCCGACCGCAGCTTCTTCAACAGCAGCACATGCAGCTCGTCCCAGACCCCGGCCTCGTTCCACGCGGCCAGCCGCCGCCAGCAGGTCATGCCCGAACCGAAGCCCAGCTCCTGGGGCAGGTACTCCCACTGGATGCCGGTGTGCAGCACGAACAAGATCCCGCACAACGCCAGCCGGTCCGGCACCCGCGGTCGCCCCTCGACCAGCTTCGGACCCGGCTCGGGCAGCAACGGCTCAATCAGCGCCCACAGTTCGTCCGACACGATCCACGGCCGCGACTGTCTCTTCCCCACGACCAGACCAACGAGCGGACAAGCCAACAGTCACGTGATCAACCACTTCTGTTAGGACCTCTAAGAGGGCATCTGATCAATGTTCACGCTGTTGTGGGCGGGATGTCCGTTTCGATTCGCCAGGTTGGTGTGGATTCTCCGGCCAGTTCGCGGGACATTTTGTTAGCCATTGCCCAGTGGATCATCGTTCTGGATCTCTGCGGTAGGGCCTCGTAGTCCCGTGCCAGGCGACGGTGCTGCATCAACCAGCCGAAGGTCCGCTCGATCACCCACCGCTTCGGCAGCGGCTCGAACCCCTTGGTTCGTGGTCGCTGAACGACCTCCACATCGATGCCCAGCGCGGCCCCATGGTTGAAGATGCTGCTCTGGTAGCCGCCGTCGGCCCAGACCTTGGTCACGCTGGGGTGCGCCGCGGCCAGGTCGTCGAGCAGGAGCTTGCCGCCGGTGGTGTCGTGGACGGATGCGGCGGTGACGAGGACGGCGAGGGCCAGGCCGAGGGTGTCGGTGATCAGGTGTCGCTTGCGTCCTTTGATCTTCTTGCCGGCGTCGATGCCCTGGCTGGTCTCGGGGACGTTTGTCGAGGTCTTCACGCTTTGGGCGTCCACCACGGCCGCGGTCGGCTCGGTCCTGCGGCCGTGGGCTCGGCGGGTCTTGTCGCGTAACAGGTGGTGGACCTGCTGCGTGGTGCCGTCCGCTTCCCACTTGGCGTAGGAGTCGTTGACGGTTTTGTAGGGAGGGAAGTCGTGCGGAAGGTACCCGCGGGAGATCGTCAACGCGATCCTCGACGTCAACCGCACCGGCATCCCGTGGGAGCATCCTGTCCGCCGTCCCCGCACCCGACCCGACGCGTCGCCGGGGATAAGGCCTACTCGTCCCGCGGTAACCGGTCCTACCTGCGAAAACGTCGTATCAAGGCGGTCATCCCGGAGAAGAGGGATCATGCCGCCAACCGGAAGAAGAAGGGCAGCAAGGGCGGCCGGCCCGTCAGCCACGACGCCGGCCTCTACAAGGAGCGCAACACCGTTGAGCGCCTGATCAACAAGCTGAAGGCCTGGCGAGGCATCGCCAATCGCTACGACAAGACCCCGTCCAGCTACCTCGCCGGCGTCCACCTTCGCGGCGCGGGAGGGTGCTGCCGCTGTGCATGGGCCTCGTCGAGGTCTTCAACGTCACGGACTAAAGGCTGCTGTCCTCCATGCCGAGCCATCTGGCGAGTGAACTCCACTACGACGAGACCCTGGCGCTGGTCGTGCTCGGTGTGATCGTGCAGCCGCTCGCGGGCGCGCTGTCGGACCGCGTCGGTCGTCGCTCGGTGACGTCGCTGGCTGCGCGGGCTTCTTCCTGCACGTCCCCGCGCTGCTGCTGATCCGCCAGGTCGCCAACGTGTCGGTCGCGCTCTTCGGCGGCGCCGCGGTGTGGTTGACGGTGGAGTCGGCGGGGTGGCCGCTGTCCGGGTCCGCCTCCGCTGTGGAGAGGCAGGTGCAGGCGCGTGTTCTTCGGGGGCGTCGCGCCTTGGCGGGGGCGTGGGGCGGCCGGGCGGGGGTGTGGGTATCACTCGGTTTGCAGGCGGAGGTTGACGGTGTTGTTCACACGGTTGGCCACAGCCGTGGCGCGTCGGGAGGCATCTGTGCTTGGCGGCACTGTGCGTGCGCAGCGGGGCCTCGTCGGGTCGTCGGCCTCGCGGGGTCGGCTCACACGAGGGCGGTCAGGTGGACGCTGGAAGAGCGAGGGTCTCGGTGCGGCGGTGGCGGCCGTTTCCGGGCGTGTCCAGGGCGGCCGGGCGCTCGGCGGCAGGCTGTCCACGGTGCTGGCCGGCACCGAAGTCCTTCACTGGACGACGGCGGCGAAGGGTCCTGAGGGTGCGGATCGACTGCTTCATCATGTTCTCTGTTCGCGTGTTCTTGGGAGCGGATTCTGCTCAGATGCCGCGGGGGTCGACGGCGCGGACGGTCCAGAGCTGGTCGAAGTGCCAGCGGTTGAAGGCGTAGGCCTGCTCGTCCGCCTGGGCGACGGCGACCCACTGTCCCTGGCTCAAGTGGTAGAGGCGGTGACCGTCGTAGCGAAGCTGCTGACCGTTGCCGCCGGAGCGCCAGTACGAGTAACCCGACTGGTCCCGCTCGCCGTGCCATTCACGCTGCCCGTCCGAGAGGGACCACCCCTCGCCGATGCGGGAGAGGCCGGCGTGCTCCGTCGCGGTGGCGACGGCGCTGTGGTGACCGCCGTGCCCCGAGGGCAGGGTGGCTGCCGAGGCGGGGCCGGTGACGGCGACGAGGGCGCTGCCGGTCATGGTCACGGTGGCGGCTGCGAGGGCGACGCGGGTCATCAGCTTCTTCATGGTGGTGTCTCCTTGCTTCGCCCGGTGTGTGGTGCGGGCGGTGAACGATCGACGCGTTGTGCCGAAGGGCTCGTGGCCGATATGGCCGAGCAACGTCATGCATTGACGCTAACAGATCGTTGAGACTCGTCAATGAATGAACGGATGTGACTGTCGACTCACCGAAACGAAGCTGCCGGAATGCTGTGGATTCCCAAAACGGGCATGACGAAGGGGCCACGGGAATGCCCGTGGCCCCAAGCTGCCTGGTGGCGGGTCGGTCAGGTGCAGGCGGAGTCGCTCTGGGACGTCCTCACTCGGCCGAGGAGGCTGCGGAGGGTGGAAAGCTCTTCGGGGGTGAAGTCGGCGAAGAGATCATTCTCCACGGCGGTGATGGCGTCCTGGGCCTTGTCGAGGGTGCGGCCGCCTTCGTCGGTGAGCGCCACGATGTGGCGGCGCCGGTCGGCCGGGTCGCGCCGACGCTCGACGAGGTGCGTGTCCTCGAGGTCGTTGAGGATCCCGCACAGGATGCTGGGATCCACCTCCAGGACTTCCGCCATGCCCTTCTGGCTCATGTGTCCCGACTCGCCCAGCAGGACCAGCGTCGCGCCTTGGCGGGGTGTCAGTCCGCACTGCTTGAAGGCGTGCTCCATGCGGGCATGGGCGATGGCGCCGTGCCGGGCGAGCAGAAAGCCGAGCCGGTCGAGGGGTTCGGCCTCGACGGTGCCGGTCAGGTCCGCAGTCATTGTCACCCCACTTACCGTATCAGTTCGCAAACTGTTACTCGATTAAGATCATTTATTAGTTTCGATGATATCAGATACTCAATGATGGAGGGGATCGCAGAGCCGGGGGTCGCGGTGGTGGTGCAGGCCGCGGGCTGTCATGTATCCGCCCTGGTCGCAGGGGGCAGGTCCCTCACGTGCGACCGCGCTGGCTCTGACCGACGGCGAGGTCCCCTATGTCGAGCGTCTAGCGGAGCGCATCGCCGGATTTCCGGAGACGGCGGTACGGATCGCCGAGCGGCGGATCAACGCGGCCGGCCTCCCGCCGAAGGAGGACGTCCATGTCGACTCCGGCTTCTTCCAGCCGCTGGCGCGTGATCCGTCCACCATGGCCCGGATCCGAGCCCCTGATGCAGCGCGGGATGCAGGAACGCTCCCGCGCCGAGCTGGACTTCGGTGAAGCGGTCGGAGAGCTGTGAGCAGCACCGTGTCGGTGGCGATCGTCGCATGACGAGTGCCGCGCGCGGCCGGCTTCTGGCTGCAGGGTGTCGCCCTGCCGGCCGCCGCCGGCGCTCCGGCGCCGCTCGATGTGGTCCACCAGCACCGGAGAGAACCACCGGGCATCCGCGACACCCTCAACGCCCGCCGGGCATCGAGCGCAGATCGGTCGGCCTCAGGTCGAGGCCGCGTCGTCGGTGTGTGGAGCCTTCGTCTGCCTCGCCGTCGCCCCTCTCCCTGGTCGCCGCTGCGCTGCCGATCCGGGCCTGTCCCGCCAGGTGGCTGCCGTCGGCCTCTGAGTCGCCGCACGGGGTATGGCGGAGATCACGCCGCCGCTGGTCGATTCCAGGGGAATACATGCTCAGTCATGTTGTTCATTTGCATGCGAAGTCATGTATCAGCAGGGAGCACGGCATGCAGTTCGGCATCTTCGGGGTCGGTGACATCTCGCCCGACCCGACCACGGGACACACCCAGAGCGAGGCGGAGCGGATCGGCAACCTGATCAAGATCGCCCGGCGGGCCGACGAGGTGGGCCTCGATGTGTTCGCGCTGGGCGAGCACCACAATCCACCGTTCGTGATGTCCTCGCCGCCGGCCCTCCTCGCCCACATCGCGGCGCTGACGGACCGGATCATCCTGAGTACCGCGGTGACCCTGATCACGACCAATGACCCGGTCAAGATCGCCGAGGACTACGCGATGGTGCAGCACGTCGCCAAGGGGCGGCTGGACCTGATGCTCGGACGCGGCAACACCGTGCCCGTGTATCCCTGGTTCGGCAAGGACATCCGCCAGGGTGTCCCCCTCGCTCTGGAGAACTACAACCTGCTTCACCGGCTATGGCGCGAGGACGTGGTCGACTGGGAAGGAAGGTTCCGCACCCCGCTGCAGGGCTTCACCTCCACCCCGCGCCCGCTGGACGACGTCCCGCCGTTCGTGTGGCACGGCTCGATCCGCAGCCCTGAGACGGCCGAACAGGCGGCGTACTACGGCAACGGGTTCTTCGCCAACCACATCCTGGCCCCGAACTTCCATTTCAAGCCAATCGTTGAACTCTACCGGCGGCGGTACGAGCACTACGGCCACGGCACCGCCGAGCAGGCCATCGTCGGACTGGGCGGTCAGGCATTCGTCGCCAAGCGCTCCCAGGACGCGGTCGACACCTATCGGCCCTATTTCGAGAACTACCCGGTCTTCCGCGGCTCGAAGCTGGAGGACTACATGGCGGGTACGCCGCTGACCGTCGGCAGCCCGCAGGAGGTGATCGAGAAGGTCCTCACCTTCCAGGAGGGCTTCGGGGACTACCAACGCCAACTCTTCTCGGTCGACGCCCTCGGTCTGCCCCTCGACATGGCGTTGGAACAGGTCGAACTGCTGGGCACTGAGGTGGTGCCCGTGCTGCGCAAGGAGATGGCAGTCCGCCGCAAGCCCGGTATCCCCGACGCTCCGACGCACGCTTCCCTGGTCAGGGCGAAGTACGGCGACGCCGAGCCGCGTCAGCCGCGGCCGAACCCGAACCGGGGCGACAACCTGTCTGGCACCTCGCCGTACCAGGACAGCGACCCGGCCGTCGAAGCCAGCTTCCCGGCGGCGTTCTGATGGCCGGCGTCAGCCGACTGGCCAACGAGGCTTGGGAGGCGATGTTCCGGGCCCAGGCGACCCTCGCGCGAGAGTTCGAGTACGAGGGCGACTGGGGTGGCTTCCCGCCACGCGAGTACGGCGTGCTCTACGCGCTGGCCGGAGCGAAGGACGGCCTGCGGATCACCGACCTGATCGACGACGCCCTGCTCACCCAGGCAGGGGTGTCCCGGCTCGTCGCCCGCATGGAGAAGCGGGGCCTCGTCGAACGACGGCCCGATCCCGACGACGCCCGCGCCTGCCGCATCGTCCTCACCGCAGAAGGCCGTGACGTGCAACGGCGCCTCGGCCGCGCACATGCGCGGCACGTCACCACCGCGATGACCCGGGCCCTGACCCGCGAACAACTACAGACGCTGCGCGAACTCGGCCACGCACTTCTCGCCGCGGCCCCGGCCACTGCCGCCCACCACACGAAAGCACCCACGAGGGACACCGCATGAACGACCTCACCCCCGCCGTGACTTCGTTTACGATCGCCCTCGTCAACGCCGGCGTCAGCGATCCGTCCTCGACCCGGCTGCTTGCCGACCGCATCGCCCAGAAGACGGTCGACATCCTCGAGGCGTCGGGCACGACAGCAACCGTGCGTGCGATCGATCTCGGCCCTCTGGCCGTCGACATCGCACAGGGCATCGTCTCCGGCATACTCAACCCGAAGGTGCAGACGGCCATGGAGTTGCTCGCCGGGGCCGACGCGGTCATCGCCGCCACCCCGGTCTACAAGGCGGGGATCAGCGGCCTGTTCAAGTCGTTCGCCGACCTGATCGACAACGATCTGCTCATCGCCAAACCGGTCGTCCTCGCCGCGACAGGCGGAAGCGCTCGACACGCCATGGTCGTCGACGACCAGCTGAGGCCGCTGTTCGGATTCCTGCGCACCATCCCGGTGCCCACCTCCCTGTACTGTGCACCCGAGGACTGGGCATCGACCGACCTCGGCAAGCGCATCGCCCGAGCCGCACAAGAGCTCTCCGTCATGCTGCGCAGCGGAGCCGGCCGGCAAATCGCCGACAGCAACTGGAGCGGCTACGACCACCAGTTCGGCGGCAACGCCACACGGGCGCAACGGTCTCTGGACGACGTCGACTTCACCACCGACTTCATGCGACTCGCCACCGGCGCAAGCGCACGCCCTCAAGATGGTGACCGGGCCGATGTACGTTGACACACCCGCCCCGGAAAGGGGACAGGCGGGATACGAGCGAGCGGCCCGACGCGCCACGGTGGTGGTCATAGGAGGCGGACAGTCGGGGCTCTCGGCCGGCTACCACCTCAAGCGGCGCGGGTTCGCTAGCGCCCTGACCGGCCCGCACGCCTCCGACACCGAGGGAACCTTCGTGGTACTCGATGCCGAACCGGCGGCCGGCGGGGCGTGGCGGCACCGCTGGGAGTCGCTGCGGATGGGGACCGTGAACGGCATCTTTGACCTGCCCGACTTCCCGCAACCACCTGTCGACCCCGACGAGCCCAGTCGTGCGGCGGTGCCGCGCTATTTCGCCGCCTTCGAGCAGGCGACTGACCTTCCGATCCTGCGTCCGGTGACCGTCACCCGCGTACGGACCGTGGACGACCGCCCCGACGGAGAACTGGTGGTGGAGTCCAGCGCGGGGACGTGGACCACCCGGGCGGTCATCAACGCCACGGGCACATGGACCAACCCCGTCCGCCCCCACTACCCGGGACAGGAGACCTTCACCGGCATCCAGGTGCACACCCATGACTATGTCTCGGCCGACCGGTTCGCCGGCCTGCGGGTCGCCGTCGTTGGCGGCGGCATCTCGGCACTCCAGCAACTGGAGGAGATCTCACGGGTGGCCACCACGTTCTGGTACACGCGTCGCGAACCCGTCTTCCGCGAGGGCGAGTTCGAGCGCGAGGTCGCCGGCCGTGAGATTGTCGCCAAGGTCGCCGCCGACGTCGAAGCGGGCAGGCCCACCGGCAGCGTCGTCTCCTATACCGACCTGGCCTGGACTCCGTACGCGTTGGCGGCGAAGGAGCGCGGGGTCCTGCGGCGTCGTCCCATGTTCACCGCCATCGAACCCGACGGCGTCCGCGAGGCGGACGGTTCGTTCACGGCCCTCGACGCCATCGTGTGGGCCACGGGTTTCAAAGCCGCCCTGGCGCACTTGGAGCCCCTTGGGCTGCGCAACGAGTTCGGCGGGATCACGATGCGCGGCACCCAGGTGGCCGCCGAACCACGCGTGCACCTGGTCGGCTTCGGGCCGTCCCAGTCCACCGTCGGCTCCAACCGCGCCGGCCGTCAGGCGGTCAACAGCCTGCTGCGGCAGTGGAAGGCCACCGCACTGTCTTTTGCCAGCCCGACGGGCACGCCCAGCGAAGAACCGGAGATCCACTCGTGAAGTTCCAAGTCCTCGACATCCTGCCGAACCTCAAGAACCCCCTGACCGGGCGTGAGATCCGCCCCGACGAGCGGTACTCCCAGGCGCTGACCTCCGCGCGCTACGCCGAGCAGTTCGGCTTTGACGCGGTCGGGTTGGGCGAACGGCACGCCGGTGCCTTCCTCTCCAGCGGCGTCACGGTCCTGCTCGGTGCGATAGCCGCGACCACCAGCCGGGTCCGGATTCAGACGGGCGTCTCGGTCCTGTCGATCCACGACCCGCTGCGCGTCGCCGAGGACTACGCCACGGTCGACCAGCTCTCCCGCGGCCGGCTCGAGCTTGTCATCGGCAAGGGCAACGAAATGCGTCAGCTGCCGATGTTCGGTATCGACAACGGCGACCAGTGGGAGGCGCTGGCGGAGAAGTACGAGCTGCTGCGCCGACTGTGGCGCGAGGAGAAGGTCACCTGGCAGGGCCGCTTTCGCGGACCGCTGAACGAGGTCACCAGCCTGCCGCGCCCCTTCGCCGGTGCTCCTCGCGTGTGGCACGGGTCGGCGACCACGCTGACCTCGGCGAGCCTCGCGGCGAAGTGGGGTGACCCGCTCTTCTCCGCCAACGCCATCCAGCCCCGTGACAACTACACCGTACTCATCGACCACTACCGCACGGAGTACGCCGAGCACGGGCACGACCCCCGATTCGCCTATGTCGGCGCAGGGGCCGGCTTCCTCTACTTGGCCGACACGACCCAGGAGGCGAAAAAGGCCTTCGGGCCGACGTACGAGCAAATCATGGCTTTCTTCAGCAAGCCGGGGAATCATACGCCCGGCAACGAGAACACGTTCGCGACCATCGACGACGCCATCGAGCGTGGCCCGGTCCTGGTCGGGTCGCCGCAGCAGATCGCCGAGAAGATCCTCTGGTTCCACGAGGGGTTCGGACACGATCTGCAGTCCTTCAACCTCCCGACGATGATCCCGCATGAGCAGCAGCTCGCCATGCTCGAGCGGTTCGCCAGTGAGGTCATACCGGTGGTCCGCAGGGCTGCCCCGACGACGTTGTGGAGCGATGAGGACCCCTACGGCGGTCGCCCCGCCGTCCATGGCCGGACTGTTGCTGACGCTGCCACGGAGGTCGAGCGGGCGCAGCTGCAGCAGTCTGACGCCCGTTGGGAAGAGTGAGGTGGGCATGCGGTTCGCAAGCTTTCGGCTGGAAGACGTGCTCGGCGATGACTGAGTCCGCAGAGATGAGCAAGGAAGGCGTGATGTCGTTTCTGCGGTCGCGCCGGGAGCAACTGAGTCCCGAGCAAGTGGGATTGCCTTCCTTTGGCCGGCGGCGGACCCCCGGGCTGCGGCGGGAGGAGCTTGCTGCGCTTGCCGGTATGAGTGTCGAGTACCTGGAACGGCTGGAGCTGGGCCGGGATACCAATCCCTCACATGCGGTGCTTGCCGCGCTTGCCGAGGCGCTGCGGCTCTCTGACGGCGAGAAGCGGCACCTTGCGATGTTGGTCATGAAACGTCACAGCGCCGGGCTCTTCCCAGCTCCCCGTCCGGTCAGCGATGAGACACGGCCTACGGTGCGTACGTTGCTGAATCAGCTTGATCCCACGCCGGCATGCGTGTTCGGGCCGATCTGCAACGTTGTGGCATGGAACAGCGCATGGGAAACAATGGTGAGGCCGCTGGGATTCCTGGATGAGGACTCGCCCAATTTGATTCGCTACCATTTCCTGAACCCCATGGCGCGCCGGATATTCACCGAGAGCAATTGGGCAGCCAGGGCGGACGAGATGATCGGCTTGCTGCCGGCTGCCCGACCGGACTGGGGTGGTGCTGAAGAGTTCCGCGCCCTGATCGACGACGTGAACGTGGCACCTGATTTTACGTCGCGATGGGTTGCTTACCCGGTTGTAGACACGCGGCCCTGCGGCGCGACTCTCTCTCACCCCGTTATTGGAATCATGAACATCATTACCGAGGTTCTCCTCGTTGGGGAGGCGGGTCAACGGCTCGAGATGTGGCTGCTGGTCGATGAGAGGACTGCGGCCGCCATCAAAGCCTCTGCGACGCCACGCCCTCCGCGTCGTCCAATCGAGGGTAGCGCTCCGGGCTGACGGCGGGCCATCAGCAGGCCATCAGCGCCCTGGCCACGGGCACCTCACGATGTTCCAGGAAGGTCCACCACTGAGCCAGGCTCGTCGCGTACGACGGACGGTGTTCGGCGACCAGTACCGCCTGTGCGCCTGCCCCTGGCGGCGCACGTTCGCTCGGGAGCGGTCCTCGATCACGTACTGGTGATGACTGAAGAGGCTGTTGCGGACCACCTACGGGATCTTGAGACCATGAGCAGCCCATGGCAGGCTCATGCCGCATGATCGATGAAATCGCGAAAGACACTCTGCACGGGAGACTGCGGCGGGACCGCAAGGCGCTGCTCTGGAAGCTCGACGGCCTGTCCGAATACGACGTCCGCCGACCTTTGACAGCGACCGGGACCAACCTCCTCGGCCTGGTCAAACACGTGGCCACCGTCGAGGCCAGGTACTTCGGTGAGGTCTTCGACCGCCCTTCGCCGGAACCGCTGTGCCGGTGGCAGGACTCCGACGGCAGCGATCTGTGGGTGACCGAGGACGAGACCCGCGATCAGATCATCGCTTTCTACCGGCGCACGTGGGAACACTCGGACGCGACGATCAACGAGCTTCCCCTCGACGCCCCCGGCCACGTGCCGTGGTGGCCGGAGCCTTATGCCGACACGAACCTGTTCGCCGTCATGGTCCATGTCCTCGGCGAGTCCATCCGGCATGCCGGGCACGCCGACATCTTGCGCGAGGGCCTCGACGGCCGGACCGGGCTGCGCGCCGAACACGAGGAGCAGATCGACGAGGAAGCCCGTGCAGCCTACTGCGCGAAGATCGAGCAGGCCGCCAGGACGGCCGCACCAGTCAAGGCTTAGCAGCGGCTGTGCCTGGCGGCATCTGCCGCCGGCGTTCGGCACGTCGTCCGCCACCGCGCATCGCCGCTTCACCGTATGGACCGAGACCGGCCTGTGGCGTCGGCTGCACCGGGCGGCGCTGGACGAACTCGGGGCCCGGGACGAGGCGGACTGGACCTGGGCGATCGTCGACGTGGCCTCCGTTCGCGCCAAAAGGTGCCCCTATGGTTTTCGTCAAGCGGTGGCCGGAGCAGGTGGCTGGTAGAAGGTTCCGTCTCGGAGCATGGCGAAGAGGACGTCGATGCGGCGTCGGGCCAGGCAGACGATGGCTGCGACGTGGTGTTTCCCCTCGTGTCGTTTCCTGTCGTAGTAGGCACGTGAGTCCGGCTGGGACAGTGAGGCGAACGCGGCGAGGTAGAAGGCTCGCTTGAGCTGTTTGTTGCCTCGTCGGGAGTGCTGTTCGCCGCGGATGGAGGAGCCGGATCTGCGCGTGGCGGGTGCCAGGCCGGCGTAGGCGGCCAGGTGCCCTGCGGTGGCGAAGCCGCTGCCGTCACCGACGTCGATAAGGATCCGGGCTGCCGTCCTGACCCCAATGCCGGGCATCGAGGTCAGGACCTGCGAAAGAGGGTGTGCCTCCAGCAGTTCCTCGATCCTTGTGGCAAGGACTTTGCGCTGGTCAAGTACCGCGGAGAGCGAGGCAGCCAGACTTGGGACGATCAGCGCGGAGGCCTCGGTGCCCGGAACGACGACCGTCTGTTCGTCGAGTGCGTCGAAGATGTCCGCAACGAGCCGTTCTGCCATGCGTGGCGCCTTGGGCCGCAGCAGGGTCACCAGCCGTCGCCTGCCGGCTTTCCGTAACTGGGCTGGTGAGCCGTGTCGTTCGAGAAGGACCAGCACTGCCGGGTGGTCCAGTCGAGGGCCCAGGACCCGCTCGAGCGAGGGATGGATCTGGGTCAGCAGTCCGCGCAGACGGTTCTTGATGCGGGTGACCTCCCCGGCCAGGTCGTCGTCGAAGCCCACGAGCATGTTCAGCTCGGCGACGGTTTCGTCGTCCCGGGCCAGGTCGCGGAGGGTGTGGGGCATGGTGCGGGCGGCATCGGCGATGATCGCCGCATCGCGGGCATCGGTCTTCGACTCGCCCGGGTAGAGATCTGCGATACGCCGCATCGTCAGCCCTGGCAGATAGGCAACCCGGCAGCCCGTATCGCGGGCCACTGCCAGTGGGAGAGCACCCATCGAGGCCGGCTGGTCCACCACGACCAGCACGTTGCCGTGCTTGACCTGCAGCTCCTCGAACAGTTCACGCAGCCGCGATTCACTATTTGGCATGGGCTTGTCGAACACCTTCTTGCCCGCCGGAGTCAGAGCAGTGCCGTGATGTTCGCCCTTGCCGACGTCCAGACCGAGGTAGATGTCGATCTCACCGTCGTGGTTCATGCCCCTCCCCAGCAGCCTCTTCCCGGTCTCGCGCGTGGCATCAGCGTGCCGGCATCCACGTTACGAAGGCCTGCTCATCCATGGTGCGGATGTGAGCGGTCATGCCCCTGATCAGCGGTCTGCCAATGCCTCCCGGCCCGGTGACACCACCTTTTCGATCATGTCGACGAGGGGACCAAGTCATACCGGGCCCGGAGACCGGAGCCCCAATAGCGGGGCCACGGAAAAGGTAACGGGGGATCGCTGACCGGGCCGACCCCGGTCGATCGCGGCAAGAAGGGCAGCAAGCTGCACGTGCCGTCCGATGCCCAGGGCATCCCGCTCGCCGTCGCCGTGTCCGGCGCGAACATGCACGACAGCCTCGCCCTCGAGCCGCTCATTCGCGGCATACCCGCCGTCCGGTCCCGCCGGGGACCACGGCGGCGCCGACCCGTCAAACTCCGCGCGGACAAGGCGTTCTTCTCCGCCGAACACCTGGCTCGGCTGCGCGAGCGCGGGCTCTTCGTGCGCTTCGCGCGGCCCGGCATCGAGTCCGGCGAACGCCTCGGTCGGCACCGTGCTAAGAGAAGCTCGCGAAATCTGCCATGTGAGACACCCTCTAAGTGATCGTTTCAGGATGACTGGCGGTCGGATATCGACCTGCGGCCTCCAGGGCGTCGGTGGCAGAATGCCGCGATGGAGCTGATCTTGCACGCCGCCGGTGAACTGCTGGGTGCCGAGCTGTACAGCTCTGTCGACCTGGGTGGCAGCTCACGCAGCACAGTGTTGCGTTGTGAGACGGCCGACGGCGGCAGTGTGATCGTCAAGGCTTTCAACAACGAGCCGGAGTCGCTGCGCTGCTTCACGGCTGAGGCCGCCGGACTGTCTCTCGGGATCGCCGGTCCCGAGGTCCTGGGCGTAGACCCCGAGGTTCCCTTGCTGGTGATGGGGGATCTTGGGAAGGCACCCACCCTGGCGGACGTCCTGCTCGGGAACGATCCGACCGTCGCGGAAAACGGGTTGCTGGCCTGGGCCCGTGGGCTCGGCAGCCTGGCCGCCGAATCGGTGCACCGGCGCGGCGATCTCACGAGGCTGTGGTCCCGGTACGGCAAGGGCATGCCGTCCTGGGAGGACGAGCCGTGGATCGCACGGAACGCTGCTGAGCTGCTCGTGCTGCTCGACGGCGCCGGAATCGAAGCTCCGCCGGGCCTTGCCGAGGAGTTGTCCCGGATCGGGACAGCAGGTGGGGAAGAGTATCCGGCTTTTACCCCGGGTGACACCTGTCCTGACAACAACCTGCTGACTCCGGAGGGGTTGCGGCTGATCGACTTCGAGGCAGCCTGCTACCAGTCGGTGTTCCTGACGGCAGCGTACTGCCGGATGCCGTTCTCCAGCTGCTGGTGCGTCTTCACCCTGCCGGGCGGGATGGCCGCGAAGACAGAGCAGGCGTATCGGGCGCAGGTCCTCGACGTGTACCCGGCACTGGCCGAGGACGAGGTGTGGCAGGCCGGTATGCGGCAGGCCATAGCGGTCTGGACGGTGGATGTGACGGTGAGGCTGCTGCCTCGGGCCGTGGAGGATGGGCCGCTCCATCGGACTCGACGTCCGGCCCCGACCAGACGCCAGGTGCTCAGGCATCGCTGGGAGATGGCGAGCAGGCTGGAGGAGTTCCCGGCGCTCGCGGAGACGATGCGATTGCTGTTGCGCGAGGTCGCCGGAGACTGGAAGGCAGCCCCGCTGCCGGGGTATCCGGCTTTCGGGCACCGAGAGGCGAGTGAATCGCCTCAGGCACCGGTCGATATGGCGACTACCGGCTGATGGGGCGTCGGGGCAGGATCTGCGGAGTGTGCCGATCTTGTTCCTGATGACCTGTGGGGTGTACGGGGACTGCGCGGCCGCGCCCGCAATCGCCCCGGAGGGCAACACGCCAACCGCGACCACGACCGCGACCACGACTTCGACTAGTTGTGCCGTCTCATGACACTGGTTGCTCGCTGTCAGGCTTGGCGGGCGTAGGACGTGAGGCGATCGGCGAGCGCGATGACGAGGTCGCGAAGTTCATCGGGGCGCTCGATGACGAACGGCAGGTCGAGTGAGGCGAGTATCGGGGGCAACCAGTCGAGCCGCTGCGCCCGTAGCTCGACGCGCAGCCAGTGCTCGGCCGCCGGGTCCTGGCCGGCCGCTGGCTCGTGCTCCTCCAGGCTCGCGACGCTTGCGGGGAGGTGCGCGCGGATCTGCTCAACGGTCCCTTGGACCCGCAAGGTCACCTCATGCCGGTACTCGGCCCTGGCGAATCCTGACAACACGCGCTGTGCCGGACCGGGACCCTCGGGCGCTTCGAATGAGCCGGGCAGGGTCCTCGCGGCTGCGATGCGATCGAGCCGGAAGGTTCGGTCCTCGCCGACCTGGGCGTCCTTGCCCGTGACGTACCACCGGCCCGCGTGGGCGACGATCCCGTACGCGTGCAGTGTGCGTTCGCTGCGCCGTCCGTCGCGGTCGGTGTAGCGGATCGAGACCGGTCGGCGGTGGCGCACCGCATCGGCGACGGTGAGCAGGAGTCCGGCGTCCGGGTGGTCCAACTCGCCGGGTTGATCCGTGAAGGCGAGAGCTTCCAGGAGTGTGTCGAGCCGGCGGGCGATGTGCTTGGGCAGCACCCGCCGGATCTTCGCCGACGCCGTCTCGTTCGCCGTGCGCTCCGTCGTCGTCAGCCCCGCCCGGCGGCCGGCGACCAGGCCGAGCAGCACGGCCAGCGCCTCGTCGTCGCTGAGCATGAGCGGAGGCAAGCGGTACCCGGGAGCCAGCCGGTATCCGCCGTAGCGGCCGCGCACCGACTCCACGGGCACGTCCAGGTCGATCAGCTGGTCCACATACCGCCGCACGGTGCGTCCTTCGACGCCGAGACGGTCGGCGAGCTCGGCCACAGTCCGGGTGCCGCCCGACTGCAGCAGCTCCAGGAGTGTCAGCACGCGGCCGGTGGGTCGAGGCATGTTCGCAGCCTAACCCGAATACAGGACCGATTCTGTCCACTATTTCTCCTAGCCTGCGACGTGCACGCCTCCAGCACAGCCAAGGAGATTCCCATGGACTTCGTCTCGATCCGCATCATCACCAGCGACGTCGCACGTCTCGTCGAGTTCTACGAGCGAGCCACAGGGATGCAGGCGATACGGGCCACCGAGGACTTCGCCGAACTCAGGACCGCGGGCGCCACCCTCGCGATCGCGAGCACCCGCACCGTCCCGCTGTTCGCCCCGGGCTCTGCCCGCCCGGCGGACAACCACAGCGTGATCACCGAGTTCCTCGTCGACGACGTGGACCGCGTCCACCAGAACCTGACCGGCTTCGTCACCGACTTCGTCAACGAGCCCACCACGATGCCCTGGGGCAACCGGTCGCTCTTGTTCCGCGACCCCGACGGCAACCTCGTCAACTTCTTCACCCCCGTCACCCCGGCGGCCATCGAGAAGTTCGCACGCTGACGCCACGCGCAGCTGTTCACCGGGAGCCCCCAGAACCCAGGGCTCCCGGTGAACGCGGCCGCCGAGTCCAGGAGCTCCACCAGCAGGGGACATCGGAACGCACCGCTGACCCCAGAAGGACGTCTGCGCTTGTGCCTGCAACGCGCTGAATCGCTGCCCCGCAATTAATGTTGACCTCATGCGGCGCCGCTTTCGCGTCACATCCCCGGAGGGACATCGAGAGGAGCGCAACCATGCCCTTCGCCACCGCCGAGGACGGCACGCAGATCTTCTACAAGGACTGGGGCTCGGGCCAGCCCGTGCTCTTCTCCCACGGCTGGCCGCTCACCGCCGACGCCTGGGACCCCCAGATGAAGCTCATGGCGGACAACGGATTCCGCGCCATCGCTCACGACCGGCGCGGTGGCGGCCGCTCCGGTCAGCCCTGGGACGGCAACAACCTCGACACGTACGCCGACGACCTGGCCGCGGTCATCGAAACCGAAGACCTGCACGACGTCATTCTGGTCGGGCACTCCACCGGCGGCGGCGAAGTCACCCGCTACATCGGCCGGCACGGCACGGCACGGGTCGCCAAGCTGGTCCTGCTCGGCGCGATCCCGCCGCTGATGCTGAAGACGGAAGCCAACCCCGAGGGCCTGCCGATCGAGGTGTTCGACGAGATCCGCCAGGGTGTGCTCACGGACCGCTCGCAGTACTACAAGGACCTCAGCGCCCCGTTCTACGGTGCCAACCGGGAGGGCTCGACCGTCTCCCAGGGAACGCGTGACGAGTTCTGGCTCTGGAGCATGACAGTCGGCATCAAGGGCGCCTACGACTGCATCAAGGCGTTCTCCGAGACGGACACGACCGAGGACCTGAGGAAGGTCGATGTGCCGACACTGATCGTGCATGGCGACGACGACCAGATCGTGCCCATCGTCTCCGCGGGCGCCAAATCATCCAAGATCGTCAAGGGCGCGCAGTACAAGGTCTACGAGGGCGCGCCCCATGGCCTTGCGATGGTGCCCAAGTACGCCGAGATCTTCAACAAAGACCTGCTTGAGTTCGCGCGGAGTTAGACGGTGTCTTGATTGGCGACAGCTCGTTGATCCGAGAATGGACATAGTTGAGCGGCTGGTGCCCGACGGGCTGTGGGAGATCTTCCAGGACCTGGCGCCGGAGCCACCGGTACGTACTCAAGGGGGAGGCCGGCGGCGCTGCGATGACCGGGCGGTCCTGGCTGCGATCATCTTCGTAGCCTTCGCTGAACACGCGGCGGCCGCAACGACGACACCACCTGCCGCCTCGACGAAGAGGCAGAACCTGCCGCCGCTGCACCGCCGGAGAGCACTCACGGTGATCCGCACCCGGTGCGGATGCGAGGCGTCAGGCAAGTCATTTGCTCCGCAGGTACGCACCGGCGCGCGCGGCAGCCGCGGCGGCTTCGGCGGCCCGGTCCGCGGCGTCTTCGTCGAGGGGATCGCCGCTGGTCAGGAGGCGGTAGTAGAGGGGTGCGGAGACAGCACGGATCACCTCATGGGTGTCGGTGTCCTCGGGTACCTCGCCCCGGTCGATGGCCTGCTGGACGCAGTGCGCCCACTCCTCGACGCGGATGTCGTAGAAGTGGTGCAGAGCCTCGGCCGTCTTCGCCTCGCAGGTGGCGGCCGCGATCATGGCCTTGAACAGTGCCCCCTGCCGCGGGTCGGCCAAGGTGCGCTGCACGAGCCGGGCATTGGCCTTGAGGTCGCCGAGCAGCGAACCGGTCTCCGTACGCGACAGTGACTGCTCGGCCATGTCCACCAGCAGGTCGGCCACCAAGCTGGTCACCGTTCCCCAGCGACGGTAGACGGTCGTCTTGCCCACCTCGGCGCGGCGCGCGATGTCGGCGAGGTCCAAGTGGGCAAAGCCCCGCTCGGCCAGGGCGTCCCCGGCCGCCTGCAGCACAGCCGCCCGCACCCGCGCCGTACGGCCTCCCGGCCGGACGCTTCCCGGCTCCGAACGCTCCGAACCCATAACGGGACCCCAGTTTCGTTAATCGCTTGCATCTGGTACCTTCGGGGTGACATGTTAACGGAACTCTAGACCCGTTAGCTAGCACGGCTGGGAAGATTGGGGAGTGGCCATGGAATACAGGCGGCTGGGTGCATCCGGACTCAAGGTCCCCGCGCTGAGCTTCGGCGCCGGCACCTTCGGCGGCCGGGGACCGCTGTTCGGGGCCTGGGGCAACAGCGATGCGCAAGAAGCGCGCCGCCTCGTGGACATCTGCCTGGATGCCGGGATCACGATGTTCGACACCGCCGACGTGTACTCCGGCGGCGCGTCCGAGGTGGTGCTGGGCGAAGCGATCAAAGGCCGCAGGGATCAGGTGATCGTGTCCACCAAGACCAGCCTGCCGATGGGTGACGGCCCGGGCGACGCGGGCTCGTCCCGCTCCCGCCTGATCACCGCATGCGAGGACGCGCTGCGCCGGCTCGGCACCGACTACATCGACCTGTTCCAGCTGCACGCCTTCGACGCCGGCACGCCCATCGAGGAAACCCTGTCCACGCTCGACGATCTCGTGCGCGCAGGAAAGGTGCGCTACCTCGGAGTCTCCAACTTCTCCGGCTGGCAGGCGATGAAGTCCCTCGCGATCGCGGAGAGGTACGGCCACCCGCGCTACATCGCGCATCAGGTCTACTACTCCCTTGTCGGACGCGACTACGAGTGGGAACTGATGCCCCTCGGACTCGACCAGGGACTCGGCGCGCTCGTCTGGAGCCCTCTCGGCTGGGGACGGCTCACCGGCAAAGTCCGCCGCGACCAACCGCTGCCCGCCGGCAGCCGGCTGCACCGAACCGCGGACTACGGCCCGCCGGTCGATGACGAGCACCTCCACCGGGTGGTCGACGTCCTCGACGAGATCGCGCAGGAGACCGGCAAAGCCATTCCGCAGATCGCCATCAACTGGCTGCTGCAACGGCCGACCGTCTCCTCCGTCATCATCGGCGCCCGTAATGAGGAGCAGCTCCGCCAGAATCTGGGTGCCGTCGGCTGGGCACTCACGCCCGACCAGATGGCGAAACTCGACGCGGCGAGCAGCAAGGCAGCGCCCTACCCGTACTTCCCCTACCAGCGCCAGGAAGGCTTTGCCCGTCTCAACCCACCGGTGGGTGACTTCATGCCTCCGACCGCTGCCTGAGGTTGTGCGGTACGTCCCGGCCGGTACGCCGATGACTGCGCGCCGTGTCAACTGCCCAGCCAGAGATCGACGCCGACGCACAGGCTGCTTCGACTCTCGTGGCCCTGGCCGTCCGGGTCACCCGGGCGACCGGCTATTACAAGGGTCCGGGAAGCCGCTCCTCCGTGATCATCACCTTCGGGCCAGTGACCCTGACCCACGCGGACGGCAGCGTCTCCACCGTCAACATCGACATCAACTAGCGTTGCCGAACTGGGCCGGAGCCCGGGCCTGCTGAGGCGCCGACTCGACGATTCATGGTCGGCCGTTTCTGCTGCCCCGGGCCGGACGCTTTGGAACAGGACTCACCGGCCCGTCTCCTGAAACGCCGGGGAAGCTGGGCGCCAGCCCAGCTCGGGGGCGATCAGGTGCTGTACGTCGTGCAGGATCTGTTCGTACTCCTCGCGATGGAACTCGTACGGCAGCTCCAGGCGCAGCTCCGACACCTGCGCGAGGACGGGGTCCGCCGCCAGCTGTTCCAGGATCTGTTCCGCGGTGCCGACCACGTCCGGGGCGAACAGGAGCCGCTTCGGGCCCAGCGCCGCCAGGGTCTGCGGCTTCAGGGTGCGCTCGTGCCGACTGGCCGCGTAGTCCCGGTAGCGGGCCCGGGTGGCGGCGTCGGCGCTGTCGAACGGCACGATCACCCGTCCGAGCGCCACCCGCGTCGCCGGCCGGTCGTCGAGCGTGCTGCGCCGGTACTCGGAGAGCAGGTTCAGCTGGGCGGTGGTGAAGTCGTCGGTGTCCTCGCCGGAGACGATGTTGCCGGACAGCAGGTTGAGACCGTTCTCGGCGGCCCAGCGGACCGATCGCAGGCTGCCCCCGCCGTACCAGATCCGCTTCACCAGACCGGGGTTGTGCGGCTGCAGTCGCGGCCGCTGGACGTTGCCGGGCGAGTGGATCACCGTGTCCGGGCCGCCGAGGTAGTGGCCGCGCAGGTTGTCGACGAGGCGGGCGATCCTGCCGTACGACAGGTCGAAGCCGCGCCAGTCCCCGTCGTACACCAGATCGCCGAGCAGTTCGGCGTGCGGCATGCCGGTGCTGAAGCCGACCTGGAGGCGGCCGCGGGACAGTACGTCGGCCAGTGACAGGTCCTCGGCCAGGCGGAACGGGCTCTCGTACCCGATGGGGATGACCGCGGTCCCCAGCTCGACCCGCTCGGTGCGCTGGCCGGCCGCGGCGAGGAACACCGCGGCGGAGCCGACGCCGTGCTCGAGATGGCGCTGGCGGATCCAGGCCCCGTCGTAGCCGAGCCGTTCGCCGTATTCGAACAGCTGGAGAGTCTCCTCCAGGCCGGTCCAGGGGTCGTCGTCGGCGAAGTTGCCCGGGGTGAGAAAGGCCAACGAGGTGATGGCGGGAGTGCTCATGAAACTGGTCCTCGGCTCGTGGTGGTCTCGGGGGCGGGGGAGGGGACACGGCCGCCGGGGATCGCCGCGAGAAGTTCGCGGGTGTACTCGTGGCGAGGGCGGCTGAACAGTTCCTCCGGCGGGCCTGTCTCGACGACGCGGCCGGCCCGCATGACGGCGACGTGGTGCGCGATCTGCCGTACGACGGCCAGGTCGTGCGAGATGAAGAGGTAGGCCACCCCTGTGTCGGCCTGCAACTCCGCCAGCAGGTCCAGGACCTGGGCCTGTACGGACACGTCGAGGGCGGAGACCGGCTCGTCGCAGACCACCAGGTCGGGAGACAGGGCGAGGGCGCGGGCGATCGCCACGCGCTGCCGCTGTCCGCCGGACAGCTCCGCCGGCCGACGCTCCAGTGCGGCGGAGGGAAGTGCCACCCGGTCGAGCAGTTCACGGGCCCGGGCGAGCCGGGAGGCGCGGTCGCCGACCTTGAAGGCGCGCAGCGGTTCTGTGATCACCTCGCCGATGGAGCAGCGCGGGTCGAGCGAGGCGTACGGGTTCTGGTAGACGAGCTGGGCGCGGCGGCGCAACTGCCTGGCCCGAATGCCCTTGGCGGTGGTGACGTCGGTGCCGTCGAACAGGATCTGCCCGGCGGTCGCGTCGGCGAGGCGGAGTACCAGGCGAGCGGTGGTGGACTTGCCTGAGCCCGACTCGCCGACGAGGGCGAGGGTCCGGCCCCGGTGCAGGGCAAGGCTGACATCGTCCACGGCGCGCAGGGTGCGAGGTCTCTCCCCGGTGCGGGGCAGCCTGAACTCCTTGACCAGGTTGCGCACTTCGAGCAGGGGTGCCGTCTGCGCCTCGGGGCTGGAGACCGGGGTGCGGGGCCGGGCGGTGGTCAGGCTCGGCGCACTGGCCAGCAGGTGCCGGGTGTAGTCGTCCTGCGGGTCGGCCAGGATGTCACGGGTGGGGCCCGCCTCGACGACCTTGCCCTGGGACATCACCACCAGCCGCTGTGCCCGGTCGGCGGCGACCCCGAGGTCGTGGGTCACGAGCAGGACCGCGGTGCCCGACTCCTCGGTGAGGCGCTGGAGATGGTCGAGGATGACCCGCTGGACGGTGACGTCGAGTGCGCTGGTGGGCTCGTCGGCGATGATCAGCTCGGGCCGGCCGGCGATGGCGATGGCGATCAGGGCGCGCTGCCGCATGCCGCCGGACAGTTCGTGTGGATACTGCCGGGCCCGGACGGCCGCGTCGGGCAGCCCGGCGCGGTCCAGCACGGCGACCGCCTCGGCGGGAGCCGACCGGCGCGTCGCCAGACCATGGATGCGCAGCACCTCGGCGACCTGGTCGCCGATCCGCTTGACCGGATTGAGGGAGACGGTCGGGTCCTGGGGGACCAGTCCGATCCGTGCTCCGCGTACGGTGCGCAGTTCCGCCTCCGAAAGGGTGGCGAGGTCGTGCCGGCCGAAGCGGACCGTGCCCGCGTCGATACGGCCGTTCGCCGGCAGGAGCCGGGTGATGGCGTGCGCGATGGTGCTCTTCCCGGAGCCGGACTCGCCGACCACCGCCGTCACCTGTCCCGGCCACACGTCGAGGTCCACGCCCCGGACGGCCTCGACCGTGCCGCCCCGGGTGCGGTACGACACCGACAGGCCGCGTATCTCCAGTAGTGGTGTGGTCACGTCCTCACCGTTCTCACGTTCGTCGGTCATCGCTGCCGGGACCATTCGCCGTCCAGCGCCCGGGCGATGCGGTTGGTGGCCAGCACGGTCGCGGCGATCGCCAGCCCGGGCAGTGCGGTCAGCCACCAGGCGTTGGCGAGGTAGTTGCGGCCGTCGGAGATCAACGTGCCCCACTCCGGGGCCGGCGGGGGAGCGCCGTAGCCGAGGAAGCTCAGGGCCGACACGGCCAGGATGGAGGAGCCGAAGTCGAGGGTGGCCAGCACGATCACCGGGCCCGCCGCATTGGGCAGCACGTGCCGGCCCAGCACCGAGTACCAGCGGGCCCCGCTCGCGCGCGACGCCTCCACGAACACCGCCTGCCGCACCCGCAGCACCTCCGCACGCGCCACTCGAGCGAACGCGGCGACGCTGGCGATGCCGACCGCGACCGCCACCTTCACCGTGCCGTAGCCCAGCGCGGTCACCAGGGCCAGGGACATGAACAGCGCGGGGATGGCCAGCAGCACGTCGACGAAGCGCATCAGCACGTCGTCCACCCAGCGGCCCACGAACCCGGCGACCACCCCGAGCAGCCCGCCGACCACGAACGCGACCAGCACCGCGATCAGCGTGGCCTTCAGGGACAGCTGGGCGCCATGGACGACCCGCGAGAACACATCGCGGCCCAGCTCGTCCGTGCCGAACCAGTGACTGCCGCTCGGGCCGCGGAAGTTCTGCGACGGCACGCCCCTCAGCGGGTCCTGCGAGGCGAACAGGCCGGGCCGGAACGAGGCCAGCACGACCAGCACGAGGACGACCACCGACAGCAGCAGACCCGGGCGGCGCACCACGAAGCGCAGCAGCCGCCGTACGTCCACGCGGCGTCCCGGATCCGGCCCCCGACTCGCCTCGACCGGGCGCTCCAGTCCCGGCGCCGCCTCGGCCGGGTCGTCGACAAGGCTCTGGCTCATGCGAGTGCCGCCCTTCTGTCCGAGGCCACCACGACCCGCGGGTCCAGGAGCGGATAGACCAGGTCGATGACCAGATTCGTCGTCACGAAGATCAGCGCACCGAACACCACCACCCCTTGGACCAGCGGGATGTCCTGGGCCGTGACCGCCGCCGCGGTGACGCGGCCGAGGCCGTCGCGGGAGAACACCGTCTCGACGACCACCGAACCGGCGATCAGCTGCCCCACCAGCAGGCCGACGACCGTCAGCGCCGGCAGGGACGCATTGCGCAGGGCGTGCCGCAGATGGACCCGCCACCGGTCGGCGCCCTTGGCCCGCGCGGTCTCCACATACGCCTGGTCCAGTGCGGTGAGCAGGCTCTTGGCGAGCACCTGGGCGACCTGCGCGCCGGTCGGCACCGCCAGCGTCAGGGCCGGCAGCACCAGCCCTTTCGGCCCGTCGTTGCCGAACGCGGGGAACCAGTGGAGCCGGAAGGAGAACGTCTCGACGAGCAGCAGTCCCACCCAGAACGTCGGGACGGACACCCCCAGCGGCGGCAGCGACAGCAGCAGCTGCCGCAGCCAGCGCTGAGCGGTGTAGGTCGCCAGCACCGCCAGACCACCGCCGAGGACGACCGCGAGCAACAGGGCCGCCCCGGTCAACTGCAGGGTCTGCGGCAGGGCGTCGGCCAGCGTCGAGGTGACCGGGCGACCGGTGGACACCGCGTCGCCGAAGTCCCCGCGCGCCGCCCGCCCCAGGTACTCGGCGTACTGCACCACCACCGGCTTGTCGAAGCCGTATTCGTGCCGCAGGGCGGCGATCTGCTTCGGATCGACCTGCCCCGAGTCCATCCCGGCACCGGCCATCGCCGTGACCGGGTCGCCCGGCAGATAGTCCAGCACCAGGAACGAGACCGTGTACGCCGCCCACAGCACGCCGACCGCCTGCGCGAGCCGTTTGATCACATAGCGGCGCATGCGCTAGCCGATCCAGGTGTCGTGCAGCTGGAGCCGGCTGGAGGCGTCGAAGTTCAGGGCGTGCACCCTCTTCGACACCCCCAGTTGGGTCTGGAGCTCCACGACCGGCACGTAGTAGGCGTTGTGCACGATCAACCGCTGTGCCTGGGCGATCAGTTGCTTGCGCTTGGCGGTGTCGGTGGTCGCGGCCTGCGCGGCCAGGGCCGTGTCCAGGCTGCTCGTCGGCAAGCGGTACAAGTTGGCCAGCTTCGTGGAGAAGGAGCTGCGCAGGATGTCCGGGTCGGCCCGGGTGATGTTCCCCCAGGCCGCGTCGTAGTCGCCCGACTGCAGCGTCGGCGCGAGCTGGGTGATCTGGAGCTGCCTGAGGGACACCTGGATCCCGACGGCCTTGAGCTGCTGCTGGATCAGCTCCAACGCGGGTTGGTTGGTGGCGGCGTTGGGGACCCAGTCGATGGTGAGACCGAGCTTCTTGCCGTCCTTGGTGCGGATGCCGTCACTGCCCGGCTTCCAACCGGCCGCCTCCAGAAGGGACTTGGCCCTGGCCGCGTCGGACGTCAGGTCCGGGGCGAGGCTGGTGTAGTCGGGCGTGGTGTGCGCGAGGACGCTGGTCGCCGGCTGGGTGCCGGTCGGGAACACGGTGTCCGCAACCTGCTTCCGGTCGATGGCGTACAGGATCGCCTGGCGCACTCGCGCGTCCTTCAGGGCCGGCCGTGAGTTGTTGAGGCCGAGGCCGAACACGATGCCGGGGTTGGCCCGACGCTGGAGGGTGACCTGGCCGCCCTTGAGCGCTGCCTCGTTGGCCCTGCCGACGCTGCTGATCGCGTCCACCTGGCCGGACTGGAGACTGCCCGCCCGTACACCCGCCTCCGGTACGACCTTGAACACCAGCTTGTCCAGGTACGCCTCGCCCTGCTTGGTCCACAGCGAGGAACCCCAGGCGTATCCGGTGCGCTTGGCGAGGGTGAGCGACTGGTTCTGCACGTACTGCTTCAGCACGAACGGCCCGGACCCGGTCACGCCGTCGCTGCACTTCTGCTGCGGGGTCTTCTTCACGCTCGCCGACGACTCGATGCCGAGCGAGTGGGTGGAGGTGGCCTGCAGGAACTGGGCGTTGGGCTGCTTGAAAGTGACCTTGACGGTGAGCGGGTCGACTACCGTGGTGCTCTTGACGCCGCTGAGATAGCCCTCGGCGAGGGTGCCGAGCGCGCCGAGCCGGGGCACCGCGTCGAAGTTGTCCTTGACCACCTGAGCGGTCAGCTTCGACCCGTCGCTGAAGGTGACGCCCGAGCGCAGACGGAAGGTGAACGTCGTGGCGTCGGAGCTGACGTCCCAGCTCTTCGCCAGCCACGGCACGATCTTGCCGGTCTTGGGGTCCTGGTCCGTCAGGGAGTCCACGATCTGGCGCACCGAATAGATGGTCTCGTTGCTGGCGACCTGCTGCGGGTCCACGCAGCCGGCGTCCGAGCCCACCGCGAAGGTCAGGGTGCCGCCGGACCTGGGCTGCCCGGTGCCGCTGCCGGGATCGGTGCCGCTGGAGCCGCAGGCGGTCAGCAGAACACTGGTGGTGACAAGGGCGGTCAGTGCCGCCCACGGGGTGGATCTGACATCGGGGAGTGCAGTCACGGAGGGCTTCTCCTACTCGTGTCACCCGGCACGGGTGCCGTGCGAGGCATGGCCGTACGTGGGTGTGTGGCCCCGGCCGGCGCGACGCCGGTGCCGGGCGAGCGCGGTGCAGACAGGGATCACGGGGAAACAGGGCTCAAAGACAGACGAAGATCAGGCGCGGCCGGGCGCGCGACGGCAGATGCCGTACCGCGACCGGCGGCGGGAAGGTCCGTCAGGCCTGACAGAGACAGCTGGTCGAGCGCTTGAGGTCGATGTGGCGCCGACGCGAGAGCCGGGAGAACACGGTGGCGGCGGCGAAGTGGGTGCTGAGGTCACCACCGTGCCGCATGCCGGTCCTCCACATTTCCGGCCCCGGTCACGGGGCCACGCGCTTGCGGAGATCGTCGGTGATCCCGCCGGGCTTTCACCTGGAGCACCCCACCGCGCGGGAGGGGTTGCCGGTCAGCGAGCCAGGGCTTGACGCTGACACTCAATGCCGTTCGTGATCGTACGGAGGGCTCTTGCCGTACGTCAATGCCGGAAGGCGACGCCCCGCAGGAGCAGTCGGACCGGCACCGGGTCCGGCTCAGGAACCGCCGCGCTCGCGGGGGATCTTCTGGCCGGCCTCGATGGCCACCGGCAGCCGGTTCTCGGCCGGGGGAAGCGGGCAGGTGGCCAGGTCCGTGTAGGCGCACGGCAGGTTCGTGGCGCGGTTGAAGTCCAGTACGACCCTACCGTCGGCGGCGGGCGGCTCCAGGGCGAGAACCCGGTTGGCGGCGTAGGTGGTGACCCCGGAGGTCGCGTCGGTGAACAGCACCATCAGACGGCCCGCGCCATGCCCGGGGAACGCGGTCAGCGACAGCGGGCGCCCGTCCAGCTCGAACTCGACCCTGCCCGGAGCGTCGTACACATGCTCAAGGCCCTCGACCGCGGCGCCCACGGTGGTCGGCCGGGGTGTGTCGAAGGGGACGTAACGGCCCGTCACGGCCCAGCGCGGGTCGGGGGCGTAGGCCGGCGTTCCGGTGAAGGCCGTGCGCAGCGGCGCGTCCGGGTGCCGGGGGCGCACGATGTCGTGCCCGCCGCGCCTGGCGATCTCGATGACGGCGTCTCCCCAGACGGCGTCGACGCCGCCGCGTTCGGGGAGCACGCCGAAGCGGTGCTCACCGTGCACCGGCGTTCCGTCTACGACCAGTTCCTCACCGTCGTCGAGGTCTACGACGACTCCCTCGGTCCCGGTGCGCCACGCACCGGGCGCGTCCGGGAAGCGCTGGGGCCGGTCGTCGAGCCAGTGCAGGCCGGTGATCGCCAGGAACCCGTGCGGGTCGGCGAGCCGGGCCTCCTGGGCTCGGTGCCACTCCAGCCAGTTCTCGGTGAAGGCATGAAAGTCGGTCGTGGTTGCCTCGGTGGTCATGGGTTCTCCTTCGTCACGGGGTGCAGGGGGGCAGAGGGCCGGTCGGGCCCGTAGGTTCGACCGGCGGGCTCAGTGGGCCAGTTCGCCGAGGAGTCGCCAGGTGCGTCGGCGGTCGGGTTCTCCCGCGATCTCGGTACCCGAGAACACGACCTCGGTGGCGCCGGCGTCGCGGTATCGGCGTACCTCGGCCTCGACGGTCTTCTCGTCGCCGATCACGGCCAGGTCGGCGGCCCGCCGGCCGCCGGAGAGTTCGATGACCCGGGCGTAGGACGGGATCTGTTCGTAGAACGCGAGGCTCTCGGTGGCCTTGGCCCGTACCGCGTCCACGTCGTCGGTGACCACGCCGGGCACCAGGGCCACGATCCTGGGCGCGGGGCGGCCGGCGGCCTCGGCCGCGGAGGTCAGGGCAGGCACGATGTGCTCCGCCAGCGCGCGCGGTCCCGCCAGGTAGGGCAGGATCCCGTCCGCCAGCTCGCCGCTGACCCGCAGCGCCTGCGGCCCCATCGCGGCCACCAGCAGGGGGACGCCGCTCTCGGCGCCCGGTACCCGTGCCGGGACCGGGGTGGTCGCGGTGAGCAGCTCACCGTGGAAGTCGGCCGTGCCGGTCTCGGTCAACTGCCGCAGGGCGGTGAGGAATTCACGCAGGCGCGCGATGGGGCGTTCGAAGGGAAGGCCGAAGCCGGTCTCCGTCAGCAGTTTCGTGCCCAGGGCCAGCCCGAGGTGGTAGCGACCGTGGGTAGCGGCCTGCGCGGTCTGAGCCTGGCTGGAGACCAGCAGCGGGTGCCGGCCGAAGACGGGGATCGCGGAGGTGCCGACCTGCAGGCCGGGAACTTCCCGCCCGACGATCGCCGCGAGCTGGGGTGAGTCGCGCCGAAGGTCTGCCCGAACCAGGCCGACGTGAGAGCGAACTCGGCCGCCTCTCGGGCCAGTTGCACGGTGGCGTCGACCTGGTTCGGCGCGTCGGACGCGTTGAGCGCTACTCCAACAGTCATGTCAGTGAGAACGGGCGCCGGTCGAACCCGCATTCCGGTTCGTGTGTGACAGCTTCTTGTCAGTCATGTGTGCTCACTCCTGAGGGGAAGGGCCATCCCGGTACTCAGCCCGCCTGCCGCCGGTCCCGCGCGGACCGGTGCGTGAGGGGGTCGCGCAGGCCGAGGTGCTCGCGCAGGGTGTTGCCGGTGTACTCGGTGCGGTAGACCCCGCGTTCCTGCAGTTCGGGGACGAGCAGGTCGACGATGTCGTCGAGGCCGTCGGGGATGAGGTACGGAGTGACGTTGAAGCCGTCGATCGCTCCGTGCCGCACGAAGTGGGCGAACTTGTCGGCCAGGCCGGACGGTGTGCCGACGTGCCCGCGCTGCGGGCCGAGCGCGATGACGGTCTCGCGCAGCGACCAGCCGTGTGCCTCCGCCTTCGCCCGCCATTCAGCCACGACCGCGCGCGGGTCGGCGATGCGACGTGCGCCGAAGGAGCCGTCGTTCTCGGTGACGACCGGATCCTCCTTCGGCAGTGGCCCGTCGGCGTCGCGGCCGGACAGGTCGATGCCCCACAGCAGCCCCGCGATCCCCAACGCCGTGGCCGGGGTGACCTGTTGCAGACGGATCCAGCGCTTCTTCTCCCGTGCCTCCTCCTCTGTGGCACCAATGATGATCTCGGTGCCCGGCAGGATCCGCAGGTCGTCGTCGGGCCGGCCGGCGGCGCGCAGGCGGGTGCGCAGGTCCTTGGCGAAGGCCAGCGCGTCGTCGAAGTCGTTGCCGTGCGCGGAGAAGATGACGTCGGCGTTGCGAGCCGCGAAGTCGCGTCCCTCACCGGAGTCACCGGCCTGGAAGATCACGGGGTGCCCCTGGGCGCTGCGCGGCAGGGTCGGAACGAGGTCGACGTCGAACTGCGGTCCGCGATGGCGTACTCGGCGTACGGCATCCGGCGCCGACCATTCCCGTGCACCCGCGGAGCCGGCGATCCCTCCGTCCTCCCAGCCGTCCCACAACGCGCGGGCCACGGTGAGGAACTCCTCGGCGCGCCGGTAGCGGTCGGCGTGGTCGAGGTAGCCGCCGCGGCGGAAGTTCGCTCCGGTCCAGGCGTTGTCCGTGGTGACCACGTTCCAGCCGGCGCGGCCTTCGGAGAGCAGGTCGAGGCCGGAGAGGCGGCGGGCGAGGTCGGCGGGCTCGTTGAAGGTGGAGTTGGAGGTGGAGACCAGGCCGATCCGGCGGGTGACCGCGGCCAGTGCCGCGAGCTGGGTGATGGCGTCCGGCCGCCCGGCCACGTCGAGATCGTGGATCCTGCCGTCGACCTCGCGCAGCCGCAGGCCCTCGCCGAGGAAGAACGCGTCGAACAGTCCCCGTTCGGCCGTCTGGGCGACCCGGCGGAAGGAGGCGGGGTCGATCTGGGAGCCGCTGTCGGGAGCGGACCAGATGGTCCAGTGGTTGACACCCTGGAAGAACACCCCGAAGTGAAGCTGGGCGTGAGGCCGGGGGACGTCGAGAGGATCGGTGCGGGTCATCGGGCGTCCTCCTGGGCGACCGCGGCAGCGGCTGCGAAGCGATTGGCGGGGCGCTCCAGGCCCAGGGTCGAGCGCAGGGACGTACCAGGCAACGGACGGGCGACGAGGCGCCGCTCGGACAGGGCCGGCAGCACGAGGCGGGAGAGGACCGGCAGGTCCTCGTCCAGCACCAGCGGGTGCAGCCGTACGCCGTCGACGTGACGACTCAACTCGACCAGCAGAGCTACCAGTTGGTCCGACGAGCCGATGTGCCGCAGCCGCCCCCGGTCGCTCCACGCCGCGTGCCGTTCCAGGTCGGTGACGCGTTCGGCTGCCGTGGCCTGCGGGGTGTCCAGCGCCACGTCGACCTCGGCGAAGACGCGGGGCGTACCGGCGGCAGCAGCGGCCGTGGCGGCCGACGCGAGGTCGCGCCCCTCGACGAGAGCGACGTCGAGCTGGGCGGCGGGAACCCGGTCCGGCCGGCCCAGGACGACAACCTGCCCCTGGGGCGGGCGCGGCACGATCGCCGGGCCCTTGACGGCATACGTCTCGCCCGTGAAGTCGATGTAGTGCAGCCGCTCGCGGTCGAGGTAGCGGCTGGTGGCCACGGACCGGATGACCGCGTCGTCCTCCCACGAGTCCCACAGGGCACGGGCCACCTCCACGCCGTCCCGGGACTCCCGGGCCCGCGCGGCGGCGTCGGCGATCAGCGGCCGCCCCCAGGCACGGGCCGCCTCGGGACGCTCCTCCTCCGTCACCACCCATCCGGCGCGACCGGCGGAGACGTGGTCCAGGGACGCCAACTGGCTGGAGACGTGGAAGGGTTCGGCATACGTGACCGGGACGACGGGCGCGATCCCGATGGTGCTCGTGGACGCCGCGACGAAGGCCGCCCGCTCCACCGCCCCGATACGGCCCACCGGATCCGGTGAGGCGGCGGGCGGCAGCACGCCGTCATCGAGGGTGATCAGGGTGAACCCGGCGTTCTCGGCGATGGCGGCGACCCGGGCCACGCGACGCGGTGTGAGCAGCTGGTCGGGGGAGTGGGCGGCGCGGCGCCAGGCCGCGGGGTGGGCGCCGTCGCCGTCGATCTCGACGGCGAGGTGCAGGGCGGGGCCGGTCAATGGGGTTCCTTCCGGGAAACACGAGGAATCGCGGCCACAGGGCCACGAGGAGACAGCCGGCGGGACGGCCGGCAGGGTCAGGCGTGTACGGAAGGACAGACGGCGGAGGAGGTACGGCAGTAGTCGACATGCCGCCGGGTGATGAGCCGCGCACCGGTGCACGCACCGCGCGGTGCCGCGCCCAGTGCGTCCATCAAAGCCTCCACCCGTCAGGAACTTTCCCGTTCAACGTACGTCGCCCGCCCCGGTGAGTGTCAAGGTCGAACATCACCTCGCCGGCCGTTCCACCTGCCGGACCGGCGTTGACAAGTGTTCGGGCCGTTGTCTTAACTACCGCCCAGAACGGTCATGAGCGTCAGCGACAAGCCCTGGCTTGCTGACCGGCAACCCTCCCATCGCGGTGGGGTGCCCCAGGTGACGACCCGACCGATGAAGCCTCGGTAAGCGCGAGGGCCCCCAGGGCCGGAACAGAGACGGTGACGCCATGTACGCAGCTCCCAGGACGGCCGCACGCCGCTCCCGGGGCTGCGTACCGTCATACGCGAACCTGCTCGTCGCCGATCGTGCCGTCGATCTGCTCCGCGTGAGCAGCGCACTGTGTACCGCACCGGGCTGTGCCCGCTGTCGGGGCTGACACCTTCCCGCAGCCCCCGCACCTCCTGACGCACCGCGCCCGCGCGGTGTGCCGTTGCCTCCCCGCCCCGGTACTCGCCGTCGTGTGCGCCCCCGCATGCCGCCGCGCTACCGGGGTGTACCCACCCAGCCGGAGCCCACCATGAGTGAATCCCCTGGCGCCACCGTCACCCTCCCCGAGGCGCCGACCAGCGACGAGCCGCCAAAGCCCCTCACAGCCCAGCGAGTTGTACCGCTGCGCCGTCCCGGGCGCTGGATCGCCACCGCGGTCGTACTGGTCCTGGTCGCCCAGTTCGTGCACGGACTGGTCACCAACCCCTTCTACCAGTGGGCCCGCTGGAGCTACTGGTTCCTGCGCCCCACCATCCTCGACGGCCTGCTGATCACCCTCGAAGTCACCGCCTTCAGCGCGGTGCTGGGCCTTGTCGGCGGCATCGTGCTCGCCCTGGCCCGGCTGTCGAGGAGCCCGGTGCTGCGCGCGGTCAGCTGGACCTACGTCTGGGCACTCCGCTCCATCCCGCTCATCGTGGTGCTGATCTTCCTCTACAACTTCAGCGCCCTGTACAAGACGTTGAGCCTCGGCATCCCCTTCGGCCCGGCCTTCTTCACCTTCGACGAGTCCAAACTCGCCACCGACATGGTCGTCGCGGTCGTCGGCCTCAGCCTCAACGAGGCCGCCTACGCGGCCGAGGTGGTCCGCGGCGGCATCCTCTCCGTCGACCAGGGCCAGCACGAGGCGGCCGCGGCGCTCGGCCTGCCGAAGGGCTACCAGTTCCGGAGGATCGTGTTTCCGCAGGCGCTGCGCTCGATCATCCCGAACTACGTCAACCAGCTCATCGGCTTGATCAAGGGCACCTCGCTGGTCTTCTACGTCTCCCTGCTCGACCTGTTCGGCTCCGCGCAGACCATGGGCTCCACCTACCCCGGCGACATCGTGCCGCTGCTGCTGGTCGTCACCGTCTGGTACCTGATCCTGACCAGCATCGTGTCCGTCATCCAGTTCTACGTCGAGCGGCACTACGCCCGCGGTGCCACCCGCAGCCTGCCGTCGACACCGCTGCAGAAGCTCCGCACCGGTCTTTCCGACCTGCGGACCCGCATCCGCCGGGAGGCCGCCGTATGACCGCCGAGACGCTCGAAGCCCTGGCGGACGTCGAAGCCGCCACCGTCGAGGTCCACGACGTGCACAAGTGGTACGGCACCCACCGGGTACTGGACGGAATCGACCTGACCGTCCGCCCCGGCGAGGTCACCGTCATCCTCGGCCCCTCCGGCTCCGGCAAGTCCACCCTGCTGCGGGTCATCAACCACCTGGAGAAGCCGGAGATCGGTCACGTCAGCATCAACGGCGAACTGATCGGCGTGAAGCGGCAGGGCGACCGGCTCAAGGAGCTCGGCGAGCGGGCCATCCTCACCCAGCGCGGCCGGATCGGCTTCGTCTTCCAGAACTTCAACCTCTTCCCGCACCTGACCGTGCTGGACAACGTGGCCGCCGCACCCGTGGCGACCGGCCGGCTCAGCAGGCCCGAAGCCCAGGAACTCGCCCGCGGGCTCCTCGCCCGGGTCGGCCTTGCCGACAAGACCGGCGCCTACCCGCGCCAGCTCTCCGGCGGCCAGCAGCAGCGCGTCGCCATCGCCCGCGCCCTCGCCCTGCGCCCCGGCGTCATCCTCTTCGACGAGCCCACCTCCGCCCTCGACCCCGAACTCGTCGGTGAAGTCCTCGCCGTCATCAAGGACCTGGCGACCAGCGGCACCACCCTCGTCATCGTCACCCACGAGATCGGCTTCGCCCGCGAGATCGCCGACCGGGTCGTCTTCATCGACGGCGGCAAGATCGTCGAGCAGGGGCCGCCCTCCGAGGTCCTCGACAAACCGCGGCACGAGCGGACCAGGGACTTCCTCAGCAAGGTCCTCTGAACCGCCGTATCCCAAGACCTCCCCACGCCACCCTCCTCACCCTCAGCGACAAGGAACGGCCATGCACACCCACCTCACCCGACGCAGCCTGATACGCGGCATCACCGCGGCGACCGCCGTCGCCTCCCTGGCCACCGGGCTCGCCGCCTGCGGTGGCAACAGCGACGCGGCCACCTCCACCGACAGCGCCGCCAAGGCCGGCGAGGTCGTCATCGGACGGGTCTCCAACGGCGCCGCCGTCCAGACCACCATCAAGGTCGCCGAGGTCAAGTCCATCAGCGCCGAACTGCCCGCCGCGGTCAAGAAGAGCGGCAAGCTGCAGATCGGCATCGGTGCCCTGCCCGCCGGGTTCCCGCCGCTGGCGTACGTCGGCAACGACCAGAAGACTCTCACCGGCTCCGAGCCCGACCTCGGCCGCCTGGTCGCCGCGGTCTTCGGCCTCAAGCCCGAGGTGAAGAACTCCACCTGGGAGAACCTCTTCGTCGGCGTCGACAGCGGCAAGGTCGACGTGGCCTTCTCCAACGTCACCGACACCGAGGAGCGCAAGAAGAAGTACGAGTTCGCCTCCTACCGGCAGGACAACCTCGCCTTCATCGTGCCGAAGAAGAGCACCTGGAACTTCGACGGCAACTACGAGAACCTCGCCGGCAAGACGATCGCCGTCGGCTCCGGCACCAACCAGGAGCGGATCCTCCTGGAGTGGAAGGACAAGCTGGCCAAGGAGGGCAAGAAGCTCACCGTCAAGTACTTCCAGGACAGCACCAGCACCTACCTGGCCCTGAACAGCGGCAAGGTCGACGCCTCCTTCGGCCCCAACCCCGGCTTCGCCTACCACAACCGCCAGGTGGCCAACACGCCCAACGCCACCCGCACCGCGGGCACCTACTCCGGCGCGGGCGCGAGCCTGCAGGGCCTGATCGCGGCGACGGCGAAGAAGGACAGCGGGCTCGCCAAGCCGCTGGCCGACGCCGTCAACTACCTGATCGAGAACGGTCAGTACGCCGAGTGGCTCAAGGCGTACAACCTCTCCGACGAGGCCGTCGCCAAGTCCGAGGTCAACCCGCCCGGGCTGCCGCTGGACAACTCCTGACCACCGCGTGCCGGGGACTCCACCGCCGCCCCGCGACGGAGTTCCCGCGCGCCGGACACCCCGAGCCGCACCCTGGAGACCGCCACACCATGTCCGTCATCACCCTCGACGCCAGCTCCTCGCACATCCTGGACAACCCCGCATGGGCCGCGCTCACCGGCCCCCACGCCCACTTCGCCGAACGAATCGGCCACGCCGCCCGCTATCACCAGGACGTGGCTCCCTTCTACGCCGTTGCCGACGAGGACGACCCGCGCGCCTGGGGCGACCTCGCCGCGCTCGTCGGCCCCGGTGGCACCGCCTCGGTGCGAGGCGTCACCGAGGCACCGGAGGGCTGGGAGGTCGTCGGCATCGGACACGGCGTCCAGCTCGTGGACACCGGCCTGCGAGCGGAGCCCGACCCCGAGGCCGTACGGCTCGGCTCCGACGACGTGCCGGAGATCCTCGACCTGGTCGCCCGCACCGAACCCGGCCCCTATCTGCCCCGCACCGTCGAGATGGGTACCTACCTGGGCATCCGCCACCGCGGCCGCCTGATCGCCTTGGCCGGCGAACGCCTCCGCCCACCCGGCTGGACCGAGATCAGCGCCGTGTGCACCGACCCGGCGTATCGCGGCCGGGGTTTGGCCACCCGTCTGGTCCGCGCCGTCGCGGCCGGCATCAAGGAGCGCGGCGAGCGGCCCTTCCTGCACGCCAGGGCCGACAACGCGAACGCGATCCGGCTGTACGAGTCGATCGGCTTCACCCTGCGCTGCCGCACGGTCTTCTCACTCGTACGGCAGACCGAAGCCGCCTTCCTGGAAGAAACGGCATAGCCGTGCCGTTGTCCTTGTCGAAGGCGATGACTTGGAGGTGGGCCGCGTGACACGTGTACCGCGTGCCGTACGCCTCCACAGCCGGCCCCACATCGACCTTCAGCGCGTGGCCGGCGCCCTCTGTTGTTCCTGACCCCGTTTCCCTCGCGCCGTGCGCCCACCCTCGTCGTGGGCCGGTGATCTCATACGGACCTCCAGGAAGGCACCTTCGTGTCCTCAACTGCCCCTTCACATTTGCACCTTGCCGTCGCTCTGGACGGCACCGGCTGGCACCCCGCCTCCTGGCGCGAGCCAGTCGCCCGTCCCCGGGACCTGTTCACCGCCGGATACTGGGCCGATCTGGTCGCCGAGGCCGAGCGCGGCCTGCTCGACTTCGTCACCCTCGAGGACGGCCTCGGCCTGCAGTCCTCGCACTACGGCGAGCCGGACGACCGTACGGACCAGGTGCGCGGCCGCCTCGACGCCGTACTCATCGCCTCCCGCATCGCTCCCCTCACCCGGCACATCGGCCTGGTTCCGACGGTGATCGCCACGCACACCGAGCCCTTCCACATCTCCAAGGCCATCGCCACCCTCGACTACGTCAGCACCGGCCGGGCCGGCCTGCGCGTGCAGATCACCGCCCGCCCGCACGAGGCCGACCACTTCGGCCGCCGCACGTTCCCGCCGATCAGCCTGGAGGAGTTGCGGACGCCGGCCGGACAGGAGCGCCTCACCGAGCTGTTCGACGAGGCCGCCGACTACGTCGAGGTCGTGCGGCGGCTGTGGGACAGCTGGGAGGACGGCGCCGAGATCCGGGATGCGGCCACCGGCCGCTTCATCGACCGGGACAAGCTGCACTACATCGACTTCGAGGGCAAGCACTTCAGCGTCAAGGGCCCGTCCATCACCCCGCGCCCGCCGCAGGGCCAGCCGCTGGTCACCGCCCTCGCCCACCAGACCGTTCCGTACCGGCTCGTGGCCCGCCAGGCCGACATCGGCTACGTCACCCCGCACGACGCCGAGCAGGCCCGCGCGATCGTCGCCGAGATCCGCGCCGAGCAGGAGGCGGCCGCACGCGGGGACGAACTCCTGCACGTCTTCGGGGACTTGGTGGTCTTCCTGGACGACGCGCAGGCCGCCGCGGAGGACCGGCGCGCGCGCCTCGACGCCCTGGCGGGGGAGTCGTACACCAGCGACGCACGCGTCTTCGCCGGCACGCCCTCCCAACTCGCCGACCTGCTGCAGGAGCTGGCGGCGGAAGGATTGAGCGGCTTCCGTCTGCGCCCCGCCGTCGCGGGCCACGACCTGCCCGCCATCACCCAGGGCCTGGTACCCGAACTACAGGCCCGGGGCGCCTTCCGCACCGCCTACGAGGCCGACACTCTGCGTGGCCTGCTGGGCCTGCCCCGCCCCGCCAGCCGCTACGCCGCAGCGACCGCCTGAGCCGGAAGGACCGCATCCACCATGAGCAAGCCGCTGAAGCAGATCCATCTGGCCGCGCACTTCCCGGGCGTCAACAACACCACCGTGTGGAGCGACCCGGCTGCCGGCAGCCACATCGAGTTCGACTCCTTCGTCCGCTTCGCGCAGACCGCCGAACGCGCCAAGTTCGACTTCCTGTTCCTCGCCGAGGGCCTGCGCCTGCGTGAGCAGGGCGGGAAGATCTACGACCTGGACGTCGTCGGCCGGCCCGACACCTTCACGGTCCTTGCCGCGCTCGCCGCCGTCACCGAGCACCTCGGCCTGACCGGCACCATCAACTCCACCTTCAACGAGCCCTACGAGGTGGCCCGCCAGTTCGCCGGCCTCGACCACCTCTCCGGCGGCCGCTCGGCCTGGAACGTCGTCACCTCCTGGGACGCCTTCACCGGCGAGAACTTCCGCCGCGGCGGCTTCCTGCCCCAGACGGAGCGCTACTCCCGCGCCAAGGAGTTCCTGGCCACGGCGAATGAGCTCTTCGACTCCTGGCACGGCGACGAGATCGTCGCCGACCAGGCCACGGGCGTCTTCCTGCGCGACGCCAAGGCCGGCGCGTTCGTCCACAGCGGGCAACACTTCGACATCCGCGGACAGTTTAACGTCCCGCGCTCACCGCAGGGCCGCCCGGTGATCTTCCAGGCCGGTGACTCCGACGAGGGCCGCGAGTTCGCCGCCTCCAGCGCCGACGCCATCTTCAGCCGGTACGCCACCCTGGAGGGCGGCCGGGCCTTCTACACGGACGTCAAGAACCGCCTCGCCAAGTACGGCCGCCGGCACGACGAACTGCTCATCCTGCCCGCCGCGAGCTTCGTCCTCGCCGACACGGACGAAGAGGCCGGGGAACTGGCCAAGGAGGTGCGCCGACAGCAGGTCAGCGGTGCCACCGCCATCAAGCACCTGGAGTTCGTCTGGAACCGGGACCTGTCCTCCTACGACCCCGAGGGCCCGCTGCCCGACATCGACCCGGACCTCAGCGCCGACCACATCTCCAAGGGCCGCGCCCAGGTCCGCATGTACCGTGACCCGCTGGCCACCGCCCGCGAGTGGCGTGAGCTGGCCGCCGCCCACAACTGGTCCATCCGCGACCTGGTCATCGAGACGGGCAACCGCCAGAACTTCATCGGCTCCCCGGCGACCGTCGCCCGGACCATCAACGAGTACGTCCAGGCGGACGCGAGCGACGGCTTCATCCTCGTCCCGCACATCACGCCCACCGGCCTGGACGACTTCGCCGACAAGGTCGTCCCGCTCCTGCAGGAACAGGGCGTGTTCCGCACCGACTACGAGGGCCCGACCCTCCGGCACCACCTCGGCCTCGCCCACCCGGACGAACTGCGGGGCGAGGAGCGGGCGGCGTCGTGAAATTCCTCGCCATCACACTCGTCGTGCACCGCCCGGATCCCATCACCGGGATACAGAAGCCGACCCACGACCGCTTCCGCGAAGTGCTCGACAACGCCCTGCTCGCCGAGGAGCTCGGCTTCGACGGCTTCGGCGTGGGGGAGCGGCACGAGCGGCCGTTCATCTCCTCCTCGCCGACCGTCGTCCTGAGCCATGTGGCCGCCCTGACGAAGCGGATCCGCCTGTTCACGGCCGTCACCACGCTCAGCCTGCTGGACCCCGTCCGGGCGTACGAGGACTACGCCACCCTCGACCACCTGTCGGACGGACGCCTCGACCTGATCATCGGCAAGGGCAACGGCGCCGCCCAGCGCGACCTGTTCCACGTCACGCCCGAGAGCCAGTGGGACCGCAACGCCGAGAGCTACGAGGTCTTCCGCAAGATCTGGCGCCAGGACAAGGTCACCGCCGACACCCGCTTCCGTCCCCCGCTGACGGACGCCGAGGTGTGGCCGCGTCCGTACCAGCGGCCGGTCCGGGTCTGGCACGGCAGCGCGACCAGCAAGGAGTCGGTCGACCTGGCCGCCCGCTACGGCGACCCGCTCTTCTCGGCGAACGTCACCAACCCCATCGAGCCGTACGCCGAGCTGATCCGCCACTACCGCGAGCGCTGGGAGCACTACGGCCACGATCCGGCGCAGATCGCCGTCGGCGCGGGCACGGCGGGCATCCACGTCGCGCCCACCTCCCAGCAGGCCCTCACCGCATACCGGCCGATCTTCGAGTCCAACCTGGCCTTCTTCAAGAAGGCGGGCCTGCCGGTCGTCTTCGAGACCCTGGAGGACTTCGTCGAACGCAGCTCCGCGCTGATCGGCAGCCCGCAGCAGGTCATCGACAAGGTGCACCGCTACCACGAACAGTTCGGGCACACCGTCCTCCACGTGCACGCCGACGCGGGCGGGCTGACGGAGTCCCAGCACCGTTCCTCCCTCGAGCTGTTCCAGTCCAAGGTCGCCCCCGTGCTGCGCCGCGAGATCCCGGACCCGCCGTTCGCATGGGGCCCCGTGCTTCCGGCAACACCACTCACCCAGGAGTCCGTCCATGTCTGACATCGCCCTCGGAGTTCTCGACCTGGTCCCGATCCCCTCCGGCTCGACGGCAACCGATGCCCTGCGCAACTCCATCGACCTCGCACAGCAGGCCGAGCGCCTCGGATATGCCCGCTACTGGTTCGCCGAGCACCACCTCAATCCGGGCGTGGCAGGCACGTCCCCGGCGGTCGTCCTGGCCCTGACCGCGTCCGCCACCTCCACCATCCGGCTCGGTTCCGGGGCCGTGCAGCTCGGGCACCGCACGGCGCTGTCCACCGTGGAGGAGTTCGGCCTGCTCGACGCGCTGCACCCGGGCCGCTTCGACCTGGGCCTGGGCCGCTCGGGCGGCCGCCCGCCGGGACAGCCGGCCGCACCCTTGCCGACGGCGACCCCGGTCGTCGACGGCCGCACCCCGAACGGCCTGTTGATCCCGCCCCGCTTCTCCTTCGAGCATCTGCTCGGGTCACCCCGCATCGCGCTGCAGCGCAGGCTGCTTCTGCTGCCGGGCGCCGAGTCACAGGACTACGCCGAGCAGATCGACGACATCCTCGCCCTGCTCGCCGGCACCTACCGGTCCCCGGAGGGCGTCGAGGCGCACGTCGTGCCGGGGGAGGGCGCCGACGTGGAGCTGTGGATCCTGGGCAGCAGCGGTGGTCAGAGCGCCGCTGTCGCGGGCCGCAACGGTCTGCGGTTCGCGGCGAACTACCACGTCAGCCCGGCCACGGTGCTGGAGGCGGTGGAGGGTTACCGGTCCTTCTTCCAGCCCTCCGAGTTCCTCGACAAGCCGTACGTCAGCGTCTCCGCGGACGTCGTCGTCGCGGAGGACGACGCCACCGCCCGCGCACTCGCCACCGGCTACGGCCCGTGGGTGCGCAGCATCCGCACCGCCGAGGGCGCCATCGAGTTCCCGACGCCGGAGGAAGCGCGAGCCCACACATGGACCGACGAGGACCGGGCCCTCGTCCAGGACCGCCTCGACACCCAGTTCGTCGGCTCACCGGGCAGGGTGGCCGACCAGCTGGAACAACTCCAGGAGGCAACGGGCGCGGACGAGTTGCTCATCACGACGATCACCCACGACCACACGGACCGGGTCCGTTCGTACGAACTGCTCGCGGAGGAATGGCGCCGCCGGGGTCACTCCCTCCCGCCGAGCTGATGCTCGCGGTCCCACGGCTCGTACTCCCGGTCGACGGCCTGCTGCCAGTCCGGCAGTGGCAGACCTGGAATGTCGGCCGACAGCGAGGTCACGCGGCGCCGGTGCTCCGCCGGATCCGAGCACGTGAGGCGGAGAAAGCCGCGTCCGAGCCCGCCGCCGCCCACGCCTGACCGCGGCCCGCACACGAAACGACGAATCGAAAGGTCCTCCCATGGCCACTGTCCTGTCCGTCTCCGGAAGCCCCTCCGCCACCTCCCGCACCGCTCGGCTGCTGCGCCACCTGGACGAGCGGCTCATCGCGCAGGGGCACGAGGTGATCGCGCTGGACGTTCGCACCCTGCCTGCCCAGGCGCTGCTCGGGGCCGACTTCGGTCACCCGGCGATCGTCCGGGCCACCGCCCTGTTCGAGCAGGCGGACGGGGTGGTGGTCGGCACCCCCGTCTACAAGGCCGCCTACTCCGGACTGCTGAAGTCCCTGCTCGACCTGCTCCCGCAGTACGCCCTGGCGGGCAAGACGGTCCTCCCGCTGGCCACCGGCGGCTCCATCGCCCACGTCCTGGCCATCGACTACGCCCTGCGCCCGGTGCTGGCCTCCATGGGCCCCGCGCACATCACGCCGGGCTGGTTCACGCTCGACAAGGACATCACCGTGGGCGAGGACGGCACGCTGACCGTCGCGCCGGGATCGGCCGAGGCTCTGGCGCAGGTCACGGACCAGTTCTCGGCCGCGCTGGGTGGCCGTACGACGCTGCTGGCGGCCGCCGGATGAGCGTCGCGCACGTCATCGCGAATGACGCCGAGGCCCTCGCCGTGGCCGCGGAGCCGGCCTCGGACTTCCGCAAGGGCGCCGCCGAGCGGGACGCGCGGCGCAGGCTCCCGCACACGGAGCTGGAGCGGCTGCTCGCCGCGACCGTGCCCGCCGGGTTCGGCGGCGCGGACATCCGCGCGGACACGCTCGCCGAGATCTTCCGACTGCCGGCCGCCGCCGACGCCGGCCTCGCCCGGATCCCGCAGAGCCACTTCGTGTACGTCAACGTGCTGCGCCGGCAGGGGTCCGAGAGGCAGCAGGAGTTCGGCGAACCGGCGATGAGAGAACGGGCTGCCGGAGCGTTGCTTCGCGAGACCGCCCGCGCGGTCGACGACGCCCGCGCCGGCCTGGCCGACGACTCGGCCGCCGAGGCCTCGATCGCGGTGGCCACCGCGAAAGTGACGGCTGCCGAGGCCGCCGTGGAGGTCGCCAGCGCCCTTTTCGAGGTCTCCGGCACCCGCTCGGCGCTCGGCTCCCTGGGGCTGCATCGCCATTGGCGCGACGCCCGCACCGACACCCTGTACGACCCGGCCCGCTGGAAGATCAAGCACATCGGCCGTTACGTACTCAACCGCAGCAGGCCACCCCGGCACGGCCTCCTCTGACGAACGCTGACGAACACCGATCGGAGCCCCACGTGTCCCTCACCTTCCACTGGTTCCTGCCCACCAACGGCGACAGCCGCCATGTCGTCGGCGGCGGCCACGGCACCCCCGCCACGGAGTCCGGGCGCGACCGGCCGCCGACCATCGCCTACCTCAGCCAGATCGCCCGCGCCGCCGAGGACCTCGGCTTCGTCGGCGCGCTCACGCCGACCGGCGCGTGGTGCGAGGACGCGTGGCTGACCACCGCCATGGTCAGCCAGAACACCGAGCGCCTGAAGTTCCTCGTCGCCTTCCGCCCCGGCTTCGTCTCCCCGACGCTCGCGGCGCAGATGGCCTCCACCTTCCAGCGGCAGACCGGCGGACGGCTCCTGCTCAACGTCGTCACCGGCGGCGAGAGCCAGGAGCAGCGGGCCTACGGGGACTTCCTGGACAAGGACGCGCGGTATCGCCGTACCGGCGAATTCCTGGAAATCGTCCGGGGGTTGTGGGAGGGCAGGACCGTCGACCTGTCCGGCGAGCACCTCCGGGTCGAGGACGCCAAGCTCGCCCGGGTGCCCGACCCGGTGCCCGAGGTGTACTTCGGGGGCTCCTCGCCGATCGCCGGAGAAGTCGCCGCCAGGCATGTCGACGTCTACCTCACGTGGGGGGAGCCGCCGGCGCAGGTCGCCGAGAAGATCGCCTGGATCAGGAAGCTGGCCGCCCAGGAGGGTCGCAGCGTCCGCTTCGGCATCCGCCTGCACGTCATCACCCGCGACACCTCCGAGCAGGCCTGGTCCGAGGCGGAGCGGCTGCTGGCGGGCTTCGACACGGAGACCGTGCGACAGGTTCAGGCCGGACTTGCCCGCAGTGAGTCGGAGGGCCAGCAGCGGATGCTGGCCCTGCACGGGGGTGGGAGCCGGGACGCACTGGAGATTTATCCCAACCTGTGGGCGGGCATCGGGCTGGTGCGGGGTGGGGCCGGGACCGCCCTGGTCGGCAGTCACACCGAGGTCGCCGAGCGGATCAAGGAGTACGCCGCGTCGGGGATCGAGGAGTTCATCTTCTCCGGGTATCCGCATCTGGAGGAGGCGTACTGGTTCGGCGAGGGCGTGCTGCCGAAGCTGCAGGCGCAGGGTCTGTGGCGGCACCCGTACGGGCAGCAGGTGGCCCCCGCCGCTCAGGTCCCCTTCGCCGGTGCCGGGAGCACGCGATGACCCGTGTGATCGCCGACGAGGCCGAGGCGGTCGGCGCACTGCTCGCCGCCTGTAAGGCCGGCCGCGCGGCCTGACCGCGCTGACGGTCCCGCATCTCTTGCATGGTGAGACGTCCCGGTGTGGTTCGTGCGGGCCTCTTGACTCGACTTGGCCGCGGCCTGACACTCCACTAGGGAATCCTAGTGAATTGGTAGGGAAGCATGGATCGTGCTGTGCTGGACCTCGGCAGCGATGCTGTCCGTGTCGCCGTCCGGCCGTTGCCCCTGCTCACATCCCGCCGTCACATCGATCTCGTACGTGTGTGCAGTGCGGCAAGTTCCCCGTACGTCGGTGGCCTCACCCCCGCCTGACCCTCCCGCGCACCTACACATTCCGGCCGCGCCGAAGCTGTCGCGCGCCGTCGCCGTCGTATGCCCGTGACCGAGCACTCCGAGGGAGACGTATGCCCGCCTCATCCCCGACAGCCGTGCCGTCCTTCCGGGGCAGGATCGGCTGTGACGCGCGCAGCGGTTACTACGCTGCGCCTCACCGCTACCGGCTCCACCTCTCGCCGTCCTGTCCGCACTGTCTGCAGATCGCCGTCACACACAGACTGCTCGGGCTCGACGACACCCTCCCGGTGACCCTGCTGCCCGCCGTGCCCGATGCCCCGGACGGCGGGTATCGTGCGCTGCGCCCGCTGTACGAGGCCAGCTCGCACCAGCATCCCGGACCGGCGGTGGCTCCGGTCTTCAGCGACGGCTGGACCGGCACGATCGTCAGCACCCACACCCCCGACATCCTTCGAGATCTCGCCCGGCGATTCGGTGGCCACGGCCCTGATCTCCACCCGCGCGGCGCCGAGGAGGCGATCGAGGCCGTCGGCCGGCTCTGCGAGCGGGGCATCACCCGGGCCGCCCAGCGCGCCGGCGAGTCCGGTGGCGACCCGGCGGCCCGTGACATCGCCCTGGCCACTCTCCTGCGCGCGCTGGACGTGCTGGAGTGGCGGCTCGGTTCCCGGGAGCGAGTGCTGGGTGACGAACTCACCCTCGCCGACGTGCAGTTGTGGGTCACACTGGTGCAGCTGGACACGGTGCACCGCCACCACCTGGACGCCGCCACCGTACACCGCATCACCGACCACCCCCGTCTGTGGGCGTACGCACGGCGTCTGACGGCGCACCCCGCCTTCGGCTCCCACCTCGACCTCGACGGCATCGCCCGCAGGCACCACGCCCACTGCCGGGGCGAGGAGGCGGCCGGCGCGGCGGTGCAGATCGTGGACTGGGCGGCGTACGCACGACAGGCGGCACCGGAGCCGGCGAGGCAGCCCGGTTGATGCCATGCGATCCTGCAGCATGCGGTAGGTCTCCGGATGCCTTCGTCGGGCGAGCGGTTGGGCTTGTAGGCGGCGATCCAGACGTCGGACAGGTAGTGGCTGCACGGCAGTCCCCGCCTTGGCGAGCCGCCGACTTGTCGGTCAGCAGGATTCCGCTCCAGCGGCGGATTCACCGTCTACCGGCCACGCCGCTGGACTCTGGCGGACTGTTCAAGTCCTATTTAATCGGCGGGACCGCCGGTCCGTCCGGCATTGGATTTCCGTCGATGCGGAAGTGTTTTCAGGAGCGGACGACCGTCAGGCGTCGCGCCCCGCACGTGACTCACCGAGTTTGGTCCGCGGACCTTCTGAGATATGATATTGATCATGGCAGGTAGCAGCCTGAGCGGAATCGTTGCTGCCGGCGTCGGTCGTCATCGGGCAGCGACGTCGCCATGATCTGGGAAATGCTGGTGCTGGGTTTCGTGCTCAGTCTCGACAATTTCCGGGTGTCGATCGCGCTCGGCACCGTCCCCTTCGGTCTGAAGCGCGCGGTGCAGGTCGCACTGACCTTCGGTCTGTGGGACGCGGTCATGCCCCTGATCGGGCTGTTGATCGGTCGCGAGATCGGGGAGTCCATCGGGAACGTCGCCGATGTGATGGGCGCGGCTGCGCTCGGCGGGTACGGTCTCTACCTCGTCATCTCGGCCCTTCGCAACCCCGAGCCGGACGAGTTGGACCACCCGTGGGCGCTGTTCGGCATCCCGTTGACACTGAGCCTGGACAACCTGATCGCCGGGGCGAGCCTCGGGATGCTGGGGCTTTCGCCGTGGCTTTCGGCCGCCGCCTTCGGTGTCATGACGGCGGTGATGTCGCTGGTCGGGCTGCAGCTCGGGCGGGCCGTGGCGCACCTGATCCGGATACGCTCGGACCTGCTGAGCGGTGTCACCTTGATCATCGCCGCTGCGGCGCTGCCGTTGGTGTTCGGCAGTTAGGGTCTCTCACTCGGCCCCGGATGCGGTCCGGCCCGCTCGGCCCGGGTGGCGGCCCGGTGCGTGAAGCTGGTGCGGGCGGGGGATCAGCGGAAGGTCGCTGGGCCGCGAGTCGGCGTTGGCGGCCTCGACCGCCCGGGCGACCAGGTCGTGGTCGGGCGACAGGTAGCAGACCGGGTCGGTGCGGGCGGCGTCGCCGGTGAGGAGGAAGGCCTGGCAGCGGCAACCGCCGAAGTCCACCTCCCGCCGGGGGCAGCTGCGGCAGGGTTCCGGCATCCAGTCGGTCCCTCGGAACGCGGTCATCACCGGGGCCTCGGCCCAGATCCTCGCCAGTGGGTCCTCCCGCACGCTGGCCCGCGGCAACGGCAGGGACTGGGCGGCCGGGCAGGGCAGGACGTCGCCGTTCGGCGTCACGGTCAGCTGCCGGGAGGCCCAGCCGCCCATGCAGGGCTTCGGATAGCGGCTGTAGTAGTCGGGGATGACGTAGATGATGTCCATGTGGTCGCGAAGCCGTTCGCCGGCGGTCCGTACGACGGCCTCGGCCGCCTCGAGCTGGGCCCGGCTCGGCAGCAGCGCGTCACGGTTGCGCCAGGCCCAGCCGTAGTACTGGGTGTTGGCCAGCTCCACCCGGTCGGCGCCCACCTCCTCGGCCAGGGCGAGCACGTCGGCGAGGCGGTCGATGTTGTGTCGGTGCAGCACCACGTTCATGGTGAGCGGCCAGCCCAGCTCCTTGACCACTCTCATGGCCTCGATCTTGCGGTGGAAGGACGGGGTTCCTGCGATCCGGTCGGACACGGTCGGCTCGTCGGCCTGGATGCTGATCTGTACATGGTCCAGGCCGGCGGCCCGCAGCTGCTCGGCCCTGGGACGCGAGAACCCGAGGGCGCTGGTGATGAGGTTGGTGTAGAGGCCCAGGTCGTGGGCGTGCGCCACGAGCTCCACCACGTCGCGGCGCAGCAGCGGTTCCCCGCCGGACAGGTGGCACTGCAGAACTCCGAGGTCCTCGGCCTCGGTCAGCACTCGCAGCCACTCGCCGGTGGTCAACTCGTCCTGGTAGCCGGCCAGGTTCAGCGGGTTGGAGCAGTACGGGCAGGCCAGCGGGCAGCGGTAGGTGAGCTCGGCCAGCAACCCGAACGGGCTATCCATCGCTGAGCTCCACCCAGTGCCGGGCGACGAGCCGGGTCAGGAACTGCCGCACCTCGTCGTCGGGGACGGTCTGGTAATGCGCGCCCAGCTCGCTCACGATCTCGGCCACGGTGTGCCGCCCGTCGCACAGCTCGAGGATGGCCGCGCCGCTCCCGTTCAGCACCACCACGGCCTCGGGGTGCAGCAGGATCGGACGCTGCCTGGTCCGGGAGAAGTCCAGCCGGACATGGCGCGCCAGTCGGGGCCGGTCGGAGCCGGACAGCCCGGCACCGGGTCGGTTCCTGGTACTGGTCCGGTTCGTTCCGGTGGGGGTCGTGTCCATGATGGTCACTCCGGATAGGCCTGGTCGACGGCGTCCATCAGGCTCCACAGGACGTCGCACTTGAACGACAGTGCGCCGACGGCACGCGCCCGGGACTCCGCGGAGAGGCAGTGCCCGGTGACCACCTCGAGGGCGTGCTCGCAGTCGCGGGGGGCCTGCTCCAGACGGGCGCGGAAGTAGGCGAGGCCCTCGGGGTCGATCCACGGGTACCACCGCTCGAACGCGGCCAGCCGCGCCGCCATCAGATCGGGCGCGAACAGCTCGGTGAGCGAGGACGCCACCGCCTCCACCCACGGGCGGGTCCGGGCGAAGTTCACATAGGCGTCTACGGCGAACCGCACACCGGGTACGAGGTGCCGGTGGTCCCTGACCTCCTCGCGGGTCAGCCCGACGGCCTCGCCGAGGCGCAGCCACGCCTCGATGCCGCCCTCGCCGGCCGCGGTGCCGTCGTGGTCGAGGATCCGTCGGATCCAGCGGCGGCGAACCTCGAGGTCGGGGCAGTTGGAGAGGATCGCGGCGTCCTTGCGGGGGATGTTCTCCTGGTAGTAGAAGCGGTTGGCCACCCAGCCCCGGATCTGCGGGCGGCTCAGCCGGCCGTCGTTCATCCGGACGTGGAACGGATGCTGGTCGTGGTACCGCCGCGAGTGGGCCCGCAACGCCTCGACGAAGCCGTCGGCGCCGGTTGCCGTGGCCGTGGTCGTCACGGCACTACACCTGGACCTCAAGGCCGTCCATGGCAACCTCCATGCCGTTGTCCTCCACGGTACGCCGCTCGGGCGTGTCCTCGAGGAGGATCGGGTTGGTGTTGTTCATGTGCACGAAGACCGTCCGTCCCACCCCCAGCGAGGGCAGTTGTGCCAGGCTGCCGTCCGGTCCGCCGACGGGCAGGTGGCCCATCTCCCGGGACGTCTTCCCGGCCAGGCCGAGCCGTACGAGCTCGTCGTCGCGCCAGCAGGTCCCGTCGATCAGCAGGCATGCGCAGCCCTGGATCTCGCCGCGCAGTGCCGGGGTCAGTGATTGCACTCCCGGCAGGTACACCAGCGTCCCCCCGCTGCGCTCGTCGGTCAGCCGGTAACCCACGACGCGGCCGTGGTCCGGCCCGGCTCCGAACCGGGCCCGCTTGCTGGTGGGCACGTCGAATGCCTGGCAGGACAGCCCGTCCGACAGGGCGAGTTCGGCGCCGGGGAGCACCGCGTGCCACTCGACCGGGCAGTAGCGCTCGAGCGTGCGCAGAATCCCCGAGCCCTCGCACAGGGTCTTGCGCACCGCCGGCGTGGTGTACAGCCGCAGGGCGCGGGCCTCGCGCAACAGGAGCAGGCCCAGCGTGTGGTCGAGTTCGGCGTCGGTGAGCAGCACCGCCTCCAACGGCGTCGTCCGGTCCTCGCGCGGGTGCAGGCCCGGGAAGGCCTCGATCTGGCCGCGCACGTCGGGCGAGGCGTTGATGAGGAACCACCGGCGGCGGTCGGCGCTGACCGCGACCGACGACTGGGTGCGCGCGAGACCGGCCCGGGAGCGGACCGCGGCGCACACCGGGCAGCCGCAGTTCCACTGCGGGGAGCCGCCCCCCGCCGCCGAACCCAGCACGCGCAGCAACACACCGCCACTTCCGTTCCTCGGAACTCCGGGCCGCCGCCGGCCCAGCCGTCCGTGGCCGTCCCGAACCGCCGGGGGCGCCGGATCAGCTCCGGCGCCGCCCCGCGTCCGCTGGTCCTCTCGTCCGCTATTCCTCCAACCGAGCGAGGTACATGGTCACCTCGGCCGCGACCACGATCTCGTCGAACTCGGGTGTCTCCCACACAGCGAGCTCCGACTCCATGGATTCACCTCCTCTCTGCCAAGGGCGGCAGGCTCCGGTCACGCACTAGACCGGTTCCGGAAGGGCGAAGACGAGCAGGGCGCTCCCGTGCCCCGCGCCGAGCATGCCGGGGAGGAACCCCTCGGCCCAGCCGCCCCAGCCGACCGGTACGGCGATGTACTGCCGGCCGTCGACCATGTAGGTGGTCGGGCTGCTGTGGTGCCCGCTTCCGCACTGGAACTGCCACAGCACCTCCCCGGTTCGCGCGTCGTAGGCGTTGAACTCGCCGGAGGGTTCACCGGCGAACACCAGGTCGCCGCCGGTGGCCAGCACCGAGGCGCACATCGGCAGTTCATTGCGCCAGCGCCACTTCTCCTCGCCGGTGGCGTCGAAGGCGCTGATGGACCCTGCCATGTCCTCGATGTCCACCTGAACGCCCGCGCCCCAGTACGGGATGCTCTCCTTGAACTCCCGGCGCCGCCGGGTGGCGGTTGCTCCGGTGTCCTGGACCGGGACGTAGAAGAGCCCGGTCTTCGGGCTGTAGGCCGCGTGCGTCCATTCCTTGGCGCCGGCGGGACCCGGGTAGAAGTGGACCGGTTCTCCCTCCTTGTCCGGGTACACCTTGGCCGTCACCTGGCCTTCCCTCGTGATCGCACCCCACGTGATGCGGTCCACGAAGGGGGTGATCCGGACCATCTCGCCGTTCGTACGGTCGAGGACGAAGAAGTAGCCGTTCTTGTCGAAGTGCCCCAGCAGTTTGCGCCCGTCCTCCTCGAACAGGATGCACTCGGCGATGCTGTCGTAGTCCCACAGGTCGTGCGGGGTGCACTGGTAGTGCCAGCGGATCTGACCGCTGTCCACGTCCACGGCGATGATGCTGTCGGTGAACAGGTTGTCGCCCTCGCGGACGGCTCCGTCGAAGTCGGGCGCCGGGTTGCCGGTGCCGACGTACAGCAGGTTCGTCTCCGGGTCGAAGGTGCCGGTGAGCCAGCAGTTCGCCCCTCCCCGTGCCCAGGCCTCGCCGTCGGCGGGCCAGGTCTCCGCGCCGGGTTCCCCGGGCTTCGGCACCGTGTAGCAGCGCCACTGGTGCTCGCCGGTCTCGAGGTCGAACGCGTCGAGATGGCCGCGTACGCCGAACTCGCCGCCGGAGCTTCCGACGATGACCATGTTCTTCACGACCAGCGGTGCGACCGTGGCGCTCTCCCCGGCCCGGACGTCTCCGTAGGTCCTGTCCCAGACCCGCTTGCCGGTGGTTGCGTCGAGGGCGAGCACACGCGCGTTCGCCGTGACGAAGAAGACCTTCCCCTGGGCCACGGCGACCCCACGGTTGACGTTCCCGCAGCACAGGGACACGTCGAAGGGAACCGCGTGCTTGTACCGCCAGATCTCCACACCGGTCTTCGCATTGAGGGCCCAGACCCATCCGTCCCAGCCGGAGAGGAACATGACCCCGTCGACGACGATCGGGGCGGCCTCGAACGAGTAGGTCGACGCGCCCGCGATCAGGCCGGTGGTGCCCGCCTGGAAGACCCATGCGGGGACCATGCGCTTGACGCTCTCCGTGTTGATCTGGTCCAGCGGGCTGTACCGCTGTCCGTTGTAGGCGCCGTAGTAGGTGAGCCAGTTCTGGGGTTCCTCGCGGGCGTGGAGTATGCGTTCGTAGTCGACGCCGGCCACCACGGGGGGCGCGACATCCCCGCCCGCGACCTTGCCGCTCAGGCTCCCCTGGTCGACGGCCCAACCCGCGTCCACGTAGTCGACGGTCATGTGCTCCGCCTCCTTCTCCTTACGGTCGCGGCTGTTCGGGACGGTCGAGTCGGGCCTCCGGCGGAGCGTCCCCCAGGACGACGATGGCGCCGGTCAGCCCCCGGCCCTCGTCGTTGCCCGTGGGCGAGCCGAACCAGTAGTAGCCCGGTCCGTCGAGGTTGAGGTTCGCCCGTCCCCGTGAGTGGTTCACCAGCCAGATGAACTTCCGGTCGCCGTTGCTCGGCAGCAGCGCGCAGTGGGTGTTCAGGTCGTCGTTGATGAGCTCGAGTTCGATGTCGCCTCCGTGCGGCATGACCAGAATTTCGGGATCCCAGGTCAGTTCATCCGGGTGAATGCGAATGGTGGCCTTCATGCGGCCGTCCGATTCCTCGGTGGCCCGGCCGATGGTTCCAGTGCCCAGCACCTGACCCAGCGCTGCTTTGTTCTGCGTGTTCAGCCCGATCTGGTCCAGCAGGTCGGATCGCTCCTGCGCGGTCGTCATCGGGGCTTCACTCCCCTCATGAAGGGACCTCTAATGAGTGGACCTTTGAAATTCAATTTTGCGTCGCGGTACCCGGATATAGCCGGCAACCAAGGCAGATGTCACGCCGGATGAATCACATCGAAAAGCGGGATGAATTAGCAACCGATAAACACGCTACGCCGGGAGGATCACACCGACAAGAGTGAACGACAGCTCGGGGCCGCTCATGCCGTTCGTCCGCGACGGGCTACCGTTCATACCCCATGTGCTGCCGTTGGCGGCTTCGATGGGGGAATCAGGCGAGGTCGAACCGATCGAGGTTCATGACCTTGTCCCACGCGGCGACGAAGTCCCGCACGAACTTCTCCCGTGCGTCGTCACTCGCGTAGACCTCCGCGACGGCGCGCAGCTCGGGGTTCGTGCCGAAGACGAGGTCGACGCGGCTGCCGGTCCACTTGACCTCGCCGGTGGCGCGGTCGCGGCCCTCGAAGGTTTCCGCGGTCGCGGATGTCGGCGTCCATTCCGTGTCCGTGTCGAGCAGATTCACGAAGAAGTCGTTGGTCAGCGACCCGGGCGCCGAGGTGAGGACGCCCATCGGTGACTGCCGGTGGTTTGCGCCCAGCACCCGCAGGCCACCCACCAGGACGGTCATCTCGGGCACGCTGAGGTTCAGCAGGTTCGCGCGGTCGACCAGCAGGTGCTCCGACGGCAGCCGGACGCCCTTGCCCCGGTAGTTGCGGAACCCGTCCGCGGTCGGCTCGAGCGGGGCGAAGGACTCCGCGTCGGTCCACTCCTGCGCGGCGTCCGTGCGTCCCGGAGTGAAGGGGACCCGGACGTCGTGGCCGGCGGTCCTGGCGGCCTGCTCGACGGCGGCGGCTCCGCCGAGCACGATGAGGTCGGCCAGCGAGATCTTCTTGTTCCCGGTCTGGGAACCGTTGAAGGACTTGCGGATCTCCTCCAGGGTGCGCAGCACCTGTGCCAGCGTGTCGGGCTCGTTGACCTCCCAGCCGCGCTGCGGCTCGAGGCGGATGCGCGCGCCGTTCGCCCCGCCCCGCTTGTCGCTGACGCGGAACGTCGAGGCCGACGCCCACGCGGTCGAGACGAGCCGGGAGACCGGCAGCCCGGAGGCGAGGATCCGGCTCTTGAGCACGGCGATGTCCGCCGCTCCGACGAGCTCGTGGTCGACGGCGGGGACCGGATCCTGCCAGATCAGCGTCTCCCGGGGGACCAGCGGTCCGAGATAGCGCTGGATCGGGCCCATGTCGAGGTGCGTCAGCTTGAACCACGCCCGGGCGAACGCGTCCGCGAACCGGTCCGGGTTCTCCAGGAAGCACCGCGAGATCGGCTCGTAGACCGGGTCCGACCGCAGGGCGAGGTCCGTCGTCAGAATCGTCGGGGCGTGTCTCGTCGACGGGTCGTGGGCGTCGGGAACGGTACCGGCCCCGCCGCCGTCCCTCGGGATCCACTGCCACAGACCGGCGGGGCTCAGCTCCACGTCCCACTCGTAGCCGAACAGGGTCTCGAAGAAGCCGTTGTCCCATGTCGTCGGGGTGGGTGTCCACGTGCCCTCGAGCCCGCTGGTGACGGTGTCCCCGCCCTTTCCGGTGCCGTAGCCGCTCTTCCAGCCAAGGCCCTGCTCCTCGAGAGGAGCACCCTCGGGTCCGGGGCCGAGACAGGCATCCGGGTCGGCCGCGCCGTGGGTCTTGCCGAACGTGTGGCCGCCCGCGATCAGCGCGACGGTCTCCTCGTCGTTCATCCCCATGCGCCGGAAGGTCTCGCGGATGTCCCGGGCCGCGGTGAGCGGGTCCGGGACGGTGTTCGGTCCCTCCGGGTTGACGTATATGAGGCCCATCTGGACGGCGGCCAGCGGACTCTCCAGCTCCCGGACGCCGCCGTGGCGTTCGTCCCCCAGCCAGACCCGCTCGGGGCCCCAGTAGACGTCCTCGTCGGGCTCCCAGACGTCCGCCCGGCCGCCGGCGAAGCCGAAGGTCGTGAAGCCCATCGTCTCCAGGGCGCGGTTGCCCGCGAAGATCATCAGGTCGGCCCAGGAGATCTTTCGGCCGTACTTCTTCTTCACCGGCCAGAGCAGCCGGCGCGCCTTGTCGAGGTTGCGGTTGTCCGGCCAGCTGTTCAGCGGCGCGAAACGCTGCATGCCCACGCCCGCGCCACCGCGCCCGTCGTCGACGCGGTACGTCCCGGCGCCGTGCCACGCCATCCGGATCACCAGCGGCCCGTAGTGGCCGAAGTCGGCCGGCCACCACTCCTGCGACGTCGTCAGCACCTCGTCGACGTCCCGCGCCAGGGCGTCGAGGTCGAGCGTGCGGAACTCCGCCGCGTAGTCGAAGCCCTCGCCCATGGGGTCGGCCATGGCGGGGTGTTTCCGGAGGATCGCCAGGTCGAGCCGGTTCGGCCACCAGCCGCGGTCGCGCGCGCTCACCACCGGGTGACCGCGGTGCCCGGCCGGGACGGAGTGGCCGAGGCCGCCCGCGCTCCCCACGCTCTTCTCGCCGACAACGGCGTCCGGACTGTCAGACACGGGATTCCTTCCGGGAGCAGGGTTGTGCCGGGGCCGTCAGATGCCCAGCGCGCGACGCACGGCCGGCGCGTTCCGCCGGGAGACCGGCACCATCTCGTTCGTGCGGTCGTCCATGACCAGGGACAGCTCGCCCTTGGGCCCGCGCTCGATCTCCCGGACACGGCCGAGGTTGACCACATACCGGCGGTGCACCCGCAGGAAGCCGACATCCCCCAGCTCACTGTCGAGCTTGTCCAGGCTCGAAGAGGCGGCTCGCAAGCGCCCCTGATCCGTGGAGAGCCACACATCGTTTCCCCGCGATTCGGCGAAGGAGACTTCCGGCAACCGCAGCAGCACCGTCCGGTTGCCGCGCAGCGCGACCAGTCGGCGCGGATGCGCCCGGGGGTGCGCGGACCACTCCGCCTGGGGCACCTGCACCCCGTCGGAGGCACCGAACGAGACCAGGTTCCCGATCAGGTGTCCGGACGAGAAGACCGGTCGAATGCTGATCGATGTCGGCTCGTCGGCGAGGTGGGCGAAGATCTGCGTCGAGCCGACCCAGCCGGGATCGTGTGCCGCCTGCCCGGTGGCGTACCGGGCGGCTGCGATCAGTTCCGGCAGCCCCGGGGTCCAGCGCAGCGTGGGGTCGACCGCCGGGGTGGAAGCCGGGACGCCCAGGAGCCCGCTTGCCATGTCGTCGGCGATCACCACCTTGCCCGCGGCGTCCACCGCGGCGAGCGCAGCGCCGGAGCGGGTCCTGGCCCGGGTGTAGGCCGCGACCAGCTCGGCGCCGCTGTCCCGGGCGCGCCTCTTCAGCGGGTACTGGGTCATCGTGGCCGCGTTCGCCAGCCAGCATTCCGCGGCCGCGGGAAGCTCGCTGCGCCAGCAGCAGATGCTCAGGACCGCGATCGGTTCCTTGGTCACCACGTCACGGACCGCGATGCCCGCGCAGACCCAGTTGTGGAAGGCCTGGCACCAGTGTTCCGCGCCCCTGATCGGCACCGGGCCGTGCGCCTCGAGCGCCGTGCCCGTGCCGTTCGTGCCGGCCGCGCACTCGGACCAGCAGAACCAGGGCGCCAGATGGGAGGCGTCGGCTCTGGCGAGCGTGGCTTGATCACCCCACTCGGCAAGGATCCGGCCCGTGGCATCGGCGACGGTGACGACGCCACCGAGGTTGCCCACTTCATGTGCCACCGAGGCGGCACGAAAACCCAGCTCGGCGAAGACGACGTCGTGCTCGGGCGTACGGCCGGGCTCCGCGACGGCTGCCGGAGCCTGTGTGAGGTGAGGATCGACCCGGTACTGCTCTCGGCAGCGACGCCATGAGACCGCCACCAGGGGGCGGACGCCCGGGACCTGGTCCTCGCCCTGCACGAACCGTTCCCACGCCGCGAGCACGGTGCCGTCGCCCGGGTTCGCCGGGACGGGCTCGAGCCGAGATGCATCCCTCATGGTTCAGAACCGCCCTTGGTTCATCCCCAACGCCCGACGGCGTGCACCCGGTCCGCGTGGGTCGCTGCTGGTCGCGGCCGTGCCCACGGCGGGCCGGGCACCGCGTCGCGCGTCTTCCTGCTTCGTCACTCGTTCCAGGCCCTGTCACAGACCTGCATCCCCCACCCTAGGTACCGTTTTCGGGCTGCGCACGTCCCGGTCCGGGCCGCGTGCGCCGGGCGATCGAGGCGAGTGGGCGCCGCGGCGGCCGAAACAGCGCAGCCGGGGCAGGGCCGTCACCATCGGCTGCGAACGCGGTCGCACTGCGTGGCGTGCGCGCCGCCGCCCCGCAGCCGGCCTGGGACGGATCGGCGGCCGGGGCGGCGGGCGGTCGGGCGAACGGTCAGCGGTTCACGACGCGCCGTTCGTCCGGAACGCAGTGGGTCATGATCAAGCCCCCCACGTTCCGCGGCGGATTGCCGTCTGTAGCCGGCTCCGCAGTGCTCTTGCCGACCTGATGCTGACTTGGCCGGCACCCCGTCAGGTGCCCGTGAGGCACTCTTCCCCGCCTTCCGGACCTACCCCGCCCTCCCGCTCTTCGCAGCCGCCATGAGCGGCTCCTCGGTGCCGCGAGGCTCGGCGCCCCGGACAGCGGCTTGGGGATGCTGATCGTCCGGAAAATGGACGCGGGGCTCTCCGGGATGTCGCGTGCCGCTAGGCTCGGCGTCGGCTGTGATCGCAGCACGGCGGTGGGGCTCGCCGTACCCGAACCGCGGCACAGGTGCCGCCAACAGTCCCTACTTGCGATGGTTTGCGGCCCGCGATCACGGGTCCCGGCGAGCGAGTAGGAGAGGTACGTTCATGACAGCCCCGGACCTCAGGGTGGCGGAAGAGCCCACGCATCCCGATGTCGATCTACGCGTGACGGTTCACCGGCGGCAGTCCGGGCGGGCGTGCGGGCCGCTCGTGGCAGGGCCGGGGCCGGCGTTCCCGGGAGTGTCGTGCGCGGAGGCGTCGTGGATGTGAACCGGTCGGTGTCCGGGGAGCGGGAGGCGGATCGGCCGTCGGCGCGGATGGGGCCCTGGCGGTTCGTGGTCTGGTTCGGCACGGTCAGCCTTCTCGCGGACTTCGTGTACGAGGGCGCACGCTCGGTCACCGGTCCGCTGCTGGCCTCGCTGGGCGCGTCCGCGCTGGTCGTCGGCGTGGTCACCGGCGCCGGGGAGGCGGCCGCGCTCGGGCTACGGCTGGTGTCCGGCCCGCTGGCGGACCGGACCCGGCGCTTCTGGGGGCTGGCGATCGCCGGGTACGCCCTGACCGTCGTGTCGGTGCCGCTGCTGGGCGTGGTGGGTGTGCTGTGGGCGGCGTGCGCGCTGGTGGTCGCTGAGCGGGTCGGCAAGGCGGTGCGTTCCCCCGCGAAGGACACGATGCTGTCGCATGCCACCGCCGCCACCGGGCGGGGCCGCGGCTTCGCCGTGCACGAGGCGTTGGACCAGATCGGCGCGCTGGTCGGCCCGCTGCTGGTTGCCGGTGTCCTCGCGCTGACCGGGGACGACTACGGCCCCGCGCTCGGCGTGCTCGCCGCCCCCGGCATCGCCGTACTGCTGCTGCTGTTCTGGCTGCGGGGCCGGGTGCCGGACCCGGAAGCCTACGAACACGAGGCGGAAGCCGCGGTGTCCACTCCCGCGGCACCGCAGGCGCCGGACGGGCGGCTGCCGAGGGCGTTCTGGGCGTATGCCGGGTTCACCGCGGCCACCACCACCGGGTTCGCTACCTTCGGCGTGCTCTCCTACCACCTGGTCGAGCGGCATCTGCTGACCGCTGCGTGGGTGCCTGTGCTGTACGCGGCGGCGATGGCCGTGGACGCCGTCGCGGCACTGGCTACAGGCTGGCTCTACGACCGAGTCGGCCCGCGGGTGCTGGTGGCTCTGCCGGTCCTGACCGCCGCCGTGGCGGCGCTGGCGTTCACCAACACGGTCGTGATCGCGGTGGGAGGCTCGCTGGTGTGGGGCGCGGGCATGGGCATCCAGGAGTCCACCTTGCGCGCGACCGTCGCGGACCTGGTACCCAGCGGACGGCGGGCGACCGCCTACGGCCTGTTCGCAGGCGTCGTCGGCGCAGCGAGCCTGGCCGGCGGCGCACTGACCGGTGGCTTGTACGGCTACTCGATTCCGTTGCTGATCACGGTCGTCGTCGCGATCCAGGTGCTGGCCGTGGTGCTGCTCGCCGTCACCAGAGTCGCTCGGCGCTGAGACGCCCGCACAACCTGTCGTCCTCACCGGCTCAGGCCCGAGCAGGCGGCCACGAGCGGCTCCAGCCAGTCCGTCACGAGCCCTTCGCCGGCAAGTCCACGAGCGGTTCACCGACCACTCCCTGACCGGCCGGCGCTACAGCGGGCTCGGCTGCGGCGCCGGATCGTGTGCCACAGTCACCGCCGCACTGATCGGCACGAAGACCGACGTCACCACCGAGGTCGTCGAGGCCGACGCGCCGCGGCGCATCGGCGAACGCAACGTCAGCGCGGCCGGCCGGCGTGTGACCACGGCATTCGGGCGACACCTCATTTTGCTCGGTCGGCTATTGGCAAAGGAAGGGTTTCGATTCCTCCGGCTCCGCATGGCGGGGGAGCTGCAGCCCCTCCGGGTCGGCGCAACCTGGTGAAGCACTGGCTCGGGAACCAATCCGGACGGCGAGGGAGCCTGATCATGGCCGATGTCGACGTACTCGTGGTGGGCGCGGGCCCGGTGGGCCTGACGGCGGCGGCAGAGCTGCGGCGGCACGGCGTGGACTGCCGCATCGTCGATCGGCTGGCCGTCGCGAAACCCTATGCCAAGGCCATCGGCGTCCTGCCCCGCACGCTGGAGGTGTGGGACGCCATGGGCCTGGTCCGCGATGTGCTGGACAACGCGGTGCCGCACCTGGGCCAGTTGGTCTTCATCGACGGCAAGCCGGGCCCCGAGGTCTCGCTGACTCTGCCGTCCGAGGTCCCCTACCCCTTCGCCACGCTGCCCCAGTGCGCGACCGAGCGGCTGCTCGCCGAGCACCTTGCGCGCTTCGGCACGGAGGTGGAGCGGCCGACCGAGCTCCGCTCGGTGGAGATGCGCCCGGACGAGGTCGAGGCCGTCCTAGCGCACGCCGACGGCCGGATCGAGCGTCTGCACGCCCGCTACGTGGTGGGCTGCGACGGGGCGCACAGCCTGGTCCGCAAGGCGGCCGGGCTGAGCTTCGAGGGCGACGCCTTCCCAGAGCAGTACATGATCGGCGACGTCGAGGTCGACTGGGAACTGCCCGCCGGCTACAGCATGCGATCCGTGACCCTGGACGCGAACGGTGCGATGGACGACATGCTCGTCTGCATTCCGATGCCGGGCGTTCGGCGGTACTGGCTGTCGATGCTGCGCCCCCGCGCCCAAGCCGGGGGCGAAGAAGGCTCGAGCGCGCCGGAGGGCATCGTCCTCGGCCTGGGGGATGGCCACGGACCGGACCTCGGCCAGATCCAGGCCGTGCTCGACCGGCTGTCCCCGGAGCCGGCGACCGCCTCCACGCTGCGCTGGTCGTCCACCTTCCGGGCCAGCCACCGCTTGGTGGACCGCTACCGGAACGGCCGCCTCTTCGTCGCCGGGGACGCTGCGCACATCCACCCGCCGATCGGCGGGCAGGGCCTGAACACCGGAGTGCAGGACGCCTACAACCTCGCCTGGAAGCTGGCCCTCAGGGTCCGCGGTCTGGCCACGGACGACCTGCTGGAGAGCTATCACGCCGAACGCCACCCGGTCGCGCGGGAGGTGGTCGACCGCACCGTCCGCCATGCCCGCTCCGGCCTCAACAGCAACGGGGACGACGCCGAGATGCTGCTGCGGCGCCAGGCCCAGCTGCTGGTCGCCTACCCCGACAGCCCGTTGATCCAGCCGGATGCGGCGGACGGCACACCCGCGGCCGGTCCCGCCCCCGGCGACCGGGCACCGGACTGCCGCGGCCTGCTGAGCGACCTCGCCACCTACCCGCGCCGGCTGTTCGACCTGCTGCGCACCCCACGGCACGTGCTGCTGCTGTTCGCGGGCTCGGAGCACGCCTCGGGCGACGGCGTCGCCCGGCTCGAGGCCTGCGCCACCGAGGCACATCGCGCCGCCCACGGCCTGCTTGACGCCTATCTGGTCACCGCCGCGGAGGTACCGGAGGACGCCCGCCCGGTCGGCCTGCGCCCGCCGCGGGTGCGCGACGCGGCGGGCGAGTTCCGCGACGCCTATGCGCCACGTGACGGCGAGGCCCTCCTGATCCGCCCGGACGGCTACCTCTCCGGACGCTTCCACCCGGCCGTACCGGAACGCCTGACAGCGCATCTGCGCCGAACCTTCGCCTGACTCCCGCTGCCGCGGGCGGAGCGCCGCCGGTGACGGTCCTACGGGCGCGCTCCCGACGAGCGAGGGACACCCTTTGGGCTGGTCGAAGGTAGCGGATGAGAGTGCAGGCGATGCCTGAGAAGGCCAGGAAGTGCTCGGCTTTGCGTTCGTAGCGTGCTGCGGCTCGCGGCGGTGTGCCCGACGGTGCGTCCTGGTGATCGGCAGGGATCTGCGCGTGCCACGACCGCAGGACCGGCGCCCGCAGCGGATTGGCTGTCGGCCTTTCCAGGTGCCCCCCCGTAGGGCTGGCGGAGGAGCGAGGAGACCGTCGCAAGTTGTCCTAGTAAATGGGGAAGTCCGGGCAGTATGCTCGGCGCCCGCATCCTCCGCCGGCCCCGCGACGAGCTGCCGCCCGGCCTGCTGCCGACGGCCCAGTCAGTCCTGGGTGCGCCGGAAACGCAGGACGGCGTTCACCGTGGTCACGTCGCGCATCATCCCCGCCTGGTTCCAGGTCAGCCCGAACTCCCTGCGGTCCACGGTGAAATCGGTGGTCAGGGTAGCCGCGTCGGCGCTCGCCTCGGTGACGGTGGCGGTCAGGGTCAGTGGCCGGGTGGTGCCGCGCACGGTCAGGCTGCCGTTGACCTCGACGGCGGTCTCGCCGCGCGGAGTGACCTCGCGTACCTCGTAGATGATCTCCGGGAACTCATCGGTGGCGAAGAAGTCGGCCGAGCGTAGATGGGTGTCGCGCTTGGCGTTCTTCGTGTCGAGGGAGGCGGAGCCGACGGTGACGGTGCCGGTGGCGGTGCCGTCGGGGCGCACCTCGCCGTCGCCGGAGAGCGTGGTGAAGTGCCCCTTCACCGTGACCAGGCCCCACATCGTCTTGTGTCGGATGGTGACGGTGGAACCCGCGTGATCCAGATGGAAAGCGCCCGACTTCACGCCTGTGGTCATGGAGACTCCTTGCCGATGCTTGTGGTCCAAATTTGTACGACCTCAAGCTAGCACGCAGTCGTGCAAATTTGGACCACAGGTATCATGGGCGCATGCCCGGCTCCATCGATCCCGCCTCCACCGGCCCCTCTCAGACCGGCGATGCCTCTGACTGCCCGGCTTCGGACGGGGGCGGGCTGCTGCCGGCGGAGCTGCGGACCTGGATGCGGGTCCTCGCCGCCGCGGGCGCCGTCGAGCAGCAGCTGCGCAAACATGTGAAGGAGGCGATGGGGGTCTCGCACGATGAGTTCCTCATCCTGTGCCTTCTGGCCGACCAGCCGGGGAACACCCTGCGGATGACGCGGATCGCCGAGCTGCTCGGCCGCCCCAAGACCCGCCTGACCTATCAGGTGGCCTGCCTTCAGCACGCGGACCTGGTCGCACGCGAGTCCGTCTGCGGCGACCGGCGCGGTGTTGCCCTGACGCTGACCGACAAGGCCCGGCGGCTGCTCGCCCAGCACACCCCCGCCCTGGTCGGGACGGTCAACCAGGCCCTGGCCGACTCCATCGGCCCCACGCAGTGCGAGGCCCTCAGCAGCCTGCTTGCCCAGGCGTCCGCCGCTCCCGCTGCGACACCGGACCCTGACTCCCGTACCGGCGATTCGAAGACGGTCGGCTGAACACTCGGGATGGGCGATAGCGCCAGCACCCCATGCCCTCCCAGACGCTGCCCGCTTCCCACGAGGAACTCCGCACGGGTGTCGAGACGGACTGGCCGGAGGCTGGTCCAGCCAGCCGTCGAGGGCTGGCGTATGCGAGCATGCGGGCGGTCGCGTCCACCTCTTCCGGAGTACGAGCGCCGACCACGACGCTGGTCACCGCGGGGTGACCGAAGGGGAACTGGACCGCCGCCGCCGTCGGCGGCACGGTGAAACGCCGGCAGATCGCGTGCCAGGCGGCGACCAGCCGGGCCAGTTCGTCCGGGACCCTGGCATAGCCGGGCGGTGCGCCGGGACGGGGGTCGGCGAGCAGTCCGGACCGATAGACCCCCGCGACCATGACGGCAACACCCCGTGACTCGCACAGCAGCAGCACCGCGTCCAGGCCCGACTGGTCGAGAAGGTTGTACCGTCCCGCGAGCATGACGCAGTCGGGGCCGGGGCCTTCCAGCTCCTCTAGGTAACGGGCCGCCACCGGAGCATGGTTGACGCCGATCGACACCGCACCGATCCCGGCGGCGCAGTTCGGCCAGCGCCCGATAGGCGCCCGACACGGCCATGCACGTCCTTGCGCGGGCCACGCAGTACCTCTGTGAACAGGCCGACCTGCCTCGTGCCCGTGCCTGTGACCGTGACTGGCGGAGCGCAACGAGTATCGCTGTTCCTGGAGCGTCAGCGGGATGCGTTACCCGAGGCTTGTGAGGGCGACTGCGGCTGCTGAGACGAAAAGCCCCGTGGTTTGGAGGCGGGTCGAGCGTTCGGCGAGCAAGACTCGGGCGAGCAGCACCGTCACTGCGGGGTAGAGAGCGGTGATCACGGCCACGACGGCGAGTTGGCCGTGTCCGGTTGCGGCCAGGAACAACAGGTTGGCGGTGCCGGTGAGTATGCCGGCCACCACGGTGGGTAGCGCCGCTGGGCGCCAGCCGGCCTTCCAGAGATGCGCTCTGCATGCGAAGGGAAGCACCAGCAGCAGGGCTGCGGCTTGGCCGGGAACAAGTGGCCAGGCTCCGGAGGCGGTGCCGGCGCGGTCCAGGGCGACGAACAGCAACGCGAATCCCGCACCAGCGACTATTCCGTGGGTCAGTCCGGCGCGGCCACGTTGTCCGGACTGTGGTTGCCAGGACACCAACGAGACGGCAGGGACCGCGAGGACGATGCCGACCATGGCCAGGAGGGAGAGATGATCACCGAGGAGGAGCCCGACGATGGCCGGGATCACGGCGGTGAGCACGGCCGAGCAGGTCGCGGTCACACTCATCGCTCCGACCGAGAAGCCTCGGTAGAGAGCCAAGGTGCCCATAGCGCTGCCGAGTCCGCTGAGGGCACCCCAGGTCAGCGCGTGAGTGGTTGGCCCGGCTCCGGGGATGAGCAGGACGCCTGCGCCGGCAGCGAGTAGCCCGAACGCCTGAACGAACATTGTGACCGGCCCGGCCGCGAGGCGTCTGCTGCCCACTCCTGCCGCGAAGTCCGCACTGCCATAGGCCAAGGACGCCAGCAACGCCAAGAGGGCACCCACGGCTATCACCGTCCTGCTCTTGCTGCGTGAGTTGGGTGGCTGCAAGCACTGTGCCTGGGTACAGCGCGTGGCTGATGGCCAGGGAACGCAGATCCGGACGAGGACGCATCATCGCTACCCCGCATCAACCGCTCGCAGCGGGCCAATGTTCCCCGGCCGAGTCGTCAGGGCCATTGTCGGGGTGTGGTGCTGCGCCGTGTTGGTTGTGGATGTGGCGAAGGCCGGTGCCGGCAGCGGGTGTTGCTGCGGGCATCGGCCTTGGGGTGTGGTGCTGGGGCGCCTTTGGCTCAGT
>NZ_BNBC01000034.1:0-64179 GCF_014654675.1 Streptomyces spiralis
GCGGCCTCGGGGACGGGGTTGCCGTCGCCCTTGGGCATGATCATCAGGGTCTGCACCGTCTGGCGCAGGACGTTCCACAGACCGGCGTCGTAGGCCCACGCCGGGTCGAGGGGCGCGGGGGCTTCCTTGGAGGCGGCGAACCGGTCCGTGGTGCCGACGACGATGGCGTCGCCACTCTGGCTGCCGCTGTCGGACCCGCCGCACGCGGCGAGTACCGGCGCGAGCAGACCGGCCACGGCCGGCAGCACCAAAGTCTTGCGGTTCATGCTCGAGTTTCTCCAGGGCTGTCATGTCCGTGTACCCGGCATGCAGGGGTGGTGCGGCCGTTCACGGGAGTGGGGCGATGTTCTCGCGACGAGATTAGTCCGCGCCCGCAGAAGGGTTCGCGGCCACCGGAGTTGAGTCGCCATCACGCAGCGGAATCGGGTGTGGACGCACCGAAAACGCGCCACTGGAATGATTCGTGCAGCCTCTCATCAATCGGGACACAAAGACGCGTGGACGGCTCCTCGTGCGAGGGGGGCTGCACACACCGACGCCCCTGTCGACCCCCCATCGAGTGGCGAACGTCACACCACTAACTCGACGCGGGGGTATCGGGATTCGGTCATCCCGCGACCGGGGTCCTGCTCGGGCCTAGGGGGTGTCTCGTCGATCAGGCCGGATCAGGGAGCGGTGGCTGGTGGTGGGGGCACCTCCCACGCCGTTCAGGCAGTGGGGGAACATCGCAAGGCGGAGGAGGGAGCCGATGCGGAGCATCGGCGACCGACGACAACGCGGCGAGGTGCGGTGCCAGGCGCCGCGAGCCCGGCATGATCGGCGAGACACCCCCTAGCCCAGGTACGTCATCAGCCCCTGGAGGAAGGGCAGGTCGACCTCTTCGAGCGAGGTCACGACGGTGCGCCGGGGTGCCGGGGGGATGGGGGCCACGGAGGGGACGGCGACCACACGGCAGCCGGCGGCCTCGGCCGCGGCGACCCCGGTGGCGGTGTCCTCGACGACCGCGCACCTGGCCGGATCCGCTCCCAGGCGGGTGGCGGCCAGCAGATAGGGGTCCGGGTGCGGCTTGGTGCGCGCCACCTCGTCACCGGCCACCGAGAAGGAGAAGTGCTCGGGGCCGAGCGAGATCATGACGCGGTCGATGATGCGCCGGTGGGAGGCGGAGACCAGGGCGGTGGGGATCTCGTGCGCCGACAGTTCGGCCAGCAGCCGCGCCGCGCCCGGCATCAGCGGCAGGGCGCGGTCGATACGATCCTCGAAGCCCTGGTTGAGCAGCACCGTGAGCTCGGCGAGGGTGATGGCGGCGCCGGTGGCCTCGATGAGGAAGCCCGCGCTGCGGGTCATGGGGCCGCCGACGACGACATGTCTCCATGCCTCGTCGAGCGTGTGGCCGAGGGCCGCGAACACCTCGACCTCGACGTCCCACCAGAAACCCTCCGTGTCCACCAGGGTTCCGTCCATGTCGAGGAGCACGGCCTGCAGGGCGGAGCCTTCGGCCGTTCGGGTGCCTAGCGCGGGGACCGTACTGGTCATCCGGCGTACCTCCTTGAGGGACGATCAGGCCGGTTCCCGCGCGGGGAACCGGCCTGCAGTGGACCGACCAGTGTACGACGTGCAAGGGACGAACGCCTCGTCGAGACCACGCCCGGCCGGGATGTCCCCTGTTCAGCGGTCTCAGCGTGCGTTGAAGTACTTCGCCTCCGGGTGGTGGATCACGATGGCGTCGGTGGACTGCTCGGGGTGCAGCTGGAACTCCTCGGAGAGGTGCACCCCGATCCGCTCGGGCTCCAGGAGCGCGGCGATCTTGGCACGGTCCTCCAGGTCGGGGCAGGCGCCGTAGCCGAGGGAGAAACGGGCTCCCCGGTACTTCAGGGCGAACATGTCCTCGATGTCGCTCGGGTCCTCCCCGGCGAAGCCCAGCTCGGCGCGGACGCGTGCGTGCCAGTACTCGGCGAGCGCCTCGGCCAGCTGCACGGACAGACCGTGCAGCTCCAGATACTCACGGTAGGAGTCGGACGCGAACAGCCGGGCCGTCTCCTCGCCGATCTTCGAGCCGACGGTGACGACCTGGAAGCCGACGACGTCCCGCTCCCCGGACTCCTCCGGGCGGAAGAAGTCCGCCAGGCACAGGCGGCGGCCGCGGCGCTGGCGCGGGAAGGTGAACCGGGTGCGCTCGTTGCCCTGCTCGTCCAGGACGATCAGGTCGTCGTCCTTGGACACGCAGGGGAAGTAGCCGTGGACGACGGCCGCCTCCAGCAGGTTCTCCGTCTGGAGCCGGTCGAGGAGGCCGCGCAGCCGGGGCCGGCCCTCGGTCTCCACCAGCTCCTCGTACGTCGGCCCGTCGCCGGTACGGGCCTGGCGCAGGCCCCACTGGCCCTTGAAGAGGGCGCCCTCGTCCAGCCAGGACGCGTAGTCCTTCAGCGGGATGCCCTTGACCACCCGGGTGCCCCAGAACGGAGGCTCCGGGACCGGGTTGTCGGTGGCCACGTCCGAGCGGACATGGCCCTCCTGCGGCCGCTGGTCCTCCTCCACCACCGCCGCGGTGGCGCGGACCCGCCGCTGCCGCAGTTCGGGCAGCTTGGCGCCGGGCACGCCGCGCTTGACGCCGATCAGGGCGTCCATCAGGCGCAGGCCCTCGAAGGCGTCGCGGGCGTAGCGGACCTCGCCCTGGTACAGCTCGTGCAGGTCCTGCTCCACGTACGCCCGGGTCAGGGCGGCGCCGCCGAGGATGACCGGGAAGCGGGCGGCCAGGCCGCGGGCGTTGAGCTCCTCCAGGTTCTCCTTCATGATCACCGTGGACTTCACCAGCAGCCCGGACATGCCGATCACGTCCGCCTTGTGCTCGTCGGCGGCCTCCAGGATCGCCGAGACCGGCTGCTTGATGCCCAGGTTGACCACGTTGTAGCCGTTGTTGGACAGGATGATGTCGACCAGGTTCTTGCCGATGTCGTGCACGTCGCCGCGCACGGTGGCCAGCACGATGGTGCCCTTGCCGGCCTCGTCGGTCTTCTCCATGTGCGGCTCGAGGTGGGCGACGGCGGCCTTCATGACCTCGGCGGACTGGAGCACGAACGGCAGCTGCATCTGCCCGGAGCCGAACAGCTCACCGACGACCTTCATGCCGTCCAGCAGGGTGTCGTTGACGATGTCCAGCGCCTTGCGGCTCTGCAGCGCCTCGTCCAGGTCGGGTTCCAGGCCGTTGCGTTCGCCGTCGATGATGCGCCGCTTCAGCCGCTCCTCCAGCGGCAGCGCGGCCAGCTCCTCGGCCTTGCCCGCCTTCAGGGACTTGGCGGTGGCGCCCTCGAACAGCTGCATGAGCTTCTGCAGCGGGTCGTAGCCCTCGCGGCGGCGGTCGTAGATCAGGTCCAGGGCGGTGGTGACCTGCTCCTCGTCGAAGCGGGCGATCGGCAGGATCTTGCTCGCGTGGACGATCGCCGAGTCCAGGCCGGCCTTGACGCACTCGTCCAGGAAGACGGAGTTCAGCAGGATGCGGGCGGCCGGGTTCAGGCCGAAGGAGATGTTCGACAGACCGAGGGTCGTCTGCACCTTCGGGTGCCGCTTCTTCAGCTCGCGGATGCCCTCGATGGTGGCCAGGCCGTCCTTGCGGGACTCCTCCTGGCCGGTGCAGATGGTGAAGGTCAGGCAGTCCACGAGGATGTCCTCCTCGAGGATGCCCCAGTTGCCGGTCAGGTCGTCGATCAGCCGCTCGGCGATCTCGACCTTCTTCTCGGCGGTACGGGCCTGGCCCTCCTCGTCGATGGTCAGCGCGATCAGCGCCGCACCGTGCTCCCGGGCCAGCTTCGTGACCTTCGCGAACCGCGACTCGGGGCCGTCGCCGTCCTCGTAGTTGACGGAGTTGATCACCGCGCGGCCGCCCAGCTTCTCCAGCCCGGCCTCGATCACGTCGACCTCGGTGGAGTCCAGCACGATCGGCAGCGTGGAGGCGGTGGCGAACCGTCCGGCCAGCTCGGCCATGTCGGCGACGCCGTCCCGGCCGACGTAGTCCACGCACAGGTCGAGCATGTGCGCGCCCTCGCGGATCTGCTCCCGGGCCATCTCCACACAGTCGTCCCAGCGGCCCTCGAGCATGGCCTCACGGAACTTCTTCGACCCGTTGGCGTTCGTCCGCTCCCCGATCGCCAGGTACGACGTGTCCTGGCGGAAGGGGACGGTCTGGTAGAGGGAGGCGGCGCCCGGCTCCGGGCGCGGGCTGCGCTCCACCGGGGCCAGCTCCCGCACCCGCTCCACCAGCTGCCGCAGATGCTCCGGCGTCGTACCGCAGCAGCCGCCCACCAGCGACAGGCCGTAGTCGCGGACGAAGTTCTCCTGCGCGTCCGCGAGGCCCTCCGGGTCCAGCGGGAAGTGCGCGCCGTCCTTGGTCAGCACCGGCAGACCCGCGTTCGGCATGCACAGCAGCGGGATACGGGAGTGGCGGGTGAGGTAGCGCAGGTGCTCGCTCATCTCCGCCGGGCCGGTGGAGCAGTTCAGGCCGATCATGTCGATGCCGAGCGGCTCCAGCGCGGTCAGCGCCGCGCCGATCTCCGAGCCGAGCAGCATCGTGCCGGTCGTCTCGAACGCCATCGACACCAGCAGCGGCACCTCGATGCCGGCGGCCTCCATGGCCCGGCGGGCGCCCAGCACCGACGCCTTCGTCTGCAGCAGGTCCTGCGTGGTCTCCACGATCAGCGCGTCCGCGCCGCCCGCCAGCAGACCTTCGGCGTTGGCCTGGTAGCCGTCGCGAATGGTGGTGTAGCCGACGTGGCCGAGGGTGGGCAGCTTGGTGCCGGGGCCGATCGAGCCGAGCACCCAGCGGGTGCGGCCGTCGCGGGCGGCGTACTCGTCGGCGACCTCGCGGGCGATACGGGCGCCCGCCTCGGACAGCTCGTGGACCCGGTCGGAGATCTCGTACTCCGCCGCCGCCGTGTGGTTGGCGCCGAAGGTGTTGGTCTCCACGCAGTCGACGTCCGCCGCGAAGTAGGCGTCGTGGACCGAACGGACGATGTCGGGCCGGGTCAGGTTCAGAATCTCGTTGCAGCCTTCCAGGGTCTGGAAGTCCTCGAGCGTGGGCTCCTGGGCCTGGAGCATGGTGCCCATCGCTCCGTCGGCCACCACCACTCGGGTGGCGAGCGCCTCGCGGAGGGCGGACACACGGGTCCGGCTGTCGGCGGAAGGGGTCGGCGGCAACGAGGCCATGAAGGGGCTCCCTTAGGTGCGACGGCTGTCGGCTTTGCGCCTTCCCAGGTGGTTCGCGAGGACTCACACCGGAGCCTCCCGAGGAAGGCGCACGCGGCAAGCCTAGCCGGGTCCGCCACCCGATGGTCGGGGCGTCCACCACGCGGACGAGGATGACCGCCGGGCCACCCGCCGGAGGCCCGGCTCGTAACAGGTGTCGACCGACCATTAGCGGAGAGTCGACAAGGACCGGTAGTGTTCGACATTGCCGAACGGCGGCAGACGAGGTCGACCGCCGGCGGTCGAAGGGGACGGAGGCAGGACGGCGATGGCACGGAACATCCAGTCGCTCGAACGGGCGGCCGCGATGCTGCGCTTGCTCGCGGGCGGCGAACGACGGCTCGGCCTGTCGGACATCGCCTCTTCTCTGGGCCTCGCCAAAGGCACCGCCCACGGCATACTGCGCACCCTCCAGCAGGAGGGGTTCGTGGAGCAGGACGACGCCTCCGGCCGCTACCAGCTCGGCGCGGAGCTGCTGCGCCTGGGCACCACGTACCTCGACGTGCACGAGCTGCGGGCACGCGCCCTGGTGTGGACGGACGACCTGGCGCGCTCCAGCGGTGAGAGCGTCTACCTGGGGGTGCTGCACCAGCAGGGCGTGCTGATCGTGCACCACGTCTTCCGCCCGGACGACAGCCGGCAGGTGCTGGAGATCGGGGCGATGCAGCCCCTGCACTCCACGGCCCTGGGCAAGGTCCTGTCGGCGTACGACCCGGTCGCGCACAGCGAGGCGGTGGAGGCCGACCGCAAGGCGTTCACGGACCGGACGGTGTGCGACATGGAGGACTTCGAGCACATCCTCGACCTCACGCGCGCGCGGGGGTACGCGGCCGACGTGGAGGAGACCTGGGAGGGCGTCGCGTCCATCGCGGCGCCCATCCACGACCGGCGCAGGATGCCGGTCGGCGCCGTCGGGATCACCGGAGCGGTGGAGCGGGTGCGCCGGGACGGCGAGCTGCGTCCCGAGCTGATCGCGGCCGTGCGGGACTGCGCCCGCGCCGTCTCGCGGGATCTGGGCGCCGGGCGGTTCTGAGCGCCGCGAGAAGAGCCGCGGAAGACCGCGAGAAGACCACGAGAAGACCACGACAGGCCGGTACACCGTCGGTGTGCCGGCCTTTCGCATGCCCGCGGCGGACTTTCGCGTGCCCGCGGCGAACGGCTCCCGACCCGGCGATCAGTAACGATCGTGCTTTCGACTACAGAACTCTTGACGCCTGTGTCACGGCGAGGTGAGACTCGCGTCCATCGGTCGGCATTGTCGAACACCTTGCGGCAATACGCGCTAGAGTGTGGCAGCGCCAAGGGCCGGCATCGCTCTCACCCCCGAGGGCGCCAGACCCCCGGAGGGACCCGGGGTTCGGCTACCCCTGGACGAAGGACAAAGGAGTCGCGGGTGTCCAGCTCCGACATCTTCATCGGCGAGACCATCGGTACCGCCATACTCATCCTGCTCGGCGGCGGCGTGTGTGCCGCCGTCACCCTGAAGGCCTCCAAGGCCCGTAACGCCGGCTGGCTCGCCATCGCCTTCGGGTGGGGTTTCGCCGTGATGACGGCCGTGTACATCTCGGGCCCGCTGTCCGGGGCCCACCTGAACCCGGCTGTGACGGTTGCCCTCGCCATCAAGGACGGCGACTGGTCGGACGTGCCGATCTACTTCGCCGGTCAGCTGCTCGGCGCCATGATCGGCGCGGCCCTGGTGTGGGTCGCCTACTACGGCCAGTTCCACGCCCACCTGACCGACAAGGAGATCGTCGGAGGTCCGGGTGCGCAGGCCACCGCCGCCAAGGCGGTCGAGGCCCAGGAGAAGGGCGCCGGCCCGGTGCTCGGCATCTTCTCGACCGGCCCGGAGATCAGAAACGTGGTGCAGAACCTCGCCACCGAGATCATCGGCACCGTCGTGCTGATCCTGGCGGTCCTCACCCAGGGCCTGAACGCCAAGGGCGACGGCCTCGGTGTCCTCGGCGGCCTGATCACCGCGTTCGTCGTCGTCTCGATCGGTCTGTCGCTCGGCGGCCCCACGGGCTACGCCATCAACCCGGCCCGTGACCTCGGCCCGCGCATCGTGCACGCGCTGCTGCCGCTGCCCAACAAGGGCGGCTCCGACTGGAGCTACGCCTGGATCCCGGTGGTCGGCCCGCTGATCGGCGGGGCGATCGGCGCCGGCATCTACAACGTCGCGTTCGCCTGACGACCGCCGCGCTCGCGGCCCCCGGGCGGCGAGCGCCGCGGCCGACCCCATGCGTCCGCACCACCGCGCCGTACTTCAGCACCACTGATCACCGACCACGGACCACGGACCTTCAGGACCTCAGGACCCTCAGGAGCACACAGTGACCGACGCCCACACCGCCGGCATCGCATCCCACGGGCACGGCCCGTTCATCGCCGCCATCGACCAGGGCACCACCTCCTCGCGCTGCATCGTCTTCGACCGGGACGGCCGGATCGTCTCCGTCGACCAGAAGGAGCACGAGCAGATCTTCCCCAAGCCGGGCTGGGTCGAGCACGACGCCGCCGAGATCTGGACCAACGTCCAGGAGGTCGTCGCCGGCGCCATCGAGAAGGCCGGCATCACCCGCGACGACATCAAGGCCATCGGCATCACCAACCAGCGCGAGACCACCGTGCTGTGGGACAGGAACACCGGTGAGCCCGTCCACAACGCCATCGTCTGGCAGGACACCCGCACCGACGCCCTGTGCAGGGAGCTCGGCCGCAACGTCGGCCAGGACCGCTTCCGCCGCGAGACCGGCCTTCCCCTCGCCTCCTACTTCGCCGGTCCCAAGGCCCGCTGGCTGCTCGACAACGTCGAGGGCCTCAAGGAGCGCGCCGAGGCGGGCGACATCCTCTTCGGCACCATGGACACCTGGGTCATCTGGAACCTGACCGGTGGCACCGACGGCGGCAAGCACGTCACCGACGTGACCAACGCCTCCCGCACCATGCTGATGAACCTCCACACCATGGAGTGGGACGAAAAGATCTGCGAGTCGATCGGCGTCCCCATGCAGATCCTGCCGGAGATCCGCTCCTCCGCCGAGGTCTACGGCGAGATCACCGGCGGCAAGCTGGGCGACCTGCTCGGCGGCATCCCGGTGGCCTCCGCGCTCGGCGACCAGCAGGCGGCCCTGTTCGGCCAGACCTGCTTCTCCGAGGGCGAGACCAAGTCCACGTACGGCACCGGCACCTTCATGGTGATGAACACCGGCGACAAGATCATCAACTCCTACGCGGGCCTGCTGACCACCGTCGGTTACAAGATCGGCGAACAGGACACGGTCTACGCCCTGGAGGGCTCGATCGCCGTCACCGGCTCGCTGGTGCAGTGGATGCGCGACCAGATGGGCCTGATCTCCACCGCCGCCGAGATCGAGACGCTCGCGCTCTCGGTCGAGGACAACGGCGGCGCCTACTTCGTGCCGGCCTTCTCCGGCCTGTTCGCCCCGCACTGGCGCTCCGACGCCCGCGGTGTGATCGCCGGCCTGACCCGGTACGTCACCAAGGCACACCTCGCGCGCGCCGTCCTGGAGGCCACCGCCTGGCAGACCCGGGAGATCGCCGACGCCATGACCAAGGACTCCGGCGTCGAGCTGTCCACCCTCAAGGTCGACGGCGGCATGACCGCCAACAACCTGCTGATGCAGACGCTCTCGGACGTCCTGGACGCCCCCGTGGTGCGCCCCATGGTCGCCGAGACCACCTGCCTCGGCGCCGCCTACGCCGCCGGTCTCGCCGTCGGCTTCTGGACCAGCACCGACGACCTGCGCGCCAACTGGCGCCGGGCCGCCGAGTGGACCCCCCGCATGGACGCGGAGACCCGCGACCGTGAGTACAAGAGCTGGCTCAAGGCCGTCGAGCGGACCATGGGCTGGCTCGAGGACGAGGAGTAAGAAACCGCAATGACCAGTCAGTCCACCCTGCAGTCCGTGCCTGCCCTGGGGACGCGTCCGGCCTCCGGCTCCCACGCGAGCCGCGCCGAGACCCGGGAGCAGCTCTCCAAGGCGACGTACGACCTCCTCGTGATCGGCGGCGGCATCCTGGGCATCTCCACCGCCTGGCACGCCGCGCAGTCCGGACTCAGGGTGGCCCTGGTCGACGCCGGCGACTTCGCCGGCGCCACCTCCTCCGCCTCCTCCAAGCTGCTCCACGGCGGTCTGCGCTATCTGCAGACCGGCGCGGTGAAGCTGGTGGCGGAGAACCACTTCGAGCGCCGTGCGGTCTCCCGCCAGGTGGCCCCCCACCTGGCGAACCCGCTCACCTTCTACCTCCCCGTGTACAAGGGCGGGCCGCACGGCGCGGCGAAGCTCGGGGCGGGCGTGTTCGCCTACTCCGCGCTCTCCGCGTTCGGTGACGGCGTGGGCCACCTGCTCTCGCCGGCCAAGGCCGCGCAGGACGTGCCCGAGCTGCGCACCGAGAACCTCAAGGCCGTCGCCGTGTACGGCGACGACCAGATGAACGACGCGCGCATGGCGCTGATGACGGTCCGCGCGGCCGTCGAGTCGGGCGCGGTCGTCCTCAACCACGCCGAGGTCACCGGCCTGCGCTTCACCAGGGGCCGGGTCACCGGTGCCGAGCTGAAGGACCGGCTGTCCGGTGACGAGTTCGGGGTCGACGCCCGGCTGGTGCTGAACGCGACCGGCCCGTGGGTCGACCACCTGCGCAGGATGGAGGACCCGAATGCCGCGCCGTCCATCCGGCTGTCGAAGGGCGCGCATCTGGTCCTGAAGCGCACCTCCCCCTGGAAGGCCGCGCTGGCCACCCCGATCGACAAGTACCGGATCACCTTCGCCCTCCCCTGGGAGGACATGCTGCTGCTCGGCACCACCGACGAGGAGTACGAGGGCGACCCCGCGGACGTCGCGGTCAACGACAAGGACATCGCGCAGATACTCGACGAGGCCGCGTACTCCGTCCGCGACCAGCAGCTCGAGCGCGACCTGATCACGTACGCCTTCGCGGGCCTCAGGGTGCTGCCGGGCGGCCCCGGCGACACCGCCAAGGCCAAGCGCGAGACCGTGGTCACCGAGGGCAGGGGCGGCATGCTGTCCGTGGCGGGCGGCAAGTGGACGACCTTCCGGCACATCGGCCGCACGGTGATGAAGAAGCTGGAGTCGCTGCCCGGCCGGCCGCTGGGCGAGGACTTCGAGCCGATCTCGACGCTGCCGAGGAAGCTGCCGCTGCCCGGCATCGCCAACCCGCGCGCGGTGGCGCACCGGCTGCTGGTGGACCGTCCGGCGCCCGGCCCGCGGATGGCCGCGGACACCGCCCGGCACCTGGCCACGCACTACGGCTCGCTGGCGTTCGACATCGCCCGCCTGGCCAACGAGAACCCGCAGCTGGGCGAGCGGGTCCACCCGGACGCCCCGGAGATCTGGGCGCAGGTCGTGTGGGCCCGGGACCACGAGTGGGCCGAGACGCCGGACGACGTGCTGCGCCGCCGTACGACGCTGACGATACGCGGTCTGGCCACGGACGAGGTGCGGGCCAAGGTGCAGGACCTGCTCGACAGGAAGTGACCGTGATCGCCGGGGGGCAGCGCCAGGCCCCGCCGGCCTGAGGACCGAGGGCCGGCCCCCGCCGCACCGGGGGCCGGCCCTCGTCGTTCGGGGTCCCCGCGTATTGGATCATGGGTGTTCGACCGTCTCGGACGGGGCAGTGATGCGTTCACTCCCCCGTGCAAGGGGGCTGCGGGCGCCCCCGCGGCACGCCGTAAGGTTGGTGGGTCAAGCGAGGGCACGTCGGAAGGAGGCACTGGGTGATCGAGCTCGAGGGGGTTCCCGAGCTGATCGACCCGGTCATGGTGGCCGCGTTCGAGGGCTGGAACGATGCCGGCGACGCCGCCTCGACCGCGGTCGCGCATCTGGAGAGGGAGTGGAAGGGCGAGGTGTTCGCGGCGCTGGACGCCGAGGACTACTACGACTTCCAGGTGAACCGCCCCACGGTGTTCATGGACAGCGGCGTGCGCAAGATCACATGGCCGACCACACGGCTTTCGGTGGTCCGGATCGGCGGCGACAAGCCGCGTGACCTGGTGCTCGTGCGCGGGATCGAACCGTCCATGCGCTGGCGCTCGTTCTGCAACGAGCTGCTCGGCTTCGCGCACGAACTGGGCGTGGAGCTGGTGGTCATCCTCGGTGCGCTGCTCGGCGACACCCCGCACACACGTCCGGTCCCGATCAGCGGGACCACGTCCGACACGGACCTGGCCCGCCGGATGGACCTGGAGGAGACCAAGTACGAGGGGCCCACGGGCATCGTCGGCGTACTGCAGGAGGCCTGCACGCACGCGGGCGTCCCGGCGGTCTCGCTGTGGGCGGCCGTCCCGCACTACGTCTCGCAGCCGCCCAACCCGAAGGCCACGCTGGCCCTGCTCAACCGCCTGGAGGACCTGCTGGACCTGCGGATCCCGCTGGGCGAGCTGCCGGAGGACGCGCGCGCCTGGCAGGTGGGCGTGGACCAGCTGGCCGCCGAGGACAGCGAGGTCGCCGAGTACGTCCAGACGCTGGAGGAGGCCCGGGACACCGCCGAGCTGCCCGAGGCGTCGGGCGAGGCGATCGCCCGCGAGTTCGAGCGGTATCTGCGGCGCCGGGACGGCGGCGGCCCGTCGTCCGGCGGGCACGCCACGGCGGACGGCGGCGAGGGCGGCTCCTATCTGCGGGACAGCCCCAGCGGACGGACCCGGCCGCCGAAGCCCCCGAAGCCGGAGACCGGGACGGGGCCGGAGAGCGAGACGGGGCCGGAGACGGGACCGGACGCCGACGACGAGGACTCCCCGGAGGACTGAACCGGACCAGGACGGACATCAGGGGCGGTGCGCTGCACAGCGCACCGCCCCTGATGGCGTCGGCGACCGGGTGCCGGCCGCCGGAGAGCCGTCAGACAGCCACACCCAGCAGGGCGTCCACCGCTCGCGAGACCAGGCCCGGAGCACCGGTGTCGGTGCCGCCGCGCTCCTGCTGGAGCGCCGCCCAGCGGTCGACCGCGGCGAGCGCGGCCGGGGCGTTCAGATCGTCGGCGAGGGCCTCGCGGATCTCCTCGACCAGCGCGTCGGCGGACGGGCCGTCGGGCCGGGAGACGGCGGAGCGCCAGCGGCCGAGCCGGGCCACGGCGTCCTGGAGGACCTGGTCGGTCCACTCCCAGTCGGAACGGTAGTGGTGGGCGAGGAGCGCCAGCCGGATGGCGGCCGGGTCGACGCCGTCGCGCCGCAGCCGCGAGACGAAGACCAGGTTGCCCTTGGACTTGGACATCTTCTCGCCGTCCAGCGCGACCATGCCGGCGTGGACGTACGCCTTGGCCATGGGGAACTCGCCGGTGAGCACCTGGGCGTGCGAGGCGCCCATCTCGTGGTGCGGGAAGGCGAGGTCGGAGCCGCCGCCCTGGACGTCGAAGCCCATGCCGAGGTGGTCGAGGGCGATGGCCACGCACTCGATGTGCCAGCCGGGCCGGCCGCGGCCGAGCGAGCCGCCGTCCCAGCTGGGCTCGCCCTCACGGGCCGCCATCCACAGCATCGGGTCGAGCGGGTTCTTCTTGCCGGGGCGGTCGGGGTCGCCGCCGCGCTCGGCGGACAGCAGCCGCATCGCGGCGGCGTCCAGGCGGGAGACCTCGCCGAAGTGCGGGTCGGACTCGACGGAGAAGTAGACGTCGCCGTCGAGTTCGTACGCGGCGCCCAGGTCCCGCAGCCGTTCGACCAGCGGGACGATGCCGGGTATCGCCTCCACGGCGCCTATGTAGTGCTTCGGGGGCAGCATTCGCAGGGCGGTCATGTCCTCGCGGAACAGGGCCGTCTCCTGCTCGGCCAGCTTCACCCAGTCGACGTCGTCGCGCTGCGCCCGCTCCAGCAGCGGATCGTCGACGTCGGTGACGTTCTGGACGTAGTGAACCTGCCGCTTGGTGTCGAGCCACACGCGCTGAACGAGGTCGAACGCGTTGTAGGTCGCCGCGTGACCCATGTGGGTCGCGTCGTACGGAGTGATGCCGCAGACGTAGATACGGGCGACGGGACCGGGCTGGAGGGAGACCAGACCCCCGGTCGCTGTGTCGTGGATCCTCAGGTCGCGGCCCTGACCTGGCAGGGCGGGGACCTCGGAAGCGGGCCAGGCATGCATGTCATGAGCGTAACCGGACCGCGGTCCCGTCTACGAACCGGACCGCTCCGGATGACCGGTAAGGCACTCTTGCGGGATCCCGGCGCGTGTGCTTGGCCACGCGCCGGGCGGCCCCGCTACACCGGTGGCCAGGGGATCGCCGGCCAGTCGCCGTTCGGTCCGGGGTGGGTGCCGGAGGCGAGGAGGGCGTCCACACGCGCGCGTGTGGCGTCGATCTCGTCCGGGGTGATCAGGTCGGCCAGCCGGACGGCGAGACGGCCGCCGTCGCTCAGGGCGTCCTTGAGGCCCTTGAGGACGTCGAGGGCCTCCGGGGGCAGAGGCTCGCCCGCCCAGCCCCACAGGAGGGTGCGCAGCTTGTTCTCGACGTTGAAGGTGACGCCGTGGTCGATGCCGTACAGCCGCCCCTGCGAGGTGGGCAGCAGATGGCCGCCCTTGCGGTCGGCGTTGTTGATCACGGCGTCGAGCACGGCCAGCCGGCGCAGCCGCTCGTCGTCGGCGTGCACGAGCAGCGCCGTGCGGCCCTCGCCGACCTCGGCGAGGGCGATCGCCTTCCAGCCGGGTCCGGGTTCCTCGGCGTCGACCAGCGCGAGCAGCCCGGCGTCGCCGCCCTCATCGCCGTCACCGTCGCCGTCGCCGTCGGTGGTCGCCTCGATCCACAGCTGGACCATGCCCTCGCCGTACGGGCCGTCGCGCAGCACGGTGGGCGGGATCAGGCCCCAGCCGGTCGCCTCGGAGACCTCGTAGGCCGCCACCTCGCGGCCGGCCAGGGTGCCGTCGGGGAAGTCCCACAGCGGGCGCTCCCCGGCGACCGGCTTGTACACGCACGACGCCTCCCGGCCGTCGTGGGCGATCGTGCAGAACAGCGCCGCGTTCGAGGCGTCGCGGATGCGGCCGCGCACGGTGAGCTCGCCGTGGGAGAGCAGCTCGACGGAGGCCGCGTGGGGCGGGGGCGTCACGCCCCGCGGCGGTATCCGTTCTGGCGCGGACATACGTGTCCTTCCGGGTCCAGGGGCAGGCTGCACAGCGGGCACGGCGGCCGCCCGGCGTTGACGACGTCGAGGGCGCGTTTGGCGAAGGCCCTCGCCTGGGCGCCGGTGAGACGGACCCGCAGCATCGGGGGGCCGTTCTCCTCGTCCTGGAGCAGCCGCTCCTCGGCCTCCGCGAGGTCCTCCTCGGACTCGGCGTCGAGCTCGACGAGGGCCTGTGCCTCGACGATCATGCGCTGCTCCTCGCCGTCCCAGGCGAGTGCCATGGTGCCGACGCGGAACTCCTCCTCGATGGGGCTGTCCAGCGGGGCGGTGTCGGTGATCTCGGTGGGCGCCATCGCGGGGACGGAGGCGTTGCCCCCGCTGCGGCGCACGACCTCGTCAAGCAGCTCGTCCATGCGTTCGGCGAGCGCGGCGACCTGGGTCTTCTCCAGGGCCACGCTGGTCACCCGGGAGCCGGCGGTGGCCTGGAGGAAGAACGTACGGCGCCCGGGCAGTCCGACCGTGCCGGCCACGAAACGGTCCGGGGGGTCGTAGAGGAACACCTGACGGGACACGTCCTGTCTCCATGGGAATCGTGGGAACGGGCGGATGCTGGGGGTCGGGAGGCCGACGGGGACCGCTTCACCCTACTGCGGCCGACGATCACGGTGCGCCCGCGCCGCCTCCGACCGGTGCGTCGTCGCCGGGCGGCTCCTCGCGCGGCGCCAGGGACGCGAAGTCGCCGGTGTCGCCCAGCCGCACGAGGAACGGCCGCAGCCGGGTGTAGCGGATCGCGGTGACGGAACAGGGTTCGACGGAGATCCGCTGGAAGAGGTCGAGATGCAGGCCGAGCGCGTCCGCGACGAGGGACTTGATGATGTCACCGTGGGAGCACATCAGGTATACCGCGTCGGCGCCGTGGTCGCGCTCCACGCGCGCGTTCCACTCGCGGACGGCCTCGGCGGCGCGGGTCTGCATCGCGCGCAGGGACTCGCCGCCGGGGAAGGCCGCCGCCGAGGGATGCGCCTGCACCACCTCCATCAGCGGCTCGTCCTTGAGCTCGCTGAGCTTGCGGCCGGACCAGTCGCCGTAGTGGCACTCCCCGATCCGCTCGTCGGTGTGCGCGGCCAGGCCCGGCCGGGCGTCAAGGAGCGGCTGTACGGTTTCCTGGCAGCGTTGCAGCGGGCTGGTGACGACCTCGGTGATCGGCAGCCCGGCGAGCCGGCCGGGCAGTGCGGCGGCCTGCTCGGTGCCGCGTTCGTCGAGGGCGACGCCGGGAGTCCAGCCGGCGAGCAGGCCCGCGGTGTTGGCGGTGGAACGTCCGTGCCTGACAAGGATCAGCGTGGGCATGCGGCCAGGGTAGGCGTACGGGCGGCTCCGGCGTCGGCCGGACGAAAGGGGAACACACTCCGTGATCGTCGACTGTGGCATCTACCGTGACGGGCACCGCGCCGAGGGTCCGCGGGACTTCTCCGACGCCCTGGCCGAGGCGCGGACGGCCGGGGGGTTTGTGTGGATGGGGCTGCACGAGCCGAGCGTGGAGGAGTTCGACCTGGTCAGCGCCGAGTTCGGACTGCATCCGCTGGCGGTGGAGGACGCGTTGAAGGCCCATCAGCGACCCAAGATGGAGATCTACGACGACTCGCTGTTCGTGGTGCTGAAACCGGTGGTCTACGAGCCGCGCAGCGACGCCGTCTCGACGGGCGAGATCATGATCTTCCTCGGTGACTCGTTCGTGGTGACGGTCCGCCACGGCGAGGGTGTCGGACTGAGCCTCGTACGGCGCCGCCTGGAGCAGGAGCCGGAGATGCTCGGCAAGGGGCCGACGGCGGTGTTGTACGCGATAGCCGACTCGGTCGTCGACCACTACCTGGACGTGGCGACCGAGTTGCAGACCGACCTGGAGGAGCTGGAGGCGGAGGTCTTCTCCCCCGAGCGGGGCGGCACCCGGCACACGGCGTCCGGGATCTACAACTTCAAGCGCCAGATCACCGAGTTCCGGCGGGCCACGGGTCCACTGGCACTGCCGATGTCCCGGCTCGGCGGCACGGCCCAGAGCGCCTTCGCCACGGCCGTCCCGTTCGTGGACGACAAGGCGCGGCCCTTCTTCCGGGACGTCAGCGACCACCTCACCCGGGTCAACGAGTCCGTGGAGAGCCTGGACCGGCTGGTCTCGGACATCCTGTCGGCGCATCTGGCGCAGACCAGCGTCCAGCAGAACGACGACATGCGGAAGATCTCCGCGTGGGCGGCCATGGCAGCGATCCCGACCATGATCGCCGGCATCTACGGCATGAACTTCGAGCACATGCCCGAGCTGCACTGGATCTGGGCGTATCCGGCGGTGATCGCCCTGATGGCCGTCCTGGAGGTGCTGCTGTACCAGATGTTCAAGCGGCGGGGATGGCTGTGACGGCGGGATGGCTGTGACGCAGAGCCGGCTGTGACGGCGGGGTCGGCGACGACAGGGGTGATGGCGGCTGTGCTCAGGCGAACTCGGGGGCCGGGGTGTGCGGGTCACCGAGGGCGTCGCGCCGCTCGGGCATCGCGAGGGTGACCATGCGGCGCCAACCCGCGAGGCGTTCGTAGGCGTAGACCACGTGGATGCCGGCCGCCAGGAGGGCGGAGCGCCTCCGTGACCAGCCGAGGATGCGGCCCATGCGGGCCATGACGGCCAGGCTCACGTCGCGGTGGACGCGGATCTCGGCGAGCGCGCAGGCGCGCAGGATCCGCTGGATGGTGCGGCCGTGTCCGGCGGCGGCGAGGCGGAGCAGTTCCTCGTGGCAGTAGGCGAGGTGATTGTCCTCGTCGCTCGCGATCATCTTCACGGCGCGGCCCAGGTCGGGGTGGTCGCCGAAGTGCCGGCGCAGCAGGCCCATCTGTTCGGAGGCGCGCTGTTCGGTGACCCGGCTGTGCGCGAGGTAGACGATGATGTCGGTGTCGGTGAGCGGTTCGTCGGACCTGAGCCGGTCGTGGGCCAGGCCGATGCCCTGCCGTTCCAGGAGCATGGTGTAGTCGGTCTCCGGGGGCACCGCGACGAGGTCCAGCCCGCGTCTCCTCAGCAGGGCGCGGAAGATCCGGCCGTGTTTGTCCTCGTCCGCCCCGTGCCGTGCGATCTTGGGGGCGAGTTCGCGGGCGGTCGCCGGTACGAGGGCGGCGATCCGTCCGTTCTCCCAGCCGCCCTGCGCCTCTCCGCCGGAGGCGATCGAGCAGAACAGACGGAACGACTCGTCGTGGTCGAGGACCTCCTGGAACAGACCCCTGGGTGAGAGCATCGTGGGCCACCTCCCTGCCGGACCGCCGGACCGCCGCGAAGGCCGAGTCAAGGCGAGTCAAGTGGGGGTGCGGGGGTGCCGCAACAGGTGCGGGAGCGGGCTGCGCCGAACGGAGCAGCGGCACGCCGGAGCGGTCGGCTGCGACGGGAGCGTAACCGCACGGTCCCGGGCGCGTTGTTCTCGGTGACGGCCGTGGCGGGGAAGACCCCCCGAGCCCCCACCACGGCCGCAGAAAGCCCGCGGAGACCCGCGGAGACCCGCCGACGGGCTCCGACCGCTCCTCGGTGCCGCTGGGTGCCGCTATGCCAGCCCGGCGCGCTCCAGGGCCTCGGTGCCGGCGCGGAGCGCGGCGATCCGCTCGTCCAGGGTGAAGCCCGCGGGGGCCAGGGTGAGCGTGGTGACTCCGGCCGCCGCGTAGGCCTGCATCCGGTCCGCGATCCGGTCGACGGAGCCCAGCAGCGTGGTCTGGTCGATGAGCTGCTGCGGGACGGCGGCCGCGGCGCCCTCCTTGTCGCCGGACAGGTACTTGTCCTGGATCTCGGCGGCCTCCTTCTCGTAGCCCATGCGCTGCGCGAGCTGGTTGTAGAAGTTCTGCTTGCGGCTGCCCATGCCGCCGACGTAGAGCGCGGTGTAGGGGCGGAAGGTGTCGGCGAGGCGCGCCACGTCCTTGTCGTCGCCGAGGGCGAGCGGCAGGGTCGGGCAGACGTCGAAGCCGTCCATGGTCTGCCCGGCCTTCTCGCGGCCGGCGCGCAGGTGCTTGAGGGCCGTCTCCTCGAGGTGGTCGGAGGAGGGGAAGATGAGCAGTGCGCCATCGGCGATCTCACCGGTCTGCTGAAGGTTCTTGGGGCCGATCGCGGCGATGTAGAGCGGGATGTGCTCGCGCTGCGGGTGCACGGTGAGCTTGATCGGCTTGCCGGGGCCGCCGGGCAGCGGCAGCGTCCAGTGCTCGCCTTCGTAGGTCAGCCGCTCGCGGCTCATGGCCCTGCGGACGATCTCCACGTACTCACGGGTGCGGGCCAGCGGCTTGTCGAACCTGACGCCGTACCAGCCCTCGGAGACCTGCGGGCCCGAGACGCCGAGGCCGAGGCGGAACCGGCCGCCGGAGAGGGAGTCGAGCGTGGCGGCGGTCATCGCGGTCATCGCCGGCTGCCGGGCGGGGATCTGGAAGATGGCCGAGCCGACGTCGATGCGCTCGGTCTGCGCCGCGACCCAGGCGAGCACGGTGGCCGCGTCCGAACCGTAGGCCTCGGCCGCCCAGCACACGGCGTAGCCGAGCCGGTCCGCCTCCCGGGCGACGGCCAGATTGTCCGCGTCCATCCCGGCACCCCAGTAGCCGAGGTTGATCCCGAGCCGCATACCGATCCCCTTACCCATGAGTAACGTGCCCTGTGCGCCAGACCCTAGCGCGTGGCCGTGGCGTACGGCAGGCCACGACGCGGGTGTGACCGGTGCCTCCCCGACGCGGCGGCACGGGGGAAAGTTGGGTTATCCACAGGTAACCCATGTGCCGGCCGTGGCCAGTAATCTCGGCGTTCATGGAGCAGAGGCATCTCGGCCGTACGGGCCTGCGCGTGTCCCGCATCGGCCTCGGCACCCTGACCTGGGGCCGGGACACCGACGAGCACGACGCCGCGGACATGCTGAAGGCGTTCTGGGAGGCGGGCGGCACCCTCGTCGACACGGCCGACGTGTACGGCGACGGAGAGGCCGAGTACCTGCTCGGGCGGCTCATGGAAGGACTCGTGCCCCGCCACGACCTGGTGATCTCGACGAAGGCGGGCAGTGTCCCGGACCCGGACCGCCGCTTCGACGGCTCCCGCGGCCATCTGCTGGCGGCGCTGGACGCCTCGCTCGTCCGGCTCGGCACGGACCACATCGACGTGTGGCACGTGCACGCCTACGACCCGTGCACCCCGCTGGAGGAGACCCTCCAGGCCCTGGACCTGGCCGTGAGCAGCGGCCGGGTGCGCTACGCCGGGGTCTCCAACTTCTGCGGCTGGCAGCTGGCCAAGGCGGCGACCTGGCAGCTTGCCGCGCCGGGCACCCGCACCCGGCTGGCCAGCACCCAGATGGAGTACTCGCTGCTCCAGCGCGGCGTCGAGCGCGAGGTGCTGCCGGCCGCGCTCGACCTGGGCATCGGCCTGCTCCCCTCCTCCCCGCTGGGCCGCGGCGTGCTCACCGGCAAGTACCGCAACGGGACCCCGACGGACTCCAGGGGCGCCTCCGAGCACCTCGCGCCGTTCGTCGAGCCGTACCTCGACGACACCGCGAGCCGCATCGTGGACGCCGTGACCACGGCGGCGGACGGGCTGGCGGTGACCCCGCTCCAGGTCGCCCTCGCCTGGGTCCGGGACCGGCCCGGGGTGGCCGCCCCGATCCTCGGCGTGCGCACCGCGCAGCAGCTCACGGCGGCATTGTCAGTGGAGGCGCTTAGTCTTCCTGACGAGATCTGCCGGGCGCTCGACGATGTGTCGGCGCCCGTGCACCGCTATCCCGATCACGACTGGAGCACGCTGTGAGCACGGAGCCGGAGACCACGGAGGGCACCGAGCCGGGGACCCCGGACACCGCGCCGCAGGCCGCCGCCCCGAGCGACGACCCGGCGACGGAGAACACCGACCCGGCGTCCGAGAGCACCGACCCGGCGGCGGAAAGCGCCGACCCGCCGGCCGAGGTCCCGGACGCCGGTGCCGACACCGGCGCCGCGGACGGCGGTGACGGCGACGCGGCCGAGAAGTCCGAGGCCGAGGCCGAACTCGCCGCCCAGCGGATGGAGCGGGAGCGGATCGAGCGCCGGAAGGCGGAGAAGAAGGGGCCGATCGAGAGCGGGGGCAAGCTCAGCGGCACGGCGGCCGATCTGCTCGCTGCTGTGCGGGCCGTGGAGAGCGGCGCCAAACCCGCCGCCACCGCCTTCGCCACACCCGAGGCGGAGCCGGTACGGCGACCGGGGCCGGTGTCGGCCGAGGCGGCCACCGCGCCCACGGCCCCCGCGTCGCAGACCGTCCAGGCCGTGCGCGAGGTGCTGAGCGAGGGGGGCGCCCCGGAGACGCTCGCCCTCCCGGCGGCCGCGGCCCTCGGCGAGGGCGCGGAGGAGCGGCTGCGGGCCGACCCCTGGCAGTTGCTGCGCGTCACCGGCGTACGGCCGGAGCAGGCCGACGGCTTCGCCCGGGCCCTGCTCGGCGCGGACTGCGGTCCCGACGACGAGCGACGGGGCCGGGCGTTCACCGTCTGGCTGCTGGAGCAGGCGGCGCTGGCCGGTCATACGTCCCTGGAGGCGCAGGCCCTCACCGCCGCCCTGGCCCAGCGCGGGGTGCCCGACCCGGACGCGGCCCTGCAGGGCGCGCTCGCCGAGGGCGACGCCCTGGTGTTCCAGGACGCCCTGGACGAGCCGGGCGCGCCTGCCGCCCAGGACGGCGACGAGGACGACTCGGAGCGCCCGGTGCGGGTCCTCGTCGGCCTGGAGCGGTACGCGCTCGCCGAGGAGAGCCTCGCCGACGGGCTGGCCCGGCTGGTCAACTCGGTGCCGAAGGAGGACGGCCCGGCGCAGGACTGGGAGCGGGCCGCCGCCTCCGCCCAGGGCTCCGCCGCCGAGCTGATCCGCGCGGTCGCCGCGCACGGCCTGGTGCTGCACACCGGCGGCGAGGCGTCCCGCGTCGAGCCGGCCCGTCTGCTGGACGAGGCGCACCGTCTCGGGCTGCGCGCCTGGGCCGCCACCCACAGCCCGCTCGGCCGCGACGGCTTCGCGGAGCTGACCGCCCAGGAGCCCGGCCCCGCGCGAGCGGACGGCCCCGCCGTCGTCACCGTGGCCGGGCTGCTGTCCGGCGCCGAGGGGCCCGGCCGGGACGCGGACGGAGCGCTCGACCTGGACCTGCTCGTCGTGCTCGACGCCCCGCAGCTGGACGTGGAGACGGCGGCGCTGCTCGTGGAGTCGCTGCCGGACGGGGCGCGGCTGGTGCTGGCCGGGGACCCGGCGGTGCTGTGGTCCGTGGGCCCCGGACGGGTCTTCGCGGATCTGCTGGCGGCCCGGGTGTGCCCGCACGTCGCCTCCCGGGTGCCCGACCCCGGACCGCTGGGCGAGCTGGTCTCCGGGATCGGCGTCGGCGAGCTGAACCAGGTGGAGGCGCCGGGCAAGGAGGTCGTGATCGTCCCGGTGCGGGACGCCGGCGAGGCCGTGCACCGGACCGTGCAGCTCGTCGCCGATTCGGTGCCCCGGGCGATCGGCGTCCCGCCCGAGCAGACCGTGGTGATCACCCCCGGTCACGGCGGTGCGGCGGGCACGCGCGCGCTCAACGCCGCGCTCAAGGAGCGCCTCAACCCGGGCCCCGGCCGTTTCGGCGGGTTCGACCCGGGCGACCGGATCGTCTACTCCCCCGTCCCCGGCCGTGCGCTGCCCGGCCATGTGGTGGGAGCCGACGCCGAGGGCCTGCGTCTGTCGTGCTCCGGTGTCCCCGTGGTGGTGCCGAAGGAGCACGTGGACGGCTGGGTGCGGCACGGATGGGCGCTGACCGCGCACCAGGCCGTGGGCGGCCGGTGGCCCGCCGTGGTCGTGGTGCTGCCCGGCGACGCGGCGCAGGCGCTCAGCCGCCCGTGGGTCTACACGGCGTTCGGGCGGGCGAGCCGTCATCTGTCCGTGGTGCACGGCGTGGAGCAGGCGCTTCCGCGCGCGGTGGCCGAGGTGCCGGCCAGACCCCGCACGACCAGGCTGCCCGCCCTTCTGGGCACGCAGACGCACGCGGAAGCACAGGCACCGGCACCCGCAGGGGACTGAGACGAGGCAGCGCCCGGGCGGTGGTCACGGAATCCGCCTTCCGTGACCGCCCCCGGCCGACGGCGGTCTCCTCAGCGCTCTCGCGCCTCCAGCGGCTCCGGTTCCCCGTCGTCCAGGTCGTCGTCCTCGTCGAGATCGGTGTCGAGGTCGTCGTAGTCCTCGATCTCGTCGTCCTCGACGTCGTCGCCCTCGTCCGGGTCGTCCTCGTCCAGTTCGTCGTCGAAGACCGCGCTGACGTCGAAGCGGCAGACCACCCGCTGCGGATCGACGTGCTCGAAGGGCGCCTCGAGCCATTCGCCCGGGTCCGCCGGCTCGTCCGAGGCCGTGACCCACAGGGTCGAGTCGCCCTCCTCCAGGCCGAACTCCTTGTGCCGGGAGGCGATCTCGTCCGGTTCGAACTCGCCGAACAGGGTGCCGAGCGCCCCGTGCACCGTGCCGGGGGCGCCGTCGCCGATGCCCGTGCCGGTCTCGACGTCCGCGGCCTCCACGCGCTGGGCCTGGGACAGCAGCCGCTGAGGCTCCACCACGGCGTAGTCGCGACGGATCAGCACGCTGATCGCGTTCGGCTCCTCCGGGCCCGTGTACGGCGGCAGCGTGTCGTCACCGGGGATCTCGAAAGGTGTGACCTCGTCGTAGCGGTCGTAGAGCAGCTCGTCGTACGTCTCCGCGGCCGCGGCCAGCTGGTTGAACGCCTCGTAGACGGCCGGGTCGTCCTCTCCCGACCTGCGCTCGACCGCGGCGAGATGGCGGTCGAGCGCGGCCTTGACCGCCTCGGCGGCGGCGCGTACCTCGGCAGCGGTGGGCTGCGCAGCATCAGACATAGTGCAGACGCTATCCGTACCGGGCCCCAGCCCGCACAATAGATGCGATGCCGGAATACGAATTTGTCGACGTGTACGTACCTCGCGGGGTTTCCCGCAAGGAGACGACGCGTCTGCTGACGGACCACGCCGAGTACGGACACTGGGAGTTGTACCGCCTGAGCGTGCTGCGCGACGGCAGCCGCAGGGTGCGGTTGCGCAGGAGGATCATCCGCCAGGTGCGCGCCACGTGGTGAGCTGAGACGGACCGGACCACAGCGGGCCCCGCACATGCGGGGCCCGCTCTGTCGTGCACGCGCACGCGTGTGGCCGTCGGACGCGTTCGGACACCCTTCTCACCGGACCGGGCGCCCTCCCGGGATCAGGCCGAGGCCCGCGCCTTGCGGTACAGCAGGGCGCCGGCCAGCAGCGCACCGGCGCCTGCCGGCAGGGCGAGGCCCATCGGCAGGTCGCTGCCGGTGTGGGCGAGCTGGGCCCCGCCGCCCGGCGCGGTGACGGTCTGCGTGCCCGGCTGGTTGACGTGCGTCGAGCCGCCGGGCGTGTTCCCGCCCGTGGAGGGCGGTGTGCCCGGGTGACCCGGCGTGCCCGGAGTTCCGGGGTGACCCGGCGTACCCGGGTGACCCGGCGTACCCGGGTGACCGGGCGTCCCGGGATTCCCCGGATGACCCGGGTGACCAGGGTGGCCCGGGTGACCGGGGTGGCCCGGGTGACCGGGCGGGTTGCCGTGGCCGCCTCCCGGAGGCGTCTGGTGCCCGCCGGAACCGCCCGCGTCGGCGCACTCGTTGCCCAGGGCCGCGTTGCCCACGCCGATCACATTGACGCTGTTGCCGCACGCGTTGACCGGTACGTCGACCGGCACCTGGACGTGGTTGCCGGAGCCTACGCCCGGTGAACCGCCGGTGTGTCCGCCGGCGTGCGCGCCGCCGCCCGAGCCGCTGTGACCGTGTCCGCCGTGGCCGTACCCCCCGGACGAGTCGCTGCCGCCGCCGTGGTTGACGCACGTGTTGCCCACCGCCGGGTTGAGCAGCCCGACGACGTTCACGGTGTTGCCGCAGACGTTCACCGGCACGTGCACCGGCACCTGCACGGTGTTGCCGGACAGCACGCCCGGCGAGCCGGACGCGGCACCGGCCGCGCCCGCGTCGGCGTGTGCCGCGCCGCTCGCGGCGGCAATGACGCCGGTGGCCGCGGCCACGGTCAGCAGGCCCTTGCGGGTGACCTGTCGCATTTTGCTGAATCCCTGCCTTCGACTTTTCCTTGCGAACCTTCCGGAACGCGCTTTCCCGTCCGGCGGGAATCCGCCGTCGTGACCGCGCGAGAAAACCGGTCGACCCCGGAGCGCATGGCTCGCGCTCCGGGGCCGACGGGTTCAGACCCCCCACGGAGTCGATGGAGTCAGACCCTCACGGGGCGGGCCACGACGTCACTTGTTGATGCAGGTGTTGCCGAAGGCGGGGTTCAGCAGCCCGATCACCGAGATCGTGTTGCCGCAGACGTTCACCGGCACGTGCACGGGCACCTGGATGACGTTGCCGGAGACGACGCCCGGGTTCTGCACAGCGGCACCCTGAGCTCCGGAGTCGGCGGCGGCCAGGCCCGCGCCCGCGAGGACCAGCCCACCGGTGGCAACCGCGGCAGCGACGACCTTCTTGATCATTATTCCTCCTAGTTGGCAATAGCGATCTCATGTTGCTGATCGCATTACCTGTAACGAGGAGGGAGTAATGGAGCTACGAGCTTATGGTCGCATTCACCCTTACCGGTCGTCGCCGCACATGCGGCCGATTACCGAGGTCAACCGCGTGATGACCGGGGTCAGGACGCGTCGATGAACCGGTCCAGGACCCGCACGCCGAACTTCAGCCCGTCCACCGGCACCCGCTCGTCCACGCCGTGGAACATGCCCGCGAAGTCCAGCTCCGGCGGCAGCTTCAGCGGCGCGAAGCCGAAGCCGCGGATGCCCAGGTCGTCGAAGGACTTGGCGTCGGTGCCGCCGGAGAGCATGTACGGGATGGCCTTGGCGGCCGGGTCCTCGGCGAGCAGCGCCGACTGCATCGCGGCCACCAGCTCCCCGTCGAAGGTGGTCTCGACGGCCTTGTCGGAGTGCACGTCCTCGCGCCTCACCTTGGGCCCGAGGATGCGGTCCAGATCGGCCAGGAACTCCTCCTCGTACCCGGGCAGGAAGCGTCCGTCGACGTGGGCCGTGGCCTCGCCCGGGATGACGTTGACCTTGTAACCGGCACCGAGCTGGGTGGGGTTGGCGGTGTTGCTCAGGGTCGCGCCGATGAGCTTGGCGATGCCGCCGAGCTTGGCGAGGGTGCCCTCCATGTTCTCCGGGTCGAGCTCGGTGCCGAGGGCGTCGCCGAGTTCGTCGAGGAAGGCCCGGGTGGTCTTGGTCACCCGCACCGGGAACTTGTGCCGTCCGAGCCGGGCGACGGCCTCCGACAGCTCGGTGATCGCGTTGTCCCGGTGGATCATCGAGCCGTGCCCCGCCGTGCCGGCCACGGTCAGCTTCATCCAGTGCATGCCCTTCTCGGCCGTCTGGATGAGGTAGAGCCGCCGCTGCTCACTGACGGTGAAGGAGAAGCCGCCGACCTCGCTGATGGCCTCGGTGACGCCCTCGAACAGGTCCCGGTGGTTGTCGACCAGGTGGCGCGCGCCGTACGTGCCGCCCGCCTCCTCGTCGGCGAGGAAGGCGAGCACGATGTCCCGCGGGGGCCTGCGTCCGCTGCGCAGCCGGTCGCGGACGACGGCCAGCGTCATCGCGTCCATGTCCTTCATGTCGACCGCGCCACGGCCCCATACGCAGCCGTCCGCGACCTCGCCGGAGAAGGGGTGGTGGGTCCAGTCGTCGGCGTTGGCCGGCACGACGTCGGTGTGGCCGTGGATCAGCAGCGCGGGCCGGGACGGGTCCTCGCCCTCGATGCGGGCCACGGTGGAGGCCCGGCCCGGGTGCGACTCGAAGATCTTCGGCTCCAGTCCCACCTCGGCGAGCTTCTCGGCGACGTACTCGGCGGCCTTGCGCTCGCCCGGCCCCGAGTGGTCCCCGTAGTTGCTGGTGTCGATCTGGATCAGCTCGCGGCAGAGGTCCACGACCTCGTCCTCGCCGGTGACGCCCCTGGCCGTGTCCGTCTCGCTCACGCTGCTTCCTCCCGCTGTGTACCGGTGGTCAGCTCATCCTCCCCCCTGCCCCGGTCCCGGCCCAAGAGCGGTCCCGCCCCGTCACACCCCGTTCACAGCGGACCATGGGATCCGCCGGGGGCGATGCAGTCGGCTCCACCGGCGATGATCGGTGATCGGGCACGCGCGAAAGCCTGGTAATGTTTACGTCGTCGCCGCGGGGAGAACCCGCACGGCACACACCCTGTCCGGGTGGCGGAATGGCAGACGCGCTAGCTTGAGGTGCTAGTGCCCTTTATCGGGCGTGGGGGTTCAAGTCCCCCCTCGGACACAGCGAGAAGCGGTGTCGACCGGAAACGGTCGGCACCGCTCTTTCGTGTGCTCACACATGGGCCGGCGCCATGTGGTCCGTGAACCAGTCGCGGGCCAGGTCGGTCACCTGTTCCAGCGTGCCCGGCTCCTCGAAGAGGTGGGTCGCGCCGGGCACGACGGAGAGCCGGTTCTCGCAGGTCAGCTGGGACTGGGCGCCTCGGTTGAGGTCCAGCACGGTGTGGTCGGCGCCGCCGACGATGAGCAGTGTGGGCGAGGTGACGACCGCCAGCCTGGGGCCGGCCATGTCGGGCCGGCCGCCGCGGGAGACGACGGCGGCGATGCGCGCGTCCGGTACCGCGGCGGCCCACAGGGCGGCCGCGGCCCCGGTGCTGGCGCCGAAGTAGCCGATGGCGAGCCCTTCGGCGGCGCTCCGGCCCCGCAGCCAGCCGGTGGCGTCGGCGAGCCGGGCGGCGAGCAGCTCGGTGTCGAACACATTGGCCCGGTCGCGCGCCTCCTCCTCGGTGAGCAGGTCGAACAGCAGCGTGCCGAGGCCGGCCCGGTTCAGCCCGGTGGCCACGAACTGGTTGCGGGGGCTGTGCCGGCCGCTGCCGCTGCCGTGGGCGAAGAGCACGACGCCGGACGCGTCCGCGGGCACGGTCAGATGCCCGCCGAGCCGTACGGCACCGGCTACCACCTCGACCTCCTGGTCCACGGACTCGGGGTCCCCGCCGGACGCCTCCGTGACGGAGGGCTGCCGCCGCAGACAGGCGACGACGTCCTCGTCCTCGAGCTGGGCGAAGTCCTCGTAGAACTGGCCGACCGCGAAGAAGCCGGGCGGGGTGTCCAGGGAGATGAGCTCGTCGGCCTCCCCGGCGAGCCGTGCGGTCCAGTCCGGCGGTGCGACCGGCACCGCCAGCACGGTCCGCGCCGCTCCCCTGGCCCGGACCGTCCGGCAGGCGGCCCGGGCGGTCGATCCGGTGGCCACCCCGTCGTCGACCACCACGACGGTCCGGCCCTCGACGGCGAGCGGCGGGCGCCCGCTCCGGTAGCGCTCGGCGCGCCGGACCAGTTCCTGGCGCTCGCGTTCCTCCACGTGCGACAGCGCGTCCGAGGGCACACCCGCCTCGCGTACGACCATGTCGTCGACGACGCGCACGCCGTCCTCGCCGATCGCGCCCATGGCCAGCTCCGGCTGGGAGGGCACCCCCAGTTTCCGTACCAGGCAGAGGTCCAGCGGTGCGCCGAGCGCCGCCGCGACCGCCGCGGCGACCGGTACGCCTCCTCGGGGCAGCCCGAGCACCACGACGTCCTGGCCGGCGAGGTGCGCGAGGCGGGCGCCGAGCCGCCTGCCTGCTTCGTCACGATTCGGGAAGAGCACCGCTGAACTCCCTCACTCCCTGGGCGACCAGAGCGGAGCGGGAGGTGTGGCCTCCGGTGCCCCCATCGCCTCGATGTCGCCCGCCGCGTTGCGCAGCAGCTCGCGGCCCAGCGCGATCAGCGCCCGGCCGGCGGCGAGTTCGTCACCGATCTCGGGCACGGCCGAGTCGTAGGGGTTGCGGCGGGCCTCCGCGCAGGTCTCCACGACGTTGTCACCGGTGTCCAGGACGATCCGGGCCGTTGTCTCCGGGTCGTGCTCGGACAGGTACAGGTTCAGCCGCCACTCCTTGACCGACTGGGGCCTGCTGTCGACGGGTCGCGTCATCGTCCGTCTCCCCTCGTTCCGGGGCGGGACGCCGCTCCGGTGCGGACACCGGCACACCGTTCCACCTCTTCCACTTCCACTGTGCCTCGCACGGCCGGTGACCGCACGGGTCTCCGACGCGGGCCGGGGTGAGGGCGGGGCACGGCCGGGGCGCCGGCGGAAGGCGGGCAGAATGTGGGCCATGACCACGCGTTCCTGCCCGTGCGGGCTGTCCGAGCCGTACGAGAGGTGCTGCGGCCGCTACCACAGCGGTGCCGCCGCCGCGCCGACCGCCGAGGCCCTGATGCGCTCGCGGTACTCCGCCTTCGTGCGCGGGGACGCGGGGTATCTGCTGCGGACCTGGCATCCGCGGACCCGGCCCGCGCGGCTCGACCTGGACCCGGGGATGCGCTGGACGGGCCTGGAGATCCTCGGCACGACGGACGGTTCCGCGTTCCACACCACCGGGACGGTGACCTTCCGGGCGTCCTACCGGGGCGGTTCGCTGCACGAGCGCAGCCGGTTCGAGCGGGTCGACGGGGCGTGGGTGTACGTCGACGGGGACTTCCTGGAGTAGACGGGGACTTCCCGGAGCAGGCCGCCGGTCGTGGCGACAGGCCGCCGGGACGGCTGGACACCCCTAGGGCGCCAGGATGTCCAGTTCGTGCAGGGCGCCGACGGTGATCTCCCGGGTCAGCCGCTCCGCGCGTTCGGCGTCGCCCTCGCGGACGGCCTCGGCGACTTGGACGTGAAGGGTGACGGCGGCCGGGTCGGGGTCCTCGAACATGACCTCGTGGTGGGTGCGGCCGGCCAGGACCTCGGCGACGACGTCGCCGAGGCGGGCGAACATCTCGTTGCCGGAGGCGTTGAGGATCACGCGGTGGAAGGCCACGTCGTGGAACAGGTACTCCTCCAGCCGGTGGCCGCGTGAGTTGGCCACCATGCCGAGGGCGCACTCGGTGAGCTCCGAGCACTGCTCGGGCGTGGCGTGCTTGGCGGCCAGCCCGGCGGCGGCCGGTTCGACCGCCGAGCGCAGCACGGTCAGCGAGCGCAGCTGGCGCGGGCGGTCGGCGCCGGCCAGACGCCAGCGGATCACCTGCGGGTCGTAGACGTTCCACTCCGACTGCGGGAGCACGGTCACGCCGACGCGGCGGCGGGAGGCGACCAGGTGCATGGACTCCAGGACCCGTACGGCCTCTCGCATCACGGAGCGTGACACGTCGAAACGCTGCGCCAGTTCGTCGGTCCGCAGGACGCTGCCCGGCGGGTACTCACCCGCGGTGATGGCGGGGCCGAGGGTGTCCAGTACGTGGCCGTGCAGCCCCCGGCCCGGTGTGCTCATGCACTCAGCGTACGGGTTGGATCACGGATCCAAAAAGTCAGACTTATATGTCACAGACTCTTGAATTCGTCGTACCTAATGGGTTTCAGTGTGGCGACGCCGGATGTCGGCGTCGCATGTCGAGGAAGACAGCGAGGCAGTGATGCGCACCCCCCACGTCGTCGTGGTGATGGGCGTCGCCGGCACGGGCAAGACCACCATCGGTCCCCTGCTCGCCGACCGGCTCGGCGTCCCGTACGCCGAGGGCGACGACTTCCATCCGCAGGCCAACATCGACAAGATGACGGCCGGTGTTCCGCTCGACGACGACGACCGGTGGCCGTGGCTGGACGCCATCGGCGCCTGGGCGCACGGGCGGGCGGGTCTCGGCGGGGTGGTGAGCAGCTCGGCGCTGAAGCGGTCGTACCGCGACCGGCTCCGGGCGGCGGCTCCCGGCGTCGTCTTCGTCCATCTGACGGGCGACCGGAAGCTCATCGAGGACCGGATGTCGCACCGCCAGGGTCACTTCATGCCGACGGCGCTGCTGGACTCCCAGTTCGCCACGCTCCAGCCGCTCGAGGCGGACGAGCGGGGCGTCGCGGTGGACGTCTCCGGATCCCCGGAGGAGATCACCGCGCGCGCCGTGGCCGCTCTCGACGACCTCGACAGCTCCACGCGGCCGGCCCGGGTCGAACCGTCCCCGCGGTAAGGCCTGTCCCCCACGGTCACCGACCGCCGCACCACCTGTCCCCACCGTCCCACTTCACCCCCAAGGGAAACCCGTGACCAGACTCAGCGTCGAGATGCTGGCAGCGGACGCGCCCCCGCCGATCACCTCGGCCGGACACGCTCAGCTGGGCATCGCCGTCCTGGCGGGCATCGCCGTCATCGTTCTGCTCATCACCAAGTTCAAGCTGCACGCCTTCCTTTCACTGACCATCGGGTCACTGGTGCTCGGCGCGGTCGCCGGGGCGCCGCTGGACAAGGCCATCACCAGCTTCACCACCGGCCTCGGCTCGACGGTCGCCGGCGTCGGCGTGCTGATCGCGCTGGGCGCGATCCTCGGCAAGCTGCTCGCCGACTCCGGCGGCGCGGACCAGGTGGTGGACACGATCCTGGCGAAGGCCGGGGGCCGGGCGATGCCGTGGGCGATGGTCCTGATCGCCTCCGTGATCGGCCTGCCGCTGTTCTTCGAGGTCGGCATCGTGCTGCTGATCCCGGTGGTGCTGATGGTCGCCAAGCGCGGCAACTACTCCCTGATGCGCATCGGTATACCCGCGCTGGCCGGTCTGTCCGTGATGCACGGCCTGATCCCGCCGCACCCCGGCCCGCTGGTCGCCATCGACGCGGTCAAGGCCAACCTGGGTGTGACGCTGGCGCTGGGCATCCTGGTCGCCATTCCCACGGTGATCATCGCCGGTCCGCTGTTCTCCAAGGTGGCGGCCCGCTGGGTCGACGTCCCCGCCCCCGACCGCATGCTCCCGCAGCGCCCCTCCGAGGAGCTTCAGCGGCGTCCCGGCTTCGGCGCGACGCTGGCCACCGTGCTGCTGCCGGTCGTGCTGATGCTGGCCAAGGCGCTGGTGGACATCGTCGTCGACGACCCCGCCAACCTGACCCAGCGCGTCTTCGACGTCATCGGCTCCCCGCTGATCGCTCTGCTGGCCGCCGTGATCGTCGGCATCTTCACGCTGGGCCGCCCGGCCGGGTTCTCCAAGGAGCGGATCACCTCCAGCGTCGAGAAGGGCCTGATGCCCATCGCGGGCATCCTGCTGATCGTCGGTGCGGGCGGCGGCTTCAAGCAGACGCTGATCGACTGCGGGGTGGGCCAGATGATCCTGGACATCTCCAAGGACTGGTCGATCCCGGCGCTGCTGCTGGCGTGGCTGATCGCGGTGGTGATCCGGCTCGCGACCGGTTCGGCGACCGTGGCGACCGTCTCGGCGGCCGGTCTGGTCGCCCCGCTGGCGGCCGACATGTCGACCACCCATGCCGCCCTGCTGGTCCTGGCCGTCGGCGCCGGCTCGCTCTTCTTCAGCCATGTCAACGACGCCGGCTTCTGGCTGGTGAAGGAGTACTTCGGACTGAACGTCGGTCAGACGATCAAGACCTGGTCCGTCATGGAGACGATCATCTCCGTGGTGGCCGGCGGTCTGGTCCTGCTCCTGTCCCTGATCATCTAGAGCATCCGGGAGTACGGCGATGACGGCTCACCCCCTCTTCGACATCGGCGGCCGTACGGCCCTGGTCACCGGGTCCTCCCGCGGGATCGGGCTGGCCCTGGCCCGCGGGCTGGCCGAGGCCGGCTGCACGGTGGTCCTGAACGGACGCGACGGCGAGGCACTCGCCAAGGCCGCCGCCGGGCTGCCCGGCGACCGCGTGCACACCGCCGCGTTCGACGTGACCGACGGCGCCTCGGTGGCGGCCGGGATCGCGGACGTCGAGGAGCGGGTGGGCCCGCTCGACATCCTGGTGAACAACGCGGGCATGCAACTGCGCGCGCCCTTGCTGGAGTTCACGGACACGGACTGGCACCGGATCCTGGACACCAACCTCACCAGCGCGTTCCTGGTCGGCCGGGAGGCCGCCCGGCGGATGACGGAGCGGGGCCACGGCAAGATCATCAACATCTGCTCGTTGCAGAGCGAGGTGGTCCGCCCCGGCATCGCGCCGTACGCGGCGACCAAGGGCGCGCTGAAGATGCTCACCAAGGGCATGTGCGCCGACTGGGGCCCGTACGGGGTGCAGGTCAACGGCCTCGGGCCCGGCTACATCGAGACCGAGCTGACCCGGCCCCTCGTCGAGGACGAGGAGTTCAGCGCCTGGGTGCGCCGCCGCACCCCGGCCGGCCGCTGGGGCCGTACCGAGGACCTGGTGGGCGGGGTGCTGTTCCTCGCCTCCCCGGCCGCGGACTTCGTCTCCGGGCAGGTGCTGTACGTCGACGGCGGCATGACGAGTGTGCTCTGAAGAGCTCCTGGGGAGGCGCGGGCGATGCGTGCGGTGGTGATCCACGGTCAGGGTGACCTGCGGGTCGAGGACTTGCCGGTGCCCGTGCCCGGCCCGGGGCAGGCGCTGGTCGCCGTCCGCTACGGCGGGGTGTGCGGCTCCGACCTGCACTACTGGCGGCACGGCGGGGTCGGCGACTTCCGTCTGAAGGAGCCGATGGTGCTCGGCCACGAGGTGGTGGGCACGGTCGTCTCCTACGGCCCCGGAGCCACCGGCCCGCGGCCGGGCACGGCGGTGGCCGTGCACCCGGCGACCCCGTGCGGGGCCTGCCCGGAGTGCGCGGGCGGACGGCGCAACATCTGCCGTGACACCCGCTATCTGGGCAGCGCGGCCCGCTTCCCGCACGTCCAGGGCGCTTTCGCGGCGCGAGTGACCGTACCCGCCGAGCAGTTGAGACCGCTTCCGGCCGGGCTGGCACCGCGCCGGGCCGCGCTCGCGGAGCCGCTGTCGGTGGCGCTGCACGCGCTGCGGCGGGCGGGCGAGGTGGCGGGACGTCATGTGCTGGTGACCGGCGCCGGGCCGATCGGCTGCCTGGTGGTCGCGGCGGCGAAGGCGGCGGGCGCCGCCCGGGTGACCGTCACCGACCTTCTCCCGCGCGCGCTGCGGTACGCCTCGGCGGTGGGCGCGGACACGGTCGTACGGGCCGACGACCCGGACGACGACGGGTGGCCGCCGGAGGTGGACGTGGCCGTCGAGGCCTCCGGGGTGGCGGCCGGGCTGGACACCTGTCTGCGGCTCGTGCGGCGCGGCGGGGTGGTGGTCCAGCTGGGCATGCTGCCGCCCGGCCGGTCCCCGTTCGCCGGGAACCTGGTGGTCAGCCGGGAGCTCGAGCTGCGCGGTGCGTTCCGCTTCGACACCGAGTTCGACGAGGCCCTGCGGCTGCTGGCCGTCGAACCCGCCTTCGACGCGCTGCTCAGCGCGGTGGTCCCGGTGGGCGACGCCGAGTCGGCGTTCGTGCTGGCGGCGGACCGCGACCGCTCGTGCAAGGTGCTGCTGGACTTCGGGGACTGAGCGGGCTTCATCCCTTCCACAGCGGGTGCTCGCTGTCCGCCCACTCCCTGCGCACCAGCCCGGTGCGCAGGCCCCGGCGGGCCTCCGGGTCGCCGAGGGCCATGCCGATGTGGCCGCCCAGGACGATGCCGATGGTCAGGGCCAGCCAGTCGTGGACGAAGGTGGCGCTGGTGCGCCACTGCAGCGGGGTCAGGTGGGTGAACCACATCAGCAGGCCCGTGCCGAGCATGACCAGGGTGGCCCCGGCGATCCAGGCGGCGTAGATCTTCTGGCCGGCGTTGAACTTGCCGGCCGGCCGCTCGGAGGGGCGCCGGTCGCGGCGCAGGGCGGCGCGCAGCCAGACCTTGTCGTGCGGGCCGAAGCGGTTGAGGAAGCGCAGGTCGGCGCGGAAGGCGCGGGAGGCCAGGCCCAGCAGGACCGGCACCGGCAGCGCGAGGCCGGCCCACTCGTGGAGGCGGACGACGAGTTCACGGCGGCCGACGAGCACGGCGAGCTGGGGGATGTAGAGCCAGGCCGCGGTGACCACGCACACACCCATCAGCGTGGCCGTGGTGCGGTGCACCCACCGTTCGGCGCGGGTGAAGCGGCGGATGTGGGTGCCGGGCGGGGCGGGGGTCTCAGCTCGTAGGGACATCGCCGCGTCCGTTCGAGCGGCCGACCCAGGCGTCGACGTCGTAGCCCCGCTCCTCCCAGTAGCCGGGCTCGACCGCGTCGGTGACGGTGATGCCGGAGAGCCACTTGGCGGACTTGTAGAAGTACATGGGAGCGACATAGAGGCGGACCGGGCCGCCGTGGTCGTGGCCGATGTCCTTGTCCTGCATGCGCAGGGCCACCAGGACGTCGGCGCGGCGGGCCTGGGCGAGGGTCAGGCTCTCGGTGTAGGTGCCGTCGAAGCAGGTGAAGCGCACCGCCTTCGCCGTGGAGCGGACCCCGGCGGCGTCCAGCAGGCGGGAGAGGCGGACGCCCTCGAAGGGCGTGCCGGGCACCCGCCAGCCGGTGACGCACTGGACGTCGCGGACCAGGCGGGTCTGGGGCAGGGCTCTGAGCTCGGGCAGCGTGTACGACGTCGGGTGGTCGACCAGGCCGTCGACGGTCAGGCGGTAGTCGGTGGCGTCCTTGTGCGGGACGGAGGCGGCGACCGAGTAGTAGCGGAAGCCGCCGCCGTTGGGCAGCAGGCCGGTCAGACCGGTGGGGTCCTTGCCGGAGGCGGCGCCGAGGACGCCCTCCAGTCCGCGCTGCAGGGTGGGCGCCGCGGCAACGCCGAGGGCGCCCAGGGCGAGGGTGCCGAGGAAGACGCGGCGGCCGACGGGGCGGCCCTCCGCCTCGGACGGTTCGGGGTTCACCCCTACATTCGAGCACCCGTGCCGCGTACGGGCCAGGGATCGCGGGTGCCCGTCAGACTTCCGTCATCGTTTCCCGCGCTGTGCCGCCGTGGCGCTGCAAGGCCGTGGCGCCACGGCGGCGTGGCGCTACGACGCCGACTCGGCCGCCTTCTCCAGCTGGAACGCCTCGTTGCCGAGCCCGATCCCGGCGTGGGCCTCGGGGCGGCGGACGCGCAGGACGGCGCCCTGCACCAGGCCGACCACGGCGGCGAGGCCGATGATGCCGGGCAGGACCCAGCTCAGCGCCGAGTCCGGGCCGGTGCCGACCAGGACGTCGAAGTCCTTGACCGTGTAGAAGGCGATCACCAGCAGGGCGATTCCGGCCAGCGCGGAGGTGACCAGCCGCCAGGCCTGCGCGCCCGCCGCGCCGCGCCGGGCGAAGAAGACGATCACCGACAGGGAGGCCGCCGCCATCAGCAGGATCACGCCGAGCGCGCCGATGTTGCCGCCCCAGGTGAACAGGCGCAGCACGGGGGCGGTCGGGTCACCGGTCGGCTTGCCGTCGGTGACCGCGAACGCGACCACCACGACCAGCGAGAAGACGGTCTGCGAGAGCGAGCCGATGGCGGGGGCGCCGCTGGCGCTCGAGGTCCGGCCGAACGCCGCGGGCATCAGTCCCTCACGGCCCATGGCGAAGGCGTACCGGGCGACGACGTTGTGGAAGCTGAGCATGGCCGCGAACATGCCGGTCACGAACAGGACGTGCAGTACGTCCGTGAAGGTGCCGCCGAGCCGTGACTCGGTGAGCGAGAACAGCAGCCCCGCGCTCTCCTTCTGCGAGGTGCCGACGATCGCCGACGGGCCGGTGGCCACGGTGAGCGCCCAGCTGCTGATCGCGAAGAAGACGGCCACGCCGGCCACCGCGAGGAACATCACGCGTGGCACCAGGACGTGCGGGCGGCTGGTCTCCTCGGCGTACACGGGGGCCTGTTCGAAGCCGAGGAAGGCGGCGATGCAGAAGCACAGCGCGGTGCCGATGCCGGCGCCGCTGAGGGTGTCCGGGTTGAAGGCGTGCAGCGACAGGCCCTCCTTGGCGGGGTCGCCGATCGCGGCGGCGTCGAAGATCACGACGAGGACGACCTCGATCACCAGCAGCACGCCGAGCACGCGCGCGTTGACGTCGATCTTCAGCCAGCCGAGCGCGCCGACGACGGCGACGGCCGCGAGGGCCGGTATCCACCAGGCGAGGGTGACGTCGGCGTAGGTGGCGAACAGGTTGGAGACCTCGAAGCCGAAGATGCCGTAGATGCCCGCCTGGAGGGCGTTGTAGGCGACGAGGGCGACGAGCGCGGCGCTCGCGCCGGCCGTGCCGCCCAGGCCCCGCGAGATGTAGGCGTAGAAGGCGCCCGCGTTGTGGACGTGGCGGCTCATCTCGGCGTAGCCGAGGCTGAAGAGGACCAGCACCACGCCGAGGATCACGAAGAGCAGCGGCTGGCCGACGATGCCCATCACCGCGAATGTGGTGGGCATGACACCGGCGACCACCATGAGCGGGGCGGTCGCGGCCAGGACGGAGAGCAGCAGGCCCCCCGTGCCGAGGCGGTCGGCGCGCAGCGCGCGCTCCTGCCCCTTGAAGGTGCTGATGCCGCCGCCGTCGGCGGTGGGTCTGCTCGTGCTCGAACTGCCCGTCGTCATCGGGGGATCGTCCTTTCGGCCTCGGGATCTCGACTCGCGCTTCGGTCGTACTGCGTCGTGCGTACTGCGTCGTGCGTGCGGGGTGCGGGCTTGCGGCTTGCGGGCTTACGACTTGCAGGCTTGCGGCTTGCGGGTCCGGCGGGTCACACGGCGCCGAGCGCACTGGCGCGGGCGGTGCGGAACGCGACGACCGGGTCCCGCTCGGGGTACGACCACGGGGCGGAGGTGGCGTGGTCCCCGATCCGGTGGAACAGGGCGGCGGCCTCGGCGCCCCGGCCCTCGCAGTACTTGGCGTGGGCGAGGTAGTTCAGGTCGACCATCCGCCGCGGGTGCCCCTCCTGCCCCCACTCCAGCCACCAGTCGAAGGCCGTCTTCATCACCTGCCGGGCCCGCCGGCCGGCCCAGTGCCCGGAGGAGCCCGGGTCGGGCGGCGCCTGGCCGCCGGCGGCCAGGGCGCGGTAGCGCTCGGCGTGCGCGACCACGGGCAGGATGGCCAGCGGCGAGTCGGCGGGTGCCTGTTCGGCGGCCCAGTTGGCGAAGTCGTAGACCTCGTGCAGCGGGTCCGGGCCCGCGGCCGCGTGGCGCTCGGCGAGCGCCGCCACCATCACATGGTGGGCGTGGTGGTGGTCGGGGTGGCGCAGGCGCACCTCGTCGAAGAGGCGGACCACGTCCTCCTCGGCGCCCAGGCTGCGCTCCAGCAGGAGCAGACCGAGCCACGGAGTGGGGTCGGCGGGCGCGAGCGCGCTCGCCGCCCGGCAGGCCTCGCGGGCCCGCTCGGGTCTCTCCCTGCCGCGCAGGGCGCTCTGGACCAGACACAGGCCGAGCAGCACGGAGGCGTCCGCGGACTCGGGTTCGGCGAGCAGCCAGTCGCGGACCCAGGGGCCGGCGTGCGGTTCCTGGGCGAGAACGGTGACGCGGTGGCCGCGGCGGTCCCAGTCGTCACCGGTGCGGACGAGCAGCGAGCGGACCGCCTGCCACCGGCCCTGTGCCAAGGCCGCGCGGGCGCCGACGAGTTCCGTGTCGTCGAGAGCGGCGTCGAAGACCTGGGCCGCACGCTTGCGGCCGCGGCCGAGGGGAGGCGGGGGTGGGGACACCGCGGGACTTCCTCACGCGCTCTTTATCTGTGCTGTGTTCAGACTGGGCTCATGTCGCTGCGGCGCCGTGGCCGTGTGGTGCGGTCGGCCCTGTTGCCCCGGCCGTCGGCTCGCCATCGACTGATCACGGAAAGCAAACCCTCAGCCCCTGCTCGGAGTCAAGGGCGATCGGCGTGTTACACGCGTCAACTGGACTAGTCCATGCGGCACTTGTGACGGAAACCGACACCCGCGCCGTCCGGGCGGCCGCACGATCCGTCGCGGGGTCAGGTCCCGGGCCCCGCCTCACCCGTGTGGCCCACGCCATGGCGCGGGTCCGGGACGCGTCCCACCATGGCCGTACGGCCGTGCCGTCGCCCCGGCGCCGCGGGCTCCCCTGGCCGGGCCGACTGCCCGGATCCGGGTCCGCGCGGCGGCGGGCCGCGCCACGGGACGCTACAGTCGGCCACTACGCACCCCGTGGCCCGACCGGATGATCGAGGTACGCAGCGTGTCGGTTCTGGTTCTGATTCTCGCCGTGAGCGCCGCCTGCTGCCTGGGCTTCGGATTCGTGCTCCAGCAGAACGCGGCCCAGCGGGCGCCGCTCAGCGACTTCCTCTCCCCGCGGCTGCTGCTGGACCTGGTGAAGGTCCCCCGCTGGCTCGGCGGTCTCGGACTGATGATCGTCGGCATGGTGCTGGGCGCGATAGCGCTGGGCCGGGGCGAGATCTCGCTGGTGGAACCGCTGCTGGCGACGAACCTGCTGTTCGCGCTCGCGCTGTCCCGCAGACAGACCCGGCAGCCGCTGGGCCGGCAGGGCTGGTGCGGACTCGTGCTGCTGGCCGGCGGTGTGACGGCGTTCATCCTCGGGGGCCAGCCACGCGCGGGCAGCGCGGTCACCGACCCGCTGCGCCACTGGCTGATCATCGGGATCGTGGTGGGCCTGGCCCTGCTGCTGACCACCTTCGCCAAGCGCTCCCGGCTCAGCTGGGGGCCGGTGCTGCTGGCGGTGGCCGCCGGGCTGCTGTACGGCGTGCAGGACGCGCTGACCCGGGTGAGCGGACAGCGCTTCTCGGCGGGCGGCTGGACGGGGCTGCTGACCGGCTGGCAGCCGTACGGCCTGCTGGTCATCGGCATCCTCGGACTGATCCTGGTGCAGAGCGCCTTCGAGACGGCGCCGCTGCGCATGTCGCTGCCCGCGCTCACCGCCGCCGAGCCCCTGGCCGGGATCGCCTGCGGTGTGGGCTTCCTCGGCGACCGGCTGCGCACCGACGTCGGCGCGCTGACCTGGGAGGCGGCCGGCCTGGCCGCGATCGTCACGGGCATCGTCCTCCTCGGCCTGCACCCGGCCATGCCCTGCGGCCCGGCGGTGCGCACCGAGCAGCGCGACCTCCAGCACCGCTGACCTTCGGCCGTTCGCGGCGGCCGCTGCTTGGATGTCGGTATGAACCCTGCGGAAAACACTCCGGAAAGCCCTGCGGACGAGATTCTCGACATCGTCGACGTCGACGACCGGGTCGTGGGACAGCTCCCGCGCGGCGAGGTCTACCGCAGGGGGCTTCGCCACCGCTGCGTCTTCGTGCAGGCCCGGGACGCCGACGGCCGGCTCTTCGTGCACCGCCGCACCGCGACCAAGCTGGTCTTCCCCTCCCTCTACGACATGTTCGTCGGCGGGGTCGTCGGAGCCGGCGAGAGCTACGACGACGCGGCCCTGCGCGAGGCCGAGGAGGAACTGGGGGTGACGGGGCTGCCCCGTCCGGAGTATCTGTTCAAGTTCCTGTACGACGACGGTGCCGGCCTCAGCTGGTGGTCGGCGGTGTACGAGGTCCGCTGCGAGCTGCCGGTGCGGCCGCAGGCCGAGGAGGTCGCCTGGCACGACTTCCTGCCGGAGGGCGAGGTGGAGCGCAGGCTGGGCGAGTGGGAGTGGGTGCCGGACGGTCTCGCGGCCTACGAACGGCTGCGCGCCTACCGGTCCGCCCCGGCCGAGTAGGGTCCCTCGCGTGATCGAATTCGTACGGAACGCCCGCCTGTGGTTCGCCCCCGAGGAGGTCAGGCAGGACGGCAGCACCCCCGACTACCGCTTCTCGCTGGCCAACGAGCGCACGTTCCTGGCCTGGCTGCGCACCGCCCTCGCACTGATCGGCGGCGGTTTCGCGGTGGACCAGTTCCTGCCGGACCTGCGCTGGGGCTGGCGCATCGGGCTCGCGCTCGCGCTGCTGGCCGTGGGCGTGCTGTGCTCGCTGCGCGCGATCAACCACTGGGTGCGCTGCGAGCGGGCCATGCGGCGCGGCGAGGATCTGCCCACGTCCCGGTTCCCGGCGCTGCTGAGCCTGGTCGTCGCGTTCGTGGCCGTGGCCATGGTCGTGGTGGTCCTCGCCGGCTGGGCGGGCTGAGATGGGCGCGACGAGCGGTGTGGCGGGGGCGGGCGGGGACGGAGCCGGCGGCGACGGCGCGGGCGCGGCGGCAGCCGTGCGGGACCCCGGCCTGCAGCCGGAGCGGACGCGACTCGCCTGGCGTCGTACGACGCTGTCCAGCACCGTGGCGGCCGTACTGGCCGTGAAGGCGGCCCTGCACGGCGGCGTGTCGACCGCCGGTGCCGTCGTCTGCGGCCTGTGCTGTGCGCTCTGGCTGGGCTTCCTGCTGGTCGCCCAGTTCCGCATCCACTGCCTGGCGCGGACGGTCACCCCGCCGGCCCTGGCCCCGCGGCTCGCCACGGCGGCGGTGCTGTGCACGGCCGGCGTGGCGGTGTGCGCGGTGGCCCTGGTCGTCTAGGGGGCGTCTCGTCTAGGGGGCGTCTCGTCGATCAGGCCGGCATGATCGACGAGACATCCCCTACGACTCGTTGCGAAAAACCCGCGGTCTCACGGACGGAGAGCCCGCAGCAGCAGGTCGGCCAGGTGGTCGGCGACCTCCTGGGGGGTGAGCGGGCCGTCGGGGCGGTACCAGGTGGACAGGTGGTGGACGGAGCCGAAGTGGTAGTCGACCACCAGGTCGGCGGGCGTGGCCCTGGAGAAGACGCCCTGTTCCTGGCCCTCCTCGATGAGCGCGCGGAAGCGCTCGTGGTAGCGCCGGCGCTCGGAGCGCACCTGCTTGTTCTTCTCCGGGCTGAGGTGGTGCATGGACCGGAAGAAGATCATCGCGTCGTCGAGGTTCTCGATGGTCGTCACCACGACGTCCGCCGCCGCTTCCCGCAGCCGCTTCTCCACGGGGGCGTCCATGCCCGCGAAGTGGTCCAGGCGCTCCTGCTGGACGCGCAGCACGCGCGCGTACACCTCGTGCAGGAGGTCGTCCTTGGAGCCGAAGTAGTGGTAGAGCGCCCCCTTGGTGACGCCGGCCGCCTCCACGATCTCCTGGACCGAGGTGCGGTCGTAGCCCTGCTCGGCGAAGAGCCGGGTGGCGGCCGCCAGGAGCCGCTGCGGCACAGGAGTCCCGGCTGAGTCCGTCGTCCTGGGCACTGCCGCCACCTGCCTTTCTGTTCTGCTGCTAGTCGTCGTCGGTACGGGAACGCAGCTCCCGACGGAGGATCTTCCCACTCGCCGTTTTCGGCAAGTCGGGCAGTACCTCCACCTGACGCGGGTATTTGTAGGCGGCCAGTCTCTCCTTGCAGTACACCGCGAGTTCATCCGGGTCCGCCGTGGCGCCCGGACGCAGGCTGATGTAGGCCTTCACGGTCTCCCCGCGGTAGCCGTCGGGCACCCCGACGACGGCCGCCTCGCGCACCGCCGGATGGGTGTAGAGCACGTCCTCGACCTCGCGCGGCCACACCTTGAAGCCGGAGGCGTTGATCATGTCCTTCTTGCGGTCGACGACGTACAGCCAGCCCTGCTCGTCCATGAACCCGATGTCACCGGTGCGCAGCTCGCCGCCGGGGAAGGTCTCGGCGGTGGCGTCCGGGCGCCGCCAGTAGCCGGGCACGACCTGCGGCCCGCTGACGACGATCTCGCCCGGCTCACCGAAGGGCATCTCCCGCCCCTCGTCGTCGACGATCCGTACCACGGTGTCGGGGCCCGGCACACCGACCGCGAGCGTCCCGGAGACCGGGTCGACGGGGGCCTCCCGGCCCGGCGGCACGGAGGCGCAGGGGGCGGTGCACTCGGTGAGGCCGTAGCCGTTGCGGATGTACGGCCCGAAGCCGGCCCGGAACTTCTCCACCAGCGCGGGCGGCAGGGGCGCGCCGCCGGAGGAGATGACCTCGAAGGAGGAGAAGTGGTCCGGGGCGACGGCCGGGTGGGCGGCCAGCGCCATGAAGGCGGTGGAGGGGCCGACCGTGTAGTGCGGCCGGTGCTCGGCGAAGGCGTCGAGGACCACGCCCGCCTCGAAGCGGTACGCGAGCACCAGCGTGCCCGCGCTGTTCAGGCAGGCGCCGAACTGGCAGACCATGCCGGTGATGTGGAACAGCGGCGCCAGCGCGAAGTAGACCGGTGCCTCGGGCAGGCCCAGGCCGGTGCGCTGCCGTTCGGCGTTGTACATGATGTTGGCGTGTGTGTTGGTGGCGCCCTTGGGGGTGCCGCTGGTGCCGGAGGTGTAGCTGATCAGCGCGACGTCGGCGGGCGCGGGGTCGCGGTCCTCGGGCGCCCGGTGGCCGGCGCGGGCGACGGTCACCAGGTCGTCGGCGTCCGACGCCTGCGGAAGCCGTTCGAAGGTGAGCACGCGCGCGTCGTCGCGGGTCTGGAAGTCCAGCTCGCAGCCGGTGAGCACGATCCGCACCGGGGAGTCGGCGGCCGTGTCGCGCAGATACGACTCCCAGGCCCGGTCGGAGCAGATCAGCGCGGCCACCTCGCCGTCCTTCAGGACGTGGGCGACCTCGGCCGACTTGTACATCGGGTTGACCGGGACGACGGTGGCGCCCGCCTTCCAGGCGCCGAGGACGGCGAGCACGAAGTGCGGGGAGTTCTGGAGCAGGACCGCCACCCGGTCGCCCGGCCGAAGGCCGCGCGCGACGAGGTGGCCGGCCACCGAGTCGCTGAGCTCGTCCACCTCGCGGTAACCGAGGCGGGCGTCGAAGTAGGCGAGGAAGGTGCGGTCCGGTGCCTGGGCGGCCGACCGGCGCAGGGCGTGCACGAGCGAGTCGGCGGGGTCGACCGGGGCGCGCTGGGCCTCGTCGAGCAGGTGCAGCCAGGGCTTGGCCGCGTAGCGGGAGGCACTCGTGCCGGTCATCGGGTCTCCTCCCACCTCTGCTGGATGCGGTTCATGTTCGTCAGCCAGCGGTCGGGGTCGGCGGCGCGAGCCTCGTAGAAGCCGGCGACCTCGGGGTGCGGCAGGATCAGGAAGCGGTCCTCCTCGATGCCCTTGAACAGGGCGTCGGCCACGTCCTCCGCCTCGATGGCGGTCGGCTGGAGCACCAGGTCGCCGGCGCTGCCGGTGGCGGCCAGCATGTCGGTGCGCACGCCCTGCGGGCAGATCGCGTGGACCTTGATCCCGCGGTGCCGGTACGTCAGCGACAGCCACTCGGCGAAGGCGTAGGCGCCGTGCTTGGTGACGCTGTAGGGGGCGGCGCCGATCATGGTGAGCAGCCCGGCGGCGGAGACGGTGGCGACGAACCGGCCGCTGCCGCGTTCCAGCCAGGCCGGGAGCAGTGCCTCGGCGGCGCGGACGTGGGCCATGACGTTGACGTCCCAGGCGCGCGCCCAGACGTCCTCGCCGGAGGCCTCGGAACCGCCGGAGGCGACGCCGGCGTTGGCGCAGTAGACGTCGACCGTCCCGCCGAGCGCGTCGCGGGCGTCGGTGATGATCGTGGAGGCGTCGCCCGGCAGCGCGATGCCGCCGATCTCCTCGGCCACGGCTTCGGCCCGCGCGGCGTCGAGGTCGTTGACGACGACTCTCGCGCCCTCGGCGGCGAACCGGCGGGCCAGCGCGGCCCCGATGCCCCCTCCGGCCCCGGTGACGACCACTCCCGCACCCTGAACGGCTTGCACCATCGGTCTCCTTCGACACGGCTGCGACGCATCGGCGCATCGGCTCTGCCGCGCCACACTAACCGGTCGGTATGTGCCAGGGAAGAGGCGACTCGCAACCGGCTCCTCCAGTGGTGTGGACCATAGACGGTGCCGACGGTTCGTTCCCTGCCGCCCGGGGCGCGCGCTAGCGTGCGTGACCATGACACGTGCAGCGATCACGGAGGTCACCGCATGAAGCTGTCCAGGCGGAGTCTGCTCGCCACCACCGCCGCCGTCGCGGCCTCGGCCGTCCCGGCCGCACAGGCCCAGGCCGCCCCGCAGGGCCGGGGCCGGCCGCTGAGCACCGGCTTCGAGCGGCTCGCGGCGGGCGGCTACGCACAGCTCGCCGGGCAGCGGGTCGGCATCGTCACCAACCCGACCGGCATCACCCGGGACGTGCGCCACATCGTGGACGTCATGCACGCCGACAGCCGGGTGAACCTGGTCGCCGTCTTCGGCCCGGAGCACGGCTTCCGCGGCACCGCGCAGGCGGGCGGCTCCGAGGGCCGCTACGACGACCCGGCCACCGGTCTGCCGGTGTACGACACGTACCTGAAGAGCGGGCAGCCGCTCGCGGACGTCTTCACCGCCTCCGGCGTGGACACGGTCGTCTTCGACATCCAGGACGCGGGCGCCCGCTTCTACACGTACATCTGGACGCTCTACGACTGCATGGAGGCCGCCGCACTGGCCGGGAAGCGGTTCGTGGTGCTCGACCGGCCCAACCCGGTGACCGGGCGGGAGGCGCTGGGCCCCGTGCTGCACAAGGAGTTCGCGACCTTCGTGGGGCGGCAGCCCATCTCCCAGGCGCACGGCATGACGGTCGCGGAGCTGGCGCGGCTGTTCAACGGCGAGTTCCTGGCCACGCCGGTGCCGCTGGAGACCGTCCTGATGACCGGCTGGGAGAGGTCGGAGTTCTACGACGCCTCCGGGCTGCCCTGGGTACCGCCGAGTCCGAACATGCCCACCCCGGACACCGCCCTCGTGTACTCCGGGACCTGTCTGTTCGAGGGCACCAACCTGTCGGAGGGCCGCGGCACCACCCGCCCCTTCGAACTGCTCGGCGCGGAGGGCGTCGACGGGCGCTGGGCGGACGCGGCGAACGCGCTCGGGCTGCCGGGCGTGCGCTTCCGGGAGGCCTACTTCGCGCCCACCTTCTCCAAGTTCCAGGGCAAGACGGTCGGCGGGGTGCAGATCCACGTCCACGACCGGGCCGCCTACGACCCCGTACGGACCGGGATCGCACTGCTGGTGACCGCCAAGCAGGTCTGGGACGGCTTCGCCTGGCGCTCGGACAACTGGATCGACAAGCTCACCGGCTCCACCCAGGTCCGCACGATGATCGACGCCGGGGCGGACACCGACGAGGTGGTCGCCGGCTGGCGGGACGAACTGGCCGCGTTCCGCAGGGTACGCGCGGAGTATCTCCTCTACCGATGAACCGGGAGGCGATTGCCGTCCCCGGATGAGCCGTGACGTATGGCCAACTCCCCCTGTTGGCAGGACGATGCACCACACATCGCACCGCTTCGGGGGACGAGGGGGTCGGCAGCCATGGCGGATCCGGGGATGAGCGTGGCTCCCTACTGGGAGCTCACCTTCGACGCGGACGGGGACGTGGACGGCCCCGAGCGGGACCGGCTGCTCGCCGGGGTCACCGCCCGGGGCGTGCGCGACCTGATCGTCTTCGCGCACGGCTGGAACAACGACCGCTCGGGCGCCACCCGCCTCTACAGTGCCTTCTTCGCCCCCGTCCCGCGGCTCGCGCCGACCGCGCGGATCGGGTACGTGGGCGTGGTGTGGCCGTCGATGCGCTTCAGCGACGAGCCGATCCCCGACTTCCCGCGTCCCACCGCCGCCGAGCCGGTGCCCCGCCCGGCCCTGGACAAGGACACCCGGCACGCGCTCCTGGAGACCTTCCCCGGCCGGGCCACGGTGGTCGACCGGCTCGCGCGGATTCTGAACCAGCATCCGCGCGAAGAGGCGGGGCTGGAGGAGTTCGGACGGCTGGTGCGGCTGCTGGTCGAGGTGGTGCCGCCGGGGCCGCAGGGCCTATTCGCCGCGGACACGGAGGCGGAGGGCGTGCCGCAGAGCGAGCCGGGGATCTTCTCGCGGCCCACGGCGGACGTCTGCGCCGAGTTCGCGCAGGCCCTCGCCCGGCTCGAGGCACCGGAGGGACGGGAGTCCTTCTCGCTGCCGAACCCGTGGGACGGCGCCAAGGAACTGCTGCGGCAGGCGACGTACTACGCGATGAAGCGCCGGGCGGGCACGGTCGGCGAGCGTGGGCTCGGCCCGGCGGTCGGCCGGCTCGCACAGGCGGCGCCGGACCTGCGGATCCATCTGGTCGGGCACAGCTTCGGCGGGCGCCTGGTGTCGTTCGCGCTGCGCGGGCTGCCCGCGGGGGTGCGGGCGGTGAAGTCCGTGACCCTGCTGCAAGGCGCCTTCTCGCACTACGCGTTCGCCGCCCGGCTGCCGGACGACCCGCGCGCGGGCGGGGTGCTGCAGGGCCAGGAGCACCGGATCGACGGTCCGCTGGTGTGCTGCCACTCCAGCTTCGACTCGGCCCTCGGCACGTTCTATCCCCTGGCCTCACGCATGGCGGACGACGACCGGTCGGTGCTGGGCGTCGACGTGGGCGCCGTGCTGGGGGCCAGGTGGGGTGCGATGGGGCACGACGGGGTGCAGGCGGTTCCGGGCACGCGCGCGTGCACCCTCGCCGCCGCCCTGGGTGCGCCGCTGCCGGCGTCCGGGTGCGTGAACGTCGACGCGTCCGACGTGGTCCGGCGCGGCGGGCCGCCGAGCGGCGCGCACAGCGACATCGTGCACCCGGAGCTGGCGCGGCTGGTGCTGGCGGCGGGCCGCGTCCGCTGACCCGCCGCCAGGCCCCGGCCTCAGACCCGGGCGGGCATCACCGGTGTGAGGTGAACTCCACCACCTGCTGATAGGTGGGCCGGTTCTGCCAGCTGATCCGGTAGTGCTTGATGCCGCCCAGGGGACGCTGGGTGATCGAGTCGGCGCACCACTGGTCGCCCGCCGAGCACTGGTCGTCGCCCGGGTAGACCTGGGCCGCCGTCATGCCCGCCGCCTGCTTCAGGGTGCCGAGCAGGACGTCCCGGCAGCCGGTGAGGCTGCCGCCGCCGCAGTACTTCTGTGCGAGCGGTCCCCGAACCGGCTCACCGAGCACCGCCCGGATGTCCTTGTCGACATAGCTCCACCAGCCGTACTGGAAGGAGCTTCCGGCGTGCGCGCCGGTCGGGCCGTGCCCGGCGGACGGGGCCTCGTCGACGGGCAGGTTGCCGGTGAAGGCGGTGTACAGGTCGCTGCCGAGGCCCGGTTCGAACTCGGCCTTCACCAGCAGCGGCCACCAGGCGTCCAGGATCCGGATCGCGTCGGCGTCGGCGTACGTCTTCGAACCCGCCGAGGTCTCGGTGCGCCGGGCGCCCGCGGACACCCAGGCCCGCAGTTTGTTCACCGCCGTCGCGGTCGCCGGGTCGGTGACCTGCGCGCTGTCGATCACCTTCAGCAGCTTCGGCAGCACGTCCTCGGCCCGCAGATCGGCCAGGGCCGCGTCCGCCATGGCCTTGGTGAGCGCGGCTCTCGTCACGCCGCCGGACGCGGCCAGTTTCTTCACCCGGTCCTCCAGCAGGTTGCCCCGGTGCACCGACCCCTCGCCCCAGGGCGCGGCCGTGTAGTCCTCGGCCTGCTTGTTGTTCCAGGAGATGTAGTAGTCCTGGTCGATGGAGTTCGGGTGCCCCGAGGGCGGGGTGTACTCGGCGGTGTTGGTGGCCGGGTCCCAGTTCCGCCACTCGTACGCCGGCCGCGCCCACACCGGGAACTCGGCGTCGACGCCGCTCGCCCGCACCGGGTTGTCGCCGCTGTTGTAGTAGGCGGTGTGCCGTGAGTCGGCGTAGAACCAGTTGAACGTGTAGTTGATGTGCTGCGCGGCCTGCTGGAAGTCCTGCGGGCCCTTGACGAAGCCGGGGTCGTTGAGCATCTGGAAGCCGATGATGGAGTCGGCCTCGTGCAGATAGGAGGAGCGCAGGGTGGTGTAGGCGACCTTCTTGCCGCCGACCGTCGCGCGGTACTGGACCGGGCCGTACTCGGTGCGCCACACGCGCATGGTGTACGAGCCGGCGGCCGTGCCGTCGGCGACGGTGGGCTTCCAGGCATCCTTCTGCTCGACCTGGTCCATGGCCGTGCAGGTGCCGTGGTACAGGTAGTGGTGGTCGTCCTGGCACAGCTCGACGGCGTAGGTGTCGATGATGTCCTGGCCGGAGGTCGTGGCGCTCCACGCGTAGTCCTGGCCGCGGCCGAGCTCGACGTACATGCTCAGGCCCGCGAAGGAGGCGCCCCGGGCGCTGATGCCCGGTCCCTGGATCTCCTGGAGCAGCAGCAACTGGGGCGCGAAGTAGCCGGTCTGCGGGCCGAAGACGGCGACCGGATGGCCGCTGGCGGTGTGCTCGCCGCTGACGACGAGGGCGTTGGACATGCCGCGCCGGGCGGAGGACAGGGTCGTCCTCGCGGCCGTGGTCGAGGCGCTCTTGGCGGCGGAGGTCGCCGCGCTGCCGGCGCGGTCGTAGACGAGAGGCTCCTGGGTCACCGAGCCGGCGTCGGGCAGTGCCTCGCCCTGGGGGCTGTCCGGCTTCGTCGCGTACGGGAAGCTCCGGCCGTCGTGGACGGTGAGGACGGCCTCGGGATCGTTGCGCTCCCGGAAGGACTCCCAGACCCTGGTGCCCTCCTCCACGCCGTACTTGGCCTGGGCGGCCAGCAGGGACAGGGCGTTGTTCACCTCGCCGCCCCCGCCGGAGCCGAACAGGGAGCCGACCACGGAGGCCAGCGCGACCAGGTCGGTGACCTTGAAGTGCTCGATGGTGCCGGCGTTGGTGATGGCGTCCTTGTGGCCGGTCAGGACGTACTCGCCGGGGAAGTAGCGGCCGGAGTCGGAGGCGTCGATGTAGGCGTTGACGCCCGCGAGGTAGGCATTGACGTCGGCGAGGGCCTGCTGCCCGCGCGCACCGTTGCCGGCCACCGCGTTGTCGATCTGCGCCTGGAGGTCGGCCTCGGTGTACGGGGCGTTGCGGTAGAACTGCTGCTCGAGGCCCTGGTTGGCGGGTGCGCCGCCCGCGAACGAGGTCAACTGGCCGCGGCCTACGTGCCGGAAGACGTCCATGAGCCACAGCCGGTCCTCGGCGGCGGCGTACCCGGCGCCGAACTCGGTGCCGTAGCGGGTGGTGCCCGTGATGTGCGGCACACCGGTCTTCTTGTCCCGGACGATGGTGACGTCACCGCGTCCGGCGGGTTTCTCGGTGGAGGCGACCTGGTCGGCGGGGACTCCGAACGAGGCGTCATCGAAAAAGGCGTTCACCTTGTCGTCGGTGAGTGCCGGGTAGCCCTTGGCCAGGTCGGCGTAGGGGCCGAGCTGGTCCTCGGCGTGGCCGGGCTGGGTGCCGAAGGCCTGGTTGAGGAGGATCTGGGCGAGCGTGGCGTTGCCGTTCTCGCCGGGCGGCAGGATGTCCGAGCACCGGCCGCCGCAGTAGTCGTTCGCGGCCGTCGCCGCGGGTCTCGCCTCTGCCGCCACCGCTGGGGAAAACGGTGACAAAAGACCGGTAATGAGGACGCATACGGATGCCGTCTTCAGGAACCCGTGGAATCTGCGGGGAGTTCTCACTGTGTCGAGCGCGAAGTGTGGGGTGCGCCGTGGCATGGCAGCAGCTCCTCCCGACGGGGGTGGGGAGGGACGTTACCGGCGGTATCCCCGAGTTGGAAGATGAGCATGCGTCACTTTTTGGAGTCATCTCGTGGCGGACATGACGGTCAACCAGGGCGAAGTTATGGCGGACATCGGAAATCGGATGGAGCCGGATCGCCGGTCGGCACGTCTACTCGGCGACGTCCGTACGACGACTCCGTACGACGGACCGTGCGACGGGCCGTACGACGACGCCGAAGTGACCGAAGTGCAGGTGCAGGTGTGACGGAGGTGCAGGGCGATGGCCGGTTTCCGGAGTCTGGCGAGACAGGTGAGGGACCCGCGGTGCGATCTGGCACTGCGACGCTACTCACTGCGCAAGTGCCTTGAGCGGTTCGCTCCCTACGGGCACAGGGCGACCTGGGACCATTTGTGCTCGCGGGCCGGGTTCGGCCCCGAGGACCGCTCCCCCGACCCGGTGCGGCTCGTGGCCGCACTGGAGGAGCTGGAGGAGGCGCGTTCGGTGTGGCTCGACTACGAGGTCGAGTTCGCCCGCCGCCGCAGGAGGGAGAAGCACGACGGGCTGCGCAGGCCGGGCAGCGTGGACGACTGGCACCGGCTGACCTGGGGCGGTTTCGGGGTCGCCTGGTGCGACGACCCGCGGGTGCATCCCGCCGAACCGCTGGCCGAGGTGCTGCGCCGGCTGATCGCCGCACTGGAGCGCGAGCCGGGCGCGGCCTGCCCGGTGTGCGCCGGGGAGCGGCTGGTCTGGAAGTACGGCCTGGACCACGAGCCGTCGACCGGGCCGGTGTGCGTGGACTGCGGCATCCTGGTGCCGCGGCCCGTCCTCACTCCCGGGGCGCTGGCGAGTGCCAGGCGGGGCAGGCTGCTGGTGTCGGCCTGAGGAAAGACGAGGGGTGCGCAGGGGGTGCCGCACCCCTCCGGAAACGGGGGCACGGTCCGGTGATGCAGGTCTGTCTCAACGGGTCCCGCACGGCGGCGGACGGCGCGGTGGTGCCGCTGACGCCGGAGGCGATGGCCGAGTCGGCGGCCGGCGCCGTCGCGGCCGGGGCCACGGAGGTCCATGTCCATCCCAGGACGCCGTGCGGGCGGGAGAGCATGTCGCCGCGCGTGGTCGCGGCGGCGGTGGAGGCGATCCGGGCACGGGTGCCGGTGCCGGTCGGGGTGACCACGGGCGCCTGGACGGAGCCCGATCCGGCGGCCCGCCCGGCGCGCGTGCGCGGCTGGACGGTGCTGCCCGATGTCGCCTCGGTCAACTGGCACGAGCCGGGCGCGGAGGAGCTGGCCGCGGCGCTGCTCGCGCGGGGCGTCGGCGTGGAAGCGGGCATCTGGTCCGGCACGGACGGCGCGGCCCGGTTCGCGGCCTCGCCGCTGGCGCCGCGGGTGCTGCGCGTGCTCGCGGAGGTGACGGACCCGGCCCCGGAGACGGCCGCGGAGTCCGCCCGGGCGCTGCTCGCCGAGCTGGGTGACGCGCATGGGCGGCCCGTGCTGCTGCACGGCGAGGACGGGGGTGTCTGGGCGGTGCTGCGGGTGGCCGGGCGGTTGGGGCTGGACGCGCGGATCGGTCTGGAGGACACGATGGTCCTGCCGGACGGGGAACGGGCTCGGTCCAATGCCCAGTTGGTGAGTGAGGGGTTGGTGCAGTACGGGGTGGGGCGGGGGGCGTCGTAGGCCGGGGGCCAAGTGTGGTGCGGGGGGTGCGCTTGCCCCGCGTGGGGGTGCCTCCCCCGGAGGGGGCACCCCCGGCGCCCACCCGTGCCGCCTGGGGGTACCTCCCAGGCGTCAAGCACTGGGGGAGGCACGACTGCCCGCAGGCTGCGCGGCGACTGCTGGGCTATGGGGTCTTGCGTTCCACCATCAGGCGGGAGCCCACCTGGCGTTGGCCGATCGCGTCGTCGGGGTTGGAGAGCACGCAGGTGTCCAGGGACAGGCAGCCGCAGCCGATGCAGTCGGTGAGATGGTCGCGCAGCCGGTTGAGCTGCTTGATGCGCTCGTCGAGCTCGGTGCGCCAGGCCTCGGACAGGCGGGCCCAGTCCTCCCGGGTGGGGGTGCGTTCCTCAGGGAGTTCGGCGAGCGCCTCGCGGATCGTGGCCAGCGGGATGCCGACGCGCTGCGCGGCCCGGACGAAGGCGACCCGGCGCAGGGTGTCACGGGTGTAGCGGCGCTGGTTGCCTGCGGTGCGGCGGCTCCTGATCAGGCCCTTGGACTCGTAGAAGTGCAGGGCGGAGACCGCGGCGCCGCTGCGCGCGGACACCTGCCCGACGGTCAGCTCGTGGATCTTCTCGGGAATCTGGGGCATCCCTCAGAGCCTACCCACCGTGTCGCACTCCGTTTCCGTTGACATGGGCCGTCGACCCGAGCATGCTAAGCAGTTGCTTAGACATGATGTGCGACGCGAGAGGCCGGGACATGGCAGAGCCGAGGATCTTCACCTCCGCCGACGACCTGAAGTCGGCGGTGGGCGAGCAGCTGGGGTACACCGACTGGCTGGAGATCGACCAGAAGCGGATCGACCTGTTCGCCGAGGCGACCGGCGACCACCAGTGGATCCACGTGGACCCGGAGAAGGCTGCCGCCGGCCCGTTCGGCACCACCATCGCCCACGGTTATCTGACCCTGTCGCTGCTCCCCCTGTTCGGGCCGCAGCTGCTCACCGTCGAGGGCGTGAAGATGGGGGTCAACTACGGCACCAACAAGGTGCGCTTCCCCGCCCCCGTCCCGGTCGGCTCCCGGCTGCGCGCCACCGCGACGATCAGCGGCGTGGACGACGTGCCGGGCGGGGTGCAGGTGACCGTCGCCTTCACCGTCGAGCGCGAGGGCGGGGACAAGCCGGTGTGCGTGGCGGAGTCGGTGTCCCGGTACTACCTGTAGGACCAGGGTCTTTCCGTTCGGATCGGCCCGGCCCGGTCCGAACGAGAGGCCCTACGTCCGGTCGGGCTGCTTCGCCCCGACCATGCGCAGCACGAGGTCGGCGTAGAGCGCGCCGACCTCCTCGGGGGTGCGCGGGCCGTTCACGCTGAACCAGCGGGCCACGTCGATGCACAGCGACAGCACGGCGAGGGTCGTGCCCTGCACGTCGAGCACGTCGAACTCGCCCGCGGCCACACCGTCCTCGATGATCCCGCGCACCTCGGCGTCGACCTGACGGCGCAGGGCGACGATCTCGGCGCGGGCGTCGGGGCCGAGCGCGTCGAGTTCGTACTGCACGATCCGCGCGGTGGTGCGCCGTCCGGCGTGCCAGCGGACGAAGGAGCTGACCGCGTCGGCCAGCCGCTCCTTGGCGCTGCCCTCACGCTGCGCCGCCGTGCGCAGGATGTCGAGGGCCTTGTCGTGGCCGATCCGGCTGATCCGGTGGAGCAGCTCTTCCTTGGTCTTGTAGTGGATGTAGAGCGCGGCCGGGCTCATGCCGGCGCGCCCGGCGATGTCGCGGGTCGTCGTCGCGTGGTAGCCGCGCTCGGCGAAGGCCTCCACGGCGGCGACCAGCAGCCGCCGGGCCGCGTCAGGGGTGACCTCGTCCCACGGCTCCGCTTCGCCGCCGGTCGTCTCCTCCGCCGTACTCATCGCTCGCTCGCCCCTCTCGGTGACAGGAGCACCACCATACCGCCGACGGTGAGCGGGCGCTTAGTGTGGCCTTCGGCGGGGGCTCACAGCTTCTCGAAGGGGTCGTGCTCGGCGAGCAGCTTCTCCAGGCGGGCCTGGTCGACCCGGCTGACGATCTGCCCGGCCTCCTGCCGGTCCCGGATCACCTTGGCGAGGGTGAAGGCGGAGGTGACGAGGTAGAGGACGGCGATGGCGAGGAAGGCCCGCACCCAGGCGTCGGTGTTCAGCTGGTAGATGCCGACGGCGGTGGCCGACATGGCCACGGCGAAGGACGCGACGGCCTGGCCGTAGAAGGCGGCCGTGTTCTGCTGCTTGACGGGTGTGTCACTCATGACAGAGAGCATCGGCGAACGTGGCCTGCGCCACATCCGCCGAAATACTCAGAACGTACTCAGAACGCCGAGACGCCCGTCAGCGCCCGCCCGATGACCAGCTTCTGGATCTGGCTGGTGCCCTCGTAGAGGGTCATCACACGGGCGTCGCGCAGCAGCTTGCCCGCCGGGTACTCGTCGATGTAGCCGTAGCCGCCGAAGACCTGGAGGGCGTTGTTGGCGGCCCGTACGGCGGCCTCGGAGGCGAACAGCTTGGCCTTGGAGGACTCCACGGCGAACGGCTGCCCTCGGTCGATGAGGTCGGCGACCCGCCAGGTCAGCAGGCGGGCGGCGTCCACGTCCACGGCGATGTCGCTGATCAGCTCCTGGACGAGCTGGTGGTGGGCGATCGTCCTGCCGAACTGCTCGCGTTCGCCCGCGTACCTCACGGCCGCATCCAGCGCGGCCTGGGCTATGCCGACGCAGCCGGCGGCCACCGACATCCGGCCCTTGGCGAGGGCGGACATGGCGACCGAGAAGCCCTTGCCCTCGGGTGCCAGCATCGCGGAGGCGGGGACGCGCACGTCCTCGAGCACCAGCTCGGCGGTCGCCTGGCCGCGCAGGCCCAGCTTGCCGTGGATGGTGCGGCGGGTCAGGCCGGGGGTGTCGGTGGGGACGAGGAAGGCGGTCACACCCTTGTGGCCGGGGGCGTCGGTGGAGCGGGCGAAGAGCAGCACGACATCGGCCCAGGTGCCGTTGGTGATGAACATCTTGGTGCCGTTGATGACGTAGTCGTCGCCGTCGCGCACCGCCCGGGTGGTCAGGTTGCCCGCGTCGGAGCCGGTGCCGGGCTCGGTGAGGCCGAAGCAGCCGACGTACTCGCCGGAGGTCAGGCCCGGCAGCCAGCGCCGCTTCTGCTCCTCGCTCCCCCAGGCGGCGATCGTCTTGGCGACGAGGCCCAGCGAGACGGACACGATGCCGCGCACGGAGGAGTCGCCGCGGCCCAGCTCCTCGGTGACCAGGCAGTACGCCAGATGGTCCCCGCCCGAGCCGCCGTACTCCTCGTCGATGGTCAGGCCCAGGAAGCCGACCTCGCCGAGCTTCTTCACGACGGCGCGGTCCACTTCCTCGGCGCGGTCCCAGGCGACCACGTCGGGTGCGATCTCGCGCTCCACGAAGTCCCGGGCGAGCCGCCGGATCGCGGTCTGCTCCTCGTTGAGCTCCAGGTTCACCACGAGATCACCCCACAGACGACGTCGGACGACGCCAGACGGACGTCATACGGACGCCGGACGACAGATCTTGAAAGCCGGACATTTAAATTAGCACTGCTAGTTTAATGCCGCAGCCCTACTATGTGCGCCATGGCCCGACCACGCAAGCCCCTCCTCAGCACCGACCGCATCGTCGCGACGGCACGGGACCTCGTGGACGGTGAGGGCCTGGCGGCAGTCTCCACGCGCCGGCTCGCCGCCGAACTCGGCGTCAGCGGACCCTCGCTCTACAACCACTTCCGCACCAAGGACGAGATCCTGGAGGCGGTCGCCGACTCGGTGAGCGCCCAGGTCGACCTGTCGATGTTCGAGGACGGCCGCGACTGGCGGAGCGCGCTGCACGACTGGGCGGTCTCCTACCGGGCCGCCCTGCGCGACCATCCGAACATCGTCCCCGTCCTGGCCCGCGGCCCCGGCCGCCGCCCCGCCGCGCTGCGGCTGGCCGACGCGGTCTACGGCGCGATGGTCGACGCGGGGTGGCCGCCGGCCCAGGCCACCTCCATCGGCGCGCTGATGCGGTACTTCGTCATGGGCTCCGCGCTCGGCTCCTTCGCCGGTGGCTTCGTGGGCGACGCCGGGGCCTACGACCCCGCCGACTATCCGCACCTCGGCCAGGCCCACCTGCTGGCCGACCAGCAGGAGAAGATCGACGAGCGGGCCTTCGAGACGGGGCTGACCGCCCTGCTGGACGGCCTGGCACAGCAGTACGAGCAGGTCGGGCGGACCGCGCAGGCGACGTAGCCGGAAGGCGGCGTCACAGTTCGGTGACCGCCGAACCGTCCGTGCCGCATGCTGGACGCATGACCACCAGGGATCGTACCCACGACCCCCAGGCTCCCGGCCTGGCGGCGCTCGCCGGGCTGATCGCCGACGAGACCCGGGCGGCCTGTCTGCTGGCGCTGCTCGACGGGCGGGCCTGGACCGCGGGCGAGCTGGCCCGGCACGCGGGCGTGGCCGCGTCGACCCTCAGCGAACACCTGGGCAAGCTCGTCGCGGGCGGCCTGCTCAGCGAGGAGCGCCAGGGCCGGCACCGGTATGTGCGGCTGGCCGACGCCCGGGTGGCCCAGCTGGTGGAGGATCTGGCCGCCCAGGTCTCCCCGCGGGTCTCGCGCCGCCCCCGCTCGCTGCGGGAGTCGAGCGCCGGTTCGGCGATGGCCCGGGGCCGCACGTGCTACGACCACCTCGCGGGGCGGCTGGGCATCGCGGTGACCGATGCGCTGACCGTGCGCGGACTGCTGCGGCAGGACACGGGGTTCGCGCTCACGGAGGCCGGGCTGACCTGGTTCGACTCCGCCGGAATCGGCCTCGACCGCAAAGGCCGCCGTCCGCTCGCCCGCGCCTGCCTCGACTGGACGGAACGCCGCCCGCACCTGGCGGGCGTCGCCGGCGCGGCCCTGTGCCGGCACGCCCTCGACACCGGCTGGTGCGTACGCATCGGCTCCGAGCGCGCCGTCAAGGTCACACCGACCGGCGAACGCGCCCTCTCCGACCTACTGGGCATCGAGGCATCGGCCCTGCGCTGAACTCGGTCCGCTCTGATTCCGTCCGGTTCGGCCGGCTCCCATCCGTCCCCATCCCCGTCCCCATCCCCGTCCCTTCAAGCGGTCCGACCGGTCCACCGAGCCGCTCTCGACTCCACCCGGTCCTCGTCGGCCCGCCCGGGCCGGGCAGGCTGCCCGGGGACCGCACGGCTTCGTGTCCGAAATCCGCGAGCTCTTTGTCTCTGACCCGCCTAGCCTCGGGAAACATGATGAACGTTCCCCAGTCCCGACTGGCCACTGCTGCCGCCACGGTGACCGTGGTGTTGTGGGCCTCCGCCTTCGTGTCCATCCGCAGTGCGGGCGGCGCGTACTCGCCGGGCGCGCTGGCGCTGGGGCGGCTGCTTGCCGGGGCCGTGGCGCTCGGCGTGATCTGTCTGGTACGGCGCGAGGGGTGGCCGCCGCGGGCGGCCTGGCGCGGGATCGCGATATCCGGGCTGCTGTGGTTCGGCTTCTACATGGTCGCCCTGAACTGGGGCGAGCAGCAGGTGGACGCCGGTACCGCCGCCCTGGTCGTGAACGTCGGCCCGCTGCTCATCGCCCTGCTGGGGGCACGGCTGCTGGGCGATCCGATGCCGCCGCGGCTGCTGGCGGGCATGGCGGTGTCGTTCGCGGGTGCGGTGACCGTGGGCCTGTCGATGTCCGGCGAGGGCGGCTCCTCCGTGCTCGGGGTGGCGCTCTGCCTGCTCGCCGCCGTCGCGTACGCCTCCGGGGTCGTCGCGCAGAAGCCGGCGCTGGGCCGGGCGAGCGCGTTGCAGGTGACGACGTTCGGCTGCCTGGTCGGGGCGGTGGTCTGTCTGCCGTTCGCCGGGCAGTTGGTCCACGAGGCCGCCGACGCCCCGCTGTCGGCGACGCTGAACATGGTCTATCTCGGCGTGTTCCCGACCGCGCTCGCCTTCACCACGTGGGCGTACGCCCTGGCCCGCACCACCGCGAGCCGGATGGGCGCGACGACCTACGCCGTGCCCGCGCTGGTCGTGCTGATGTCGTGGCTGGCGCTGGGCGAGGTGCCGGGGCTGCTGACGCTGGCGGGCGGGGTGCTGTGCCTGGCCGGCGTGGCGGTGTCGAGGTCGCGGGCCCGTACGCGGACGGCGTCGGGGGCAGGAGCGGCCGCGCCCGGCGCCGCGGTCCCGGAGACGGTTCCGGAGCCGCGGCCCGAGCGGACGTGAGGTTCAGCGTGAACGGGCCCTTCCTGCAAGGATCTTGATGGAGATCAGGGCGATGACGGCGAGGGCGACGATGTAGCCGGACACCGCCATCGACGTCCCCGTCGCCTTCAACAGCAGCACCATCAGGAAGGGCGCCAGACCGCCGCCGAGGACCGCGGCGATCTGGTAGCCGAGGGACGCCCCGGTGTAGCGCATCTCCGGGGTGAACAGCTCGGCGAACAGCGCGGCCTGGGGGCCGTACATGATGCTGAGGAAGCAGCTCGCCACGAAGGTCGCCACCGCCAGCCACAGCAGCGAACCGGTGTCGATCAGCAGGAACAGCGGTACGGCCCACAGCGCGATGCCGGCCGCGCCGAGCGCGTAGACGCGGATGCGGCCGACGCGGTCGGAGAGCGCGGCGGCGGCCGGGATCAGCACCAGCTGGGTGAGGCTGACGCAGAGCGAGACGGTGAGTACGGCGCTCTGCTCCATGCCGAGGTTGTGGGTGGTGTACTCCAGCACGCCGGTGATCAGGATGTAGAAGGTCGCCGTGTTCACCGCGAAGGATCCGCCGGCGAGGAAGACCGTGCCGAGATGGCCGCGCAGCACGGTGCGCAGCGGCGAGCTGCGCTCCACCCGCTCGCGCTCGGTCCGCTCCCGCTCGGCGAGCGCACGCTCGGCCGCCCGGAATTCGGGGGTCTCCTCGACCCTGGTGTGGATATACCAGGCGAGGGCGAGGACGAGGAGGCCGACCAGGAAGGGCAGCCGCCAGGCCCAGGCGGCGAAGGCCGAGTCGGTGGTGAAGGCGCCGGCGAGGAGGAAGACGGTGTTGGCCGTCACCACACCGATGGGCACGCCGAGCTGGACGACGCTGCCGTAGACACCGCGCCGGCCCTCGGGCGCGTACTCGGTGGCCAGCAGCACCGCGCCGCCCCACTGGGCGCCGACCGCCAGGCCCTGCACCACGCGGAGCACGACGAGCAGGACCGGGGCGGCGACGCCGATGGTGGCGTACGTCGGCAGCAGGCCGATGCCGGTGGTGGCCGTGCCCATCAGGGTGAGGGCGAGGACCAGCATCGGCTTGCGGCCGCGCTTGTCCCCGAGATGGCCGGCGATGATGCCGCCGATCGGACGGGCCAGGAAGCCGACGGCGAAGGTGGCGAAGGCGGCGAGGACTCCGGCGGTGGGGCTGCCGGCCGGGAAGTACAGGTCGCCGAGGACCAGGGCGGCCGCGATGCCGAAGACGAAGTAGTCGTACCACTCGACGGCGGAGGCGAGGGCGGCGGCGGTGGCCACCCGGCGGCGGCTGCGGGTGGCGGGAGCCGTGGTGGTCAGTGGCTGAGCGGAAGGTGCCGTGTCCATGCGTGCACACTCCGGGGGTGCGGGGACGGGGAGGGGGGCGGCTTGGGCCGGGACCGTACTGACCGGACGGTATGGGCGTCAACGGGTCGCGCCCAGGAGTTTTGCCTGTATGGAGCACCGAGTCGGCGCCGGTGGGGGCGCGCGGAGGTCGCGCGGGCATGCCTGGAATCCGGCTCGCCGCGGACGGGCCGGATGCGCTGCCGGCAGCCCCTGGTCGTGCCGGCAGCCCTGGCGGACGGCAGCCCTAGAAGACCACCAGCGCCCGGCCGCCCTTCCCGGCCGTCATGTTCTCGAAGGCCGCCGGGATGCCGTCCAGGGCGATCCGCTCGGTCACCATCGCGCCCAGGTCCAGGCGTCCGGCGCGGACGTGCTCGGCGAGCACGGGCAGGTCCTCGGCCGGGTCGGAGTTGCCGTAGACGCAGCCGGAGAGGGTGCGGCCCCAGTGGAAGATCTCCAGGGCGTTGAAGGTGACCTGCTCCTCCTTGCCGCCGATGCCCACGACCGTCGTACGGCCGCCGCGACGGGTGGACTCCCAGGCGGCGCGGATGGTGACCGCGCGGCCCACGCACTCCACGGAGACGTCGACGCCCTGCCTGCCGGTGAGGGCGCGGATCTCGCGGGGGGTGTTCTCGGAGGCCACCACGTAGTCGGTGGCGCCCGCCTGACGCGCGAGTTCCTCCTTCTCCGGGGAGACGTCGACGGCCACGATCTTCGCGGCGCCCGCGATCCGCGCCGCCTGGAGGGTGGCCAGGCCCACTCCGCCGACGCCGAACACCGCCACCGTCTCCCCCCGCCGGACCCGCGCGGAGTGGTGGACGGCGCCGTAGCCGGTGAGGACGGCGCAGCCGAGGAGGGCGGCGTCCGTGAGCGGGACGCCGTCCGGCAGGGGCAGCACGCAGGGGGCGGCGACGACCGTCTCCTCGGCGAAGGCGGCGACGTTCAGGCCGGGGTGCACCTCGGTGCCGTCGATGGTGCGGGCGTGGACGCCGGCGGCGCCGTTCAGGGCGTTGGCGCACAGCCAGACCTCGCCGAGCGAGCAGGCGTGGCAGCTGCCGCAGGACGGGGCCCAGTTGAGGACGACGGCGTCGCCGGGCGAGACGTGGGTGACCCCTTCCCCGACGGCGACGACGGTGCCGGCGCCCTCGTGGCCGAGGACGGCCGGCACCGGCAGCCTCATGGTGCCGTTGGTCAGCGACAGGTCGGAGTGGCAGACCCCGGCGGCGGCGAGCCGCACCCGGACCTGGCCGGGGCCGGGCTCCGGCAGCTCGATCCCGGTGATCTCCAGCGGGGCGCCCACGGCGGGCAGGACGGCGGCACGTACGGCCATGACTCGTGACTCCCTTAGAACTGGAGGGACTTGGTCTGGAGGTACTCGGCGAGCCCGTGCGTGCCGAGTTCACGGCCGACGCCGGACTGCTTGTAGCCGCCGAAGGGCGCGAGGGGATTGAACCGGCCGCCGTTGATGTCGACCTGGCCGGTGTCCATCCGGCGGGCGAAGGCCACCGCCTCCGCCTCGTCGCCCGCCCAGACGGCGCCGGCGAGGCCGTAGACCGTGCCGTTGGCGATGCGCAGGGCGTCCTCCTCGTCCTCGTAGGGCAGGACGCACAGGACGGGACCGAAGATCTCCTCCTGCGCGATGGTCATCTCGGGGGTGACGTCGGCGAAGACGGTGGGGCTGACGAAGTAACCCTGCTCGCGCGGGGATTCGGGGCCGCCCGCGACCAGTCGCGCCCCCTCCGCGATGCCCTTCTCGATGTAACCGCGCACGCGTGCCTGCTGCCTCGCGTTGACCACCGGGCCGATCCGCTCGCCGTACTTGGCGGCGGCCGCCGCGGCCAGCCGGACCGCCTCGTCGTACTGGTCGCGGTGGACCAGCATGCGGGTCCAGGCGCTGCACGTCTGGCCGGAGTTGGACATGACGTTGGCGACGCCGACGTTCACCGCCTTGGCGAGGTCGGCGCTCGGCAGGACGACGTTCGCCGACTTGCCGCCGAGCTCCAGGGCGACCCTCTTGACGGCGGCGCCCGCGACGGCGCCGATCCGCTTGCCCACGGCGGTGGAGCCGGTGAAGGAGACCAGGTCGACGTCAGGGTGCTCGGCGAGCGCCTGTCCGGCGACCGGACCGAGCCCGGTGACCAGGTTGAAGACACCGTCCGGGATCCCGGCCTCGTGCACCGCCTCGGCGAAGAGCTGGGCGGTGAGCGGGGTGTCCTCGGCGGGCTTGAGAACGACGGTGCAGCCCGCGGCGAGCGCCGGGGCGACCTTGGCGACGATCTGGTGCAGGGGGTAGTTCCAGGGGGTGATGGCGCCGACCACGCCGACCGGCTCGTGCAGGACGGTGGAGTTGCCGACCCGCTCCTCGAAGGCGTACGTCGCCGCCAGGTCGGCGTAGGAGCCGGCGACCGCGATGGGCACGCCCGCGTGCACGGTCTGCGAGAAGGCGAGCGGGGAGCCCAGTTCGGCGGTGACCGTCTCGGCGATCTCGTCCTTGCGGGCCACCAGTACGTCCCGGAGGGCGGCCAGGCGGGCGGCCCGCTCGGCGGGCGGGGTGGCGGCCCAGGCGGGGAAGGCGGCGCGGGCGGCGCGCACCGCCGTGTCGACGTCCTCGGCGGTGCCGGCCGGGACGGTGGCGATGACCTGTTCGTCGGCCGGGTTCACCACCTCGATGACGTCCGGGCCCGCGGCGGGGCGCCAGGCGCCGCCGATGTACATGCCGTCGTGTGCCTTCATCGTGCTGGTGCTCCTCCGGGGCGGGGGCGTCCGCCGCGTCCCCGCGGGCCACGGGCATGTGGTCCGGGGCGCGTCGTCGCGCGTCACAACCTACCGACAGCCATATAAACTAGCGCCGATAGTTTTCCCGCACCAGACACCTCGGCCGGCACCGGACACGGCGACCCGTGCCGGACGCCCCGGCCCGGGCCGGAGACCACTGCCCGCCGACCGCCGAGGCGCCGAACCGCCCCGGCTCACTCCTCCAGGTCGGGGACGTGGTCGGGGGCCGGGCAGATGCGATCGCCGTCCTGGTCGAAGACGAACAGGTGGGCCAGGTCAACGAGGAGGGGGACCTGCATGCCATGGCGGAGCTGGATGTCGGGGGTGGTGCGGACCACCAGGTCGCCCGGCAGGCGCGGCTCGGTGGCGGGGGCGAGTTCCGGTGCGGCGGTGGTCCCGATGGGGCGCTCGAGCACGCCCACGGAGCCGGCGCGCAGGGCGACGGCCCGTTCACGCAGGCGGTCCAGCACCGTGCTGTCGCGGCGGCGCCGCCGGTCCGGGCGGCCGGCGGGGCGCGGGGCCTCCAGGTCCGGTACGACGGCGGGCTGGGAGCCGGTGTTGAAGTGGACGAGGACCTCGTGGCCCTGGAACTCCAGGTGCTCCACCAGTCCGGTGATCGGCACCTCGCCGGGCCGGGCGGCGGCGGGCTTGGCGATCCGTACGGCCTCCGAGCGCAGGCCCACGATCACCTCGCGGCCCTGCTGCACGCGCAGCATCTGATGGTCCAGGGACAGGGGTTCGGGCAGGCGCAGGAACTGCTTGCCGAGGCTGATGGTCATGGCCCCGCCGAGCGGGGCGCGGACCAGGCCGCGCAGCAGGTTGATGCGCGGGGTGCCGATGAAGGCGGCGACGAAGACGTTGCGGGGCAGCGCGTAGACCGCGCGCGGGGTGCCGACCTGTTGCAGGACGCCGCTGCGCAGCACGGCGACACGGTCGCCCAGGGACATGGCCTCGGACTGGTCATGGGTGACGTAGACCGTGGTGACGCCCAGTTCCCTGGTGAGCTGGGATATCTCGGCGCGCAGATGGTTGCGGAGCTTGGCGTCCAGGTTGGACAGCGGCTCGTCCATCAGGAAGGCGGAGGGGTGGCGGGCGATCGCCCGGCCCATGGCGACGCGCTGGCGTTCGCCGCCGGAGAGCTGGCCGGGAAAGCGGTCGAGGAGGTCCTCGATGCCCAGCATCCGGGCGGTGGCGTCCACCCGGCCGCCGGGGTCGACACCGGGGGACTCGATGCGCAGCGGGAAGCCGATGTTGTCGCGGCTGGTCATGTTCGGGTAGAGCGCGAAGTTCTGGAAGACCATCGCCATGTCCCGGCCGGCGGGCGGCAGGTCGTTGGCGTACTCGCCGTCGAGCAGCAACTGCCCCTCGGTGATCTCCTCCAGGCCCGCGATCATCCGCAGGACGGTCGACTTGCCGCAGCCGGAGGGCCCGAGCAGTACCAGGAACTCGCCGGGCGCAATGTCGAGCGAGAGCCGGTCCACCACCCGGGTGCCCTTGCTGGAGTACGTCTTGCTCACGTCGTGCAGAGAGATGGCGCGTGTCATGAGATGCCTTCGGGGACTCACCGGAGCGCTGGTACTGCGCGTGTCGAACACCTCGTGCGGGTCGTACGGGGCGTGTGAGTCACGGAAGTTAACGGAATGTAGGCACCCGGGGGAAGACGTCCGACACGTTCGAATGTTTTCGTCCAGCAGGCGAGAAAGCGGACGGTCACATTCACTGGCGGGCGGCCGGTCCGGAGCCGCCGCCCCGAGGCCGGGCCGCCGCCGCGACCCCGCCCGCCTCACTTCGTCGACGTCAGATGGGCGAAGACCACCACGTTGCTCGAGTAGCCGGTGCGGCGGGTGTAGAGACCGCCGCAGGTGATGACGTGCAGCTCGGGGCGGCGGGCGGTGCCGTACACCTCCTTGTCGGGGAAGCGGTCCTTGTCGAAGATCTGCACCTTGTCGACGGTGTATACGGCAGTACGGCCGTCCGCGCGCCGGACCTCGATGCGGCGGCCCCGCTCGACCTGGCCGAGCGCGGCGAAGACGGCGGCGCCCGTCCTCGTGTCGCGGTGCCCGACCGCGATCGCGGTGCCGGACTCCCCCGGCGTGGGACCGCCCTCGTACCAGCCGACCAGCTTCGGCTTGTCGACCGGTGGCGTACGAAGCTGCCGGTCGGCACCCAGGCCGATGCCGATGACGGGCGCGTCGATCCCGAGCGAGGGGATGCGCAGGGAGGTCGCGCGGGAGCGGGGCAGCGGCGTGGGCGGGGGCGCGGAGGACTTCGCACCGTCGGCGCCGTCGCCGTCCGGGCCGTCACCCGAGCCGTGGTCGTCCGGGCCGTCGCCGGAGCCGCCGCCGTCCGTCTCACCGTCCGCCGTGCCGTCCGCCGCACCGTCGGCCGAGCCGGCCGACGCCCGGGCGCCGGCGGCCCTGTCCGCCGCGGGGTGCCCGTGGTGTCCCTCGCACCGGACCCCCGCCGTGACCAGGACGGCCGCGAGCACGGCCGTGCGGGCGAGACGGTAGGCGCGGGTCCGGTACCAGGGCCTGCGTCTGCGCCTACGCGGCACCATGGGGGCGCCGGCGGATCAGCCGGACGTACGCGACCCCGCTGACCACGACCAGCCCGACGGCCGCCGCCCCGGCCACCGGGGAGAAGGCCTGGGCCGTGTCGACCAGGCCGCCGCCGCCCGCGTGCACGCCGCCCTTCGGACGCGGGGGGTCGTCGCGGTCGGCTCCGGCGCCGCCGTGCTCACCGTGCTGGTCGTCGCGGCCGCCGTCGTCGATCTGGTTCGGGCCCTGTCCGCCCTCGTGGCGGTTGTCCTCGTGGCAGTTGA
>NZ_BNBC01000034.1:64208-76652 GCF_014654675.1 Streptomyces spiralis
CGCGGAAGCTCTTCTCCCTGGGGGCGGGCACCGTCGCCGTCGGGCTGGCGGGGAAGGTCAGCCGGTACTGCCCGTTGGCCAGGCCCAGCGGCTCGGACTGGCCGACACCGCCCGCCAGGGTGATGGAGCCGTTATAGCCGTCCCCGGTGGGCAGCGGGGGCTCCGGCTCGATCCGGTACGCGATGCTCGTGTCGATACCGAAGTTGGTGGCGTCCAGATAGAACCGGCAGACCACAGGGTCGTCCTTCGGGACGCCGAAGGGGACACCCAGCCGGTGGATCCTGATGTCGCCGTTGGTCTGGGCCACGGCGGACGGCGCCGCCAGCCACGGGGCACCCGCCAGCGTCAGGGCCGTCACGGCCGCGGCGGCGCCGACACGGGAGCCGAGGGTGCGTGGGAGTGTCAGAGTGGGCATGCGCGTTCCTCCGAGTCAGACGATTTTCATACAAATCGCATCTCATCTGACTCTCTTTCACGCCCTCTCCCACGACCGCCGCACCCCCGCCCGACGCGCCGTCAGGTGTCCCTCGTCCGGCGCAACCGCGCGCCGCCGTCCAGGGCGCGGGCCGCCGGTCACCGCCCGGAAGCGGCCGGCGGCGCGCCCCCGGACGGAGGAAGGTCAGACGATGCCGAACAGCACCGCGGCTCCCAGGACCACCAGCGAGGTCAGCGCGGCCCACTTCACCACGAACCTGGTGTGGTCCCCGAACTCCACCTTGGCCATGCCGACCAGCACGTACACGGCGGGCACGAGCGGGCTGGACATGTGCAGCGGCTGGCCGACGATCGAGGCGCGGGCGATCTCGACGGCGGAGACCCCGTGGGCCTGGCCGGCCTCGGCGAGCACCGGCAGGATGCCGAAGTAGAAGCCGTCGTTGGACATGAAGTACGTGAGCGGGATGCTCAGCACGCCGGTCACGAGCGCCATGTGCGGGCCCAGGGCGTCGGGGATGTTGCCGACCAGCCACGCGGCCATGTGGTCGACCATGCCGGTGCCCTGGAGCACGCCGGTGAAGACGGCCGCGGCGAAGACCATGCCGGAGACGTTGAGGACGTTCTCGGCGTGCGCGGCGATCCTGGCCTTCTGGTCCGGCATGTGCGGGAAGTTGACGGTCAGGGCGAGAGCAGCGCCGAGCAGGAACAGCACCGGGATCGGCAGCCACTCCATGATCATGGCGGTGAGCAGGACGACCGTGAGCAGCGCGTTGAACCAGTAGAGCCTCGGCCGCAGGGTGGGACGGTTCGGGTCGAGGCCCTGGAAGCCCTCGTCCTGCGGGGTGCCGGTGTCCTCCGCGGGGGCGCCGGTGCCGGTCCCCGCACTGCCGTCGCCGCCGCTGCGGCCGTTCCCCCCGCCCGCGCCGGTACCGGTCGCGGAGCCCGCGCCGACCAGGACGGTCTCCTTCTCCTCCACCCGCACGTCGTCCAGGGTCAGCACGCCGAGCCGCCTGCGCTCGCGCCGGCCGAGGACGTAGGCGAGGGCGAGGACACCGAGCAGACCGACCGCGAGGGCCGGGATCATCGGCACGAAGATGTCGCTCGCGTCCAGCTTCAGGGCGGTGGCGGCGCGGGCGGTGGGGCCGCCCCAGGGCAGGGTGTTCATCACGCCGTTGGCCATGGCGGCGACACCGGTCATCACGACCAGGCTCATCTTCAGGCGCTTGTAGAGCGGGTACATCGCCGAGACGGTGATCATGAAGGTGGTCGAGCCGTCGCCGTCCAGCGAGACGATCGCGGCGAGCAGGGCCGTGCCGACGACGATCCGCAGCGGGTCGGCCTTGCAGAACCTCAGGATGCCCCGGACGACCGGGTCGAAGAGGCCGACGTCGATCATCACACCGAAGTAGACGATCGCGAACATGAGCATCGCCGCGGTGGGGGCGAGGCCCGTGACGCCGTCGACGACGTAGTCGCCGAGCTCGGCGCCCTTGCCGACGAACACGCAGAACAGCGCGGGGATCAGCACGAGCGCCGCGATCGGCGACATCTTCTTCACCATGATCAGGACCAGGAAGGTCGCGATCATGGCGAAGCCGAGGATGGTCAGCATGAGTGGATACCTAACGTTCGCCCTTGAACTTCCGACCAGGGCCGGGGTTGGCGTCGACGCTAGGTGGCGTAAAGAACGGTTAACAAGTGGTTGACGCGCGAGCAATAAGCGCAAAATTCCAGGTCACGGCGTTGCTGTGAGTTCGACGGGCACTCCGTTGAGGACGGCGTTGCCGCTGAGCGGGTCCAGCATGCTGCCGTCCAGCAGCTGGTTGACGTTGACTCCGGGGACCGTGGCGGCGTGCGCCAGCCGGGTGCCGGGGCGGTCGTGGCCCCAGCCGTGCGGCAGGCTCACCACTCCCGGCCGTACGGCGTCCGTGACCTCCGCCGGGGCGGTCACCTCTCCCCCGGCGCCCTTCACCCGCACGGACGCCCCGTGGGTCACGCCGAGCCGCTCGGCGTCCTCGGGGTGGATGTGCAGGGTGCAGCGGTTCGAACCGCCGGTGAGGGCGGGCACGTTGTGCATCCAGCTGTTGTTGGAGCGCAGATGGCGGCGGCCGACCAGGACCAGCCCGGCGGCCGGGCGCTCGCGCAGGGCCGCGCGCAGCCGCGGCAGATCGTCGGCGATGGGCCGCGGCAGCAGCTCGACCTTGCCGGAGACGGTCTTCAACGGCTGGGGCAGCCGGGGCCGCAGCGGTCCGAGGTCGATGCCGTGCGGGTGGGCGAGCAGTTTCTCCAGGCTCAGCCCGTCGGGCCGGACACCGAAGCCGTCGCCGTAGGGGCCGAGGCGCAGCATCATGTCCAGGCGCCGTTCCGGGCCGGTCTCGCCGGTGAGCTGCCCGGCGAGTTCGCGCGGGTCGCGGCCGTGCACGGGCGAGTGCGGCTCCTTGACGGCCTTGGCCAGCGTCTGCCCGATGACCATCTCGTCGACGGCGGCGGGGTCGGTGCCGTGCATGCCGGTGGCGGCGAGGGTCAGCCGGGCGAGGATCTCGGTCTCGGCCATCCTGCCGGGTTCCAGGGGGACGGCGGGGCGGGTGTAGCGGACCTGGTTGCGCACGGCGAGCGTGTTGAAGGCGAAGTCGTGGTGCGGACTCTGCGCGGGCGGGGGCGGAGGCAGCACGACGTCGGCGTGGCGCGAGGTCTCGTTCAGATACGGGTCGACGCTGACCATGAAGTCCAGCGACGCCAGCGCCTTGTCGAGACGGTCGCCGTCCGGGGCGGACAGCACGGGGTTGGCGGCGACGGAGATCAGGGCGCGGATCGGCTCGCCCTGCTCGGTGGCGGTGTCGATCTCCTCGGCGAGCGCGGAGATCGGCAGCTCCCCCTTCGCCTCGGGGTGTTCGCTCACCCGGGAGTGCCAGCGGCCGAGCGCGAAGCCGCGGCCGGGTCCGGCGGGCCGGGGCGTCCGGTCGGTGGCGGCCTGTGGGAAGAGGGCGCCGCCGGGACGGTCGAGGTTGCCGGTGAGGACGGTGAGCACGTCGACGAGCCAGCTGGCCAGGGTGCCGTGCGGGACGGTGCAGGTGCCGATGCGGCCGTAGACGGCTGCGGTGGGGGCGGCGGCGAGGTCGCGGGCGAGGGTGCGGATCACGGCGGCGTCCACGTCGCACGCGGCGGACACGGCCTCGGGCGTGAAGTCCTTCACGGCCTCCCGCAGTTCCTCGACGCCCTGGACGTGCGGAGCGAGGTGCGCGAGGTCGGTCAGGCCCTCCTCGAAGAGGACGTGGGTCATGGCCGCGAGCAGCAGGGCGTCGGTGCCGGGGCGGATCGCCACGTGCCGGTCGGCGAGCGCGGCGGTGCGGGTGCGGCGCGGGTCGACGACGGTGAGGGTGCCACCGCGGGCCTTGAGCGCCTTGAGTTTGCCCGGGAAGTCGGGGGCGGTGCACAGACTGCCGTTGGACTCCAGCGGGTTGGCGCCGATCAGGATCAGGTGGTCGGTGCGGTCGAGATCCGGCACGGGGATGGCGTTCGCGTCACCGTAGAGCAGTCCGCTGGAGACGTGCTTGGGCATCTGGTCCAGCGTGGAGGCGGTGAACAGGCTGCGGGTGCCGAGGGCGGCGAGCAGCACCGGCGGGTAGAGGGCGCCGGCCACGGTGTGCACGTTGGGGTTGCCGAGGACCATGCCGACGGCGTGCGGCCCGTACCGCTCGACGACCGGCCGGATCCCCGCCGCCACCGCGTCGAACGCCTCCTCCCAGGTGGCCTCGCGCAGCACGCCGTCCCTGCGCACGAGCGGGGCGCGCAGCCGGTCCGGGTCTCCGTCGACGGCCCCGAACGAGGCCCCCTTGGGGCAGATGAACCCCTTGCTGAACACGTCCTCCCGGTCGCCCCGGGCGCCGGTGACGCGACTGCCGTCGATGGTGAGCGTCAGCCCGCAGGTGGCCTCGCACAGGGGACAGATTCGCAGGGCGGTGCGGGACACGGGTCCTCCCGGGGTCGCGGTGGGTCGCGGCGCCATGCGCCGTACGACGCATGGCGCATGACGCACGAACGAGGCGAGCATACCGAGCGGTATGCCCGGTGGGGAGCCCCGGATTTCAGTCCAGTACGCGGCCCAGGTACGCCCGCAGCAGCTCCCGTGCCTCCTCGATGATCTTCTCGTCGCCCTGCGGGTCGACGCGGAAGGCGAGTTGGACGAGGGTGTCGGCGGTTTCGACGGCCACCAGGAAGACGCGACGCAGGTCGTCGTCCGGTTCGCGGCGCAGATGGCCGGAGAGCAGGTGGACGAGGCGGTCGGCGACGCGGTGGTTGGGCCCCGCGTGGCGGGCGCCGAGGGGGATCTGGTTGCCGAAGTCGACGAGGGAGAAGCCGGGGGCGGTCCGCTTCATCTCCAGGTACTCGTCGAGCACGGCGTCCATGGCCACGCGCCAGCCGCCGCCCGCGGAGTCCTCCGCCGACCCTGCCGCCGACCCCTCGGCCGTCTCGGTGGCCGTCTCCGTCAGACGCTCCTTCAGACGCTCCTTGACGCGCTCGGTGTACCGCTCGAGGTTGCGCTGGGCGAGCGCGTCGGCCATCGCGCGCTTGTTGCCGAAGAAGCGGTAGACGGAGCCGATGGGCACGCCGGCGCGCTGGGCGACGGCGCGTGTGCTCAGGGCGTCGTAGCCGACCTCGTCGAGGAGATCGGCGCAGGCGTCGAGGATCCTGGTCAGCCGTTCGGCGCTGCGCCGCTGCACGGGTGCGCGGCGGAGCGGGGTCGCGTGGTGCACGGACGTCATGATGCCGCTCCACGCCGATCCGGTGAAGCGCGCCCTCCCTCTCGCGGCCCGGAGCCCGTCCGGCGCGTCACGACGCGGCCACCCGGGCACCGGGACCATCCGGCGCACACCCCTCACCCGGCGCGCGGGGCGCGGTGGTGATGACCGTGCAGGTGCCGGAGAGCGCGTCGGCGGCGCTACCGGCGGCGGTCGTGGTGGTGACCGCGGACCCCCCGGTGTCACCGCGCCAGGTGCTCGCGGTGCCGGCCGCGGCGTCGCTCACCGCCGTCGGGACGGCGGAGCCGGTTGCACGGGCCTCGCCGACGGCGCGATCGGCCGCGGCCGCGCTCGCCACGCTCGCGGTGCCGGTCGGGCAGGGGAGGCCGGGTGCCTTCGCGGTGGAGGTGGTGCCCGGCCGGCCCGCAGCACTCGCCACGGTCGCGGTGCCGGTACCGCCCGTCGGACGCCCCACACCCGCCGTGCCCGTGCCGCCCGCGCGGCCCACCACAGTTGCCGTACCGACAGCGCCTGCCCGGTCCACCACGCCCACGACGCGCGCCCGGCCCACCACACCCACCGCACTCGCCGTACCGACGCCGCCCGCCCGGCCCACCACGCTCCCCCCGCTCGACGTGCCGGTCGGGCAGGGGGCGCCGGGCAGGTCGGGTGACGTGGACGGGGTTCTGGGGGTCGGGGGTGACGCCGTTATGTCGGCGGTGCTCTGGACCGGTTTGCCGGCGACCGCCCATACCGTGCCGTCGTCGGCGTAGAGCCGGGCGGTGACGTGGTGGGTGCCGCGCGGGACCAGGCGGGCGGAGAGACGGAACTCGGGGGCGCGCAGGCGGCCGACGAGCCGGCCGTCCACCAGCACGTGGGCAACGCCCCGGCCGACCGTGGCCCGCGCCGCCGTGCCGGCCGGCGAGAAGCGGAAGCGGCGGACGGTCAGCCGCACGTCCCAGCTGCCGCCCGCGTCGGGCCGTACCTCGACGCCCACCTCGGGCGCGGCCTTCTTGTCCACCTCACGGTAGGGCCGCCCCTCCTCGTCCGTGTGGTCGATGAGCTTGCCCACGGGTGTGGGCGTTTCCCTCTGTGTACTCCCCCGCGCACCGTTCCCACCACAGCCCGCCGATCCGGCGAGCAACAGGACACAGACCGCGAGCGCAGCGAGAGATCGGAGCGTCCACGACGTCATGGAGCGGAGCGTAGAGCAGCCCTCCGACAGCCGGATCCCCCTCAGGTCTGGTTCTCGCCCCTCCCCCGGAAGGAGGTCTTCAGGCCCTCTTGCGCCCGGGAAAACGCAATCCTACGGTGATGCATAGGAATCAGAGCTGGTGCGCAAGGGAGCGACGATGAGCAGCGGGGACGCACGCAAGATCGCCGAAGGACTGACCTATCTCCACGGTTTCGGCAACGAGCACAGCTCGGAGGCGGTGCCCGGCGCGCTGCCCGAGGGCCGCAACTCGCCGCAGCGCGCCCCCCTCGGGCTGTACGCGGAGCAGCTCAGCGGCACGGCGTTCACCGAGCCGAGGGCGCACAACCGCCGCTCGTGGCTGTACCGCATCCGCCCCTCGGCCGCGCACCCGGCGTTCACCCGCACCGGCAACGGCTCGCTGCGCACGGCGCCCTTCACCCAGGCGGTGCCCGACCCCAACCGGCTGCGCTGGAACCCGCTGCCGGAGCCCGGTCCGGACACGGACTTCCTGGCCGGCCTGTGGACCCTCGGCGGCAACGGCGACGCCACCCAGCGCACCGGCATGGCCGTACACCTGTACCACGCCAACCGCTCGATGGAGCGCGTCTTCAGCGACGCCGACGGCGAGCTGCTGATCGTGCCGGAGCGCGGCGGGCTGCTGCTGCGCACGGAGTTCGGGCTGCTGCACGCCGAGCCGGGCCATGTGGCGCTGATCCCGCGCGGGGTGCGCTTCCGCGTCGAACTCCTCGACACCGAGTCCGATGGCGGGCAGAGCCCGACCGCCCGCGGCTACGTCTGCGAGAACTACGGCGCCCCCTTCCGCCTGCCCGACCTCGGCCCGATCGGCGCCAACGGGCTGGCCAACGCCCGTGACTTCCGCGCGCCCGTCGCCGCCTACGAGGACGTCGAGGGCCCGGTGGAGGTGGTGAACAAGTTCTGCGGCAACCTCTGGACGGCGACCTACGACCACTCCCCGCTCGACGTCGTCGCCTGGCACGGCAACCATGTGCCGTACGTCTACGACCTGCGCCGCTTCAACGTGATCGGGACGATCTCCTACGACCACCCGGACCCGTCGATCTTCACGGTGCTGACCTCGCCCTCCGACACCCCCGGCCTGGCGGGCGTGGACTTCGTCGTCTTCGCGCCGCGCTGGCTGGTGGGCGAGGACACCTTCCGGCCGCCGTACTTCCACCGGAACGTGATGAGCGAGTACATGGGCCTGATCGAGGGCGCCTACGACGCCAAGGCCGAGGGCTTCGTGCCGGGCGGCGGCTCGCTGCACAACATGATGTCGGCGCACGGCCCGGACCGGGAGACCTTCGACCGGGCGAGCGCGGCCGAGCTGAAGCCGCAGAAGATCGACGACGGGCTGGCGTTCATGTTCGAGACCCGCTGGCCGGTGACGCTCACGCCGCACGCGACGCGCGCCGAGCACCTGCAACAGCACTACGACGACGTCTGGCAGGGGCTGGAGGGGCACTTCCACCGCCCCTTGCACTGACGATTCCCGCCAGGTACGGATGGCCCGTGACCTCCTTCGCTCCGGATTCGATCGTCCTGAACCGCAAGCTGCCGCTGTGGTACCAGGTGTCGCAGTCGCTGCGCGCCTCGATCCTCGGCCGCTCGCCCCGCGACCCGCTGCGGCTGCCCACCGAGGAGCAGCTGGCGGGGCACTACGGGGTGAGCGTGCTGACCATGCGGCAGGCGCTGAAGGAGCTGGAGGACGAGGGGCTGATCACCCGTCACCGGCGGCGCGGCACGTTCATCGAGCCGGAGGCCACCCGGAGTTCCCCGGTCCGGCTGCTCGGCTCGGTGGACGCGATCGTGGCCCAGCAGTCGGGGATGACGACCGAACTGCTGGACCACGGCGCGGCGCCCGTACCCGCCGAACTCGCCGAGTTCTTCCCGGATCTGGAGGAGGTGGCGACGTACCACCGGCTGCGCAGCGACGAGAAGAGCGGCGAGCCGACCAACCACGCCCGCAACTACGTCCGCCCGGAGCTGGCCGCACGCATATCACCGGACGACCTGGGGCGCTGGCCCATGACGAAGGTGCTGCGGGACGTGGTGGGCGCGGACATCAGCCGGATCACGGACACGGTGGAGGCACGGCTGGCCGACCCCGAGACGGCACGCCTGCTCGACGTGCCTCTGCTGAGCCCGATCCTGCACTACACGGGCATCACCTACGACACGGCGGGACGCCCCCTGGACGTGGCGGTCATCCACTACCGCGGCGACCGCTTCTCCTTCACGGTGACGCTGGATGCCACCTGAGCCACCCGTGCACCGCCCCCCGGGGTCCGTGCGCCGTCGTACGATGCCCGGCGTGACGCTCGACGACGCTCCGCTGCTCGCGGACCTCATGCCGTGGTCCGTCGCACCGCCGCGGCTCGGCCGGGGGTGGCCGGCGGCCCCCGACGCGGCCTGTCTGAGGGCCCGTTGGGACGCGCTGCTCAAGGCCGAGGGCCCCGATCGCGAGGCGTTGTTCGAACCGACGCGTGCGCGCACGCCGCACACGGCGGTCGGGCAGCTGCCGGGCGGGGCCGGCGGCACGGAGAAGCTGGTCCGCGCCTCGGGGCCGTGCCCGGAGCCGGTACGGGTGCTGGCGGCCCCCTTCGACGAGCAGTGGCTGATCCCCGACCACCGGCTGATCGACGCGGCCCGCCCCGAGCTGTGGCGGGTGGCGGACGCCCGGCAGGTCTTCACGGTGGAGACGGCCGCCGCCGCGGACTCCCCGGAGCCGCCGCTGCTGGCGACGTCCCTGCTGCCGCTGCTCCGGCCGGGCCGCGTCCGTCCCCTCTACCGTCGTCCCGGCGGCGAGGAACCCAACCTGGCTCCCGGCCTGCCGGAGCATCTGGCCGCCCGCCTCGGGAGCGCCCCCGACCCGCTGGACGTGCTCGCCTGGATCCTGGCGGCGGCGCGTCCCGGGCCGGACGGTCTCGCCGTCCCGCTCACCGGGGACGCGGGGCTCTGGGCGGAGGGCGTGGAGTCGGGCCGCCGGATGCTGTGGCTGATGCGCCGCGACGGCGAGCGGCCCAAGCTGCCCGGCGGCCGCCGCCCCTACGTCCGCGCGCCGCTGCCGTCCCGCCCGCTCACCCTCCACTACGACCGCGACGAGGAGGCCCTCCACCTCGACGAGGGGCGGATCTCGCCGGTGCCTCCTCAGGCCTGGGACTTCGAGTGCGGCTCGGTCCGGGTCCTGGAGCAGTGGTTCGCGGCCCGGACCGCGGAGGGCGAACCGGGCACGCTCGCGGCGATCCGCCCGGCGGCCTGGCCGCAGGCGTGGACCTCGGAGCTGCTGGAGCTGATCACCGTCCTGGCGCTGCTGGCCGAACTGCGGCCCCGGCGGGAGGCGCTGACCGTCACGGACCCGGTCACCGCGACCGAGCTGCGGTCCGCGGGAGTCCTGCCGGTCCCGGGCACGGCCCGCCGCCCGGCCTCCGTCCTCGACCACCACGAGGAGGGCCCGGAGGGCCAGTTCGCCCTGCTCTGAGCCCCTCCGGGACCTTTCGTCCGCGGCACGCGAGCGCGTCCGCCGCCCGCCCCCGCCCGCTCGCCGCGTCCGGCCCGCCGACGGGCGGCGGTGCTGACAAGGCAGGCGCCGGCGGGTCATGATCCACGTCATGGACCAGCTTCCCCTGCCCCTGGAGGGCATCACCGTCGTCGCCGTCGAGCAGGCCGTCTCGGCGCCGTTCGCGACCCGGCAGCTCGCCGACCTCGGCGCGCGGGTCGTCAAGGTGGAGCGGATCGACGGCGGCGACTTCGCCCGCGGCTACGACACCGCCGCCGGGGGGCTCGCCTCCCACTTCGTGTGGTGCAACCGGGGCAAGGAGTCCATAGCGGTGGACCTGAAGGATCCGCGGGGGCTGGCCGTGGTGCGGCGGCTGGTGGCGGACGCGGACGTGTTCGTGCAGAACCTCGCCCATGGCGCGGCGGCCCGGCTCGGCCTGGACGCGGCCACCCTGTGCGCCGCGCACCCGCGGCTGATCGCCGTCGACATCTCCGGGTACGGCTCCGCCGGCCCGTACACCGACAAGCGGGCGTACGACATGCTCGTGCAGTGCGAGGCGGGGCTGGTGTCGGTGACCGGGACGCCGGAGCAGCCGGTGAAGGCGGGCATCCCGGCGGCGGACATCGCGGCGGCCATGTACGCCTTCTCGGGCGTCCTGGCGGCCCTGCTGCGGCGCGCCACGACCGGGCGCGGCGGGCCGGTCGAGGTGTCGATGCTGGAGGCGCTCGTGGAGTGGATGGGGCATCCGCTGCACCATGCGATGCACGGCGGGGCCGCCCCGGCGCGCACCGGTCTCGCGCACGCCGTCATCGCCCCCTACGACGCCTACGGGACGGCCGACGGCGGGCGGGTGCTGCTGTCGGTGCAGAACGACCGGGAGTGGCGGCGGCTGGCCGAACAGGTCCTGGACCAGCCCGCGCTGGGGACGGATCCGGCGTTCGCCACCAATGCGGCCCGGGTCGCGAACCGTGAGCGTACCGACGCACTGGTCGCGAAGGCCCTGGGTGCGCTGGACGCCGACGAGGCCGTGGCGCGGCTGGAGGGCGCCGGCGTCGCGTGTGCGCGGCTGCGGGACGTGCACGAGGTGGCGGAGCATCCGCAGCTGGCGGCGCGGGAGCGGTGGCGGGAGGTGGGAACGCCGGTCGGGCCGCTCAGGGCGCTGCTGCCGGCGATCACCCTGCCGGGCGGGGCCGAACCGCGCATGGGAGAGGTGCCCGCGCTCGGACAGCACACCGGGATGCTGCTGCGAGCCGTGGGGATGGCGGAGGACGAGATCGCAGCGCTGCGCCGGGACGGTGTGGTGGCCTGAGCGCGGGGCCTGGTGAGCCGGTGAGCGGTTCCGGGGACGCCGGTGGCGCCCTCGGCCGTCAGGGGACGACGGTCGTGGGCCGTGCGGGGACGCCGGCCGTGCTCAGCGGCCGCCGAACAGCGAGCGGCGCAGCCGGCGCAGCGGCGCGAACAGCGACACCCGGCGCATCCGGTCGCCCCTGCCCGTGCGGTCGTGCGCGTCACGCGCGATCAGCTCGCGCATCAGCGACGTCGCCTCGGCCGCCTCGCGCTGGGGAACGGCGGGGCCGCCCAGCACCGCCAGATGGCGGTCGAGGCGCGAGCTGGTCGCACTGCTCCCGCAGGTGATCGCAGGGACCCTGGCCCTGCTGCGCACTGTTATCTGCTCCATGTCACTCCCCACCCGTACGAGTCCACCCGGCCCAGGCAGAGTAACCCTATCGCCCCAACCGGGCATGCGTGTATCACGGTCACAGGATTCACCTTCCCCGTAAGGGTGTTGACGGCTACTCTCCGAATCCGACCGATTTCAAGGCGAGTTGCACAATGGGCTGGCCAGTGGGCTGAGCTGATCCACCGTCGGGTTCGACGGTCACGGCGAGTGATGCCGCGGACCGGTCGAGACCGGAGGCGACCAAGGGCGTGTCACCCGCGAAGAGCCCGAGGGATCGCGGTTGTGCGCCGGGGCGCATGAGCCACAGCTGGCGTACCCGGCCCGTGGGCGGGGAGGAGTATCCGCTCAGGGTGACGACGGCCCGGCCCTCGGCGGCGGACGCGATCACTCCGATTCCGCGCCCCTGACCGTCGTGGCCGGTGGTGGCGCGCGCGTCGGGGGCGGCCAGAACGTGGGCGATCTCACGCGCCCGGTCCCGCTGGGCGTCGAGCTGGTCCCGGGTCCGCTCCGCCTGGACCGCGAAGAGGGCGGCGACGACGAGGGCCGCGGCGGCGGTCGCCGTGGCGAACGGGACGAACAGGGGGCGCGGCCGCGGCGCACGGGTGCGTGCGGGCGGCGGTTCGGTGCCCCAGACGTGCGGCGGGAGTTGGGGGGTGCGCCCACGGGCGGGAGCCGGCTCCCGCGGGGTGTTGCGTCCGGCGCCCGGGACGTCCCGTCCGGCGGGTGCGCGGTCCTGCGGGGTGTCGCGTACGGCGGCCAGCACCCGGTCGCGCAGCGCCGGGGGCGGCGGCGCCGCGGCGGACCAGGCCAGCCGCACGGCGTCCTCGGAGAGCGCGCGCACCTCGGCGGCGCAGCGCGCGCAGCGCGCCAGGTGCCG
>NZ_BNBC01000034.1:76676-111086 GCF_014654675.1 Streptomyces spiralis
CTCGAAGCGGATCCGCTCGGCCCGTTCCAGCGCGTCGAGGGCGTAGGGCGCGGCCAGGGAGTGCAGGTCCTCGCGGCGCAGGAGGCGGTCGAGAAGGCTCACGCGACACCTCCCAGGCACTGGCGCAACCGGGTCAGTCCGTCGCGCATACGGGTCTTGACGGTGCCCAGCGGCAGGGAGAGCCGTTCGGCCACTTCACGGTAGGTGTAGCCGTCGTAGTAGGCCAGGGTGACGGACTGGCGTTGCAGGGCGGTGAGGCGGTCCAGGCAGCGGCGTACCCACTCGCGTTCCAGGCCGGCCTCGACCTCCTCGGTGACCTGGTCGAAGGCGGGGAGCCCGGCGCGCAGCGCCTCGCGCTGCTCGCGTTCGCCGGCGGCGCGGGCGCTGCGCACCCGGTCGACGGCGCGGCGGTGGGCGAGGGTGAGGACCCAGGACAGGGCGCTGCCGCGCGCGGGGTCGAACCTCGCGGCGGAGCGCCACAGTTCGAGCAGCACCTCCTGGGTCACCTCCTCCGACTGCGCCTGGTCGCGGACCACGCGCCGCACCAGCCCGTACACGGGCCCGGACACCAGCCCGTACAGCTCCTCGAATGCCTTCTGGTCACCGCCCGCCACGAGCACCAGAAGTTCGTCCGCCTCCACCCGGTCCCCCTCTCTGCGGCCGCATCCCGGCCGTCCCGTCACATCCGGCACTCGCAAGGAACGCACCTCCGGACGGAGTTACGGATCGGCGGCCCCGAAACGCGGGTCGAGCAGGCGGAAAAAGAAAACTCCCCCTCGACCAATCCGCCCCGCCGCCGTCTCCGAATCCCCGGACGTCAGGCAAGTTGGCACCGAGGACGGACGGCATGACACCTCTTATCTCCAGGAGCGGTGCGGGGCGCAAGGGCCTCGTCACCCTCATCTGTGGTGCGCTGGCCGCCGGGGGGCTCGCAGCCGCCGGTGTGGCCACGCTGGAACCGGGGGCGGCCTCCGCCTCCTCCCACCGGGAGGCCCCGCTGATCTCGGGGACCCCGCAGTACGACAACACGGACGTGTACGCGTTCGTGAGTCCGGACAAGCCCGACACCACGACGATCGTGGCGAACTGGATCCCCTTCGAGGAGCCGGCCGGCGGGCCGAACTTCTACACGTTCGCGGACGACGCGCAGTACGACATCCACATCGACAGCAACGGTGACGCGCAGGGCGAGCTGCTCTTCCGCTACACCTTCCGGACACACCGGAAGAACGGGAACACCTTCCTCTACAACACGGGCCCGGTGACCAGCCTGGACGACCCCGACCTCAACATCACGCAGACGTACGACATCGATCTGATCCGGCTGAAGAACCAGCACGTGATGTCGAGGACGAAGCTGGCGGACGACGTGCCGGTCGCGCCGTCGAACGTCGGCAAGGCGTCGATGCCGGACTACGCCAAGCTGCGCTACCAGGCCGTCCACCGGACGGCGGGCGGCGCCCAGACCTTCGCCGGCCAGGCGGACGACCCCTTCTTCCTGGACCTGCGGGTCTTCGACCTGCTGTACGGCGGGAACCTCTCCGAGGTCGGCAACGACACGCTCAAGGGCTACAACGTCAACACGATCGCCCTCCAGGTGCCGAACGACCTGATCCGCGAGTCGGCCGAGCAGCCGGTCGTCGGCATCTGGTCCACCACCCAGCGCCGGAACGCGCAGGGGTACTACACGCAGGTCTCGCGCCTGGGCAACCCGCTGGTCAACGAGGTCGTGAACCCGCAGAAGGACAAGGACAAGTTCAACGCGTCCTCGCCCTGGAACGACGCGCAGTTCCTGAAGAACGTCACCAACCCCGAGCTGCCCAAGCTCATCGAGGCGATCTACAAGATCAAGGCACCGGCCGAGCCGCGCAACGACCTGGTCGACGTGTTCCTGAAGGGCGTCAAGGGCCTCAACCAGCCGCCGAACGTGCGTCCGGCGGAGGAGCTGCGCCTGAACACCTCGATCAAGCCGAGCATGCACCCGAAGCGGCTGGGTGTCCTGGACGGCGACAACGCGGGCTTCCCGAACGGCCGTCGCCTCACGGACGACGTGATCGACGCCTCCCTCCAGGTGGTCGAGGGTGAACTGGTCGGCTCCAAGAACGACCTGGGCGACGCGGTCGACGCGAACGACAAGAAGTTCGAGAAGTCCTTCCCGTACGTCGCCGAGCCGACGTCCGGTTCGCGCGGTCCGCTCGCCAAGGGCACGACCGGCGGCGCCGACGTGCGCAGCCAGATCGGCGACGCGCTGAAGCCGGTCGGCTCCTCGTCCGGCGGCTCCGGCGACACGGTCCTGATCGCCGCCTCGGCGGCCTCGGGCGCGGCCGGGATCCTGCTGATCGGCACCGCCCTCGCGTGGTGGCGCCGCCGGATGCAGCGCCCGTACTGACCCTCGACCGCACCCCACCGACCGGCGCGGCCCGTCCCTCCCATCCCCACGGCGCGGGCCGCGCCGCCCCACGCGACACCACCCGGCGACCGAGGAGAGGCATGTCCCCGCGTACGAACGACAACGAGCCCACCGGGCACCCGGCGGACACGGACGAGGGCGATCCGCCGGAGACCGGTACGGACCCCGCCGCCTCGGACGCCGGGCACGACGCCCCCGAGGACGACGAGCACGACGGCCCGGAGCCGGACCACCACGACGCCCCGGAGCCCGACGAGCGCGTCGCCGCGGTACGCCGGCTCGGCGTCACCGGGCGCCGATGGCGGGCCGCCCGGATCGCCGGTTGTGCGGCCCTGCTGGCCGTCGCCCTCACCGGCGGGGCCATCGCGGCCGGGGCCGCGCGGGACGGGGCGCCCGCGGCCGCCGCCGCGACAGGTACCGTCTCCCCGGCCCTGCTGGACGGCGGGGACCTCGACGCGAGCGTCGCCGCCCTCCAGGCCCATCTCCGGTCGCAGCCGCGCGACGTCGGCGGCTGGGCCACCCTGGGGCTGGCCTACGTGGAGCAGGCGCGGACCAAGGGGGACCCGTCCCGGTACCCGCAGGCGGAGCAGGCGCTCGAGCACGCGCTCCGGCTGGCCCCGGACGACGACCAGGCCCTGGCCGGCCGCGCCGCGCTGGCCGCCGCCCGGCACGACTTCAAGGGCGCCCTGGCCTACGCGGACCGGGCCCTGGAACAGAACCCCTACAGCGAACGCGCCCTGTCCTCCCGTATCGACGCCCTGGTCGAACTGGGCCGGTACGACGAGGCGTCGAAGGCCGCCGACACCGCCGACACCCGGCGTCCCGGGGTGCCGGTCTTCACGCGGTACGCCTACGTCCACGAGCTGCGCGGAGAGGTCGGCGCCGCCCGGCGCGTCCTGGAGCGGGCGCTGTCGAGCGCGACCTCGCCCGGCGACGTGGCGTACGTGGCCTCCCAGCTCGGCCAGCTCGCCTGGAACCAGGGCGACGACAAGACCGCGCTGAGCTGCTACGGCCGCGCGCTGGCCGCCGACGACACCTATCTGCCCGCCCTGGAGGGCCGCGCCCGCGCGCAGGCCGCGAGCGGCGACCTGGCCGGCGCCGTCAAGGGCATGGAACTCGTCGTCTCCCGCTACCCGCTGCCCGGTCCCCTCGTCGAGCTCGGCGAGTTGTACGAGGCGCGTGGCGCGGAGGGCGACCGGGCGAGGGCCCGTGACCAGTACGCCCTGGTCGACGCGTGGATCGCCCTCGCGCGGGCCAACGGCGTGGACGCCGATCTCGACACCGCGCTCGCCGCGGCCGACCACGGGAACAAGAGCGACGCGCTGCGTGCCGCCCGCGCCGAGTGGGCCCGGCGCCACACCGTGCACACGGCGGACGCCCTCGCCTGGGCCCTGCACGTGGGCGGCAGGGACCGGGAGGCGCTCCCCTACGCCCGCCGGGCCACCGCCACCGGTTACCGCAACGCGTCCTTCCTCTACCACCGCGGCACGATCGAGCTCGCCACCGGCCACCGCGAGGAGGGCCGCGCCCTGCTCGCGGAGGCCCTGAAGCTGAACCCCGGCTTCTCGCCCCTGGGCGCGAGGCGGGCCCGCACGGCGCTGGAGGCCGCGAAGTGACGTTCCGTCGACCGCTCGCCGGTGCCGCCGCCGTGCTCACGGCCGCCTGCGCGCTCGTGCTCGTCCCCGCCGCGAACGCCGGGGCGCATCCCCTCGGCAACTTCACCGTCAACCGCTACGACGGACTCGTGGCCGCCCCGGGACAGCTGCGCGTCGACCATGTCGAGGACCTCGCGGAGATCCCGGCCACCCAGGCCCGGCCCGGCATCGAGCGGCTGGGCATGTCCGAGTGGGCCCGGCGGCGGTGCGCCTCGGCCGCCGAGGGCAGCAGGCTCGCCGTCGACGGGCGCACGACCGTCCTGTCCGTCCGCGACAGCCACGCGCTCACGCGTCCCGGGCAGGCCGGGCTGAGCACCCTCCGCGTGGAGTGCCGGTTCACCGCCCCGCTGCCCGACGGCGACGGCGTGGTGCTGCGCTTCCACGGCGCGGGCGCGTCCTCCGGTCCGGGCTGGCGGGAGATCACCGCGCGCGGCGACCGGATGACGCTCACCGCCACGGACGTGCCGAAGGAGTCCGTCTCACACGAACTCACCAGTTACCCCAAGGAGTTGCTCTCCTCACCGGCCGACACCGCCACCGCGTCCCTGCGCGTGCGCCCCGGCGGCCCCGCCCTCACCGACGACCGCGGGGCCGCCCCGGCGGCCTCCGTGCTGCCCCGCGGCGCCGACCGATGGACCCGCGCCCTGGACGGCCTCGTCGCCCGCCATCACCTCACGCTCGGCTTCGCCGCCCTCGCGCTGGTCATCGCGATCGGACTGGGTGCGGCGCACGCCCTCGCCCCCGGCCACGGCAAGACCCTGATGGCGGCCACGGCGGCCGCCCGCGGCGGCCGGGCCCGCCTGAAGGACGTGCTGCCGCTGGCCGCCTCGGTGACGGTCACTCACACCCTGGGCGTGGTCGCCCTGGGGCTGCTCGTCACCGCCGGCTCGGCGGCGACGCCCTCGGTGATCGCCTGGCTCGGCACGGCGAGCGGCGCACTGGTGATCCTCGCGGGCGCGAGCCTCGCACGACGGGCCTGGCGCCACCGCGTGCACGGGCACACCCACCGCCCTCACCGTCACCACGACCACCGTCACAGCGGTCACTCGCACGCCGTGGAGCACACGCACGGCGGCCTCACCCACACCCATCCCACCGCCCCCACCGTGCGCGGCACGATCCTGCTGGGATTCGCCGGGGGGCTCGTGCCCAGCCCCTCCGCCGTGGTCGTCCTGGTCGGCGCGGCGGCGCTCGGGCAGGCCTGGTTCGGGCTGCTGCTCGTCGTCGCGTACGGCGCGGGGCTCGCGCTCACCCTGACCGCCGCCGGGTTCGCCGTGGTCAAGCTCGGCAGCGGAGTGACCCGGGTGATGGGCAGGGGCCCGCGGTGGACCACCCACCCGGTGGCCGCCCTGGTGCGCCGGACCATGCCCTTGGCCTCCGCGCTGGTCGTCGTGGCCCTGGGTGCCGGATTGGTGTTCAGGGGGGCGGCATCCGCACTCGGCTGAGCTACTTTTGTGAAGAATTCACGCGAGATGCCGTGGGGGGCGCCCGTGTCCGAAGAGCCGGGCCGTGAACGTGTGATCGCGGACCGCTACCGCCTGCTGTCCCCGCTCGGCGAGGGCGGCATGGGGACCGTGTGGCGGGCCCGCGACGAGGTGCTGCACCGCGAGGTCGCCGTCAAGGAGGTGCGGGCGCCCGCCGGACTGCCGGGCCCGGACGTCGAGCGGATGTACGCCCGCCTGGAGCGGGAGGCGTGGGCGGCGGCCCGGGTCGCGAGCCGCAACGTGGTGACGGTGTACGACGTGGCGATGGAGGGCGGCCGACCGTGGATCGTCATGGAGCTGATCCGCGGCCTGTCCCTGGCGGACCTGCTGGAGGCGGAGGGCCCGCTGCCACCGCAGCGCGCCGCGCACATCGGTGCCGAGGTGCTGGCCGCGCTGCGCTCCGCGCACGACGCCGGAGTGCTGCACCGGGACGTGAAGCCGGGCAACGTACTGATGGCGAACGACGGCCGGGTCGTGCTCACCGACTTCGGCATCGCCATGGTGGAGGGCAGTTCCGCGCTGACCATGACCGGCGAGGTGATCGGTTCGCCCGAGTTCCTGGCCCCGGAGCGGGCGCTCGGGCGCACGCCCGGCCCCGAGTCCGACCTGTGGTCGCTCGGCGTGCTGCTGTACGCGGCCGTCGAGGGCAGCTCCCCGTTCCGGCAGGACACCCCACTCAGCACGCTGCGTGCGGTCGTCGACGAGGAGCTGCCGCCGCCGCGCCGGGCCGGGCCGCTCGCGCCCGTCATCGAGGGCCTGCTGCGCAAGGATCCCGCCGAGCGGCTGCCGGCCGACCTGGCCGAGCGGGACCTGCGGCTCCTCGCGGCGGGCGGCACGCCACGCCCCGGCACGGTGCCCATGTCGTCGTACGCCCCGACGGTCGCGGCCCCGCGCCAAGGCCCCTCCGCGACACCGCCGATGCCCGTCCCCGTACCGCCCACGGCACCACGGACCCGGTCCGGCCCACCTCGGCGCGACCGCCGTGCCGCCGCCGTTCTGGTCGCGGGCCTGGTCGCCGTCGCTCTCGCGCTCGCGGGGCTGACGTACGCGCTGCTCGGCCGCGACCACGGCGGCGGAGGCGACGCGGGCGCGAGCGGCAGCAACAGCCGGACGCCGAGCAATCCGAGCTCCCCGTCCCCCTCGCGCACCACCGACTCGCGCACCGGCGCTCCCCCGCCCGGCCCGGACAGCACCCCGCCCGGCGGCACGCCCGCCCAGACCGTGCACGTCACACTGACCGGTGCGCACACCTCGTACTCCGGGACGTGTCCGCCGCCGGCCGGCCAGGCGCCCGCCTTCACGGCGGAGTTCACGGTGGGGCGGCTGCCCGCGCAGGTGACCTACCGTTGGGTGGCGGCAAGAGGATCGGTCTCCGACCCGGGGTGGAAGACGCTGTCGTTCCCTCCGGGCGGGGGAAGGACCAAGCAGGACCGGTTGACCGTGACGACGTACTCCGAGAGCGGGACGATCGAGAACGCGATCAGTGTGGAGGTACGCGCTCCGGTGCGTACGACGTCCGACGCCGTGCCGTTCTCGGTGAGCTGCGCGACGACGGAGACCCCGACGGGCGGGGCCTCCCCTTCGCCTTCGGCGTCGCCGTGAGGGCTCAGGCCACGTTGGTGAGCACCGGCAGATAGCCCCCCGACTGGCCGGAGGCCGTCGGGTGGTAGGACTCGCCGATGTCGAGCCAGTTGACGCTGTGCAGCCAGGAGCTGCCGGAGCAGATCTCGTGGCCGCCGAAGGTGGTGCGGACGTCGCCGAAGGTGAAGCCGTGGTTCGCGGCGATCTTGGCGATGGCGGCGTCGAGGTGGTCGGCCGCGCCGTTGATGGCGGAGCGCTTGGTGTCGGAGAGGCCGAGGCAGAACTGTCCGAGCAGGTAGAACCGGGGGTAGCCGAGCACGACGACGTGGGCGTTCGGCGCCTTGCCGCGGATCACGGAGTAGAGGTTGTCGAGCTTGCCGGGCAGGGTCGTGTCGACGTAGGCCTCGGCGGTGTTGATGCGGGACAGGCAGCTGCTGTCGGACTGGAGCACGCAGGTCGTCATGACGTCGGAGAACCCGGCGTCGTTGCCGCCGATGGTGATCGAGACGAGGGACGTGGCGGAGCCGAGCGGGCCGAGCTGGTTCGCCAGAACATCATCCGTTCGGGCGCCCGAGCAGGCGGTGAAGGCGAACGACGAGGGTGAATGGGCGGCGTTCCAGAGGTAGGGGTACGCCTTCGTGCTGCGGTCGCAGTCGCCGCTGGAGCTGATGTAGCTGCCGGCTCCGACTCCGGAGGAGTAGGAGTCGCCGAGGGCCACGTAGCCGCCGCTGAAGGCCTGTTCGGACGCCTGCGCGGAGGCCGCCCCGGTGAGGGCCAGACCGACGGTGAGGAGGAGGGAGCCGACGTATGCGGCAATTCGGGAACGTCTCATGGAACCTCCCTTTAGCAGGATCTCCGCTTCAACTTTGGTAGCAGCTACGCGTGTTGACTGGAAGTGTCCATGCCAAGACCGTTTTCCGTGCCCAACCGACTCCGCGATGAAGGGACATCGAACACTGACGGCCTGTCAGTCGAACGAGTGAGGTCAGATCCGGTGAAGGAGGGTTCAAAGACGGACAAGAACCCGCATGTGGGGCTTCCGCGTCTTGACGGCCCCCTGGAGGCTGCGCGACATTGAAGCCCGGCATCCGGCGCTTCGGGGGGCAAAGTCGCCAATGCAGACCATCCGCATCAAGACAGCTTCAACAGATGCTTCGAGAGACGGTGCCGAGCGGGCGCGGCCAGGGCCGGGGAGGGACCTGTCGCCGCTGCTCGCGGGTGCCGCGACGGCCGTCGCGGGGACCGGCGCACTGCTCTCGCTCACCGACTCGGGCTCCCCGCTGCGGGGCCCGCTGACGCTTTTCTTCCTGCTCGCCGCGCCGGCCGCCGCCATCGCGGCCGGCCTCGCCGGGCTGGATCCCTTCGGCCGCACACTCGCCGCACTGGCGGGCGCGGTCGTCCTCGACATGCTGGTGGCCCAGGGAATGCTGGCCGTGCACCGGTGGTCCGTCCACGGCGGAGTCGTGGCCGTCACCGTGTTCAGCTCCCTCGTTCTCCTGCTGGTGTCCGTACGGCGGCGGCGCGGCCGTACGGCGAGAAGACAGGGCTCCTGACGTGGACATCAGCGTGTACCGCCCCGGCGAGCTGAGCGAGGCCGACCGGGCGGCCTGGACGGCGATGCAGTCCAAGGCCCACCTGCACGGCTCCGAGGAGCTGGCGAACCCTTTCCTCTCGCCCGAGTTCGCGCTCGCGGTCGGCAGTTGCAGACGCGGGGTGCGGATCGCGGTGGTCCGCGAGGACGGCGAGCCGGCCGCGTTCTTCCCGTTCCACAGATCCGCCGCCGGCGTCGGCCGGGCCATCGGGCTCGGCGTCTCCGACTGCCAGGGCCTGGTGCACCGCCCCGGCTTCACCTGGGACGCCCCCGAGCTGTTGCGGGCCTGCGGGCTCGCCGTGTGGGAGTTCGACCACCTGGTGGCGGGCCAGCGGCCGTTCGAGGCCGCGGCCTCCGGCACCTTCCCGTCACCGGTCATGGACGTCGACCAGGGCTACGACACCTATCTGCGCGAACTGCGCGCCCGCTCGCCCAAGTTCACCCGGACCACGCTCGCCAAGGAACGCAAGCTCGGGCGGGACGCGGGAGAGGTGACGTACGTCCACGACGAGCGCGACCCGGCCGTGCTGGACACGCTGATGGCCTGGAAGTCCGCCCAGTACCGGCGGACCGGGCGCAGCGACCGCTTCGCGCACGCGTGGATCACCGACCTCGTCACCCGGCTGTTCCACACCCGCTCCGAGCCGTTCGCCGGGATCCTGTCCGTGCTCTACGCGGACGGCCGGCCGATCGCCGCGCATTTCGGACTGCGCACCGAGCGAGTGCTGGCGTGCTGGTTCCCGGCCTACGACCCGGCGTACGCCAAGTACTCCCCCGGACTGATCCTGCATCTGCGCATGGCCGAGGCGGCCGCAGCCGACGGCATCGCGTATCTCGATCTCGGCCGGGGCCAGAAGGAATACAAGGATTCCCTCAAGACACGGGAACTCATCGTGTCCGAGGGATGGGTGACACGACGTCACCCGATCGCGGCCGGACACCGGGCGCGCCGCGCCCCGATCCGGGCGTTGCGCAACGCGGTGCAGTCGCGGCCGGAACTGTTCGAACCCGCGGACCGAATTCTCAAACGGATGGGAAAGATCCGTTCCAGGCGGTGAACTGCCGGTACAAAATCTGCGTAACGGAAAAACCAACAAAAACGTGAGGCCTCGTTCCAGGCCTTGCCATACTGGTTCAATCATCAATACCGTCGTACATCTCACCCGCATCGGTGACGTCCGCACGCGGTTCCAGGGGAGGGCTTTGAACCGGGACGTTACGGAGCGGGGCGCGGTAGGGGGGTGCCGTGCCCGGTGACCTAAGGAATCACCGGGCCGTGCCGCGCGACCGGCTGCCGTTTTTCGGCATTCCGGCAGCTTTGCCAGCTCACCCGGCGTGCACGGAGATCCGATTTCCGTCGTGCTCCGCGTGAGAACCCCCCTTTCGAACCGGATAGACAGCCGGACCGCCCGGGGGCGGGCGGTCCCGCCGGACGAGAGGGACCAGACTCATGAGCTCCGTTCTCCATCCGCCGTCCTCGGACCGAGATCCGTTCGTCGACGCCCAGTACCGGCCGATCTCCTCTCACCTGGCCATCGCGCCGCCGGTGAGCGTGGTCATTCCCGCCATGAATGAGGCGGAGAATCTTCCCTATGTCTTCAAGACACTTCCGGACTGGATACACGAAGTCGTTCTTGTCGACGGCAATTCCACCGACAACACCGTCGATGTCGCCCGTGAACTGTGGCCGAATGTCAAGGTCGTCCCGCAGCAGGGAAAGGGCAAGGGTGACGCCCTGACCACCGGATTCGAGGCGTGCAGCGGCGACATCATCGTGATGGTCGACGCGGACGGCTCGGCCGACGGCGGCGAGATCGTCTCCTACGTCTCGGCCCTGGTCTCGGGCGCCGACTTCGCCAAGGGCTCCCGGTTCGCCAACGGCGGCGGCACCGACGACATGACCTTCATCCGCAAGCTCGGCAACCGGGTGCTGTGCGCGGTGGTCAACCGCAAGTTCGGCGCCCGCTACACCGACCTGTGCTACGGGTACAACGCGTTCTGGCGGCACTGCCTGGACAAGATCGAGCTGGACTGCACCGGCTTCGAGGTCGAGACGCTGATGAACATCAGAGTGGTCAAGGCCGGCCTGAAGGTGCAGGAGATCCCCAGCTACGAGTACCTGCGCATCCACGGCGCCAGCAATCTGCGCGCTGTCCGGGACGGGCTACGGGTGCTGAAGGTGATCCTGAAGGAACGCTCCAACCGGCGTGAGCTGCGCCGGCAGGAACGCCACTCCCCGCTGCTCGGCTCCTACCCGGGAGAGGTGTCTTGAGCGGTCCCGGCATCTCCGTCGTGATCTGCGTCTACACCGAGGACCGCTGGGAGGACATCCTCGCGGCGGTCTCCTCGGTGCGGGCGCAGTCCCGGCCGGCCCTGGAGACACTGCTGGTCGTCGACCACAACCCGGCGCTCCTGGAGCGTCTGGCCGGGGAGTACAAGGAGGCCGGGGACGTGCGGGTGCTCGCCAACGCGGGCCCGCGCGGCCTGTCCGCCGGCCGCAACACCGGCATCGCCGCCTCCATCGGCGAGGTCATCGCCTTCCTCGACGACGACGCCGTGGCCGAACGGGACTGGCTGCGCCGCTTCGCCGAGGGATACGCGGACCCGCGGGTGATGGCGGTGGGCGGCAGGACGATGCCGATCTGGGCGTCGGGCCGCCGGCCCGTCTGGTTCCCGGAGGAGTTCGACTGGGTGGTGGGCTGCACCTACAAGGGCCTGCCGCCCGGCCGGGTCCCGGTGCGCAACGTCCTCGGCGGCAACGCCTCCTTCCGGCGTACGGCGTTCGACGCGGCCGGCGGCTTCGCCACCGGTATCGGCCGTGACGGCGACAAACGGCCGCTGGGCTGCGAGGAGACGGAACTGTGCATCCGGCTCACCCGGGCCCGGCCGGACGCGGTCCTGCTGATCGACGACCGGGCTGTCATCCACCACCGGGTGCCCGGCGCCCGCGAGCGCTTCCGCTACTTCCGCACCCGCACCTACGCCGAGGGCCTGTCCAAGGCGCTGGTGGCGCGCAGTGTCGGCGCGGACAAGGGGCTGGAGTCCGAGCGCCGCTACACCACCCGGGTGCTGCCCGCCGGGGTGGCCCGCGGGCTGCGCGACGCGCTGCTGGCCCGGCCGGGCGGCGCGGGCCGGGCCGGCGCGATCGTCGCCGGGGTGCTCACGGCCGCGGGCGGCTACGCCGTCGGCAGCGTCCGCGCACGCCGGGGCGGCGCCCGCTTCCGGGTCGTGGAGATCGAGGACGGCAAGGGGGCAACGAAGGGGGGAAGAGCCGTATGAACACAACCGTGCCGGTGCTCATGTACCACGCGGTCGCCCGGGAACCGAACGAGGCCACGCGGGGCCTGTCGGTGTCACCGGAGGCGTTCGCGGAGCAGATGGCGGTGCTGGAGGACCTGGGCCGCCACCCGGTCACCACCGCGCGACTGGCGGCCCACTGGCGTGCACCGGGCACCGCGCCGCTGCCGCCGGACCCGGTGCTGATCACCTTCGACGACGGCTACGAGGGCGTGCACCGGCACGCCCTGCCGGTGCTGGCCAAGCACGGCTTCGCGGCCACGCTGTTCGTCTCCACCGGCTGGATCCGGGGCGAGCACGACACGGGCGGCGGTCTGGACACCATGCTCGACTGGGACCAGGTGCGCGAACTGGCGGCCGGCGGCGTCGAGATCGGCGGGCACAGCCACACCCATCCGCAGCTCGACCAGCTCGACGACGACACGCTGTGGTCGGAGCTGATCCGCTGCAAGGAGATCGTCGCCGGGGAACTGGGCGCCGTGCCCCTCTCGTTCGCCTACCCCTACGGCTACTCCAGTCGCCGGGTGCGGGCGCGGGTGCGGGCGGCCGGCTTCGCGCAGGCGCTCGCCGTCGGCAACGGCCTGGCCCGCCGCGCGCAGGGCCCGTACGCCCTGCAACGGCTCACCGTGCGCCGCTCCACCGCCCCCGAGGAGTTCGAGCGGCTCGTCCAGGGCCGCGCGATCGCCCGGAACTTCGCCAGGGACCGCGCCCTCACCAAGGGCTACGCCATGGTCCGCAGAGCCCGACAGGTCCGCCGGAAGGCCATCCGTACCCGTGTCTGACACGACGACCACCACCGAGGCATCGGCCACCGAACCCGAGGCGCCCGAGCAACCGCGGCGCCGGCTGCGGCTGCCCGGACGCGGCCCGTCCAGCGGCGGCAACCAGCTGTTCCGCAACGCCTACGCGCTGATGCTCAACACCGGGATCTCCGCGGTGCTGGGCCTCGGCTTCTGGCTGGTCGCCGCCCGCTACTACTCCGAATCCTCCGTCGGCCAGGGCTCGGCCGCGATCGCCGCCATGAAGTTCCTCGCCGGGCTCACCGCGGTGACGCTCACCGGCGCCCTGGCCCGCTTCATCCCGGTCTCCGGCCGCGCCACCGGACGGCTGATCGCCCGTACGTACGCGGGCAGTTCGCTGATCGTGGCGTGCGCGGCGGCGGTCTTCCTGCTCACGCTGGACACCTGGGGGCCGTCGTACCGCTTCCTGCACGGGACGGTCAACGGGCTCGGCTTCATCGTGGTCGTGATGGCCTGGAACCTGCTCACCCTCCAGGACGGGGTGCTGACCGGGCTGCGCAGCGCGCCGTGGGTACCGGTGGGCAACACCGTGTTCTCGGCGGTGAAGCTGGCCCTGCTGGTGGGGCTGGCCGCCGCGATCCCCACGACCGGTGTGTTCGTCTCCTGGGGCCTGGCGATCGCCACCTCGATCGTGCCGCTGGGCTGGCTGGTGTTCCGGCGGCTGGTGCCCCGGCATGTGACGGCCACCGAGGAGCACGCCAAGCCGCCGTCGCCGCGGGAACTCGGACGGTTCCTGGCGGGCGACTACACCGGCTCGCTGTTCTCGCTCGCCGTGGTCTACCTGGTGCCGGTGATCATCGCCTCGCAGGTCAGCTCCGAGGACAACGCCTACTTCTACATCACCACCACCATCGGCGGCACGGTCAACCTGCTCGCCATCAACATGGGCGCCTCGCTGACCGTGGAGGGCTCGCACGACCCGGCGCGGCTGGCCGCCAACACCCGGGCGGCGCTCAAGCGGATGGCCCGGATCATGGTGCCGATCTGCGGCCTGCTGTTCCTGCTGGCGCCGCAGGTCCTGCACGTCTTCGGCGACGGCTACGCCCACGCCGCCACCCCGCTGCTGCGCTGGTTCGCGGTCGGCGCGCTGCTGCGGGTGGTGATGGAGACGTACTTCGCGGTGCTGCGCGCGCAGAGCCGCACCGCCGGACTGGCCTGGTTGCAGGGCCTGCTGTGCGTGCTGGTGCTCGGGCTGACGCTGCTGCTGCTGCCCCGGATGGGGCTGACCGGTGCGGGGGTCGCGGAGATCTCCAGCCTCGCCGTGATCGTCGCGATCGCCGCGCCCAAGCTGTTCCGGACCGTCCGGGCCGCCCCGGCCGCCGCCGTCCCCGAGGACGCGGCACCCGACGGGGACCTCGCCGACCTGGGGGCGGGCGAGGTCCCCGACCGGACCGGACCGCTCCGGCGGCCCGCGTGGGCGCTGGAGTCGGACACCCTGGCCCTGGGCATCCACGTCGACTTCGACCACGTGGAACGCCGGCCCGACGTGCGTCCCGGACCGGGCACCCCGCCCGCGGGCACCGCCGTGACGGGGGCGGACGGGCCGGCCGAGTGGGCGCTCGGGCCGCGGCGCCCGGATTCTCTCGGGCTGCCCGTCGAGGACCGGGAACCCGGTTCGGAGGCCTCGCTGGGGCCGGCCGACCGGGAGGTGGACGCGCCGTTCGCGGCCGAGGAGCGGGCGGTGGTGCCGGACGCGCTGCCGCTGACCGCCGGGCAGCCGGCCGCCGTATCCGAGGAGGAGGCAGCGGAGGCGGCCGGACCGGCGACGGCCGAGCCGGGGAGGACCCCGCGCCCGGGGCCGCAGGGACCGGCGGCCGACGCGCCGCCGCGCTCCTGGCGGGAGCGCCTGGCGCCCACCCGGCCCGGAGTCGTCCTCGGCTGTCTGCTGACCGCCGCGCTGCTGCTGTACTGGGTGCCCGCGCTGCGGCTCGACGACGCCGCCCTGGACCGGATGGGCGGGCTGGGCCTGATCTCGGTGCTGCCGCTGCCGACGCTGGTCGGCGCGGCCCTGCTGATCACGGTGTTCGCCGTGCTGCTCTGGCTGCGCCGCGAGCACCGGGCGCTGCTGCTGCTCACCCTGCTCGCCACGGTCGTGTCCCTGCACGCACTGCCCGCGGTGATCGAGACCGAGCCGCGGTTCGCGACGGCCTGGCAGCACCTGGGGTTCATCGACTACATCGACCGCACCGGGGCGGCCGTACCCGACCTGGACGCGCGCTGGAGCTGGCCGGGCTTCTTCGCGGTGGCCGCGTTCGTCGCGCGGGCCTGCGGGCTGAGCGACTTCACCGAGGTCATCCGCTGGTGGCCGCTGACCGTCCAGCTCCTGTACCTGGCACCGATGTTCCTGCTCACCCGCTCGCTGCGGGCGAGCTGGCGGGCCAAGTGGACCGGGGTGTGGATCTTCGTGCTCAGCGGCTGGGTGGGCCAGGACTACTTCTCCCCGCAGGGCTTCACCTATCTGCTCTACCTGGCCTTCGTGGCGATCCTGCTGGTCTGGTTCCGGGCGCCGCGCGTGCTGTGGACCAAGGCGCGCCCCGGCGAGGCCGAGGTCGAGCCGGCGAACCGGCGGCAGCGGGCCGTGCTGCTCATGGTGGTGATCGGCCTGTTCGCCGCCAGCGTCCCGGCCCACCAGCTCACGCCGTTCGTGATGCTGGGCGTGCTGGCCGTCCTCGTCCTGGTCGGCCGGTCCGAACTGCGCGGGCTGCCCGTCCTGTGCGCGGTGCTGGTGGTGTTCTGGCTGGGCTTCATGGCCGAGCCGTACTGGTCCGGGCACTTCGACGAACTGTTCGGCGGGGTCGGCGGGGTCGGCAGCAATGTGTCGACGTCCGTCTCCGGCCGGATCCAGGGCGGGGACTCCACGCACAAACTGGTGCTGTACACACGGGTCCTGCTGGCCGGGTCGATCATGCTGTTCGCCTGCTGGGGCTGGTGGCGGCGGCGCGAGCACAAGTACCGGGAGCGGTCGCTGCTGGTACTGACCTTCGTGCCGTTCCTGGGCTTCGGCATGCAGTCCTACGGCGGCGAGATGGCGCTGCGCGTCTTCATGTTCGCGCTGCCCGGGGCCGGTCTGCTCGCCGCCCTCGCGCTGTTCCCGCGCGCCGGGGTCACCGGCCGGGAACGCGAGAAGGACCGGGCGAGCCTCGCGCCGGTCGCCGCGCTGCTGGCCGGGCTGCTGCTCATGGGCGGCTTCCTGGTGGCCCGCTGGGGCAACGAGCCGTTCGAGCGGATCCGGCCGGGGGAGGTCACGGCCATGGACTACGTCTACGCCCACGACCGGCCGACCGTACGGCTGCTGTGGCTGAGCAACGACCCGGTCACCAACGTCACCCCGGCCATGCCGTGGGGGGCGCGGGACATGGAGCGCGTCAACTACGTGCCGACCCTGGCACCGGCCGACCCGGTGCTGGTGTCCGGCCTGGTCAAAGCGCTCAAGGACGCGGGCCCCAACTCGTATCTGATGATCAACAAGAGTCAGGTCACCTATCTGCAGATGGACGTCGGCTACTCGGCCACCTGGCCGTCGCGGCTGGTCGAGAACCTGGACAACCGGCAGGAGCTGAAGAAGGTCCTCACCAACGACGACGCGACCCTGTACACGCTGCGCAAGCAGCCCGCGGGGGCGGTGCCGAAACCGGATCCGGGGCCGATCGGGCCGAAGGTGACCTGGACGCCGTGGTCGGTGGTCGGCGGACTCGCGGCGCTCGCCCTGGTCCTGATGCTCACCGCCCGGGAGATCGTCCGGGTCGCGATGCGGCCGAGCGTGCGCCAACTGCGATGGCTCCAGGGCAGCTTCTGGTTCTCGCTGCCGCTGCTGGCGGTGCTGCTCGCCTCGCTGGTGCAGCGGTTCATGACGATGGGGAAGGGCTGAACGGCCGTCCGGTGAGGCGGCCGGCGTGGTCAGCGAAGTGGCTCGGACGCTCCGAGGCCTGCACGACAGACCCTCAGCGCCTGTCGTGCAGACCCTAGCGCTCGAGCCACTTCACTGCGTACGCCCCCATGTCGAACCGCCTGCCGTCGACCTGCGCGCTGATCGGCCGGTTCAGGGTGTTGACCACCAGGACGGTCTTCGCGCTCGCCAGGACGCGGACGTTGGGCACGTCGTCGGGGGCGATCGGGACCGTCTCGTACGTCGTCCCGGGCGGGAAGGCCTTGTCGAAGCGGGAGAGCAGGTCGTACATGGGCAGCGCCCGGCCGCCGGCGGCACTGCCGGTGGGCGTCCACAGGCAGCCGGGGCAGTCGGTGCCCTTCTCCTCCTCGGGGTTCCAGTAGAAGCCGGAGGAGGCGCCGCCCTTGACCATGGCGATCAGGCCGGCGGCCTGGACGGCGACGCGGTGCGCCTCGGGCCAGCCCTTGCGGTCGTCGTTGCCGTCGGCGGGCTCGACGTAGTACTCGGCCCACCACAGCGGCAGTCCGTGGGTCTGCTGCCGTACCCACCGGCCGACCGCCGTCAGCTTGTCGGTGGCGGCGAACTCGTTCGGCAGCAGTTCGTCGTCCTTGGTGTAGCTGGAGCCGTCCACCACCACGAAGTCGGCGCCCGCCTTGTGCGTGTTCCAGTAGCCGAAGGCGTCCAGGACCCGCTGGTCCATGGCCCCCCAGGGGCCGCGCAGGGTGGTGGAGGCGTTCTCCTTCTGCCGTGGGTCGACGCTGTCCATGACGAGGTACGGCCCGCCCACCATGATCTTGGGGTCGACCTTCTTGAGCGCCCGGTAGACCAGGTTGTACAGCTCGGTGTAGCCCTCGTAGTCCCAGCGGGCCCGGGCGTTGTTCCAGAAGCCCTTGAACTCGTTCCAGACCAGGAAGTGGCGTACGTCCGGGTAGCGCCTGGCAACCGTCGCGGCGAGCGCGGCGTAGTCCTTGTAGTGATCCGGCGTCGGGGCGGTCTCCAGGGCGGACTGGCTCCAGTCGGTGTTGTCGACGCCGGCCTTGCCGCCCTTCATCCAGTCGGGGGCGCAGCACAGGGTGATCACCGGGACGCCGCCGGACTTCCGCATGAAGTCGACGCGGCGGTCCAGGGCGGCGAAGTCGTAACGCCCCTTCACCGGTTCGGGGTTGTCGGCGCCCCAGCCCATGATCGCCTGGTTCTGCGGGGGTCCGCCGCCCTTCGACAGCAGCCCCTCGACGCGGTCCGTGGCGGCGGCGCTGCCCTCGTCGGCGCTGAACTGGGTGTGCGTGAACCCCCAGCCGACGTACGGCTCGTCCGCGTCCCGGGGGGTCACGGGCGTGCCGTGCACCTTGGCGCCGTCACGTGTGGTTCCCTCGCTGCTCGCGCCGCCGGGCAGCGCGTTGACCAGGGCCACCACCAGGGCCACGACGGCCGCACCCACACCGAGCAGCGCGGTGAGCCGCCACCGCCCCGCCCCCGAATACCACCCATGACGTCCCATCAAGGACAACAGTAAGGGCGGAATTCGCCCCTCCGGGAGGGTTTGCGCAGGCTCGTGGCACAGGTTCGGACGGGCACGTCCCGGCGGGAGCCGACACGTGACGCGCGCGCCGGAAACGGGGTGCGCAGGGCGGTCCGGTGACAGATCATGACAGCATGTCTGCGAACCCACACGACGCTCTGCCGATCCGGCTCAACGTCGACGACTCCGACTCGCCGTCCGACGTCGTCGACGCGCTGTTCCTCGGCCGCTTCGCGACGGGCGAGCAGCCGTACTCGCACGCGGCGAACATCGACCGGGTGCGCTCGGGTGCCACCCTGCTGCCCGACGGCGCCCGGGTGCTGCGCATCGCCCGGGACGACGACCGCAGCGCCACCCTCGCGGAGGGCGACGGCTGGACCCTGCTGGTCTCCCGCTGGAACCGGGGCGCCGACGTCACGGTCACGGCGACCAGCGCCGAGCTGGCCAAGAAGGTCCTCGACCAGGCCACGGACGGCGCGGCGGACGAGCCGGAGCCGCAGCCGGAGAACGTGACGATGGGGTTCTGGTACGTCTCGCCCCGGCGCGGCCCGTACCGCACCACCCGGCAGATCTCGGCGGGCACCTGGGACGAGGTCCGGGCCAACTACACGGCGCCGGTCGCGGACGCCATGGAGCGTCTGATGAAGACGACCCCGCAGGACATCGCGGGCCGCCTGCTCCTGCTGCACGGGCCGCCGGGCACCGGCAAGACCTCCGCGCTGCGCACGCTGGCCCGCTCCTGGCGCGACTGGTGCCAGGTGGACTGCGTCCTGGACCCCGAGCGCCTCTTCTCCGACGTCGGGTACCTGATGGACATCGCCATCGGCGAGGACGACTCGGCGGGCAAGGGCCGCTGGCGGCTGCTGCTGCTGGAGGACTGCGACGAACTGATCCGCGGCGAGGCCAAGCACACGGCCGGCCAGGCGCTGTCCCGGCTGCTGAACCTCACCGACGGGCTGCTGGGCCAGGGCCGCAACGTCCTGGTGGGCGTGACGACCAACGAGGACCTGGAGCGCCTGCACCCGGCCGTGGTCCGCCCGGGCCGCTGCCTGGCCCGTATCGAGGTCGGGAAGCTGACCCGGCGGGAGGCGGTGAGCTGGCTGGGCACCGAGGAGGGCGTCGGCCGCGAGGGCGCGACCCTGGCGGAGCTGTACGCGCTGCGCCGGGGCACATCCCCCACGGCTCTTCCCGAGCCGCGCGAAGGCGCGGACGCGGGGCTGTACCTGTAACCGGCGGCTGGTGGTGTTCGATGCGCCCGCTGGTGTTTTGATGGGCGTATGACCCTGTTCGTCGGGACGTCCGGCTGGCAGTACAAGGACTGGCGGGGGGTGCTGTACCCGGAGGGCTGCCCCACCCGACTGTGGCTGGAGGAGTACGCGGCCGCGTTCGCCACCGTGGAGATCAACAACGCCTTCTACCGGCTGCCGGAGCGGGAGACCTTCGAATCCTGGCGGGAGCGTGTGCCGCCGGGCTTCGTGGTCGCGGTCAAGGCGAGCCGCTATCTGACGCACATCAAACGGCTCAAGGACCCCGAGGAGCCGGTGCACCGGCTGATGTCGCGGGCGGCCGGCCTCGGCGACCGGCTCGGCCCGGTGCTGCTCCAGCTGCCGCCCACGCTGCACGCCGACCCCGGCCTGCTGGAAGCCTGTCTCGCCGCCTTCCCGCCCGGTGCGCGGGTCGCGGTCGAGCCGCGCCACGACTCGTGGTGGACGCCCGAGGTCCGCCGGGTCCTGGAGCTGCGGGGGGCGGCCCTGTGCTGGGCCGACGCGTACGCCCGCCCGGTCACACCGCTGTGGCCGACCACCGACTGGGGCTACGTCCGCTTCCACGTGGGCCGCGCCCGGGCCTGGCCGCACTACGGCCGGCGGTCCCTGGAGACCTGGATCGACCGGATCGCGACGACCTGGCCGGACGAGCGGGACGTGTTCGCGTACTTCAACAACGACCCCACGGGGGCGGCGGTCCAGGACGCGGTGGTCTTCGCGAGGGCCGCGCGGCGGGCGGGCCTGACGGTCACCCGCACGCCGGACCGGGTGTCCGTGCAACGCCAGGCCTGAGGCGCTGGGAGCGGCTCACCGCTCGTAGGCCGCCCGCAGGGCGTCGCGCACGGCGGCGAGCGCCGCGTCCTCGTCCAGCCCCAGCCGCCGTACACGCTCCGCGTAGGCCTGGGCGGCCGCCGCGGCCTCACGCTCGGCGGCCGAGCCCGCGGCGGCCACGAACGTGCCGTTGCGACCCCGGGTCTCGATCACCCCGTCCGCCTCCAGCGCCCGGTAGGCCTTGGCGACGGTGTTCGCGGCGAGCCCGAGCGACTCGGCCAGTCCGCGCACCGTCGGCAGCCGGTAGCCCACCGGCAGCGCCCCCGACCGCGCCTGCTCGGAGATCTGCGCCCGCACCTGCTCGTAGGGAGGTGCGCCGTCGTCGATGTGGATCTTCAAGGTCACGTGGTGATTGTCCCGCACCCGCGGCAGCCCGCACGAGCCCGCAGCCCGCGCGTGCCCGCACGCGCTCCGGGCGGACCGCCGGAAAATGGGAGGCGTCCGGCCCGCTCCCGCCGTAGCGTGCGCCTACATGACTGTGATCGTCCGTGACCTCCACGCCGACGCGCCAGGCGACCTGGAGGGCTTCGTCCGCGTCCGGCACCTCGCGCTGCCGTACATGCTGTGCACCCCGCAGTCCCTCGTCCACGACCTCGCCCACATGCATCCCGACGCCCACTACCGTCCCCTCGTCGCCGTGGCGGACGGCGAGGTGATCGGCACGGCACAGGTGCACCTGTCCCACGAGAGCGCCGAGCCCGGCCAGGGCAATGTGAACGTGTACGTGCACCCGGAGCACACCCGCCGGGGCGCCGGCACCCTGCTGGTGCGGGCCGCCGAGGAGCACCTTGCGGCCCACGGGGCGGTCAAGCTGCTCGCCTGGGTGCTGGACGAGCGGGGCAACCGTGCCTTCGCCGAGCGGCACGGCTACAAGTCCAGCCGCTCGGCGCACTTCCTCCGCCTGGACCTGGCGGGCGGCACGCTCCCGCCGCTCCAGGACCCGCCGCCGGGTGTGGAACTGCGCCGGGGCTCGGACTTCGCCGACGACCCGCGCCCGCTGTTCGAGCTGGACGCGGAGGCGACGGCCGACGAACCGAGCGACGTGGACTACGAGTTCACCGACTACGAGGCATGGCTCGCGGAGACCTGGCGGCATCCGCTGTTCGACGCCGAACTGACCTCGGTGGCGGTGGTCGACGGCCGCCCCGCGGCGTTCTCGGCGGCCCGCACGGACGGCGGCACCCGGTACGGCACGGTCATGACGGGCACCGCCCGGGCCCACCGCGGCCGGGGCCTGGCCAAGCTCGCCAAGAACGACTCGCTGCACCGCGCGCGGGCCGCCGGGTACACGGAGGCGTTCACGGGCAACGACACCGGCAACGGGCCGATGCTCGCGATCAACAGGTGGTTCGGGTACGAGGTGTGCGCGACGGAGGTGCGGTATGTCCGTGAACTCGGCTGACGCGGCGGGACCGGCGGGCGCGCCGGTCACCGTGGTGCTCGTCAAGGGCGGTCGTACGAAGCTCAGCTACCCGGGCGAGCTGGTGGCCGACGACGGCACGCGGATCGCCGTCCGGGCGCTCTGGGCGGGCGCGGCCGTGCGGGACTTCGGCTTCGTGCGCTTCGAGCCCGGTGACGTGTTCACGGAGTACTACTGGCGCGACCGCTGGTACTCGGTGAAGGAGGTCCGCGACGGCGGGGGCCGGCTGAAGGGCTGGTACTGCGACATCACCCGCCCGGCCGAGTTCTCGGGTACGGAACTGGTCGCCGAGGATCTCGACCTGGACCTGTGGCGCTCCGCGGACGGCACGGACGTACGGCGCCTGGACGAGGACGAGTTCGCCGAGAGCGGTCTGGCCGAGCGTGATCCCGACGCGGCCGCCCGCGCCGTGGCCGCGCTCGACGAACTGGAGACGCTGGCCCTCGAGGGCGGCTTCACCGCGCTGCTGGGCTGAGGGGCCCCGGGGCCACGCTGCCGGCCTGAAGGGCCCGAGGCCGCGCTGCCGGCCTGAAGGACCCCCCGGCCTCACACCGTCGCCACCACCGCGTACCGCTCGTCGTCCACGGCCCTGCCCCACAGGCGCGCATCCTGCGAGAGACGCTCCACGCGGGTGTGGTCCGTGAGGGGTGCGAGAAGAGTGAGGAGGCGTTGTGTGGGTATGCCGACGGGGGTGACCGTGCCCCAGACGCCCTCGACCAGGATCAGCCGCCCGGAGGGTCGCAGCAGCTCCCGCCAGCGCCGCAGGGCGCTCGCGGGGTCCGGCAGTGCCCACAGCACATGGCGGACGAGGACGGCGTCGAAGCGCCGCTCGCCCACCGGCGGGCTCGCCGCGTCGCCGACCAGGAACACCGCGTCCCGGCCCGCGAGCTTGGCGCGGGCCCGCTCGACCATGTTCGGGGAGAGGTCCACTCCGGTCACCCGGTGTCCGCGCTCGGCGGCGAGGAGCGACAGGCTGCCCGTGCCGCAGCCGACGTCGAGGATCTCGCCGGGGGTCCCGGGCAGCCAGCCGCGCAGGCGCTCGGCCCAGGCGGCGCGCACCCGCGGGTCGCGCAGCCCGTGATCCGGTTCGTCGTCGAAGACCGCCGCCTGCGCGTCCCAGTCCACGGGGGCGGGGCTCGTCGGGTCGCGGCGGGTCGTGATCGGCTCACTCATGCGGCCAAGAGTGACACCCGCCACTGACAACCGAATCGTGACAGCCGCCACAGACAGACCCGCACCGATGAGGAACTCTCGCCCGCAAGGTCTACCTCCGTGAGAACACGGAACCCGGTAGGCGTCGAAGGAGGCAGCGATGCGCCGTACGACAGTGCAGAAGCCCCTGAGGAAGACGGACCCGCGCCGCCTGCGAGGCGAGGAGGTCGACGAGCGTCCCGGCGGACGACCGGAGGTCCGCAAGGACATCGCGCGGACGTGGTGGCCGGACGGATGACCTGCGGACCAGCCGATGAGACGCGTCAGACGAGCCGTTTGCGGTAGTGGATCCGGTCGTAGGGTCCGTCCACCCGGCGTTCCACCACCTCGTAGCCGTACTTCGGATAGATCTTCTGGTTCTCCCACATCATGGCGTTGGTGTAGAGCCTGATCTCCTCCAGTCCCAGCGCACGCGCGCGTGCGTCCACGAACCGAAGCAGTCGCCGTCCCACTCCCCTGCCGTGTGCGTCGGGGTGGACGGCGATGCTGTCGAGGAACAGATGGTCCGCGCGGGCCTCGATCACGACGAGGCCGACCACCCGGCCCGCCGCCGGTTCCCGCGCGACGAACACCTTCCCCGCGGCCACGTCCGCCGCGTGATCGGCCTCCATCGGCGCCGGCACCACGCCGATGCGCTCGATGTAGGGCCGGTAGGCCGCGTCGGTCACGGCCTTCACGGCCGGTACGTCGGCGGCCGCCGCCCTGATCCCCTCGCCGGTCTGCTCGCTCCGCATGCCGGGCACGCTACCTACCTGAGCGCAGTCTCAGCACTCCCTTAACGCGAGCATAAGGATCTCCCTCCGCCGCCCTCAGCAGGCGATTCCGCGATTCTCCGGGGCTAGTTTCGGATCACCCCACGGGATCCGTCCTCCCGTTCCAGGACCGTTCCGGACCGCTTCCGAGGAGTTCCTCATGCCCGCACGCCGCAAGGCCGCCGCTCTCGCCGCCCTCGGCCTGGCCCCGCTCGCGCTGACCGCCCTCGCCGCCGCGCCCGCGTCCGCGCACGGCTCCATGGGCGACCCGGTCAGCCGGGTATCCCAGTGCTACGCGGAGGGTCCCGAGAGCCCGAGGTCGGCGGCGTGCAGGGCGGCGGTCGCGGCGGGCGGCACCCAGGCCCTGTACGACTGGAACGGCATACGGATCGGCGACGCGAACGGCCGGCACCAGGAGCTGATCCCGGACGGCAAGCTGTGCAGCGCGAACAACGAGGAGTTCAAGGGTCTCGACCTGGCCCGCGCGGACTGGCCCGCGACCGCGGTGCACAGCGGCTCGTACCCGTTCAAGTACCGGGTGACCGCCCCGCACAAGGGCACCTTCACCGTCTACATCACCAAGCCCGGCTACGACCCGGCCAAGCCACTGGCCTGGGCCGACCTGGACCTGGAGCATCCGGTCGCCACGGTCACGGACCCGGTCGCCCCGGCCGGCTTCTACACGTTCTCCGGCACGCTGCCCGAGCGCACCGGGCGGCAGCTCCTGTACGCGGTGTGGCAGCGCTCGGACAGCCCGGAGGCGTTCTACTCCTGCTCGGACGTCGCCTTCGGCGGGAGCGGCAGCGGGGACAGCGGCGGCGGGGCGGCGAGCGGTTCCTCGCCGGCGCCGACGGCCTCCGCGCCGACCGAGCGGCAGATCGAGGACGGTGCCGGCAGGTCGACGATCGAGCACCACGGCCACGGGGACGCCGACGCCCGTACGACCACGGACCCGACGACACACCTGGCGACGAACCCGGCGACGCACCCGTCGGCGGCCGCTTCCGGCACCCCCGCACCCTCGGGCGCGAACCGGCCTGAGGCCGCCGCCGGCGTACGGGCCCGGACCCGGAACGTCGGCCTCGCCGAGACCGGCGGCGACGGCAGCACCCCGTATGCGGCGGTCGGCGGCGCGGCCGCCCTGGCGCTCGGCTCGGCGGCGCTGTTCGCCTCGGTCCGGCGGCGCGCCGCGCACGGGGGCCGACGGGGCCGCTGAGGGGGCCGGACGAACGCGGGGCCTGTCCGGCGGCTCAGGCCGGACAGGCCCCGCACGTGCGCGTCGGTGCGGTCGTCAGTCGAAGACGGACGCGCAGCTGGTGGCGGTGGCGTGCGGCGGGTCGAGGGCGTTGGCCACCTCGTGGAAGGCGACGCGGTCGAAGAGCCCGATCGCCAGGTGCTCGGACAGGTCGACCGGGCACAGGTCCTGCAACAGGACGTTGCGGACGTCGGAGCCCGTGAGGTACTGGCTCCGCCAGGGGGTGGCCACCTCGTCGTACTTGGTGGCGATGACGGTGTAGTGCACTCCGGGGACGGTGTCGCCGCCCTCGTTGAGCTTGGTGAGGAAGTCGGAGCCGGTGATCTGGTCGGCGAGGCCGGGGGTGGTGGCCGTGAGCAGGTCCTCGGCGCCGGGGAAGTACGGCAGCAGGTTGGTCAGGCCGCTGAGGGTGGTGCCGTGGTTGTCGGGCGCGAGGCCGACGAGGGCGTTCACCTTGGCGGCTCCGCCGAGGAACTTCAGGTAGTAGCGGGGCATCATCCCGCCCTGCGAGTGGCCGACGAGATCGACCTTGGCGGCACCGGTGGCGGTGAGCACCTTGTCGACGAAGGCGGACAGCTGCCCGGCCGACGTGTCGATGGGGCCGAGGCCGTGGAAGAGCGGCACTCCCGGCAACTGCCCGTAGTCGAGCGAGAAGACGCAGTACCCGCGGTCCTCCAGGTACGGCGCGAGGGACAGCCAGTTGTCGACGGAGTTGCCGAAGGTGCCGTGGACCAGGACGACGGGGCGGGGGTGGGCGGCGGACGGCCGGCAGTTGTAGTCGTTCCAACCGCTGCTGGGCGCGTCGGAGGCATGGGCGGTGGCGGCCGGGACGGTGGCGACGGCGGCGGCCAGGACGAGGGCGGCCAGATGTCTCAGGGCGCGCTTGACGGGCAGCATCGTGTGATCTCCTTGCGGCTCAAGGGAGGTGCGACGGCACTGCGCCCTGTGATCCGGATCACGAGGATGCTGTTCATTCGTCAAGTTACGGGCGAGTAGTCAAGGTGTGAAGTTACGCGTCAGTAAAAACTTCCAGTGATAACCGGCGACACCCGTGGGGCATGGGGTAGTGGACCTGACGAACCATCACCAAAAGGGGCAGAAGCGGCTCGTACGGCGCGATCCGCGCCGGGCCCCCGGTCGCCGGAGTCACGCGGCCAGGGTGCCCGGGATCACGGCCCGTGGGCCGAACCTGGCTCGCGCGCGGTCCGCGACCTCCTCGATGCGGCGGACCTTCTCGTCGACGGGGTCGAAGGTGAGCTGGTAGGAGGCCTGTTCGGCGGAGTCCAGGCCCTCGGCGCGCAGGGCGAGGGCGCGGACCCGGGCGCGCTGGAGGCCGAGGGCCTCGTACATGCCGTACGCGGCCCTGGTCAGCGCCGTGGTGTGGGCGGTGGGTTCCGGCAGCCTGCGGGTGCGGACCGTCGCGGAACGGTCGGCGTAGCGCACCGTCAGGGTCAGGGTGCGGCAGACCTTGTCGAGGGCGCGCAGCCGGGCGCCCAGTTCCTCGGTGGCCGACAGCAGCGCCCTGCGGTGGCGGTCGGGATCCAGCTCGTCGCGCTCGAATGGCTGTTCCGTGGCCAGGGAGCGGGAGACGGCGTTGGGGACGACCCGGCCGCGGTCGACGCCGTTCGCCCTCTCGTGCAGCTCGCGGCCGGTCTTCGCGCCGAGCAGGCGCTGGAGCGTCGACAGGGGCGCGGCGGCGACCCGGTCCAGGGTGTCCAGGCCGTACTCGCCCAGGGTGCGGGCGGTCGCCGTACCGACGCCGGGCAGCGCGGTGACGGGCTTGCCGGCGAGGAACTCGGCGACGGCGTCCTCGGTCACCGCGCACGTCATCCCGGGCCGGGCGTCGTACAGGGCCATGCGGGCCAGCATCGGGCCCGGTCCGGCGCCGATCAGGCAGTCGACGCCGTACCGCGCGAGCGCGCGGACCCGGATCACCGAGGCCAGCTCGACCGCGTCGCGCCCGAAGTACCGCTCGGCGCCCCGCAGATCGGCCAGCGCCCCGTCCGGCGGCAGCGCCTCGATCACCGGGGTGAACTCCTCCAGCAGCCCGAGCAGCCCCGGCAGGACCGCCTCGTACATCGGGGGCAGCTGGAAACGTACACAGAGGATGGTCATCCCGCGCTCCCTGGAGACTGGTGCCACAACTTCCTTCCGCTCGCGGGCCCTTCGCCCGCCGGGCGCAGATCCGCCCATGGGTGCATCTCGTAGCCGGTGGACATGCGGATGCTCCGGTCGCGCCCGGCCCGCGCCGGGTCCCGCGCGTCCCCGTCCCCGCCGTCGCCGTCGCCTTCGCCGTCGGGGGTGCCCTCCGCTCCCTCCGGGACGGGGCGTGCCAGCCGGGCCGCCACCTCCTCCAGGCCGCCCTCGGCGCGCAGTTCGGCCAGTTCGGCGAGGTTCCAGGCGGCGGATCCCACCACGCTGAGGCTGCGCGGGCCGCGCCGCTGCACCACCCCGCGCACCAGCAGCAGCCAGGAGTGGAAGACGGTGTGCGCGCAGGCGTCGTGGGAGTCGTCGAAGAAGGCCAGGTCGACCAGGCCGGTGCCGTCGTCCAGTGTGGTGAAGATGACCCGCTTGCCGGACCGGATCGGCGGGGTCTGGGTGGCCGCCTTGGCGCCCGCGACCAGCACCGTCTCGCCGTGCCGGGCCTCGCGCAGCCGGCGCGCGGAGACCACGCCCAGCTCGTCGAGGAACGCCCGGTGGTCGTCCATCAGGTTCCGTGAGGTGTCCATGGACAGCACGCCCAGCTCGGCGCTGAGCTTCTCGGCGTCGGACAGGTCGGGGAGCCCGGCCGCGGCCGTCTTCCGGCCGCCGGCCAGGGGCAGTTGGCCGCCGCCCCCGCCCCGGGCGCCCCGGTGCAGCTCGGTCAGGTGCAGTTGCAGGTCGCGGCGGTTTGCGCCGAACGCGTCCAGCGCGCCCACCTGGGCCAGCCGCCCGGCGATCGGGCGGCTCGGCCGGGCCCGCTCCCAGAAGTCCAGCAGCGAGGCGTACGGCTGCCCGTCCGCGATCCGGGCCGCCTCGGCCTCGCTGATGCCGTGCACGTCGGAGAGCGCCAGCCGAAGTCCCCAGACACCAGGTGAATTCGACCGCACCGCCGATCGTGAATCAGACACCAGTTCGATACGGTGTGCGACTCCCGACCTGTTCACGTCCAACGGCAGGATCGGCACCCCGCGCCGCCGCGCGTCCGCCAGCAGCAGCCGCTTGGGATACATCCCGGGATCGTGCGTGAGCAGCCCGGCGTAGAAGGCGGCCGGGTGATGGGCCTTCAGCCACGCCGACTGGTACGTCGGCACGGCGAAGCCCACCGCGTGCGCCTTGCAGAAGCCGTACGACCCGAAGGCCTCGACGATCTCCCAGGTCCGCCGAATCGTTTCCGCGTCGTACCCGCGCACCGCCGCGTGCTGGGCGAACCACACCTTGATCCGCCCCTGCGACTCCGGGTCGGACAGCCCGCGCCGCACCCGGTCCGCCTCGTCGCGCCCGCAGCCGGTCATGATGTGCACGATGTGGATGATCTGCTCGTGGAAGACGACCACCCCGTACGTCTCCTTCAGCGGCTCCTCCAGGTCCGGGTGCGGGTAGCGCGCCGGCGCCCGCCCGTGCCGGGCCTCGATGAACGGCCGCACCATGTCGGCGGCGACCGGACCGGGCCGGAAGAGGGAGATGTCGACGACCAGGTCGTGGAAGGTCGCCGGCTGGAGGCGGCCCACCAGGTCCCGCTGGCCCGGCGACTCGATCTGGAAGCAGCCGAGGGTCTCGGTGGAGCGGATGAGCCGGTACGTCGCCGGGTCGCCCGGCGGTACCGCGTCCAGGTCGATCCGCTCTCCCTTGGTCCGCTCCACCTCCGCGACCGCGTGCGCCATCGCCGACTGCATCCGCACGCCCAGCACGTCCAGTTTGAGCAGCCCGAGGTCCTCCACGTCGTCCTTGTCGAACTGGGACATGGGAAAGCCCTCGCCGCTGGTGGGCATCACCGGCGTACGCGCGAGCAGTGAGGCGTCGGACAGCAGCACGCCGCAGGGGTGCATGGCGACCCCGCGCGGCAGCGCGTCCAGGGCCTCGACCAGCTCCCACAGCCTGCCGTACCTCTGCTTCTCCCCTGCCAGCGCCTTCAACTCGGGCAGCTCCTCCAAGGCCGCGCGGGCGTCGCGGGCGCGGATGTGCGGGAAGGACTTGGCGATGCGGTCGATCTCGGCGGGGTCCATGGACAGGGCCGCGCCGACGTCCCGGACGGCGTGGCGGACGCGGTACGTCTCCGGCATGGCGACCGTGGCGACCCGCTCGGTGCCGAACCGGTCGATGATCGCGCGGTAGACCTCGAGCCGGCGCGCGGACTCCACGTCGATGTCGATGTCGGGCAGGACGAACCGCCGCCTGGACAGGAAGCGCTCCATCAGCAGCCCGTGCTCGACCGGGTCGGCGTGGGCGATGCCGAGGAGGTGGTTGACGAGGGAGCCCGCTCCGGAGCCGCGCGCGGCGACCCGGATACCCATCTTCCGCACGTCGTCCACGACCTGGGCGACGGTGAGGAAGTAGGAGGCGAAGCCGTGGTACGCGATGACGTCCAGCTCGTCGTGCATCCGCTCCCAGTAGTCGCGCCGGCCGGCGTAGCCACGCAGCACCATGCCGACCGCCGCCCGGGAGGCGAGCGTGCGCTGGGCGGTGCGGCGGGCGGCACCGACGAGGTGCGGCTCGGGGAAGTGGACGGTGCCCAGCCCGAGGTCGTCCTCGGGGTCGACCAGGCACTCGGCGGCCGTGGCCCCGGTCTGCTCCAGCAGGCGGTGGGCAGCCTCCCGCCGGAAGCCCGCGGCCTCGACGATCCGCTCGGCCGTGTGCAGCATGGCGGCCGGGTCCTTCAGCCAGGCCTCGCCGGAGTCCAGCTCCTTGGTGGGGTCGATGGGGACCAGACGGCGGGCGGCGTCCAGGACGTCGGCGACCGGGCCCTGGCCGGGGTCGGCGTAGCGCACGGCGTTGCTCAGTACGGGCCGGATCCGCTGCTCGGCGGCGAATCCGACGGTGCGGGCGGCCAGCCGCAGCGAGCCGGGTCCCGTGCCCTCGCGGCCGTGCCAGACGGCCTCCAGGCGCAGCGCGTCACCGTAGGCCTCGCGCCAGGGGGCGAGTAGCTTCGCGGCCCGGTCGGGGCGGCCCGCGGCCAGTGCCCGGCCCACGTCGGAGTCGGGGCCGAGCAGCACGGTCAGTCCGTCGGCGTGGTTGTCGGGCCAGGGCAGCAGGGGGGTGTCGGGAGCCGTGTGGGCGGCGGTGACCAGTCGGCACAGGTCGGCCCAGCCGCGGGCGCCGTCCCGGGCGAGGAAGGTGACGCGGGGGGTCGACTCGTCGATGAAGGCACCGCCGCGCACCGGGGTGCGGCGCCGCTCGCCTCGTGCGACTTCTTCCTGCCGTCGCGGGCCGTCCACCGCCAGTTCCGCGCCGAACAGCGGGCGGACGCCCGCCGCCGCGCAGGCCTTGGCGAAGCGGACCGTGCCCGCGAGGGTGTCCCGGTCGGTGAGGGCGAGGGCGTCCATGCCCCGCTCGGCGGCGCGCTCGGCCAGCCGTTCCGGGTGCGAGGCGCCGTAGCGCACGGAGAACCCGGAGACGGTGTGCAGATGCGTGAAGCCCGGCACACGCACCTCCCGCACTCGTGAGCCCCCAGCGGCTCTCGAACATCAGTTCCCAACTCTCACCCCCACCATAAACCAATTCCCGAACATCTGTGCGACATCCGTTCGAGCGTGTCCCACCTGCGCAAACGCATGCGGCGGCGGCCCGCGCGGTCGAGCGGCAGCGCCACGCGGTACGACCCCGCCCCCTCGCGCGCGGGGGCAGGGCCGTACCGGAGCCGTTCGGAGTGATCAGCCGATCTGAGCGCCGGTGGCCGACAGCGCCTCGGTGACCGGCTGGAAGAAGGTCTCGCCGCCGGAGGTGCAGTCGCCGCTGCCGCCGGAGGTGAGACCGATCGCGGTGTCGCCGTCGAACAGCGAACCGCCGCTGTCACCGGGCTCGGCGCACACATCGGTCTGGATGAGGCCGCTGACCGTGCCCTCGGAGTAGTTCACGGTGGCGTTCAGGCCGGTGACCGTGCCGGTGTGCACATGGGTCGTCGAGCCGCTGCGGGTGACCTTCTCGCCGACGGTGGCCTCGCCCGCCTTGGTGATCGTCTGCGTGGAGCCGTCGTAGAGGTCGACGGCGCTCGGGTGGTCGACGTTCGCGGTGTACTTGACCAGGCCGAAGTCGTTGCCCGGGAAGCTGGACTGCTCGTTGCTGCCGATCACCGTGCCGCCGGCGTCGGACCAGGTGGAGATGGCCTCGGTGCAGTGGCCGGCGGTGAGGAAGTACGGCTGCCCGCCCTTGACCACGTTGAACCCGAGCGAGCAGCGGCCGCCCGAGCCGGTGATGGCGTCCCCGCCCGCGACGAAGGGCTTGAACTCGCCCTTGGACCGCTTGAGTTCGGCCTTGCCGCCGAGGCCGTCGACGACCTTGGAGAGCGTGGCCCACTCGGGCGTCGAGACCGTCCGGTCGGCGGTGACCACGACCTTGTTCGTGACCGGGTCGGTCGCCCACGAGGTGCCGGGGATGGTCGCGTCCTTCTTCAGCGTCGTGCGGGCCGCGTCCAGTTCGGCGAGGGTGTTCCCGACGACTCTGGCCCTGGCCCCCGCCTGCTGCACCGTCCTGGCCGCGGTCTCGTCGAGCACGTTCACCACGAGGGTCCTCGACCCCGCGTCGTAGTACGTCCCGGCCGCGTCGCCGCCGAGGCTCTTCAGCAGCGTCGAGGCGAGACTTCCGGCCGCCGGGGCCGACAGGGTGCGAGCCTCCGGGGTCTTCGCGGGCTCGCTGGCGTTCGCACTCTGGAAGGTGAGTCCCGCGGCCACGAGTGCGGCGATGCCCGCACCTGCCACGGCGATTCGGCGCCTGGGTATGCGTCGATGCTTCAACTGACGTCCTCCTGTGGGGGGATCGACCGGCGAGGTTGTGGGGACTTCGCGGGCCGGAAGGCGGTTGAACGGCGCCTACTATTCCGAGGCTCACAGGGGGCACACAAGGTCGAGTTCTGGACGCGTATACGTCAACCGGCGTACGCCCCTCGTCGCTTGCCCGTCCGAGGTCACACCGCCTCGTTCGCGCTGCAAACGTTACGGGTGAGTAACCAACCGGCGTTTCGTGCGGTCTGGTCCTGTCCTGATCTCGCCCCTGCGAGGCCGCGCCCGGACCGGTCGTTCACACCCTGCGCACAACGGGAAGCCCCCGTACGCCTGTTGCGTACGGGGGCTCCACCTGCTGCCGGCTGCGGGTGCGGTCCGGGCCGTGCGCACGACCCGGGAGGTCGGAACGTCAGTAGACGTGGACCCCGTAGGCGCTCAGCGCCTCGGTGACCGGCTGGAAGAAGGTCGTGCCGCCGGAGGTGCAGTTGCCGCTGCCGCCGGAGGTCAGACCGTAGGCGACGCCGCTGTTGGAGTACAGCGGACCGCCGGAGTCGCCGGGTTCGGCGCAGACGGTGGTCTGGATCAGGCCGTAGACGATGTCGCCGCCACCGTAGTTGACCGTCGCGTTGAGGGCGGTGACCCGGCCGCTGTGGATGCCGGTGGTGGAGCCGCGGCGGTAGACGGTGGTGCCGACGGACGGCGTGGCCGCGCTTGTGATGTCCACGCTGCCCACCGTGCCCGACTTGGTCACCGAGCTGTTGGTGTAGCGCACGATGCCGTAGTCGTTGCCGGGGAAGGAGGAGCCGGCGGTGGTACCGAGCGTCGTCGAGTGCGACGAGTTCGACCACCAGGTGCCCGCCCCGTCGGTGCAGTGACCGGCGGTCAGGAAGTAGTAGTTGCCGCTGGAGTCCTGGACGTTGAAGCCCAGCGAGCAGCGCCAGCTACTCGCATAGATGGCGTCGCCGCCGGAGATCAGCTTGTTGAACCGGCCCGGTGTGCGCTTGATGGTCAGGGCCTCGGAGTTGGCCCCCGCCTGCTGTTTGATCTGGTCGATCTGAGCCTGGGAGACCCGGCTGTCGACGGTGACGACCACCCGGTTGGACTTGCTGTCGACCGCCCAGGCGGTGCCCGGCACGTCGGCCTTGAGCACCGAGTCGCTCGCCTTGGTGAGCTGGGCGGCGCTGAAGGTGTTGGTGTCGGACGCGTTCGCGCTGGGGACCGCGAACGCGGCGGCGGCCACGAGCCCGGAGGCGATGGCGATCAGCCGGGTCCGTCTCGCGATACCGCTACGGGGGGCAGTGCGCTTGATCCTCACGTTTCGTTCCTCCACAAAGGAAGTCGGGGGCCCGCGTGGGGTCGGGGCCCGGTGAGGCGCAGCCAGGGCACGGCAACCGGATTCCGGACACGTTGTGACCCTGACAAGCGCTGAGGGGGAGTATTCGGCCGAACGACCGGTCGGCGCAAGGGTGCCTTTCGGCCGTGCGACTCTGTGCGGTTCGAGTGAACCGTGTGCGATCGGGGTGATGTGACGGCCGGTCAGTCGTGCAGAGCGCGCTCCCCCGCGGGTATCGCGAGGTCCAGGGTGTTCCCGGGCGGCGGGAACGGGCAGACGAAGTGGTCGGCGAAGGCGCACGGCGGCAGTACGGCCCGGTTGAAGTCGACCGTGGTACGCCCCTCGGCGTCCGGCGCTCCGGGATACAGGAACCGGAAGCGGAAACTGCCGTTCCCGCTGGTGGCGTCGGCGAACACCGCCCACAGCCCGCCGTCGGGCTCCCGCGCGACCCGGAGCGTCAGCTCCCGGCCGTCCAGAGTGAACGCCAGTTCCCCGGCGAGGGCCAGGCCGCGCTCGCGTCCGTCCGCGTTCGGCACGCGCACGGTGCGGCTCTCCTCGTACGGGGTGAAGCGGCCCGGCACCGACCAGCGCGGGTCGTGGTCGCCGACAACGATGCCGCGGAACGCCCGGCGCGCGGCGGAGGCGGGATCGAAGTCCCGTATGCCCCATATGCCTTCACGGACCAGCACGACCAGCCGCCGCTCGCCCAGCGCGACCCGGGCGTCCGCCACCGGACCGGTGTCGGCGCCGAGCCGCACCTCACCGGCCAAGGGCCGTCCGTCGACGGTCAGTCCGTCCCCTCCGCCGGCGGCGAGCACGACAGCGTCGCCGTCGGGCGTCCAGATCCCGGGGATGTCCGGAAGTCGACCGTCCGGATACTCCTCGAACCAGTACGTTCCGGTCAGCGCGAGCGGGCCGTAGGGCGCCGAGACCGTCTCGGTGCGCCGTACGTGCCACTGCTTCCACTGGTCGGATGCGTCCGTCATGTGATCAACCCTTCCATGCGTGGCCGGGCGGCCAAACCGAGGGGTGAGCACAGAGCGCCGCTCCCGTATTTCCGCGTCCCCCGCCCGGACGACACCGGGACGGGACCGTGGACGGGCGCGGCACGGCGGGGGCCGAAAAGCCCTAGGTGTGTTGTCCCGGGACGTTGGTGACACGCGTGCTGGGTGCTTGAACAGGTGAGGGCCTTCTGGGTTCGG
>NZ_BNBC01000035.1 GCF_014654675.1 Streptomyces spiralis
CTTCGGCGCCTTCGGGCTCTACCCCCTCCTCTACACCGGCTGGATCGCCCTGCACCGGGTGGAGATGACCAGCCTGAGCCAGTCCGAATGGGTCGGCTTCGACAACTTCACCAAGATCCTTCAGGACTCCGAGTTCTGGACGGCCGTCGCCAACACCTTCGTCATCGGCGTCATCTCCACCGTTCCGCAGCTGCTCGTGGCGCTCGGCCTGGCCCACCTGCTCAACTACAAGCTGCGCGCCAGCACGTTCTGGCGGACGGTCATCCTCACCCCGTACGCCACCTCGGTGGCCACCGCGGCCCTGGTCTTCGCCCTGGTCTTCCGGGCCGACGGCGGCATCCTCAACTGGGTGCTGCACTTCTTCGGCGCCCCCAGCGACACCGACTGGGGCAACGGGGACTGGACGTCGAAGATCGCCATCTCGGTCATCGTGATCTGGCGGTGGACCGGCTACAACGCCCTGATCTATCTCGCGGCCATGCAGGCGGTGCCCAGCGACCTGTACGAGGCGGCCTCGATCGACGGCGCCACGCGCTGGCAGCAGTTCCGCAAGGTGACCATTCCCTCGCTGCGTCCGACGATCCTGTTCACCATCGTCATCTCGACGATCGGCTCCATGCAGCTGTTCGGTGAGCCGCTGCTGCTCCAGGGCGGCACCCTCGGCTCCGTCGGCGGCAGCGACCACCAGTACGAGACGCTCAGCATCTACCTCTACAACTACGGCTGGAAGCTCGGGCATCTGGGCCCGGCCGCGGCCGTGGCCTGGGCGATGCTCGTCCTGCTGCTGCTGATCGCCCTGATCAACTGGATCGTCGGCCGGTTCGTGCGCAAGAGCGCGGCCTGACGGGAGCGATATCCATGACCACGACCAGTCCCACCAAGACCGCCGCGCCGAACCTCCCTCCGGCCAGGCACGCCGCCCCGTCCGACAAGGGCCGCGGCCGATTCAAGATCGGCGCCGGGCAGCAGCTCAAGGGCGGCCCGTTCACCTACATCGCGCTCGTCGTCGTCGGCCTGGGCTCGATATTCCCGCTGTACTGGACGCTGGTGGCCGCATCCCACGACCAGCAGCGGGTCCTGGACAGCCCGCCGCCACTGATTCCGGGCGGCAAGCTGTTCAGCAACCTCCAGTCGGCCTGGGACCAGGCCCACCTGGGCAAGGCCATCGTCAACAGCGTCATCGTGGCCGGCTGCATCACCGCCGCCACTCTGTTCTTCTGCACCCTGGCCGGCTACGCCTTCGCCAAGATGCGCTTCCGCGGCCGTGGCGTGCTGATGACCGCGGTCATCGCCACCCTGACCATTCCGCCGCAGCTCAGCGTGGTCCCGCTGTTCATGCTGATGTCGGACATCGGGTGGGGCGGACACCTGGAGTCGGTGATCTTCCCGACCCTGGTCGGTGCCTTCGGTGTCTTCTTCATGCGCCAGTACCTGCTGGAGGCCCTGCCCTACGAGTTGGTCGAGGCGGCCAAGGTGGACGGGGCGAGCAACATCCGCATCGTCTGGAACGTGGTGCTGCCCGCGGCCCGGCCCGCGATGATGGTGCTCGGCATGCTCACCTTCGTGCAGGCCTGGAACGACTTCTTCTGGCCCTTCCTCGCGCTGAACCAGGAGAATCCCACCCTCCAGGTCGCGCTCGGCCAGCTCAGCGCCTCCTACACCCCCGACCAGAGCATCGTCATGGCCGGTGCGCTGATCAGCACGCTGCCGCTGCTGGTGGTCTTCATCGTCTTCGGCAAGCAGATCGTCGGAGGGATCATGGCGGGCGCCGTCAAGGGCTGATGCCGCCCGGGGCCGGCCGAGGCCGGACGCGTGTACGGCCTGTCGTGTGCCGTCCGCCGCGTACGGCCTGCCGCGCGTACGCCCCCCGTACGGCCCGTCCGGTACGACCCGCATCTCCGGCCCGCCCCGCACGCGGGCCGTACCGGACCGGGCGTCCACACGCCCCTGCCCCACTCGCCCCCTCGACCCGTGATCGCCACCCTGCCCCCCACCTGCCGTCGTGCACCCACTCCACCGCCCCCCCACTCGTCCCACCGCACTCGCCCACCCCCGGCACCCACCCGCACGCGCCGACCGGCCGTCCCGCACCGCCGGACCACCGTCCGTCCCCTTCTCACGCCATTTTGGGAGCGTTCTCACCATGACCGCCGTACGACCCGAGACCAGTGCCCAGCGGGCATCGGACACCTCCTTCCCGCCGGGCTTCGTCTGGGGTGCCGCCACCGCCGCCTACCAGGTGGAGGGTGCCGCCGCCGAGGACGGCCGCACCCCCTCCATCTGGGACACCTTCAGCCACACTCCGGGCAAGGTCCGCAACGGTGACACCGGTGACATCGCCGCCGACCACTATCACCGCTACCGCGACGACGTCGCGCTGATGAAGGACCTCGGCCTCAAGGCGTACCGCTTCTCCATCTCCTGGTCCCGGGTCCAGCCCACCGGCCGCGGGCCCGCCGTCGAGCGCGGCCTGGACTTCTACCGCAGGCTCACCGACGAGCTGCTCGAGGCGGGCATCACGCCGGTCGCCACCCTGTACCACTGGGACCTGCCCCAGGAGCTGGAGGACGCCGGCGGCTGGCCGCACCGCGACACCGCGCACCGCTTCGCCGAGTACGCCGACATCATGGCCCGCGCCCTCGGTGACCGGGTCGGGGTGTGGACCACCCTGAACGAACCGTGGTGCAGCGCCTTCCTCGGCTACGGCTCCGGTGTGCACGCGCCCGGCCGCACCGACCCGGCCGCCACCCTGCGCGCCGCGCACCACCTCAACCTCGCCCACGGCCAGGCGGTCGGCGCGCTGCGCTCCGTCCTGCCGTCCACCGCGCAGACCTCCCTCACCCTCAACCTGCACCAGGTGCGTCCGCTGACCGACAGCGCGGCGGACGCCGAGGCCGCGCGCCGCATCGACGCGGTCGGCAACCGGATCTTCACCGGCCCCGTCCTGGACGGCGCCTACCCCGAGGACCTGCTCGCCGACACCGCGCACCTCGTCGACTGGGACCAGCTGGTGTACGACGGCGACCTGGCGGAGATCTCCCGGCCCATCGACGTGCTCGGCGTCAACTACTACTCGCCGACCGTGGTCTCCCTCGCCACCGAGGGAACCGGCACCACCAAGAACGACGGCCACGGCGCGAGCGACCACTCTCCGTGGACCGGCTGCGACGACATCGCCTTCCACCTCGCCAACGACGACGTGACCGCGATGAACTGGGCCATCGACGCCGACGGGCTGCACACCCTGCTGACCGGCCTCGCGGCCTCGCACCCGCAGCTGGCGCTGATGGTCACCGAGAACGGCGCCGCCTTCGACGACTACGTCTCCCCCGAGGGCCGGGTCAACGACCCGCAGCGGATCGCCTATCTGCACGCCCACCTCGAGGCCGTGCGCCGCGCCGTCGCCGACGGGGCGGACGTGCGCGGGTACTTCCTGTGGTCCCTGCTGGACAACTTCGAGTGGTCCTACGGCTACTCGAAGCGCTTCGGCGCCGTCTACGTCGACTACGCCACCCAGCGCCGTATCCCCAAGGCGAGCGCCCACTGGTACGCCGGGGTGATCCGCAACAACGCCCTGCCGGCCGCGGGGTGAGCGGAGCTCAGGGCTGACCCGGCCGTCGGGTTCGCGGGGCGCGGCAGCCATCCGGGGCCGCGCCCCGTCGCGATCCCGCGCGGCCCGGTCGTGGTCCCGCGCGGCCCGAGGGGGGTGGGGGCCGCGGTGGCGAGGGGGAGGGACGATGGGGGCGGGAGCGGAACAGGCCCCTGCTGTTACATTCCTGGCCTGACGGCTGCGAACGGAAGGCGGCGACTATGGCGGTCAACGGTGGGCGGGGCCGGGGCGTCCGGCGGCCGACCCTGGAGGAGGTCGCTGCCCGGGCCGGCGTGGGCCGCGGCACCGTGTCCCGGGTGATCAACGGCTCGCCCCGGGTCAGCGACGCGACCCGGGCCGCGGTGGAGGCCGCGGTCGCGGAGCTCGGTTACGTCCCCAACACCGCCGCGCGGGCCCTGGCGGCCAACCGCACGGACGCGATCGCGCTGGTCGTGCCGGAGCCGGAGACCCGGTTCTTCGCGGAGCCGTACTTCTCCGACATGCTGCGCGGCGTCGGCGCCGAACTGACCGACACCGACATGCAGCTGGTGCTGATCTTCGCGGGCGGTGACCGCGAGCGGCGCCGGCTGGCCCAGTACCTGGCCGCGCACCGCGTGGACGGGGTGCTGCTGGTGTCGGTGCACGCGGACGACCCGCTGCCCGACCTGGTGTCCCAGTTGGAGATCCCGGCGGTGATCAGCGGCCCGCGCTCGGCGGCGGAGACGCTGACCTCGGTGGACTCCGACAACTACGGCGGCGCGCGCTCGGCCGTGGAGCACCTGCTGGAGCGAGGCCGGCGCCGGATCGCCCACATCACCGGCCGCATGGACGTCTACGGCGCCCAGCGGCGCGTCGACGGCTACCGCGACGCCCTGCGGGAGGCGGGCGTCACGGTGGACGAACTCCTCATCGAGCCGGGCGACTTCACCGAGGAGGGCGGCCGTCGCGCGATGACCCGCCTGCTGGAGCGCGCCCCGGACGTGGACGCGGTCTTCGCCGCCTCGGACGTGACGGCGGCCGGCGCCCGCCAGGTGCTGCGCGAGCAGGGCCGCCGCATACCTGACGACGTGGCCCTGGTCGGCTACGACGACTCGGCCATCGCGCGCCACATGGACCCGCCGCTGACCAGCGTCCGCCAGCCCATCGAGGAGATGGGCCGGGCGATGATCGACCTGCTCCTGACGGAGATCGCCGACCGCCGCCCCCCGGCCCCCGGTGGCCCGGAACGCCGCCACGCGGTGCTCCCCACGGAACTGGTGATCCGCACTTCGTCGTGAGGCCCCGGCGGACGGCCGGGGCTCCGCCCACCGTCCGGGCCGGGGCTCCCCGGAAAACCAATCAGCCGGTGACCTCGACGTATGTCGGAAGGTCACCGGCTGACTGCTCAGGGTGAGTGACGGGACTCGAACCCGCGACATCCTGGACCACAACCAGGTGCTCTACCAGCTGAGCTACACCCACCATGACCGGTAGCGGTTGACTTTCGTCGTTCCCCGACCGGCCGAGAAAAAGTGTACAGGGTCCGAAGGGGTGCTCGCGCACGGGTTTCGCGGCGCCCCTTCGCTGCACCCGGTCAGCCCTGTGTCATCCGTGCTGAGCAGGCATGACGTACTTCGCGGCGATCGTCTTGGCGGTTTCGGAGTCGGGGCCGGGCTGCGGCACGAAGACGGCCTCGCGGTAGTAGCGCAACTCCGCGATGGACTCGCGGATGTCGGCGAGGGCGCGGTGGTTGCCGTTCTTCTCCGGGCTGTTGAAGTAGGCCTTCGGGTACCAGCGGCGGGCCAGCTCCTTGATCGAGGAGACGTCGACGATCCGGTAGTGCAGATAGCCCTCCAGCGTCGGCATGTCGCGCAGCAGGAAGCCGCGGTCGGTGCCCACGGAGTTCCCGCACAGCGGCGCCTTGCCGGGCTCCTTCACGTACTCGCGGACGTAGGCCAGGACCTGCTCCTCGGCGTCCTTGAGCGTCGTGCCCCCGGCCAGCTCGGCCAGCAGCCCGGACGCGGTGTGCATCTGACGCACCACGTCCGGCATCGTCTCCAGCGCCGCGTCCGGCGGGCGGATGACGATGTCGATTCCCTCGCCGAGCACGTTCAGCTCGGAGTCGGTGACGAGGGCGGCCACCTCGATGAGCGCGTCGTCGGACAGCGAGAGGCCGGTCATCTCGCAGTCGATCCACACCATGCGATCGTTCATGTGTCTCACCTTACGGCGCTCCGCCGCGGGCCGAGCCGACCGTGCGGGGACGGAGACGGGGCGGGCAGGCGCGCCGGCGCCTGTCCACCCCGTTCTCCCCGGCCGGCCGTCAGGCGTCGCTCAGGCGCCGCCGCGCTGTCCCGGCAGGCTCGCCGACAGCGCCGCCGGAGCACGGCGGGCGGCCTGGTGCGGCAGCGAACCCTCGGTGTGCAGGGACGACGGCGCGGGGCCCGAGGGCTGCGGGACGCCGACCGGGCCGGCCGCGGCCGCCGCGGCGCCCACGCCCGTGGGGCCGGTCACGTTCGCCGGTCCCGTTCCCTGCCCTGGCACCTGTCCCGCCGGACCCGTCTCGCCGTCCCCGGGCCGCTCGCCCTGCGGTCTGCGCGCCCGGTACGCCGCCCGGTACGCGGCCGGGGACGACCCGAGCTGCCGGCGGAAGTGTCCGCGCAGCGCGACGGGGGAGCGGAAGCCGCAGCGGCCCGCCACCTCGTCCACCGAGTAGTCCGACGTCTCCAGCAGGCGCTGCGCCTGGAGCACCCGCTGCGTGATCAGCCACTGCAGCGGCGCGCTTCCGGTGAGCGAGCGGAAGCGGCGGTCGAACGTACGACGGCTCATGTACGCCCGCGCCGCCAGCGTCTCCACGTCGAACTGCTCGTGGAGGTGCTCCAGCGCCCAGGCGACGACCTCGGCGAGCGGGTCGGCGCCGATCTCCTCCGGTAAAGACCTGTCCAGGTAGCGCTCCTGACCGCCGCTGCGGCGCGGCGGGACCACCAGGCGGCGGGCCAGCGCGCCGGCCGCCTCGTTGCCGTGGTCCGTGCGCACGATGTGCAGGCACAGATCGATCCCGGCCGCTGTGCCCGCCGACGTCAGCACGTCGCCGTCGTCGACGAACAGCTCTCTTGGATCGACGTGCACCGACGGATAGCGCTTGGCCAGCGTCGGCGCGTACATCCAGTGGGTCGTCGCCGGGCGGCCGTCCAGCAGGCCTGCCGCCGCCAGGACGAACGCCCCGGTGCACAGGCCCACGATGCGGGCGCCCTCCTCGTGCGCCCGGCGCAGCGCGTCGAGCGCCTCCTCCGGTGGCGGAGAGGTGATCGACCGCCAGGCCGGCACGACGACCGTGCCCGCCCGCGAGATCGCCTCCAGGCCATGCGGCGCGGTGAGTTCCAGGCCCCCTGTGGTCCGCAGCGGGCCGTCCTCGCCGGCCGCCACCAGCAGGCGGTAGCGCGGCACTCCGGCGTCCTGGCGGTCGATCCCGAACACCGAAAGCGGTATGGAACTCTCGAAGATGGGGCCGCCGCTGAACAGCAGCACCGCGACGATCTCCTTGCGGCGTCGCCCGGAAAGCTTCCGGGCCGCGGTTTCCGGCGCGGCAGTGGAGTCGTGGCTCATACTGCTAAGCCCCCCTCGGTGGTCGCGGCTCCTCGGTTGTGTCGCTCCTGCACGTTTCCCCTCGGTCCTGCACGAGTCCCCCGCCGTAAGTACCGTCAAGATCGAATCTACTGTGTCCCGCCGTGCCACGGTGGCCAGTTCAGCACCCGGCACATTGTCGACATGGCAACTTGGCGTGAAGCATTCGATCACGAAGCGTTGCACTCGTGGGGCGTGCAGGGAAGTGCGCCTCGTCGCAGTGGCCAATCCCCGTAGGGTGCGCAGGGTCGCCGAGACCCTTTCGGTGCAGGTCGAACGGGGGTTGGGGGGTACCTCGGGCGGGTGATGCACGAGTCCGAGAAGTTGGCTGAAAAGATACGGGCGCGTGCGCGGAAACCGGTCAGGCGACCGGAGTCGTTCCCCCGGGGTGACGGCCGCCCCGGTGCGCCCCCGTGCCCGTCCGCTGGTGCCGTCCGCGGTGCGGGACGCGCTCCTCCGCGCGCAGCCGGGCCGCCCCGCGCTCCGACTGTCTCAACAGCACGCGACAGACCCCGGTCACGGCCGCCAGCCCCAGCGCGGTCCCGGTGGCCCCGGCCGGCGAGGTGCCGTACCAGACCAACACCACCGGCACGAGGACGCAACTGAAGACGCCCCACCGAACCACATCACCCACGCTGTCCCCCACCCGCCCGCAGGAGATGTCGCGGGCACGGCCGCCTCCCTGGGCGCCTCCGGCGCGGCCTCCTGCGGTCCCCGCGGCGCGGCCGGCCGCGGCCTCCCCGAGGCCGCCGTGACCCGCCCCGCGGGCGCCCTCGGCCGCGACCGGCGCGGGGCGTGGCGACCGGGGTCGGCCGGGGGCGGGGTGAGGTGCGGACACGGTGGGCTCCCTGCGGTGCTCCCTGCGGCGGTGGATCATCGGGTTCAACGCGTGTTCGACGGGTCGGTCACTGTGCGGCACCGTCCGGTGCCCCGGCGGGCCTCCGGAGTGGGGGGTGACCGGGCGGTCGCGGGGAGTGAATCGCGGGCAAACCGCCTGTACGGGGCAGCAACCATTGCGTTACGGGCGCCTGTCGTGCATGCTCCGGGGAACCGCCACGGAGAGTGCGCGGGATCTGGGCTAAGGAGGAGTGCCGCCGTACCCTTGGGGGTATGGGGACGGGAAGACGATTCCCGGACACAGCATTCGCCGCAGACTGTCGTCCCCGACAAAGGATCACATCGCCGAGACAGCCATGGCCGGTCACGAATTCTTCGAACCCGCGGACCGCAAGCGGCCGGTCGCCGACCCCGCGTCGGTCGATCCCCTGGCGGAGCAGGAGTCACGCCATCCCTGCGATCCGGCGTTCAAGCACGGCGTCGTCGTCGGTTTCGACGGATCGAACTCCAGTGAACGCGCCCTCGCCTACGCGATCGGGATGGCCCATCGCACCCGGTCCGGGCTGATCATCGTGCATGTGGCCAACCGGCTGCCCACCACGGTGTGGGCGGGCTGCGAGCCCCCGGTCTTCGTGGACGTCCCCGACCACCGCACCGAGGTCCTCGGTCTCGAGCTCGCGTGCGCGGAGTACCTCGCCGAGGTGCCCTGGATCCTGGTCGAGCGCGGCGGCGACATCTGCCACGAACTCGAGGAGGTCGGCAAGGAGTACGAGGCGGACGCGATCGTCGTCGGCTCCTCGCACGGCATCGTGGGACGCCTCTTCGGCTCGGTCGCCGGCCGGCTCGCCAAGCGGGCCCAGCGGCCCGTCGTTGTCATCCCGTAACGGTCCCAAATCCCTTTCGTGACCTGGCACATCAGTGTGACGACCGCCCAAGCTACTCGCGCGTAGAAGGTGTTTGTGCCCTTGTGAAGGGCATATATCGGTCACCGCACAACTGCACACAGGAATGAAGGGAGCCCGCCGTGGCCAACGACGTCTCTGCGGGAAGCACCACCACCACGATCGCCGGCCGACTCGCGCTGTTCGTCACCCTGTTGGCCTTCGGCCTCGGGTACACGAGGGTCATCCACTCCGTGACGGCGGACGACGCCGTGACCATCGCTCACTATGTCGGCGGCGTAGCCCTGTTCCTCGTCGGGCTGCTGGCCTTCCGCGACCACGACAGTGCCTCCGGCACGGCCTACACCGCCGTCGGAGCCCTGTGGTTCACCTGGGCACTGTCCTCCGGCAACCAGATCTCGGCCAACGGCTCGGGCCTGTTCCTGGCCCTGTTCGCCGCCGTGGTCCTCTCGCTCACCCTCGCGGGCGGCGACCAGCTCACCCAGGCCACCTACGGGCTGTTCTTCGTCTCCCTGCTCCTGCTCGCCGTGGCGCGCTTCGCCGACAACTCCAGCCTGGCGAAGGCGGGCGGCTGGTTCGCCGTGGCGGCCGGGGCGGTCGCCTGGTACGCGGCGACCGCGGCCCTCGCGCACTGGCCGACGGCCCTTTCGCGACGCGCTGCCGGCCGAGGTGTGACGGCCACCGGCTGAGCAGCCGTCGGGCCGGGGTTCTGGGCGGGCCCCGGCCCCTGAAGAGAACGACCCCCTGTGCAGGTGGCACACAGGGGGTCGTTCACGTCCGGCCGGGGACAGCCGCGAGGGCGGTGTCTACTCCACCGTCACCGACTTCGCCAGGTTCCGCGGCTTGTCGATGTCCCGGCCCAGCGCCAACGCCGTGTGGTAGGCGAGGAGTTGCAGCGGGATGCCCATGAGGATCGGGTCCAGCTCGTCCTCGTTCTTGGGCACGACGATCGTCTGGTCGGCCTTCTCCTGCTCCTGGTGGGCGACGGCGAGGATCTTGCCGCTGCGGGCCTTGATCTCCTCCATGGCCGCGCGGTTCTTCTCCAGCAGGTCGTCGTCCGGCACGATCGCCACCGTCGGCAGCGCGGGCTCGATCAGCGCCAGCGGGCCGTGCTTGAGCTCGGAGGCCGGGTAGGCCTCGGCGTGGATGTAGGAGACCTCCTTGAGCTTCAGGGAGGCCTCGCGGGCCACCGGGTAGCCCCGGACGCGGCCGATGAAGAGCATCGAGCGGGCGTCGGCGTAGCTCTTCGCCAGCTGCTCGATCTCCTCCTCCTGCTTCATGATCTCGGAGATCTGCGCGGGCAGCTTGCGCAGCCCCTCGATGATGCGCTTGCCGTCGCGCACCGACAGGTCGCGGATCCGGCCGAGGTGCAGTGCGAGGAGCGCGAAGGCCACGGTCGTGTTGGTGAAGCACTTGGTGGAGACCACGCACACCTCGGGACCGGCGTGCACGTAGATGCCGCCGTCCGCCTCGCGGGCGATCGCCGAACCCACCACGTTGACGACGCCGAGGACCCGCGCGCCCTTGCGCTTGAGCTCCTGAACGGCCGCCAGCACGTCGTAGGTCTCACCGGACTGGGAGACCGCGATGTACAGCGTGTCGGGGTCCACGACCGCGTTGCGGTACCGGAACTCGGAGGCCGGCTCGGCGTCGGCGGGGATCCGGGCCAGCTCCTCGATCATCTGGGCGCCGATCATGCCGGCGTGGTAGGAGGTGCCGCAGCCGAGGATCTTCACCCGGCGCACCGCGCGCGCCTCACGGGCGTCGAGGTTGATGCCGCCCAGGTGCACGGTGGCGAACCGGTCGTCGATCCGGCCGCGCAGCACCCGGTCCACGGCCTCGGCCTGCTCGTGGATCTCCTTGTGCATGTAGGTGTCGTGGCCGCCCATGTCGTAGGAGGCCGCCTCCCACTCCACGGTGGTCGGCTCGGCGGTGGTCCGGGTGCCCTCGGTGGTGTACGTGCGGAAGTCGTCGGCCTTGAGGGTGGCCATCTCGCCGTCGTCGAGGGTGACTATCTGCCGGGTGTGGGTGACCAGCGCGGCGATGTCGGAGGCGACGAACATCTCCTTCTCGCCGATGCCGAGCACGACCGGGGAGCCGTTGCGGGCCACCACGATGCGGTCGGAGAAGTCGGCGTGCATGACCGCGATGCCGTACGTGCCCTCGACCAGGCGGAGGGCGGCGCGGACCTTCTCCTCCAGCGTCTCGGCCTCGGAGCGGGCGATGAGGTGGACGAGGACCTCGGTGTCGGTCTCGGAGAGGAACTCCACGCCGTCCGCCTCCAGCTTGCGGCGCAGGTCGGCGGCGTTGTCGATGATGCCGTTGTGCACGACGGCGACCTTGTCGTCGCCCGACATGTGCGGGTGGGCGTTCACGTCGGACGGGGCGCCGTGGGTGGCCCAGCGGGTGTGGGCGATGCCGGTGGTGCCCTTGAAGCGCGCCGGGACCTTGGCCTCCAGGTCGCGTACCCGGCCCTTGGCCTTGACCATCTTCAGGCCGGCCGCCTTCGGCGAGGTGACGACGATGCCCGCCGAGTCGTAGCCGCGGTACTCCAGGCGCTGCAGGCCCTCCAGGAGCAGCGGGGCGACGTCACGCTTGCCGATGTATCCGACGATTCCGCACATATAAGTCCCTTTTGTCCCCGAGTTGATGTCGCTGTCGTCTCCGGCGGCGGTGGTCAGCCGTAGACGATCCGCCGCAACTGCCGCAGCGAGAGCTCCGGCGGTGCCACCGCGCGGTACTTCAGTTCCGCCCCGATCCGTTCGAAGATCTCCGCGTTCACCAGGCCCTGGGCCTGCATCTCGCGGTGGCGGCGACGGACGAACTCCTCGGTCGTCTCGTCGAAGTAGGCGAGCACGTCCTGGACCACCCGCAGCGCCTCGCCCCGGTTCAGGGGCGTGGACCGCGTCAGATGATCAACGAGTTCGTCGTGCACCCGGTAGATCCTGGAGTACGGGAGATACTTTCGCAAGAATCTTGCCCGATTTCGGGCAGGCGCCTGTTCAGGTGCTGGTGAAGCGCTGTTCGCGCCCTGTCCATCCGGCGGCCCGCGTCCTGTCGCGCTGGTGAAGCATTTTCAGACGCCATGGACATTCCACGCATGGGCGTACCCGAGAAGCTGGCCGAGCGCATGAGCATGGCCGAACAGCACGAGTACCTGCGCTCCAGATTCTCGCGGCGCACGATGATCAGGGGCGGTGCGGTCACCCTCGGCGCCGTCGCCGGTGGCGCGTTCGTACCGGGCGCCACCGCCCAGGCCGCCACCCCGACGCCGGCCACCGCCCCGGCCACCGAGACCGTCGACGGCTCCCTCGTCGCCCCCTTCGGCCGCCACCTCGCCTACGGCAACGACCCGCGCACGGAGATGACGATCTCCTGGCAGGTCCCGGTCGCCGTGAAGAAGCCGTTCATCCGCGTCGGCGCCCACCCCTGGGACCTCTCCCGCAAGATCGAGGCGGAGGTCCGCACCCTCTACACCCCCGCCGGTGTCGGCGCGAGCGGCGACCACACGCAGTACTACCTGCACGCCAAGCTCACCCACCTGCGCCCCGGCAGGACGTACTACTACGGCGTCGGCCACCAGGGCTTCGACCCGGCCGAGCCGCACCTGCTGGGCACCCTGGGCACCTTCACCACCGCCCCCGACCACAAGCAGCCGTTCACCTTCACGGCCTTCGGCGACCAGGGCGTGAGCTACCACGCCCTGGCCAACGACAGCCTGATCCTCGGCCAGAACCCGGCCTTCCACCTGCACGCCGGCGACATCGCCTACGGCGACCCGGCCGGCCAGGGCAAGACCTCCGACACCGTCTTCGACTCGCGCACCTGGGACCAGTTCCTCGCCCAGACCGAGTCGGTCGCCAAGTCCGTCCCGTGGATGGTCAGCTACGGCAACCACGACATGGAGGCCTGGTACTCGCCCAACGGCTACGGCGGCGAGGAGGCCCGCTTCACGCTCCCCGACAACGGGCCGGACAAGAAGAACCTGCCCGGCGTCTACTCCTTCGTCTACGGCAACACGGCGATCATCTCGCTCGACCCCAACGACATCTCCTTCGAGATCCCGGCCAACCTCGGCATCTCCGGCGGCACCCAGACCAAGTGGTTCGAGGCCCAGCTGAAGAAGTTCCGGGCCGCGCGGGACATCGACTTCGTCATCGTGTTCTTCCACCACTGCGCGTACTGCACGTCCACGGCGCACGCCTCGGAGGGGGGTGTGCGGCAGGAGTGGGTGCCGCTGTTCGAGAAGTACGACGTCGACCTCGTCATCAACGGCCACAACCACCAGTACGAGCGCACCGACGTCATCAAGGGCAACGCCGTCACCAAGAAGCTCCCGATCGGCGGCACGGCATACCCCGAGACCGAGGGTGTGGTGTACGTCACGGCGGGCGCCGCGGGCCGCAGCCTGTACGCGTTCAGCGCGCCCGACTCCTACGAGGGACACGAGCACGAGGTCGACTCCGTCGCCTCCTTCGTCAACCTCAAGGACGGCAAGCAGAACGAGACGGTCGCCTGGTCCCGGGTGCGCTACCTCAACTACTCCTTCCTGCGCGTGGACGTCACGCCCGCACCGAAGGGCCGTTACGCCACCCTGAAGGTCCAGGGCATCGCCGAGACCGGTGACAGGATCGACCACTTCACGGTGGCCCGCCGCGCGAAGTGACGCAACCGCTGCCTGGGGCGGTCCTCACGCGCGGCCTCACATGCGCTTGAGGACCGCCTGCTTGGCCAGGGTGAACTCCTCGTCGGTGAGCACCCCCGTGCGGTGCAGCTCACCGAGCTCGCGCAGCCGCCGCAGCAGCGCGTCGTGGTCGTCCTCGGCCGCCGCGCGCTGCTGCGGGACCCCGGCCTCCGGGGCCCGTACCACCGCCGTGTCCGGTACGGCCCCGGGGCCCGCCGCCCGTATCTCCCCGGGCTTTCCGCCGGACGAGGCGGGATGCGGCAGCCGCACCTGCACCGCCGCCGCGACCAGCGCCATCAGTGGGTCCTTCTTGAAGCCCCACAGCTCCACCGCGTGCGGGTCGTACTTCGGCGGGGTCCCGGTCGGCGCGCCGCGCACCGTGAAGCGCAGCCAGCCGTTCTCCAGCCCGGCCGCGGGCACCCACTCCACAGCCGTGATGTCCGCCAGTGCGAGGGAGCGGGCGCCCCCGGCGGCCTTGGCGTCCTCCGTCTTCCAGTTCCACTCCAGCCGCACCTGCTCGCCGTCGAAGCTCGCCGTGCCGTCCCCGGCGGCCACCGACACCGGCAGCGATGGGCCGGACAGCAGATACCGCGTCACCGGATCGGGTGAAACCCGCTCCAGCAGCAGGGCGCTGCGCACCTCGTCCACGAAGTACTCGGCGACGCCGTACCGGTCGGACTCCACCAGCAGTTGGTAGGGGTCGTGGGGCTCGGTCAGCCGGCCGCCGGTGGCGAGCAGCAGCGGGTCGGCCCCGTCCCGCAGCCGCAGCCTGAGCCGTCCCGTCTTCTTCCCCTGCTCGAAGGAGACGCCCGCCAAGGCTTCCAGCGGGACGGTGAGTTCCCCCAGCGTACGGCGGAGCAGACCGACGTTCCGGTCCCGTCCGGGAGTCAGCCGGAGGGCTTCGCCGTCGAACGTCCAGGTGCCGTCCTTCTGGATGATTTCCGCCATGGGGGGATTGTTTCACCGCTGATGCGAGAGAGTGGTCTACACCCATCGGGTGCTCGCCGAGCCCTCGAACCCGTGTGAAGGGAGCGCATGTGAGACGGCACCACAGCACGACTCCCCGCAAGCCACGTACGACCACCCGGGTGACCCGCGTCCTCGGTTCGCTGCTGCTCGTGGCGGCGGCCGGGGCCTTCACGGTCGCCGCCACGCCCGCCAAGGGCGGGCCGCCGGCCGCGACCCCGCTCAGCCAGGTGATCCCCGCGCCCGCCTCCGTCCACGCGGGCGGAGCCGCGTACCGCATCACGTCCGCGACCCGTATCCGCGTCGACGGCGGCGCCGAGGCCCGCCGGGTCGGCACGTACCTCGCGGACGTCCTGCGGCCCTCGACCGGCTACCGGCTGCCGCTGACCACGCACGGCCCGGCTGGTATCCGGCTGCGCCTGGCGGGGGGCGCGTTCGGCGCCGAGGGCTACCGCCTCGACAGCGGGCCCAAAGGCGTGACCATCACCGCCCGTGAACCGGCCGGTCTCTTCCACGGCGTGCAGACCCTGCGCCAGCTGCTGCCCGCCGCCGTCGAGAAGAAGTCCGCGCAGCCCGGCCCCTGGCTGGTCGCGGGCGGCACAGTCCAGGACAGCCCCCGCTACGCCTACCGCGGCGCCATGCTCGACGTCTCCCGCCACTTCTTCACCGTCGACCAGGTGAAGCGGTACATCGACGAGCTCGCCCTCTACAAGATCAACAAGCTGCATCTGCACCTCAGCGACGACCAGGGCTGGCGCATCGCCATAGACTCCTGGCCGCGCCTGGCGACCTACGGCGGCTCCACCCAGGTCGGCGGCGGCCAGGGCGGCTACTACACCAAGGCCGACTACAAGGAGATCGTCCGCTACGCCGCCTCCCGCTACCTGGAGGTCGTGCCCGAGATCGACATGCCCGGCCACACCAACGCCGCCCTCGCCTCCTACGCCGACCTGAACTGCGACGGCGTGGCGCCCCCGCTCTACACCGGTACCAAGGTCGGCTTCAGCTCGCTGTGCGTGCCCAAGGAGGCCACCTACGACTTCGTGGACGACGTGATCCGTGAGCTGGCCGCCATCACCCCGGGCCGCTACCTGCACATCGGCGGCGACGAGGCGCACTCCACCAGCCACGAGGACTACGTGAAGTTCATGGACCGGGTGCAGCCCATCGTCGCCAAGTACGGCAAGACGGTCGTCGGCTGGCACCAGCTGACCGGCGCCACCCCGGCCAAGGGCGCCCTCGCCCAGTACTGGGGCCTGGACTCCACCAGCGCCGCCGAGAAGGCACAGGTCGCCCAGGCCGCGCAGAACGGCACCGGACTGATCCTGTCCCCGGCCGACCGGGTCTACCTCGACATGAAGTACACCAAGGACACCCCGCTGGGGCTGGCCTGGGCCGGCTACGTCGAGGTCCAGCGGTCCTACGACTGGGACCCGGGCAGCTATCTGCCGGGCGCGCCCGCCTCCGCGGTCAAGGGCGTCGAGGCCCCGCTGTGGTCGGAGACCCTGTCCACCTCCCCCCAGATCGAGTACATGGCCTTCCCCCGGCTGCCCGGCGCCGCCGAGCTGGGCTGGTCCCCGGCGGCCACCCACGACTGGGACACCTACAAGGTGCGGCTCGCCGCGCAGGCCCCGCGCTGGGACGCCCTGGGCATCGGCTACTACCGCTCGCCCCAGGTGCCCTGGCCCGCCGAGTAGGCCGGACGCACACCGACGGGCGCCCCGGAGGACCGTACTCCGGGGCGCCCGCCCGTCCTCCGGCCCTGGGGGGTGTCTCGCCGATCATGCCGGGCTCGCGGCGCCTGGCACCGCACCTCGCGGCGTTGTCGGCGGTCGCCGATGCTCCGCATCGGCTCCCTCCTCCGCCTTGCGATGTTCCCCCACTGCCTGAACGGCGTGGGAGGTGCCCCCACCACCAGCCACCGCTCCCTGATCCGGCCTGATCGACGAGACACCCCCTACCGGCCTGCCAGCGGGTTGCGCAGGGTGCCCACCAGCTGGAGCGCGCCCGATGGATCGGCCAGGTCCACCATCTGCCGGTTGTCGCGCAGCTGGAGCCGGTTGAGGCAGGACAGCGCGAACTCGGGGGCGAACAGGTCGTACCGGCGGAATCTGCCGGCGAGTTCGGGCACCGACTCCTGGTACTCGCGCACGACCTCGGCGACCGTCCGCCAGAAGGCGTCCTCCTCCAGGATCCCTTCGGCGGCGAGGTGCGCGGCGAGGAAGCGGAAGAAGCAGTCGAAGACGTCCGTGAAGACGGACAGGAGCTTGTGGTCCTCCGGGACCCGCACCCGGATCCGGCTCACCTCCGGCGGCAGCACCGCGTCCGGGTCCATCACCGCGATCTCCTCGGCGATGTCCTTGAAGACCGCCCGCCGCACCACCCCGTCCCGCAGGACCAGGACGACGTTCTCGCCGTGCGGCATGAAGACCAGGTCGTGGGCGTAGAAGCTGTGCAGGATGGGGGTGAGGTAGGCGCGCAGGTAGTGGCGCAGCCACTGCGTGGGCGGCAGGGCGGAGCGTTCGATCAGCGCGCCGGCGAAGGAGGCGCCCTCGTGGTCCACGTGGAGGAGCGAGGCCATGGTCGCCAGGGTCTCGCCGTCATGGAGGGTGGGCACGGGGCTCTCCCGCCACAGGGCGGCCAGCATCTTGCGGTACGGCGAGGAGCGGTCGGTGGCCTGCTCGTACTCCCGGTGCCGGTAGCCGACGGCCGCCCGCTCACGGATGACCGACAGACCGGTCGCCTTCAGCACCGGGTCGTTCTCGATCAGCCCGGCCAGCCAGTCGTTGATCGCCGGGGTGGCCTCCATGTAGGCGGCCGACAGCCCACGCATGAAACCCATGTTGAGCACGGACAGGGCCGTCTTCACGTAGTGCTTCTCCGGGCGGGAGGCGTTGAAGAACGTCCGCACGGACTGCTGGGCCAGGTACTCGTCGTCGCCCTCGCCCAGGCAGACCAGACGGCGGCGGGCCACCTCGGCGGCGAAGGTGACGGAGAGCTTGTTCCACCACTGCCAGGGGTGGACGGGGATGAGCAGATAGTCGGCGGGGTCCAGGCCCTGACCGGTGAGCACGCCGTGGAACCGGCGGATGGTCTCCTCGCCCAGCTCCGCCCGCAGGAAGGACTCGTACTCGATTCCGGCACCCGACGTGAACGCCGCCCGAGAGCGGTGCGCGGCCAGCCACACCAGCCGGACGGGACTCGCGGTCTCGGGGGCGTACGACAGGTACTCGTGGACCCCGAAGCCCAGCCGGCCGTTGTTGGCCACGAAGCACGGGTGGCCCTCGGTCATGCCGGTCTCGATGTCCTGGAAGGAGCCCCGCGCCAGCTCGGCCGAGGAGATCCGCGGCTTGGCGAGCTTGTAGCAGGTGCCGGCGAGGGTGGAGGAGATCTCCTCCAGATAGACCGGCAGGATCTCGTCGCTCAGGCCCAGGGACTCCTTGAATTCGACGAGGAAGTCCAGCGTCGAAAGGGGGAGTTCGACGCCCTCGCAATGCCGGGTGATGGAGTCGGCGTCGACCTGCCAGTGGTCCAGGGCGCGCCGGACGGCGGAGAACCGGTAGGCGGTGAGTCCGTCGTCGCCGCGGACGACGTACCGCTCACCCTCCTGCTCGGGCGTGATCAGCCGCTCGTGCGCGAACTCGGCGAGCGCCTTGCGTATAAGCAGGCGTTCGGCGGCCGCCCAGCGCTCGGGCGAGAGGTGGGCGACGGCGTCGGCGAGGCTCATACGGCCACCCCCGTCGCCGCGGTGAACCGCTCGCGCGTGCAGAAGCTCAGCAGCGCCTTCTTCTCCGGCTTCTGTATCTCCCGCTCGGGTACGAATCCGACGGCCTCGTTCAGGGCGTGCACGGCCGTGTTGCGTACGTCCGGCTCGACCACGACCCTGCGCACCGCCGGGTCCTCGAACAGGTGCCGCATCACCGCGGTGATCACTGCTCGCGTGAATCCGTGCACGGGCGTGTCGGTGGGCGCGACCAGGAAGTGCATGCCGACGTCGCCCGGCTCCGGCTCGTACAGGCCGACCAGTTCCCGGTGGGCCGGGTCGTAGCGCTCCATCAGGAAGGCGGGCTCGCCCTCGTGCAGGCCGAGGAAGGCGTGGTGGTGCTCGTCCGCCGCGATGTCCAGGTACGCGCGCTCGACGTCCGCCGGCCCGGCGTCCTGCATCATCCAGAACGTCGCCTTGGGGTGCGTGACCCAGCCGTGCAGCAGCCGGGCGTCCGTCAGGGGGTCCAGCGGGCGGATCGTGAAGGTCATGCGGCGAACTCCTGGAAGGCGATGGTCTTCTCGACCGGGTAGTACTCGGTGCCGAGCAGCTCACGGATGATGTACGAGTTGCGGTAGGCGCCCATGCCCAGGTCGGGGCTGGTGATGCTGTGGGCGTGGACGCCGGCGTTCTGGAGGAAGACGCCCCGGCCCGTCACGTCGATGGAGTAGTTGCGGGCGATGTCGAAGCGGCCGTGGCCGTCGAAGCGGAGGCGGTCCAGGACCGGGGCGAGGAACGCCGGGGGCTCGTAGTGGTAGCCGGTGGCCAGCACCAGGCCCTCGGTGCGGATCTCGAAGTCCTTGTGCTGCTCGTCCTGGTGGAAGCCGAGGGTGTACACACCGTCCGCGTACGCGGCCGTCGTCAGGGAGGAGTTGGTGAGCAATCGGGTGGGGACCGGGCGGTCGCCGCTCTCGACGTTCTTCTGGTAGAGCAGATCGAAGATGGAGTCGATCAGATCCGAGTTGATGCCCTTGAACAGGCCCTTCTGCTGCTTCTCCAGCCGGTGGCGGGTCTCCTCGGGCAGCGCGTGGAAGTAGTCGATGTAGTCCGGGGAGGTCATCTCCAGGGTCAGCTTGGTGTACTCCAGCGGGAAGAACCGCGGGGAGCGGGTGACCCAGTCCAGCCGGTAGCCGTGCACGTCGATCTCGGAGAGCAGTTCGTGGTAGATCTCCGCGGCGCTCTGTCCGCTGCCGACGATCGTGATGGACTTCTTCCGCTTCAGCTCCGCCCTGCGGTGCATGTACTGGGAGGTGTGCAGGAGGTCGCCGCCCAGGTCCCGGCAGGCGGGCGGGACGAAGGGGACGGTGCCGGTGCCGAGGACCAGGTGCCGGGCGCGGTACGTCTCGCCGCGCCGGGTGCGCACCACGTACAGCTCGTCCTCGTACGTCACCTCGGTGACCGTGGTGCCGAAGCGGACGCTGCTCAGCTTGCCCGCCGCCCAGCGGCAGTAGTCGTCGTACTCGATCCGCAGCGGGTAGAAGTTCTCGCGGATGTAGAACGAGTACAGCCGGCCCTTCTCCTTGAGGTAGTTGAGGAAGGAGTACGGCGAGGTCGGGTCGGCCAGGGTGACCAGGTCCGACATGAACGGGGTCTGGAGGTGGGCGCCGTCGAGGAACATTCCCGCGTGCCACTCGAAGTCGGGCTTGGACTCCAGGAAGACCCCGCTGAGGTCGGCGATCGGCTCGGTGAGGCAGGCGAGGCCCAGGTTGAAGGGGCCGAGTCCGATCCCCACGAGGTCGTAGGTGCCGTTCGGGGCTTCAGGACGCGCGGTCAAGGGACTCTCCCAGGTACTGCTCGGCGTGGCCGGCGATCAGGTCGAGCACGGCGGCGAGATCGGCCGGCCGGGTCTCGGGGTTGAGCAGGGTGAACTTCAGGTAGTGGCGGCCGCCGACCTTGGTGCCCGCCACCACGGCGTCGCCGGAGGCGAACAGGGCCTTGCGGGCGTAGAGGTTGGCGCGGTCGATCTCGGCCGGGTCGGTGACGGCCGCCGGGATGTAGCGGAAGACGAGGGTGGACAGGGCGGGCTCCACGACGACGTCGAAGCGGGGGTCGGCGGCCAGCAGCCGCCAGCCCTCCCGCGCAAGGTCGCAGACCTGGTCGAAGAGTTCGCCGATGCCGTCGGCGCCCATCACCCGCAGCGTCATCCACAGTTTCAGGGCGTCGAAGCGGCGGGTCGTCTGGAGGGACTTGTCGACCTGGTTGGGGATGCGTTCCTGCACCATGCGGCGGGGGTTGAGGTACTCGGCGTGGTAGGTGGCGTGCCGCAGGGTGGCCGCGTCCCGGACCAGCACGGCGGAGGAACTGACGGGCTGGAAGAAGGACTTGTGGTAGTCGACGGTGACCGAGTCGGCGCGCTCGATGCCGTCGAGGCGGCCCCGGTGCTGCCGCGAGGCGAGCAGCCCGCAGCCGTAGGCGGCGTCGACGTGCAGCCAGGTGGCGTACTGCGCGCACAGCTCGGCGATCTCGGGCAGCGGGTCGATGGAGCCGAAGTCGGTGGTGCCTGCGGTGGCGACGACGGCCATCGGGACCAGGCCGTCCTGGCGGCAGCGCTCCAGCTCGTGGGCGAGGGCGACGGTCCGCATGCGCTTGTCGTGGTCGACGGGGATCGCGACCACGGCTTCCTGGCTCAGGCCGAGGAGTTTCGCGGACTTCCTGACGCTGAAGTGGCTGACCTCGGAGGCGAAGATCCGCAGTTCGGCCAGGTCGTGGGTCTTGGTCTCCTCGCGGGCCAGCAGCAGTGCCTGGAGGTTGGACTGGGTGCCGCCGGAGGTGAAGACGCCGTCGGCGGCGGGCCCGAGCCCGATGCGGGCGGCCGTCCAGTCGATGAGCTTGCGCTCGATCAGGGTGCCGCCGGCCGACTGGTCCCAGGTGTCCAGGGAGGAGTTGACGGCGGACAGGATGGCCTCGCCCAGAACCGCCGGGATCACCACCGGGCAGTTGAGGTGGGCGACGTAGCGGGGGTGGTGGAAGTAGACCGCGTCGCGCAGATAGACCTCCTCCAGTTCGTCGAGGACCGCCGTGGTGTCGTGCAGCGGCCGGTCCAGGTCGATCTGCTCGATGCGGGGAGCGAGGGCGTCGACGGTGACGCCGGTGAACGGACGTTCGGTGGCGGCGAGTTTGGCGGCCACCCGCTCGACTCCTTCGGTCACGGAGCGGCGATAGTGCTCCGCGGTGAGGTCATTGAGCAGGTGTGAGCGCATGTGGAGGTCCTCCGCAGTGGATGCATCTTAGGTTAGCCTAACCTAACTTTTCGGAATCGAGACATGCCTCTTCCGTGACCGGAGCCACTCCAGGGGCAGTTACTCGGCGGCCCGCAACTGTTCCTCCGTCATTCCCTGCCGCCAGTACCCGACGAAGGCGATACGCCGCCGGTCGATCCCCCGCTCACCGACGAAGTGCCGGCGCGCCGCCTTCACCCGCCCGGACTCACCCGCGAGCCACACGTACGGCCGCTCGGCGGCGGGCAGTCGAGCGGCCCGCAGGGCGTCGACGGTCATGGGGGACCCGTCGTGCCGTACGAGCCAGGTGATGTCCGCGTCCGCGGGCGTCGACACGTCCTGGATGTCACCGGCGTGCGGCACCTCCAGCCAGGCGCGCACCCGGGTGCCGGCCGGGAGGGATTCGAGGATCGCGGTGGCGGCCGGTACGGCGGTCTCGTCGCCCCACAGGAGCACCAGGTCGGTGTCCTCGGGCGGGCGGAAGCGGATGGCGCGGTTGTCGGCGACGGCCGGGCCGAGCAGCAGCACCCGGTCGCCGGGCACGGCGTGCGCCGCCCATCGGGAGGCGGGTCCGGCGGGGGAGCCGGCCCCGGGCTCGACGCCGTGCAGGGCGAAGTCGATGTCGATCTCGTCGGGGTCGCGGCGCAGCGCGCGCAGCGTGTAGGACCGCATGACCGCCCGCACGTCGTCCGGCAGTTCGCGCCAGGCCTGCCACCAGCCTTCGCCGAGTTCGACCGGTACGACGGGCTCGGGCCGGCCCGGGTGGGGCAGGAACAGCGACAGGGACTGGTCCCTGCCGTGGGAGTGGAAGGCCCTGAGGTCGGGTCCGGCGAAGGTGACCCGGAGCAGAGACGGACCGAGCCGCCTCGCCCTTACGACCTGCAGGGAGAAGAAACGGAACGGGGCGGCCACGGCCGTGGTCATATGTGCTCCTGAGTCGTCGTCAGGGTGCGTTGTCGGGGCGTCCTGCGGAAAGGCGGCGCCGGTCGCGCGGGGGTCAGGAGACCTTCTTCGCGTTCTCGATGGCCTTCGCGAGGTCCTCGAGGAGCGGGGCGCACTTGTCGTAGGACAGGATCGGCTCGGGGTTGCGGGCGATGACCTGGCCGGCCTTGACGGCGGCGAGCTTCTTCCAGGTGCCCTGGGTGATGCCGGCGGGCTGGATGGCCGAGGTGCGGTTGTCCATCATGATGATGTCGGCAGGGTACTTGTCGACGTTCTCCCAGCTCAGCGACTCGTACCAGCCGCCGCCCTTGGCCTTGGCCTGCTCGGGCGGCTCGACGAAGTTCACGCCGAGGGCCTTGAAGTACTCCAGGTCGATGGAGAGGTTGGTGCCCGAGACGTAGAACAGGTCCTGGCTGGCCGAGCCGGCCATCACCTTGATGTCCGGCTTGGCCTTGGCGGCGGCGCGCAGCCGGGCGGCCGCCTCCTCGAAGCGCTTCTTGGCCTGCTGGACCTTGTCGCCGGTGACGTCCCCGCCGAGCGACTTGGCGAGCGCCAGCATGCGCTCCAGCGGCTCGGTCATCTGGCGGTCGTAGACGGAGATGCCGACAGTCGGGGCCCCGACGGCCAGGATCTTCTTCTTGGACTCCTCCGGGACGTACCAGAGGGTGCCGGCGTTGTCGAACATCGTGGAGATGAGGACGTCGGGCGCGAGAGCCGCGTACTTCTCGATGTTGAACTGGCCCCACTCGTTGCCGAGGACCGTCACCTTGCTGACGTCCATGTCGCCGGCCTGCACATCGGCCTTGCCGTCCTTGGTCGTCGTGGGGCCGAAGACGCCCTTGGCCTGGACGCCGTAGTCGTACAGGGCGGCGGCGACCCCGACGAACGCCACGATGTTCGACGGAACCCTGTCGGCCTTCGCGGTCTGCCCGCGGTCGTCCTTGAAGGTCCACGGGCCGGACTTGGCGGCCGCCGTCCCGCTGTCCGAGCCGCCGCTTTTCCCGTCGTCGGTTCCGCAGGCCGCGAGCGCGGCCCCGAGGCCGAGGGCGCCGCCCGCGGCGAGGACGCCGCGGCGGGAGAGGTGGGTGGCACGGGCAATGGGCATGGGTGTGACTGCTTTCGAACGGGGCGGAGCGCCCGCCGGACAGGTTCGAAGGTAGGTTAGCCTAACCTCAGTTCCTGTCCAGGGAGTGGGGCGCCGCGCCCGTCCGCCCCGGCGGTTCGCCGGCCGGGGCCTGCTGCCGGAGTGTCAGCCGGTGAGCCCCAGCTCCCGGGCGATCAGCATCCGCTGCACCTCGCTCGTGCCCTCGCCGATCTCCAGGATCTTGGAGTCGCGCCACATGCGGGCGACCGGGTACTCGTTCATGAAGCCGTAGCCGCCGTGGATCTGGGTGGCGTCACGGGCGTTGTCGACCGCGATCGTCGACGAGTACAGCTTCGCCAGGGCCGCCTCCTTCTTGAACGGCTCGCCGGCCACCAGACGGTAGGCCGCGTCCCGCCAGGCCAGCCGGGAGGTGTGGGCCTTCATCTCCATGTCGGCGATCTTGAACTGGATCGCCTGGTTGGCGCCGATCGGCCTGCCGAAGGCCTGGCGCTCCTTGGCGTACTTCACCGACTCGTCCACACAGCCCTGGGCCAGGCCCGTCGCCAGCGCCGCGATCGCGATCCGGCCCTCGTCGAGGATGCGCAGGAACTGCGCGTAGCCGCGGCCCTGTTCGCCCAGCAGGTTGGCGGCCGGCACCCGGACGTCCTGGAAGGACAGCTCACGGGTGTCCGAGGCGTTCCAGCCGACCTTCGAGTAGGCGGGCGCGACCGTGAAGCCGGGCGTCCCGGAGGGGACGATGATCGAGGAGATGAGCGGCTTCCCGTCGGGCTTGCGGCCCGTCACCGCCGTCACCGTGACCAGACCGGTGATGTCGGTGCCCGAGTTGGTGATGAAGCACTTGGTGCCGTTGATCACCCACTCGTCGGTGTCCGGGTCCAGCCGGGCCGTGGTCCGGGTGGCGCCCGCGTCCGAGCCGCCGTCGGGCTCGGTGAGGCCGAAGGCGCCCAGGATCTCGCCCGTGCACAGCTTGGGCAGCCAGGTGCGCTTCTGCTCCTCGGTGCCGAACAGATGGATCGGCATGGCGCCCAGGGAGACACCCGCCTCGAGGGTGATGGCCACGGACGAGTCCACCCGGGCCAGTTCCTCCAGGGCGATGCCCAGGGCGAGGTAGTCGCCGCCCATGCCGCCGTACTCCTCCGGGAACGGCAGGCCGAACAGACCCATGCGGCCCATCTCGCGGACGATCTCGTACGGGAACTCGTGCCGCTCGTAGAAGTCGCCGATCTTCGGCGCCACCACGTCGTGCGCGAACTCCTCCACCGTACGGCGGAGTTCCTCCAGCTCGGGGGTCAGGCGGTGGTTCATCGTCGGTCACTGCTCCTTGTGGGAGAGGGCACGCAGGGTGCGGGAGGGACTGGGCCGGCCCAGCCGACCGGCCATCCACTCGCTCGTGGCGACGAGACGGCCGAGGTCGACTCCGGTGTCGATGCCGAGGCCCCGCAGCATCCACACGAGGTCTTCGGTGGCGAGGTTGCCGGTGGCGGACTTGGCGTACGGGCAGCCGCCGAGGCCGCCCGCGGAGGCGTCCACGGTGGTGACGCCGTGCTGGAGTGCGGCCAGGGTGTTGGCGAGGGCCTGGCCGTAGGTGTCGTGGAAGTGGACGCCGATGACGCCGGTGGGCACACCGCCCTCGTTCAGCGCGGCCAGCAGCCGGAGCACATGGCCGGGCGTGGCGACGCCGATGGTGTCGCCGAGGCTCAGCTCGTCGCAGCCCATGTCCCGCAGCGCCCGGCAGACCCGGACCACCTGGTCGACGGGCACCGGACCCTCCCACGGGTCGCCGAAGCACATCGACAGATAGCCGCGCACATGCGCGCCCCCGTCCTTCGCCCGCCGCACCACCGGCTCGAACATGGCCAGCGCCTCGTCCACCGTCCGGTTGAGGTTGGCCTTGGCGAAGGACTCGGTGGCGCTGGCGAAGACGGCGACCCGGGTCGCGCTCAGCGACAGGGCCCGCTCCAGGCCGCGCTCGTTCGGTACGAGGACGGGCAGGTCCACCGGCAGGCCGCTCACCATCGGGAACAGCTCTTCCGCATCGGCCAGTTGGGGCACCCACTTGGGGTGGACGAAGCTGGTGGCCTCGATCGTGGTCAGGCCCGCGTCGGCGAGGCGGCGGATGAACTCCGCCTTGACCTCCGTCGGCACGGTCGCCTTCTCGTTCTGCAGGCCGTCGCGCGGGCCGACCTCGTGGATCCTGACCCGGGCGGGGAGGCCGGGGGCCGGGACGGCCATGGGGAGACCGAGTTCCGGGGTGCTCATACCGTTTCCTCCTCCGCCGGCGCGATGACCGCCAGCACCTGGTCCATGGCGACCGTGGTGCCCGGTGTGACGTCCAGTTCGGTGACCGTGCCGGCGTGCGGGGCGGAGATGACGTGCTCCATCTTCATCGCCTCGACCACCAGCAGGCTCTGGCCCGCGGCCACCTCGTCGCCGACGGCGACCTTCACCACCGTGACCGTGCCCGGCATGGGTGCGGTCAGCGAGTCGGCGCCGGAGTGGGCCGCGCGGATGAGGGAGGCGGCCACCGGGTCGTGGTCGCGCACGTGCCAGGCGTCGCCGTCGCGGCCGAGCCAGTCCGCGGCGCGGTGGAAGGTGTGGCGGACCCCGTCGAGCGTCACGGCGACCGTGTCCTCGGCGACCGTGTGGGTGCCGCGCGGGGCGTACGCCACCGGGTCGGTGACCCGCAGGTGGAAGGCCACCGGCTTGGGCTCGCCGCCCAGCCGCCAGCCGGACGGCACGGAGAACGGGTCCGTCCAGCCCGCGCCCTTCGGCCGCAGCGCGTCCAGCCGTACGGCCGCGGCGGCCTCGAAGACCTCCTCCGGCACGTCCGTGGGGACCAGTTCGTCGACCACCCGCTCGACCAGCCCCGTGTCCAGCTCGCCCGCCGCGACCGCGGGGTGGGCCAGCAGCCGGCGCAGGAACCCGGCGTTGGTCTGCACGCCCAGCGTGACCGTCTCCGCGAGCGCCGCGCGGAGCTTCCTCAGCGCGGTCGCGCGGTCCGGGCCGTGGGCGATCACCTTGGACAGCATCGGGTCGTACAGGCTGCCGACCTCGGTGCCCTCGCTGAGCCCGGAGTCGGTGCGCACCCCGTCGCCCTGCGGCTCGCGCAGCCGCAGCACCGTGCCGCCGGAGGGCAGGAAGCCGCGCGAGGGGTCCTCCGCGCACAGCCGGGCCTCGATCGCGTGACCGGTGAGGGTGATGTCCTCCTGCGCGTACGGCAGGCGCTCGCCGGCCGCCACCCGCAGCTGCCACTCCACCAGGTCCAGGCCGGTGACGAGCTCGGTGACCGGGTGCTCCACCTGGAGACGGGTGTTCATCTCCATGAAGTAGTACGAGGACGGGTCGCCGCCGGGGACGATGAACTCCACCGTGCCCGCGCCCCGGTAGCCGCAGGAGCGGGCCGCCTGGACCGCCGCCTCGCCCATCGCCGCGCGGGTCTCCTCGTCGAGGAGCACGCTGGGCGCCTCCTCGATGATCTTCTGGTGGCGGCGCTGGAGGGAGCACTCGCGCTCGCCGAGGTGGATCACGTTGCCGTGGCCGTCGGCGAGGACCTGGATCTCGATGTGCCGGGGCCGGTCGATCCAGCGCTCCACGAGCAGGGTGTCGTCGCCGAAGGAGGCACGGGCCTCACGGCGGGCGGCGGCGATCTCCTCGGTGAGCCGATCGGCGTCCCGCACCAGGCGCATGCCCTTGCCGCCGCCTCCGGCGGACGGCTTCAGCAGCACCGGCATGCCGATCCCGCGGGCGGCCTCGGCCAGTTGCGCGTCGGTGAGTCCGGAACCGCTGGAGCCGGGCACGACCGGCACCCCGGCCGCCTCGACCGTCTCCTTGGCGCGGATCTTGTCGCCCATGAGGGAGATCGCGTCCGCCGGGGGGCCGATGAAGACCAGTCCCGCCTCCTCGCAGGCGCGCGCGAAGCCGGCGTTCTCCGCGAGGAAGCCGTACCCGGGGTGGACGGCCTGGGCGCCGGTGCGGGCGGCGGCCTGAAGCAGCCGTTCGGCGGACAGGTAGCTCTCGGCCGCGGGCGCCGGGCCGATCCGTACGGCCGTGTCGGCCTCCCGGACGTGCCGGGCGTCCGCGTCCGCGTCGGAGAAGACCGCCACCGAGCGCACCCCGAGCGCGCGCAGGGTGCGGATGACGCGGACGGCGATCTCGCCGCGGTTGGCCACCAGAACTGTTTCGAACATGTCTACGAGGTCCCCCTCACATCCGGAAGACGCCGAACTGGGGGTCGCCCAGCGGGGCGTTGGCGCACGCGGTCAGGGCGAGGCCCAGAACCTGGCGGGTGTCCAGCGGGTCGATCACGCCGTCGTCCCAGAGCCGGGCGGTGGCGTAGTAGGCGTTGCCCTGGCGCTCGTACTGGGCGCGGACAGGTGCCTTGAAGGACTCCTCGTCCTCCACGGGCCACTCCTCGCCACGTGCTTCGAACTGGTCCCGCTTGACGGTGGCGAGCACGGAGGCGGCCTGCTCGCCGCCCATCACCGAGATCTTGGCGTTGGGCCACATCCACAGGAAGCGGGGGGAGTAGGCCCGGCCGCACATGGAGTAGTTGCCCGCGCCGTAGGACCCGCCGACGACGACGGTCAGCTTGGGCACGCGCGTGCAGGCCACGGCCGTGACCATCTTGGCGCCGTGCTTGGCGATGCCGCCGGCCTCGTAGTCGCGGCCCACCATGAAGCCGGAGATGTTCTGGAGGAACAGCAGCGGGATGCCGCGCTGGTCGCACAGCTCGATGAAGTGGGCGCCCTTCTGGGCGGACTCGGAGAACAGGATGCCGTTGTTGCCGATGATCCCCACCGGGTGGCCGTGGATCCGGGCGAACCCGGTGACCAGGGTCTGGCCGAAATCGGACTTGAACTCGGCGAACCGCGAGCCGTCGACCAGACGTGCGATGATCTCGCGCACGTCGTAGGGGGTGCGGGAGTCGACCGGCACGGCGCCGTAGAGCCCGTAGGGGTCGACCTTGGGCTCCACCGGCTCGGTGACCTCCCAGGGCAGCGACCCGCGCGCGGGGAGGGTGGCGACGATGTTCCGCACGATCCGCAGGGCGTGGGCGTCGTCCTCGGCGAGGTGGTCGGTGACGCCGGAGACGCGGGAGTGCACCTCGCCGCCGCCCAGCTCCTCGGCGGTCACCACCTCACCGGTGGCGGCCTTCACCAGCGGCGGCCCGCCCAGGAAGATCGTGCCCTGGTTGCGGACGATCACGGCCTCGTCGCTCATCGCCGGGACGTAGGCGCCACCGGCGGTGCACGACCCGAGGACGGCGGCGATCTGCGGGATCCCGGCGCCGGACATCCGCGCCTGGTTGTAGAAGATCCGCCCGAAGTGCTCACGGTCGGGGAAGACCTCGTCCTGCATCGGCAGGAAGGCGCCGCCGGAGTCGACGAGGTACAGGCACGGCAGGCGGTTCTCCAGGGCCACCTCCTGGGCGCGCAGGTGCTTCTTCACCGTCATCGGGTAGTACGTGCCGCCCTTGACGGTGGCGTCGTTGGCGACGATCACGCACTCGCGCCCGCTGACCCGGCCGATCCCGGCGATCACCCCGGCCGCCGGGGCCTGTCCGTCGTACATCCCGTCGGCGGCCAGCGGGGCCAGCTCCAGGAAGGGCGAGCCCGGATCGAGCAGGGTGTCCACGCGGTCGCGCGGCAGCAGCTTCCCGCGCGCGGTGTGGCGGGTCCGCGCCCTCTCGCCGCCGCCGAGCCGCGCGGCGGCGAGCTTGCCGCGCAGCTCCTCGACGAGCGCGCGATGTGCCTGATCGTTGGCCCGCCAGGCCTCCGACGCGGGATCGGCCGCGCTCGTCAGCTCCGGTGCCTCGTGCATCCCTGTGGTCCCCTCACCCTGTGGTTCGACGTGGTCCACTGTTAATGAGCGTTAACCCATTTCCTCCAGGTTAACGAGCGCTAACCATCCTGTCTAGAATTGTTTTCATGACCACGCGAACCGACGCCCCCACCCGCCGCGAGCAGATCCTCAAGGAAGCCGCGCGGCTCTTCGCCGAACGCGGCTTCCACGGCGTCGGGGTCGACGAGATAGGCGCCGCGGTCGGCATCAGCGGGCCGGGCCTGTACCGGCACTTCGCGGGCAAGGACGCGATGCTCGCGGAGCTGCTGGTCGGCATCAGCGGCCGGCTGCTGACGGGTGCGAAGCGGCGCCTGGCGGAGGCCGGCGGGGTGGCGGGTCCGGAGGCGGTCCTCGACTCGCTCATCGAGGGGCACATCGACTTCGCGCTCGACGACCGTCCCCTCATCACCTTGCACGACCGCGAGCTGGACCGCCTCCGGGACAGCGACCGCAAGCTCGTGCGCCAGCTCCAGCGGCAGTACGTCGAACTGTGGGTGGAGGTGGTCCGCCAGGTCCACCCCGACCTCGCCGAGCCGGCCGCGCGGTCGGCCGTCCACTCCGTCTTCGGCCTGCTGAACTCCACGCCTCACCTGGGGCGCCGGGGGTTCCTGCCGGGGCGGGGGGCGACGGCGGAGCTGCTGCACCGGATGGCCCGGGGGGCGTTCGCCTCGGCGAGTTCGCCTGTGGCGGGCTGAGCGGGGGCGGGCTGCTTCACGTGACGAGCGTTACCAGTCCTCCTTCTTTACGCCTGGCCGTACTCGCCGGTACGTTTGTGTGAGCAAGCGCTTAGACAGTGGCGATGTACGTGGAGGTGGCGGCGTGCGCCGTACGGTGTTCAACGAGGATCACGAGGCGTTCCGGGAGACCCTCCGCGCCTTCATCGAGGCCGAGGTCGTGCCCGTCTACGACGAGTGGTTCGCCGCCGGACAGGCCCCGCGCGAGTTCTACTACAAGCTGGGCGAGCTGGGCGTCTTCGGTATCAACGTGCCGGAGGAGTTCGGTGGCGCCGGCCTGGACACGCACAAGTTCGAGGCCGTCCTGTACGAGGAGACCGCCCGTGCCGGCGTCTCCTTCGGCGGCTCCGGTGTGCACGTGCTGCTGGGCCTGCCGTACATCAAGCTGCTCGCCACCGACGAGCAGAAGAAGCGCTACCTGCCGAAGTTCGTCACCGGCGAGGAGATGTGGGCCATCGCGATGACGGAGCCGGGCACCGGCTCCGACCTCGCGGGCATGAAGACCACCGCCAAGCTCTCCGAGGACGGCACGCACTACGTCCTCAACGGCGCCAAGACCTTCATCACCGGCGGCGTGCACGCCGACCGCATGATCGTCTGCGCCCGCACCTCCGCGCCCCGCGAGGACGACCGCCGCTTCGGCATCTCCCTCTTCGTCGTGGACACCAAGGCCGAGGGCTACTCCGTCGGCCGCAAGCTCGACAAGCTCGGCCTGCGGACCTCCGACACCGCCGAGCTGGCGTTCGTCGACGTAAAGGTCCCGGTCGAGGACCTGCTCGGCGAGGAGAACAAGGGCTTCTACTACCTCGGCCACAACCTCGCCTCCGAGCGCTGGGGCATCGCCTTCGGCGCCTATGCGCAGGCCAAGGCCGCCGTCCGGTTCGCCAAGGAGTACGTCCAGCAGCGCACCGTCTTCGGCAAGCCCGTCGCCGCCTTCCAGAACACCAAGTTCGAGCTGGCCGCCTGCCAGGCCGAGGTGGACGCCGCCGAGGCCGTCGCCGACCGCGCGACGGAGGCCCTGGACGCAGGCGAGCTGACCCCCGCCGAGGCCGCCTCCGCGAAGCTCTTCTGCACCGAGGTCGCCCACCGCGTCATCGACCGCTGCCTCCAGCTGCACGGCGGCTACGGCTTCATGAACGAGTACCCGATCGCCCGCCTGTACGCGGACAACCGCGTCAACCGCATCTACGGCGGCACCAGCGAGATCATGAAGACGATCATCGCCAAGGACATGGGCCTGTAAGGGCCCCGACGGATCCGCGAAATCAGTGCAGGATACAACTGACGTATGAGTCAGGCACTTCAGTCGCTGCTCGATCTGCTCGACCTCGAGCGGATCGAGCAGGACATCTTCCGCGGGAAGTCGCGCTCCGCCGTGGTCCCGCGCGTCTTCGGCGGGCAGGTGGCGGCGCAGGCGCTGGTCGCCGCCGGGCGCACGGTCCCCGAGGACCGGCACGCGCACTCGCTGCACGCCTACTTCCTGCGCCCCGGTGACCCCGGCGCGCCCATCGTCTACACCGTCGACCGCATCCGCGACGGCCGCTCCTTCACCACCCGCCGGGTGGTCGCCGTCCAGCACGGGCAGCCGATCTTCCATCTCTCGGCGTCCTTCCAGACGTACGAGGAGGGCCTGGACCACCAGGCCCCGATGCCGCCCGCCCCGGACCCGGCCACCCTGCTCACCTCGCAGGAACGCATGCGGGGCTACGACCACCTCGCCCCCGAGGTCGTCGAGCGCTTCCTGGAGGCCCGCGAGGCGGTCGACCTGCGCTACGTCGACGAGCCGCCGTACGGCAGGTTCGGCGAGCCGCGCGAGCCGCACTCGCAGGTGTGGTTCCGCACCAACGGCAAGCTCGAGGGCCCCATTGACCAGCCGCTGCTGCACGTCGTGCTCGCCACGTACGTCTCCGACATGACGCTGCTGGACTCGGTCCTGCTCGCGCACGGCCGGGGCGGCTGGGCGGTCGGCGACGTCGTCGGGGCCTCGCTGGACCACGCCATGTGGTTCCACCGTCCCTTCCGGGCCGACGAGTGGCTGCTGTACGACCAGGAGTCCCCCTCCGCCCACGGCGGACGGGGCCTCGGCCAGGCCCGCATCTACACGCAGGACGGGCGCCTGGCCATCTCGGTCATCCAGGAGGGCGTGGTCCGCGTACCCCGGGAACGGTGAGAGCCCGTCGGGGCCGTCAGCCGGCCAGGCCCGCCTGGTCCAGCAGATACGCCGTCATCGGGTCGTAGTACCGGGGGCTGACCACGTGGTCGTCGAGGGGGACCGTCACCTGGACGGTCCCCTCGGCCTCGGCGAGGAAGAGCGCCGGGTCGTTGGAGTCGGCGTAGCCGACGGAGTCCACGCCGTGCTGTCCGGCACCGCCCGCCCAGCCGTGGTCGGCGACGACCAGGTCCGGCAGCGGGCGGCCCTCGCGCTCCAGGCCGGTGAGGATCGCGCGCATCGGCTCGCCCGAGTGGGTGTGCCACAGCGTCGCGCCGTGCTCCAGCACCGCCACGTCCGCGAACTGCATGACGTAGCCCTCGTCGGTCTGCAGCCCGTCCGGGATGACGGTGATCTCGCACCCGGCGGCGCGCAGCGCGGCGGCGGTGGCGCGGTGCACGTCGAGCAGACCGCCGGGGTGGCCGGTGGCGAACAGCACCCGCTGACGGCCGTCGGCCGCCTTGCGCAGCCTGCCGGCCATCCGCTCCAGCCCGGCCACGGTCAGCTCGGGGTCGATGGTGTCCTGGCCGTACCGGTGCTCCGGGTCGTCGCTGACGCCGACCCGTTCCGCCATCACCGCGAGGACGTCCTGCTCGTCGCTCCAGCGGTCGCCGAGTTCCAGGCCGAGCCAGAAGTTGCGGTCGCCGTTCGACAGCTTGCGGTAGTGGGAGAGGTTGTTCTCGCGGGGGGTGGCGACGTTCCCGGCGATGCGGGTCTTCACGAGATGGTCGAGGAGTTCGGCGCGGCTGGGCGTCCCGGTTATCGGCATGCCACCCATTGTGATGCAGTGATCCGTCCGCGTCGCCGGTGTTCCGGCCGCTGGGACGGGGCTCACGCCGATCATGTGGGCCGCGCCTGTCCGGCGGCGACGGCGGCCGTGCGACCCCGCCGTCCGGCCGTGGCGCCCCTCACAACCTCCGCAGGGCGAACCACAGTTCCATGCGTGCGTCCGGGTCGTCCAGGTCGGTGCCCAGGAGGGTGGCGCAGCGGGTGATGCGCTGGCGGACGGTGTTGCGGTGGACGGACAGGGCGACCGCGGTGCGGTCCCAGCTGCCGTGCAGGGAGAGCCAGGTGCGCAGCGTCTCGGTGAGGGCCGGGGTGAGGGGGGCCAGCAGGGCGCGGGCGTGGGCGTCGGCCTCGGCGGGCGGGAGCAGGTCGGCGAGGCCGGGACCGCTGCCGGGGGCGCCGTGCCGGACCAGCTCGGCACGGGTGGCGTGGGCGCGGGCCAGGGCGCGGGCCGCCTGGGTGTCGGCGGCCGGCCAGTCGGCCGGGGCGACGGCCGCGCTGACGCCGAGCGTCCAGCCGGGCTGCGGGCCCGGTTCGCGGTCGGCGGGGACGAGGACCCGCACGACGCCGTCCGCGAGGTCGACCAGCGCCGACCCGAGGGCGGCGCCGAGCGCGGAGGCCGCCACCGCGTCGGCGGCCTGCGCGCCGGGCCGCGCGTGCACGACGACCCACCGCCCGCACCCGAGCAGTGGCGCGACCTTCTCGGGCGGGGCGCCCAGCAGCAGCCGTACCAGCGCCGAGGAGCGGGCCGCGCCCGCACCGCTCTGGTGCTCGCCGGTGAGCAGGGTCAGCAGGACGGCGGCCACGGAGGCGATGGTGTGGTCGCCCGGTTCGCGGTGCGGGGAGGCGACGGCGAGCACGAAGCCCTGCCCGGTCCCCAGGGCGTAGGCGGCGAGGTGGCGGCCCGCGACGGTGTCGGTGGCGGAGGAGCGGGCGCGGCTGGTGACGAGCCGGGCCAGCGCGTCCAGCGCGTCCCGCACCTCGGGCGGGTGTTCCTCCCGCCCGGCCTCGGCGACGGGGGTGCCCTCGGGCCCGTACAGCACCGCACGGCCGCCCACCCGCTGGGCCAGCTGGCGCAGCACCGACGGCACCGGGTCCGGGCGGGACGCGGCGGCGGCCAGGCTCTGCTGGGCCTCGGTGACCCGGCGGAGTTCGGCCAGGCGCGCCTGGGCCATCAGCTGCCAGACCGCGCGGGCGACGCCGGAGAAGGTGGTCTGCGGCGGCACTTCGAGCAGCGGCAGGCCGCGGGCGTCGCAGGCCGCCACCAGGGCGGCCGGCACCGTGTCGTGCACCGGCGCCACACCGAAGCCGAGGGCCGCGCCGCCCGCGGCGACGATCCGCGCGACGTAGTCGTCGAAGTACCTGCTCCCGGCCTCCGCGGTCGCCGCCCGCGGGACCTGGACGCCCGCCGTCAGCAGCAGCTCGCCGCCGAGCAGATACGGGTACGGGTCGGCCATCTCCGAGGTGTGCGCCCAGTGGATCACGGTGCCGGTACCCGACGGCCCGGCGATCTGCCGCAGCGCCAGGTCCTCGCGGGCGAGCAGCGCCGAGAGCGGGATCGGTGGGGTCGGTGGGACCGCTGGGGCGGACGACGACGGTGTGTCCTGCACGGTGTGCGTTCCCTCCATCCTGGACCGTGTGAATGGATGAAAAGTACACTTCGCAGTCGCTTTTCGGCCACCTAGTGTCGACCCAGACCGGCAGCCGCGGGTACGGGCGGATGTCCCCGCGAGCCGCTGCCGACGTCCCCGTCCAGATGCAAACGACACGCCACCGGGATGTGCGCGAAGGAGGGCCCCAACATGGCCGTCGACTACACAGTGATCGTCGTCTATCTGGCCGGCATGCTGGCCATGGGCTGGTGGGGCATGCGCCGCGCCAAGTCCAAGAGCGAGTTCCTGGTGGCGGGCCGCCGCCTCGGGCCCGCGATGTACTCCGGCACCATGGCGGCGATCGTCCTCGGCGGCGCGTCCACCATCGGCGGCGTGGGCCTCGGCTACAAGTACGGGCTCTCGGGCGCATGGATGGTGTTCACCATCGGCCTCGGCCTGCTGGCCCTGTCCGTCTTCTTCTCCGCCCGCATCGCCCGGCTGAAGGTCTACACCGTCTCCGAGATGCTCGACCTGCGCTACGGCGGCCGGGCGGGCGTGATCTCCGGCGTGGTCATGTGGGCGTACACCCTGATGCTCGCGGTCACCTCGACCATCGCCTACGCCACGATCTTCGACGTCCTGTTCGACCTGAACCGCACGGTCGCGATCATCCTCGGCGGCTCGATCGTCGTCGCGTACTCGACCCTCGGCGGCATGTGGTCCATCACGCTGACCGACATGGTGCAGTTCGTGGTGAAGACGATCGGCGTGCTGCTCCTGCTGCTGCCCATCGCCGTCGTCAAGGCGGGCGGCTTCTCCGAGATGAAGGCCAAGCTGCCGACCTCGTACTTCGACCCGCTGGGCATCGGCGGCGAGACCATCTTCACCTACGTGCTGATCTACACCTTCGGCATGCTCATCGGGCAGGACATCTGGCAGCGCGTGTTCACCGCCCGCAGCGACAGGGTCGCCCGCCACGGCGGCACCGTCGCCGGCACCTACTGCCTGGTCTACGCGCTCGCCGGCGCCGTCATCGGCACCGCCGCCAAGGTGCTCTACCCGAACCTGGGCAGCGCCGACGACGCCTTCGCCACCATCGTCAAGGACGAACTGCCCGTCGGTGTGCGCGGGCTGGTGCTGGCCGCCGCCCTGGCCGCCGTGATGTCGACCTCCTCCGGCGCGCTGATCGCCTGCGCCACCGTCGCCAACAACGACATCTGGTCCCGGCTGCGGGGTGCCGTCCGCCGCGCGGACGAGGAGCACGACGAGGTCAAGGGCAACCGCGCCTTCATCCTGGTCATGGGTGTCGCGGTGATCGCCACCGCCATCGCGCTCAACGACGTCGTCGAGGCGCTGACCGTGGCGTACAACCTGCTCGTCGGCGGGCTGCTGGTGCCGATCCTCGGCGGGCTGCTGTGGAAGCGCGGCACCGCGCCGGGCGCCCTCGCCTCCGTGATCGTCGGCGGCCTCGCGGTCATCGGCCTCATGGCGGGCTACGGCATCCTCGCCAACGAGCCGGTCTACTACGGCCTGCTGTCCTCCCTCGTCGCCTACGTCGCCGTGTCCCTGGCGACCCGGCCCACCGACGAGGCCGTCCTCACCGTCTGGCGGGAGCGGCTCGCCGGACGGAGCCCCGAACTCGCGTCCGAACCCGTCCCGGCTCACCAGTAGAGTCGTCCGGAAAGCAGTACATGCGCGACGAAGCGCAGGAAAGAAGGCATTTCACCATGAGCAGCAACGAGACGCCCCGCGGCCCCGTCGACTCCTCCCGCGTTCCGCGGTACGCCGGCCCCGCGACCTTCGCCCGGCTGCCCCGCCTGGACGAGGTCGGCACCGCCGACGTCGCCGTGGTGGGCGTGCCGTTCGACTCCGGCGTCTCGTACCGGCCGGGCGCCCGCTTCGGCGGCAACGCCATCCGCGAGGCGTCCCGGCTGCTGCGCCCCTACAACCCGGCGCAGGACGCCTCCCCGTTCGCCCTCGCCCAGGTCGCGGACGGCGGCGACATCGCCGTGAACCCGTTCAACATCAACGAGGCCGTGGACACCATCGAGGCGGCGGCCGACGACCTCCTCGGCACCGGCGCCCGCCTGATGACCCTCGGCGGCGACCACACCATCGCGCTGCCGCTCCTCAGGTCCGTCGCCAAGAAGCACGGCCCGGTGGCCCTGCTCCACTTCGACGCCCACCTCGACACCTGGGACACCTACTTCGGTGCCGAGTACACCCACGGCACCCCGTTCCGGCGCGCGGTGGAGGAGGGCATCCTCGACACCTCCGCGCTCTCCCACGTCGGCACCCGCGGCCCGCTGTACGGCAAGCAGGACCTCACGGACGACGAGAAGATGGGCTTCGGCATCGTCACCTCCGCCGACGTCTACCGGCGCGGCGCCGACGAGGTCGCCGACCAGCTTCGCCAGCGCATCGGCGACCGCCCGCTGTACATCTCCATCGACATCGACTGCCTGGACCCGGCGCACGCGCCCGGCACCGGCACGCCGGAGGCCGGCGGCATGACGTCGCGGGAGCTGCTGGAGATCCTGCGCGGCCTGGCGTCCTGCAACCTGGTCTCGGCGGACGTGGTCGAGGTGGCGCCCGCGTACGACCACGCGGAGATCACGTCGGTCGCGGCCTCCCACACGGCCTACGAACTGACCACCATCATGAGCCGCCAGATCGCGGCGGCCCGCAACGCCTGACTTTCCTCAGAGGACCGAGAGCTGTGACTCACGACCACGACCTGGTACTCCGCCCGACCGATCAGCAGACGGCGGCCGCGCTGAATCCCCCTGACGGCCGGAACGGCGGAGACCTGGTCGTGGAAACACTGGCCGGGCTCGGTGCGACGACCGTCTTCGGCCTGCCCGGCCAGCACGCGCTGGGCATGTTCGACGCCCTGCGCAGGTCCTCGCTCCGCTATGTGGGCCTGCGGGTGGAGAACAACGCGGGCTTCGCGGCGGACGCGTACGGCAGGATCACGGGCGAGGCGGCGCCGCTGCTGCTGTCGACGGGCCCGGGAGCCCTCACCTCCCTGGCCGCGCTCCAGGAAGCGGCGGCGGCCTCGGCGCCGGTCCTGGCGATCGGCAGCCAGATCCCCACGGCCGGGCTCGGCGGCGGCCGCCACGGCTATCTGCACGAACTCCCCGACCAGGCGGCCTCGTTCCGGGGCGTGGTGAAGTCGGTCCACACCGTCCGCACCCAGTCCCAGATCCCGTCCGCGATCGCCGAGGCCTGGAAGTCGGCGCTGACCGCCCCGCACGGGCCGGTGTGGGTGGAGATCCCGCAGGACGTGCTGCTGGCCGAGACGCGTCTGCCGGTGGTGACGGCGATGGACGCCACCCCGGACGACCTGCCGCCGCGCCCGGAACTGACCGCGGTGGCGGCCGACCTGCTGTCGAAGGCGGCCCGCCCGGCGATCATCGCGGGCGGGGGAGTGGTCCGCGCGGACGCCGCCGGGAAGCTGCGGACGCTGGCGGAGAAGCTGAACGCACCCGTCGTCACCACCTTCGGCGGCAAGGGGGGGTTCCCGTGGACGCACCCGCTCTCGTTGCAGTCCTGGCTGGAGGACCGCCACACCACCGACTTCCTCGAGGACGCGGACGTCCTGCTCGTGGTCGGCTCGGGCCTGGGCGAACTGTCCTCGAACTACCACACGTTCAAGCCCCGCGGCCGAGTGATCCAGATCGAGGCCGACCTCGGCAAGCTGGAGTCCAACCACCCGGCCCTCGGCATCCACGCGGACGCCCGCCTGGCCCTCCAGGCGCTGCTGGACACGGTGGAGGAGCGCGCGGACGCCACGGCGCCGGACCGGGTGCGGGAGGTGCTCGCGAAGGTCGCCGACCGGATCGCCGCCCAGGAACTCACCCTGGAGCAGCAGGTGCTGGCCTCCGTGCGCCGCGCACTGCCCGCCCACTCCCCGTCCTTCTGGGACATGACGATCCTGGCCTACTGGGCCTGGTCCGCCTTCGACGCCGAGTCGCCCAACACCATGCACTCGGCCCAGGGCGCCGGCGGCCTCGGCTACGGCTTCCCGGCGGCGCTCGGCGCGGCGGCGGCCGACCCGACCCGCCCGGTCCTCGCCGTCTCGGGCGACGGCGGCGCCCTGTACTCCATCGCCGAACTGGCCACGGCACGCCAGTACGACCTGAACGTCACCTGGCTGATCGTCGACGACGGCGGTTACGGCATCCTGCGCGAGTACATGACCGACGCCTTCGGCGAGCCCACGGCGACGGAACTGACCCGCCCCGACTACGTGGCCCTGGCCGAGTCCTTCGGCGTCCCGGGCGTCCGTACGTCCCCCGAGACCCTGGAGACCGACCTGGCGAAGGCCCTGGCCGCCCCCGGCCCGTCGGTGCTCGTACTCCCGGCCCTGCTGCGGATGTTCGCGCCGACGCACCTGGACTGAGGCCTGCGCCCACCGGCGAGGGCCCGACGCCGCGCCCTCGCCGGTAACGACTCGTCAAACCCTTCCCGTCCGCACAACCATTCGCCCGATCCTGTGCGTCAAATGGGTATGACTCACTGGATAACCGGGCGCGTCAGAGCGCTCGCGGCGATCGGGGTCGGCGCCGGGATGCTCGTTCCCTGCGTGGCGGCCGCGGCCCCCGCCTCGGCCGCGTCGGCCACCGTCAGCTGCACGTCCGGCAAGGCCGGGCTGGCCGCCAAGCTGCAGAAGGACATCACCGCGGCGCTGGCGGGCCGCAAGGGCACCATCGCCGTCGGGCTGCGCGACCGCAGCACCAACACGACCTGCACGCTGCGGGAGTCCAGCGCCTACGACTCCGCCAGTGTGGTCAAGGTGACCGTGCTCGCCACGCTGCTCTGGGACGCGAAGAAACACAACCGCTACCTCACCGACCGCGAGACCACGCTGGCCAAGGCGATGATCACAAAGTCGGACAACGACGCGACCAGCAGCCTGTGGAAGCAGCTGGGCCTGACGAAGGTCAAGGGCTTCCTGGCCGCCGCCGGCATGACCCAGACCAAGCCGGGCGCGGACGGCTACTGGGGCCTGACCCAGATCACCGTGCGCGACGAGCAGAAGCTGCTCGGTCTGATCACCGCCAAGAACTCGGTGCTCAGCGACAACTCCCGCGCCTACATCCTCAAGCTGATGGGCCAGGTCGTCTCCTCCCAGCGCTGGGGCACGCCCGCCGGGGCGCCGTCCTCCGTCGCCGTGCACGTCAAGAACGGCTGGCTGCAGCGCGCCACCCACGGCTGGCGGGTGCACAGCGTCGGCACCTTCAACGGCGCCGGGCACGACTACACGATCACGGTGCTCACCCAGGACAACAGCACCATGGACTACGGCGTGACGACCATTCAGAACATCGCGAGGGTCATCCACAAGGACATCGTGTCCACCACGCTGAGGACGGCGCGCTACATCCCGACGCCCGCGCCCAAGGAGGCGTTCGTGCCGGTGCCGCCGACCGGCTGACGCTTCACGAGGAGGTCTCCCCTCGGTCATCCGGGCACCCTACGGTGACGGTCATGCGTCTGAGAACCGTACTCGCGACCCTCACCGCCGGCCTGGCGGCGGCCACCTGTCTCACCGGTCTCACCGCCGGGCCGGCCGCCGCCGACACCCCGACCGACCACGCCTGCTCGCCGTCCGTCTCCCTCGACCGCTTCACCGACGGCCTCGACAAGACGACGTACGAGGGCACCTTCGTCGGCAACCTCTCCGCGCTGGCGGTGGACCGGCACGGCGAACTCGCCGCGCTCTCCGACCGCTCGTCGCTGTTCACCCTGAACCGCCGCACCCTCAGGCCCACGAGCGTGGTCCAGCTCGCCGACGAGAACGGGGCCGCGCTCGACTCCGAGGGACTCGTCGTCGACCGGGACGGCACCCGCCTGGTCACCTCCGAGACCGAGCCGTCCGTACGCCGCTACTCCCGCGACGGCCGCATCCTCGACCGCCTGCCCGTGCCGGACTCCCTGATGGTCGCCCCGGCCGGCCGCGCCACCGCCAACCAGACCTTCGAGGGCCTGACCCTGCTGCCCGGCGGACGCACGCTGCTGGCGTCCATGGAGTACGCGCTCTCCGGTGACACCCCCGGCATCGTCCGCTTCCAGACCTGGCAGCGGACCCCGGGCGGCCACTTCCGGCCCGCCGCCCAGTACGCCTACCGCACCGACGACGGCCTCGGCGTCCCCGAGGTCCAGGCAACGCCCGACGGCCGGCTGCTGGTCCTGGAACGCGGCTTCACCGCAGGCGTCGGCAACACCGTCCGCCTCTACCTCGCCGACCCGCGGCACGCGACGGACACCGGCGGGATCCGGAACCTGACCGGGCAGCCCGGCGTCCGCCCGATCCACAAGACCCTCCTCACCGACCTGGCCGCCTGCCCCTCCCTCGGTGCCACCGCGAAGCAGCCCCAGCCCAACCCCCTCCTCGACAACATCGAAGGCATGACGATCACCGGCCGCGACGCCCGGGGCCGCCTCAGGGTCCTCCTGGTCAGCGACGACAACCAGAACGCGGTGCAGACGACCCGGTTCTATTACCTCCGGGTACGCACCTGAGCGCCGTGCCCGGCCCCCGCGCCGTCCTTCCGAATATTGCGGAGGGATGAAATCCGCTCCCGTCCGTGTTGGTGCCTTCCGGTAGATCAGGTCGTCAGGGAGGCACCGACGTGGCAGCGCAACCGGGGGAAACACGAGGCTGGGCGCGCAGACTCGCCGCGTACGCGTGGCGCCGCCCCAAGGACGTGGTCCTCGCCCTCGGCGCCTCCCTCGGGGGCATGGCCGTCATGGCCGTCGTCCCGCTGATCACCAAGGTGATCATCGACGACGTGATCGGCGACCACAGCCGCGCCATGGCCCCCTGGGCGGGCGGCCTGGTGGGTGCCGCGATCCTCGTCTACGCCCTGACCTTCGTCCGCCGCTACTACGGCGGCCGGCTCGCCCTCGACGTCCAGCACGACCTGCGGACGGAGATGTACGGGACGATCACCCGGTTCGACGGCCGCCGCCAGGACGAGCTGTCCACGGGGCAGGTGGTCGGCCGCGCCACCAGCGACCTCCAGCTGATCCAGGGCCTGCTCTTCATGCTGCCGATGACCATCGGCAACGTGCTGCTGTTCCTGATCTCCCTGGTGATCATGGCCTGGCTGTCGCTGCCGCTGACCCTGGTCGCCCTCGCGGTGGCGCCCGCGCTCGGCTGGATCGCCCGCCGCAGCCGTACGAGACTGCACCCCGCCACCTGGTACGCGCAGGCGCAGGCCGCCGCCGTCGCCGGGGTGGTGGACGGCGCGGTCAGCGGGGTCCGCGTGGTGAAGGGGTTCGGGCAGGAGGAGCAGGAGACCGCCAAGCTGAGGGCGGTCGGGCGGCGGCTGTTCGCCGGGCGGCTGCGGACCATCCGGCTGAACGCGAAGTTCACCCCCGCCCTCCAGGCCGTGCCCGCCCTCGGCCAGGTCGCCATGCTGGCGCTCGGCGGCTGGCTCGCCGTGCGCGGCCACATCACGCTCGGCACCTTCGTGGCGTTCTCCACCTACCTCGCCCAGCTGGTCGGCCCGGTCCGGATGCTGGCCATGGTCCTCACCGTCGGGCAGCAGGCACGCGCCGGCACCGAGCGGGTGCTGGAGCTGATCGACACCGAGCCGACGCTGACCGGCGGCACCAAGGAACTGCCCGCCGACGCGCCCGCGACCGTCGAGTTCGACGACGTGTCCTTCGGCTACACCGACGGCCGCCCGGTCCTGACCGGCCTGTCCTTCGAGATCCGCCCCGGCGAGACCCTCGCCGTGGTCGGCTCCTCCGGCTCCGGCAAGTCCACGGTCTCGCTGCTGCTGCCGCGCTTCTACGACGTCACCCACGGCGCCGTCCTCGTCGGCGGGCACGACGTGCGCGAGCTGACCCTGGACTCGCTGCGGGCCGCGATCGGCCTGGTTCCGGAGGACTCCTTCCTCTTCTCCGACACCGTCCGCGCCAACATCGCCTACGGCCGCCCCGACGCCGACCAGGAGCAGATCGAGGCCGCCGCCCGCACCGCCCAGGCGGACCGTTTCATCGCCGAGCTGCCCGCCGGGTACGACACCAAGGTCGGCGAGCAGGGCCTGACCCTCTCCGGCGGCCAGCGCCAGCGCATCGCGCTCGCCCGCGCCATCCTCACCGACCCCCGCCTGCTCGTCCTGGACGACGCCACCTCCGCGGTGGACGCCCGCGTCGAGCACGAGATCCACGAGGCGCTGGGGCAGGTCATGGAGGGCCGGACCACCCTGCTCATCGCGCACCGGCGCTCCACCCTCAATCTCGCCGACCGCATCGCCGTCCTCGACCACGGCCGCCTCGCCGACATCGGCACCCACGACGAACTCCAGGAGCGCTGCGCCCTCTACCGCCGGCTGCTCACCGACCCCGACGAGCTGGGCGGCGTCTCGCCCGGCCACGCCCAGCCCGCCGCCCCGGCGGAGGACACCTCCGTACGGGACGAGCTGGACGCCGAGTTCGACGCCGAGCGCGGGGTGACCCCGCGGCTGTGGACCGGCGACCGCGAGCCGAAGGACACCGCCCTGGCGGGCACCCCCGCCACCCCGGAACTCCTCGCCCAGGTGGAGGCACTGCCGCCCGCCACCGACACCCCGGACGTCGACGAGCACCGGGCGGTCAGCCCCGAGGAGTCCTACGGCCTGCGCCGCCTCCTGCACGGCTTCGGGCTGCCGCTCCTCGCCAGCCTGCTCCTGGTCGCCGTGGACGCCGGAATGGGCCTGTTGCTGCCCGTGCTGATCCGGCACGGCATCGACCAGGGCGTGAGCAGGATGGCCCTCGGCGCCGTCTGGACGGCCTCCCTGCTCGGCCTGCTGGCCGTGCTGGTGCAGTGGGCGGCGCAGACCGGCGAGACCCGGATGACCGGCCGCACCGGCGAACGGGTCCTGTACACACTGCGGCTGAAGATCTTCGCCCAGCTCCAGCGGCTCGGCCTGGACTACTACGAGCGCGAGCTGACCGGCCGGATCATGACCCGCATGACGACGGACGTGGACGCCCTGTCCACCTTCCTGCAGACCGGCCTGGTCACGGCGTTCGTCTCGGTCGTCACCTTCTTCGGCATCATGGTCGCCCTGCTCGTGATCGACGTGCAGCTGGCCCTGGTCGTCTTCGCGACGCTGCCGCCGCTGATCGTCGCCACCTTCTTCTTCCGCCGCGCGAGCGTGAAGGCGTACCAGCTGGCCCGCGAGCGCGTGTCCGTGGTCAACGCCGACCTCCAGGAGTCGGTGGCCGGGCTGCGGATCGTGCAGGCCTTCCGGCGTGAGCGGGACGGCGGGCGGCGGTTCGCCGAGCGCAGCGACAGCTACCGCCGGGCCCGTATCCGGGGCCAGTGGCTGATCTCCGTGTACTTCCCCTTCGTGCAGTTGCTGTCCTCGGTCGCGGCGGCCTCCGTGCTGATCGCGGGCGCGGGCCGGGTGGAGGCGGCCACGCTGACCACGGGCGCCCTGGTGGCGTACCTGCTGTACATCGACCTGTTCTTCGCGCCCGTCCAGCAGCTCTCGCAGGTCTTCGACGGCTACCAGCAGGCCACCGTCTCCCTCGGCCGCATCCAGGAGCTGCTCCAGGAGCCGGCGTCCACCACGGCCGCCGCCGAGCCCCGCGACGTCCCCGGGCTGCGCGGCGAGATCGCCTTCGAGAACGTGCACTTCGCCTACGGCGCCGGCGACGCCGCCGAGGAGGCGCTGAGCGGGATCGACCTGCGCATCCCCGCCGGGCAGACCGTCGCCTTCGTCGGCGAGACCGGCGCCGGCAAGTCCACGCTGGTCAAGCTGGTGGCCCGGTTCTACGACCCGACCGGAGGCCGGGTCACGGTGGACGGCACGGACCTGCGCGCGCTGGACCTCACGGCGTACCGGCACCGGCTCGGGGTCGTGCCGCAGGAGGCGTACCTCTTCCCCGGCACGGTCCGCGACGCCATCGCCTACGGCCGCCCGGACGCCACCGACGCCGAGGTGGAGGCCGCGGCACGGGTGGTCGGCGCGCACGAGATGATCGCCACGCTCGAGGGCGGCTATCTGCACGAGGTCGCCGAGCGCGGCCGCAACCTGTCCGCCGGGCAGCGCCAGCTCATCGCACTCGCCCGGGCCGAACTCGTCGACCCCGACGTCCTCCTGCTCGACGAGGCGACCGCCGCCCTGGACCTGGCCACCGAGGCCCAGGTCAACCAGGCCACCGACCGCCTCGCGGGCCGCCGCACCACGCTGGTGGTCGCCCACCGGCTGACCACCGCCGCCCGCGCGGACCGGGTGGTGGTGATGGACCACGGCCGGGTCGCCGAGGACGGCACGCACGACGAACTGCTGGCCCTCGGCGGACGGTACGCCGAGCTGTGGCGGACGTTCGCCGGCGCGCCCGAGCCGGAGGAGCCGGTCAGCGCCTCCCGCTGAGCCGGGCCGGCGCACGCCGCACCCGGGTCGGCGCACCACGCAACCTTTCGATGCGTATCGTGCGTCCGTACACCTGTACGTGTATGTGAGTGATGTTCGGGGAGGGACGACCGTGAACAGTGGAGGAGTGCGCCGGCGGCTGGCGCTCGGCCTGGCCGTCCTGACCGGGTCGGTGACGCTGGCGCTCGCCCTGCCCGGCGCCGCGCAGGCGGCGGCCTCCACCTGCTCCGGCCGGGAGGTCAGGACGCTGCCGTTCTCCACCGGCTCCCTGCACCTCTACCGGCAGGGCGGCTACGTCTGCGCCGTCACCACCCCCGACCGGCCCGGCCGCAAGCAGTCGATGTCCGTCACCGTGCAGGCCCGCGGCAACCGGCCGGTCACCGACAGAGGCCGCTACGCGTACCACGCCGGCCCGGTCACCGTGCACGCCGGCCACCGCTGCGTACGGGTGTCCGGATCGGTGGGGGGCGGGTCGTACACGAGCGGCTGGATCCTGTGCTGAGACACTGACACGGCACCAGGATTTCCCCGACTCCCCTGGTGTGCACCCGAGTTGCTCCGATAGCTTCCGGCGCACATCTGTCTCACAGGGGAGTGTGCATGCGCAAGGCGCTCAGATGGCTGCTCGCGCTCACGGTGTTCATCGGCACGTTGAGTACGGCGGAGGCGGCCACCGCGGCCCAGCCGGAGGCCACGAACACCACCACGAGCAGCACCGACACCGACATCAAGGACCGGCTCCTGGCCATCCCGGGCATGAGCCTCATAGAGGAGAAGCCCTACCCGGGATACCGCTTCTTCGTCCTGAACTACACCCAGCCGGTCGACCACCACGACCCGGCCAAGGGCACCTTCCAGCAGCGGATCACCGTGCTGCACAAGGGAGTCGACCGCCCGACGGTCTTCTACACCGGCGGCTACAACGTCTCCACCACCCCGAGCCGCCGCGAGCCGACGCAGATCGTGGACGGCAACCAGGTCTCCCTGGAGTACCGGTTCTTCACCCCGTCCCGGCCGAGCCCGGCCGACTGGTCCACGCTGGACATCTGGCAGGCCGCCAGTGACCAGCACCGCCTCTTCCAGGCGCTGAAGCAGGTCTACACCCACAACTGGATCGCCACCGGCGGCTCCAAGGGCGGCATGACGGCGACGTACTACGAGCGCTTCTACCCGGGCGACATGGACGGCGTGGTCGCCTACGTGGCCCCCAACGACGTCGTGAACGACGAGGACTCCGCCTACGACCGCTTCTTCGCCTCCGTCGGCACCAAGGAGTGCCGCGACAAGCTGAACGCCGTGCAGCGCGAGGCGCTGGTGCGCCGCGAGCCGCTGGAGAAGAAGTACGCGCAGTACGCCGCCGACAACGGCTACACCTTCACCACCATCGGCAGCCTGGACCGCGCCTACGAGGCGGTCGTCCTCGACTACGTGTGGGGCTTCTGGCAGTACAGCCTGCTGAAGGACTGCGACACGATCCCCGCCGACGCGAAGAACGCCACCGACCAGGCGATCTGGGACTCCGTGGACACCATCTCCGGCTTCTCCGCCTACACCGACCAGGGCCTGGAGACCTACACGCCGTACTACTACCAGGCGGGCACGCAGCTGGGCGCGCCCACCATCCACTTCCCTTACATCGAGAAGAAGCTGATCCGCTACGGCTACCAGCCGCCGCGCAACTTCGTGCCGCGCTCCATCCCGATGCGGTTCGAGCCGTGGGCGATGCGGGACGTGGACACGTGGGTGCGCCACCACGCGCACCACATGCTCTACGTCTACGGGCAGAACGACCCGTGGGGCGCGGAGCGGTTCCGCCTCGGGCACGGCGCACGGGACGCGTACGTCTTCACGGCGCCGGGCATGAACCACGGCGCGAACGTCGCGGGTCTGGTGCCGGAGCAGAAGGCGCTCGCCACGGCCAGGATCCTGCAGTGGGCGGGGGTCGCCTCCCCGGCGGTCCAGGCCGACCCGGCGGCGGCCAGGCCGCTGGCCCGCCACGACGCGAAGCTGGACGCGCGGGACGTGGAGCGTGAGCAGGCGCTCAGGCCGTAGGCCCTGTCGTCGAATTCCCGCCTGCCCCGCGGGCGGACGACGGGAATTCGACGACAGTACCCAGCACTCATGACGGCCGTGAGCGGCCAGGGCCGCGCCCGGGTTCACATCCTCCGGGCGCAGCCGACCGGGTCCGTCCCGCCGAGCTCGACGTACAGGGCGGTCGTGGGCGGGCACCGGTCCCGGGTGCGTACCGCGCGGACCACCTTGTACTCGGGTTTCCTGCGGCCCGTGCCGTCGCACGCGGTCTCCCGCACCTGGCCGTGGCCCGCGCCGTAGACGCAGTCGCCGACGACGGTGCGCGGGCCGCCCCCGCCGCCCGGGTCGCCCGGGTGCGGGGGCTCGAGATTGCGCATGCAGGCGTAGCCCTGCGGGATCACAGCGTCGCCGTCCTCGCCGGAGGCGGGCCGCTGGGCGCTGATGTGCAGCACGAAGTCGGTGTTCGCCGGGCACGGCGGGCCGCCGTCGGGGCTGCCGTCGTGGCGGGCGATCACCCGTGCCGCCGCGCGTTCGCTCGAGCAGGGCACTTCGGTGAAGCTCGTGGTGCCGAAGGAGCTGCACTCGCCGGTCCCGAGGAACACCGCGCCGTAGCCGACGGGCTGCGGCGCGGTCGGCGTGGGCCGGCGGTCCTGACCGGCCGAGCCGGAGGTCGCCTGCTGACACCCCGTCAACAGTGCGGCGAGCAGCACCGGCAGTGCGCACGCCATCCCCACGGCCCCACTCCTGCGCATCCTCATCCCCCCGGGTCCGCCCCGTCCAGCGTGGCCCGCCGCAGCGGGACCACGCCAGACATGTCGGGCGGTTCGGGCCGTTCGGGGGTGGTGCGCCGGGTGCGCTGCGTACGTCCCGTACGCCCGCTGCGCGAGCCCGGCTAGTAGGACAGGCCGTATCCGATGGGGTACAGGACCTGCGTCGGATCGTCCGCTCGCTGCACGGGCACCGGCAGCTTGCCGCGCGGGTCGACCCGGCCGGCGATCACGCGGGCGGCGGCACGCAGTTCCACGTCGGTCCAGGAGTAGGCCGCGAGGCAGGCGGGCACGGAGGGTAGCTGGGCGACGTCGTACGGGTTGCGGACGGCGACCGCGATCACCGGCCTGCCCGTCGCCACCAGCCGTTCCACCAGCGTCTTCTGCGTGCTGCTCGCCGTGACGTTGTACGTCCCGACCACCACGGCGTCCGCGTCCGCCGCTGCCGCCACCGCCTTGTCGATGGTCGCCGCGGACGGGGAGGTGCCGGTGGACAGCGCGGTGGCCGTGAAGCCCAGCTCGGTCAGCGCGGCCGCGAGCACGCCGGTGGGCGGGCCCGTGGTGCCCGACGGGGAGGCCGGATCGGCGCCGACGACGAGGACCTTGTTGTGGCTGCGGCGCGACAGCGGCAGCAGACCGCCCTCGTTGACCAGCAGCGTGGTCGTCCGCTCGGCGATGCGGTCGGCCGCGGCCAGGTGCTCCGGGGTGCCGACGGTGCGGCTGACGCGGGCCTGGGTGGTGCAGGCCTCGTCGAACAGGCCCAGCTTCGCCTTCAGCCGCAGGATGCGCAGGATCGATTCGTCGAGCCGGGCCTCGGTCAGCTCCCCGCTGTGTACGGCCGCCAGGACCGCGTTCCAGGCGACGTCCAGGGAGGGCGGGTTGAGCAGCTGGTCCACGCCCGCCTTCAGCGCCAGCACCGGCACCCGGTCGTCGCCGTACTTGGTGCGGACGCCCTCCATGCCGAGGGAGTCGGTGATCACGACGCCGTCGTAGCCCAGCTCGCCGCGCAGGATGCCGGTGAGGATCGGGTGGGAGAGGGTGGCCGGGTCGCCGGAGTCGTCGAGCGCGGGGAACTGGATGTGCGCCGTCATGATCGAGTCGATGCCGGCCCGGATCCCGGCCCGGAACGGCACGGCGTCCAGCTGCTCCCACACCTCGCGGCTGTGGGTGATGACCGGGAAGCCGTAGTGGCTGTCGGTGGCGGTGTCGCCGTGCCCGGGGAAGTGCTTGGCGGTCGCCGCGACCCGGGAGCCCTGATAGCCCCTCACCTCCGCCGCCACCAGCCGGCCCACGGCGTCCGGATCGGCCCCGAAGGACCGTACGCCGATGACCGGGTTGGCCGGGTTGACGTTGACGTCGGAGTCGGGGGAGTAGTCCTGGTTGATGCCCATGGCGCGCAGCTCGGCGCCGGAGATCCGGCCGAGCGTAAGGGCGTCGGCGGTGGAGCCGCCGGCACCGATCGCCATGGCGCCCGGGAAGAGCGTGGCGGGCTTGCCGACGCGGCAGACGATGCCGTGCTCCTGGTCGGTGGCGACGAGCAGGGGCAGGCCGCGGGGCTGCTCGAGGGAGGCCCGCTGGATCCCGTTGGACAGATCGGCGATCTGCTGGGGGTCGTGGGTGTTGTGCGCCCAGGCGAAGTAGATGATGCCGCCGACGCGGTACTTGGCGATCAGCTCGGCCGCGGTGCGGACGCCGATCTCCTTGAGGTTGGCGTCGATGTCGGCCTGGTCGGGGGCGGTGGCCGAGGCCCCGTAGACCCGCATCACGAAGAGCTGGCCGACCTTCTCCTCCAGCGTCATCCGGGAGATGAGGGCGCGCAGCTTGCTGTCGTCGTGGGATGCGGCGTGGGCGGTGCCGGTGCCCTGGACCGCGATGGCCGCGGTGAGACCGGCGGTGGCGGCGAGGACGGTACGTCGGGAGGGGCGTGCGGGGTGTCCCGGTCTTCCCGGGTCGTCCGTGCTGGCGTCGTGCACGTGCGCTCCTTCCGGAGGAGTTCCGCTGGAGAGTCGGCTGAGTCGCTTGAAGGAAACTTCCGAGGAGTCACCAATATCCGGAAAGTTTCTGCCAGTCAAGGGAACGCGCAGCACCGGCATGCGAGGTGAGGGGCCGTCATCGGCGCTGTGGGAGGGGGGCGCGCCGATGACGGCGGGCTGCCGGGCGCGGTGCGGAGGAGAGGGTGGTCGGCGATCGCCCGGCGGCGTGAGCCGACACCGCACCGCGCAGACTCGTCCGGCGGCGTGCCGGTGAGACGTACCCGAGCCCACGGGGGTTCCCGCCCCGGTCCTTCAGCCGTGGGACGCGACCGCCGGCCAGTGGTGGCGCAGGGTGCGGACCGTTTCCGCGATGGCCGGGCGGCGGGCGGCGCCGGTGCGCCACAGGGCGTACAGGCGGCGCACCGGCATGGGGTCCAGGGGGACCTCGACGACGCCCTCGGGCAGCGGACCGCGGCCCAGCCGCGGGATGAGCGCGACACCGAGCCCGGCGGCGACCAGGGCGACGAGGGTCGGGTTCTCCTCGGCCTGGTGGACGACGTCCGGCTCGTGACCGGCCGCGCGCAGGGTGCGCAGCAGCCAGTCGTGGCAGACCCGGCCCGGCGGCTGGCAGATCCACCGCTCGCCGCCCAGCTCGGAGCGCCGTACCGCCGGCCGGCCCGCGAACGGATGCCCGGCGGGCACCAGCAGGTCGCACAGGTCGTCGCCGATGACCGCCTGCTCCACCCCGGCCGGCGCGGGCAGCGGCGCGATGTCCCAGTCGTGGGCGACGGCGAGGTCGACGGCGCCCTTGGCGACCAGGTCCACCGACAGATGCGGGTCGACCTCGCTGAGCCGGGCGTCCAGCGCGGGATGGCGCAGGGCGAGGTCCGCCAGCACGGACGGCAGCAGCCCGCGCGCCGCCGAGGCGAACGCCGCGATCGTCAGCCGGCCGGCCGGCACCCCGCGCCGCTCCTCCAGCTCGGTCTCCGCCCGCTCCACGATCGCCAGCAACTCCCGTGCCGCCGCGACCAGCTGGTACGCCTCGTCGGTGAGCCGCACCCCGCGCCCCTCGCGCTCCAGCAGCACCGTCCTGGTCTCCCGCTCCAGCTTGGCGATCTGCTGCGACACGGCGGAGGAGGTGTAGCCGAGCGCGGTGGCGGCCGCGCCGACGGTCCCGTGCACGGACACGGCGTGCAGGGCGCGCAGACGCTGGAGATCGAGCACGGTTCCTCCCGGGGCCGGACGAATCGGTGAGTGAGACGGCGAGCGCCCAAAAACGATTAGCGATCCTTCATTCAACAGTGCAGCAATCATCGCTGGTGCTTCACGGTTCGCGCGAGTGATCCTCGACGCATGCGACCACCTCATGTGCTTCTCGCCGTCCTCGTCACCGCCGTCTGGGGCGTGAACTTCACCGTCATCGAGGTCGGCCTCGGCCACTTCCCCCCGCTGCTGTTCTCCGCGCTGCGCTTCCTGGCCGCCGCGCTGCCCGCCGTCCTCTTCGTGGGCCGGCCGAAGGTGGCCTGGAAGTGGATCGTGGCGGTGGGACTCGTCCTCGGGGTCGCCAAGTTCGGACTGCTGTTCGTGGGGATGGACGCCGGCATGCCCGCCGGTCTGTCCTCCCTGGTCCTCCAGATCCAGGCGGTCTTCACCGCCCTGTTCGCGTTCGCGGCGCTGGGCGAACGGCCCACCCGGCTGCGGCTGGTGGGCATGGGCGTGGCCCTCGCCGGGATCGCCGTGGCCGCCGTGGACGAGGGCACCTCGGGCCCCCTCGGCGCCTTCGCCCTGGTGATCGCCGCGGCGGCCTGCTGGGGCGCCTCGAACGTGCTCACCCGCAAGGCGGCGCCGCCGGACGCCCTGAACTTCATGGTCTGGGTGAGCACCGTCCCGGTCCTGCCGCTGCTCGGCCTCTCCCTGCTCACCGAGGGCCCCGCACGCGACCTGGCCGCGCTGCGCGCCCTGGACTGGCAGGGCGCGGCCACCGTCCTCTACGTCGCCTGGGTCACCACGGTGTTCGGCTTCGGCGCGTGGGGCTGGCTGCTGCGCCGCCACCCCGCCTCCACGGTCGCCCCCTTCTCCCTCCTCGTCCCGGTGTTCGGCATGTCCTCCGCGGGCCTGTTCCTGGGCGAGCCGGTGACCGGCCTGCGCTGGTGCGCGGCGGCACTGCTGGTCGGTGGGGTGGCGCTGACCTCGCTAGGGCCTGGCCGCCGCCGGCCCGGGGCCGCCGCGACGGCACCCGCGGTGATCGGTGAGGGCAAGGTCACAGTGGGTGGCGAGGCATCCCGGTTGTAGGTCCGTCCGGTTCGGACGAAGGTGGCCTTGTGAGCCAACACTTCGACGTTCTTGTCCTGGGAGCAGGTCCGGGCGGATACACCGCCGCCGTACGCAGCGCTCAGCTCGGCCTCACCACCGCGATCGTGGAGGAGCGTTACTGGGGAGGGGTGTGCCTCAACGTCGGCTGCATCCCCTCCAAGGCCCTGCTGCGCAACGCCGAGATGGTCCAGTTCGTCCAGAACGAGGCCAAGTCCTACGGCATCGCCGTGGGCGACGACGTCTCGGCCGACTACGGGCCCGCCTACCAGCGCAGCCGCAAGGTCGCGGACGGCAGGGTGAAGGGCGTTCACTACCTGATGAAGAAGAACGCCATCACCCAGTTCGACGGCCGCGGCACCTTCACCGACGACCACACCCTGGTCGTGGCCCGCTCCGACGGCGGCACCGAGACCGTGACCTTCGACCACTGCATCATCGCGGCCGGCGCCAGCCCGCGCCTGCTGCCCGGCACCTCGCTGTCGGACCGGGTGGTCACCTTCGAGAGCCAGATCCTCAGCGAGACGCTGCCCGGCAGCATCGTCATCGCCGGTGCCGGCGCGATCGGCGTCGAGTTCGCGTACGTGCTGCGCAGCTACGGCGTGGACGTGACCATCGTGGAGTTCCTCGACCGCATGGTCCCGCTGGAGGACGAGGAGGTCTCCAAGGAACTCGCCCGGCACTACCGCAAGCTCGGCATCGAGGTCCTCACCGGCACCGCCGTGGAGGCCATCGACGACTCCGGCGAGCGGGTCCGGGTCACGGTCAACAAGGGCGGTGACCGCCGGGTCCTGGAGACGGACAAGGTCCTCCAGGCCATCGGCTTCGCGCCGAACGTCCAGGGATACGGCCTGGAGAACACCGGTGTCCGTCTCACCGAGCGCGGCGCCGTCGACGTCGACGGCCGCTGCCGCACCAGCGTGCCGCACATCTTCGCGATCGGTGACGTCACCGCCAAGCTGATGCTGGCCCACGCCGCCGAGGCCATGGGCATCGTGGCCGCCGAGACCATCGCGGACGCGGAGACCATGGAGCTGGACTACGTCATGATCCCGCGGGCCACCTACTGCCAGCCGCAGGTCGCCAGCTTCGGCTGGACCGAGGCCCAGGCGCGCGAGCGCGGCTTCGACGTCAAGGTCGTCAAGTTCCCCTTCAGCGCCAACGGCAAGGCCCACGGACTGGGCCACGCCGTCGGCTTCGTGAAGGTCATCAGCGACGGAAAGCACGGCGAACTCCTCGGTGCCCACCTCATCGGCCCCGAGGTCACCGAACTGCTGCCGGAACTCACCCTGGCCCAGCAGTGGGACCTGACCGTCCACGAGGTCGCCCGCAACGTCCACGCCCACCCGACACTCGGCGAGGCGGTCAAGGAGGCGATCCACGGCCTGGCGGGCCACATGATCAACATGTGAGGACCGGGCTCCTCGGGCCGGGGCGGGCGGCATGTCCAGCCGCCCGCCCCGGCCGCGGGTCAGACCGCCACCGCCGCGAGAAGCGCCGCCGCCGCGCACACGGCGACGCACCCCCAGGCCACCCGCAGCCCCGTTCCGAACCAGCGTGGTCCGGGACGGCCCGGGCGCCGGGACGCCCCGCCCAAGCGGACGAGGGGGAAAGCCGTGGCCGCGAGACTTCCTCCCGCCAGACCCAGGGTCAGCCAGCCGAGGGCGTAGTTCGGCCGGCCGGTGTAGTACACGCCCGCGCCGGCCCGGGTGACGGGTATCCGCGCGGCCGGCCGGTGGCCGTCGGACTCGTCCCGCAGTACGGCGTCGTCGTCCGTCACCCTGCCGTCGGCCGAGGTGAAGGTGCCGTGCCAGACCGTGCGGAAGCCGCCGCTGCTCCGTCCGTCGCCGTAGGCGCGGTCGGCGTAGAGCACCCGGAAGGTCCCCGGAGTCCCGGCGAGGCGCGTGGCGTAGGCGGCGTCGCGAGCCCCGACGCCGAGCAGAGCCAGGCCGGTGACCAGCAGCAACACGCCCACGGCACGGGCCCCGAGCCGGGAGCGGGAGCCGGATGCGGGCACCGACGGGCCTGCTGGAACCGCGGCGGGCGTACTCGGCGCCCCACTGGATCTCACTGTCGCGCCAGCGCCCGCCGGGCGCCCACCTCGCTCGGGTACTCGCGGACGGTGAGCGTCGCCAGTGACCAGCCGACGCACCAGGCGGCGAACGCCGGCATGACGGGTGCCGCCAGCGCCAGCAGACCCCGGCCGGCGACACCCCACTTCACCGAACCGCGGACCTCCGCGCGCTTGCGGGCCCGGAACTCCTCGGGAGTGGGCGGGTCCTGGAGCTTGCGCCCGTGGTCCCGGCGCTGCACCACCCACCCCCAGACCAGTGCCACACAGGAGGCGGCCACCTGCACCCAGTCCGCCACCGGACGTCCGCCCGCGGGCAGCACGGTGCGGAACCCCTGGTACAGGGAGATCGACGCGAAGCAGAGCAGGGCCATCACGGCGAGCAGAAGGAGCGCCGTACGGACGCGGCGGAGCCAGTAGCCGGCCCCGCGCTCGTACCAACTGGTGCCCAGCCCCGGCAGGGACGGGATCCGGGCGGGCGCCGCCGAGCCGGCGGTCTCAGAAGATGCTCGTGACACCGTGCCAGATGTCCTTCCCGTATCGCTTGAAGTCGTCCCCGGTCTCCGACAGGACGTGTCCGGAGCCGTGGAGCACACCGCCGACCACACCGTGCTCGTGGATGTCCTCGCTCCAGTGCTCGTGGAAGGAGTGGTCGAGGATGCTGGTCGCACCGACCGCCGCCACGACGCCGACGCCGGCCACCACACCCGCGCTCAGCTCGAAGGGGGCCGTGGCCACCACGCCCGCGGTGACCGCCGCACCGGCGGCCAGCCCGCCCAGGTTCGCCCCGCCGTCGACGACCAGGGAGTGCTGCCAGGACCAGCCCTTGTCGTGGTCGTCGGACGCCTCCAGCACCCCGCAGGCCCCGGCGGCGGCCACGTCCAGGACCGGGACCTCCTTGAGGAAGTCCGGCAGGTCCTCCAGGCTCCTGCCCAGGCGCAGCGCGTCCGCGGCATCGGCCAGTTTCACGTTGAGCTGGCGGTCGTAGGGCAGGGCGCCGCTGCCGCGTTCGGCGCCGGCGATGTCCTCCTCGAGCCCCTCGACCCGGGCGATCGCGTCGCGGTACGCGCCCTTGGCCGGGAGGTCCTTGGGAAGGGCCTTGCCCGCCTTCTGGTACGCCTTGCGTTCCGCGCGGAGTTCCTTCTTCGCGGCCTGTTCCTCGGCCCTGGCCTCGTCGATCAGCTTCCGGGCCGCCTTGCCCCTGGCCCGGGTGTCCTCGGCCTCGGCGGCGTACAGCCCGCGCAGCATGTCGGCCAGGGTGATCTTGTCGCCGGGCGAGACGGGAGCGGTGACCTGCGCGTACAACGCCCGCAGCTTGTCCGCCGCCACCAGCCGCGCGTGCTGCGCGGTGTGCAGGATCTCGCCGCGGACCTGGGCGTACTCGGTCATCGCGGAGATCGCCTTGTGGTCCTCGGCACTGGGCGGATCGGCCGTCACCAACTGCCGCGGCACGCCCTTGTCGCCCATCGGCACACCCTTGCGCACGGCGGTGTGCTCGGCGTTCTGCAGGACCCGCTCACAGCCGGAGAGCGCGTCGGCGAGCGTGCCGAGGATGTCGCCCGCGTCATGGACGAGCCGGGCGAACGCGCCGGCCGTCAGCGCGTCCTCGCTCCAGCGGCCACGGAAGGTCTCGGCCGCGTCGCCCTTCCACCGGGCGTCGTCCACCAGCCGCTCGACGGCGCGGCTGACCGGATGAACGACCTCCTCCAGGTGCTTCCTGGCGTTCTTGTACGTGTCGGCCATCGTGCGCAGCCCGCCGATGTCGCCGCCGACCCAGCTGTCACCCATCAGCCGTCACCCACCATCAGATCCTCGAAGAGACCGTGCACATCGATGTCGTGCCGCCGGAAGGAGTCGCGGGACTTCGCGACCAGGTCGCCGTGGTCGTCCAGCCGGTCGGCGAAGCCGAGGTGCAGCGCGGAGATGAGGTGGGCGACCTCCTTGACGGCCGAGTCCAGCCCGCCGTCGCCGCCGTCGGCGACGGGCGGGGTGACGCTCGGGCGCAACTCCCGGTAGGCGCGGGCCTGGTCGTGGAAGGTCTCGGCCATCGAGGTGAGGTCACTCATGACCGCCTTGAAGTCCGCCGGCATCAGCGCACCTTTCGCGCGTAGGCGGCCAGGTCCTCCGGCCGCCAGTTGGGGTGACCCGGGGCGATCCGGGGATCGAGGAGCACGGTCGCGCCGTGCTCGCGCACCCCCTCGGCCAGCGGCCCGATCGAGGTGGCGACCCACGGCTGGGCCTCGCCGAGCGCGGCCACCAGCCTGTCCAGCGTGGTGAAGGCGAAGGCCACCGTGCCGTTCGTCGCGTCCGCGAAGAGTTCGCAGGCGACGAACGGCACGCGGACGCGGCGGCCACCGCCGTCCTCCGCCTCGACGTACCGGGGATGGGCCGGCACGAACACGGGCGTGTGGTACGGCGGAACGCCGGGCCGGGGAGCAGGGGGCCCGGCGGTGGCCCGTGGGGCGGGCGGCTGAGCCTCGGCGTAGTCCAGAAGCCGCGAACGACGGGGCTTTCCGGCCTGCGGCGGCACTGCGGACGACGACCGCGGCCCGACGTGTTCGACGTAGTCGTAGAGCCGCGACCGTATGGGCACCTCCACCGCTGCTCTCCTCCTCGCCGTGCGCCGCTCGCGGTTCGCCGCCCGGCGCGGCCGGTCGTCCGGGCGCCGTCACAGTAACGAGCGTGCGAAGGAGCAAATCCGGCTATGTCGGAACGGGGAATCGGTCGCATGCGCAACCCGTACGGCCATTTGGCCGCCGACTGGCCATCCCTTGACCGTGCGATGACCGCAGGCGGAGGGAAATCCGTTCGACGCCGCCGGAACGGTGCGCCAGACTCCCGCCGTGACGTACACCTTGAAGGGACCGGTTCTCCAGGGCGGGCTCGTGCGGCTGGAGCCGCTGGAGCACCGGCACGCGGCCGATCTGGCGGAGGCGGCGGAGGAGGACCGGGACACGTACGCGTACACGTGGGTGCCCCGGACCCACGAGGTCGCGGACTACATCGACGCCCAGCTCGCCCGCGCGGCCACCGGCCGGCTCGCGCCCTACGCGCAGATCTCCCTCGCCACGGGACGGGCGGTCGGCGCCACGGCGTACTGGGAGCCGCGCTGCTGGCGGACGGAGGACCGGCTGGACGCCGTGGAGGTGGGCTTCACCTGGCTGGCCCGCTCGGCCCAGGGCACGGGTGTGAACGCCGAGGCGAAGTACCTGCTGTTCCGGCACGCCTTCGAGGAGTGGCGGGTCTCCCGCGTCGACCTCAAGACGGACGCCCGCAACAGCCGTTCCCGGGCCGCGATCGAGAGCGTCGGCGCCCGCTTCGAGGGCGTGCTGCGCAACTGGTCCCGCTCCTGGGCGCCGGGGGAGGACGACCGGCTGCGGGACTCCGCGATCTTCTCGATCACGGCGGCGGACTGGCCGCAGGCCAGGGCGCACCTGGAGGCGAGGGTGCGCAAGGCCGTGCGCAGGACCGGGCGGGACGAGGCTACGCCGACTCGTTGAGCAGCCGGGCCAGATGCTCCCGGCCGGGGCCGAGCAGCTCGGGCAGCGGGGCCGCCGCCTCGTACCACCGCTTCTCGTACTCCCAGCACAGCCAGCCGTCCCAGCCGCCGCGGGAGAGCACGTCCACGCACTCGGCGAGGGGCAGCACCCCCGCACCCAGGGGCAGCGGTGTCGTGTCCTCGGCCGACGCGATGTCCTTGACCTGCACGTATCCGAGATACGGGGAGAGGGCGGCAAAGGTGTCCGAGGGCTGCTCGCCGCCCAGCCAGGTGTGCATCACGTCCCACAGGGCCCCGGCGGCGCGATGACCGACCGGGCCGAGGACGCGGAGGGCGTCGGCGCCGGTGCGGTGCGAGTCGTGCGTCTCCAGCAGGACGCGGACCCCGAGCTCGGCGGCGTACTCGGCGGCCGTGGCCATCCGCCGCGCGGCGACGGCGTCCCCCTCCTCGCGCGGCCGCCCCGGCTCGCCCCCCGGAAAGACCCGGACGAAGGACGCGCCCAAATCCCCCGCCAGTCGCACCAGTTCGCGGATGTCCTGCAGTACGGCGTCGTCGTCACCGGGCGCGGCGACCCGCGCGTACCCCGCGACCCCCAGGATCTCCACCCCGCCGGCCGAAAAGGCCCCGGCCACCTCGGCCCGCTCCGCGGGCCCGATCCCCGGATGCACGGGTTCCTCGGGATGGGCGCGCAGTTCGACACCGTGATACCCGCACGAGGCGGCCAGCCGCACCACATCCGGCACGGGCAGCCCGGGAACCCCGAGCGTGGAGAACGCCAGCTTCATACCCCGCGACCCTACCCGCGCCCACCCGGCCCACACGTCCACGACGGGAGGCGAATGGAGGATTTGTGCCACGTCGGTGCTCACCCGACCTGGGGCTTTCCCGGCGGACCCCGCACAGATCCCGCACCCACCCACTCGACGGGGACGCGGCCCTGCGCCGTCGGTCAGCCCCGCGGAACCCCCGACGACCCCCGCACCATCAGCTCGCCCCGGATCGTCGCGATTCCGCCGGGTGGGGGGTCCTCGCGGCTCATGGCGATGCGGCCGGCCCGGGCGCCCGCGTCCGCGAGAGGGAGGCGGACGGTGGTGAGGGAGGGGACCGCGTCGACGCTGAACGGCAGGTCGTCGAAGCCCGCCACCGAGACGTCCTCCGGGATGCGCATCCCGGACTCGCGCAGGGCGGCGCACGCGCCCAGCGCCACGGAGTCGTTGGCGGCGACGACCGCCGTGAGCGTGGGGTCGCGGCGCAGGAGTTCCAGCGTGGCCTCGTAGCCGGAGCGGCGGTCGTAGCGGCCGTGCACCGTCCAGCGCGGGTCCTCCTCGACGCCGGCCGCCGCCAGCGCCTCGCGGTGTCCCTCCAGGCGGTGGCGGGTGGTCGTCCGCTCCTCCGGTCCCGCGATGTAGCCGAGGCGCCGGTGGCCCAGGCCGATGAGGTGCTCGGTCAGCTGCCGTGCCCCACCGCGGTTGTCGAAGGTCAGGGCGATGGCCCGGGTGTCCGGCGCGGGGGGCCGGCCGCACAGCACCACCCGGGTGCCGGCGTCGGCCAGCTTGCGCAGCTTCGCCGCGATGGCCGCCGCCTGCGGCCCCTCCTCCACGGCCCCGCCGGTCAGGACGACGGCGGCGGCCCGCTGCCGTTGCAGCAGGGTCAGGTAGGTCAGCTCGCGTTCCGGTGAGCCGCCCGTGTTGCAGACCACCGCCAGCCTCTCCCCGCCCGCCCGGCCTCCGGGGCCGCCGATCTCGGACTGGATCGCGCTCGCGATGATCCCGAAGAACGGGTCGGCGATGTCGTTCACCAGGATGCCGACCAGGTCGGAGGTGGCCGCGGCGAGGGAACTCGCGGGCCCGTTGAGCACGTAGTCCAGCTCGTCGACGGCCTTCAGGACGCGCTCCCGGGTGGAGGCGGCCACCGGGTAGTTGCCGTTCAGCACGCGCGACACCGTCGCGGGCGAGACCTGGGCGCGGGCCGCCACGTCCGCCAGGGTCACCGTCATCTCGTCGTCCTCCGGTCGCGCAACTCGTCGGGCGTATACAACCGCCTGTTCGCCCCCTCGAACAAGACGGTCCGCGCGGGCTCTTGTCCCCACCACTGCGGAGAGGTTAGCTTCTCAGTGGATAGAAAGCGCTTGCTGCCAGGTTTGCCAGGGAGACCGCTGGGGCCCTGCGGCACGCGACGGCGTACGGAGGGACTGACGTGACACGCAAGACGGTGCGGATCGCCATGAACGGCGTGACCGGGCGCATGGGCTACCGCCAGCACCTGGTCCGCTCGATCCTCGCCCTGCGCGAGCAGGGCGGACTCGACCTCGGCGACGGCACCGTGCTGTGGCCGGAACCGGTCTTGGTCGGCCGGCGCGAGCACGCGCTCGAGGCACTCGCGGAGAAGCACGGCCTGGAGCACTACTCGACGGACCTGGACGCCGTCCTCGCCGACCCGTCCGTCGACATCTACTTCGACGCCCAGGTCACCTCGGCCCGCGAGGAGGCGATCCGCAAGGCGATCGCCGCCGGCAAGCACGTCTACACCGAGAAGCCGTCCGCCACGGGCCTGGACGGCGCCCTCGAACTCGCCCGGCTCGCGCACGAGAAGGGCATCAAGCACGGCGTCGTCCAGGACAAGATCTTCCTGCCGGGCCTCATGAAGCTCAAGCGCCTGATCGACGGCGGCTTCTTCGGCCGGATCCTGTCCGTGCGCGGCGAGTTCGGCTACTGGGTCTTCGAGGGCGACTGGCAGGAGGCCCAGCGCCCCTCCTGGAACTACCGCGCCGAGGACGGCGGCGGCATCGTCGTGGACATGTTCCCGCACTGGGAGTACGTCCTGCACGAGCTGTTCGGCCGCGTGACGTCCGTCCAGACGCTCATCGCCACCCACATCCCGCAGCGCTGGGACGAGAACGGCAAGCCCTACGACGCCACCGCCGACGACGCCGCCTACGGCATCTTCGAGCTCGACGGCGGCACGATCGCCCAGATCAACTCCTCCTGGGCGGCCCGCGTCAACCGCGACGAGCTGGTGGAGTTCCAGGTGGACGGCACCGAGGGATCCGCCGTCGCGGGCCTGCGCAAGTGCCGCGTCCAGCACCGCTCGGCCACCCCCAAGCCGGTGTGGAACCCGGACATCCCCGCCACCGAGGCCTTCCGCGACCAGTGGCAGGAGGTGCCCGACAACACCGAGTTCGACAACGGCTTCAAGGCCCAGTGGGAGCTGTTCCTCAGGCACGTCTTCGCCGACGCCCCCTACCACTGGGACCTGCTCGCCGGCGCCCGCGGTGTCCAGCTCGCCGAGCTGGGCCTCAAGTCCGCGTCCGAGGGCCGCCGCATCGAGGTACCGGAGATCGCGCTGTGACCATCCGACTCCCCGACTTCCAGGGCGGGCTGCGGACCTACGAGCCCCGCACCCGGCCGCTGGAGATCTCGCCGGGCACCCCGCTCACCTCCCGTACGGTCTTCTCCGCGGCGCACGTCGTCGCCGACCCGTTCGCCGACGCCGGCCCCGACGCGCCCGCCGCCGTCGACTGGGACGCCACCCTCGCCTTCCGCCGCCATCTGTGGAGCCACGGACTCGGCGTGGCCGAGGCCATGGACACCGCTCAGCGCGGCATGGGCCTGGACTGGGCGGGCGCGGCCGAGCTGATCCGCCGGTCGGCGGCGGAGGCCCGCGCCGTCGGCGGGCGCATCGCCTGCGGCGTCGGCACCGACCAGCTCGCCACGGGCACGGTCAAGGAGGTCCGGGCCGCCTACGAGGAGCAGCTCGCCGTCGTCGAGGAGGCGGGCGCCCAGGCGATCCTGATGGCCTCGCGCGCCCTCGCCGCCACGGCCCAGGGCCCGGACGACTACCTGGAGGTCTACGGCCACCTGCTGCGCCAGGCCGCCGAACCGGTGATCCTGCACTGGCTCGGTCCCATGTTCGACCCGGCCCTGGAGGGCTACTGGGGCTCGGCCGACCTGGACGCGGCCACCGACACCTTCCTGGAGGTCATCGCCGCCCACCCGGACAAGGTCGACGGCGTGAAGATCTCCCTGCTGGACGCCCGGCGCGAGGTCGAGCTGCGCCGCCGCCTGCCGCAGGGCGTGCGCTGCTACACCGGCGACGACTTCAACTACCCCGAGCTGATCGCCGGCGACGAGCAGGGCTTCAGCCACGCGCTGCTGGGCATCTTCGACCCGCTGGGTCCCCTGGCGGCCGAGGCGGTCCGGACCCTGGACACCGGCGACACGGCCGGCTTCCGGGCGCTGCTCGACCCGACCGTCGAACTCTCCCGCCATCTCTTCCAGGCCCCCACTCGCTTCTACAAGACGGGCGTGGTCCTCCTGGCCTGGCTCGCCGGACACCAGTCGCACTTCACGATGGTCGGCGGCCTGCAGTCGGCCCGCTCCCTGCCGCACCTGGTCCGCGCCTACGAACTCGCCGACGGCCTCGGCCTGTTCCCGGACCCCGGGCTCGCCGAGGACCGGATGAGGAACCTGCTGTCGCTGTACGGAGTGAACGCATGAACGACCAGGAGCTGTCCCGTTTCTCCATCAACCAGATGACGGTGAAGCAGCTGCCGCTGCCCGAACTGGCCGAGGCCTGCCGCGAGCTGGGCGTCGGAGGCGTGGGCCTGTGGCGCGAGCCGGTACAGGCGTACGGCGTGGAGGCCGCCGCCAAGCTCGTGCGGGACGCGGGCCTGACCGTCACCACCCTGTGCCGGGGCGGCTTCCTCACGGCGATCGACCCGGTCGAGCGGGTCGGGGCGCTGGACGACAACCGCGCGGCGATCGACGAGGCCGCCACGCTCGGCACGGACACCCTGGTGCTGGTCTCCGGCGGACTCCCCGCCGGCAGCAAGGACCTGCACGGGGCCCGCGAGCGCATCGCGGACGCCCTCGCCGTCCTCGGCCCCTACGCGGCCGAGCGCGGCGTGCGCCTCGCCATCGAGCCGCTGCACCCCATGTACGCGGCCGACCGCTGCGTGGTCTCCACCCTCGCCCAGGCGCTCGACCTCGCCGAACGCTTCCCCGCCGACCAGGTCGGCGTGACCGTGGACACCTACCACATCTGGTGGGACGACCGGGCCCCCGAGCAGATCGCCCGCGCGGGCGCCGGCGGCCGCATCCACACCTTCCAGCTCGCCGACTGGACCACCCCCCTCCCCGTCGGCGTCCTCAACGGCCGCGGTCAGATCGGCGACGGCGCCATCGACATGAGGCAGTGGAAGGGGTACGTGGAGGCGGCCGGCTACACGGGCCACATCGAGGTCGAGCTGTTCAACGAGGGACTGTGGGCCCGGGACGGCCGCGAGGTGCTGGCCGAGACGGCGGAGCGCTTCGTGGAGCACGCGATCCGGCCTGCCGCGTACGCGGGCCGGTGACCCTGACCCGGACTCGGACCCGGACGCCGGTGACCCGGACCCGGACCCCGGAAAAATAATCCCGACGACGGTGCAACCCTTCCGGCACGTCGGGTGTCGTACCTGTCATCGGAACTCCTCGATGGGATCTGGGGGGATCACAGAGGGATTCCGATGCAGGTGGGGGAAGCAGGAGGGGAAAGCCGAGGGGGCCCGGTCCACGGACCAGGCCCCCTCGTATTGTCCGGTCATCCGGTGACCGGACGGCTCAGAAGAACACCCCGCACCGCAGCAGCACGTTCGCGTACGGCCGGGCCTCGCCGGTGCGTACGACCAGGCGCGCGCCGCGGGACAGCTCCTTCAGCCGTTCGTGCGGGACCAGGGCGAGGTCCGGGAAGCGGCCTTCCAGCAGTGCGCGGTTGGTGCCACGCACCTCCTCGGCCGCCGTGGCTCCCTCCACCACCAGCTCCGCCAGCAGGCCGTCCAGGACCTCCGCGAACGACGGGACCCCGGCGCGGAACGCCAGGTCCACCACGCGTGGCCCGTCCGGTATCGGCATGCCCGCGTCGCACACCAGCACCTCGTCGGTGTGGCCGAGTTCGGCCAGCGCGCCCGAGAGGTGACGGTTGAGGATGCCCGCCTTCTTCACAGCGATCCACCTCGCCCGGAAGCGTCGGGTGCGCTGCCCGACTCCTGGCCGGGGGTCCGGCCCGCCGCGAAGCGGCCGTCGGATGCGGTGGCCCCCGGGTCAGCACAGCACAGGGCGTCGACCTCCTCCGCCGTCGGGTACGACTCCTGCGCGCCCCGTTTGGTCACGGCCGCCGCGCCGACCCGGGCCGCGTAGGCCGCCGCCTCCGCCAGGGACGCCCCGGAGCCCAGCCGCCAGGCCAGGGCGGCGGTGAACGCGTCGCCCGCGCCCGTGGTGTCCACGGCCTCCACCTTCACGGACGGCACCCGGGTCGCGCCCTCGGCGGACGCCACCAGCGCGCCCTCGGCGCCCAGGGTGACGACCACCGAACGCGGGCCGTGGGCGAGCAGGGCCCGCGCCCAGTCCTCCGGGCTGTCGCCCGCCTCCTCGCCGCCCAGGATCACCTTCGCCTCGTGCTCGTTGACGATCAGCGGATCGCAGGCCCGGAGCAGTTCCTCGGGCAGCGGGCGCGGCGGCGAGGGGTTCAGGACGAAACGGCTGCCGGGCGCCAGGTTCCGTACCGCCTCCACCACCGTCTCCAGCGGGATCTCCAGCTGCGCCGAGACCACCCGGGAGGCCCGCAGCAGCCCGGCCGCCGCCCGGACGTCCTCGGGTGTGAGCCGGCCGTTGGCGCCCGGCGAGACCACGATGCTGTTGTCCCCGGACGGGTCCACCGTGATCAGCGCGACACCGGTCGGCGCGCCGCCGACCAGCACGCCGACCGGGTCGACACCGGCCGCGCGCTGCGAGTCGAGCAGCAGCCGGCCGTGCGCGTCGTCGCCGACCCGGGCCAGCAGGGCCGTACGGGCCCCGAGACGGGCGGCGGCCACCGCCTGGTTGGCGCCCTTGCCGCCGGGGTGGACGGCCAGGTCCGAGCCGAGCACCGTCTCCCCGGCCGCGGGCCGCCGCTCGACGCCGATCACCAGGTCGGCGTTGGCCGACCCCACGACCAGGAGGTCGTAGTCGTACATGTGTCTCCTCACACAGGGCCCGCCCCCGCGCCGGGGGCGGGCCGCCGGGTCAGCCGCTGAAGCCGGCCACGTTCTCCTTCGTTACCACCTTCACCGGCACCTTCACCGTCGACTCGACCTTCTTGCCCTGGACCGCCTTCAGCGCGTTGTCCACGGCGATCCGGCCCAGCTGGCTCGGCTGCTGTGCCACGGAGGCGTAGAGCGTGCCGTTCTTCACGGCGGTCAGGCCGTCCGGGGTGCCGTCGAAACCGACGACCTGCACCGACTTGCCGGCCTTCGAGCCCAGCGCCTTGACCGCGCCGAGCGCCATCTCGTCGTTGGCGGCGATCACGCCCTGCACGTCGGGGTGGGCCTGCAGCAGGTTGGACATCACGTCCAGGCCCTTGGTGCGGTCGAAGTCGGCGGGCTGCTGGGCCACGACCTTGATGCCCGGGTAGGCCTTGAGGCCCTGGGCGAAGCCGGCGGCGCGCTCGCGGGCGGCGGAGGTGCCCGCCTGGCCCTGGAGGATCACGATCTTCCCCTTGCCGCCGAGCTTCTCGCCGATGGTCTTGGCCGCCAGCTCGCCGCCGGCCACGTTGTCGGAGGCGACCAGGGCGTCCGTCTTCGCGTTGTTGACGCCTCGGTCGACGGCGATCACCGGGATGCTCGCCTTGTCAGCGGCCTTGACCGAGTTGCTCGCGGCGTCGGAGTCCACCGGGTTGACGATGATCGCGCCGAGGTCCGAACTGGTGAAGTTCTGGAGCTGGTTGGCCTGCTGGGAGGCGTCGTTCTGGGCGTCGGTGACGGTCAGGTCGATGCCGAGCTTCTTGGCCTCGGCCTGCGCGCCGGACCTGATCTGCACGAAGAACGGGTTGTTCAGCGTGGACAGGGACAGGCCCATCTTCGGGGTGGTGGAGCCGGAGCCGGTGTGCAGCAGGGAGGTCGCGGCCACCACTGCCACGGTGACCGCGGCCGCCAGCCCGTACGTCGCCGCCTGCTTGCCCTTGCCGCCGCCGCTGCCCGTGCCCGCGGCCGGCGCGGTCGCCCCGGCCTTGCGGCGCACGGTGTCCAGCAGCACGGCCAGCGCGATCACGACACCGATGACGACCTGCTGCCAGAAGGCGGACACCGACAGCAGGTTGAGGCCGTTGCGCAGCACCGCGAGGATCAGCGCGCCGATGAGCGTCCCCGAGGCCTTGCCGGTGCCGCCCGCCAGCGAGGCGCCGCCGATGACGACCGCGGCGATCGCGTCCAGCTCGTAGCCGTTGGCGGCCTGCGGCTGAGCGGAGGACAGCCGGGCGGCGAGCACGATGCCCGCGGCGGCGGCGAACAGACCGGACAGCGCGTAGATCGCGAGCTTCTGCTTCTTGACCTTCAGACCCGACAGGCGGGCCGCCTCCTCGTTGCCGCCGATCGCGTACATCGAGCGGCCGATGTAGGTCCGGCCCAGCACGAACGCCGTGATCAGGCCCATGACGAGCATGACCAGCACGGGCACCGGCAGCCAGCCGCCGAGGGTGTCACCGAGGTGCGAGACGGAGTCGGGCAGAGCGATCGGGGAGCCCTGGGAGATGACCAGGGACAGGCCGCGGCCCACCGACAGCATGGCCAGCGTCGCGATGAACGGCGGCAGCTTGCCGTAGGAGATCAGGATGCCGTTGACCAGGCCGCAGGCGATGCCGGTGGCGACGGCCAGGACGACGGCGAGGGCGACCGGGATCCCGGCCGAGGTGGCGCTCCAGGCCAGCACGGTGGCCGACAGCGCCGCCACCGAACCGACGGACAGGTCGATGCCCGCGGAGACGATGACGAAGGTGACACCGAAGGCGAGGATGGCGGTCACGGCCGCCTGGACGCCGATGTTGAGCAGGTTGTCCGTCGTCAGGAAGTCGCCGGACAGCGCCGACAGCGCGATGACGAGGACGATGAGCGCGGTGAGCGCGCCGTTGTCGAGCAGCAGGCGGCGCAGGCCGCCCGAGGCGCCACCCGCGCCCGTCGTGCTCTTGAGCGTGTCAGTGGCCACGGGAGGTCTCCGTTCCGGTCGTGGACGTGGTGGGGGTCGTGGTGGTCGTGGGGGTGCTGACGGCGAGGGCCATCACGGCGTCCTGGGTGGCCTGGTCGGCGGGGAGTTCGCCCGCGATCCGGCCCTGGGCCATCACCAGCACCCGGTCGCTCATGCCGAGCACCTCGGGCAGATCGCTGGAGATCATCAGGACGGCGGCTCCGGCGGCCGTCAGTTCGTTGATGAGCTGGTAGATCTCGACCTTGGCGCCGACGTCGATGCCGCGCGTCGGCTCGTCGAGGATGAGCACCTTGGTGTCGGCCAGCAGCCACTTGCCGATGACGACCTTCTGCTGGTTGCCGCCGGACAGGGTGCGCACGTGCTGGCCGAGGCCGGCCATCCGGACGCCCAGCTGCCCGGCGATCCGCTCGGCCGCCTCGTGCTGACCCTTGAGGTCGACGAGGCCCGCGCGGGTGGCCGACCGGAGGGTGACGAGCCCGAGGTTCTCCTCGACGGAGGCGTCCAGGACCAGGCCCTGGCCCTTGCGGTCCTCGGGCACGAGCCCGATCCCGGCCGCCATGGCCGCGGTCACGTCGTGGCGCCTGAGCCGGGCGCCCGCGACCTTCACGGCTCCCTTGTCGTAGGGGTCGGCGCCGAACACCGCGCGGACCACCTCCGTACGGCCGGCGCCCACCAGGCCCGCGATGCCGACGACCTCGCCGGCGTGCACCTGGAAGCTGACGTCGTGGAAGACGCCGTCCCGGGTGAGTCCCTCGACGGTCAGCAGCGCGGGACCGGTCTCGGGGCGCTCGCGCGGGTACTGCTGCTCGATGGAGCGGCCCACCATGAGCCGTACGAGCTCGTCCTCGGGCGTGGACGCGGGCACCTGGCCCACGCTGCGGCCGTCGCGGATGACCGTGACCCGGTCGCCGAGGGCGGCGATCTCCTCCAGGTGGTGCGTGATGAACACGACCCCGACGCCGTCCGCGCGCAGTGCGCGCACGATCGAGAAGAGCTTGTCGACCTCCTCGGAGGTGAGCACGGCGGTCGGCTCGTCCATGATCAGCACGCGGGCGTCGAGGCTGAGCGCCTTGGCGATCTCCACCATCTGAAGGCGGGCGATGCCGAGGTCCCGTACACGCGCGCGGGGCGACACGTTCACGCCGACGCGCTCCAGGAGGACGGCGGCGTCGGCCTCCATGCGCTTGCGGTCGATCATCCCGTAGCGGCGCGGCTGGCGGCCCAGGAAGATGTTCTCGGCGACCGTCAGATCGGGGACCAGGTTGAACTCCTGGTAGATGGTGGCGATCCCGAGGCGTTCGGAGTCCTGGGCGCCCTGGATGCGCACCTCCTCGCCGCCGACCAGGATCCGTCCGGCGTCGGGGGTGTAGGCGCCGGAGAGCATCTTGATCAGGGTGCTCTTGCCCGCGCCGTTCTCACCGAGCAGCACGTGCACCTCACCGCGGCGCAGGTCGAAGTCGACGCCGTCCAGCGCGATCACGCCCGGGAAGGTCTTGCGGATGCCCTCGATGCGCAGCAACTCGTCCGGGTTGCTCACGGCTTGCTCCTGTTCGTTGCGGGGGGCTCGCCGCACGAGCGGCGTACGACGAGACGGGCGGGGAGGGTGACGGACCGGGGGGTGCGGCCCTCGATGCGGTCGACCAGGGCCCGTACGGCGGCACGCCCCAGTGCGCCGGTGGGCTGGGCGACGGCGGTGATCGGCGGATCGGTGTGCACGAACCACGGGATGTCGTCGAACGCGGCGAGCGCGATGTCGTCGGGCACCCGCAGCCCGCGCGCGCGGATCGCGTCCAGCGCGCCGAGCGCCATCAGGTTGTCGGCGGCGAAGACGACCTCGGGCGGCTCGGGCAGGTCGAGGAAGCCCTCGGTGACCCGCCGGCCGCTCTCGGCCTGGAAGTCGCCCTGGCCGGTGTAGGCGTCGGGGAGGGGGATGTCGTAGTCGGCCAGCGCCGCGCGGAAGACGTCCACGCGCTCGCGGCCGGTGGTGGTGGCCGCGGGCCCCGCGATGATCGCCAGCCGCCGGTGCCCGAGCGCGTACAGGTGCGCGACCAGGTCCCGCACGGCCGACTGCCCGTCCGCCCGGACGACCGGCACGTCCACGCCCTTGATCCAGCGGTCGACGAACACCATCGGGGTCCCCGCGCGCGCGGCGTCCAGCATCAGCGGGGAGCCGCCGTCGGTGGGGGAGACCAGCAGGCCGTCGATCCGGCGGTCGAGGAGGGTGCGGACGTGGTGGTCCTGGAGGTCGGGCCGCTCGTCGGCGTTGCCGATGATCACGCTGTAGCCGAGCGCGCGGGCCTCCTCCTCGACGGAGCGGGCCAGTTCGGTGAAGTACGGGTTGAGTACGTCGCTGATGACCAGGCCGAGGGTGCGGGTGGTGTCGGTGCGCAGGGACCGGGCGACGGCGTTCGGGCGGTAGCCCAGCGTCGCGACGGCGGCCAGCACACGGGTGCGCGCCTCGGGGCTCACCGACGGGTGGTCGTTCAGGACGCGCGAGACCGTGGCGACGGACAGGCCCGCCTCGGCGGCGACGTCCTTGATGCTCGCCATCGTCGTTCCACCTCCTCGTGGAATCGATTACACGGAGGATTGGAAACGATTACACGGTCGGAAACAAGCCCCTGAGACCGGATCGTGATGAAGTTGTCCACAGGCGGGGCGCTCGTCGTCCACCGCCGGGGGTGCCCGTCGTCCACAGGCGGACCGCGCTGTCGTACCCGGGCGGTAACGTCGGATCATGTCCAATCAGGCAGCCGGTGCCCGGGCGGCGGGGGCGGGGGAGCGGCGGACGGCCGTGCTCGAAGCCGTGCTGGAGCGCGTCACGTACGTCAACGAGGACAACGGCTACACGGTCGCCCGGGTCGACACCGGCCGCGGCGGCGGCGATCTGCTCACGGTGGTCGGCGCGCTGCTCGGCGCCCAGGTCGGCGAGTCCCTGCGCATGGAGGGCCGCTGGGGCTCCCACCCGCAGTACGGCAAGCAGTTCCTGGTCGAGAACTACACGACGGTCCTGCCGGCCACCGTCCAGGGCATCCGCCGCTACCTTGGCTCGGGTCTGGTCAAGGGCATCGGCCCGGTCTTCGCCGACCGCATCACCCAGCACTTCGGCCTGGACACCCTGAAGATCATCGAGGAGGAGCCGGGGCGGCTCATCGAGGTCCCCGGCCTCGGCCCCAAGCGGACGAAGAAGATCGCCGACGCCTGGGAGGAGCAGAAGGCGATCAAGGAGGTCATGCTCTTCCTCCAGACCGTCGAGGTCTCCACGTCGATCGCGGTGCGCATCTACAAGAAGTACGGCGACGCCTCCATCTCCGTGGTGAAGAACCAGCCCTACCGGCTGGCCGCCGACGTCTGGGGCATCGGCTTCCTCACCGCCGACCGGATCGCCCGGTCCGTCGGCATCCCGCACGACAGCCCGGAGCGCGTCAAGGCGGGCCTGCAGTACGCGCTGTCGCAGTCCGCCGACCAGGGGCACTGCTTCCTGCCGGAGGAGCGGCTGATCGCGGACGCCGTCAAGCTGCTCCAGGTCGACACCGGTCTGGTCATCGAGTGCCTGGCCGAACTGGCGGAGCCGGGCGAGGACGGCGAGGACCCCGGTGTCGTGCGCGAGAAGGTCCCCGCCGCCGACGGCGGCGAACCGGTCACCGCCGTCTACCTGGTCCCCTTCCACCGCGCCGAACTCTCCCTGTCCGCCCAGCTGCTGCGCCTGCTGCGCACCGACGCCGACCGGATGCCGGCCTTCCGGGACGTCGCCTGGGACAAGGCCCTGGGCTGGCTCAGGGGGCGTACGGGGGCGGACCTCGCCCCCGAGCAGGAGGCGGCCGTGAGGCTGGCGCTGACCGAGAAGGTGGCCGTGCTCACCGGCGGCCCCGGCTGCGGCAAGTCGTTCACCGTGCGCTCCGTCGTGGAGCTGGCCCGGGCCAAGAAGGCGAAGGTCGTGCTGGCCGCGCCCACCGGGCGGGCCGCCAAGCGCCTGTCCGAGCTCACGGGCGCGGAGGCCTCCACCGTCCACCGTCTGCTGGAGCTCAAGCCCGGAGGGGACGCGGCCTACGACCGGGACCGACCGCTGGATGCCGATCTGGTGGTCGTCGACGAGGCTTCCATGCTGGACCTGCTGCTGGCCAACAAGCTGGTCAAGGCGGTGCCGCCGGGGGCCCATCTGCTGTTCGTCGGGGACGTCGACCAGTTGCCCAGCGTCGGCGCCGGCGAGGTCCTCAGGGACCTGCTGGCCGACGGCGGTCCCGTTCCCGCCGTGCGCCTGACGCGGGTGTTCCGCCAGGCCCAGCAGTCGGGCGTGGTGACCAACGCGCACCGGATCAACTCCGGGCAGCACCCGGTCACCGACGGCATGAAGGACTTCTTCCTCTTCGTCGAGGACGACACCGAGGAGGCGGGCCGGCTCACCGTGGACGTGGCGGCCCGCCGGATCCCGTCCCGGTTCGGGCTCGACCCGCGCCGGGACGTGCAGGTGCTGGCGCCCATGCACCGCGGCCCGGCCGGCGCCGGCACGCTCAACGGCCTGCTCCAGCAGGCCATCACCCCCGGCCGGCCCGATCTGCCCGAAAAACGGTTCGGCGGAAGGGTTTTCCGCGTCGGCGACAAGGTCACCCAGATCCGCAACAATTACGAGAAAGGGAAGAACGGTGTCTTCAACGGCACCGTGGGCGTGGTCACCTCGCTCGACCCGGTCGACCAGCGCCTGACGGTACTGACGGACGAGGACGAGGAGGTTCCGTACGAATTCGACGAACTGGACGAACTGGCGCACGCGTACGCGGTCACCATCCACCGTTCACAGGGAAGTGAATATCCCGCCGTGGTGATCCCTGTCACCACCGGCGCCTGGATGATGCTGCAGCGAAACCTGCTGTACACGGCGGTGACACGGGCCAAGAAGCTGGTCGTCCTCGTCGGTTCGCGCAAGGCGATCGGCCAGGCGGTGCGCACGGTCTCGGCGGGCCGGCGCTGCACGGCCCTGGACTTCCGGCTCGCGGGATCCTGACCGGTTCGGACCGGGCCCTGACCGGCCCGAAGACCCCCGACCGTCCGGGCGTCGGCCCGGGCACCAACAAAAATGATCGATCAAACGAGTCGCAAAGGTCACAGAGCACTTCCCGTCACCGGATCGAGGGGGCAGGATGAGCAGGTTGACGGCACTGAGTGCCGCCAATAGGCCCAATGGTCGACCCCGAGTGCACTCTCCTGAGCCAAATGGGGGATGGTAGAGACAGTCAGGGCACCTCGAAGATGAGGCACTACGTCGGTGAGGGAAGACGTGAGCGACAACTCTGTAGTACTGCGGTACGACGGCGGCGAGTACACCTACCCGGTGGTCGACAGCACCGTCGGCGACAAGGGCTTCGACATCGGGAAGCTCCGCACCCAGACCGGTCTGGTGACACTCGACAGCGGCTACGGCAACACCGCGGCCTATAAATCCGCCATCACCTACCTCGACGGCGAGCAGGGCATCCTCCGGTACCGCGGCTACCCGATCGAGCAGCTGGCCGAGCGCTCCACCTTCCTGGAGGTGGCCTACCTGCTGATCAACGGTGAGCTGCCGACCGTCGACGAGCTCAGCTCCTTCAAGAACGAAATCACGCGGCACACCCTGCTGCACGAGGACGTCAAGAACTTCTACAAGGGCTTCCCGCGCGACGCCCACCCGATGGCGATGCTGTCGTCGGTCGTCTCCGCGCTGTCCACCTTCTACCAGGACAGCCACAACCCGTTCGACGAGACGCAGCGCAACCTCTCCACCATCCGGCTGCTCGCCAAGCTTCCGACGATCGCGGCCTACGCGTACAAGAAGTCGATCGGTCACCCGTTCGTCTACCCGCGTAACGACCTCGGCTACGTCGAGAACTTCCTGCGCATGACCTTCTCGGTCCCCGCCCAGGAGTTCGAGCTGGACCCGGTCGTCGTCTCCGCGCTGGACAAGCTGCTGATCCTGCACGCCGACCACGAGCAGAACTGCTCGACCTCCACGGTCCGCCTGGTCGGCTCCTCGCAGGCCAACATGTTCGCGTCCATCTCGGCCGGCATCAACGCCCTGTGGGGCCCGCTGCACGGCGGCGCCAACCAGTCCGTCCTGGAGATGCTGGAGGGCATCCGCGACTCCGGCTCCGACGTCGACACCTTCATCCGCAAGGTGAAGAACAAGGAGGACGGCGTCCGCCTGATGGGCTTCGGCCACCGGGTCTACAAGAACTTCGACCCGCGCGCCAAGATCATCAAGGCCGCCGCGCACGACGTGCTCTCGGCTCTGGGCAAGGAGGACGAGCTCCTCGACATCGCCCTGAAGCTGGAGGAGCACGCCCTCTCCGACGACTACTTCGTCGAGCGCAAGCTCTACCCGAACGTCGACTTCTACACCGGCCTGATCTACCGGGCCATGGGCTTCCCGACCGAGATGTTCACGGTCCTGTTCGCCCTGGGCCGCCTGCCGGGCTGGATCGCCCAGTGGCACGAGATGATCAAGGAGCCGGGCTCCCGCATCGGCCGCCCGCGCCAGATCTACACGGGTGTGGTGGAGCGGGACTTCGTTCCGGTCGAGGAGCGCTGACACCTGGCCGGTGAGGGGCGCCGCTCGGGTGGTGCTCCTTGGTGACTGTTGCCCTCGGCTGCGGTGGCGGGCCGGTTTCCTGGGTGTGGCCGGCGGCTTCGGGTGGCCGGGGGTCCGGGGGGTGTCCCCCGGGTCGGCACGGCCACGGGTGTGGTGGAGCGGGACTTCGTTCCGGTCGAGGAGCGCTGACACCTGGCCGGTGAGGGGCGCCGCTCGGGCGGTGCTCCTTGGTGACTGTGGTTCCGTTCCCCGCTTGAGCGGCACTGCACATCTCGACCAACTGAGGTTCTCCCCTCCAGCGGCGAGTGAGCCGGAGGGGCGCGTCGGTGTCGAGGGCGATGGGGTCCCCCCGCGCGAGCGGATTCGAGCGTGGGGGAGCACGGAGGTCCGAAGGGCCGAGCGCGGTCGTCGTCTCGACACCGGCTGTGGCGCCCCGGAGGCGAACCGAGCCAAAAACAAAAGCGGAAGGCGCCCCGGTGCGCCGGTCCCCCCACGGGCCGGCGGCCAGGGCGCCTTCCCGTGTCCCGGTGCGGATTCCCCCCACGGGATCCGGCCGGGCGTCTGTGAGAACCAGCGCCTGAACCGCTGTGAGCCCGGCGAGCAGAACTCGCCGTCCCCCTAGCACTGCCGTACGGCCGCGTGTACGGCCGCACGGACGTGCGATCTGCCGGGACAGCGCACGCCCGGGAGGGCCGCTCAAAGCTTCCCGGTGTACGTGCCCCGGCAACGCATCTCTGAGGAAGTCCCCCAAGACATCCCCAGATGTCAGTCGGCGCCCCCCAAGACGCCTTCCTGACATCGCCAACTTAGACCTTCGAACCCCTTAGATGGTTACGTTCACATCACTGTGATCTGTGTCTCTTGCCTATGTCCCCATAGGTGCGCAAGAGGCCTGGTATGGCGATCGAGGCCCAAGCGTAAAGATGATGCGCGAGCCTTGTGAAGAGCTTATGTGAGGAGTGCGTCGGACTCTAGGGGGACTCTTACTTCGGTCCCGAGTACTTCCGGTTCAACGGAACGTCCGCAGCCGCAGACTGTTCGTCACCACGAACACCGAGGAGAACGCCATCGCCGCCCCCGCGATCATCGGGTTGAGCAGCCCCGCGGCGGCCAGCGGCAGAGCGGCCACGTTGTAGCCGAACGCCCACACCAGGTTCCCCTTGATCGTGGCCAGCGTCCGCCGGGAGAGCCGGATCGCGTCCGCGGCCACCCGCAGGTCCCCGCGCACCAGGGTCAGGTCGCCCGCCTCGATGGCGGCGTCCGTGCCGGTGCCCATCGCCAGGCCCAGGTCGGCGGTGGCCAGTGCGGCCGCGTCGTTGACGCCGTCGCCGACCATGGCCACGGTCCGCCCCTCGGCCCGCAGCCGCTCGACCGCCGCGACCTTGTCCTCGGGCAGTACCTCGGCGACCACGTCGCCGGGGTCGATCCCGACCGTCCGCGCCACCGACTCGGCGACCGCGCGGTTGTCGCCGGTCAGCAGCACCGGCCGCAGCCCCAGCGCGCGCAGCTGCCGTACCGCATCGGCGCTGGTCTCCTTGACCGTGTCCGCCACGGCCACGACACCGCGTGCCATCCCGTCCCAGCCGACCACGACGGCCGTACGGCCCTCCGCCTCGGCCTCGCCGCGGGCCCGGGCCACCTCGTCGGGCAGTTCCCCGAGTTCCTCGATCAGCCGCCCCACCACGATGTCATGGCCGTCCACATGCCCACGCACGCCCCGTCCGGGAACGTTCTCGAACCGCTCGACGGGGGGCAGCGGGCCGACGCGTTCCTCGGCGCCGGCCGCGATCGCCCGGGCGACCGGGTGTTCGGAGGCGTGCTCCAGGGCGCCCGCGAGCCGCAGCAGCTCCTTCTCGTCGGTGCCTTCCTCGGCGTGGACCGCCTGGAGGGTCATCCGGCCGGTGGTGACCGTCCCCGTCTTGTCCAGCACGATCGTGTCGACGCGGCGGGTGGACTCCAGCACCTCGGGACCCTTGATCAGGATGCCGAGCTGGGCGCCCCGGCCCGTGCCGACCATCAGCGCGGTCGGCGTGGCCAGACCCAGGGCGCACGGGCAGGCGATGATCAGCACCGCGACGGCGGCGGTGAACGAGGCCGTGACGTCACCGGTGGTGAACAGCCAGGTCAGCAGGGTGCCGACGGCGATGAGGAGGACGATCGGCACGAACACCGCCGAGATCCGGTCGGCCAGCCGCTGCACCTGTGCCTTGCCGTTCTGCGCGTCCTCGACCAGCTTCGCCATCCGCGCGAGCTGGGTGTCGGCGCCGACCCGGGTGGCCTCGACGACCAGCCGGCCGCCGGCGTTGACGGTGGCGCCGGTGACCGTGCTGCCGGGCGCCACGTCCACCGGCACCGACTCGCCGGTCAGCATCGAGGCGTCGACCGCCGAGGCGCCCTCCACGACCGTGCCGTCGGTGGCGATCTTCTCGCCGGGCCGGACGACGAAGCGGTCGCCGACGGCCAGTTCGGACACCGGGACCCGGATCTCCCGGCCGCCCCGGAGCACGGCCACGTCCTTCGCGCCCAGCTCCAGCAGCGCCCGCAGTGCGGCACCCGCCCGCCGCTTGGAGCGTGCCTCCAGATAGCGGCCGAGGAGGATGAACGCCACGACTCCGGAGGCGACCTCGAGGTAGATCGTGGAGGCCGCGTCCATCCGGGAGACGGTGAGACGGAACTCGTCGTGCATGCCGGGCATGCCCGCGTCGCCGAGGAACAGCGCCCACAGCGACCAGCCGAACGCGGCCAGCGTGCCGACCGAGACCAGCGTGTCCATGGTGGCGGCGCCGTGCCGGGCGTTGGTGAGGGCCGCCCGGTGGAAGGGCAGGCCACCCCAGACCACGACCGGCGCGGCGAGCGTCAGCGCGAGCCACTGCCAGTTGTCGAACTGCAGGGGCGGGACCATGGACAGCAGGATCACCGGTACGGCGAGCAGCGCGGAGACGACCAGCCGCTGCCGCAGGGCGGTCGCCTCGGAGTCCGAGGCGACCGCCGGCTCGGCCTCCCGCGTGGCGGGTGCCGGGTCCGGCGGCGGTGGCTCCTCGGCGGTGTACCCCGTCTTCACGACGGTGTCGATCAGGTCGGACACCTGTACCCCCCGGGGGTAGATGACCCTGGCCTTCTCCGTCGCGAAGTTCACCGTCGCGGTGACGCCGTCCATGCGGTTGAGCTTCTTCTCCACGCGGGCCGCGCAGGAGGCGCAGGTCATCCCGCCGATGAGCAGCTCCACCTGGGACACCGGGGTGTCAGGCGTGCCAGTCTGTGCGCTGGTCTGTACGCCGGTCTTCGTGGATGCCGCCGGTGCCGCTGACGCGGCCGACGCCGCCGTGCCGCTGCCGGTGGTGGTGCTGGTGACGCTGGTCATGTCCGTACTCCAGAGAACGGACCGGACCGCACGGAGCCAGTATCAGCTGGTCGATGCGGCCCGGTGTCGAGAGATACGTGTGTGTCCCGGACGCCGGGGTCAGGCGCGGCCGACGAGCTCGAAGCCCGCCTCGTCCACGGCGGCCCGCACCGCCTCCTCGTCCAGCGGGGCGGCGGAGGTGACGGTGACGTCGCCGGTCGAGGCGACGGCCTTGACGGAGCTGACGCCGGGGAGTCCGGAGATCTCGGCGGAGACGGAGCCCTCGCAGTGGCCGCAGCTCATCCCGCTCACCTTGTAGACGGTGGTGACGGTGTCCGGAGTCTCGGTCTGGGCGGTCATGTCGCTCTCCTCGTCGGGTGTGCCCGCGCATGGCATACGTCGGGCATGTGGGGTCTGCGGGGCCCACGGGGACCCTCTTCTCTTCAGACTATACCCCTAGGGGGTATGAACCCAAAGGAACGGCGCGGCTCACCGAGTAGCGTTCCGTCCGGACGGTGATCCCCGTCGCCGCCGGCGGCGTGATCTCCGGGCGATGATCTTCTGCGGTGGTCTGGCGATGGGAAGGCGACGGATGCGGGCTGTGGTGTTCGAGCGGTACGGGGAGCCGGCCCGGGTCCGGGAGGTGGCCGATCCGCGGCCCGCGGAGCACGGCGTCGTGGTGCGGGTCGAGGCGACCGGCCTGTGCCGCAGCGACTGGCACGGCTGGCAGGGCCACGACCCCGACATCACGCTGCCGCACGTGCCCGGTCACGAACTCGCGGGTGTCGTCGAGGCGGTCGGTGACCGGGTGAGCCGCTGGCGCCCCGGCGACCGCGTGACCGCGCCCTTCGTCTGCGCGTGCGGCAACTGCCCCTCCTGCGCGGCGGGCGACCAGCAGGTGTGCGAACGCCAGAGCCAGCCCGGATTCACCCACTGGGGCTCCTTCGCCCAGTACGTGGCGCTCGACCACGCCGATGTGAACCTCGTCGCCGTGCCCGACGGGCTCTCCTTCGCCACGGCCGCCTCGCTCGGCTGCCGCTACGCCACGGCCTACCGCGCGGTGGTCCAGCAGGGCCGCCTCGCTGCCGGAGAGTGGGTCGCCGTGCACGGCTGCGGGGGCGTGGGCCTGTCCGCGGTGATGATCGCGGCGGCCTGCGGGGCGCGGGTCGTGGCGGTGGACATATCGCGGCGGGCCCTGGAACTGGCCCGCGAGTTCGGCGCGACGGAGTGTGTGGACGCCTCCGACGGACGGGACACCGCGGAGCGGATCCGCGAGGTCACCGGCGGCGGCGCCCATCTCTCCCTCGACGCGCTCGGTTCGCCCGCCACCTGCGCCGCCTCGGTGAACGGCCTGCGCCGCCGCGGCCGGCACGTCCAGGTCGGCCTGCTGCCCTCCGCGACCGGGACCACCCCGGTCCCCATGGCCCGGGCGATCGCGCTGGAGCTCGAACTCCTCGGCAGCCACGGCATGGCCGCGCACGCCTACCCGGAGATGCTGCGCCTGGTCGAGGCGGGCGTCCTGCGCCCCGATCTGCTGGTGACGTCGACGATCCCCCTGGCGGCCGTGCCGGACGCGCTCGCGTCGATGGGGACGGCGCCGGGAGCCGGGGTCACGGTCATAGAACCCTGGCGCTGAGACCGGCCGGCACCGGGACCTGCCGGCGCAGGGGCCGACGGGCGCCGGGACCGTGTCTCAGCCGGCTCCCCGGCCCCGGTTGCCCGGCCGGGAGGCGACCCAGGCGCGGACGGTGTCCGCGTACCAGTAGGGCCTGCCGCCCTCCACATGGTCGGGCGGCGGCAGCAGACCGTGCTTGCGGTAGGACCGCACCGTGTCCGGCTGCACCCGGATGTGCGCCGCGATGTCCTTGTACGACCAGAGCCTTCGGTCGGTCATGACTGCACCTCCCTGCGCGCGCCACGGCGGCGGCCGGAGGGCCGTCGGGGGAGCCGGGCGCCGCGTCGGCGATCACAAAGCCTGTGCTCGGTGAAACGACGCGGAGCGCCCGCGGCGAGCGCCTGTCGACCGGGCGTGACCAAGAGCCCGTAGACCTGAGACAGGTGTGACCGGACAGTTGCGTTCGTGACAGACCTGAGGCCGGGGAACGCCTTGACGATCTCGGGCTCCCCCCTTCGCTCGTCCGAATGTCCGGACAAACTATTGACAGCCTTCCGGGTACGGCACTACAACCGGGGGAGTCGAGTGAAGGGACGCGGAAGCCGATGGCGTACGACCTGATCACCATGGGACGGATCGGCGTGGACCTCTACCCGCTCCAGACGGGGGTGCCGCTCGCCCGCGTGTCCTCCTTCGGCAAGTTCCTGGGCGGCTCGGCGACCAACGTGGCGGTCGCCGCCGCCCGCCTCGGCCGCCGTACGGCGGTGATCACCCGTACCGGCGACGACCCGTTCGGCGTCTATCTGCACGAGGCGCTGCGCGGCTTCGGCGTCGACGACCGCTGGGTCACGCCGGTGCCCGGGCTGCCCACGCCGGTGACCTTCTGCGAGGTGTTCCCGCCGGACGACTTCCCGCTGTACTTCTACCGGCAGCCCAAGGCCCCCGACCTGGAGATCGACGCCCACGACCTCGACCTCGACGCCGTCTTCGACGCGAGCGTCTTCTGGGTCACCGGCACCGGTCTGAGCGAGGAGCCCAGCCGCACGGCGACCCTGGCCGCGCTCGCCCACCGGGCCAGGGCCGGCACCACCGTCTTCGACCTGGACTGGCGCCCCATGTTCTGGGCCGACCCGCTGGCCGCCCGCCCCTTCTACGCCGAGGCCCTGCGGCACACCACCGTCGCGGTCGGCAACCTCGACGAGGTGGAGATCGCCACCGGCCTGCGCGAGCCGCACGCCGCCGCCCGTGCCCTGCTGGAGGCCGGCGTGGAACTGGCCGTGGTGAAACAGGGACCCAAGGGCGTCCTCGCCGTCAGCGCCGCGGGCGAGTCGGCCGAGGTGCCGCCGCTCCCGGTCGACGTCGTCAACGGGCTCGGCGCGGGCGACGCCTTCGGCGGCTCGCTGTGCCACGGACTGCTCGCCGGATGGGATCTGGAGCGCATCATGCGGTACGCCAACGCCGCCGGCGCGATCGTCGCCTCCCGGCTGGAGTGCTCCTCCGCGATGCCCACCCCGGCCGAGGTGGAGGCCGCCCTGGAGGCCGGGGCGGTGCGGGGAGGAGGCGGGGCCGGGTGACCGACCGCGTTCCGTACGCCGTCCGGCGTGGCCCGGGCGACGGCCGCGCACACACATTCGCCGGCCGTTCCCGCGAGTGGCGCGCGTCTTGGACGGGCGGCGGTTGTACGGTGCGGGTACACCCAGATACATCACGGCACAGCGGACGAGCAGTCCCAAGAGCCGGGCGGGCAGAGCACGTTGGGTGGACACACCCGGGCCCCGCGCCGTCCGGCCACCGATCGCCTCCGGTGCGGGAGGCCGCTTCGCCCTGGCAGGAGCGAAGTGCGAGCGCCGACTCCCCGCCCGCTACGGCCCCGCGCCGGAGGTCACCCGCCCCCTCCCGCACGACCCGCCCCGCCCGTGGGCGCCGGACACTCCCCACGGTGTCCATGCGGCCCCATGTGTCTACGCGACGACCACAACCGCAGACACTCTGTCGGGCGCGCCCGGGGTGCGGCCCCTGGTGGGATGGATACGTGGCCGAGACCGCGACCCGAGGGCCCGCGGCCACGGCCCACGAGCTGTACGAACGGCACGTCTCGACCCGACGACGCCATCTGCGCCATCTGCGAAGGAGTAACCCGGCATGACGAAGATCGTCAACCACTGGATCGGCGGGAAGACCGCCGAAGGCGCCTCGGGGACGTACGGGCCGGTCACGGACCCGGCGACCGGAGCGGTCACCACGAAGGTCGCGTTCGCCTCCGTGGAGGAGGTGGACACGGCTGTCGCCGCCGCCAAGGACGCGTTCTCCTCCTGGAGCCAGAGCTCGCTGGCCCACCGGACCTCGATCCTGTTCCGGTTCCGGGCGCTGCTGGACGCCCACCGCGACGAGATCGCCGAGCTGATCAGCGCCGAGCACGGCAAGGTGCACTCCGACGCGCTCGGCGAGGTCGCGCGCGGCCTGGAGATCGTCGATTTGGCATGCGGCATCACCGTGCAGCTCAAGGGCGAGCTGTCCACGCAGGTCGCCACGCGGGTGGACGTGGCCTCCATCCGGCAGCCGCTGGGCGTGGTCGCCGGCATCACGCCGTTCAACTTCCCGGCGATGGTCCCGATGTGGATGTTCCCGATCGCCATCGCCTGCGGCAACACCTTCGTGCTGAAGCCGAGCGAGAAGGACCCGTCGGCGTCCGTCAGGCTCGCCGAACTGCTGGCCGAGGCGGGCCTGCCGGACGGCGTGTTCAACGTCGTCCACGGCGACAAGGTGGCCGTCGACCGCCTCCTGGAGCACCCGGACGTCAAGGCGGTCTCCTTCGTCGGCTCCACCCCGATCGCCCGCTACATCCACACCACCGCCGCCGCCCACGGCAAGCGCGTCCAGGCCCTCGGCGGCGCCAAGAACCACATGCTGGTCCTGCCGGACGCCGACCTGGACGCGGCGGCCGACGCCGCCGTCTCCGCCGCCTACGGCTCGGCGGGCGAGCGCTGCATGGCCATCTCGGCCGTCGTCGCGGTCGGCTCGATCGGCGACGAGCTGGTGGAGAAGATCCGCGAGCGCGCCGAGAAGATCAAGATCGGCCCGGGCGACGACCCGGCCTCCGAGATGGGCCCGCTCATCACCAAGGCGCACCGCGACAAGGTGGCCTCCTATGTGAAGGGCGCCGCCGACGAGGGCTGCGAAGTGGTGCTGGACGGCACCGGCTACACCGTGGAGGGCTACGAGGACGGCCACTGGATCGGCCTGTCGCTGCTGGACAAGGTGCCGACCAGCGCCAAGGCGTACCAGGACGAGATCTTCGGCCCGGTGCTGTGCGTGCTGCGCGCCGACACCTACGAGGAGGGCGTCGCCCTGATCAACGCCTCGCCGTTCGGCAACGGCACCGCGATCTTCACCCGCGACGGCGGCGCCGCCCGCCGCTTCCAGCTGGAGATCGAGGCCGGCATGGTCGGCGTCAACGTGCCGATCCCGGTGCCCGTGGGCTACCACTCCTTCGGCGGCTGGAAGGACTCGCTCTTCGGGGACCACCACATCTACGGCAACGACGGCACCCACTTCTACACCCGTGGCAAGGTCGTCACCACCCGCTGGCCGGACCCGTCGGAGGCCCCGGCGGGCGTGGACCTGGGCTTCCCGCGCAACCACTGAGCCGGCCCCGACGACGGTGCCCCGCGCCTCCATCGGAGGGCGGGGCACCGTCGTGCGGTCAGCCCTGCTGCTGCTTCTGCGCCTTCACCACGTCGGTGAGGTCGCCGGTCTGCGCGGCGGGCGGAGCCTTGACGGCCGCCGTGGCGCCGAACTTCTCGAAGTCCATGGTGACCGTGACCTTGCCGAGCTCCTCCGTCAGGCGCACCGGCAGGTCCTTGTCGTTGACCCAGACCTCCATCGTGATGGAGTCGGCGCCGCCGGTCATGGCGCCGAAGGGGTTGTCCTGGTTGCCGTAGACCTCCTTGAACTTGCCCATGTGCGCCCGGTCGATGACGGCCTTGTAGTGGTGCGTCCGCTGTCCGTCGACGGTCTCCTTGCCGAGGTCGTCGACGTTGTTCGCGTACTTCAGGCCCCTCATGGAGGCCACGGGGCTGCCCGCGCCGGTGCTGCCGTCGAGCGCCTGGGCGCCCTTCTCGCCCAAGATCGCCGACGCGTCGATCTTCATCCACTCCTTGCCCTTGAGCGGGCCGGAGGGCTGCGGGTCGACGTCGTAGTAGTAGGCGCCGTCCACGAAGATCGTGCGGGTCTTCGGGGCGGCGTGCAGCTGCCCCATGTTGGCGGCCTTGGTGTCCATGTCGACGTCGAAGGCGAAACCGTGGCCCCAGGAGTAGGTGCCGTCCATGGTGACCGGACCGGCGCCGTTGCCCAGGTCCGTGGTCATGCGCACGTCCGCCGAACCGAGGTTCTGCGTCCGGTCCGTCGCCCGGGTCAGCGCGGCCTTGATCAGGCCCTGCGCGTCGTCGGCGGCCTCGGCGGCCTTCTTCGTCGTCTCCGCGCTGCACGCGGAGGCGGCGAGCAGCGTCGCCGCCGTGAACCCCGCCCACACCGCGGTGTGCTTCAGCTTCATGAGTCCCCACCCGTTGCTGTGATTCGGCTGTGGCCGCCGACTCTAGCGGGGCGCAGTGACAGCCCCGGGACCTCCCCAGGCCGTCCGGATACCGGACGCGTTGACATTTTTTTGACGCGTTCGCTTCGGTTCTCGTTCAGCTCGGACGAAACGGGTAGTGAAGGAGTCGTGGCTCAATGACCTTCGAAAACAAGGTCACACAGCAAACAATCTTGATGGTATCGCCAATAGGACGTCGCAGCCTGGGAAAGTGATGTCGAACCTTCCGTTCCGTAAGTGCGGAATCCGAAGGTGATCGGCCATTGACGCAGCGGTTTTCGCCGGGGTTCCATGCAGCGCCGGGAGCGGACGACACACAGACGCTAGGACGATCCGCCGGAGGCGATAGCGCTCCCGTCCCCCACCCTCACCCGCTCAAGCCGATCGGAACCGCCGCATGACCGACACGCTCCGCCCTGTCGACACCGACCTCATGGAGGCGTCCGACAGTCCCCAGACGCTCAAGCGTTCCATCGGCGTCGTCGGCGGCACCCTGCTCACACTCTCGTGCGTCACCCCCGCCTCCACCCTCTTCGTGGTCGTCCCCGACCTGTTCGGTTCGCTCGGCACCGCGACCGCCCTGACGATCGCCATCGGCTCCCTCCTCTGTATCGCCGTGGCGTTCTGCTACTCCGAGCTGGGCACGCTGATCCCCAGCGCGGGTGGCGAGTACGCCATGGTCTCCACGATGGCCGGGCGGCTGGCGGGCTGGCTGGTCTTCGTGCTGTCCCTGCTGGTCGTCATGATCGTCCCGCCGGTGATCGCCATGGGGACGGCCGACTACCTGGCCCCGATCGTGCACCTCGACCCGGCGATGACCGGCGCCGGAGTGATGCTGCTTGCCACCCTCGCCGGTCTGCTGGACCTGCGCGCCAACGCCTGGATCACCGGCATCTTCCTGGTCCTGGAGGTCATCGCCGCCGCCGTGGTCGCCCTGCTGGGCTTCACGCACAGCCACCGGGGCGTCGGCAGCCTCCTGTCCATGCAGGTGGCCGGCTCCGGCGGCCACACCGACACCGTGACGGCCATGCTCGTCGTCTCCGGCCTCGCCATCGCCCTCTTCGTCACCCAGGGCTTCTCGACCGCCGTGTACCTCTCCGAGGAGCTGGAGCACCCGCGCCGCAACGTGGCCCGCACCGTGCTCGCCACCCTCGCGATCTCCACGGTGATCATCCTGGTGCCGGTCGTCGCCATCACCATGGGCGCCTCCGACCTCAAGGAGCTGACCGGCGGCGACCTCAGCTCGATGGTGACCGCGTGGTCCAACTCCGCGGTCGGCACCTTCGTCAGCCTCTGCGTGGCCCTGGCGATCATCAACGCCGGCATCGTCATGGTCATCCAGAACTCCCGCGTGCTGTTCGCCTCCGCCCGCGACAAGGCCTGGCCCGAGCCCGTCAACAACGTCTTCTCCAAGCTGGGCCGCTTCGGCTCGCCGTGGGTCGCCACGCTCGCGGTGGGCGTCCCCGGTGCCGTGCTGTGCTTCGTCAACCTCGACACCCTCTACGGCGTCACCGGCGTCTCCGTGACCGGCATGTACCTCCTCGTCGCGGTCGCCGCCCTGCTCGCCCGCCGCGGCGCGCACAAGCACACGCCCGCCTGGCGCATGCCCCTGTGGCCCGCCATGCCCGTCCTGCTCATCGCGGTGCTCGCGTACGTCCTCAGCCAGCAGGACACGAGCTACCTGCTGTGGACCGGCGGCATCGTGGCGGTGGCCACGCTGTACTGGGCGCTCTACCTGCGCCCGCGCCGCGACACCCGCTGGCTGGTCTCCATCCCGGAGGACGCCCGGGCCTGACCCGGCACCCCGCCCGGCTCAGGTGAGGTCCCACGTCACCACGGAGCACGACCCGTCGTCCTTGCCCCCCGCGCTGCGGTAGGCGGCAAGGGCGACGTCGTTCCCGGCGTCGATCCCCACCCACATCCCGTAGCAGCCGAGCTGCCGGCCCAGATCGGCGAGCCGCAGCACCAGCGCCCGCCCGATGCCGCGGCGGCGGAAGGGCTCGGCGACCCCGAGCTCGTACAGGAACATCTCGGTGCCCTTGTCCGGGTGGACCGTCTCGACCCCGCTGACGAAGCCGACGGGTGCGCCCGGGGCGTGCTCGCCGTCCTCGCCGGCCTCACCGTCCTCGTAGGCGAGGAAGAGGTGGTGACCGGGGGCGGTCAGGAAGCGCTCGGCCCACTCGGGACGCACCGGATTGTCGAACAGGTGCTCGGCGGCGGCCAGTTCGGCGACGGTGCCGGCTCGGCGGATCTCCATGCCGCTTCCTACCACGGCCCACCACGGGCTACCGCGGGCGCGGTACGCCGCGTCAGGGTCGTACTCCCCGGGGAGGTGGCCAGGGTCGGTCCCGGGGCTGCTCCCGTTGTCGGTGGCGGCCCGTACCGTGGACCCATGGATCTTCGACTGCCCGGATTCCGGGGGCTGCTTCGGAGGCCCCGGCGGCTGCTGGCCGCCGGGGCCGCCGTCGCCGTGCTTGCCGGCGCCGGCACCTGGACGGCGGTCGCCTCCGACGACCCGCCCCCGGTGCACCGCGCCGACCGGGTCATGAGCATGGGCGGCGGGGTGCGGCTGGACACCTCGTACTTCACCCCGGGCGGCACCGGCCGCCACCCCGCGGTCCTGCTGGGGCACGGCTTCGGCGGCAGCAAGGACGACGTACGGCAGCAGGCCGAGGACCTCGCCCGGGACGGGTACGCGGTGCTGACCTGGTCCGCGCGCGGCTTCGGCAGGTCGACGGGGAAGATCGGGCTCAACGACCCCCGGGGCGAGGTCGCCGACGTCTCGAAGCTGATCGACTGGCTGGCCCGGCAGCCCCAGGTCCTCCTCGACCGGCCCGGCGACCCGCGCGTGGGCGTGGCCGGCGCCTCCTACGGCGGCGCGATCTCCCTGCTCGCCGCCGGGTACGACCACCGGGTGGACGCCATCGCCCCGGCGATCACGTACTGGAACCTCGCCGACGCCCTGTTCCCGAACGGCGTCTTCAAGAAGCTGTGGGCGGGCGTCTTCCTCAACACCGGTGGCGGCTGCGCGCGGTTCGAGCCCGAGCTGTGCCGGATGTACCAGCGGGTCGCCGAGTCCGGAAAGCCGGACGCCGAGGCCCGCCGGATGCTCGCGGAGCGGTCGCCGTCCGCCGTCGCCGGCCGGATCAGGGTGCCCACGCTGCTGGTGCAGGGCCAGTCCGACTCGCTCTTCCCGCTCGGCCAGGCCGACGTCGCCGCGCGGGCCGTCCGGGCGAACGGCGCACCCGTCGACGTGGACTGGATCGCGGGCGGGCACGACGGCGGCGACCTGGAGACCGACCGGGTCCAGGCACGCGTGACGGCCTGGTTCGACCGGTACCTCAAGAAGGACCCGGGCGCCGACACCGGCCCCGCCTTCCGCGTCACCCGCACCGGAGGCGTCGACTCCACCGACGGCGCGGCCCTGCTGCGCGGCGCGAGCGCGAGCACGTACCCGGGACTGACCAGCGGGCAGCGGACCGTCGCCCTGACCGGACGCGAGCAGCGGTTCCAGAACCCGGCGGGGGCCAACCCGCCCGCCGTGTCCTCGCTGCCGGGCCTCGGCGGCTCGGGCGGCTCACTCGCCCAGCTCTCCGCGCTCGGGGTGGGCATCTCACTGGACTTCCCCGGGCAGTACGCGAGCTTCGAGTCCGCCCCGGTCGGCGGCGATCTGCGGATCACCGGATCGCCGACCGTCACCGTCCGCGCCACGTCCACCAGCGAGGACGCCGTGCTCTTCGCCAAGCTCTACGACGTCGGACCGGGCCGGGCGCGGCCGGTGCTGCCCGCCCAGCTGGTGGATCCGGTACGGGTCACGGGCGCCAAGGCCGGCAAGGACGTCACCCTCACCCTCCCGGCGATCGACCACGAGGTGCAGAAGGGCCACCGGCTCCGCCTGGTCCTCGCCTCCACCGACCTCGGCTACGCCTCCCCGGCCGCGCCGGCCACGTACACCGTCTCCCTCAGGAGCGGCCTGAAGGTGCCCACGGCACCCGCGGTGACCACCGGCGCGGCGCCCCTGCCCGCCTGGGTGTGGTGGCTGCCGGCCGCGGGCGCGCTGATCGCGCTCGCGCTGCTGCTGACCGCCCGCCGCCGCACGGGCGCCCCGGCCCCGGATCCGGAGCTGGTCGACGTGCCGCTCCAGATCACCGGCCTGAGCAAGCGCTACGCCGGGTCGGCGGACCGGTACGCGGTACGGGACGTGTCGTTCCGGGTGGAGCAGGGCCAGGTGCTCGGACTGCTCGGGCCGAACGGCGCCGGGAAGACGACCACCCTGCGCATGCTGATGGGCCTGATCCGGCCGGACAGCGGCGAGATCCGCGTCTTCGGCCACGCGATCCGGCCCGGCGCGCCCGTGCTGTCCCGGGTCGGCGCCTTCGTCGAGGGCGCGGGCTTCCTGCCGCACCTGTCCGGCCGGGAGAACCTCGAGCTGTACTGGCGGGCCACCGGCCGTCCACCCGAGGACGCCCACCTCGACGAGGCGCTGCGGATCGCCGGGCTCGGGGACGCGCTGGCCCGCGCGGTGCGCACCTACTCCCAGGGCATGCGCCAGCGCCTGGCCATCGCCCAGGCCATGCTCGGCCTGCCCGACCTGCTGATCCTGGACGAGCCGACCAACGGCCTGGACCCGCCCCAGATCCGCGAGATGCGCGAGGTGATGATCCGGTACGCGGCCGGCGGGCGCACGGTGATCGTCTCCAGCCATCTGCTCGCCGAGGTCGAGCAGTCCTGCACGCACCTGGTCGTCATGGACCGGGGGCGGCTGGTGCAGGCGGGCCCGGTGGGCGAGATCGTCGGCTCCGGGGACACCCTACTGGTCGGCACCGCCGTGCCGATGGACGAGCCCGTGGCCGAGAAGGTCTCCGCGCTGCCGGGCGTCGCCTCCGCCGTGCGCACCGAGGGCGGCCTGCTGGTCCGGCTGGAGCCCAGCGGCACCGCCGAGCGCCTCGTCGTGGAGCTGGTGCGGCTGGAGGTGCCGGTCGCCTCGGTCGGCCCGCACCGCCGCCTGGAGGACGCCTTCCTCACCCTGATCGGAGGTTCCGCATGAGCACGCCCGCCGTCGTCGAGACGGCCACCGGCTACCGGGCGGGCCGCACCCTCCCGCTGCGGGTGGAGCTGGTGCGGCAGCTGAAGCGGCGCCGCACGCTGATCATGGGCGCCATCCTGGCCGTGCTGCCGTTCGTCCTGCTGGTCGCCTTCGCCATCGGCGGCGATCCGGGCGCCCGCAACAACCAGGTGACCCTGATGGACACGGCCACCGCCTCCGGCGCCAACTTCGCCGCGGTCAACCTGTTCGTGTCGGCGGGCTTCCTGCTGGTCATCCCGGTGGCCCTGTTCTGCGGGGACACCGTCGCCTCGGAGGCCAACTGGTCCTCGCTGCGCTATCTGCTCGCCGCGCCCGTGCCCAGAGCCCGGCTGCTGTGGTCCAAGCTGGTCGTCGGGCTGGGGCTGAGCCTGGCCGCCATGGTGCTGCTGCCACTGGTGGCGCTCGCCGTCGGCACGGCCGCCTACGGCTGGGGCCCCTTGCAGATACCCACCGGCGGAGCGCTCGACGCGGGCACCGCCGCCCAGCGGCTGCTGGTGGTCGTGGCGTACGTCTTCGTGTCCCAACTGGTCACCGCGTCACTGGCGTTCTGGCTGTCCACCAAGACGGACGCGCCCCTGGGCGCGGTGGGCGGCGCGGTCGGGCTGACCATCGTCGGCAACGTCCTGGACGCCGTCACGGCCCTCGGGAACTGGCGCGACTTCCTGCCCGCGCACTGGCAGTTCGCCTGGGCCGACGCCGTGCAGCCGCACCCCGAGTGGTCGGGGATGATCCAGGGCACGGCGGTCTCCGTCAGCTACGCCCTGGTGCTCTTCGCCCTGGCCTTCCGCGGGTTCGCCCGCAAGGACGTGGTGTCGTAGGCGAAGGACGCGGTGTCGTGGGCGTGCCGTAGGAGCGGCGCGGCGCCGCGGGGAGCCGACGCGAAACGGGCCGCCGAGGAACTCGGCGGCCCGCTGTCGTTTCTGCCGCGGTCAGCTCTCGGAGTTCCGGGACAGCAGCGACACGTTCTCCAGCAGGTGGGCCAGCGCACCGTCGCGCTTGGCCTGGGTGGAGTTCTCGGCGCACTGCTGGTTCAGGTCGTCCGACAGGATCGGGATGTCCTGGGCGGTCACACCGAGCAGGGCGGCGCCGATCGGCAGATCGCTCACGGCGATGCACGGCTTGTTGAACGACCCCTGGATGAGCGCCATCTGCGGGCTCATGTTCCCGTGCGTCGTCGAGTTGCCGAAGCTCTGCCACGAACCCGTGGCGTTCTCGGCGTTCGGCCCGCCGTCGTTGCCGAGCGCCAGCGCCTGCGGAGCCGCGGCAGCGGTGGCACCGAGCGCGGAAGCGGCGATGGCCGCGGTGGCAACAATCTTCTTGATCACTGACCGGTCCTTTCTGAGGAAACCCCGTCCACCGGAGTGCCCTGGTCAACTGCCAGGTGGCGAAGCGGTTTCTCCTGTTCACTCCGACGGCGGACACGGCGAAGTGTTTGTGTGTTTTCCGGGATTCCTGATTTTCAGGGCCTTTTGACCGCGGCGCGAGCCAACCGGGTGAATGTCCGCAACCAAACCGAAAACCTCATGTTGAATGAGGCCGTAGGGCATGCGTCGCTACGAGGAAAGGAACGCGTAGTGCTCAAGAAGGCAATGGTCGCCGTGGCGGCCGCCGCTTCTGTCGTGGGAATGTCGGTGGCGGCAGCCCCCATGGCGCTTGCTGTCGACAACGACAACGGACCGGCCATCACGAACGGCTCCGGCGCCTCGACGTCGTTCGGCAACTCGGCGACTAACGGCAACATGAGCCCGCAGCTCTCGCTGGTCCAGGGGACGCTCAACAAGCCGTGCGTGGGCGTTCAGGACGTCGACGCCGGCGTCGCCGCCCTGATCGGCGTCGTGGCCCAGGACATCCCGGTCCTGTCGGACCAGGAGCAGCAGCAGTGCGCCGACAACTCCACCCAGGCCAAGCGGGACGGTGCGCTGGCGAACGTCGCGCGCGACGTCTCGCTCCTGTCGTCCAACTCCGACGGAAGCTGATCCGATTCCGGTGGGCCCGGGCCGTCCGCCGCTCCGGCGCGGGCTGCCCGGGCTTTTCCCGGAGAGCCTTTTCGCGTGAGCAGCCGAGGACGAGGCACAGGATACACGGCGCAGTCGAGTGAATTATCGGGCGATATGCGTTCTGCTGTTTTCCATTGCGTCTATTCCTCGTTCAGTGCCGCGACCGCCCGGTCGCGCCCACTCGGTCTCCGGCCGTCATCGGGGAATGACCCCAGAGAAGGGACCTTTCATGAAGAAGAGCTTTGCTGTGGTGACGGGCGCCGTCCTGGCCCTCGGCGTGGCGGGGCCCGCCTTCGCCGACGCCGGGGCCACGGGCGGTGCCGCCGGCTCGGCGGGCGTGATCTCGGGCAACACCATCCAGATCCCGATCCACGCCCCGATCAACGTGTGCGGCAACACCGTCGACGTCATCGCCCTGCTGGACCCGACGTTCGGCAACGCCTGCGCCAACGACTGACCGCGCGGGCGCACCAGCCACACGGCTGTTCCAGGGCCGGCCTCGGACGTCGAACTCCGCGACCCGAGGCCGGCCCTGCGACATCGTCACGTTTCTCAAGCCGCCCCGAGCGGCTTCGAGCAGGAAGACAACTAGATTGCGACAGACCCTGAGCAGGGGAGTGTTCGTGGCGGCCGCCGCGACGAGTGTGCTGTCCCTGTACGGCGGCTCCGCCTTCGCCGACTCGCAGGCGGACGGCACTTCCCGGAACTCGGCCGGCGTCCTGTCCGGCAACACCGTCGAGGTGCCGGTCGAGGTGCCGGTCAACGCCTGCGGCAACACCGTCGACGGTGCCGCGGCGCTCAACCCGGCGTTCGGCAACAAGTGTGCCAATGTCTCGGAGAAGACCCCGAAGCCGACCCCGTCGTACGGCGACGACTGCGACGACCAGGGCGGGTACGGCGACGAGGGCGGGTACGGCGGCCAGTCCGGCGACTGCACCACGCCGCCGCCCAAGTACACGCCCCCGCCCAAGTACACGCCCCCGCCGCCCACGGGGACCGAGACCCCGCCGCGCGTGCACACCCCGCCCGCCGAGCCCAGCAAGCCGCCGCAGATGGCCGAGACCGGCAGCGCGAACACCGGTGCGATGCTGGCGGCCTCGGCCGCCAGCGCGGCCCTGATCGCGGGCGGCGCCGTCCTCTACCGTCGCGGCCGGACCACCGGCTCCCACCGCTAGAGGAACGGCACCGCGGGCGCCCGTGCGCGGGCACCGCGAGCGGCCGGAACCGCATCGACGCGAGCCGCCGCGCCCAGTACCCCTTCCAGGGCCGGGCGCGGCGGCTCGCGCGTGTCCGGCCGCGCCGCCGGGCATGGTTCTCGACTCCAGCGACCAGACTGACTGCATCAGGTGAAATCAGGCGCATCTGTCCGAGATATCAGCCCGGTGCCATGCCGAGATCACCCCTTTGGCGGCACAACCCGGACGGCCGCCAGGCGTTGACAGGGCGCCGGGCGTTCGCCCGGGTGTTTTTGTGTCAACCCAAGGAGCACTTCTCCATGTCGCGTATCGCCAAGGGCCTGGTCCTTACCTCTGTCGCCGCCACGGCTGTCGCCGGCGGTGCCGGCATCGCCGCCGCCCACAGTGGTGCGGGCGGCTTCGCCGCCAACTCGCCGGGCGTCGCCTCGGGCAACGCCGTCCAGGTCCCGGTCCACCTCCCGATCAACCTGTGCGGCGACACCGTCGACGTCATCGGCCTGCTGAACCCGGCGTTCGGGGACACCTGCCTCAGCGCCTGACGCCCTCGCGTTCCCCTTCGGTCGGCCGCTCTCCCGGAACCCGGCATTGCTCCGGTTCCCCTCGGGAGGGTGGCCGACGGCCGTACCCTCGAACGGCCGTTCCGGCCCGCAGCAGTGCCCGTCGCACCGTCGCGCCAGGTGGGAAGAGGTGGCCGCCGCCCATGGACGGCGGCGAGAGGCCTGCTGATCGGTTGCGGACCACGACAAGCGCTTTCACGGTGAGCTCAGATCTGGCGCTCATCGAAAGGAACCCTCATGCGTGGTCTGTCCGCACGGCGTATCGCCTCCACCGCACTCTGCGCCGCCTTCCTGGTCGGGATCAGCGGCCCGGCCGCCCTGGCGGCCGACTCGGCCGGCGAACACAGCCGTGCGGCGGCGCCCCGAGCGTCGCTCCCGGGCGCCGACCGGCTCCTCGCCGAGCTCGACGGCCTGGGCGACCTCAGCCGGCTCGGCGAACCAGGCAGCCGGCTCGCCCCGGCCCGCGATCTGGCTACCGCGGTACTCACCAGCGACAACGGCCGGTTGGCACCGGCCGACGCCAAGAGGCTCGGCGACGCGGCGGAGGACGCCCTCGCCGAGGCGAGTGCGATGATCCGGTCGGCGCGGTCGGCCCAGGCGGCGTCGGGCGTTCAGCGGGCGGCCGATCCGGCGAGCGACGCGCTGGCGGCCGTACAGAAGGCGATCGAGGACCTGCTGAAGTCGCTCACGTCCGGAGACGTCGGCCAGGTGCTCCCGGCGGTCACCGGCCTGGTCGACGGTCTGCTCGACCTCGTGAACTCCCTGCTCAAGGACGACGGCCTGACGAGCACCCCCGGCACCTCCGCCTCGGCCGCCACCGCCAGCACGCTTCCCGCGGGGGCTTCGGAAGGGACGGCGTCGGACGCCGCAGCGGCCGCGCCCGCCGCGCCGGCATCGGCGTCGTAATCCTCCCGGACACCTCCTGACACCTCCCGCGCACACCCGAGAACCCGAAAACTCGAACAGCCGTTGTGCCGGCCACCGCAGCCGGCACAGCGGCTGCGGTGCGTCGGGCGAAATCTCATATGAGGACTCGGCAATCTCCCGCCCCGGGGTTTCCGGCCCGCCCGGGACTCGTTAGGCACGGCGACCCCATAGCCGCCGGTGACGTATGTCGCCGAACGAAAGGAACACGATGAAGTCCCTGAAGGCTGCCGCCGTCATTGCCGGGTCCCTGGTCGCCGCCGGCGCCGCCGCGCCCGCGTTCGCCTACGACACCGCGGAACTGACGCCCACCAGCCTCAACGGCGCCGTGAACACCCTCACCAAGGGCCCCATCGACGTGATGCCGGTCAAGCACCAGTCGAACGCGCTCGACACCGAGAACAAGGACTCGGTGCTCCATACGGTGAACAGCGCCACCAAGAGCCTGAACGAGGCCCACGCCCCGCTGCTCGGCGGGCTGCCGCTGCAGAACTGAGGCCGCCCGTCGTAGGTCGTACTACTGCGGCACTCGGGGGATTCTTGCGCTGCCGGCCACCTCGGGATCGTTGGGCCGTACGGACGTTGTGCTCCCCATCCTGGAAGGGACCGTGCCTGTCATGAAGTCGACCACCCGAGGAACCCTTGCCGTCGTCGTCGCGGGCGTCGCGGCAGCCGTCGGCGCCGCCACCGCCACCCCGGCAGCGGCGGTGGGCGCGGTCCCGGTCCCGCTGCCGCTGGGCGGCGCCGAGACCGCGCTCGGCATGAAACTGCCCAAGGTCGGCGGCGAGCTTCCGGTACCGACGACGGGCACGCCGGGGGGACCGCGTTTCGTCCGGGGGCGGCTCCTTCCACAGGACGTGGTGCCGCGGCTGCCGGTGCACGGGGGGCTGCCGGGTCTGGACGCGCGCGCCCCGCTCGCGCACGTCCTCGACGACGGTTTCGACCACGTCGCCGTCGACGCACCCGTGTCCGACGTGCGGGCACTGGCGCCGGGCCTCGCCGCGGACGGCCCGCTGACCGCGCCCAAGCCCGGCAACGCCGGACTGCCCGGCCTGAAGCTGCCGGAACTGGGCGTCCTCGGCCCCGTGCTGCGAACCGCTCCCACCGCCGACCTCACGGCGGGCCCGGGCCTCTAGGGGGTGTCTCGCCGATCATGCCGGGCTCGCGGCGCCTGGCACCACGGTGACCACGGTGACCAGGGTGATCACGTTCGGCCGCACGGCGGTGACCGAACGGGGCGTTCGCCGGTTACGGCTACGGACAACCGAACCGGACGAGGAGCGCACCATGGTCGGCGGCACCGGCGGAGCACGAGTGGAGACGGGTACGGGAACGAGCCCGGCGAGAACGGCCACGACGAGAACGAGCACGACGGCGACGAGCACAGGGACCACGGCGGGCAGTACGCGCCGGCAGGTGACGCGCCGGCTGCTCGCCTCCGCCGCCGTCGCCGTGATGGCCCCGCTGGTCGGTGCCTCCCGGCCCGCGCGCCCCGTGGCCGGAACCTGGGACGGCCCGGGCGACACCGCCTTCGAGGAGATCTACCGGGGCCGCCTCATCCGCGTGACGTGGACGCACCGCAGCGGCGGCGCCGGGCCAGGGGAGTGGCACGTCACGGTGGACGACCGACCGCTGCACCTGATGCGCCGCGCCGACGGCACCTGGCTGAGCGTGGTCGACCACTACCAGTCGTACCGCACGCCCCTGGAGGCCGCCCGCGGCGCCGTCGACGAGCTGGGCCCCGGCCAGCGGCTGCGCGACCTGGCCCCCGGGCCCGTCGGGGACGAACTGCGGCGCCTGCACATGGGGGGAGCGCACAGTGGCGTACACGCGTAAGGACGTCGGCAAGCTCACGCGTGAGGAGAGGCGACGGTTCGTCAACGCGCTGCTGACGATCAAACGGCGCGGCGAGTACGACGACTTCGTGCGGACGCACATCCGGTACTTCACCGCCGACGGCGAGAACGGCCTGCGCCCGGCGCACATGGCGCCCTCCTTCCTGCCCTGGCACCGCAAGTTCCTGCTGGAACTGGAGCGGGCGCTGCGCCGGGTGGACTCCTCGGTGACGGTTCCGTACTGGGACTGGACAAGCGACCGCACGGCCCGCTCCGCGCCGTGGAGCGAGGACCTCCTGGGCGGCACCGGGCGCCGCTCCGACCAGCAGGTGACGACCGGCCCGTTCGCCTACGCGCACGGCAACTGGACGCTCAAGGAGGGCGTGACCGACGGCGCGTTCCTCACCCGGGACCTCGGCCGCTCCCACGACCCGATCCAGCTGCCCACGAAGAGCGAGCTGGAGTGGGCGCTGACGGACCCCGTCTACGACGTCGCGCCCTGGGACTCGACGGTGACGAAGGGGTTCCGCAACAAGCTGGAGGGATGGGGCACCGGCCGGGGCAGTGCCTCCTGGCTCAACCACAACCGGGTGCACCGCTGGATCGGCGGCGTCATGCTCGGCGCCGCCTCCGTCAACGACCCGGTCTTCTGGCTGCACCACGCCTTCATCGACCTGCAGTGGACCCGCTGGCAGCGCCGCCACCGCGGGGCCCGCTACCTGCCCGCGACCCCGCCCGGTCCGGGCAACGCGCAGCACGGCCGGATCCTCGCCCGCCACCAGAAGCTGCCGCCGTGGGACGTCACCCCGGACGAGCTGGAGGACATGAGCCGGATCTACCGGTACGCGTGAGCCATGAGAAGAGCCCCGGCGCTCGAGACGCCGGGGCTCTTCTCATGGGTGGGGGCGTGCGGCGTCAGGCGTCAGCTGCCGTAGCCGTTGCCGGGCTTGCCGTCGTCGTCGCCCTTGCCGGGCTGATCGGCGTTCGCGCAGGCGTTGCCGAAGCCCGGGTTGAGCGCGGCGATGACATCGACGGTGTTGCCGCACAGGTTGATCGGCACGTGGAGCGGGACCTGGACCGTGTTGCCGGAGGCCACACCGGGTGACCCGTAGGTCCCCCCTTCAGCGCCGGCGTTCGCCATGGCGAGACCGGCCCCGCCGATCACCACGGCACCGGTGCCGAGAGCGACGGCCGCCGCTTTCGCGATGCGAGACATCACGTTCTCCTAACTGACTCGGTGAGTGCGGCAGCAGGGTCCGCAACCGCACTTCCGGTTCAACGCGACGCATCCACCCCGGTCACGGGTGATCACTCCGTCCGGGGCTCACTTGTGCCGAGCCGGACCCGACCTGACCGGCAAAAGCGCTGTGAGCCGATCCCGGCAGTGGGCGTCCGCGCCGGTCATCCGTGTCGAGGGCCATGCCGCAAGGCCACTGGACAGCCAGGAAGGTCGGCAACGTGCTCAGGGAAGTGGTCATGCCGGTACCCGATTTGGCGCGCCGGCCCCGAGCCGTGGTCCGTGGTCCAGGTGCGCTGATGTCAGCACCGGCCCTCGTCGCCCATCTCGGCACCCACCTGCAGTCCCCGTGCCCCGGCCTGCGAGAGTGGGCCCGTGCTGCTGGATCCCGAGAACACTCTGTTCGTCCGTGGTGCCACGCCCGTGCTCCTACTGGCTGACGCGCCCGTCCATGACGCCCTGCCGCTCCTGACCGCGCCGGACGGGGCGGTGCCCTTGTGCGAAGGGTGGAGCATCGTCCCTCGGCTCACTCTGTGCGTCGTGGACGGACCCGGCGACCACGGACTGGTCGTCCCGGCTCTCGCCGCGCCGGTGGTCGGTGGCGCGGACGATGGCACCGCATCGAGCGGCATGGACGACTGGTGCGCGGATGCGGAGCAGGCCGGCGGAGCGCTCGTCCTGTCTCTGGACCAGCTTCCCGAGGTGCTCGACTGGTCCACCTTGCTGTCCTCGGGCACGGCGCGAGGTGGCTTCATGCCTGCGCTCGCCTGATCCGACGCTTACGGACTCAGTCCGTATACCCAGGGCTGTGACGCCTGGCGCGACCATGCGTTGACGATGCGGGCGTCTCCGACGCTGGTGCGGGTCACATGCTTGCGGTCTCCGTCGTCCGCCGATGTCGATCGGTGTACCTGGACAGATGCCAAGGGCTGGTCCACCCTTCACTTCCATGACCGCCCCTCGTCGTGAGGCTGCCACCCGATCGCAGCTGCCTGAAGCTATTTGTGCCGTAGCCGAGGAGATAGCCGGGTTGCTCCGGTCGTGTACAGATGACACGGTGCGCATTCCTGGGGCTGAGTGGACGGTTGGAGAGTCCGCGGCGCATCTGGTCCTGGCCAACGAATTGATGGCTGAACTTGCCGCAGGGCGTGAGCAGATATATGGCGATGGCACTCCAGGGGGACTTGCGGCGGCCAACGCCGCCTCGCTGGTTTCCTTCCCCGAACGCGACACATCCGTCCTGGCGGGCGGCATCGTCCGGCATGCGCGGGCATTCACCGAGGCGGCCGGCACGCGGTCGGCCGACACACCGACGGTGACACCGCTGGGGCCCATGGACTTGGGGACTCTTGGCTCCTACCTGCTGACACACATGCTCGGGCACGGCTTTGACATCGCAGCGGCACTTGGTCGACCACACATGATCGACCGTGACAGGGTCGATTTGGCGATGCCGTTTCTGACCACCGCGATGCCCCGTGTCGTCGATGTACGAGCGGCCGCCGGTCACAGTGCCTGTTACGAGCTGAGGGTCCGCGGCCTCTCTCGGCTCACGGTGACGTTCACCAACGGCGCGGTGGCCGTGCACGCCGAGCCCCCGCGCCGTCCCGACTGCACGATCATGATCGAACCGATCACGTTCTTCCTGCTCGCACTGGGCAGGCGCAGCGCCATCGGTGCCATCGCCCGCGGAAAGGTCCTCTCCTGGGGGCGCAAGCCCTGGCTCGCGCCAGGTTTCCCCGCATTGTTCACCGCACCATGAGGACGCTTGCCTGGTCGCGCCCACCGCTTCTGCGCCGGGTCGCTCGGTGCCGCTGCCGTCCGTCGTCGTTGCCGTCAGGGTTGCCGTCACTGCGGTCGGGTGCGACACCTTGCGAGCCTGCCGTACCGATCTACTGATCACCGGTCTCGCTCACCAGCGAGCCTGACAAAGTCCACGGCCCTGACCAGCTCAGACGCCGTGGGCTTCTGTCGTTGTCGGCCGGCGTCGGCTGACCTTGGACGGCCGAGAAGGCCCGAACGCCATGTGCTGGGCCAGCCAGATCTTGAACGCGTTCAATTTTCATGGCACGGTGGCGCAAGTGCAGCGAGGGCGCCGGGGGGAATCGGGATGGAGATCGCTCGGCTTGGCAGAGTGCTCGGTACCTCACTGGTGAGCGGAGTGTTGTGTGCCCTGCTCTCTGGCTGCTACAGCCTCGCCGCCGTAATCCACGATCCCCCGCAGCCGCCGGGCACACCTCAAGCCATCACCGACGGCCACCTCGTCGGCACCTGGCGGGACGAAGCGGGCGGCAGCGTCACCTTCGCTGCGAGCGGCGCCTTTGCCGCCAAGAAGATCTGTGGTGACTTCGCAGACTGGGCGGGCGACGGCCCCCGGCTCTCTGTGGCCCAGTCGAAAACGGGAAACGGGACGTGGGAAACGATGACCTGGACACCCCCCAACGAGTCCGTGCCCAAAACTGAAGTAACGCTCCGGTTCTCCAACTCAGAGATGTCCGCGGAGTACGAAACGGGGGGAAGTTCCAGATCTCCCAAGCTTTGGGTGTATATGGGAGACCTGGATGACTACGACTTGTGTACCTTGACTCGGCAGTCATCACTGTCAAGCCCAGCTGGCTGAGGCGCTCGGTCGGTTCGTCCTGAGAAAGCGCCGCCACGCCCTACCGGCACGCTGCCGTGGGTGTTCTGCGGATGCCCACACGCCGCAGGCATTGCCCAGATGTCGGAGGGCGAGGAGGACGGGGCTAAGGCGCTGGCACGGAGCTGCAATAGCCTGAAAGAGTCTCGCGGACTGGGGAGGTGAACCATGGCCGCGCTTTTCTATTCGGCTGTCGTGGTCGGCGTCGCGTTGATAGCTTTCGCGGTCCTGCGGGAGCATGGAACGCGGCTTGCGAAGGCGGCCTCCTGGTTGTGTCTGGCAGTCGCCGCGCTCCCCGGACTGGGACTCATCGGTGTCGTTCTTCAAGTGGTCTTCGGGTCGTGAGACTGGTGCGGGGCTGCGACGCTGCCAAGTCGCTTGCCGGGTCATGGGCTGGGCCGGGTGAACTGGCTGGCCTCGGGCCCGGGGAGGATGCCACGGCTGATCAGGCGTTTCAGCGCGCAGGACGCAGCCGAACCTTTTTTCGCCACCACTCACCCCAGCTTCCATTCCGTCCGCCGGCCGTGCGTCCTGATCAAAAGGGGCGTGCAGGCGCAGAAGGCCGACCTCATCGAGCAGGCCGTCGAGGAAATGGTCCGACGTGGAGGCGCCAGTAGGTACGGTCCCGAATGGGAGGAGCTGACCTTGATCCTTCGGTGACAGAACTGTCACACGGGAGAGGACAACTGGGTGCCGGGCCGGTGGGTCCAATTGGGCGTGACGACGGCACACTGCCCGCCGTCATCGAGCGCGGCAAGACCGCGCGACAAACACACCGGGGGATACGTTGAACACGCTTGCACACCAGGTCCGTTCGTCGGTTGCGGTCTCGGGCACGGCCCTGCTGCTGGCTGCCGCGGGTTTCGGCCTCGCGCCGGCCGCTTCCGCCGACGCCTCGCAGCCGCCGACGCTGGCGGCCGCCACCGCCGCGCCCGCGGAGGTCGGACTGGCCGGCCTGCCGGTCGCCTTCACCACCAAGGTCTCCAACACCGGCGCGTACGACACCTCGTCGGCGCGGCTGCTCTACCGGATCGACGGGGGAGCCGGCCTGCCGTCGAACGCCGTCAGCCTGCAGTACCGGCTCAGCGGCACCGCGTGGAAGACAGTGCCGCTGACGTACGCCGACGAGCAGTTCTCCGGCGAGGTGCCCGAGACCTTCCCGCTCGCCGCGGGCCACTCCCGCACCGTGCAGCTGCGCATCGGGGTACCCATGGGCACCCCGCACAACGGTGACAGCAACGGCGGCACCCAGCAGCTGAAGCTGACCACTCTCGTCTCCTACGGCGCCTCCGGAGCAGCCCCTGCCACCGACCACGACACCATCAAGGTCGATGGCCTCAGCACTGGGCTGTCCGGCGTTCCCGCTGCCGTGACCGCCGGCGGCCCGGCCGTGAGCTTCGAGGCCACGGTGACCAACCCCACCGCGTCGAGGTACGAGAATGTCACGGACACGCTGATCACCAACAGGTACGCCTCCGTGCAGGTGCTTCGCTCCGGGACCTGGAAGACCCTCACGCCGGTCACCTCGGACGCCGAGGCCGATGTGTACGGGTTCGACGTGATCGGCAAGGACGCCTCCCTTGCCGCGCACAGCAGCACGGTCGCCAAGGTCCGGGTGACCTACCGCAAGGACACGCCCATCGGGAAGGCCACCGTGCAGCCCTGCGTGTTCGTCAACGGCGGGTCGATACCGTTCAGCGGTACCACCTCCTGTGGAAACCACGCGACCTTGACCGTGCGCGCGGCGGGCTCCACCGGGTCCACCGGGGGCACGCCCACCCCCACCCCGACCTCGACCTCGACCCCGACCCCGACCCCCTCCGCCTCGCCGTCCATCTCGGCCGAGGCCCCGTCCGCAAACTCAGGCACGACCTCCAGCACGCCCAGGACGAGCTCGCAGCTGGCCAAGACCGGAAACAGCGGGACGTCCACGATCGCCGCGGTAGCCGGCGCCTTCCTTCTGGCCGGAGCCGGGTCACTGGGCGTCGTGGCCCTGCGCCGCCGCACGCGGGCCTGACCCCGGAAGTAGCGCAGGCACCCGCCGTCCAGCCAGGACGGCAGGTTCCTCTGCTTGGCCGGTCGCCTGTACGGCTCGGCGAGGACGGTCGGTGAGTGTCATGCGACGCCAAGCCCGCCCAGAGCGCTGCGGTTATGTTGCGAGGCCGGTGCGGGAAGATCTGTGGGGGTGATGAGGCGGCCGTTGCTGCATGGGGTTTTCGGTGGCACGTACTAACGGGCCCACAGAGTCCCGTCGTTTGAGGAGCCACGATGCCCGGAGACACAATCTGCTCCAGCTGGTGTGGTGCGCGCTGATACATGAGCAGGATCCCGGGCCGGTGATGGCGCGGCTGTACTGGCGCAACGAGGCGGAGGTCGTGGCCGGAGGGCTGCTGTCCGAGATCCCCGAGGTGAGCGAGGGGGAGTACGACGAGGACAACATGCCGAAAGGTCTCGATGAGTGAGTCAAGCTGACGGGCGCCGTCCTCGCTGATGGACGGCGCCCGTGCCGGATGTCGGCCTCGAGATCTGGCCTCATCCCTGTCAGGTCGATCACGGGGGTCTGTCAACGTCGGCCAACGGCCCTTGCGCCTTGGTCGATCGTTCCCTGAGGCCCGGCGCTGACCGCTGCGGTTCGCGCTTGTTGGTGTCAGCCGCTGGTGTCAGACGCCGCATGCAGTCGCGACGAGGCTTACTTCGCCGCTCTACAGCACCCGTCCTACTCCTCCGGCTCCCACGCGCGGAGCAGGTCGAACAAACCTGCGTCTCCGTCGATCCGCAGGGAGTCCGCCGGGATACGGTCGTACACGAAGAGAACCAGCTCGCTGGCCGTGCCGCGAACGGAGACGCCAGCCGCGTTCGGGCCCTCGTCGGCAGCGGCGACAGGCGTCGTGCCGGGCGCGGGGATACGAGTGGAGCGTGCGCCGTCGCCGTCGACCGTGAGGCGCCAGGAGTGGCCCTCGGTGGCGTGGAAGTCGAAGGCAGTGGGCTTGTGCGGCCAGGCACTCGTCGTTGCGACGCAGGTGGACAGGAACTCCTCGACACCGTCGAGTGCCACATCAGCCGGCAGCGGCTCCGGGGCACCCACGGTGATCTGGGCATCGTAGGTGTGCACCGTGATCTGCTGGAGCTGGTGCCGGGCGACGGCGCCACAGGTCTGCGGCGACTGGGACGCACCCCACCAAGTCCAGCAACCGCGATCCGGGCCTGCCTTCCGCAATGCGTCCAGCAGTTGCTCCACGGACTCCGCCAACCAGGCCAGCAGGGCCTCGCGCTCCCGAGGCGCAGCCGGGGCGCCCTCCGCTGCGGACTTGGCCGGAGCAGGCCCTGCGGCGACGGTGGCGGCCCAGTCGCGGCGCCCCTCGCCGATGTGCTGCGCCAGATCGAACAGCGTCCACTCGGGGCAGGTCGGCACCTGTACGTCGAGGCTGGGCGCGGAGGCGACCGCGGCGCGGAAGGCGTTCGACCGTTCGTCGATCAGTTGCAACAGAACGGGGAACGCAAGTGTCGTTGTCACATGGACTCTCTATCACCGTGTTCCGACAATCGGACAGTGATTTTCACAGCTGAGGCGGCGAGCGCGCGGCACGGACCGGGCGCCCTCAGATGACGCTCTGGGCCGCGTCTGCTCGGCTCTGCCTGGGGGGAAGTTGGTCGGGATGGCAGCCTCCGATACTCGCCATGATGTGCCGGCACTCGCATACGTCACCCGTCCATCCCGGAGTCTGAGCACACCCGCCGGAGGCATGGTCTTGTCGTTGAGCGGCTGTGGCGTCCACGGGTCTCGACTCTTGCCCTCGGGCTTACTCAGCGGGCGCGCGTCGGCGCAGCGCGCAGCGCAGCCGGGTGCCTTGATGAAGTAGGGAAAGTTCTGTCCCGCTGGAGTGAGACGCCTTTGTCGAGCCCCAGTGCTGTCAAGCTTCGATACGAAGCCAGGTGTCGCCGGCGCGAAGCCAAAGGGATCCGTCACGTCCTTGACCGCAGCGCATGACCACCCGCCCTGGCACTCGTATGGAGCGCCGCTCGGTCGCGCTCCACGTATCGCCGACCAGCTCGGCTCGAACCACTTCGGTCGACCGCCGATTGTGGGCACGCCTGGTCAGAACTGCTCGACGGCCGCGTACCGCGAATCGGTCCGGATCATGTACAGGGCTGGGCCAGCTGGTCACCTCACCCGTGGAGGGCGTGATCCGTGTCAGGAACGTGCCTCCGCGGCTGCTGCCGGAGTACCAGACCAGCCATGTCCTGTCCCCCTCGGTAGCGGCGGTACAGCCTTCCAAGGACGCATCGGGGAGGCGGCCTTCCGGGCCCCACATGACGCGGCCGTCCGTGCTCCAGCCCGCAAGCCCGGCTGCCGACTCCGGATGGCCTCCGTAGATGCCTTCGTCACCGTAGGCGTCCAGGCCGATTCATTTTGATCGGTCATCAGGACAGGGATGTCATCGCCGATGCAGAAGGTTCCCTGATGCTCGCCCTCCAAAGAGCAGACCACGGCGTTTGGCTCCCATGAGCCCGATTCCTCCTTGCTCGTGCGACCGCTCACTATCAGGAGCCGGGAGTCAGGGAGAAGAGCAATGTGACTGGGCCGGACACGAAGATCGTTGATCCTCCGGCGTTGGACTGACCCCTCGGCTCGACGGATGACCAGCACGCCGTCAAAGGGGACTTCCGGCTTCCAGCCCGCCCAGCCTTTGACATAGCGGCTTCGTCGGAGCTGACGCCGATGGACGAGCAGCACGACAAGTTCCCCTGCAGGGCCGACAGTCCACCACAGAGCACGTCGTCCTGCCCAGAGATCAGCAATGGGCAGCCTCCCCACCCTCTGCACCTCGATGGCTGCCGACACCGCATCCCCCGGCTCTTGAGCAAACCCCACTACCGACGAGAGAGGAGTGTATTGATGCCGCAACCAACCATCATGGCTTCGGACGTGTGGGCCGTTGCCGTCCAAGGCGTCCAGCAATCGGATCGCGAAGACTTCGGCCATGCGCTTGCTGACCTCGCCGGGCGTAAACGATTCGACCGCGCTGGACTCGGTGGGACCTGCGCGCGGTGCCGCTGGAGGGCCTGCAGCGGAAGACCAGGCCACGGTGTCTCGGGTCGTGTTCTTGCAGACCCCGGTGAGTTCGTCCACCTCCGCCCGGATGCCGGTCTCCTCTGGAACCTCGTGGGCGGAACCTGCCTCCGCCGAGCCTGGCGCGGTGCCTGAAGCGCTCCGGGTCTGATGGAGGCTCGATTCCCTGGGAGGATCGAGCCATGGCCCGTCCGTCCCCTTATCCTGCAGAGCTTCGTGAGCGAGCGGTGCGCATGGTCGCGGAGATCCGCCCGAACTATCCGACCGAGTGGGCCGCGATGAAGGCGGTCGCTGCGAAGCTGGGCATTGGTGCAGCCGAGACGGTGCGGACGTGGGTCCGCAAAGCTGAGGTCGACGCGGGCCGGCGTCCCGGGGTGACCTCGGAGGAGGCCGCGGAGATCAAGCGGCTGAAGGCCGAGAACGCCGAGCTGCGCCGGGCCAACGAGATCCTCAAGGCGGCCTCGGCTTTCTTCGCGGCCGAGCTCGACCGGCCGTCGAAGCGCTCGTAGCGTTCATCGACGCCCACCGGAAGGTGTTCGGAGTCGAGCCGATCTGCGAAGTCCTGACCAGCCACGGACTGAAGATCGCGACGAGCACCTACTACGCCGCCAAGAACCGCGCCCCCAGTGCACGGTCGGTCCGTGACGCGGAGCTGAAGACGCAGATCAGCCGCGTCCACACGGACAACTACGGTGTCTACGAGTACGGAAGGTCTGGCGGCAACTGCACCGCGAGGGCATCCTCGTGGCTCGCTGCACGGTCGCCCGGCTGATGCGCGACCTCGGTCTTGAGGGCGCCCGACGCGGGAAGAAGATCCGCACCACCATCCGGGACGACGGCCACGAGCGGGCCACCGACCTGCTCGGACGCGACGGCGAGCTTGGGCCCGTAGCTCTTTGGCAACTGTGGAACGCGTTGTGGCGGTTCTGGTCGAGGTTCAGCGGAAGGTCGAGTTGGGAGATGAGCTGTGACTCCAAGGTCCACGGTTCGAGCTGCGCCGCGTGGGCAGCGGTAAGCGGATGACCTTCGGCAAGGTGGGGGCAGGGTCGTTCGGAAGGCTGGCGCATCCTGATCTTTCCAGCGACGGGCGGAAGCGCTGTCTGATCTGTGGGGTAGGGTGCGGTGCTCAGACGGCCGGAGCCCCGCGGAGCGCAGTGGTACGGCCGGCATGGCGATCCTGGGGGGATCATGCGGGCAAGAATCGTTCTACTCCGGTACGTGAGCGTGGGCGCCGCCGCGGCCCTGCTAGCACTGGGAGGGGTAGGAGTCGCTGGAACCGCGACCAGGGCGCAGGCGGTGGAGCCGCAGCAGCGCATTGTGTATTCGGAATCGGCGACGGTCGACGGCATGCTGACGTTTTCGCTGGTATCGATGAACGCCGACGGTTCCGACCGCCGGGCCCTGGTTCCGACTGGTGACGGACTCCCGCAGGCCAAGTACGACAGCCCGGTCTTCTCGCCCGACGGGCGGCACCTGGCGTTCATCAGCGAGGACGGATTCGCGGACATCTGGGTCGCCAACCCCGACGGCAGCGGAGCGCGGCCTGTCGCAATGGACGTGCAGGACCCCGACGGGTGGGCGACCCAGCTCGCCTGGGGCCCGAACAGTGACATGCTCTACTTGGGCTTCCAGTCCAAGCCCGGTCACGACCGCCTCCGGCTGATGAAGGTCAACCTTGACGGCAGCGGGTTCGGCTACGTGCTGCCCGACCAGCCGTACGTGTTCGACAGCCAGCCCTCGGTCGCTCCGAACGGCACGCTGGCCTTCCTTCGCGGCGGCACCATCGAGGTCTACGACCCGCGCCAGGGCGGTACACCCACCCCGCTCACCTCGGGCCTCCAGCCCGCGTACTCGCCGGACGGTACCAAGCTCGCCTTCACCCGGCAGGCGTCGGACGGGCCCCAGGTGTTCGTACGCGATCTGGCCAGCGGCAACGAGACACAGATCACGGACGACCTCGGCGGGGTAATGTACCCGTCCTGGTCGCCCGATGGCAGCAAGCTGGCCTACCTCGCCGGCGGCACGGATATGCGGCTGACGATCCATTCCGCCACCGCTGCCGGGGGCCCGGGCACAGCAATCACCAGTGCCGACGTCCAGGGCGACGGACGTCCTACCTGGGTCATCCCCGCCCGCATTTCCAGCCCCGGCGCAGACCTGACGGGTGACGGTAAGGCGGATCTGGTGGCCCGAGACGGTTCGGGTGTGCTGTGGCTGTACAAGGGGACGGGCAGTGCGTCCGCTCCCTACGCCGCCCGAACCAAAATCGGTGGAGGCTGGAACACGTACAACTCCCTGACCTCGGCGGGCGATCTGACGGGTGACGGTAAGGCGGATCTGGTGGCCCGAGACGGTTCGGGTGTGCTGTGGCTGTACAAGGGGACGGGCAGTGCGTCCGCTCCCTACGCCGCCCGAACCAAAATCGGTGGAGGCTGGAACGCCTACAACGCGCTGAGCTGAGCACGGGCTGGGCGACCCGAATCGGGTGAGGTGACCTGTACCGAGAGGGAGGGGCGGTACTTGCGTGGCGCCCCTTTGGCAGTTGGCCGTCTCTGGGCCGTGGCCGCCGTCTTCGACACGGCCCGGTCGGACCCGTCCCCACCTGACCAGAGACGGCCAACACCAGCCGACTGGGTCGCCTCACGCTCGTCATCACCGAAGCAGGGCGGAAGATTCCCTGGTGACCTTGGTGACATCCGCTTTAGGAGTTCGGTCCTTAAACGGGGGTGGCCTGCCGGGACGGGCGCTCTTGCCAGCCTGGCTTCCCGACTTGAGTCGCTTCAGTCCATCCTCGTTCAGGGTCGTTGATGATGCTCCTATAGGCCGTCAAGCGGTCTGTGTGAGTGGTTTCGGCGTGTGGTGGGGATGGGTGAGGTGCCCGTAGACCTCGCGGGCGATGAAGCGTTTGAGGCAGCGGAGGATGTCCTTCTTGGACATGCCTTCGGCGGTGCGGCGGGCG
>NZ_BNBC01000036.1:0-9273 GCF_014654675.1 Streptomyces spiralis
AACGTGGCACCGACATCCGACGTACGCGTCGTCGTCATCGACTGCACCGACACCGGAGCGTCCCCGCCCACCGCCACCGGCCCGACGTGGATCTGCCGCGACACGCGCCGCTCGGCGATCGGCCGGGCCGGTACCTCGGGGAGGCCCAAGGGAATGGCGGTCATGGCGTCAGTCCCGGTTTCCGGAGACGGTCTCGCGCATGGCGCGCAGGGACTCCTTCAGGGACCCCATGGTGGCCAGCACGGCGGTGGGCTCGTACCCGCAGTGCGCCATGCAGTTGTCGCAGCGCGGGTCCTTGCCCCGGCCGTACTTGTCCCAGTCGGTCTTCTCGATGAGTTCCCGGTACGTCGGGACGTAGCCGTCGCTCATCAGGTAGCAGGGGCGCTGCCAGCCGAACAGCGAGTAGTTCGGGATGGCCCACGCCGTGCAGGGGAAGTCGACCTTGCCCTCGAGGAAGTCGAGGAACAGCGGGGAGTGGTTGAGCCGCCAGCGGCGGCGGTTGCCTCCCGCGAAGGCCTTCTTGAACAGCTCCCGGGTCTGTGCCACGCCCAGGAAGTGCTCCTGGTCGGGCGCCTTCTCGTAGGCGTAGGCGGGCGAGATCATCATCTCGTCCACCTTGAGCTCGTCGTTGAGGAAGTTGAGCACCTCGACGACGGTCTGCGGGGTGTCGGTGTTGAAGAAGGTGGAGTTGGTGGTCACCCGGAAGCCGCGCCGCTTGGCCTCCTTGATGGCCTCCACCGCCTCGTCGAACACGCCCTCCTTGGCCACCGACTCGTCGTGCCGCTCGCGCAGCCCGTCGATGTGCACGGCGAAGGCGAAGTACGGCGAGGGCTTGAACTTGTCCATCTTCTTGCGCAGCAGCATGGCGTTGGTGCACAGGAAGACGTACTTCCGTTTGGCCACCAACTGGCGCACGATCTCGTCGATCTGGGGGTGCATCAGGGGCTCGCCGCCCGCGATGGACACCATCGGCGCACCCGACTCCAGGACCGCTCCCACGGCCTGGGCGACCGGCATGCGCTGCTTGAGCACCCCGGCCGGGTGCTGGATCTTGCCGCAGCCCTCGCACTTCAGATTGCAGGCGAACAGCGGTTCAAGCTCCACGATCAGCGGAAACTTGTCCCGCTTGCGCAGCTTCTGTTCGGCAAGGTATGTAGCGACCTTGATGGACTGGCGCAGCGGCATGGCCATCTGGCTCACCTCCTGGGGAGCAGCACATTACGGTGCCATTCAAAGAAAGTCGGTAGGACGGAACGAAGAACGCGGAAAGCCGATATTCCACCGCGCACCGTGCCGATACGGACGAGTTCGTGTTCCGGAGCGTCCACGACCACACGGACGGCCGCAACCGGCCGTGCGCCCGTGCGCACGGCGCTCACAAGCGTGGCCGCGGACTCCATGTCGACCGCGATCGCGCCGGTGGCGCGCAGTTCGGACCGCTCGTCGTGACCGCGGACGACGTGGTCGGAGCCGGTGAGCGGCCCGGTGTGGACGGTGCGGCCAGGCAGGGTGCGGGTGAGTTCCTTGACGAGCAGCTCGGTGCCGACGCAGGGGACGGTCCCGAGCGGGTCCCGGGTCTCCTCGGCGACGACCAGGTCGCCGGGGTGCATGCCGGGGGCGAGTCCGGCGCAGAAACCCGTGGCCAGCACGGCGGCGCGGCTCAGCACCGGGTCGCCGAGGACCCGGGTGACGGACCGTTCCGCCGCCCTGGGTCCCATGCCGGTGCGCAGGACGGTCACCGGCCCGCCTGCCCCGCTTCTGTCGCTCATGCGCAGGGCGAGGTGCTCGATGCCGAGCGCGCAGGCGATCAGCAGCGGGGCCGGGGCGGGCTGTGTGGTCATCAGCTCCCCTTGGCCTCGGCGGGGGGCTTCTCCCCTCGGAGCCGGTCGGCGAAGGGTTCGCCGTGGACGTACCGGCCGAGCGCGGTGAGCGGGAAGACCTGCCGGTAGAGGTGGTAGTTGATGGAGAAGTCCCAGGGGAAGCCGGTGCCGGTGAAGTACGGCTCGTCCCAGGAGCCGTCCTCCCGCTGGGTGGCGGCGAGCCACTCGATGCCGCGCTCGACCGCCTTGGTCTCCTTCTCCCCCGCCGCGAGCAGGGCCATCAGCGCCCACGCGGTCTGCGAGGCGGTGGAGGCGCCCTTGCCGCTCCACTCCTTGACGTACTTGTAGGAGCGCAGGTCCTCGCCCCAACCGCCGTCGTCGTTCTGCACGCTCTCCAGCCAGGCCACCGCGCGGCGGATCGCCGGGTGGGAGCCGGGCAGGCCGGCGGCGGTCAGGGCGGGGACGACCGACCCGGTGCCGTAGACGTAGTTGACGCCCCAGCGGCCGAACCACGAGCCGTCCGGCTCCTGTTCCGCCAGCAGCCACTGGATGCCGCGCCGGGTGCGCGGGTCGTGGCTCAGGCCCTCGACCGCGAGCATCTCCACCACGTGCGCGGTGACGTCGGCCGACGGCGGGTCGATGACCTCTCCGAAGTCGCAGAAGGGCAGCCGGTTGGGGAAGGGGCTGGTGTTGTCGACGTCGAAGGCGCCCCAGGCCCCGTTCTTCGACTGCATCCCGAGGTTCCAGCGGACGCCGCGCCCGATCGCCTTCTCCAGCCGCTCCGGGTCGTGGTGCCTGACCCGGCGCAGCGCGAGGACGACCTCGGCGGTGTCGTCGATGTCGGGGTAGTTGTCGTTGTGGAACTCGAACGCCCAGCCGCCCGGCGGCAGCCCCGGGCGGCGCACCGACCAGTCGCCCGGGCGCACGATCTGCTCGCCGAGCATCCAGTCGGCGGCCTTCACCAGCTGCGGATGGTCGGCGGGCACACCCGCGTCGGCGAGCGCGATGGTGGCCAGGCAGGTGTCCCACACCGGCGACTGGCAGGCCTCGATCATCCGGGCGCCGTCCTCGCGCCACACGGCGAAACGGTCCAGCGACTGAAGGCCCGCGCGCATCACCGGGTGCTCGAGGTCGTATCCCAGCAGGTGCAGCGCGATGACCGAGTACACGGCCGGAGGCTGGATGCCGCCCCAGCAGCCGTCGTTCTCCTGCCGTTCGATGATCCAGCGGGCGGCGGTGTTCATGGCGGCCCGGCGCAGCCGCTTCGGGGCGACCCTGCGGTAGGCGTGCAGGACCTTGTCGATGCGCTGGAAGGCGCCGTCCCAGCTCGCGGCCGGGGCGAGCGGCTGGGGCGGGTTGGGCACGCTCGGGTCGGTGTGCAGCTCGTCGAGCGGGAAGGGCGCGGGGCGCACCGGCCGCTTGGCGGAGACGATGGTGAGCGGCACGATGGTCTGCCGGGCCCAGCAGCCGAAGTCGTAGATGTTGAGCGGTACCCAGGTCGGGAAGTAGATGAGTTCCGGCGGGAGTTCGGGCAGGTCCTCCCACTTCCACCAGCCGAACAGGGCGAGCCAGATCCGGGTGAAGACGCGGGAGGCGGCGATGCCGCCCTGCTCGCGGATCCACGCCGAGGCCTTCGCCATGTGGGGGGCGTCGGGGGTGTCGCCGGCCATGCGGAGGGCGACGTAGGCCTCGATGGTGGTGGACAGCTCGCCGGGGCCGCCGTAGAAGGTGGCCCAGGTGCCGTCCTCGCGCTGCTCGCCGCGGATGAAGAGGGCGGCGGCGCGGGTGGTCTCCTCGTCCCTGATGCCCAGGAACTGGCGCAGCAGCAGGTCCTCGGCGTCCATCGTGACGTTCGTCTCGAGGTCGCCCTTCCACCAGCCCTCGGCGTCCTGCTGGGAGAGCAGGAAGTCGGTGGCACGCCGGACGGCGTGGGCGGCGGCTTGGTGTACCCCGGCCGCCTCGGGGGTGGTGAGTGCGGTGTCGCTGGCCGCGGCAGCGCGGGTCGGCAGTGTCGCCCCGGTGCTTCCGTCGGTCGTCGCTGTCATGGCTTCCCCTTCGTGCAGTCGTGCAAGTCGTGCTGCTGTGGGTCCGCCGTCGGCCGGTGTCCGATACCTTCCGGCACCGGCCGGCGACTACGCGAGGGTGCTTCGACCGATAGTGATCATCTCTTTCGTACGACGACGAAGTCGGCGAGCGCCGTGAACGCGGCCCGTACCCGGTCGGGCATGTCGACGGCGTCGAGGGCTTCGATGGCGATGGTGTGCTGACGGCGCGCCTCCTCGGCCGTCCACTCGCGGCCGCCCGCCTCCTCGATGAGGGCGGCGCGGGCCGCGAACTCCTCCTCGGAGAAGTTCTCGAAGTCGCTGCTCTTGGCGTCGGCGGCGAGGATCTCGCCGAGCCGCTCGGAGGCTTCTCCGCCCGCCGCGAGGGCGGCCACGACCGGCAGGGACTTCTTGCGCTGGCGCAGGTCGCTCCAGGTCTGCTTGCCGGTGGCGTCCGGGTCGCCCCAGATGCCGAGGAGGTCGTCGACGGCCTGGAAGGCCAGGCCGAGGTGGTAGCCGTACTTCTCCAGCGTGTCGGCGGTGGCGTCGTCGGCGCCGCCGAGCACCGCGCCGATGGAGCAGGCGCAGGCGAGCAGGGCGCCGGTCTTGTTTCCCTCCATCTCCAGGCACTCGGCGACGCTGACCCGGTCGCGGTGCTCGTAGGAGATGTCCTGGGCCTGACCGTCGATCAGGGCGCGGGTGGCGCTGGTCAGCCGGCGGGTGGCGCGGCCGGCCTCGACGGTGCCGAGCTCCAGCAGGACCTCGTTGGCCAGCGCGAACAGGGCGTCGCCGACGAGGATGGCCTGGGCGGGGCCGTGCACCTTCCAGACGGTGTCGCGGTGGCGGCGCTGCTCGTCGCCGTCCATCAGGTCGTCGTGCAGCAGGGAGAAGTTGTGCACGAGTTCGACGGCGACCGCGCCGGGAACGCCGATCTCGGGGGCGGCGCCGGTGACCTCGGCGGAGAGCACGGCCAGGGCGGGGCGTACGGCCTTGCCGCCGTCCCCGTGCGCCGGATTGCCCGCGGCGTCGATCCAGCCGAAGTGGTAGGCGGCAACGGTGTCCATGGGAGGGGCCAGCCGGTCGACGGCGGCCCGCAGGACCGGCGTCGCCAGGGTCCGGCCGCGCTCCAACAGCGCGGTCACGTCCACCGCGGTCCTCCGAGCGGCCGTCGGGGCCGGGGACTCAGTGGGCACAGTCTCTCCTCTTGTCGCGGTGCCGGAGGTGCGGGGGCCTGCCGCGGGTTGCTGGTCGACCTTCATCGGATCCCCCCTCGCACGGACGCTCCGGTCACGTCCGGGCGTCGGCCGGGAGGCCGGGGGATGTCTCCCGGCGAGGGCCGGGAGGCCGTCTCCTCGAACGCGAAGAGACGGCTCGGTCGGGGCCGGCCCAGGGCGCTCAGCGCGGCGTCCGCCGCGCCCACACCACTGCGGACCGCACTCTCCATGGTCGCGGGCCACCCCGTGGCGGTCCACGCTCCGGCCAGGTACAGGCCGGGGGCCTTGGTACGGGCGCCGGGCCGCAGCCGCCCGACGCCGGGGGACGGGGCGAACGTCGCCGTGCGCTCCCGGGTCACGAAGAAGTCGAGCACCTCGGCGTCGCGTGCGGTGGGCAGCATCCGCCTCAGCTCCGGGAGATAGCGCTCGCGCAGCACGGCCACGGGCGCGTCGATCTCGTCCTGGGCCACCGACTGGGACAGCGCCAGGTACTGACCGTGCTTCAGCCCGGAGGCCTCGGTGCGGTCGAAGACCCACTGCACGGGGGTGCCGAGGGCGGCGACGAAGGGACGGGTGAGCACCTTGCGGTCGTAGACGACGTGGACGTTGAGGATCGGCGCGGTGCCGATGTCCAGCAGCCGCTCGGGGGCGTCCAGGGCGCCCGGCGGCAGCAGGTCGTACGCCTCGCGCTGCGGTACGGCGAGGACGACCGCGTCGGCGTCGATCCGCTCGCCGGGAACCTGAACGCTCCAGCCGCCGTTTTCGTTTGTGGAGACGGAGGTGACGCGTGAACGGACCTCGGTACGAACGCCCGCGGAGTCGAGCGCCTTGCGGGCCAGACGGTCGTGCAGTTCGCCCAGCGGGACGCGGGCCCAGCCGATGTCGGCCGCTCCCGGGTCGGACAGCAGACCGGTCTTGAACACCATCGCGGCCAGCCCCAGTGAGGCGTCGGAGGCGACCGCGTTGAGGGTGGCGACCCCTACGAGGTCCCACAGTGCCTCGACGGCACGCGCCGACTGGCCGTGCGCGGCCAGCCAGCTGCCGAAGTCCTGGGCGTCCAGGGCCGGGTCGGCCGGGTCGAGAGCCTTCAGGGCGAGCGCGGCACGCCCGACGCGGGCGCGCTCGGTCAGGGACAGGTGCGGGTAGGTGGCGAGGCTGCGCCCCAGGTGCAGGGGTACGGGCAGCGCGTCGCGCCGCAGTCTGCCGAGCCGGCGTCCCTCGGGCCGGTCCAGATCCAGGACGGGCACGTCGAGGCGGTCCTGCAGCGGGGCGAGCGCGGCTCCGCCGATGCGGTCGAGGAACCAGCGGTAGGCGGTGCAGCAGCGCAGGTACACGTGCTGGCCGTTGTCGACGGTGAGGTCGCCGCGCCGGAAGGAGAAGGCGAGGCCGCCGAGGCGTGGCCGGCCCTCCAGCAGGGTCACGCGCACACCGGCGTCGGCGAGCGCGAGCGCGGCGGTCAGGCCCGCCAGGCCGCCGCCGATCACCACCGCATGCCGTCCGGAGGGCGCTGAAGCCGTGCTGAGGGCGGCGTCCGGTCGTGTGCCGTCGGTCATCGCGCGCCCTCCCCTGTGCGTCCGCCGCGGTGCGCGGGTGCTCCGCGGCCGGCCGTCGCCGTCAGTGACGCGGTGCGGGTCCGCGGGGTTGCCCACGGATCGCCGGCCGGAGGGCCGGTCTGGATGCGCTCGGCCATCAGGCGCGCCTCCTGAGGGTCTGCCGGGTCACGTGCCGGGTGTCCAGTCCGGACAGCCCGCGCACGGCGACGTACGCCTTCTCGCGTCCGGGCAGGGAGACCCGGCCGCGCAGCACGGCCTCGGGATCGCGCTCGATGCGGTCGAGCAGGCGGCGGTAGATGCCGGCCATGGCGGCCACGCACGCCCCGCTGCGCCGGTCCAGCATGGGCAGCAGTTGATAGCCCTCGGCGAACAGCGCGCGGGCGCGCCGTACTTCGAAGTGGACCAGTCCGGCGAAGTCGGAGCCTTCCGGCGGGGTCGGGCCGTGGAATCCGGCCGAGCAGCCGAACTTGGCCAGATCGTCGGCGGGCAGATAGGTGCGGCCGCCCGCGGCGTCCTCGCGGATGTCTCTGAGGATGTTGGTCAGTTGCAGCGCCAGGCCGAGCGTGTCGGCGTACTCGGGGGCGCGTTCGGCGCCGCGCGCGCCCGGTTCGGTGCCGAAGACGCCGAGCGAGAGCCGTCCGATGGCACCGGCCACGCAGCGGCAGTAGACCTTCAGGTCGTCCCAGGTCTCGTAGGTCTCGCCGCGCACGTCCTTCAGGACGCCGTCGATGAGTTCGTCCAGGCCCCCGAGCGGGATCGGGAAGGCGCGCGAGGCGTGGGCCAGGGCGACCGCCACGGGGTCGGTGTCGTCGTCCTCGACGGCGCCGTCGCGGATGCGGTCGAGCAGCGCCCGTGTGTCCTGCAGCCGCGCGATCTTGACCTCGTCCGCCAGCGCGCCGTCCCCGATGTCGTCGACGCGCCGGGAGAACGCGTACAGCGCGGACATCGCGCGGCGCTTGGGCGTGGGCAGCAGCCTGATGCCGTAGGCGAAGTTGCGGGCCTGCTGTCCGGTCACGGCCTCGCAGTAGCTGTAGGCGGCGAGTACCGGTGCGGACGCGTGCTGTTCCGACTCCACGGCCCGGATCACCCCTCTCCTCGCAGAGTCACGCCCACCTCGCGCAGCAACTGGACCTTGCCGGGCTTGGGCGGGCCGGGAAGTACGTCGTATTCGGCGGCGGCGATCGCGCCGATCGCCGCCCTTCCCCCCGCCACGAACCCTGCGAGCAGCAGCTTCAGTCTGCCGTGGACGCTACCCACCAGGGGGGCGCCTTCATTCAGGAGTTCGCGGGCGCGTTCCGCTTCGTACGCGACCAGGGCGCGCACCGATGCGCCCGCGGTGGGCGTGGCGAGATCCGCTTCCTGGACGTGAAAGCGTTTCATGTCCGCGGCGGGCAGGTAGACGCGGTCGCGGCCGAGGTCCTCCTTGACGTCCTGGAGGTGCTCGACGATCTGCAGGGCGGTGCAGATCGCGTCGGACCGGCGGATCCGCTCGGGGGTGGAGGTTCCGGTGACGGCGAGGACGAGGCGGCCGACGGGGTTGGCGGACAGTTCGCAGTAGGCGAGGAGGTCGTCGTAGGTCTCGTAGCGGGAGACGAGCTGGTCCTGGCGGTTGGCGGCGATCAGACCGAGGAACGGCTCGGGGGTCAGCGCGCGGCGGCGGACGGTGGGCTGGAGCCGGCGCAGCAGGGGGTGGCGCGGCGTGCCGTCGAAGACCCGGCGCAGATCGGCCTCGAAGGCGTCGAGCAGGACGAGCCGGTCCTCCGCTTCCTCGGGCGACACGCCGAGCAGGCGGGCGTCGGCGCCGCCGGGGGCCAGATCGCCGTCGCCGATGTCGTCGACCAGTCGGGCGAAGCCGTAGACGGCCATGAGGTCGAGGCGCCAGGCACGGGGCAGGAAGAACGGTGCCACGGGGAAGTTCTCGCCCGCGGCCTTGTCGAGGGTGGCGCGCTCCGGGTGGAGCGCCACTGTTGTTCGCGTCATCGTCCGCTGCCCGGGGCGTGGACGGCACATGCTGCGTTGAGCTGGGGAGTTTCCGTAGCCATTGCCGTCACATCTCCCGTTCTACACTGCCGACCCAACACACACTATTTCGGACACGCCGCCCAGCCGCCCGGGCGGCGGCCCTGGCGGAGGGTGTCGCGCATTATCTCCCCACTTGCCACTTTCCGGGACCGGTACAGCTTACGTTGTACAACGCAGCGAGCCTCACGGGGGTGTCCTGCAGATCACAACAACACACCGATCGATGTCAAGATTCCTTGGCTCCACGGGAGTTGACCTTTCCTTTGCAGACGCCGGGCCCCACCGGAACAGTTCCGGTGGGGCCCGTGAGGCGCCGGCTACTTGCCCGTGAACTTCTCGTACTCCTTCAGCACCTCTTCGGTGGGCCCGTCCATGCGGAGTTCCCCTCGCTCCAGCCACAACACGCGGTCACAGGTGTCCCGGATCGACTTGTTGTTGTGGCTGACCAGGAAGACGGTGCCGGCCTCCTTGCGCAGCTCCCGGATGCGCTCCTCGGACCGCCTCTGGAAGGCGCGGTCACCGGTGGCCAGCGCCTCGTCGATCATGAGGACGTCGTGGTCCTTGGCGGCGGCGATGGAGAACCGCAGCCGGGCCGCCATGCCGGAGGAGTACGTCCGCATCG
>NZ_BNBC01000036.1:9302-64149 GCF_014654675.1 Streptomyces spiralis
CGTGATGAAGTCGCCCTTCTCGTTGATGCCGGAGAAGTCGACGATCTCCTGGTAGCGGGACCTGATCTCCTCGCGGGACATGCCCATGGCGAGACCGCCCAGGATGACGTTGCGTTCGCCGGTCAGGTCGTTCATCAGCGCCGCGTTCACGCCGAGCAGCGAGGGCTGGCCGTCGGTGTAGACCCTGCCCTTCTCGGCGGGCAGCAGGCCGGCGATGGCACGCAGCAGGGTGGACTTGCCGGAGCCGTTGGAGCCGATCAGTCCGATGGCCTCGCCGCGGTAGGCGATGAAGGACACGCCCTTCACGGCGTGCACCTTGCGCACGCCCCGCGCCGAGTCGTCGGAGCCCCGCTTGACGATGCGGCTGAGGGCGGCGGTGGCGCTGCCCTTGCCGGACTTGGCGCCGTTGACGCGGTAGACGATGTGCAGCTCGTCCGCGATGACGGTGGGCACCCGTGCCCCGTCCCTGCGCGCGGCGTCCCTGCCGGAGTTCTGCTCAGCCACGGCCGTACCTCTCCTCCGCCTTCCAGAAGTACACGAAACCGCCCGCGAAGAAGACCACGGCCCAGAACACGGCAAGGGGCCACACGTGCGGCGGGAGGTGCGAGGCGCCGTAGTCGTCGATCAGCGCGAAGCGCACGAGGTCCATGTAGACCGCGGCGGGGTTGGCCTGCATGGCGCGGATCACCCACTCCGGCCGCCCGGCCATGATGCCGCTGATGGAGAACATCACGCCCGACGCGTACATCCAGGTGCGCATGATGAACGGCATCAGCTGGGCGAGGTCGGGGGTCTTGGCCCCCATCCGCGCCAGGATCAGCGCCAGGCCGGAGTTGAACAGGAACTGCAGCACCAGCGCCGGGACGATGAGCAGCCACGACAGGCTCGGGTAGTTGCCGAACGCGATCGCCACGACGAACACCACGATCATCGAGAACAGCAGCTGCTGGAGCTGCTGCAGGGCGAACGAGATCGGCAGGGAGGCGCGCGGGAAGTGCAGCGCGCGCACCAGACCGAGGTTGCCGGAGATGGCCCGCACGCCCGCCATGACCGAGCTCTGGGTGAAGGTGAACACGAACACGCCGATCACCAGGAACGGGATGTACGTGTCGTGGCCCATGCCCCGGCTGGCCTTGAGGATGATGCCGAAGATGAAGTAGTAGACGGCCGCGTTGAGCAGCGGGGTGGCCACCTGCCAGACCTGGCCGAGCTTGGCCTGGCTGTACTGGGCGGTCAGCTTCGCCTGGGAGAAGGCCAGGATGAAGTGGCGCCGGCCCCACAGCTGGCGTACGTACTCCATGAGCGGGGGCCGGGCGCCGCTGACGGACAGCCCGTACTTGGCGGCGAGCCGGGCCGCCGGGAGCCCCTCGTCGGGCGACGGCGCCGCGCCGAGGGCGACGCCGCCGTCATGCGTTGTCTCACTCACAAGTGGATACTTTCGTCTTCGAGATGCGCAGCCCGTGCGGGTCACGGGCGTGGCGCGAGCACGGCCGGCGGTGGCCGGCCGGTGCTCCCAGGGAACGAGCTTGTCAGATGACCGGCGGACGGCCCAGTCGGGTGAGCCGCCACACCGTACGCCACTTCATGGGCCGGCGCGGCCCGCACGGCGCGGTCCACCCCTCCCTGAAGCCCCCGAACCAGGCCTTGAGGGCAGGGCGCGAGGGGCGGCGGGCGAGGGTGAGCAGCAGCCACACCCCCAGGTAGACCGGCACCAGCGGGGCCGGGAGGTTGCGGCGGGCCAGCCAGACCCGGTTGCGGGCGACCAAGCGGTGGTAGACCGCGTGCCGCGAGGGCGCGGTCGCCGGGTGGTACAGCACCATGTCGGACCGGTAGTCGATCATCCAGCCCGCGTCGAGGGCCCGCCAGGCCAGGTCGGTCTCCTCGTGCGCGTAGAAGAACTCGTCCGGGAGGCCGCCGACGTCCGCGAAGACCTTCGAACGGACGGCGTTGGCGCCGCCGAGGAAGGTGGTGACCCGGGAGGAGCGCATCGGGTCGGAGGCCCGCAGCCGCGGCACATGGCGGCGCTGGGTCTGCCCGGTCTCCGGGTCGGCGATGCGGAAGCTGATGATGCCCAGCTCCGGGTCGGCCGCGAAGGCCTTACGGCACAGCTCGGCGGTGTCGTGGCGGGCGAGCAGGCCGTCGTCGTCCAGGAACAGCAGGATGTCGACGTCGCGGCCGCCCGGGCCGAAGGCCTCGATGCCGACGTTGCGGCCACCGGGGATGCCCAGGTTCTCGGGCAGCTCGATGGTCCGGACACCCTCGGGGACGTCCGGCACGGGCGAGCCGTTGCCGACGACCACCACCTCCACCGGGTCGCCGTCCTGCTTGGCGACCGAGTCGAGCAGGGCCCTGAGCTCGTCGGGACGGTTGCCCATGGTGATGACGACGGCCCCGACCTTCGGCGACCTGCCCACGGCACTCACCGCAGCCTGCTGGAGGCGAGGATGGACACCAGGTGCAGCAGCGTCTGCACCAGCGCGATGCCGGCCAGCACCGCCGTGCCGAGCCGGGTGAAGAACAGATCCCCCCGGGCCTGGTCGGCGATCGCGAGGACCAGGATCAGCAGCGAGGCCTCGATCCCGAGGATCAGCCGGTGGAACTTCAGCGCCGCCGCGGCCCGGCGGGCCAGCGCCATCCCGGACGAGCGCGGCTCGGCCGCGGCCTCCTTCACCGGCGGCAGCCCGCCCTGGTGGCGGGCGACGCCGACGAGGTCTGTCTCGGCCTTGATCAGGATCGCGCCGAGCGCGGCCAGGGTCCCCAGGAAGGCCCACAGCCAGTCGATCCGCCCGCCTCCCCACAGGTCGGCGGCGCGCAGTCCCAGCCCGACGAGGACCGCCGCGTCGGTGAGATAGGCCCCGACCCGGTCCAGGTAGACGCCGCCGAGCGAGAACTGCTGCTTCCAGCGCGCGACCTCACCGTCGACGCAGTCCAGCAGCAGGTACAGCTGGACCGCCACCACGCCGAGCACGGCGCCCCAGATCCCCGGCACCAGCAGGGCCGGGGCCGCGAGGACGCCGAACAGCGTCATCAGGTAGGTGAGCTGGTTGGGCGTGACCCTGGTGCCTACCAGGTAGCGGTCGATTCGCAGGGACACCTCGCGCATGTAGAGGCGCCCCGCCCAGTGTTCGCCGCTGCGCCGGTCCTTGACCCCCGCGGGGTGGACGACCGGTCTGAGTTCAGCTACCGATGGCCTTGACATAGTCGGCGTAGAGGTCCTTGATCTGGTCGGTCTTCAGGTCGAGGTGTTCGAGGATCGTGTAGCGGCCGGGCCGGGTCTCCGGGGCGAACCCCACCACGCGGACGAACTCGTCCACGGTGAAGCCGATCTCCTCCGGCAGCACGGGCAGCCCGTGGCGGCGCAGCACATCGGCCATGAAGGCCGACTCCTCGTGGGCGCCGCGCAGGTACATCGCGAAGGCCGCGCCCAGTCCGCACTGCTCGCCGTGGCTCGCGGCGCGCTGCGGGAACAGCAGGTCGAAGGCGTGGTTGATCTCGTGGCAGGCCCCGGAGGACGGCCGTGAGTCGCCCGACACCGACATGGCGATGCCGCTGAGCACCAGCGCCTCGGCGAGCACCTGCAGGAAGCCGTTGTCGCCGATGCCGCCCGGGTGGCGCAGCACGGCCTCTCCGGCCTGCCGGGCCATGGCGGCGGCCAGGCCGTCCACCTTCTCGCCGTTGACGCGGTTGGCCAGCTCCCAGTCCGCGACCGCGGAGATGTTCGAGACGGCGTCCCCGATGCCGGAGCGCACGAAGCGCGCCGGTGCCTCGCGGATCACGTCCAGGTCGATGACCACCGCGATCGGGTTCGGCACGCCGTACGAGCCGCGGCCCGCGTCGTTGTCGAGGGTGGCGACCGGGGAGCACAGGCCGTCGTGGGCGAGGTTCGTGGGTACGGCGACCAGCGGCAGGCCGACGCGCGCGGCGGCGAACTTGGCGCAGTCGATGATCTTGCCGCCGCCCAGGCCGACCACGGCGTCGTAGTGGCCGGACTTCATCTGGCCGGCCAGCCGGATCGCGTCGTCGAGGGTGCCGCCGCCCACCTCGTACCAGGTGGCGCCGGGCAGCAGGGGCTCGATCCGCTCGCGCAGCCGGGCACCGGAGCCGTTGCTGACCGCGACGGCCAGGCGGCCCGAGTGCGAGACGCGCTCGTCGGCCAGCACGGTCGCCAGGTCGTTCAGCGCCCCCGCGCGGATGTCGACGGCGACCGGCGTCGGGATGAGCCGGGTCAGTACTGGCACGCGATCTCCCGGCCCTTGGCGAGGTCGTCGTGGTTGTCGATCTCGACCCACTTCACGTCGCCGATCGGGGCCACGTCGATCTTCAGGCCGCGGTTGACGAGCTCCTGGTAGCCGTCCTCGTAGTACAGCTGCGGGTCGCGCTCGAAGGTGGCCTTCAGCGCGTCCGCCAGCTCCTCGGCCGCCTCGCCCTCGATCAGCGTGACGCCGATGTACTCGCCGGTCGCCTCGGCCGGGTCCATCAGCTTGGTGATCTTCCGGACGCCCTTGTCGGGGTCGACGACGACCTTCATCTCCTCGTCGGCGAGCTGCTTGACGGTGTCCAGGGCCAGAATGATCTTCTTGCCGTCGCCGCGGGCGGCCAGCAGGGTCTTCTCGACGGAGACCGGGTGGACGGTGTCGCCGTTGGCGAGGATCACGCCGTCCTTGAGGGCGTCACGGCCGCACCACAGGGAGTAGGCGTTGTTCCACTCCTCGGCCTTGTCGTTGTCGATCAGGGTGAGCTTCAGTCCGTACTTCTGCTCCAGGGCCGCCCTGCGCTCGTACACGGCCTCCTTGCGGTAGCCGACGATGACGGCGACCTCGGTCAGGCCCACCTCGGCGAAGTTGCCCAGCGTGAGGTCGAGCACCGTCAGGCTGTCCTCCGCACCCTCGGGCCCCACCGGCACCAGCGCCTTGGGCAGGGTGTCGGTGTAGGGGCGCAGGCGCCGTCCGGCACCGGCCGCCAGCACGAGGCCGATCATGCGGGTTCTCCTTCGTCGTGTACAGCGGGCGCCCCTGCGGACACCCAGAAGCGGATGCTCTCGGTGAGCACCACCACGGCCACGAGCACGGCGAGGGCCGTGAGCGCGACCTTGAACTGAGCAGCGGTGAGCAGTGCGGCGAGCACGGTGACGAGCAACGTCCGCCCCTCCTGCCCCCCTATGGCGCGCACCAGCAGAGCCGGTGGCGCTCCGGCGTTGCCGCGGATGCGGTACACCGTGTCGTAGTGATGGTAGGCGACGGCCGCAACCAGCCCGAAAGCCGCCGGCAGCGCTCCGTTCACGTTCGCGTGGGCCGCGAGGACCAGAACCGTGCCGTACTCCGCGGCCCGGAACAGCGGCGGGACCAGCCAGTCGAGGGAGCCCTTGAGGGGGCGGGAGAGGGCCTGGCCCGAGGTGACCGCGTAGACGACGGCGCCGCAGACGGGCGCCCAGGCCACCCCCGAGAACAGGGACACGGCGAGGACGGCCGTACCGGCCAGGGCCGCGGGCAGCGGGCCGCCGAGGCGGACGCGTGTGACACGGCCCACGAGGGCGGCGATCATCCCGTTGTCCGCCAGGTCGGCCAGCGCCTGCGCCGCCCGGTCCGTCCGGTTCGCCTTGCGGGTCACCGAGCGCAGCACGCGGCCCGCGGTGGTGTACGTGGCGGCGAAGGCGCACCCGATGAGCAGGGCGTAGAAGGTGATGCGGGGGGTGGTGGCCGCGGTGAGGACGGCGATCATCGCCCAGCGCTCGCCGATGGGGAGCACGATCATCCGGCGCACCCAGACCGTCCAGCCGACGCTGTCGAGCTTGTCGGAGAGGGCGGCGGTGGGGCTGGTGTTGGCGGTGGCGTCGTGGTTGGCCTCCGTGAAGGAGAAGTCGACCACGTGCCGGCAGGACTGCAGGACCATGGCGCCGAGCGCCAGGGCCCACACGTCGTCGCCGCCGCGGGCGGCGCCGAGGGCGAGTCCGGCGTAGTAGGCGTACTCCTTGGCCCGGTCGAAGGTGGCGTCGAGCCAGGCGCCGAGGGTGGAGTACTGCAGCGAGTAGCGGGCGAGCTGTCCGTCGGTGCAGTCCAGGACGAACGAGGCGATCAGGAGCACTCCGGCGGCGACGAACCCGCCGCGGGTGCCGGTGGCGGCGCAGCCGGCCGCTATGAGCGCGGTGAGCAGGGATGCGGTGGTGACCTGGTTGGGGGTCAGGCCGCGGCGTGCGCACCAGCGGGCGATGTAGCGCGAGTACGGGCTGATGAAGAAGGTGGTGAAGAAGCCGTCGCGGGCCTTGACGGCCGACTTCAGGCGGACCGCCTCGTCGTCCACGGCGGAGACGGCCTGCCGTGCCTCGTTGCGGGCCTGCGGGTCGGCGGGGACGACGGCGACGAGACTGCCGAGCTCGGGACGGTGCACGCCGGCGCCGTCGGCCTCCAGGCCGGCGGTGATCCGGTCGGCGAGGCTGTCGACCGCGACCGCGGTGCCGCCGCCGGCGGAGTTCTCCCGGGCCATCGCGCGGGTCAGCGCCTGCCGGCCGTCCGGCTGTGCCGTCACGGCGCCGGGGACGGCGGCGAGCGGGAAGCGCGGGTCGGTCAGCCCCAGGCGCAGGGCGTGCAGATGGCCGACGAACCCGGCGTCGACGACGGCGACCCGCTGGTCGCCGGGCACCTGCGCGAGCAGGGTCTCGGCGGCGGAGACATCGACGGCGATCCGCACGTCGAAGCCGAGGGACAGCAGATCGCCCTCGATCGACGATCCGGGCACCGGTCGGCCGGTGAGGATGGCGGTCGACAACCGAACTCACTCCCTGGTGCCGACGCGTCCGCGCCGGTCATGTGCATGATGGAAGGCGCACCGTTGGCCCGTGGCACCGCGGCGGCATGTCGGCAGAGGCTATCGGATGCTCGGAATTCCGTGTTCACCGGCCGTTCACGGGCCGATCGACGGGGCATGCCGCAGGCCTTGGCCGCGATCATCATCGTTGATCGGACGGCCGGTTCACAAACTCCGGCACCAGATCGGACGTACTTCCACATACACCCTCCACCTGTCCCTGATTCCCGGATCGGCTGAGGCCCGGCGCGGGGTACTCGAGATGGTCTCCTCGGCGCGGCAGAGGTGGGGGCCGCGCCACGGCGGCCGATCGGTCGCGCGTCCTGACCTGCGCTTCGTTTACGCAGGTCAGGGCACATGACAACGGTGTTCAGTGCCGCGTTGCCCGATACCCCCCACCCGTAGTTCACTGTGGTCCCGAGCGGAACACAGGAGGGCGGTCAGTCTCATGGGGGCCGGTCACGACCACGGGCACACGCACGGCGCGGGCGGTACGGCCGCGGCGGCGCACCGCGGCACGCTGCGCGTCGCACTGGCGATCACGCTCACCGTGATGGTGGTGGAGATCATCGGTGGTGTGCTCGCGGACTCGCTCGCGCTGGTCGCGGACGCCGCCCACATGGCGACGGACGCCCTCGGGCTCGGCATGGCGCTGCTGGCGATCCACTTCGCGAACCGGCCGCCGAGCCGGAACCGCACCTTCGGCTACGCGCGGGCCGAGATCCTCGCCGCGTTCGCCAACTGCCTGCTGCTGCTCGGCGTCGGCGGCTACGTCCTGTACGAGGCCGTCCAGCGGTTCCTCTCCCCGGCCGGCACCCACGGCGGGCTGATGATCGTGTTCGGTCTGATCGGCCTGGTGGCGAACTCGGTCTCCCTGACGCTGCTGATGCGCGGCCAGAAGGAGAGCCTGAACGTGCGCGGCGCGTTCCTGGAGGTCGCCGCGGACGCGCTCGGCTCGCTGGCGGTCATGATCTCCGCGGCGGTGATCCTGCTCACCGGCTGGCAGGCCGCCGACCCGATCGCCTCCCTCGCCATCGGCCTGCTGATCGTGCCGCGCACCGTCAAGCTGCTGCGCGAGACCCTCGACGTGCTGCTGGAGGCGGCTCCGAAGAACGTCGACATGGCCGACGTACGGGCGCACATCCTGGCCCTGGACGGCGTCGAGGACGTGCACGACCTGCACGCCTGGACGATCACCTCCGGCCTTCCGGTGCTGTCCGCACACGTGGTCGTCAGCTCCGAGGTGCTCAGCGCCATCGGCCACGAGAAGCTGCTGCACGAGTTGCAGGGCTGCCTCGGCCACCACTTCGACGTGGAGCACTGCACCTTCCAGCTGGAGCCGAGCGGGCACGCGGAGCACGAGGCGCGTCTGTGCCACTGAAGCCGTGTTCTGGAACCGACCGGAGATGCCCGGACGGTTCCGGACGGGTCCGGACGGGCACGATCACTTACCGGGTCCCGCTTCCGGCGTCCGACCGGTGACGGCCGCCGCCCACGGCTGCAGCGTGGGACATGCGGGTGTGCCGGGAAGTGCCGGGAGTGCCGGATTCGTGCGGCAGACTTGGGGCCCGAGGACCGATGTGAAGGATGGGTATGCCGATCACACCTGCTACCGCGACGCACAGCTCGTCGAACGGGACCGCGGACGCGATCTTGCTGGAACTCGTCGACGAGGACGGCGTGACGATCGGCACCGCGGAGAAGCTCGCCGCCCATCAGCCGCCGGGGCGGCTGCACCGCGCCTTCTCCGTGTTCCTCTTCGACGAGCACGGCCGGCTGCTGCTCCAGCAGCGGGCGCTCGGCAAGTACCACTCCCCGGGTGTCTGGTCCAACACATGCTGCGGCCATCCCTACCCGGGCGAGGCGCCCTTCGCGGCGGCGGCCCGGCGGACGTACGAGGAGCTCGGGGTCTCCCCCTCGCTGCTGGCCGAGGCGGGCACCGTCCGCTACAACCACCCGGACCCGGTGTCGGGTCTGGTGGAGCAGGAGTACAACCACCTCTTCGTCGGCCTGGTGCAGGCCGCACTGCGGCCGGACCCGGAGGAGGTCGGCGCGACGGCGTTCGTGACGCCCGCGGAGCTCATGGAGCGGCACGCCACGGAGACCTTCTCCTCCTGGTTCATGACGGTGCTGGACGCCGCGCGTCCCGCGATCAGGGAGCTGACCGGTCCGGCGGGCTGGTGAACACGCGGGGCGGAACACTCACCGGACCGGGGGACGCGGTCACCGGACCGGAGGGCGCGGTCACCCGACCGGGTGGCACGGTCACAGCACGGGTTTGAGCGGCAGGGCGGCCCAGATCACCTTGCCGCCGCTCGCCGTGTGCTCCACGTCGCAGACCCCGCCCGCCTCCCGGGCGATCTCCCGGACCAGCAGCAGTCCGCGCCCGCCGGTGCGCGCGTGGTCGGTCTCCAGCGCGGTCGGCCGGTAGGGATGGTTGTCCTCCACGGACACCCGCAGCCACTCGGCGCCGACGGCGACCTCCACCGCGAGCATCGGGGACAGCACCGCCGCGTGCCGCACGGCGTTCGTGACCAGTTCGGACACGATCAGCAGCAGCCCGTGGACCAGGTCGTCCGAGGCCGGTACCCCCTGGCGGCGCAGCAGGTCCCGCACGGCGTGCCGGGCCTGCGGGACCGAGGCGTCGACGGCGGGCGCGGTGAACCGCCAGACCCCCTCGTACGGCGGCGGATCCGGCGGCCGGGCGTCCAGGTAGGCCTCCGCGCCGCCCGCTGGGCGCGGCCCGTCGCCGCGCCCGTGGTTGTCCATCGCCCAGTCGCCGCCCTCGCGCTCGATTGTCACCACACGTCGAGTGTTGGTAACGCAGCGCTCGGCCCCAAGGACTGAACGCAAGTCAGCTGATTTCCAGCACTTTCCGACCGTTTGCGCATGACCACGTCGCGGCGGCGACCGTTTCTGCCCGGTCCGCGCCCCTTTCGGGAACTCTTCGGGTTGTACGGGCCGTCATCGCCCCCGTCCCGGACCGGCGCACCCTGTTGAGCAAGCGCTTGGCCGGGCGGATAGCATCCGGCCCATGGAGCCCCAGTTGTCCCACCGGGTCGCCGGCTCGGTCGCCACCGTCGTCGTCAGCCATCCGGCCAAGCGCAACGCCATGACGGCCGCGATGTGGCGGGCGCTGCCGCCGCTGCTGGACGGGCTGGCCCGTGACCCGGCGGTGCGGACGCTGGTGCTGACCGGGGAGGGCGCGACCTTCTGCGCGGGTGCCGACATCTCCACGCTCCAGGGCTCCCCGCAGGAGGCGCAGGGGCTGTCGGTGGCGGCCGAGGAGGCACTCGCCGCGTTCCCCAAGCCGACGCTCGCCGCCGTACGCGGTCACTGCGTCGGCGGCGGCGCCCAGCTCGCGGCGGCCTGCGATCTGCGGCTGGCCGAGGAGGGGGCGCTGTTCGGGGTGACCCCCGCGAAGCTCGGCATCGTCTATCCGGCGTCCTCCACCCGGCGGCTGGTGTCGCTGGTGGGGCCGGCCACCGCGAAGTACCTGCTGTTCTCCGGCGAGCTGATCGGCACGGAGCGGGCGCTGCGCACCGGACTCGTCGACGAGGTGCTGCCCGAGGGCGAACTGGACAAGCGCGTCGCCGAGCTGACCCGGATCCTGGTGTCCCGTTCCCAGCTGACCCAGGCCGCGGCCAAGGAGTTCGCGAACGGCCGGACGGACCGGGACGCGCACTGGGTCGAACAGGCGGCCGGCAGCAGCGACACCTCCGAGGGGGTCGCCGCGTTCCTGGAGCGCAGGCAGCCGCGCTTCGGCTGGAATGTGCCTACGACACGATGAAGCGGCTCTTGGCGCGCCACTCCTCGACGAGGCGGGCCGGCGCCTTCCGCGGGGAGCCCGCGTCGTAGGGCGGCTGTGGGTCGTACTCGGTCAGCAGCTGGACCGACATGGCGTAGTCGTCGCCCGCGAGGGTGCCCAGCAGGGTCAGGCCCATGTCGATGCCGGAGGAGACGCCGGCCGCGGTGACGTACTTGCCGTCGACGACCACCCGCTCGCCGGTCGGTTCGGCCCCGAAGCGCGGGAGCTGGTCCAGGGCCAGCCAGTGGGAGGTCGCGCGACGGCCCTGCAGGAGCCCCGCGGCGGCCAGCAGCAGGGAACCCGTGCAGACGGACGTGGTCCAGGTGCTGGTGGCGTCGGCGGCGCGCAGCCAGTCCAGCAGGACCTGGTTCTCCATCTGCGGGCTCTGGCCGGGACCGCCGGGCACGACCACGATGTCGGGGGACGGCACGTCGGCCAGGGTCCGGTCGGCGGTGATCGCGAGGTGCCCGGTGTCGGTACGGACCGGTCCGCTCCGCTCGGCGACGAAGACGGTGTCCGCGCCGGGGAGGCGGCCCAGGGTCTCGTAGGGACCGACGGCGTCGAGTGCGGTGAAGCGGTCGTAGAGGACGATGGCGATCTGCACGGGTCTTCCCTTCGGTAGGTGGTGCCGTGTCGGGTGGATCAGGGGGGTGGATCAGGTGACGGGCGCGGGGCGGAAGCGGCGCCGGTACTCCGCGGGTGAGGCGCCGAGCGTGCGCAGGAAGGCGCGCCGCATCGCCTCGGGTGTGCCGTAGCCGCTGGCGCGGGAGATCTCCTCGATGCCGTCGGCGGTGTCCTCCAGCAGGCGGCGGGCGTGTTCGAGGCGGACCCGGTCCACGTACCGGCCAGGTGGCATGCCCGTCTCGGCCTGGAAGGCGCGGGCGAAGTGGCGCGGCGAGAGGGCGGCGCGGGCGGCCAGGGACTCGACGCTCAGGTCGCCGGCCGGGTGCTCGGTGATCCACTGCTGGACGTCCCGGAGGGGTTCGCGCCGCGCGGTCTGCGCGGCGAGCTGGGCGCTGAACTGGGCCTGGTTGCCCGGCCTGCGCAGGAACACCACCAGGTGGCGGGCGACGGTGAGCGCGGCGTCCCGGCCCAGGTCCTCCTCGACGAGCGCGAGCGCCAGGTCGATTCCCGCGGTGACACCGGCCGAGGTGGCCACGTCGCCGTCGCGCACGAAGATCGGGTCGGGGTCGACCTCGACGGCGGGGTGCTGCCGGGCGAGCGTCTCGCAGTACGCCCAGTGCGTGGTGACCCGGCGGCCGTCCAGCAGGCCGGCGCGGGCCAGGAGGATCGCCCCGGTGCACACCGAGACGAGCCGCCGCGCACGGGGGCCGGCCGACCGCAGCCACTCCACCAGCCGCGGATCGGGCCGACGGGTGCCCTCGCCGCCGGGCACGAGCAGGGTGTGCGGCTCGGACGCCCGGGTCAGTGACCCGTCCGGTACGAGGGTCAGGCCGCTGGAGGTGCGCACGGGACCGCCGTCGAGGGAGGCCGTACGCACGCGGTAGGTCCCCGGGCTGTGCCGCTCGGCACCGGAGAAGACCTCCACGGGTCCGGTGACGTCCAGGCTCTGCACGCCGTCGAAGAGGACGACGAGAAGGGTTCGCTGCGCCATGGCTCCGATTCTTCGCGGCCCTGCCGACGGCGGCAACGACGGATTTCCCACCTTTCCTGCCATGCGGACACCGATGAGCAGGCATACCGCGCGGTCACCAGCGGTACTCGACCGGCTCCGGTCACCGGACCGGAGGAAGGAAGGGAGATGCCCGTGTTCCGTGCCATCGCAGACGTGCTGCGGCAGATCGGCGGGGCGATCGCCACGGTGGTGACGCTGCCGTTCCGCGCCCTGGCCCGGCTCTTCGGCGGAGCTTCGAGCACGACGCGCCGCAGCGGGGCCTGACCGGCCCGCGAGCGACGCCCGGCGGCGCGCGGGGCGGGCCCCTGGCGGGATTCCGCCCCGCCGGGCCGCGCCCTGTCCGCCCGGCTGTCGGTGCCGCCTGTCACAATTGCCGCGCAAGTCGAAGCGAGAAGGCGGTACGGGAACGTGACGACACCCGGGTCCCTCGGAGCAGGGTCCATCGAAGGCAGGATCGCCGAGGAGCTCGGCGTACGGGAGCGGCAGGTGAAGGCCGCCGTGGAGCTGCTCGACGGCGGTTCGACGGTGCCCTTCATCGCCCGCTACCGCAAGGAAGCGACCGAGATGCTCGACGACGCGCAGCTGCGCACGATCGAGGAGCGGCTGCGCTATCTGCGGGAGCTCGAGGACCGCCGGACGGCGATCCTGGAGTCGGTGCGCGAGCAGGGCAAGCTCACCGACGAGCTGGAGGCGCGGATCCGGGGCGCCGAGACCAAGGCGCGGCTGGAGGACATCTACCTGCCGTACAAGCCCAAGCGGCGGACCAAGGCGCAGATCGCCCGCGAGGCGGGCCTGGAGCCGCTGGCGGAGGGCCTGCTCGGCGACCCGGCCGTGGAGCCGCTCGCCGCCGCGGCCGCCTTCGTGGACGCCGACAAGGGAGTGGCCGATCCGCAGGCCGCGCTGGACGGGGCCCGGGCGATCCTCACCGAGCGGTTCTCCGAGGACGCGGACCTGATCGGCGAGCTGCGCGAGCGCATGTGGGTGCGCGGACGGCTGGCCGCCAAGGTGCGGGAGGGCAAGGAGGAGGCGGGCGCGAAGTTCGCCGACTACTTCGACTTCGCCGAGCCGTTCACCGAGTTGCCCTCGCACCGGATCCTCGCGATGCTGCGCGGCGAGAAGGAGGAGGTCCTCGACCTCGTCCTGGAGCCGGAGGAGGCCACCGACGGCCCGTCGTCGTACGAGGGCATCGTGGCCCACCGGTTCGGGATCGCCGACCGTGGCCGGCCCGCCGACAAGTGGCTCACGGACACGGTCCGCTGGGCCTGGCGCACCCGGATCCTGGTCCACCTCGGCATCGACCTGCGCCTGCGACTGCGTACGGCCGCCGAGGACGAGGCGGTGAACGTGTTCGCGGCCAATCTGCGCGACCTGCTGCTGGCCGCCCCGGCCGGCACCCGCGCGACGCTGGGCCTGGACCCGGGCTTCCGTACGGGTGTGAAGGTCGCCGTGGTGGACGCGACCGGCAAGGTCGTCGCCACGGACGTGATCCACCCGCACGTCCCGGCCAACCGGTGGGACGAGGCGATCGCCAAGCTGGCCCGCCTCGCCAAGGAGCACGCGGTCGATCTGGTCGCGATCGGCAACGGCACGGCGTCCCGGGAGACGGACAAGCTCGCCGGTGAGCTGATCAGCCGGCACCCGGAGCTGAAGCTCACCAAGGTGATGGTGTCGGAGGCGGGCGCGTCGGTGTACTCGGCGTCGCAGTACGCCTCGCGGGAGCTGCCGGACATGGACGTGTCGCTGCGCGGCGCGGTCTCCATCGCGCGCCGCCTCCAGGACCCGCTCGCCGAACTGGTCAAGATCGATCCGAAGTCGATCGGCGTCGGTCAGTACCAGCACGACCTGTCCGAGGTGAAGCTGTCCCGCTCGCTGGACGCGGTGGTCGAGGACTGTGTGAACGGTGTGGGTGTGGACGTCAACACCGCGTCCGTGCCGCTGCTCGCGCGGGTCTCCGGCATCACCTCCGGGCTCGCCGAGAACATCGTGGCGCACCGGGACGCCAACGGGCCGTTCCGGTCCCGCGCGGAGCTGAAGAAGGTGCCTCGGCTCGGCCCGAAGGCATACGAGCAGTGCGCGGGCTTCCTGCGCATCCGCGGCGGTGACGATCCGCTGGACGCCTCCAGCGTGCACCCGGAGGCGTATCCGGTGGTCCGGCGGATGGTGAAGACCACCGGTCAGGAGGTGGCCTCGCTGATCGGCAACACCGGGGTGCTGCGCTCGCTGAAGCCGGCCGAGTTCGTCGACGACACGTTCGGCCTGCCGACGGTCACCGACATCCTGCGCGAGCTGGAGAAGCCGGGCCGCGACCCGCGGCCCGCGTTCAGGACGGCCACCTTCAAGGAGGGCGTGGAGAAGATCTCCGACCTGTCCTCCGGGATGATCCTGGAGGGCGTGGTCACGAACGTGGCGGCCTTCGGCGCGTTCGTGGACGTCGGTGTCCACCAGGACGGTCTGGTGCACGTCTCGGCGATGTCGAAGACGTTCGTCAAGGACCCGCGGGACGTGGTCAAGCCGGGCGACATCGTCAAGGTGAAGGTGCTGGACGTCGACATCCCGCGCAAGCGGATCTCGCTGACGCTACGCCTGGACGACGAGGCGGCGCCGCAGGAGCGGCAGGGCGGCGGCGAGCGCCGGCAGCGCGGCGGCCGTCCGCCGCAGCAGCGTCAGGGCCGCGGTGGCGGCGGTGGCGGCGGTGGCGGTGGCGGCTCGCGCCAGGCGCCGCCGCCCGCCAACAGCGCGATGGCCGACGCCCTGCGCCGCGCGGGCCTGCTCGACTCGAAGAACGGCCGCCGCTGACGGCAACCGCCGAGGACCGGGAACCGGCGCCGCCGGGGCCCGGCCCTCGAACCGGCGCCGCCGGGCCCGCCGCGTGAGCGAGCGGGTCCCGGCGGTAGGCGGCACCGGGCCGTACGCGCGGCCCGGACGGTACCGGCAGTTACGCCCGCCGGCCGCTGCGGGCCGCGGGCCGGCGGCGGGCGAGGCGCGCGTCGCGAGGCACACGGCCGCCGCGGGCACGTGCCCGCGGGGCGTTATCGGGGGTGCGGGCCCGGTGGTAGGGCCGAGTACGGTCGCGGGGCCGCGCTGGCGGACGAGGGGCCCAACTGGAAGGCGCCCGACGGCTGCCCCGTACGCATCACCTCGTCGAGTTCCCGGCGTATGCTCGTGGCCGCGTCACGGACTCGTGCGGGCACGTCGCCGCGCTCGGCAACGAGTTGGTGGTAGATGGGGGCGTCTTGGAACATGGGCAACCAGGCCTTTCGGTCGGGAGTCTCGCTGCGCGAGGCAACGGTTGCCGAGTGTAAAGCCCCGCGTCCGCCGCGCTCATGGCACCCGGTGCCTCGAGCGGCTAACGTTCGGTCACCTTGCCGTCGGCGACCTCCAGATGACGGGTGGTCCGCACCGCCTGGAGCATGCGGCGGTCGTGGGTGACCAGCAGCAGCGTGCCCTCGTAGGACTCCAGGGCCGACTCCAGCTGTTCGATCGCCGGCAGGTCGAGGTGGTTGGTGGGCTCGTCCAGGACCAGCAGGTTGACGCCCCTGCCCTGGAGGAGGGCGAGGGCGGCCCGGGTGCGCTCCCCCGGCGAGAGGGTCGCGGCGGGACGCAGCACATGGTCGGACTTCAGGCCGAACTTGGCCAGCAGCGTGCGCACGTCCACCGGTTCGGCGTCCGGGACCGCCGCGCGGAAGGCGTCCAGCAGCGTCTCGGGGCCGTGGAAGAGGCGGCGGGCCTGATCGACCTCGCCGACCAGGACGCCCGAGCCCAGGGCCGCGTGTCCCGCGTCCGGCGTGATCCGCCCCAGCAGGGCGGCCAGCAGCGTCGACTTGCCGGCGCCGTTCGCGCCGGTGACCGCGACCCGGTCCGCCCAGTCGATCTGCAGGGACACCGGGCCGAGCACGAAGTCGCCGCGCCGCACCTCGGCGTCGCGCAGCGTGGCGACGACCGCGCCCGAGCGCGGGGCCGCCGCGATCTCCATGCGCAGCTCCCACTCCTTGCGGGGCTCCTCGACGACCTCCAGCCGTTCGATCATGCGCTGGGTCTGGCGGGCCTTGGCGGCCTGCTTCTCGCTGGCCTCGCTGCGGAACTTGCGGCCGATCTTGTCGTTGTCGTTGCCCGACTTGCGCCGGGCGTTCCGCACGCCCTTGTCCATCCAGGTGCGCTGCATCTGCGCCCGGTCCTGGAGGGCCGCCTTCTTGTCCGCGTACTCCTCGTAGTCCTCCCGGGCGTGCCGGCGGGCCACCTCCCGCTCCTCCAGGTAGCCCGCGTACCCGCCGCCGTAGAGGTTGATCTGCCGCTGGGCGAGGTCGAGTTCGAGGACCTTGGTGACGGTGTGGGTGAGGAACTCGCGGTCGTGGCTGACGACGACCGTGCCGGCGCGCAGCCCGGTCACGAAGCGTTCCAGCCGCTCCAGGCCGTCCAGGTCGAGGTCGTTGGTCGGCTCGTCGAGCAGGAAGACGTCGTAACGGGAGAGCAGCAGGGACGCGAGGCCGGCGCGGGCCGCCTGGCCGCCGGAGAGGGACGTCATGGGCTGGTCCAGGTCGACGGCCAGCCCGAGGGAGTCCGCGACCTCCTCGGCGCGCTCGTCGAGGTCGGCGCCGCCGAGGCCGAGCCAGCGCTCCAGGCTGCTCGCGTACCGGTCGTCCGCGCCGGGGGCGGCGTCGACGAGGGCCTGGGTGGCCTCGTCCATCGCCCGCTGGGCCTCGGCCACTCCGGTGCGGCGGGCCAGGAACCGGCGTACGGTCTCGCCCGGGCGGCGTTCCGGCTCCTGCGGGAGGTGGCCGACGGTCGCGGCCGGCGGGGAGAGCGTGAGTTCGCCCTGCTCTGGCGCGTCCAGCCCGGCGAGCATCCTGAGCAGCGTGGACTTGCCCGCGCCGTTGGCACCGACCAGCCCGATGACGTCGCCGGGCGCGACGACGAGGTCGAGCCCGGAGAACAGGGTGCGGTCACCGTGTCCGGCGGCGAGGTTCTTGGCGACGAGGGTGGCAGTCATCAGGTCGCCGATCCTAACGGGAGCGTCTGACGGGAGTGTGCCGGCGCAGGGCCGGTGTGCGTGCGGCATGACGGGTTCCGCTACGGTCCCGGCATGGTTGGTGAACCGGGTGGACCGAGTGACGAGGTCGTGGTGGTCGGTGGCGGGGTCATCGGGCTGACCACGGCGATCGTGCTGGCCGAGGGCGGCCGGCGGGTGCGGGTGTGGACGAGGGAGCCGGCCGAGCGGTCGACCTCGGCCGTGGCGGGCGGGCTGTGGTGGCCCTACCGGATCGAGCCGGACGCCCTCGTCGGGGAGTGGGCGCTCGACTCACTGGCCGTGTACGAGGACTTGGCCGCACGCCCGGACGAGACGGGCGTGCGGATGGTCGAGGGGGTGCACGGCGAGACCCGGCTGGACGCGCTCGGGCCGTGGGCCGCGCGGGTGCCCGGACTGCGGGTGGCAGATGCCGGGGAGTACCCGGGGACGGCGCTGTGGGCGCGGCTGCCGCTGATCGACATGTCGACTCATCTGCCCTGGCTGCGGGAGCGGCTGCTGACGGCGGGCGGGGCGGTCGAGGAGCGGGCGGTGACGGATCTGGCCGCCGTCGACGCCCCGGTGGTGGTGAACTGCACGGGCCTGGGCGCCCGCGATCTCGTACCGGATCCAGGGGTGCACCCGGTACGAGGGCAGCTCGTGGTCGTGGAGAACCCGGGGATCACGACATGGCTGACCTCCGTCGACCGGGCGTCGCAGTCCTCGACGTACTTCCTTCCGCAGCCGGGCGGACTGCTGCTCGGCGGCACGGCGGAGGAGGACGCCTGGTCCCTGACGCCCGACCCGGCGGTGGCCGAGCGGATCGTGGCGCGGTGCGCGGCGCTGCGGCCGGAGATCGCAGGGGCGCGGGTGCTGGAGCATCGGGTGGGGCTGCGTCCGGCGCGGCACGCGGTGCGGCTGGAGCGCGCGGAGCTGCCGGACGGGCGGGTGCTGGTGCACAACTACGGGCACGGCGGGGCCGGGGTCACCGTGGCGTGGGGATGCGCGCGTGCGGCCGCCACGCTGGCGTGTCCGGCGGCCTGATCGCACGAGCGCCCGGTCGGAGATCGGCCGCCCTCATGCAGGAGCCCGGCCGCGGTCTTGCCCGAGATCGGTGGCACTCATGTCCGAAATCGGCGGCACTCATGACGGCCGGATGGCGATCGTGTGACAGCGGTGGCCATGGACATGCCTGCGGTCACAGGGACTCAATAGGCTCCGAACAGCCTTCGTCCACCTATGACTTGGAGCTGACGTGCACCGCAGAATCATCGTGCCGGGCGCACTGGCGGCGGCCTCCCTGTTGCTGGCGATCCCGGCATCGGCCGCGAGCTACTCCCCCGGCGCGCCGGGCATCGGCGACCCCTATTACCCGTACTACGGCAACGGCGGCTACGACGTGTCGCACTACGACCTGAGGCTGACGTACCGGCCCGGCACGGACGAACTGGCGGGCACGGCGACCGTCTCGGCGCGGACCACGCAGGACCTGTCCAGCTTCGACCTGGACTTCCTGCTGGACGTGAGCGAGGTACGGGTCAACGGCGCGCAGGCCGCCTTCACCACCTCCGGGCAGCACGAGCTGGTGGTCACGCCGAAGCACCCGCTGGCCAAGGGCACGCCGATCACGGTGGTGGTCCGCTACAGCGGGGTGCCGTCCACGAAGAGCGCGTACGGCTTCACGACCTGGCACCGCACCCCGGACGGCGCGGTGGCGGCGGACGAGCCCGAGGCCGCCTGGTGGTGGTTCCCGAGCAACGACCACCCCAGTGACAAGGCCACCTACGACGTGTCGGTGGCGGTCCCGGACGGCACGCAGGCGATCTCCAACGGCACGCTGCAGTCGACCAGCTCGCAGCGGGGCTGGACCCGCTACAACTGGCGCCAGAACAAGCCGCAGGCGACATATCTGGCCACTCTCGCGCTCGGGAGGTTCGACATCACCACCGGCACCTCCGAGGGCGGCGTGCCGGTGATCAACGCCTACAGCAAGGACCTCGGCGACAATGACGGGGCGGCGCGGGCGAGCGTGGAGCGCACCGGGGAGATCGTCGACTGGCTGAGCGGCTATTTCGGGCCGTATCCGTTCAGCTCGGCGGGCGGCTACGTGCCGAACACGACGACCGGGTACGCGCTGGAGACGCAGACCCGCGTGTACTACAGCCCGAAGCAGTTCGCGAACGGATCCAACACGTCCGTGGTGGTGCACGAGCTGGCCCACCAGTGGTACGGCGACAGCGTGTCGCTCAAGGGCTGGAAGGACATCTGGATCAACGAGGGCTTCGCCCGCTATGCGCAGTGGCTGTGGTCGGAGCACGAGGGCGAGGGCACGGCACAGGAGCTGGCGGACTACGTCTACGCCTCGCACCCGGCCGACGACGCCTTCTGGACGGTGAAGCCGGGTGATCCGGGTCCGGACGACCAGTTCGACGCGGCGGTCTACGACCGGGGCGCCCTCGCCATCCAGGCGCTGCGCAACGACATCGGCGACGAGGCGTTCTTCGCCGTCCTGAAGGGCTGGCCGCAGGAGCACGCCTACGGCAACGCCTCCGTGGCCGACTTCCAGAAGTACGCGGAACAGGTCTCGGGCCGGCCCCTGGCCGCGCTCTTCGACACCTGGCTGTTCCAGCCGCTGAAGCCGGCCGCCCCGGCGGCCCGCACGGCGTCCCTCACCGCGACGCCCACGACCGAGCGGCAGCCGAAGTCGTGGAAGAAGATCGAGGCGACGAACGACGTGCACGGCAGGTGAGTGAGGGCCGGACCGCCCCCCGGGCCACTCCGCCCAGGGCGGTCCGGCTCACGCCTCGGGCGGTCCCGTTCAGCCGTCGTGGTCGTACACCGTGACCGCGATCCCCCGCCGCAGCAGCCGCTGCACGATCAACGGCTCGACCCGCTCCCAGCTGCCCCCGGCGAGCCCGCACCCTATGCGCGGCATGTGCACGGAGGCCTCGAGCTCGACGGCCCGCTCCGCGAGCCGGTCCAGCGCCCTGTCGATCGCGTCGTACCGCACGGGCACGCCCTTGCTGCCTCGGCGTATCCCGCGCTGGCCGATCATGTTGGCCACCCAGACATACCGGTCGACGGGGACGACCTGGACGGCGCCCAGGCCGAAGTCGTTGCTCGCGCGGTCGCGGTGCCAGGCCCGGTAGGCCGCCTCCGGCTCGGGCCAGCGCCGGGAGAGGGCCAGGACGAAGCCCTTGCCCCAGCCCCCGATGTCGTTGCAGACATGGGCGATCATCTTGACGCCCTTCGCCGACGGCGCGGTGGCGTCACCTCGGATGTAGGTGATCTCCGACATGACGCCACCGTACGGGCTGCCACTGACAGTGGCGGTGAGCTGCTACTTCGTGAGCTGGGACAGTTCCTGGTCCGTCTGCTGGTTGACCCGGCGGCGGACGCCGAACCAGCCGGCGACCAGGAGCACGGCGACCACAGGGATGAGGAGGAGGGTCTTGCGGCCCACCTCGGGGTCGTTCCACATCAGGCCCAGGCAGGCCAGGAGGAAGGCGATCGTGGCGATCTCGGTGACCGGGCTGCCCGGGAGGCGGAAGTGCGGCCGGGTGGCCAGGCCCGCCTTGGCGCGGCGGACGAAGATCAGGTGGCAGATCATGATGATCACCCAGGTGCTGATGATGCCGAGGGAGGCGACGTTCAGCACGATCTCGAAGGCCTGGCTGGGCATGAGGTAGTTCAGGCCGACGCCGAGCACGCAGATCGCGCAGGTCAGCAGGATGCCGCCGTAGGGGACCTGGGTGCGGCTCATCACGCGGGTGAACTTCGGCGCGGAACCCGCCACGGCCATGGAGCGCAGGATGCGGCCGGTGGAGTACAGGCCGGAGTTCAGCGACGACATGGCGGCGGTGAGGACGACGAGGTTCATCACGTCGCCCGCGCCGGAGACGCCGATCTTCGACAGCACCGTCACGAAGGGGCTCTCGTCGGCCGAGTACACCGAGCCGGGCAGCAGCAGGGCGAGCAGCACGACCGAGCCGACGTAGAACAGGCCCACGCGCCACATGATCGAGTTCACCGCGCGCGGGACGACCTTCTCGGGCTCGGCGGTCTCGCCCGCGGCGACACCGACCAGCTCCAGCGCGGCGTACGCGAAGATCACGCCCTGCATGACGATCACGACCGGCATGGCGCCGTGCGGCAGGATCCCGCCGTGGTTGGTGATCACGCCCAGACCGGGGGTCTGGCCGTCCACCGGGTGCTGCGTGGCCAGCAGGAAGATGCCGACCAGCATGAAGGCGACCAGGGTGGCCACCTTGACGATCGCGAACCAGAACTCCATCTCGCCGAAGATCTTCACCGAGATCAGGTTCACGGCGAGCACGACGGCGAGCGCGATCAGCGCCAGCACCCACTGCGGGACCGGTGTGAACAGGCTCCAGTAGTGCGTGTACAGGGCGATCGCGGTGATGTCGGCGATACCGGTCGTCGACCAGTTCAGGAAGTACATCCAGCCGGCGACGTAGGCGCCCTTCTCGCCGAGGAACTCGCGCGCGTACGACACGAAGGACCCGGAGGAGGGCCGGTACAGGACCAGCTCGCCCAGGGCCCGGACCACGAAGAACGCGAAGACGCCGCACACCAGGTACGCCAGCGCGAGCGCGGGGCCCGCGTTGTGGAGGCGGCCGCCGGCGCCCAGGAAGAGGCCGGTGCCGATCGCTCCGCCGATGGCGATCATGTTGACGTGGCGGTGCTTGAGGTCCTTGCTGTATCCGGCGTCGCCCGCGTCGGCGGGCATCGTGGTCGCCTGGGGATGGTCGGCGACCTGGGCCGTGTGCACGGCGTCCTTGCTCAAGGGTGGTTCCACTCTCTGGTGCGCCGGGCGGGGTGCGCCCGGTCGTCCGTACAAGTCGCGGCCCGCACCACCCGTGACGCGGTACAGACCAGAACCGCAGCTTCCCAGGGAGATCGACCGTCATGCGATGGCGTAGGTCACAGAGCGGAACTTCTCACACGACCCACGCAGATCGGTCACCGTCTTTCACACCATTGGTGAGACAGCGATACTGCTGCACATGACGACGACGGACAGCGACGAGCCGGCCCTCACGATCGACGAGCTGGCCGCGCGGGCCGGTGTCACCGTGCGCACGGTCCGCTTCTACAGCAGTCGCGGTCTGCTGCCGCCGCCCGTGATCGGTCCGCGCCGGGTGGGCCGCTACGGCACGGACCACCTGGCGCGTCTGGCGCTGATCGAGGAGATGCAGCACCAGGGCATGACACTCGCCGCGATCGAGCGCCATCTGCGGCAGCTGCCGCCGGACCTCAGCCCGCACGACCTGGCCGTGCACCGCGCGGTCGTCGCCTCCTGGGCGCCGGAGAGCGTGGAGACGGTGTCCCGCCGCGAGCTCGGCCGCCGGGCCGGGCGGCCGCTGTCCGACGAGGACGTGCAGCGGCTCGCGGCGATGAACGTGGTCGTGCGGGAGGGCGAGGACGCGTTCCGCGTCGACGCGGGGCTTTTCCGGCTCGGGGTGGAGCTGCTGGACGTCCCGCTGTCCCAGGAGACGATCCTCGCCGCGCGCACGGCGCTGACCGACCACGCGCGCGCCGCCGCCCGCGAGCTGTCGGGGCTGCTGCGCGACGCGGTCGCCGAGCGTGACACCCGGGACGTGAAGTCGCTTTCGGCTCATATGCACCCGTTGGTGGTGCAGGCCCTGCTGACCACCTTCCAGCGGTCGCTGAAGGAGGAGCTGCGGGAGTGGGTGGGCTCTGCGGAGACGGAGACGGAGGCGGAGGCGGACGGCGCGTCGCGGGACGGGACCTCTGGGGACGCGTCCCGGGACGCGTCGTCCGCCTGAGCACGTGCTTCAGCTCGCGTCGGTGAAGGTCTCCCCCTTCTCCGCCTTGGCAACCAGCAGGGCGGGCGGGGTGAACCGCTCGCCGTAGCGCTCGGCGAGCTCCCGCGCGCGGGCCACGAACCCGGGCAGGCCGCCGTCGTAGCCGTTGATGTACTGCAGGACGCCACCGGTCCAGCCGGGGAAGCCGATGCCGAAGATCGAGCCGATGTTGGCGTCGGCGACGGAGGTCAGGACGCCCTCCTCCAGGAGCCTGACGGTGTCGAGCGCCTCGGCGAAGAGCATGCGCTCCTGCATGTCCCGGAACGGGATCTCGTACCCCGGCTCGGAGAAGTGCTCGCGCAGGCCCGGCCACAGCCCGGCCCGCCTGCCGTCCTCGTCGTAGTCGTAGAAGCCCGCGCCGCCGCTGCGCCCGGTGCGCCCGAACTCGTCGATCATGCGGTCGATGACCGCCTCCGCCGGGTGCGCGGGCCAGGTGCCGCCCGCCTCCTCGACGGCGCGCTTCGACTCGTTGCGGATCTTGCGGGGCAGCGTGAGCGTCAGCTCGTCCATGAGGGAGAGCACCTTGGCCGGGTAGCCCGCCTGCGCCGCCGCCTGCTCCACCGACGCGGGCTCGATGCCCTCGCCGACCATCGCCACGCCCTCGTTGATGAAGTGGCCGATCACCCGGGAGGTGAAGAACCCGCGCGAGTCGTTGACCACGATCGGGGTCTTCTTGATCTGCCGGACCAGGTCGAAAGCGCGGGCCAGCGCCTCCTCGCCGGTGCGCTCGCCCTTGATGATCTCCACCAGCGGCATCTTGTCGACGGGCGAGAAGAAGTGCAGCCCGATGAAGTCGGTCTGGCGCTGGACGCCCTCGGCGAGGGCGGTGATGGGCAGGGTGGAGGTGTTGGAGCACAGCAGCGCGTCCGGCGCGACGACGGCCTCGATCTCCTGGAACACCTTGTGCTTGAGGGCCGGGTCCTCGAAGACGGCCTCGATCACCGCGTCGCAGCCGGCGAGGTCGGCGACCTCGGCGGTGGGCGTGATGCGGGCGAGCAGCGCGTCCGCCTTGTCCTGCGTCGTACGGCCCCTGGCGACGGCCTTGGCGCACAGCTTCTCGGAGTAGCCCTTGCCCCGGACGGCGGCCTCCAGGGAGACGTCCTTCAGGACGACCTCCATGCCGCCGTGGGCGCACGCGTAGGCGATGCCCGCGCCCATCATCCCGGCGCCGAGGACGGCCACCTTGCGGACCTGGCGGGGCTCGACGCCCTGGGGGCGGTTGGCGCCGGAGTTGACGGCCTGGAGGTCGAAGAAGAACGCCTGGATCATGTTCTTCGAGATCTGCCCGGCGGCCAGCTCCACGAAGTAGCGGGCCTCGATGACCTGGGCGGTCTCGAAGTCGACCTGGGCGCCCTCGACGGCGGCGGCGAGGATGTTGCGCGGCGCCGGGTAGGGGGCGCCGTTCGTCTGCTTGCGCAGGTTGGCCGGGAAGGCGGGCAGGTTGGCGGCGAACTTGGGGTTCGCCGGGGTGCCGCCGGGGATCTTGTAGCCGGGGCGGTCCCAGGGCTGCTGCGACTCGGGGTGGGCGTCGATGAAGGCGCGGGCCTTGGCGAGCAGGTCCTCGGGGGTCTCGGCCACCTCGTGGACGAGGCCGTTCTCCTGGGCGCGCCGGGCGTTGTACTGGGTGCCCTGGAGGAGCACCTTCAGCAGGGCGTCGGTGATGCCCAGCAGCCGTACGGTGCGGACCACTCCGCCGCCGCCGGGGAGCAGGCCCAGGGTCACCTCGGGGCAGCCGATCTTCGTGCCGGGGGTGTCGAGGGCGATCCGGTGGTGGCAGGCGAGGGCGAGTTCGTAGCCGCCGCCGAGGGCGGCGCCGTTGATGGCCGCGACGACCGGCTTGCCGAGGGTCTCGATGCGGCGCAGGTTCCGCTTGATGGCGAGACCGCCGTCGAACAGGTCCTGGGCGGTCTCGGGCGTGACCCGGATCAGGTCGCGCAGGTCGCCGCCGGCGAAGAAGGTCTTCTTGGCGGAGGTGAGGATGACGCCGCGGATCGAGTCCTTCTCGGTCTCCAGGCGGTCGGTGACCGCCGCGAGGGAGTCGCGGAACGCCTGGTTCATGGTGTTCGCGGACTGGTGGGGGTCGTCGAGGACGAGGGTGACGACGCCGGTGTCGTCCTGTTCCCAGCGGATGGTGGTGGGCTCAGTGCTCATGGAAGGTGCTCCGTGATGGTCCGTGGTGATCCGTTGGGAGGGGGTCAGACGCGCTCGACGATCGTGGCGATGCCCATGCCGCCGCCCACGCAGAGCGTGGCGAGACCGTAGCGCTTGTCCTGGCGCTCCAGTTCGTCGACGAGGGTGCCGAGGATCATCGCGCCGGTGGCGCCGAGCGGGTGGCCCATGGCGATGGCGCCGCCGTTGACGTTGACCTTGTCCAGGGAAAGGCCCATGTCCTTCACGAAGCGCAGCACGACCGCCGCGAACGCCTCGTTGATCTCGACGAGGTCGATGTCGTCGATGGTCAGGCCGGCCTTGGCGAGCGCCTTGCGGGTGGCGGGGGCGGGCCCGGTGAGCATGATGGTGGGCTCGGAGCCGGAGACGGCGGCGGAGACGATCCGCGCGCGCGGGGTGAGGCCGTAGCGCTCGCCGACCTCCTTGGAGCCGATGGCGGCGAGGGAGGCGCCGTCCACGATGCCGGAGGAGTTGCCGGCGTGGTGGACGTGGTCGATCTTCTCGACCCAGTGGTACTTCTGCAGGGCCACGGCGTCGAAGCCGCCCAGGTCGCCGATGTCCGCGAAGGACGGCTTCAGCTTGGCGAGGGAGTCGGCGGTGGTGCCGGGGCGCAGGTGCTCGTCGTGGTCGAGGACGACCAGGCCGTTGCGGTCCCTGACGGGGACGACCGAGCGGTCGAAGCGGCCCTCCTTCCAGGCGGTGGCGGCGCGCTCCTGGGACAGGGCGGCGTACTCGTCGACGTCGCGCCGGGTGAAGCCCTCGATGGTGGCGATCAGGTCGGCGCCGATGCCCTGGGGCACGAAGTTGACGGCGAGGTTGGTCATCGGGTCGTTGAACCAGGCGCCGCCGTCGGAGGCCATCGGCACCCGGGACATCGACTCGACGCCGCCGGCCAGGACCAGGTCCTCCCAGCCGGAACGCACCTTGGCGGCGGCCAGGTTGACGGCCTCCAGGCCCGAGGCGCAGAAGCGGTTCTCCTGCACGCCGGCCACCGTGTCGGGCAGTCCGGCGGCGACGGCGGCGATGCGCGCGATGTCGGAGCCCTGGTCGCCCACGGGGCCGACGACGCCGAGCACGATGTCGTCGACGGCCGCCGGGTCCAGGCCGGGGAAGCGGTCGCGGATCTCGTGGATGAGGCCGACGACCAGGTCGATGGGCTTCGTGCCGTGCAGGGAGCCGCCTGCCTTGCCGCGCCCGCGGGGGGTGCGGATCGCGTCGTACACGTACGCTTCGGTGGTCACGGGCAAGCCTTTCAGCGAGGGTTCTCGGTGCGATGAGGTCGGGGGGCGAGGGAGGACAGGTCCCAGTCGCGGGCCACGTCCGCCGTGTCGGCGCCCGGCAGGGCGGGGCCGGTGCGGACGGCGGTGGGGGTGGCGGAGAAGCGGGGCGCGGGGGCGGGCTGGGTGAGGCCGGCGTGCTCGGTGAACGTGGCGCGGGCGGCGAGGTGCGGGTGGCGCGGGGCCTCGCGCAGTGACAGCACGGGGGCCACGCACGCGTCGGAGCCCTCGAAGACGGTGGTCCACTCCTGCCGGGTGCGGGATCTGAAGCGGTCGGCGACCGCCTTGCGCAGTTCGTCCCAGCGGGTGATGTCGCCGTGCGCCTCGGCGAGGTCCGCCAGGCCGAGGAGGCTGAGGAACTCGTCGTAGAACCGCTGTTCCAGCGCCCCGACCGCCATGTGTCCGCCGTCGGAGGTCTCGTAGGTGCCGTAGTACGGGCAGCCGCCGTCCAGGAGGTTGGAGCCGCGGCGGTCCTGCCAGCCGCCGGCGGCGAGCATGCCGTGGATCATCGTGGACAGGTGGGCGGCGCCGTCGACGATGGCGGCGTCCACCACCTGACCCGTGCCGGTGGCGCGGGCGTGGTGCAGGGCGGCGAGGACGCCGACGACGAGGTACAGGGAACCGCCCGCGTAGTCGCCGAGGAGGTTGACGGGCACGGCCGGGGGTCCGTCCGCCTCGCCGATCATGCCGAGGGTGCCGGTGACGGCGATGTAGGCGATGTCGTGTCCCGCGCGCGGGGCGAGCGGTCCGTCCTGGCCCCAGCCGGTCATCCGGCCGTAGACGAGCCGGGGGTTGCGGGCGTGGCAGTCCTCGGGGCCGACGCCGAGGCGTTCGGCGACGCCGGGGCGGTAGCCCTCGATGAGGACGTCCGCGCGGGCGGCGAGGTCGAGGACGCGGGCGGGGCCGTCCGGCGCCTTCAGGTCGACGATCACGGAGCGCTTGTTGCGGTTGGTGAGGTCATGGGCGGGGTCGATGCCCAGTCCGGCGCCGCCGGGGCGGTCCACCCGCACCACGTCGGCTCCCAGATCGGCCAGCAGCATCGCGGCGAACGGTCCGGGGCCGATGCCGGCCAGCTCGACCACGCGCACGCCGGTGAGCGGCCCGTGCCGCCCTGGTCCCTGTGCCGTTGCCATCGAGCCCCCTTGCCGCGACCGACGTGACACAACTGATGTCACACCGACGATGCTAAGAACGTGTTCCACCGCGCACAAGCCCTGAACGAGCAAGCGCTTAGCCGAGCCATGGCGAGATGTACCCGATACGGCGGTGGCCGTACCACTCACCACCCCTCGCCGTCGGGTTCCGCCGTGCTTCACGCTAGCCTCGGCCACCGACAGCGGCGCGGGCATGTGGGCTGCGGGAGCGACGGCGAGGGGTGTCATGAGCAGGCTGAAAACGACGGAGCGTCCGTACGACATCGTGCTCTTCGGGGCCACGGGCTTCGTGGGGACGCTCACCACGGAGTACCTCGCCGCCCATGCCCCCGAGGGGCTGCGCTGGGCGATCGCCGGCCGCGGCGAGCACAGGCTTCGGCAGCTGCGCGAACGGCTGCCCGGCGGTGCGTCCGTCGGGGTGCTGCGGGCGGACGTGGCCGAACCGGACTCCCTGCGGGAACTGGCCCGGCAGGCGCGCGTGGTGGCCACCACCGTGGGTCCTTATGTGACGTACGGGGAGGAACTGGTCGCCGCCTGCGCGGACAGCGGCACGGACTACCTGGACCTGACCGGTGAGCCGGAGTTCGTCGACCTGGTGTACGTCCGGCACGACACGCGCGCGCGGGAGACCGGATCGCGCCTGGTGCACGCGTGCGGGTTCGACTCGGTGCCGCACGACCTGGGCGTGTACTTCACCGTGCAGCAGCTGCCGGAGGGCGTGCCGCTCGCGGTGGACGGGTACGTCCGGGCGGACGCGGCCTTCTCGGGCGGGACGTTCGCCTCGGCGCTCAACCAGTTCGCGCGTCCGCTGAGCATGCGGGCGGCGGCCCGGGACCGCGCGCGGCACGAGCCGCGGCTGATGGGGCGGCGGGCGTCCGCACCGGTGGGCGCGCCGCGGTTCGCCGGGGAGATCGGCGCGTGGGCGCTGCCGCTGCCGACCATCGACCCGCAGATCGTGGTGCGCTCCGCGCGGGCGCTGGAACGGTACGGCCCGGACTTCCGCTACCGCCACTACGCGGCCGTACGGCACCTGCCGGTCGCGGTGGGCGGGGTCGCCGCCGTCGGCACGCTCGCGGCGGCGGCCCAACTGGCGCCCGCCCGCCGCTGGCTGTCCGGCCGGCTCAGGCCCGGCGAGGGGCCGAGCGCGGAGAAGCGCGCCCGGAGCTGGTTCTCGCTGCGCTTCGTCGGCGAGGGCGGTGGCAGGCGGGTGTTCACCGAGGTCGCGGGCGGCGACCCCGGGTACGACGAGACGGCGAAGATGTTCGCCGAGTCCGCTCTGTCCCTCGCCTTCGACGACCTGCCGCACACGGCCGGCCAGGTGACGACGGCCGCGGCCATGGGCAACACGCTGATCGACCGCCTGCGCGCGGCCGGCATCACCTTCCGCACGGCGGCGAGCCGTTAGCGCGGCGCCTGCGTCCCGGCCCCCGCGCAAGACATCCCCTAGACGTGCTGCGTGGCCTCCCTCAGCGCCCGGCGGCACAGTGCGTCGGCCCTGCGGGTCGTCTCCGGCAGACGGTAGGCCGGGGTGAGGGCGAGGGTGTGGGCGCAGGCGTTGTCCAGGGTCACCCGGTGGCCCACGGAGACGAAGACCGGCTTCACCCCGTCCCGGGTGCGCAGTGCGCGGCCCACCTCGTCGGAGCCGGCCAGGAGCGGGGAGGCGCTGCCACGCGGGGTGCCGGGGTCGTCGTAGGCGAAGGTGAAGGGGTTCTTGGCGACGCCGATCGTCGGCAGCCCGGTGACCACGCCGAGGTGGCTGGCCAGGCCGAAGCGACGGGGGTGGGCGAGGCCGTAGCCGTCGCAGACGACCACTCCGGGCGGGCGGTCCAGGGCGTCCAGCGCGGCGAGCACGGTGGGGATCTCCCGGAAGGCGAGCAGCCCGGGCACGTAGGGGAAGGAGATCCGGCCGACGGCGGTGGCCTCGGCGACGACGCGCAGCGTGGCCGCCTCCAGCACGACGGCCGCCGCCGCGACGACGTCCCGCTCGTCGTCGTAGGCGACGTCGACGCCCGTGACGTGCCCCGCGCCGGGCTCCGGCCCCCGCTCGTCCAGCACCACGCGTGCGCGCAACTCGTCCTGCACGGCGCGAGCCTGCTCCTCGGTCACAGGCCAGCCGGCGGGAATGCCTACGGTCGTCGTCATGGTGCTGACGAGGGTACGGGGCGTCGTGTCCGCCAGGGACGCCGGGGCGGGGCGGGGTGGGCCCGTCCCGCCCCGGGCGCGGGTCAGCTCTTGCCCAGGGCCTGCCGCAGCTGCTGCTTGTTCATGTCCGAGCGGCCGTGGATGTTGCGCCGCTTGGCCTCCTCGTAGAGCTGATCGTAGGTGGGGCCCTCGGAGCCCCGGCCGGAGCGCTGTCCGGACCGGCTCGCGGTCTTGGACTCGCCCGAGCGGGCGCGCTCCTTGTTCACCGTGCGCCCGGCGATCTCCTTGGCGCGGCCTGCGCTCTCCCCCCGGTCCTGAGCGCTCTCCTTGATGTGCTCGTACTGGCGCTCCCGTTTGGAGCTGGAACCGCGTGGCATGCCGTTCACTTCCTCTCTGTCAAGGAACGGATACCCGCATCCTGAAACAGTTCGTCATTTCAGGCGATATCCACTCCTCCAGTCGAGCGACCCGCTCCTCGCCGTCGGCTGCCCGGCACCGCGCGGACCCTGGGCGGTCGACGGCGTCGAACGCGTCCGTGGGACCGCACGACCGCCGGACCGCGGACCACGGCCCCAACTCCCTTGCCTCGCACGGCCGGAGAACCGTTCCGCGCGGACAGACACCGCTCGTAACTTCTGTGAATGAACGCGGTGACAGAGGTCACTCGCACTTCGTGTGCACGGATCGGCTGGATCCGACGTCTCTCCCAGTGCCCGGCCTCGTCCGTGCGGACGTCCCTCCAGCCGTCCTGCGTGATCGTCCTGTGTGATCGTGATCGTCATATGCCACAAGGGAGCAAGGCGTTGTCCACCGTCATCGAGCAGACCGTCGAGGCGCGTCTGGTCGCCGCCGCACCGCGGATGCCCAGCATTCCCGCCACATTCCACTACGACCGGCGCGACCCGTTCGCCGTCCGCATGACCTTCCCGGCCCCGGCCACCCTCGAGGGCGTGGAGGTCTGCTGGACCTTCGCGCGCGACCTGCTCGCGGCCGGCCTGCACGAGCCCGAGGGCCACGGGGACGTACGCGTGCGGCCGTACGGCTACGACCGGACCGTCCTGGAGTTCCACGCGCCGGAGGGCACCGCCGTGGTGCATGTGCGCAGCGAGCAGATTCGGCGGTTCCTCAGCGCCACGAGCGAGCTGGTGCCGGCCGGCCTGGAGCACCTCCAGTTCGACCTGGACCGCGACCTGGCGGAGCTGATGCGCGACGCCTGCTGACGCCCGGCCCGCAACGGGCTCCCGGCCCCGAGACGGACTCCCGCCCCAGGAACGGGCTCGCGGGACCCGGAACGGGCTTCTCGGACGTTCGCGCCGGTGGGTGCCCGGCGCGGCCCGTTATCTCGTTGACAGCCGTCTCGCGCTCTCGTACGGTGTACAGCGGTCCTGTTGCCGTCGATTGGAGAAGGACGTTGCTCGTCTGAGGTCCTGAGACACCGCGTCACATCGAACAGGTGTGTGCGTCGCGTGCGACCTCGGCGTCCGAGCCGTCCTCCGGGAATCCGGCCAGGGCTTTTCTCATGCCCCGTGGGCCCTTCCCCACATACGGTGATCTTCGCCTTGCGGTGTCTCGACACGCGTTTGCCCCCTTACCGCACCCACAGCAAACCGCGAGGCGCCCATGTCCGCATCCATCACCTGCACCTCCCTGTCCTTCGCCTGGCCCGACGGCACCACCGTCTTCAGCGGCCTCGACATCGCCTTCGGCCCCGGCCGGACCGGGCTCGTCGGCGTCAACGGGTCCGGCAAGTCCACCCTGCTCAAGCTGATCGCCGGTGAGCTCGCGCCGTCCGACGGCACCGTGCGGGTCTCCGGCGAGGTCGGCTGCCTGCCGCAGAACGTCACGCTCGACACCGCGCTCCGCGTCGACGAGGCGCTCGGCATCGCCGCGCAGCGGGCCGCGCTGCACGCCATCGAGGCCGGCGACGCGGCCGAGGAGCACTTCGAGACCATCGGCGACAACTGGGACGTGGAAGAACGCGCCCTGGCCACGCTCGGCGAGCTCGGACTCGGCCACATCGAGTTGGACCGCACCATCGGCGAGGTGTCGGGCGGCGAGTCGGTGCTGCTGCGCCTGGCCGCGCTGCTGCTGCGCCGCCCCGACGTCCTGCTGCTGGACGAGCCGACCAACAACCTCGACCTGTACGCGCGCCGGCGGCTGTACGCGGCCGTCGCCGCCTGGCCCGGGGTGATGGTCGTCGTCAGCCACGACCGCGAACTGCTGGAGCTGGTCGACCAGATCGCCGATCTGCGCTCCGGTGAGGTCACCTGGTACGGCGGCAACTTCTCGGCGTACGAGGAGGTCCTCGCGATCGAGCAGGAGGCCGCCGAGCGGATGGTGCGGGTCGCCGAGGCCGATCTGCGCAAGCAGAAGCGCGAGCTGGCCGACGCCCAGGTCAAGCTGGCCCGCCGCAAGCGGTACGGCCAGAAGATGTGGGACAGCAAACGCGAACCGAAGATCGTCATGGGGGCCCGCAAACGCGCGGCCCAGGAGTCCGCGGGCAAGCACCGCATCATGCACGAGGAGCGGCTCGCCGAGGCCCGGGAACGGTTCGACGAGGCGGTGGAGGCGGTACGGGACGACGACGAGATCCGCGTCGACCTTCCCTACACGGCCGTGCCGCCGGGCCGTACCGTCCTCACCCTCCAGGACCTCCGGCTGGCGTACGGCGCGCGCGTGGACGGCGGTCTCGACCTGCGCGGTCCGGAGCGCGTCGCGCTGATCGGGCGCAACGGCGCGGGCAAGACGACCCTGCTGCGCACGATCGCCGGGGAGCTGGTGCCGGAGTCGGGCACGGTGGCCGCGCACGTCCCGATGCGGTTCCTGCCGCAGCGCCTGGACGTCCTCGACGGCGAGCTGAGCGTCGCGGAGAACGTGGCCCGGTTCGCGCCGGAAGCCACCAACAACCGGGTCCGGGCCCGCCTCGCCCGCTTCCTGTTCCGGGGCGCCCGGGCAGACCAGAAGGCGGGGACGCTGTCCGGCGGCGAACGCTTCCGGGCCGCGCTGGCCGCGCTGATGCTGGCCGAGCCCGCGCCGCAGCTGCTGATGCTCGACGAGCCGACGAACAACCTCGACATGGCGAGTGTGCGGCAGCTGACGACGGCCCTGGAGTCCTACGAGGGCGCGCTGATCGTGGCCAGCCACGACCTGCCGTTCCTGGAGTCGATCGGCATCACGCGCTGGCTGCTGCTGGAGGAGGGAGAGCTGAAGGAGACCGACCGGGAGGCCGTCGGGGACCCCGCGTAGTCGCGGGCACGGGAGTGCGCGTCTCAGGATGCGCATCTCAGGAGGGCCACAGCCCGGCAACGGGGGTTCAGTCCGCGCGCTCCGGTGACGCATGATGGCCAGTCGGTGCCCTGCCGCGCCTCGCGTCCGCAGGGCACCGGCACCACCACACCAGTACCACCCCGCTCGATACGGAGACCCTCGTGCCCAGCCAGAAGGCCCTCGTCCGCCGCCCCGGCCCGCGCCTCGCCGAAGGGCTGGTGACCCACATCGAGCGGGAGACGGTCGACGTGGAGCTGGCGGCGCGGCAGTGGGAGGCGTACGTCGAGGCGCTGCGGGCGAACGGCTGGGAGACGACCGAGGTCGAGCCGGCCGACGACTGCCCCGACGCGGTGTTCGTCGAGGACACCGTCGTGGTGTACCGGAACGTCGCTCTGATCACCCGGCCCGGCGCCGAGTCGCGGCGCGCGGAGACCGCCGGGGTCGAGGAGGCGGTGGCACGGCTGGGCTGCTCCGTCAACTGGGTCTGGGAGCCGGGCACCCTGGACGGCGGCGACGTGCTGAAGGTCGGCGACACGATCTACGTGGGCCGTGGCGGGCGTACCAACGCGGCCGGGGTGCAGCAGCTGCGGGCCGTGTTCGAGCCGCTGGGCGCGCGGGTGGTGGCCGTCCCGGTCAGCAAGGTGCTGCACCTGAAGTCGGCGGTGACGGCGCTCCCGGACGGCACCGTCATCGGCCACATCCCGAAGGTGGACACACCGTCGCTGTACCCGCGCTTCCTGCCGGTGCCGGAGGAGTCCGGCGGCCATGTGGTGCTGCTCGGGGGCGGCAGGCTGCTGATGGCGGCGAGCGCGCCGAAGACGGCCGAACTGCTGGGCGACCTCGGCTTCGAACCGGTCGTGGTGGACATCAGCGAGTTCGAGAAGCTGGAGGGGTGTGTGACATGCCTCTCGGTGCGGCTGCGGGAGTTGTACGCCTGACCGGGTGAGCCGGTCCCTCGCGCGGCTCCGGGACCTGCGGGTCCCGGGGGTCGCTCCGCCTGTGCGCCAGGCGCGGCCAACTCCCGGGGCTCGGCGGCCTGATCAGCGGCCTTTACAGCGAACTTAACCTACGGCTTCGTAACCTACGGCTTCGTAGCCTACGATCCCGTAAGTTCCGGCACCGCTCGCCGGTACGTCCCCTCTTTCTTGTGCGTCCCCCCTGGAGTTCCCGTGACGATCACCTCCCCGCACCTCGGCAGCCCGTCCGCCTGGACCGACACCCGGCTGCTGTACGCACTGGAGGAAGTGGTCGAGAACGAGCTCAACCGGCATCTTATGGTCGCCAAGGACTGGATGCCGCACGAGTACGTGCCGTGGAGCGACGGCCGCAACTTCCCCGGGCAGTTCGCGGACGGCGAGGCCTGGGACAAGGAGCAGTCCAAGGTAACGGAGATCGGCCGGATCGCCCTCGTCGTCAATCTCCTGACCGAGGACAACCTGCCCAGCTACCACCACGAGATCGCCACCCTGTTCGGGCGCGACGGCGCCTGGGGCACCTGGGTGCACCGATGGACGGCCGAGGAGGGCCGGCACGGCATCGTGATGCGCGACTACCTGCTCACCTCGCGCGCGGTCGACCCGGACAAGCTGGAGCAGTTCCGCATGGCGCACATGAGCGAGGGCTTCGAGTCCGACAACCGGCACTCGATGCTGCACTCGGTCGCCTACGTCGCCTTCCAGGAGCTCGCCACCCGCATCTCGCACCGCAACACCGGTCACCAGTCCGGCGATCCGGTCTGCGACCGCATGCTGGCGCGGATCGCGACCGACGAGAACCTGCACATGGTCTTCTACCGCAACCTGCTCAAGGCGGCCTTCGAGATCGCCCCCGACCCGACCATGCAGGCGGTGCGGGACGTGGTGGTCGACTTCCGCATGCCGGGCCACGGCATCCCCGGGTTCGAGCGGGCGGCGGCCCAGATGGCCATCGGCGAGGTCTACAACCTGCGCATCCACCACGACGACGTGCTCCAGCCGGTGCTGCGCTTCCTGAAGGTCATGGAGATCGACGGTCTCGGCCCCGAGGGGCGGCAGGCACAGGAGGAACTCGGCCTGTTCATGGGCGGTCTGGACGCGGAGGCGGCCAGGTTCGACGAGAAGCTGGCGGCCCGCAAGGCGCGCATGGCGTCCCGCGCCGGCGCCTGAACGAACCGGCCGGAACCGCGGCCGAACGGCCCAGTGGCGCCGGTCCCCCTAGGGGGTCACCCGCCGCAGGTTCTGCCGTTCCTTTTCGGACAGTCCGCCCCAGACGCCGAAGCGTTCGTCGTTCGCCAGCGCGTACTCCAGACAGGCCGAGCGCATCTCGCACATGCCGCAGATGCGCTTGGCCTCGCGCACGGAGCTGCCCGGCTCGGGAAAGAAGAAGTCGGCCCCGGTCTGCGCGCACAGCGCCTGGGCCTGCCAGGCGGGGTCGGCCGGGGTGAGGGTCTCGATGTGCATGAGCGAGATCGTGCCGGACGGCGAAAAACGTTCGATCAACGCCGGATCAACGACGCGTACAGTGGCCGCCCGCGGTCCCGATGATGGCGCCGCGACCGGGGCCGGCGCACGGCGGCGCGCCCGAGGAAGGCGGCGACACGCGATTGTCAGTGGGCGGTGCGAGACTCGGCAGAGCAGACAACGGGTCTCTTCCCGAGGAGGGCAGCGATGCTCACCACCCGTTTCGTGGACGGCGCTCCGAACTGGATCGACGTCGGCACCCCCGACATCGACGGCGCCCGCTCCTTCTACGCCGCGCTGTTCGGCTGGCAGTTCCGGTCCGCGGGGCCCGATGCAGGCGGCTACGGCTTCTTCCAGCTGGACGGCCGAACCGTGGCCGGCGGCATGCAGACCACGGCCGAGCAGGGTCCGCCCGCCTGGACCGTGTACTTCCAGTGTTCCGACGCGGAGGCGACCGCGAAGGCGGCCGAACAGGCGCACGGCAGGGTGCTGGTGCGGCCCATGGACGTGATGGGCGAGGGCCACATGGCGATCCTCGCCGACCAGGCGGGCGTGCCGTTCGGTCTCTGGCAGCCGGGGCGGATCAGAGGCGTGGACCTGGCCGGTGACCCGGGCTCGCTGTGCTGGGTCGAGCTGTACACGCCGGACATCGCGGCGGCCGCCGCGTTCTACTACAAGGTGCTGGGTCTGGAGACCTCGGCGGCCCCCTTCCCCGGCGGCACGTACACGTGTGTCAACCCCGCCGAGGGCGGCGAGGACGCCATCTTCGGCGGCGTCGTCCCGCTGTCCGACGACCCTATCGAGGCGGAGGCCGGTCCGTACTGGCTGCCGTACTTCGAGGTCGAGGACGCGGACGTCACGGTCGCCCGGGCCCTGGAGCGGGGCGGCACGGTCCGCCGGGCGGCCGCCGACGTCCCGGGCGTCGGCCGCATCGCCCGCCTCGCCGACCCCTACGGTGCCCGCTTCGCGGTCATCAAGAGCGCACCGCAGCAGCAGGCATGAGGGTCCCGGGCGGGCGGGCCCGGCCGGTCTACGCGGAGGCGCGCCGCACCAGGGTGGTCGGCAGGACGACGCTGGTGGGCGCGGCCGCGGCCGCCGCTTCGGCGCCCTGCCGGTCGAGGCCGCGCAGCAGCAGGCGGGCCATCAGCCGGCCCATCTCCTCGATGTCCTGACGGACGGTCGTCAGCGGTGGGTCGGTCTGCTCGGCGACGGGCAGCATGTCGTCGAAACCGACCACCGCGACGTCCTCCGGCACCCGCAGCCCGCGCTCGCGGAGCACGCGCAGGGCGCCGGCGGCGGCCAGGTCGTTGGCGGCGAACACCGCGTCGAGGTCGGGGCAGCGGTCCAGGAGTTCCCGCATGCCGCGCTCGCCGCCGGCGGGCGTGAAGTCGCTCTCCACGACCAGCCGGGGGCGGCGCCGGCCATGACGTCCCGGTAGCCGTCCAGCCGGTCCACCGCCGAGGTCTGGTCCAGGACGCCGGAGATGTGCCCGATCCGCTTCCGGCCGAGCTCGACGAGGTGCCGTACCGCCTGCCGCGCGCCGCCCCGGTTGTCGCTGTCGACGTACACCACGTCCCGGGTGCCCTCGCTCCAGCCGGGCCGCCCGCCGAACACGGTCGGCACCCCGGCGCGCTGGATCAGGCCGGGCAGCGGGTCGTCGAGGTGGAGGGAGAAGACGAGCGCGCCGTCGACGTGGCCGCCCGCGAGGTAGCGGCCGACCCGGGTGTGGTCGTCGCGCCCCTCGGTCAGCAGCAGCACGAGCTGGGAGTCGTGCGCCGTCAGCTCCTTGCTGATCCCGCGCAGCTGGAGCGCGAAGAACGGGTCGGCGAAGACGCGGGTCTCCGGTTCGGCGATGACGACGGCGACGGCGTCGTGCCGCTTGGTCACCAGGCTGCGGGCCGCCTGGTTCGGCACGTATCCCAGTTCCTCCACGGCCCTCCGGACCCGCTCGGCCAGGGGCTCCCTGACTCCGTCCGACCCGTTGACCACCCGGGAGACGGTGGCCCGCGACACCCCCGCCCGCGCGGCCACGGCCTCCAACGTGGGACGCGACGCTGTCTCGGTCACTTCGGACTCTCCTCACCGGCGGTTGCGGATCAGGATAGCCCCGGCCCGCAACGGCCCTGAGAGCGCTCTCGCAACCGGCGGCCGGCAGGGGCCCTAGGGGGTGTCTCGTCGATCAGGCCGGATCAGGGAGCGGTGGCTGGTGGTGGGGGCACCTCCCACGCCGTTCAGGCAGTGGGGGAGCATCGCAAGGCGGAGGAGGGAGTCGATGCGGAGCATCGGCGACCGACGACAACGCGGCGAGGTGCGGCGCCGGCCACCGCGAGCCCGGCACGATCGACGAGACACCCCCTACGACTCCGGGGCGGCCTTCGCGCGCCGGGCCCGGCTCGGCTGCACCCGCTTGGGCTCGCCCGGCATCTTCGGGTACTCCGGCGGATAGGGCAGGTCGCCGAGGCCGTGGTCGCGCTCGTCCTGCGCGGCCAGTTCCAGCAGCGCCTCCAGGGAGAAGGTGTGGTCGTCCATGTCGGCGTGCACGTCGCCCAGTTCGGCGTACCGGGCGGGCATGGTCGCGATGTCGAAGTCCTGAGGGCGGGCGACGCCCACCTCGTCCCAGGTCAGGGGGGCCGAGACGGGGGCGTCGGGGCGGGGGCGTACGGAGTAGGCGGAGGCGATGGTGCGGTCGCGGGCGGTCTGGTTGTAGTCGACGAAGATGCGGGCCCCGCGTTCCTCCTTCCACCACTTGATCGTCACCTGCTCCGGCATCCGGCGCTCCAGTTCCCGGCCGAGGGCGATGGCGGCCCGCCGCACCTGGGTGAAGGTCCACCGGGGTTCGATGGGCACGAACACGTGCAGGCCGCGTCCGCCGGAGGTCTTGGGCCAGCCGCGCAGGCCGCCGAACTCCTCCAGCACTCCGCGCAGTTCGTGGGCGGCGCGGACGGCGTCGTCGTAGTCGGTGCCGGGCTGCGGGTCGAGGTCGATGCGCAGTTCGTCGGGGTGGTCGACGTCGTCGCGCCGTACCGGCCAGGGGTGGAAGGTGAGGGTGCCGTACTGGGCGGCCCACACCACGGCGGCCTCCTCGGTGGGGCACATCTCGTCGGCGCTGCGGCCGCTGGGGAAGGTGATGTGGGCGGTCGGGATCCAGGCGGGCATGCCCTTGGGCGCCCGCTTCTGGAAGAACCACTCGCCGGTGATGCCGTCGGGGTAGCGCTCCAGGGTGGTGGGGCGGTCACGCAGGGCGCGCAGGATGCCGGGGGCGACCGCCTGGTAGTAGCGGGCGACGTCCAGCTTGGTGTAGCCGCGCTCCGGGAAGAAGACCTTGTCCGGGCTGGACAGCCGTACCGTCCGGCCCGCCACGTCCAGTTCCACCGCATCGCCCATGCGAGCCACGGTAGGCGTACGCCGCACACCTCGCACACCGGGCGAACGGCATCGCGAGCGCGCACAATCTCAGCATGGATCTGCCCGTGATGCCCCCTGTGAAGCCGATGCTCGCCAAGTCGGTGGCGAAGATCCCCGCGGGCATGCAGTACGAGGCGAAGTGGGACGGGTTCCGGGCGATCGTGTTCCGCGACGGCGACGAGGTCGAGCTGGGCAGCCGTACCGGCAAGCCGCTGACCAGGTACTTCCCGGAACTGGTGGAGGCCCTGAAGGAGCGTGTGCCCGAGCGCTGCGTGCTGGACGGGGAGATCGTGATCGCCCGGCAGGGCCATCTGGACTTCGACGCGCTGACCGAGCGGATCCACCCGGCCGACTCGCGGGTGCGCATGCTGGCGGAGCGGACCCCCTCGTCCTTCGTGGCGTTCGACCTGCTCGCGCTGGACGACGAGTCGCTGCTCGACGTGCCGCTGTCGGACCGGCGGGCGCTGCTGGTCAGGGCACTGGCGGAGGCGACCGCCCCGGTGCACGTGGCACCCGCGACGACCGACGTCGAGGTGGCGCGGCAGTGGTTCGAGCAGTACGAGGGCGCTGGTCTGGACGGGGTGATCGCCAAACCGCCTCAGGTGCGTTACCTCCAGGACGAGCGGGCCATGTTCAAGGTCAAGCACGAGCGCACGGCGGATGTGGTGGTCGCCGGCTACCGGCTCCACAAGAGCGGTCCCGTCGTCGGGTCGCTGCTGCTCGGCCTGTACGACGACCACGGCAGGCTCCAGCATGTGGGCGTGTCGGCCGCGTTCCCGATGAAGCGCCGAGCCGAGCTGATCGAGGAGCTGGCGCCGCTGCGGATGGACGATGTGGCGGGGCACCCGTGGGCGGCCTGGTCCGACGAGGCGGCCCACGAGTCGGCCCGGCTGCCGGGCGCGCCGAGCCGCTGGTCGGGCAGGAAGGATCTGTCCTGGGTGCCGCTGAGGCCGGAGCGGGTGGCGGAGGTGGCGTACGACCACATGGAGAACGGGGCGCGGTTCCGGCACACGGCACGCTTCCGCCGCTGGCGCCCGGACCGCACCCCGGACAGCTGCACCTACGCCCAGCTGGAGGAGCCGGTCCGCTACGACCTCGCGGAGATCCTCGGCTCCCGGCCCCGCTGAGCCGGTGCGTCGTCGTCAGGGTGTCATCAGCACCTTGATCGCGCCGTCCTGCTTGCGCTGGAACATCTCGTACGCGTGCGGCGCGTCCGCGAGCGGCACCCGGTGCGTGGCGAAGTCGTCGACGCCGAGCGGGTCCTCGTCGGTGAGGTAGGGCAGGATCTCGTCGGTCCAGTGGCGGACGTTGGCCTGGCCCATCCGGATCTGGAGCTGCTTGTCGAAGAGGGTGAGCATCGGCATCGGGTCGGCCGAGCCGCCGTAGACGCCGATGAGCGACAGGGTGCCGCCGCGGCGCACCAGGTCGATGGCCATGTGGAGGGCGGAGAGCCGGTCCACGCTGAAGCGTTCGGAGAGCGGGCCGCTCAGGGCGCGCGGCATGGCGGAGGCCGTCTGCTGGACGAGCCGGGCGACATGACTGCCGTGCGCCTCGGTGCCGACCGCGTCGATCACGGCGTCGGGGCCGCGCCCGCCGGTCTCGTCGTGGATCGCGGCGACGAGTTCCTTCTCGTGGTCGAAGTCGCGCAGGTCGTACGTCTCCACTCCGCGCCGGCGCGCCCGTGCCAGCCGCTCCGGGACCAGGTCCACGCCGAACACCCGCTCGGCGCCGCGCGCCTTGGCGATCCGGCAGGCCATGTCCCCGATCGGGCCGAGGCCGAGCACGGCGACGGTGCCGCCCCTGGGCACATCGGCGTAGGCGACGGCCTGCCAGGCGGTGGGCAGCACGTCGGAGAGGTAGACGAAACGGTCGTCGGCCGGCCCGTGGGGAACCTTGATCGGGCCGTAGTGCGCCTGCGGGACGCGCAGGTACTCGGCCTGGGCGCCCGGTACGGCGCCGTACAGGCGGGTGTAGCCGAACAGTGCGGCGCCCATGCCCTCGCTGGTGACCTGGGTGGTCTCGCACTGGGTCTGCAGGCCGGCGGAGCACATGAAGCAGTGGCCGCAGGAGATCTGGAACGGCACGACCACGCGGTCGCCGGGCCTCAGATTCGGTACCTCGGGTCCCACCTCCTCGACGATGCCCATCGGCTCGTGGCCGAGGATGTCGCCCGGTGTCATGAACGGGGTGAGCACCTCGTACAGGTGCAGGTCCGAGCCGCACAGGCCGGTCGAGGTGATCCGGATGACGGCGTCCGTCGGCTCCTGGATCTTCGGATCGGGAACGTCGTCCACCCGGACGTCGCGCTTGCCCTGCCAGGTGACTGCCTTCATGTGTGGCGCCCCTTTCCGCCGTGGTCCGTCGTCTTCGCGGACGCCCGGGTACCCGGGCAGACATGGGCGAACCGGCGGAGCGAGACACTCTCCGGCGGCGACGGAGTCAGGCCGGCGCGGCCGTGCGTTCCCCCGGGTTGCGCAGTTCCTCGGCCGCGTCCGCGACCCTGCGGATGAGGTCGAGGAACCGGGTCTGCTCCTCGGCGCTGAGCGGGGCCAGGAAGACCTGGTTCATCCGGGCCGTGCGGACGGTGAGCTTGCGGTGGGTCCGCTCGCCCTCCTCGGTCAGCCGCAGCAGGAAGCGACGGCCGTCCTGCGGGTCGCGGACCTTGTCCAGCAGTCCCCGGCGGCCGAGCCTGCTGATGAGCTCGGCGATGGTGGACCGGTCGAGGCCCACCCGCTCCCCCACCGTGCGCTGGTCGAGCCCGGGCTCGGCGACGAGCGCGTTCAGGACCGCGAACTGCGGCGAGGTGATCTCCTCGGAGACCATCGTGTTCCACAGCAGGTAGTGGGCCTGCTGGAGCCGCCGGGCCAGGTGCCCGGGGTGGGTGGTCAGGTCCACCGCGGCCATGTGCGCTCCCTGATCGATTCGTCGGTGCACTGAACAATAGTCGGCGATCCCTCTTCTGTCGTCCACCTGGATCAGTGATTCACCGAGGTCTTGACGGTTTTGACCTCCGGTGGCAGCGTGATGGCATATCGCTGAATTACTCAGTGCCCTGATTAACCGCGGAGAGATGGACTTCACGGATGGACAAGGTGGTCGCCACGGCCGTGGAGGCGGTGGCCGACGTGCCGGACGGCGCGTCGCTGGCGGTGGGCGGATTCGGGCTGAGCGGCGTGCCGAACGTGCTGATCCAGGCGCTGTACGAGCGCGGGGTCGGCGGCCTCTCGGTCGTCTCCAACAACTGCGGTGCCATGGACTCCGGTCTCGCGGTGCTGCTCGCGGCCGGGCGGATCGCCCGGGTGACCGGCTCCTACATCGGCGCGAACAAGGAGTTCGCCCGCCAGTACCTGGCCGGTGAGCTGGAGGTGGAGATGATCCCGCAGGGCACGCTGGCCGAGCGGCTGCGCGCCGGCGGCGCGGGCATCCCCGCGTTCTACACCCCGGCCGGGGTCGGCACTCAGGTCGCCGACGGCGGACTGCCCTGGCGCTACGACGGACAGGGCGGGGTGGCGCTCGCCTCGCCGCCCAAGGAGGTGCGCGAGTTCGACGGCGTCCAGTACGTGCTGGAGCGGGGCATCCGCACCGACTTCGCCCTGGTCCGGGCGGCGAAGGGCGACCGTCACGGCAACCTGGTCTTCAACAAGTCCTCCCGCAACTTCAACCCGCTGGCCGCGATGGCCGGCAAGATCACGATCGCCGAGGTGGAGGAGCTGGTCGAGCCCGGCGAGCTGGACCCGGACGCGGTGCACCTGCCGGGCGTCTTCGTGCAGCGCGTGGTCGCGCTGACCCCGGAGCAGGCGACGGACAAGCGGATCGAGAAGCGGACGGTTTCCGCGCCCGAGGCGCGAGGGACGGTGAGTGCGTGATGGCCTGGACCCGTGAGGAGATGGCCGCCCGTGCGGCGCGCGAGCTGCGCGACGGCCAGTACGTCAACCTGGGCATCGGACTGCCCACCCTGATCCCCAACCACCTGCCCCAGGGCGTCGAGGTGATCCTGGAGTCGGAGAACGGCATCCTGGGCACCGGCCCGTATCCCACCGAGGAGCAGGTCGACCCCGATCTGATCAACGCGGGCAAGGAGACCGTCACGGTCCTGCCGGGGGCCTCGTTCTTCGACTCGGCGCTGTCCTTCGCGATGATCCGGGGCGGGCACATCGACGTCGCCGTGCTGGGCGCCATGCAGGTCTCCGCCACCGGCGACCTGGCGAACTGGGCCGTCCCCGGCAAGATGATCACCGGGATCGGCGGTGCGATGGACCTGGTCCACGGCGCCCGTACCGTCATCGTCGTCATGACGCACACCGCGAAGGACGGATCGCCGAAGATCCTCGAGCGGTGCCTGCTGCCCCTGACCGGCAAGGCCTGCGTCGACCGGATCATCACCGACCTCGGCGTCCTCGACGTCACCGCCGACGGACTCGTCCTCGTCGAGACCGCGCCCGGCGTCTCCGTCGAGGAGATCACCGCCAGGACCGACGCCGAGGTCCGTGTCCCGGAGGAGCTCCGGCGATGAAGCAGCTCGCCCGCAAGGGCTCCGGAACCGGCGTCGCCACCCTCTGCATCGGTGTCGGCCAGGGCCTCGCCCTCGTTCTCGAACGCTAAGGAAGCGTCAGGTACCCCCATGACTCTCACGCAACACGACATCGACCAGGAGATCGCGGCCGAGCACGCCGCGTACGAGAAGCGCCTCGCCGAAGGCGCGCCGGTCGAGCACCACCCGCGCCGCGACTACGCGCCCTACCGCTCCTCCGTGCTCCGCCACCCCAAGCAGCCGCTGGTCGCCATCGACGTCAGCAAGGACCCGGAGCTGGTCGAGCTGTCCTCGCCCGCCTTCGGCGAGCGGGACATCACCGGGATCGACAACGACCTCACCCGGCAGCACACCGGGGAGCCGGTCGGCGAGCGGATCACCGTCTCCGGGCGGCTGCTGGACCGCGACGGGCGCCCGGTGCGCGGCCAGCTCGTCGAGATCTGGCAGGCCAACTCCGCCGGCCGCTACGCCCACCAGCGCGAGCAGCACGACGCCCCGCTCGACCCCAACTTCAGTGGTGTGGGCCGCACGCTGACCGACGCTGACGGCTTCTACCGCTTCACCACCATCCAGCCGGGCCCGTACCCGTGGCGCAACCACGTCAACGCCTGGCGTCCGGCGCACATCCACTTCTCGGTCTTCGGCTCGGCGTTCACCCAGCGGCTGGTGACGCAGATGTACTTCCCGAACGACCCGCTCTTCCCCTACGACCCGATCCTGCAGTCCGTCACGGACGACGCCGCCCGGCAGCGGCTGGTCGCCACCTACGACCACAGCCTGTCGGTGCCGGAGTTCTCGCTCGGCTACCACTGGGACATCGTGCTGGACGGCCCGCACGCCACCTGGATCGAAGAAGGACGCTGACTGCCATGACGAAGATCGACACCAGCGGCCCGGAGGGCGTGCTGCCCACTCCGTCGCACACGGTGGGCCCCTTCTACGGCTACGCGCTCCCGTTCCGCGGCGGCGAGGAGATCGCCCCCCTGGGCCACCCGGACACGATCACCGTGCACGGGTACGTGTACGACGGTGAGGGGCGCCCCCTGCCCGACGCGCTGCTGGAGGTGTGGGGGCCCGGCCCGGACGGCAGCCTGCCGGCCGTCGACGGCTCGATGCGGCGCGACCCGGCCTCCGGTGGCTTCCTCGGCCGCAACGGCGTGGAGTTCACCGGGTTCGGACGGATCCAGACCGACGCCGACGGTCACTGGTACGTACGGACGCTGCGGCCCGGCGCACGCGGGCAGAACGCGCCCTACCTCAGCATGTGCGTGTTCGCGCGCGGCCTGCTCGTGCACCTGTTCACCCGGATCTATCTGCCGGGCGACGCGACGGCGGCAGCGTCCGACCCGCTGCTCTCCCGGCTGGACGAGCAGCGACGCGGCACGTTGATCGCCGGGGACGAGGGCAACGGGACCTACCGTTTCGACATCCGCCTTCAGGGCGAGGGCGAGACGGTCTTCCTGGAGTTCCAGTGACATCACCCGCTTCACCGGCATCGTCCGCCGAGGCCGATGCCGGACTGCTCGGGCCCGGCTGGGCCGGCTCCCCCGCCGCGTCCGCGTCGGGCGACACCGCCTTCCTGCGGGCGCTGCTCGACGCCGAGGCCGCCCTCACCCGGGCGCAGGCCACGCTCGGTCTCGCCCCGGCCGAGGCGGCGGACGCGGTGACCCGGGCGGCCGACCCGGCCCGCTTCGACGTGCGCGCGCTCGCCGAGCGCGCCCGCGCGGGCGGCAACCCGGTGATCCCGCTGGTCGCCGACCTGACGCGGGCCGTGGGCGAGGAGTACGGCCCCTATGTCCACCGGGGCGCGACCAGCCAGGACATCATGGACACGGCGACGATGCTGGTGGCCGTGCGCACCCTGGACCCGGTCCTCGCCGACCTGGCCCGCACCGAGGCGGCGCTGGCCCGGCTGGCCCGCGAGCACCGCGACACGGTGATGCCCGGCCGGACGCTGACCCAGCACGCCGTACCGACCACGTTCGGCCTGAAGGCGGCCGGCTGGCGGTCGCTGGTGCTGGACGCCCGGGACCGGATCACGCAGGTACGGGACACGCTGCCCGCCCAACTCGGCGGCGCGGCCGGGACGCTGGCGGCCTTCGCCGCGTACGGCGCCGACGACGCGACGGCGCTGACGGAGGCGTACGCCCGGGAACTCGGCCTGCGCGCACCGCTGCTGCCCTGGCACACGCTGCGCACCCCCGTCGCCGACCTCGCCGGATGCCTCGCCTTCACGGCCGGGGCGCTGGGGAAGGCCGCGGCGGACGTACTGGTGCTCTGCCGTACGGAGATCGCGGAGCTGGCGGAGGGCAGCGGCGGCGGCTCCTCGGCCATGCCGCACAAGGCGAACCCGGTGCGCGCCACCCTGATCGCGGCGGCCGCCCGGCGCGCCCCGCAACTCGCGGCCACGCTGTACGGGTCGCTCGCTGCGGAGGACGAGCGCCCGGCGGGCGCCTGGCACGCCGAGTGGGAGCCGCTGCGCGACCTGCTGCGGCTGGCCGGCGGCGCGGCCCGCGACGCGGCGGAGCTTGCCGAGGGGCTGCGGGTGGACTCCGATGCCATGCGCGCCCATCTCGGTCTCACCCACGGGCTGATCGTCTCCGAGCGGTTGTCGGCGGAGCTGGCCCCACTCATCGGCCGAGCCCGTGCCAAGGAGCTGCTCACCGAACTCGCCCGCCGCACCTACACGGAAGGCCGCGGACTCGGTGAACTCCTCGTCGAGCAATCGGAGTTGAAGGACATCGACCTCGGCCCGCTCACCGACCCCACCCGCTACACCGGCTCCGCCGGAGCCCTCATCGACCGCGCCCTGGAGCGACATTGACTCTGCACCACCTTGCCGAAGGCCCCACCAGTGCTCCCCCGCTGCTGCTCGGACCGTCGCTCGGCACGTCGTACAGGCTGTGGGACAAGGTCGCCCCGGAGCTGGCGGTCTCCCACCGGGTGGTCCGCTGGGACCTTCCCGGGCACGGCGGTTCGGCGGCGGACCTCGTCGGTGCGGGCGCGACCGTCGCCGATCTCGCCGGACTGGTGCTTCAGCTCGCGGACGGGCTCGGCATCGAGCGGTTCGCCTACGCGGGGGTGTCGCTGGGCGGGGCGGTGGGGCTGCATCTGGCCGTGCACCACCCCGAGCGGGTGGCGTCCCTGGCGGTGATCTGCTCCTCCGCTCACTTCGGTGGCGAGAAGGCGTGGCGGGAGCGGGCCGAGCGGGTCCGGCGGGAGGGTCTGGACTGGCTGGTGGCCGGCGCGGACGCCCGGTGGTTCGCGGGCGACTTCACCGTGCCGGAGCTGGTCCGGGACCACCGGGAGGCCGACCCGGAGGCGTACGCCGCCTGCTGCGACGCGCTGGCCGACTTCGACCTGACCGACCGGCTGGGCCGGATCGGCGCGCCCACGCTGCTGATCGCCGGCCGCGAGGATCCGGCCACACCTCCCGCGCATCTGCGGCAGATCGCGGACGCGGTGCCGGGCGCGGCGCTGGCGGAGATCCCGGGGGCGTCCCACCTGGCGCCCGCCCAGCGCCCGGAGGCCGTCCTGGCCGCGCTGCGCACCCACCTGGACGGTGCGCCCCGGCGGGGCATGGAGGTGCGGCGGGAGGTCCTCGGCGACGCGCACGTGGACCGCGCGCAGGCCCGGCAGACCCCGTTCACGGCCCGCTTCCAGGACTTCATCTCCCGCTACGCGTGGGGCGAGATCTGGACCGATCCGACGCTGACCCGCCGCGAGCGCAGCATGATCACCATGACGGCGCTGGTGGCGCACGGCCACTACGACGAGCTGGCGATGCATGTGCGGGCGGCGCGCCGCAACGGGCTCACACCGGAGGAGATCGGCGCGGTGCTGCTGCAGAGCGCCGTGTACTGCGGGGTCCCGGCGGCGAACTCGGCGTTCGCGGTGGCCCAGCGGGTGCTGGCCGAGGAGTCCGGCGAAGGGTGACCCTGCCGGTCGTACCCCCAGCGGCAGCACGCGCCGGGCGGCGCCGGTGCCTACGGTGGGTGCATGTCCACTGTTCTGATCACCGGCGCCACCTCCGGTCTCGGCCGGTATGTCGCCTTCGAACTGGTCCGCTCCGGGCACGTCGTCCTCGCCCACGGCCGGGACCCGGGCCGCACCGAGCGGCTGGTCGAGGAGCTGCGCGCCGAGGGCGAGGCGGCGGGGTTCGTCGCCGACCTCGCCTCCCTGGCGCAGGTGCGCGAGCTGGGGGCCGAGGTCGCACAGGCGTACCCCGGGCTGGACGTACTGGTCAACAACGCGGGCGTCGGCAGCGGCGGGCCGGACTCCGCGCGCGAGGTCAGCGCCGACGGACACGAGTTGCGGCTGGCGGTGAACTACCTCGCGCCGGTCGTGCTGACCCGGTCGCTGCTGCCCGTGCTGCGGAGGAACGCACCGGCCCGGATCGTGAACGTCGGCTCGGCCGGCCAGGAGCCGCTCGACTTCGCCGATCCCGAGCTGACCCGCGGCTACAGCGGTGTGGCCGCGTACTGCCGCAGCAAGTTCGCGCTCGCCGCCCACACCTTCTCCCTCGCCGAGGAGCTGGCGGGCACCGGTGTCGCGGTGAACGTGCTGCACCCGGCGACCTACATGGACACGTCCATGGTGCGGGCGGCCGGCATCGAGCCCTGGAACACGGTCGCCGACGGCGCGCCCGGCGTGCTCGACCTGGCCACCCGCGACCTGGGCTCCGGCCGCTACTTCGACGGCACGCGTCCGGCGCGGGCGCACGAGGCCGCCTACGACGCCGGGGTGCGGGCGCGCCTGACGGCGGTGACCGAGCAGTTGCTCGGCCTGTGAGCCGAGGCCCGGTCGCCGGCCCTTGGAGTTGTCCGGCGGTGGACGCCTACCGCAGCCCCCGCCCCGACTCCAGCACCTCGCGAGCCTGGGCGACCAGTCCGTCCGCGCCGCAGGAGCGCGCCAGCGCCAGTCCGCGTTCGAGTTCGGCGACCGAACGGGAGGCGATGCCGTACTCGACGCGGGCGGCGGCGTGTTCGTACTGGCACGGGGACGCTTCGAGGTAGGTGACGGCCTGGGCGGCCAGGCGGACGGCGCGCTGGCCGGTCTCCAGGGCGGCGGCGCAGCGCAGTGCCTCTCCTATCGCGGTGTCGGTGCCGAACCGCTCGGCCTGGCGGCGGACGTCGGCTGCGAGCCGGGCGGCCCGGGCCGGTCCTCGGCGGCCAGGGCGCGGGCGAGGTCGGCCGCCCAGGGCACCATCACCGGGTTGTGGTGGCCGCGCAGGGCCGCCGCCTTCTCGGCCGCCTCCAGTTCGTTGACGCCGTCCTTGGTGTGGCCGACGGCGAGCAGGAGTCGGCCGCGGACGCTGCGCGGGTCGGGGATCACGATGGTGGACGGGTAGGGCGGGGCGAACCCGTACCGCTCGGCGACCTCCCAGGCCTCCTCGGCGTGGCCGCGGGCGAGCAGCGTGTCGACGAGGTTGCAGGTGGCGGTCCAGTACAGGGGAAGCCCGCGGCCGACCCGCTCGGCGAGCCGCAGTGACTCGCGCAGCGCCGCCTCCGCCTCCCTCAGCCGGCCGCGCCTGCGGTGGCCGAGGCCGACGTAGGCGTGTGCGAGGGCGAGGTGGCCGCCGCTCCAGCCGGCGGTCTCGTAGGCGCGCAGTGCCTCGGTGTAGAGGGTCTCGGCCCGGTCGAGGCGGTCGCTGTAGGCGTAGGCGCTGGCGAGCATCAGCAGCAGTTCGATGCCCCACTCGGTGTCGGTCCAGCCGAGGCCGGGGGCGAGGCGGCCGTTGACGAGGGCGCGGTCGCACAGTTCGACGACCTCCTCGGCGTTCTCGCCGCGGGTCATGGCGTCGAAGCCGCGCAGGATCAGCAGGGCCCGCTCGGAGTTGTCGCGTCCGGTGCAGCCGGCGGCGAGTTCGGCGAGGTGCTCGGAGCGGCCCGATGAGATCGTCTCCCCGGCGTGCAGGCCCTCCCACATGTACTGCACGGCGTGCAGGCGTAGCCGGGTGGGTCCGGGTGCGTGGCGGGCGGCCTCGGCCTCGACCGTGCGGACGGCCTCCTCCAGCTGGTTGTTGTGGAGCAGGGCCTGGGAGAGCCGCCACACGGCGTCGACCCGGGTGTCGCCGTCAAGGCCGGGCATGCTCAGGGCCAGTTGGAGGTGCTCGATGGTGGTGGCGGGGGCGGTCAGGAGGGTGGCGCAGCCCAGTTCGTAGAGCACCCGGGCGTGCACGTCCGGGGTGGGCGGTTCCAGCAGGGCACGCTCCAGGCAGCGCCGGGCCGCGTCGGGGGCGCCGACGGCGAGGTGTTCGCGGGCGGCCTTGCGCAGCTGTTCGACGAGTTCCTCGTCGTCGTCCGGGTGGACCTGGAGCAGGTGCCGGGAGGCCGCGGCGGCGCCGTACCCGGAGTCGGTGACGACCTGGGCGGCGATGCCGTGCATGGCGGTGCGCAGGGCGTCCGGGATGGAGTCGTAGACGGCGGTGGCGATGAGCGGGTGCACGAACTCCAGCTCCGCCTCGCCGCCGCGGGCGGTCGCCGGGTCGGGTTCGGTGAGGATGCGGGCGCCGCGCAGCAGGTCGGCGCAGCGCAGCGCGTCGTCGCGGCCCATGGTGGCGAGCCGGGCGACGAGGTCCACGGAGATGCCGGTGCCCAGGATGGCGGCGGCCCAGGCGAACCGGGTGGCGTCGATGCCGAGTTCCTCCAGGCGCGCGACGAGTCCGCCGCCGCGGGCCGCGCGGTTCAGGTCGCGCAGTTCTCCGGCCCTGGCCTCGACGGGTTCGAGTTCGCTGTCGTGCACCTTGGCGAGGAGTTCGACGGTCTCGTAGGGGTTGCCGCCGGTGACGGCCCACACCTCGCGGCAGAACGGGGCGTCCGCGTGCGGGCCGAGGGCGGTGCGGGTGAGTCCGGCGGTGGCCTCGGGGGTCAGGGCGCTCAGGGTGCTCACGCCCGCGGCGGCGGCGACCGCGTCCAGCCGCTGGGCGCTCTGCCCGCTCACCTCGCCGGGCCTGCGGGTCACCACGACCAGGACGGACAGGTCGTCGAGGCGTTCGGCGAACGCGGCGAGCCAGCGCAGGGTCTCCTCGTCGGCCCAGTGGGCGTCGTCGATCATCAGCACCAGGGGCCAGTCGCGCTTCGCCAGCCGGCGCACCGCGGCGACCAGGCCGTCGCACACGCCCTGCGGGTCCGCCTGCCGGTCGCCGGGTTCCGCTATGCCGAGGGCGGGCCCGGCGATGCCGTACCAGTCGCCGAGGTAGTCGCGGGCCTCCTCCGGCATCAGCGTTATCAGGGCGGGCTGCAGCAACTGCCGTACCACGTTGAACGGGACGGAGCGCAGGATCTCGCCGCCGCGCGCCGACCACACGGTGCAGCCGCGCTTCTCGGCGATCCGCCGGGTCTCGGCCAGCAGGGCGGTCTTGCCGAGTCCGGCCTCGCCCTGGAAGACCAGCAGCCCTCCGGTGGACGAGCGGTCGGAGCACAGTGTGTCCACCGCGCGCCGGACGGCGGTGACTTCCTCGTCGCGCTCCCACAGGGAAGCCGAGGCGGCCGCACCCGACCGTACCTCCGTCATCCCGCTACCTCCCCAAGTCGCCCGAACGACGTACGGATCCCGAGCCTAGTCCCCGGACCGCCGCGACGGAGGCCGGTCCGGGCACCTGCTGCCGTGTCGGGTGATCTACGGCACGGCCCGACGACGCGCCGACCCCGCGACCTGCGCGGCACGGGGATGCCTTGTCAACAATCAGCCGTCAACATCCGTGCCCCGCACGGACTTTCGCGGCGACCGGACACCCGGGGCGGCCGTCTCATCCGGCTTCCACACCGGTCCGGTGGGCGGCCGACTGACGGTCTTCGAGACGGTCTCGGTCCGCTGGGCGGCCCTCTCATCCGGTGTGCGCGGCGGTCGCGGTCCGGCGGAGGACCACTCGCCCGGCTCCCGCGGCGGTCACGCCCGGCGGACGGCCCACACACCCAGCTCTCCCGACAGCTTCGGTCCGGCGGACGGCCCACTCACCCGGCTCTCGGGGCGGCCCAGTCCGGCAGACGGCCCGCGCACCCGATCTCGCGGGGGTCGCGGTCCGAGGGGCGGCCCTCTCATCCGGCTTTCACCGAGGCCTCATACGGTGGGGGCATGACGCAGGTGACTCCCCCCGGGTGGTACCCCGACCCGGGGCAGACAAGTGACGGTCCCGCCACCGAGCGCTGGTGGGACGGTAAGGCATGGACGGACCGGACCCGCCCCGCCGGGTCGGGCACCGTATGGGGTCCGCCGGCGCAGCCGCCCGCGGCAGAGCCCGGGTACGCGGGGCAGCCGGGACAGCCCGAGCAGCCGGGGTATTCCGGCTCTCCTGGGTATCCGGGGTACCCGGTGTATCCGGGGTATCCGGGGTATCCGGGTCAGCCGCCGGCGCGGCGGCGCGGGGTGCGTACGGGTGTCGCCGTCGTGCTGGCCGCCGCGGTGCTGGCGAGCATCGGGGTCGGGGTGTACGCGCTGAGCAAGGACGACGGCGGGAGCGGCAACCGGGCCGGTTCGCACCAGGGCCCGGGCGGGCAGGGCGGCTCCGGCGGGCAGGAGGGTTCCGGCGGCGGAGGCGGGCCGTTCGGCGGCCCCGGCGGGGACGGCGGGGACGGCGGCCAGGGCGGCTCCGGAGGGTCTGGGGATTCGGGAGGCTCCGGCGGCAGCCCGTCCGAGGCGCCGAAGATACGGAGCGGGTCGGTCACCGACCAGGCCAGCGGCATCAGCCTGCCCATACCCGACGGCTGGTACGGCCAGCAGCTCGGCATGGGCGCCCAGGTCACCTCGGACGACTCCTACAAGTGCCCCGGCGACACCAGCGCCGACTGCACCAAGGGCGGCGCGTACTCGGCGCCCGCGCTGCTGCTCGGGACCAGGGGCGAGACGGCCGAGGAGGTCGCCAAGGCCGACATCGCGGCGAACGCCAAGGAGTCCTACGGCGGCAAGTCCTACGGCGCGATCACCTCGCACCAGGTGCTGGCCTCCAAGGAAGTGACCGTGGCCGGCCAGAAGGGCTACCTGGTGCGCTGGAAGGCGGTCACCGAGAAGGGCTCCGACGGATATGTGGAGTCCCTTGCCTTCCCGTCCCCGGCGGACTCCCGCCGCCTGGTCGTGGTCCGCTTCGGCGTGGACGTCTCCGAACAGCAGTCCGTGATCGACGACATCACCCGCGGCATCAAGGTGTCCTCGGGCGGCGGCAGCGGCCAGAACGTCTGATCCGGCCGGATGTTCGCCGGCCGGGTGGGGTCCCTGTCCGCTCAGAGGGACACCACCCGGCCGGGGTGCGCGCCGCCCCCGTCCCCACGGTGCGGCGCGAGCAGGTCACCGTCCAGTCATCCCGTGGACGGCGGCCTGGGTCATGGGGTGAGGCCGAGTGCGGGCAGCACGGCGGCCTCCACGAACCGGACCAGATAGTCCGGGTCGGCGTACTCTCCCTCCAGCACGGGCCGGATGCGCAGGACGCCGAACATCTGCGCGGGCACGTACTCCAGCGCCGGGTTGTCGGCGCGGACCTCTCCGCGTTCGACCCCGCGCTGCAGGATCTCCCGCAGCGCGGCGAGTTCCGGCTCGACCAGCGTCTCGCGCAGGGCCTGCTTCAGCTCCCGGTCCTGCAGCATCGCGTGACCGAGGGCCTGCAGAAGCCGGGTGTCGTTGCCCGACCACTCGCCCGCGGCGCGCGCCGCCTGCCGCAGGTCCTCGGCGAGCGAGCCGGTGTCGATGCCCGTGAACCTCGTGCGCCGGTTGGCGCGCAGCGCGGCCACCACGAACTGCGGCTTGTTCTTCCACTGCCGGTAGAGCGTGGACTTGCTGCAGCGGGTGCTGGCGGCGACGCCCTCCATGGTGACGGCGTCATAGCCGCACTCGCGGATCTGTTCGAGGACGGCGTCGAAGAACTCCCGCTCACGCGCGGGCGTGATCTTGGAGCGGCGCGAGGAGGCGACCGATTCCGGTTCGTCCGCGGCCTGCGACGTCATCACTCTTCTCCTCGCTCGTGTTCCGGCGGCGCTCCGGCCGCTCTCCAGTGTGGCGCGTCAGGTGTGAGGCATTCGATCGATACGCCAGTGTACCGGTACCTGACCGTATCGGTACACTGGCGTATCGGTACGCTATCGTATCGATGCTGCGGTACAGCCGCACACACACGCACACCGCCAGCGAGGGGGCCGGGGCATGACTTCCCGAACCGAGGCCGCCGCAGTGGGTCCCGACCGGCCCGCCCGGCCTCCGCTCGTGCGCGAGCTCCTGCTCGTCACGGGTCTGTTCCTCGTCTACAAGCTGGGCCGGCAGCTCGCCGCCGACCACACCGGAGAGGCGTTCCGCAACGCCCACCACGTGTGGGACCTGGAGCGGGCCTTCCACCTGCCCGGCGAGGGCTCGGTCCAGTCCCTGCTGCTGCACGGCGACACCCTCGTGCACGTGGCGAACGCCTACTACGCGACCGTGCATTTCCCGGCCACCGCGGGCCTGCTGATCTGGCTCTATCTGCGCCGTCCGGCGCACTACATCTGGACGCGCCGCGTGCTCGCCGGCGTGACGGCCGCGGCCCTGGTGCTGCATCTGACGTTCCCGCTGGCCCCGCCGCGCATGCTGGCGGAGGCCGGCCTGATCGACACCGCGCGCGTCTTCGGGCCGTCGGTGTACGGACCGCCGAAGACCGACCACCTCTCCAACCAGTTCGCGGCGATGCCCTCGCTCCACTTCGGCTGGGCGCTCATGGTGGCCATCGCCCTCATCGTCGCCACCACCTCCCGCCTGCGCTGGCTGTGGCTGCTCCACCCACTGCTCACCCTGCTGGTCATCGTGGGCACCGCGAACCACTACTGGCTCGACGCGGTGGCGGCGACGGCGCTGCTCGGCCTCGCCCTCGCGGTGATACCGCTGCCGCACCGCCCGGTGGCCACCGCCGCCGGACGCAGCCGGCGGACGTCCGTACCGGCCGAGCAGAACGCCCTGGTGGGAGCGGCCCGATGAGCCCCGCCGCCATGCTCGCCGTGGTCCTCTCGCTGTTCTCGGCCGTCGCCTACGCGGCCGCCGCGGTCGCCCAGGAACGGCTCGCCGCGCGTACGGCGGGCTCGGGCACGCTGCGACTGCTGCGCTCGGGCGCGTGGTGGTGGGCCGTGGCGCTGAACGGATCGGCGGCACTGCTGCACGTCGTGGCCCTCAAGTACGGGCCGCTGACCGTGGTCCAGCCGCTCGGCGCGCTCACCCTGGTGGCCGCCGTGCCGATGGGAGCGCGGATGGCGGGGCGCCGGGTCGCGGCGGGCGAGTGGCGCGGCACGGCGCTCACCCTGCTGGGACTGGGCGCGCTGCTCGTGGCGGCGTCCGGGCCCGCGCCCGAGCAGGTGCTCAGTCCGGCCGAGGCGCTGACGGTCGCGGGCGCCACCGCCGTCCTGATCGGCGCGCTGTC
>NZ_BNBC01000036.1:64292-98806 GCF_014654675.1 Streptomyces spiralis
CGTCGCCGCCACCGACCACTCCGGGCCGCTGTTCAGCGCGCGGGTGATCATCGTGGCGCTGCTGGTGGCGGCCTTCGCGACGAGCGGGCTGCTGCTGTCGCAGACCGCCTACCGGGGCGGCCTGGGAGCCCCGCTGGCCGTGGTGACACTGGCGAACCCGGTGGCGGCCGCGGTGATCGGGCTCACCCTGCTCGGGCAGGGGCTGCACGGCGGCGCGAGCGGGGTGCTGCTCGCGCTGTCGGGAGCGGCGCTCGCCTCCTGGGGGGTCGTGGCGCTCACGCGGGCGACCCCGCACTCCACGCCGGCCGAACGGCCGTACCCGGAACCCGGCCTTGCCGGGCCCGGACAGCCCGTACAGCACGACGGCCACGAGGCGCACCCCGTGGCCGCTGTCCTGGCCCTGGAGCCGGAGTCGGCGTCCCAGGAACCGGCGCTGCTGCCCCGGCGGTCCGGAACGCGCCGCCGGTCCGGACCGGGGCACCTCACGCCCCTGTGACCGCCGGACCGCCGCCGCGCCGGGAGTTCACGAGCGCGGGGCCGTCCGTCAGCCCAGGCCGCGCGAGTCCTGCTTGAGCGCGGTGTCGACGGTGAGCGCCGTCGCCACCACCAGGCTCAGCAGCGGTTCGGGCAGCTGGTAGTGGATCTGCAGGACGTAGTTGTCGGCCGTCGTGAACATCGTCTTGGCCAGGCCCTCCCAGGTCTTGGTGATCCGGGCGACCTCGTTGTCGGCGTGGTCGACGATCGCGAAGTTCCAGGCGCGCCAGTTCTCCGCCTTGATCGCGCCGACCTGCTGGCCATTGGCGTTCATCGCGAAGTTGATCTTGCCGAAGACGTTCTGCTGGACGATCTCGCCGACCTGCGAGCCGTCCGGACGGGAGACGATCACCCGCGACTTGAAGAACTTCGCGGGCCGCGTGAGCAGCAGCTGCGGCCGGCCGTAGCCGTCCCGGATCTCCAGCCTGTGCGTCATGAACTGGTCGAGGCTGGAGACGAACCGCAGGATCTTCTTCAGCGCGCTCTGCCCGACCTCGGTGACCGCGCCGATCTGGTTGCCGTTCTGGTCGAAGACCGTGTACTCGTTGGTCAGCTCGATCAGCTTGGCCTTCTGGTTCACCACCAGCACCGGCTCGCTGAACAGCGTGCCGCCGCCGGCGCCGCTCGGGGCGACGCCGGCCTGCTGCTGCACCTGCTGCTGCACTCGCGCGTCGGGTGCGGGGGCGGCGGGGGCCTGCCCGCCCGCGTGGGTGTGCTCGGTCCACTGCGCGCCGTCCCAGTAACGGAGCGTCTGCGCCGCACCGTGCGGATCCGGGTACCAACCTGCAGGTGTGTTCGAATGCGTGGTCACCGGGGCACAGTACCGCGAGCCGGCCGGGAAGCAACCGCCGCCCGCCCCTGCCTCAGTCGGTCGCGATCGCCGGATCGCTCACACCGGGACGCCCGTTCTCGACATGTCCGGCGAAGCGCCGCAGAAACGCCGCGTCCGCCTCGGAGGTGACGGTGAGGTCGTACCAGCGCCCGCTCGCCGCGAGGTCGTAGCGGCGCCGCACCGCGGCGCCCGGCCGCACACTCACCGCCTGCGCGCTCCCGCCGTAGCCGCTGGTCACCTTCAGACGGACCGTGCCCGTGCCCTTGTTGGTGAAGGTCAGCTCGACGTCGTCGCCGACGTGCCGTGCGGTGATCTCGGGCCCCGCCGCCCTGCCGGGACCCTTGAAGACCCGCAGGAAGCCGTTCGGGCCGTGCACGGTCAGGTCGTGGGAGCCGCCGGAGTACGCCGAGTTCCAGCTGTCGGAGACCGTCCTGCCCGCCTCGGTGGTGTAGGTCCAGGGGCCGTCGGTGCGGTTGCCGGAGGTGACCAGGAAGGCGGCCCCGGCCTGCGCGCCGGAGGCGAAGGTCAGGGTGAGCTTCCCGGCCGCCGGATCCACCGAACCGTCCACCTGGGGCGCGTACTTCAGGGGGCGGGTCGGCCGCCGGCCACGCTCCTGCCGGGGCAGGACGCCCTGGGCGGGCGGGGTCGGCACGTAGTCGGGGTGGCGGTCGTGGTCCGGGGGCTCGTAGCCGGTGGTGTCGGGCAGGGAGACCGGGCGGGTGTCCTCGCGGGAGAAGTCGAAGGCGGAGGTCAGGTCGCCGCAGATCGCGCGCCGCCAGGGCGAGATGTTGGGCTCGCGCACGCCGAAGCGGCGCTCCATGAACCGGATGATCGAAGTGTGGTCGAGGGTCTCGGAGCAGACGTACCCGCCCTTGCTCCAGGGCGAGACGACGAGCATCGGCACACGCTGGCCGAGCCCGTAGGGGCCGGCCACATGACCGGCGTCGCCCTTGAACAGGTCCGGGCCGACGTCGACCGTGGACCTGCCCTGGCCGGCGGAGGCGGGCGGGAAGGGCGGGATCAGATGGTCGAAGAAGCCGTCGTTCTCGTCATAGGTGATGAACAGGGCGGTCTTCGCCCACACCTCCGGGACGCTGGTCAGCGCGTCGATGACCTGGGCGATGTACCAGGCGCCGTAGTTGGCGGGCCAGTTGGGGTGCTCGGTGAAGGCCTCGGGGGCGACGATCCAGGAGATCTGCGGCAGCCTGCCGCCCCTGACGTCGGCCTTCAGCCGGTCGAAGAAGCCCTCGCCCCTTCGGGCGTCGGTGCCGGTACGGGCCTTGTCGTAGAGGGGGTCGCCGGGCTTGGCGTCGCGGTACTGGTCGAAGTACAGCAGTGAGTTGTCGCCGTAGTTGCCGCGGTAGGCGTCGGAGATCCAGCCCCAGCCGCCGGCCGCGTCCAGGCCGTCGCCGACGTCCTGGTAGATCTTCCAGGAGACGCCCGCCTTCTCCAGGCGCTCGGGGTAGGTCGTCCAGCCGTAGCCCGCCTCGTCGTTGCCGAGGACCGGGCCGCCGCCCTGGCCGTCGTTGCCGGTGTAGCCCGACCACATGTAGTAGCGGTTGGGGTCGGTCGAGCCGATGAACGAGCAGTGGTAGGCGTCGCAGACGGTGAAGGAGTCGGCGAGCGCGTAGTGGAACGGGATGTCGTCGCGGGTCAGGTACGCCATCGTCGTGGTGCCCTTGGACGGGACCCACTTGTCGTAGCGGCCCTGGGCGAAGGCGGCGTGCCCGTCGTTCCAGCCGTGCGGGAGGTCCTGGATGAAGGCCAGGCCCAGGTCGTCGGCGTCGGGATGGAAGGGCAGGATCTCCTTGCCGCCGCCGTCCGTCTGGTGCCAGACGCTCTTTCCGTTCGGCCAGGTGACCGGGCGCGGGTCGCCGAAGCCGCGGACGCCTCTGAGCGTGCCGAAGTAGTGGTCGAAGGAACGGTTCTCCTGCATGAGGACGACGATGTGCTCGACATCCTCGATCGACCCCGTGCGACGGTTCGCCGGCAACGCGGCGGCACGCTGGATGCTGCCGGCGAGCGCGGTGAACGCCGTGGTGGCGCCCGCGATCCCCAGAAAGCGGCGCCGGTTGACTTCGGACATGGGTGAGGGCATGGGCGGGTCCTCTCATCCTGACGTGCGGATGGCCGGAACGGACGGAATGCGCGCGCAGCGAGTGTTCCAAGAGCACCGAACGTGTGGGAAGGGTGCGATGTCGCCCATGTGAAAGGAGCAAGTACGCGAGGCGTCGCGTCCTAGACGGGCCGCATCACGGGCATCCGTGCCGGCACCCGTTCCAGGACGCCGCCCGCGAACACGTCGTACAGGGGCAGGGTTTCCAGGTGGACGTAGCCGATGTGGCAGTCGCAGACGGCCAGCGGGCACGGGCGGGGGCGCAGCGCCGTCCGGTAGGAGCCGTCGTAGAGGTTGCCCAGCTCGGCGCGGACGAAGTGGCAGCGGCGGACGGTGCCGTCGCCGTCGACCGAGACGACGGACTCACCGGTGCGGCAGGGCAGTCCGGCGCTGGCGTGGGGGTGGCGGCTGTAGGGGAAGAGCGGGTCCAGGGCGGTCCACGGCGCGGCCGACGCGTCGTCGTAGGTGTGGCCCTCGGCCGCGTTGACCCACAGGTAGACGTGCTCGGGCAGGTCGGCGCGCAGCCGGCGGGCATGTGGCAGGTGTTCGGGCAGTCCGACGATGCCGACGCTGAACCGCACCCCTCGGCGCGCCAGGTCACGGCACTTGGCCAGGAAGCGGTCGTACGGCGTCTGCCCGGGGTGGTACGTGCACCACAGGGCGAGGGTGTCGAGGTCCGCGTCCGCGAGCCAGTCGGTACGACAGCTGAGGTTCGTCTGGATGGCCACGCGGCGGATGTGCGGCAGCCGCGACAGCTCGGTCAGGGTGCGCCGGTACCAGGAGCGGACCAGGCCCTCTCCCCAGGGGGTGAACAGCACGGACAGCCGGTCGCCGGTCTGGTCCGCGGCCCACCCGGCGAACCGTTCGAGGCACTCCCGGTCCGTGCGCAACTGCTCCGGACTGTCGCGCCGCTTGGCGAAGGGGCAGTACGGGCAGTCGTAGTCGCAGGAGGCGAGGGGGCCACGGTAGAGAAGCGTGAGGTCCATCGCCGTGCTCACTTCCGTTCGTAGGCGGCCATCGCCGCACGTACGGCGGGTGAGAACAGCGCGGGTCCGACGGCGTCGGAGTGGGCCAGGCCCTCCGGTGTCAGGCGCAGCACCGTGTGCGTGTCGGTGCCGTCCAGCCAGCCGCGGTCGGCGAACCGCTCCAGCTCGGCCCCGAAGTCGTCCTGGGGCGGACGGCCGAAACGGGCCCGGTACTCGGCCACGTCGAGCCCTTCGGCCTGGAGCAGCGACTGGAGCAGATGACGGCGGCGGGACTCGTCGGCGTCGATGCGGCGGCCGTACTCGGCATGGGCGAAGTCGGCGGCGGGGCGGGCCACGTAGTCGTCGATGATCGAACGGATCTCGTGCATGCCGACCGCGTAGTCGAACGAGTAGTGCAGGCCGGCGGTGTACGAGCGGGCTCCGCAGCCCAGGCCGATCATGCCGTCGGTCTGGCAGGCGTAGTCGTCCGCGCCCTGCGGTGGCGCGTCGGCACGGCGGAACATCCGCATCGACTGCTGCTCGTAGCCGTGTGCGAGGAGGTGGTCCCGGCCGAGGCGGTACAGGCGCAGGCGCTGCTCGTCCCAGGCGGGGTCGGCGCCCTGGGCGCGCCGGCCGAGGCCGGTGAGGGGGCGGACGTACAGGGGGTAGAGGTAGAGCTCCTCCGGCCGCCAGGCCAGGGCCGCGTCCAGGGAGCGCAGCCAACTGGCGTCCGTCTGGCCGTCGATGCCGTAGATCAGGTCGATGTTGAGGACGGGTATGCGCGCCTCGCGGACGCGGCCGAGGGCCGCCTCGACGTCCGCGCGGCGCTGGGGGCGTACGGCGGCGCGGGCCTCGGTGTCGTCGAAGCTCTGCACGCCCAGGCTGAGCCGGGTCGTGCCGCGGGCGGCCAGGACCTCCAGGCGGTCGGCGGTCGCCGTGGCGGGCGAGGCCTCCACCGACAGCGGGACGGCCCGCAGGTCGGCGCCCATGCGGTGTTCGGCTGTGTCGCAGAGGCGCTGGAGTTCGGCGGCGGTGAGGAAGGTGGGGGTGCCGCCGCCGAAGGCCGCGGTGGCGAACCGGACGTCTCCGGCGTCGCCGAGCGCCTCGCGCACGGTGGCCGCCTGGCGGTCCAGGGCGTCCAGGTAGGCGCCGGTCAGCCCGTCGGGGGCGCCGACGCGGGTGAACAGATTGCAGAATCCGCAGCGCACCTCGCAGAACGGGATGTGCAGGTACAGCGAGAGGGCGTCCTTGGGCTCCGCCGCCCACAGGGAGCGCAGCGCGGGGCGGTCGGGCAGGCGGCGGTAGGAGGTCTTGTGCGGGTAGGCGTAGACGTAGCTCTGGTAGGGGCTGCCGTACGAGTCCGGCGCGGTCGGCGCGGTCCCGGCGGCCCGGAGACGGGTCACGGTGGTCATCGGGCGGCTCCCGCTCCGGTTTCGGGTTCGAGGAAGAAGTGGGCGTACGGCACCGTCCACACCGACTCGTGGCCGATGCGGTGGCCGGTGTAGCCGTCGTCCCCGTAGGCGGTGCCGTGGTCGGAGCAGACGACGGCGAAGCAGCGGCGTCTGCTGCTCGCGGCGGCGAACAGGCGGCCGATGTGCCGGTCCACGTACTCCAGTGCGGCGGCGTGCGTCTCGCGGGTGTCGCCCGCCTCGCGGGTGGCTCCGGGCAGGTGGAACCAGTTCGGCTGGTGCAGCGCCGAGACGTTGACGAAGAGGAACAGCCGTTTGCCGGCGGGGATTTGGCGCACCGCGCGTTCGGCGCAGGCCACCTGCTGCTCGAACGACGTGGGCGAGGCGACGCCGAATCCGGGCTCCCAGTGGGACTCCTGGAACAGACCGGGCAGCACCGAGCCGAGCGGGCCCTGCTTGTTGAAGAAGCCCACGCCTCCGACGCACACGGTGTGGTAGCCCGCCCGGGCGAGGCCGGAGACGAGGTCGGGTGTGTCGTAGACCCAGGTGCGCTCGGCCGTCGTCTCGCTGCCGGCGAAGCTCGCCGCGAACAGGCGCGGGTGCGGGCCGGGGGCGGCCGGGGTGGGCAGGAATCCGGCGAAGATCGCCTGGTGGGAGGCGTAGGTGAAGCTGCCCGGGGCGTGGCGGCGCTCCCAGCGTCCTCCGGGAAGGTGGCGGGCCAGGTGCGGGATGCGACCGGACGACGCGAGTTCGGCGGCTACGTCGTACCGCAGGGTGTCCAGGGTGACGAGCAGCAGGTCGTGGCTGCCGACGATCTCGTTCATGTCGGGGTCGGCGGGTGCCGCGGCCGGTACGGGAGTCACCTGACGCTGGGACCCGTCGGGGAGCGGCGTGGGCGTCGGGTCAGGCGAGGGCATGGTCGGGTCCCGTTCTGTGCTGGGTGTGACGGATGGACTGCGGCCGGGCGGGGGTCCGGAGCGCGGGATGTGCGCGCAGGACGGCGGCGACCTGGGCCGCGTAGGTGTCCAGACCTTCGGCTCCGCTGCCGGGCAGGCCGGTGAGCCGTGGCAGCAGGTCGCCGAAGGCGTTGACCTCGCCGACCGCGAAACGGCGCCAGCCGGTGGCCGGCAGCAGGTCGACGCCCACGCACAGGGTGCGCGGGAAGCAGGCCGCGGCGCGTTCGCACACCGCGAGGGCGCCCGCCCAGCTGCCGCCGGCGGTCTCGACCGCCCGCCGGGCCGCTTCGAGGTCGCCGCGGGAGCCGCCGAGGTGCAGGTTGGTCAGCGGCGCGGCGCTGGTGCGGACCACCGCGTGGGTGGCGCGCCCGGCCACCACGAGCACCCGCAGGTCGGCCGCGCGGCCGTGCTGCGAGGCCTTCGGCAGCCATCTCTCCAGGTGCAGTCCGTCGGGGGCCAGGGTGTCGACGATCGCCGCGATGTCCTGCTCCCGCTCATAGCGCCGCACTTTGAGCGAGTTGAACAACCGCCCGTCCGGGGCGAGTTCGACCGATGTCGTGGCGCGGATCCGGCCTCCACCCGCCGCCTCCACGGCGAGGACACCGGACGCCGAGGAGCCGTGCGCGAGCTTGACGAAGAGCCGGGGCATACGGTGCTCACGCATCAGCAGCCGTACGTCGTCCCAGCCGCCCACCGAGGCCCCGGCGGGTCCGGACGTCGGCGAGTACGGAACGGGTACGCCCGCTGCGTCGAGCACGGCGTGGCAGCGCCTCTTGTCGAACAGCACGGCCAGTTCGTCCGGGTCGTCCAGGCGCACCCCTCCGCGCAGGCCGCCCACGGCGGTCAGGAAGCGCGTGTACCAGTGGGCCGAGCCCTCCACGCGGGTGGGGTCGTCGACGCCCCGCAGCAGCCGGTCCACCTCGGCGTTCTCACCGGGCGAGTCGACACGGACGATCTCGCCCGGTGCGAACTCGGCGCGGCCGTGCCGCAGTACGCCCGTCCAGGGCACCACACGGGGTGCGGGCAGGCCGGCCGCGGTCACCGCCCGGGCGAACAGCGCGACCCGGCGGTTCTCGGGGTTGCCGACCACCGCGAAGCGCGCTCCCGTCTCATTCTCCGACGGCGACATAGCGTCCCTGTGCGGGGTGGGAGCGGCGGGCCGGGGCGAGTGCCAGGTCCACACCGTGCGGTGCGAGGGTCTCGCTCAGCCGTCGTGTCAGGGCCTCGCTCATGAAGTGGTGGTTCAGGTTCAGCGACGTCAGGTGCGTGAGCGGCTGACCGGCGAGCAGCGCGCCACCGCCGTCGTCACCGAGGGCGCCCATGCTCAGGTCGAGCGAGTCGAGCCGGGCGACGACGGGCGTGGCGGCCACGGCGGCCGCGATGTCGTCCTGGATGTCGCTGTTGCGCAGGCCGAGGTGGCGCAGGTGGGGGCGGTCGCCGAGCGAAGCCAGCAGCGTGTCGACGTCCTCCCGGGTGCAGTCGCCGCCGTACCAGGTGGTGCCCAGCCACAGGTCGAGGCGGTGCAGGGCGGGGAAGTCGCAGCCGCTCAGCCCGCGCACCGCTTCGCGGGGCAGGCCGCCGCACTCGACGCGCAGGGTGCGCAGGCCGTCGTGGAGCAGCGGTTCGACCACCAGGTCCTCGGCGCCGCGGACGCCCAGTTCCTCCAGACGCGGCCAGGCGCGCAGCACCTTGGTCACGTCGCCCTGCTTGATCCAGGAGATCTCCGTCTCCTCGGACTCCACGTCGGCGAGGAACACGGCGCGCAGCCGGGGGAACCGGTGGGCCTCGGCGGTGATCGCGTCCAGGACCGGGTCGATGCCGCGCTCGTCCCAGTCGTCCCACCAGGCGCCGAGCACCAGCGCGGTGACCTCCTCGGTGGGCACCTCGTCGAGGAACCGGGGCCACAGGGTGTCGAAGGGGATCTCGTCCAGGAGGCAGGACAGCCGCCATGCGACCGAGCCGGGCGCCGGCGGTGCGTCGCGCTCGGCGCCTTCGGGTCCGGTGGGGAAGTCGTGGACGGGCAGGCCGTGGAAGCGGGTCAGGTGCGAGGGGTAGTAGCTCATGGCGGGCTCACTCACCCGCCGCGACGTAGCGGAAGACGGTACCGTCGTCGTCCCGGTCCTCGTCGGCCTCGCCCGGGTCGAGGTCGACCTCGACGCCCGCCGGTTCGAGCGTCTGCCGTATCCGTTGCCGGAACGCCTCGCCGATGTAGTGGTGGTGCAGGTCGAGCTTCTTGAGATGGGTCAGCGGCTGGCCGCCGAGCAGGGCGGCCGCGCCGTCGTCGGTCAGGACGCCCATCGACAGGTCGAGCACCTCCAGGCGGGCGGCCACGGGGGCGGCGGCGACGGCCGCGGCCACGTCGTCCTGGATCTCGCTGTTCCGCAGTGCCAGACGGCGCAGCCGGGGCAGCCGGGTGCCGGACAGGATCCCCTCCAGATCCGCCGTTTCGCAGTCCGCGCCGTAGGACGACTCGCCCAGCCAGACGTCGAGGTGCTCCAGCGCGGGCAGGTCGCTCGCGCCGATGCCGCGGACCACGCCGGCCGGCAGCCCTCCGGTCTGCACCGTCAGCGAGCGCAGGCTGTCGTGCCGCAGCGCCTGGAACTCCAGGCCCGTACCACCGCGCACACCGAACTCCTCCAGCGCCGGGAAGCCGCGCAGCAGCCCGGTGACGTCGGTCTGCGTGATCCAGGACAGCTCGCTCTCCTCGAAGACGATGTCGCCGAGGAACAGTGCTCTCAGGGCGGGCAGCCGGTCGCGGGCGGCGAGGAGGGCCTCGATCACGTCGTCCGGGCCGCAGTCGAAGACGCATTCCCAGGCGCCGACGATCAGGGCCCGTATCCGGGTGGTGTCCACCGCCGAGCAGAAACGTTCGAAGACCTGCTCCCAGTCGGCGTCCTCATCCGCGAACCCGGCCCTGATGCGCCAGGCCACCGCGTCGGGTGCCGGGAGATCCGCCGCCGCGCCGTCCTCGGGAAAGGTGAAGGCGGGCAGGCCGTACAACTCGGCGAGGTGGTCGGAGAAGACCATGCGTGCTGCTCCTGACGTGCGGCGGATGTGATGCGTGGCTGCGCGAGAAGTTGTACCAACAGCCACTGACAACCCCCTGCGCAGGGGCGGGAGTCCGGGGCTCGCGCGGTGGTGGATCCGGGCCGTTGTCAGTGGCGGCCCGTACGGTCCTTCTCGTGGCCCGGGCGCCGTGCGCCGGGCGGGAAGGGGAGCTGCGCATGTACCGGCAGGGAGACGTGCTGATCGTGCCCGTCGCGGACGACGCGGTGCCGCCGCACGTGACGCGGGCGCCGAAGGAACCGCGTGACGCGCGCGGCCGGATGGTCCTGGCCCTGGGCGAGGTCACCGGCCACGCCCACGCGGTCGTCGGCCCGGGAGAACTGGTCCGGGAGCCGGGCGCGTTCGGTCCGCTGCTGCTTCATCTGCCCGAGGGAGGGCGGGTGGTGCACGAGGAGCATGGGGCGATCACGCTGCCCAAGGGGTGGTTCCGGGTGATCCGACAGCGGGAGTACGTGCCCGGCTCGGTGCGGATCGTGGCGGACTGACGGCGGTGGAGGGGACGACGGTGAAGGGTGCCGAGGAGACCGTGGCGACCGTGGAGGCTATAGAGGTGGAGGCCGTGGCGGGGCCCGCTGAAGACGCGGCGGGAGCCGCGGCGGTGGAGCACTGGCGTGCGTGCGCGACGGCGGCGGTGCCCGCCGACCGGGCCGCGGCCGAGGAGGGCGTACGGCTGGCGTACCGGCGGGCCGGGCTCGCGGAGCCCGAGCGCATCGTGTGGGCGGGCTCCCCGCGTGAGGGCGTGCGACTGGTGCGCGACCTGCGAGAGGCCGGGCCGAGCGTCCGGGAGGCGATACGCACCGCGCCGTGGGCGGCCGAACGCGCCCGCGTCCATGCCGAGTTGGGGGCGGCGGGCTGGGCGGCGCGCTGGGCGGAGACCGGCGGGCGGCTGTGGGACGCGACGCAGGCGCTGGTCGACCGGATCCGGGGCGGCGTACTCCAGGAGCTTGCCGACGAGACCGGTGACGGTGATGCGGAGGTCCGGCTGATCCTGCTGGATGCCGTGCTGGGGCAGCACGACGCGCCGTGGCTCGCCGCGTTCGCACCGGACGGGCCGCCGCTCGACGGACTGGCCCTGGTGTGCCGCAACGCCGGCTGGTGGTGGGCGTTCGAAAGGGTCGCGGTGGTCTGCGAACGCCCCGTGGCGCTGCACCGGGACGAGGCCGGCCGGCTGGACCGCGCGGACGGTCCCGCGCTCGCCTTCCCCGACGGTTTCGCCCTGTACGCCTGGCGGGGCATGCCGGTGCCGGGCGAGTTCCTGGCGGAGCTGAACACGCTGACGCCGGAGCGGGTCCGCGCGGAGGAGAACGCGGAGCTGCGCCGCGTGATGCTGGAGCACTACGGCTACGAACGCTATCTGTCCGACTCCGGGGCCCGCCCCGTGCACCAGGACGAGACCGGCACCCTCTGGCGGATCGACCTCGACGACGACGAACCGGTGGTCATGGTGGAGGTCCTCAACTCCACTCCGGAACCCGACGGCACGCACCGCACGTACTGGCTGCGCGTCCCCCCGACGACCCGTCGGGCCAGGGAGGGGGTCGCCTGGACGTTCGGGCTGCACCCCGACGCGTACGCGCCCGTGCGCGAGACCTGAACCCGGCCGTGTCATCCGGCCGGTGTCGTCCCTCTTCGGGAGCCGGCCGCCGGGGCTACACCCGGCTCGCGGTCGCCGTGTCCGCCGACAGCCGCTGGGCGACGTAGATCGGTACGACGGAGAGCAGGACGAGGACGGCGGCCACGACGTTGACGACCGGGGCCTGTTGCGGCCGGGTCATGTTGTCGAAGATCCAGATGGGCAGCGTCTCGACGCCGGGTCCGGCGGTGAAGGTGGTGACCACGATCTCGTCGAAGGACAGGGCGAAGGCGAGCAGGGCGCCCGCGAACAGTGCCGAGCGCACCAGCGGGAAGGTGACGTCGGCGAAGGCGCGGAAGGTGTCGGCGCCGAGGTCCATGGCCGCCTCCTCGTAGGAGCCGGAGGTGCGGCGCAGCCGGGCGACGACGTTGTTGAAGACGACGACGATGCAGAAGGTGGCGTGCCCGACGACGACGGTGAACAGCCCGAGTCCGACCCCGAGCGGCCGAAGCACCGTGGAGAACGCGGAGTTGAGGGCGATGCCGGTGACGATCCCGGGCAGGGCGATGGGCAGGACGACCACGAAGGAGACGGTGCCGCGGCCGAAGAAGCGGTGCCGGGCGACGGCGAAGGCGATCAGCGTGCCGAGGACCAGGGCGATGGCGGTGGCGCCGAGGCCGGCCCGCACCGAGGTCCACAGGGCGTCGCGCGCCCCGGAGTTGTGCCAGGCCACCGACCACCAGTGCGCGGTCAGTCCGGGCGGCGGCCAGCTCGCGCTCCGGTCCGGGTTCAGCGAGTTGACGAGGACCAGCAGCAGCGGCACGTAGATCACCGCGAAGCCGAACCCGGCGGCGACGCGCAGCGCGATGCGCGCGGAACGGGAGAGGTGCATGGCGGGCTCCTAGGGGGTGTCTCGTCGGTCAGGGCGGATCAGGGAGCGGTGGCTGGTGGTGGGGGCACCTCCCACGCCGTTCAGGCAGTGGGGGAACATCGCAAGGCGGAGGAGGGAGTCGATGCGGAGCATCGGCGACCGACGACAACGCCGCGAGGTGCGGTGCCAGGCGCCGCGAGCCCGGCATGATCGGCGAGACACCCCCTAGAGGCTGCTCAGGGCGCCGGTGCGGCGCATCGCGAGCAGGTACAGGACGACGACCACCACCGGGACCGTGCCGAGGGCAGCGGCCATGGGGAGGTTGAGTTCGATGTTGGAGTACACGAGGTTGCCGATGAGCTGGGTCTTGCCGCCGATGATCTGCACGGTGATGTAGTCGCCCAGGCTGAGCGAGAAGGTGAAGATCGATCCGGCGGCGAGCGACGGCAGCACCATCGGCAGCACGACCGAGCGGAAGGTGCGTCCGGGCCGCGCCCCGAGGTCGGCGGACGCGTCGAGCAGTCCGGCGGGCAGCTGCTCCAGCGCGGTGTGGATCGGCAGGACCATGTACGGCAGCCAGAGGTACGTCAGGGTGAGGACGGCGGCCGACAGACCGAAGCCGGGGCCGCTCAGACCGAACGGCTTCAGCATCCAGTCGGCGAGCCCGCCCTGGGAGAGGATCAGCCGCCAGGCGTACACCTTGACCAGGTAGCTCGCCCACAGCGGGGTGAGGATCGCCACCACGAGCAGCGGGCGCCACCGGGGCCGGGCGACACGCGCGGTGTAGAACGCGAGCGGGAAGGCGATCACCGCGCACAGGACGGTGACGGCGAGCGCCACGCCGATGCTGCGCAGGATCACCTGGCGGTAGACCGGCGTGGTGAACAGCTCGTGGAAGTTGTCCGTCGACCAGGCCTTCACCACCTCGGACGTGAAGGAGTCCGTCGTCCAGAACGCCGAGACGAACAGCACGGTCAGGGAGCCGAGGTAGAGCACGGCCAGCCACAGCAGCGGCGCGGTCAGCAGCAGGGACAGCCGGAGGCGGGGGCGCCGGTGCAGCGCCCCCGCGGTTCGCGTCAGCAGGCTCATGCTCAGCCCTTGATCTCGGTCCAGGCCTGCACCCACTTGGCGTACGGCACGCACTTGACGTCCGTGCGGCCGTCCAGGCACTGCTCGATGGGTGTGTTCCAGAAGGCGATGTGCTTCCAGTAGCCCTCGTCGGCGGCGTGGTAGGTGGCGCAGAAGTTCTTGTCGCTGGTGTCTGCGCAGGCCTTGGAGTTGGCGGGGGCCTCGCCGAAGTACTCGGCGACCTGGGCGTTGACCTTCGGCGAGATGATCCAGTTCATCCACTGGTAGGCACAGTTGGGGTGCTTGGCCTTGGCGTAGATCATCCAGGTGTCGGACCAGCCGGTGGAGCCCTCCTTCGGCACGAACGCCTTGACCTTGGCGCCCTCGGAGGCGGCGAGGTTGGCGATGACCTGCCAGGTGGTGCCGACCACGGAGTCGCCGCTCTTGAAGGCGGAGACCTCCTTGAGGTAGTCGCTCCAGTACTCGCCGACGTCCGCGTTCTGCTTCTTCAGCAGGGCCACGGCCGCGTCGAACTGCTTCTGGTCCAGCGCGTAGGGATCCTTGATCTTCAACTCGGGCCTGGTGGCCTTGAGATACAGCGCCGCGTCGGCGATGTAGATCGGGGAGTCGTACGCGGTGACGTGGCCCTTGTATGCGGCGGCGTCGTCGAAGACCGCGGACCAGGAGGTGGGTGCGGGCGTGACCTTCTGCGTGTTGTACATCAGCAGGTTGGCGCCGCGTCCGTGCGGGATGCCGTACATCGTGCCCTTGACGGAGTTCCAGCTGCCGTTCTTCAGGCCGCTGAAGACGTCCTTGTAGTTCGGTACGAGCTCGGTGTTGACCGGGGCCGCGTCGCCGGAGGCGATCAGGCGCAGGGAGGCGTCGCCGGAGGCGGAGACGGCGTCGTACTCGCCGGTCTTCATCAGCTTGACCATCTCGTCGGAGCTGGCGGCGACCTTGGAGTGGACCTGGCAGCCGGTCTGCTTCTGGAAGTCGGTGACCCAGTCGACCTTGGGATCGTTGGAGCCGTTCTCGACGTAGCCGGCCCAGGCGATCAGGTTGACCTGGCCCTCGGATGTGCCGAGCTTCGTCGGCGCCTTGAGGTCGGGCGGGTTGAGGCCGGTGGCGGAGGAACCGCCGCCGGAGGAGCCGCAGGCGGTGGCGGCGAGGAGGAGTGCGGTGGCGGCGGCCGCTGCCTGGAGGGTTCGGGTGAGGCGCACGACGTTCTCCATACGTTGGGGGGATCAGTCGGGAACGTGGACGGTGTGACGGCGGTGCCAGGTGAGGCGGACCCGGGTGCCGCGGTAGGCGGCGACGTCCTCGGCGGAGGTCTCCAGGTTCTGCTGGAGCGCGGTGAGGCGGCCGCCGGCGTCGAGGTCGACCAGGAAGCGGGTGGTGTCGCCGAGGTAGACGACCTCGGCGACGGTGCCCGTGGCCGTGGCGTGCTCGGGTTCGTCGACGATGGCGGCCTCCTTCAGGACGCGGATCTTCTCCGGCCGGATGCTGTGGGTGCCGCCGGTGCCGAGGACTCGTCGGGCGGCGTCGTCCCGGAGCAGGTTGGAGGTGCCGACGAAGGAGGCGACGAACGAGGTGGCGGGGCGTTCGTAGATCTCGGCGGGGGTGCCGACCTGTTCGAGGCGTCCCTGGTGGAAGACGGCGATGCGGTCGCTCATCGTCAGGGCCTCCTCCTGGTCGTGGGTGACGAAGACGAAGGTGATGCCGACCTCGCGCTGGAGCGCCTTGAGTTCCAGCTGCATCTGCTCGCGCAGTTTGAGGTCGAGGGCGCCGAGCGGCTCGTCGAGCAGGAGCAGGCGGGGGCGGCCGACGAGGGCGCGGGCGAGGGCGACCCGTTGCCGCTGTCCGCCGGAGAGCTGGGCGGGGCGGCGCCTTCCGTGTCCGTCCAGGCGGACCTCGGCCAGTGCCTTGCGGGCCCGCACCAGCCGTTCGGCCTTGGGCACCTTGCGGATCTTCAGGGCGTAGGCGACGTTCTGCTCGACGGTCATGTGCGGGAAGAGGGCGTAGTCCTGGAAGACGGTGTGGACGTCCCGTTCGAAGGGCGCGAGCCCGGTGACGTCCTGCCCGGCGAGTTCGACGCGGCCCTCGGTGGGGGTCTCGAAGCCGGCGATCAGCCGCAGGACGGTGGTCTTTCCGGAGCCGGAGGGACCGAGCATGGAGAAGAACTCCCCGTCCCGGATCTCCAGATCGACCCCGGCCACCGCGGTCGTCTCCCCGAACGTCTTGCGCAGAGCCTGCAGCCGGACCGCAATCCCCTCCATGCGGGAACCTTTCTGGCGCTCACGAACGTTGCTCGGAAACATATGAAGTCATAGTTCAAGGTTCAAGACCGCCTCAGGGCAAAGCTTGGGTCAACGGGCAAGGTGGTGGCCGTGAAGCAACGACACGTCGGGAGCGGGGCGGGGGGCATGAGCGGCGGCGGCGCGGGCGGCCTGCGCATGGGCGTGGGCCAACGGAGCGGCCCGGGCGGCCTGCGCGCGGGCGTGGGCGAAGCCGGCGTCCGCAGGGCCGTGTTCGCTCCGGTGGAGAGGCGGGCGCGGGTGGACGCGGTGGTCCGCCGGATCGGTGACGCCATCGAACTCGGTCTGCTCGCCGACGGGGAGCAGCTGCCCGGCGAGAGCGAACTGGCCGGGCAGCTCGGGGTGTCCACGATGACCTTGCGGGAGGCGCTGATGGCGCTGCGGCAGCAGGGGCTGGTGACCACCCGGCGCGGACGCGGCGGCGGCAGTTTCGTCTCGCTGCCCGGCCGGCCCGGTCAGGCTCGGCTGAAGACCCGGCTGCGCGGCTGGAGCACCGAGGAGCTGCGCGACCTCGGCGACCACTGGGCCGCGCTGTCGGGCGCGGCGGCCCGGCTCGCGGCGGACCGCACGGAACCTGAGGATCTGCGTCAACTGAGCCGCTCGATCGACGAGTTCATGGGCGCGGCCGACACGGCGGCGCGCAGCCGTGTCTACGGACGCTTCCACGTGGAGCTGGCGGCGGCCGCGCAGTCGGCCCGGCTCACCCGGGAACAGGTCGCGTTGCAGACCGAGGTGGGCGCGCTGCTGTGTCTGGTGCTCGGGGACGCCGAATATCGTGAAGAAGTCGCAGACCGGCACCGCGCCGTCGTCCTGGCCGTGCAGGATGGGGCCCGTGACTCGGCCCGTACGCTGGCCGAGCGGTGCGTGGAGGAGTCGGCGGCGCGGCTCGTCGCCCTGCGGCTCTCGTTGTAGGGCCTGGCGCGAAAGCCCCGGCGCCCGCCCGAAAGGGTGGGGCGGGCGGGACTTCGGCGGCGGGGCCCTGGCCGCACCGCGTCTGGTCCTGTCCGCTGGAGGGCGCCATGAGCACGATCCCGGCACTCGCCGGAGCGCCGGCCGCGACGCACGGCGCGGGTGCGGCCGAGCGCGCCGCCGAAGGCGTCGCCGCGCGGGTGGGCCGCGCCCTGGAGGCGGTCTTCGAGGCGGTCGCCGAGACCGCGGCCGAGACGGAGGCGCTGCTGACGCGGGTGGCCGCGGAGGGGCGCCGGCCGGCGACCGCCGATCTGGCCGCGCTGCGGCCGGGGCTGCATCTGCGGCTGTCGCGCGAGGAGTTGGCTTCGGGGGTCGGCTTCATCGCCGAGCCGGGGCTGCTGAGCGACGTACCGGCGTGGCTGGAGTGGTGGCAGAGCACCGGTGAGGGTGACGTACGGCCGCTGCTGCTCGACCTCGATCCAGGGCGGTCGGCGTACGCGGACTACACGCACTGGGACTGGTTCGCGCTGCCTCGCGACACCGGGCGACGGGCGGTGGCCGGGCCCTACGTCGACTATCTGTGCTCCGACGAGTACAGCCTGACGCTGTCGGCGCCGGTCGAGGTGGCGGGCCGCTTCGCCGGAGTGGCGGCGGCCGACGTGTACCTGCGCCACTTCGAGACGGCGGTGCTGCCCCTGCTGCGGGAGTTGCCCGGGCCCGCGTACCTGGTGAATGCCCGGGGCCGGGTGGCCGTCTCCGCCGACCCGGCACATTTGGCCGGATCCCTCACCCGGGGGCCCGACTTCGCCGCAGTCCTGGAGCGGGCGCGCCCCGCCGCCCGGGGTGAGGTGAGGCTGGTGCCGTGCCGTCCTGTGCCCCTGGTCCTCGTGATGGGCGCAGGCCTCGGGTCCGCGGCGAGCGGGGAGGCGGCGAGGGAGGTGGCAGGCCGAGGGGCGAGCTCGGCGCCGTCGGCGACCTGAACGCCGACGGTGCCGGCTCAGGACTCGGGCGTGGGCACCACGCTGAGGTGCCCCGCCGTGCGGCGGGTGGTGCGCGGCCTGCGCGGGGCCGGGGCGGGGCGGCGCGGATCGCGGAGCACCATGGTGAGCCGGGTGTAGCCCAGCTCCCGCAGTGTGTCCGGGGCCTCCTCGACGATCCGGCAGTCGGTGGCGCCCCAGCGCGGGTCGGGGTGCAGCAGCGGCCGGACGGCGCCGTCGGACCGGGCGGCCGCCTCGCCGACCGTGCGGATCCAGTGCGGCAGCCCCTGCCGGTAGGCGGCCTCCATGAGCGGGTCCTGGGCGATGTCCCGGCGGATGGCCTGGAGGCCGTGGTCGGGGCCGCAGCGCTCCATGGTGGCCGCGAAGTTCGCCAGCATCGGCAGGCACCAGCGGAACTCGTGGTCGCCGAGGACCGTGCCCGCGTCCGGGTGGAAGAGCACGAAGCGCAGGAAGTTGTCGCTCGGCATGGCCGTCGGGTGCGGGCCCACACCCCTGAAGAGCGAGGTGAAGGCGCCGTTGGTCAGGACGACGTCCCAGCGGTGGTCGACGACGAGGGAGGGAAAGGAGACGGCCTCCAGAAGCGTGGCGTAGTCCTGCAGGTAGGCCTGCGCCTCGGGACTGACGGGGACGGGCCGCGGCGCCGGCCGCTGCCCTCCTGCCTGAAATGCCATCGGGAGGTCACCCCTCTTGCCTCTGCGGCCTTCACGCGGCGACCCGATCCTGCTGGTCGGACGCGAGCCGTGTCAACTATCGTGGCATTTCATGCCGGTTGACGGCTGAAATTGGCCACAGTTGTGGCGAGACCTGGATGCGAGTTCGAACGACGGGCTACTCTCCGGGAAGTTCACGGCACCCCGCCTTGTGAGAAGCCTGTGAGAGACGTAGGAGATCTGTCGGTGACGGACGGCATCGAGGATCCGGGCGCCACGGCGTCGGCTGTGCTGCCGGCGGTCGTCGCACGCGTCACCGCGCTCGCCGACCGGCTCGGCGTACCCCAGGCGGAGGTCTTCGACGTCGGCCGCCTGTCCGTGGCCTGCGGCGTGCCCGAGCCCGTGGTCAGGGCCCTGCTGAGCGGGCGGCCCGCGGGCGAGCCGGATGTGCAGGCCCGGTTCCTGCAGCGGCTTGACCTGCTGCGCCGCACACGGCTCAAACCGAACGGGCGCCGCTACACCCAGCAGGAGATCGCGGACGGCGCGGGCATGTCCCGGCAGCAGGCCGGCGCCCTCATCAACGGCGACCGGCGCCCCACCATGGAGCACTGCGACGCCATCCAGCGCTTCTTCCGCGTGCACGCCGGATTCCTCACCGCCGAGGACCCCGAGGCGCTCGCGGGCGCCCTGCAGCGCACCGAGCAGGAGCTGCTGCAACGGCTCGCCGACCGGGAGCGGGAGGCGGAGGCGGCCGCGGACGACCCGCTGGAGCGGCTGCTGCAGAACCACGGGGTGCGCGGCATCGCCTGGCGCGCGGCACAACTCCCCACCGACCAGCACCGGGACAAGGTGGCCGAGTGGCTGGACATGCTGCTGGAGAGCGTCAAGCGGCCCGAGTCGTGACGCCGTAGGCGGTGCAGCCGGGGACGATCACCGGCGGTGTCCCCCACCTCACGGGGCGGCACACCTGGCACCCGTGGTCCCTGACTCCGCCGCCCGCCCGTGCCCTCCTGCCTGCGCCGGGCGGGCGAACCGGGGCGAAGCGCGGGGGCGTTGTCAGTGGTGGGCGGCAAGCTGGAGGGTGTGCCGCCGCTGTGCGGGGGCGCCCGTGCCGTCCGGGGGACCGGGCGCGCGCGACCGTGTGACGCCGAAACCGGGGAGAGCGACCCATGCCCACCGCCGTACTGACCGACCGTGAGCGCGCCGCCGTCCAGGCCTACCTGCGGCTGCTGCACACCGTGCGCGCCGCCCTCGACGGCCCCCCGGCCTCCGGCCGGCCACCGCTCGTCCCGCCGTCCGTCCTCGCCGAGGCGGACCAGGCCCTGACCCGGGCCGGGCTGACGGGCAACGAGGAGGCGTTCTTCCAGCTCCTGCACGACTGCAACCCACGGGCATGACATCAACGCCCGGCCGGGTGCCGCCGCACGCGACGAGACCGCCGCCCACGCGCCCGGACCCACCCGCACCCGGCCGGGCCCGCCCCGCTTCGCCCGTGCGCCGAGGCATCCCGACGGCCGGCGGCGCCCCGCCGGTCGAGGGCATCGCCCCCGTCAGGGATGTGGCACCGTCACCGATGTGGCGACCAGGTCCGGGCCTGTGGTCCAGTGGCCGTCGAAGTGGGTGAGGCGGTGGCCGTTCAGCAGGGGGCCCGGGACGAGGAGTTCGGCGCGGAAGCGGCCGGTGCGTGGGGTGTCCGGATCCGGGAGGATCTCGATGTCCGCCCCCGTGAAGTCGAGCCACTGGCCGGTCAGCGGGAACCACGCCTTGTAGACGGACTCCTTCGCGCTGAACAGCAGCCGGTCCCAGTGGACGCCGGGGTGCCGCTCCGCCAGGTCGGCGAGCCGGCGTCGCTCGGCGGGCAGGGCGACGGCGTCCAGGACCTCCCCGGGAAGCCGCGCATGGGGTTCGGCGTCGATGCCGAGCGAGGCGAGGTCGCCGACCCGCACCAGCGCGGCGGCGCAGTAGCCGTCGCAGTGGGTCATGCTGCCGACCAGGCCCTCCGGCCAGCGCGGGGCGCCCCGCTCGCCGGGCAGGACGGGCTGCGGCGGGACGCCGAGCTTCTCCATGGCGCGCCGGGCGCACCCCCGCACCGCGGCGAACTCGCGCCGGCGCTTGTCCACCGCCCGCGCCATGACCGCCTGCTCCTCCGGAAACAGCGGGGCGTCGCCGCTCCCGTCGTCGCCGTACGCCTCCACGGCCACCACCGTGTCCGGGAGCAGCTCATCGATCACCGGTAGCGTCCTCCGTCGGCAGTATGCGGCGCGGTCTGCCCGGCGGCTCCGAGCGCCGTCGCCACTCACGGGGGTATCCCACCGACACCTCCTCGAAGCGGACACCCTCCTGCCAAGTGGTCCGCGGGATGTGGAGATGTCCGTAGACCATCGCGGCCACACGGAACCTGCGGTGCCAGTCGGCGGTCAGCGTGGTGCCGCACCACATGGCGAACTCCGGGTACCACAGCACGTCCGTCGGGTGCCGGTGCAGCGGGTAGTGGTTGACGAGCACGGTGGGCAGGTCGTCCGGGAGTTCGGCGAGCCTGCGCTCGGTCTCGGCGACCCGGGCCCGGCACCACGCCTCACGGCTGGGGTACGGGTCGGGGTGCAGCAGGTACTCGTCGTTGCAGACGATGCCGGTGCGGTGCGCGTAGGCGAGCCCCTCCTCCCGGGTGGTGCAGCCGGGCGGCAGGAAGGAGTAGTCGTAGAGAAGGAAGAGCGGCGCCACAGCCACGGGGCCGCCGGGGCCCTCCCAGACCGGGTAGGGGTCCTCGGGCGTGGTCACGCCCAGTTCGCGGCACAGCTCGACCAGGTGCTCGTAGCGGGCGACGCCGCGCAGCGCGACCGTGTCGCGGGGGTGCGTCCACAGCTCGTGGTTGCCGGGCACCCACAGGACCTTGCGGAAGCGGCTCGCCAGGGTCTTCAGGGCCCAGCGGACGTCGGTGACGGTCTCGGCGACGTCCCCCGCCACGATCAGCCAGTCGTCGTCCGAGTCGGGTGCCATCCGCTCGACGAGGGCGCGGTTCTCGCTGTAGCCGATGTGCAGGTCGCTGATGGCGAGCAGCCGTCCGGCCCCGCCGACCGTCCCGGTCACCTCTTGCCCCCTGTCGCACACACGTTGGTCATCACGAGAACACACCCGGTACCACCAGGACAAGGACATCCCGGGCCACCGCCGCCACGTGTCCGAATCCGTCACATGCACGTGACACGCCACGGCCGGGAAAAGCCGTATGATCGCCCCAACACCACCGCCGACAGGCTCCCCTCCCGCCGGGCGGTTCGGTGTCCCTCCTTCCCCTCTGGCCGGGCACGGCCTGCTTCGCCCTGCCCGCGAACCCGAAAGGCGGCCCGCATGATCTCTCGCGTACGCGTCTGGCTCAACCGCACGTACGCGGAGAACGTGTTCTTCATCGATCAGCTGCGCAGAAATCCCTGCGACCGGGCCGTCGAGATCCATGCCACGCACGGCGACCCGGACTCCCCCGTGCTGGCCGCCGCCGACACCGCCGAGCTCGAGCCGGAGGGCCTGTCCCCGGCCGCGTACGCCGAGTACGCCCTCGACCAGTGCGCGCGACGCGGCATCGACGTGTTCGTGCCCCGGCTGCACCAGGCCGCGATCGTGGCGCACCGCGCCGAGTTCGAGGCGGCCGGTACGGCGCTGCTCGCGCCGACCCCGCAGGCGGTGGCCGTCTTCGAGGACAAGGCGACGGCGTACGAGGCGGTCGGGGCGATCGGCGTGCCGGTGCCGCCCTGGCGGCGGGCGCACACCGCGGACGAACTCCTCGCTGCCGTGGAGGAGTTGGAGGCGGCCGGGCACCAGGCGTGCTTCAAGCCGGCGTCCGGCGCCGGCGGGACGGGCTTCCGCGTCATCACCCGGACCCCGTTCTCGCTCACGCATCTGAGTGGTTTCCCGGGCCCGTACGTCCCTCTCGACCTGGTCCTGGGGGCCCTGGCGCGCGCGGAGGAGCCGGTCGACTGGCTGGTGATGCCGCGCCTGGGGCAGCCGGAGGTGTCGGTCGACTGCCTGACGGGCCCGGACAACCGGATCCGTATGGCCCTGGGGCGCACCAAGAACGGCCGGCGCCGGGGTTTCACCCTGCACGAGCAGTGGCTGGAACCGGCCCGGCGGATCGCGGAGGGGTTCGGGCTGCACTATCTGTCCAACATCCAGTTCCGGATGTACGGCGAGCGACCGGTGCTGATGGACGTCAACACACGCCCGGCGGGCGGACTGCACCAGCTGTCGCTCTGCGGGGTCAACGCCCCCTGGGCGGCCGTACGGTTGGCGCTCGGCGAGGACCCCGGCGAGCTTCTGCCCCCGTTCCTGGGGCAGGACTACACGGTGGTGTCCGGGCCGCGTCCGCTCCGGCCGGTGGCGCTTCCGCGGCAGCGGACGGAGGAGGCGGGGCCGCTGCTGCCGGGAGTACCGGCGCCGGGCGGTGCCGTCACGGCGGCGGAGGCGCTGCCGCTCTAGGGGTGTCTCGTCGATCAGACCGGATCAGGGAGCGGTGGCTGGTGGTGGGGGCACCTCCCACGCCGTTCAGGCAGTGGGGGAACATCGCAAGGCGCAGGAGGGAGTCGATGCGGAGCATCGGCGACCGACGACAACGCCGCGAGGTGCGGTGCCAGGCGCCGCGAGCCCGGCATGATCGGCGAGACACCCCCTAGCTCGATGTCCCACCTGTGCGGCGGCCGGCTCGGATTTTTTTCTGCGGGTTTTTCTGTCCGGGGTGTATCAAGGCCCGCCCCGACGACTCTCAAGGATGAGGGCGCGACGGGAACACGGGGGACGCCCGAGGGGGAGCGACGGGGGATCACGGGGGGTCGGGGCGGCCGGTCGCCGTACGGGGGAGCGACCGGCCGCCCCGACGCATGTCATGGCTCGCGGCTCCTCGAGATGCGCCGGGCCGGCGCTCCCAGAGACACCGCGGGCCGCGGCTACTTGAGGTACGCCAGGCCGGGGTGGACCCCCATGTAGTCCTCGACCAGCCCGCGGGCCACGTTCACCGAGTCGACCAGCGGGTGCAGCGCGAAGGCCTTCACCGCCGTCTCCCGGGAACCTGACTCGGCGGCGGCGAGCACCTCGCGCTCGACCGCCTTGACCGCGCAGACCAGGCCGGTGGCGTGGCCGGGCAGCGGCTCGACCGACACCGGGTGCGCGCCGCCCGCGTCGACCAGGCAGGGGACCTCGACGACGGCCTCGGAGTCCAGCGCCGACAGGGTGCCGCGATTGCGGACGTTGAGGATCAGCGTGGTGCGCTCGTCGCGGGCGATGGCCCGCATCAGGGCCAGAGCCACCTTCTCGTAGCCGCCCGAGAGGTCTTCGGCCTCCCGCTCCCCCGCGCCGGCCGTCCGGCGGTTCTCGGCCATGTAGGTGGCCTCGCGCTCGTGGCGGGTGCGGTTCCAGGTGTCGAGCGCCGGGGCGCCGGGGTCCCGCAACTCCTCGTAGAAGCGGGCCTGCTGGTGGTGGAGGAACGCGCCGCGGGTCTGCTCGGCCTGCCGGTAGGCGCGCACGGTCTCGCGGTTGAAGTAGTAGTAGTGCAGGTACTCGTTGGGGATCGCGCCCAGCGAGCGCAGCCAGTCCGCGCCGAACAGGCGGCCCTCCTCGAAGGAGCCGAGCATGGCGGGGTCGGCGAGCAGACGCGGCAGCTGGTCGCGGCCGGCGACGCGCAGCCCCCGCACCCAGCCGAGGTGGTTGAGGCCCGCGTAGTCGATCCACGCCGTGCCCGGGTCCACACCGAGTGCGCGGGCGATACGGCGGCCGAGGCCCACCGGCGAGTCGCAGATGCCGATGACACGGTCGCCCAGGTGGCGGGACATGGCCTCGGTGACCAGTCCGGCCGGGTTGGTGAAGTTGATGAGCCAGGCGTCGGGCGCGAGACGGGCCACCCGGCGGGCGATGTCGACGGCGACGGGCACCGTGCGCAGGCCGTAGGCGATGCCGCCGGCGCCGACGGTCTCCTGGCCGAGCACACCGTGGGCGAGCGCCACCCGTTCGTCCTGGGCGCGGCCCTCCAGACCGCCCACGCGGATCGCGGAGAACACGAAGTCGGCGCCGCGCAGCGCCTCGTCCAGGTCGGTCGTGGCGCGGACCCCGGGCGCGTCCGGCACCCCGGCGGCCTGTTCGGCGAGCACCCGGCTCACCGCGTTCAGCCGGCCGGCGTCGAGGTCGTGCAGGACGACCTCGGTGACCCGGCCCTCGGCACGGTCGCCCAGCAGTGCCCCGTACACGAGCGGCACCCTGAATCCGCCGCCGCCCAGAATCGTCAGCCTCACCCTCGCACCCTTCCCGACACCGCCGCCTCGCCCCCTCCCGGAACCCTACTGTTCACCTGCGACGCCTCCCGACAACGGTGACGGACGGCCCGCCCCATGGTTCCATTCGAACGCCATCCTCACCTTCGTCGATTCGGCAGGTACCTGATGAGACGTCAACTCTTCGTCCTGGCCGCCTTAGGCGCGGCCGTCACCCTCGGTGCGGCCACGTCGCCGGCGTCGGCGGCCACGCCGGTCTGGCAGGAGACGGGCACGGCGTACGTCGACTCGCTCGGCGGCGGGCAGGGGCTCGCCAGCCGCGCGGACGGCTCGCTGCTGCACCGCGGGCTCGGCTCGATCCCGCTGGACCTGCGCATCAAGGGCTGGAACCACGTCGGGGACCCGGACATCGCACAGGGATACGTGTTCGACGCCTACCAGGGCTCGGACACCGCAACGTCCAAGATGTTCGCGGTGACCACCCCGTCCGGCAAGCGCTACGAGTACGTCCACACGCTCGACGCGGGCGAGAAGCTGAACAACTCCTTCGCCTCCGTCTCGCCGGACGGCCAGTGGCTGGTGTCGGGCGAGTGGGGCGACCAGAACCGGCTCCAGGTCTTTCCGGCTCCCCTGCTCAACGCGGCCACCCCGCGCACGGGCGGTGCGCTGCCACAGACCCCGCAGATCACGCTCGACAAGCCCGTACGCGACATCCAGGGCTGCGACTTCGTCAACGACACCCGGCTGGTGTGCGCCTCGGACGACGGCTCGAAGGAACTCTTCCCCGAGGACCGGCCGCTGCTCCAGGTGGACCTGACGCACCGGCTGGACGGCGGCCCCGTCACCGGCCATGTCACCAGCCTGTTCGCACTGCCGCAGCGCAGCGTGTGCAGTGGCACGTTCGAGGCCGAGGGCGTGGACTACGACGCGGCACGCGGCACCCTGCGCGCCGAGGTCGTCCCACCGGGCGTGTGCCAGGTGGCGACGACCGTCTACACCTATCGCCTGCAGTAGGCGACCGCTCTCGCCGTCCCGGCCACGCGTGCTTCCTCCGCGTGGCCGGGCACGGGCACATCAGGCTCCGGCGGGGGCCGCCCCAGTGCGCCGGCCGCCACCACCGGACCCCGGGACAACCCGGAAATCTCCGCCTTCATCACCTGAACTCCCGTGCCCGCGAAGGACTTTCCTTGCTTTAACTCTTGACGACCGGGGTGCCCGGGAGCACATTGGCGGCGCGCACCGCCTGAGAGCGCTCTCAGAACTCTCCGATCCCACCACTCCGTACCGAGAGGCACCCCCCATGAGTGAATCCTCCGGCACATCCGCCGGCATACGTGCCGGCGCCCACCGCAGACGGCGCTCCGTGCGGCGGGCGCTCGTCGCGGTCCTCGGCACGCTGGGCCTGGCGGCGGCCGCGGCGACCGTCGCGACACTGCCCGCGAACGCCTCCGCCCCCACGCCCCCGTCGGGCTGGTCGCAGGTCTTCCTCGACGACTTCAACGGCTCCGCCGGCTCCGGTGTCGACACGGCCAACTGGCTGTACGACACGGGCACCTCGTATCCGGGCGGCGCCGCCAACTGGGGCACCGGCGAGGTCGAGTCGATGACCTCCTCCACCAGCAACGTCTCGCTCGACGGCAACGGCAACCTGCTCATCACCCCGCGCCGGGACGCCTCCGGCCACTGGACCTCGGGCCGCATCGAGACCACCCGCACCGACTTCCAGCCGCCGGCCGGCGGCAAGCTGCGCGTGCAGGCCCGGATCCAGATGCCGAACGTCACCGGCGCCGCGGCCAAGGGCTACTGGCCCGCCTTCTGGATGCTGGGCTCGCCCTTCCGCGGCAACTACCAGAACTGGCCGGGCGTCGGCGAGCTGGACGTCATGGAGAACGTCCAGGGCCTGAACACCGACTGGGCGACCATGCACTGCGGCACCAACCCGGGCGGCCCCTGCAACGAGACGTCCGGCATCGGCGGTTCCACCTCCTGCGCCGGCACCACCTGCCAGGCCGGCTTCCACACCTACGCGATGGAGTGGGACCGGTCGACCAGCCCCGAGGAGATCCGCTTCTACCTCGACGGCGTCAACTTCCACACCGTGAAGGCCAATCAGGTCGACGCGACGACCTGGGCGAACGCCACCAACCACGGCTACTTCATCATCCTGAACGTGGCCATGGGCGGCGGCTTCCCCGGCGCGTTCGGCGGCGGCCCGGACGGCGGCACCGAGCCCGGCCACCCGATGGTGGTGGACTACGTCCAGGTGCTCCAGTCCTCGGGCGGCGGGGGCGGCACCACTCCCCCGCCCTCCGGCAACCGCGACGCCTACAGCCCCGTACAGGCCGAGTCCTACGACGGCCAGAGCGGCGTGAACATCGAGTCCACCACGGACAGCGGCGGCGGCCAGGACATCGGGTCGATCGCGAACGGCGACTGGGCGCTCTACAAGGGCGTCAACTTCGGCTCGACGGCGGCGAAGCAGTTCTACGCCCGGGTCGCGAGCGGCGCTGCGGGCGGGGTCAGCGGGCTGGTCGAGGTGCGTCTGGACAGCCGTACCAGCACCCCGGTCGGCAGCTTCGCGTTGGCCAACACCGGCGGCTGGCAGTCCTGGCGGACGGTCCCGGCGAACATCTCCGCGGTGACCGGCACCCACGACGTCTATCTCACCTTCACGAGCGGCCAGCCGGCGGACTTCGTGAACGTCAACTGGTTCGACTTCGGCCACTGACCGTCACTCCGGCACCCAGGGGCCTCACGCGCGCGTGAGGCCCCTCCCCTTTGCGCGCGGCCCTGTACGGCTCACCCCCGTGCGCGCGGCCCCGTGCGTTCAGCGCAGCTCCGCCCGGAAGGCCACCGGTGTCTGCCCCGTGCGCAGCTGGAAGAACTTCGAGAAGTTGGCGGCGTCGGCGAAGCCGACGGCCGCGCCCACCCGGCCGATCGGCAGGTCGGTGTGGGCGAGCAGGCGCTTGGCCTCCAGGACGACACGTTTGTCGATGAATCCCTTGGGGGTCTCGCCGGTGGCGGCGCGGACCGCGCGGACGAGGGTGCGGCGGGAGTAGCCGAGGGCGTCGGCGTAGGCGCTGACGCTGTGGTTGGTGGTGAACCCCTGCTCGACCGCCTCGCGGAACAGGGTGAAGGTGGTGTCCGCCTGGTCCCGGGCCGCCTGGGCGGAGCTGGCCGCGAGATGGGCCAGGCGCAGCAGGAACGCGGTGAGCGAGTGGCGCAGCACCGCGGTGTGCAGGCTCAGCGGAAGGGTCTCGGTGTCCTCGTACTCGCGGCGCAACTGGGCGAGCGAGGCGGTCAGGGCGGCGCGTTGGGCCTCGTCGGGGCGGAGCAGGGGCGGCAGGTCGTAGCGGTACAGGCCGGTGGCCTCGACCGTGGCGCGGGGCAGGAAGCCGGGCTGCATGGTCAGGACGGTTCCGCGGTACTCGCTCGCACGGGAGAAGCGATGGACCTGTCCGGGGCGGATCCACAGCACGTCGCCGGCCGCGGCCTCGTACTCGGCGAAGTCGATCATGTGCCGCACGGGGCCGTCGCTGAACAGCATGACCACGTGGAAGTCGATGCGGTGGACGCGGTGGAGAGGAGCCTCGGCGTGCCAGGTGTGCCCGGTGCCCATGGGACCTATCTGCAGCCCGACTCCGAGCAGGCTGAGGTCGACGGGGAAGGGGAAGGTCCTGATTCCCTCTCCGTCGCCGTGCCCGGCGACCGGACCGTCCTGGGTGGTTGCGTCCGCCATGTCCTTCTCGTACCGCCTTCGTCGCCCGCCGCGCGGTCTCGCCCGGCAGGTCGTGTCCCACTTTCACCACAGCCTGACACGAACAGACCTTCCATGGAAAAAGTCAGACTTTTAAGTTCGAACGCGTCCGGCTACCAATCCTGCTTCTTTCGAGGACTTCTTGAAAATGAGCGAGCAGACAACCGACCGCTTCGAGTGGACGGAGCTCGACCGGCGTGCCGTCGACACCGCCCGCCTGTTGGCCGCCGACGCCGTGCAGAAGGTGGGCAACGGCCACCCCGGCACGGCGATGAGCCTGGCCCCGGCCGCCTACACGATCTTTCAGAAGGTGATGCGTCACGATCCGGCCGACCCCGAGTGGACCGGCCGTGACCGCTTCGTCCTCTCCCCCGGCCACACCTCGCTCACCCTGTACACGCAGCTCTACCTCGCCGGGTACGAGCTGGAGCTGGACGATCTGAAGGCCTTCCGCACCTGGGGCTCCAAGACCCCCGGTCACCCCGAGTACGGGCACACGGCCGGCGTCGAGACCACCACCGGTCCGCTCGGCCAGGGGGTCGCCATGGCGGTCGGCATGGCGATGGCCGCCCGCTACGAGCGGGGCCTGTTCGACCCGGACGCCCCCGAGGGCACCTCCCCCTTCGACCACACCGTCTGGGCGATCGTCTCCGACGGCGACCTGGAGGAGGGCGTCTCCGCGGAGGCCTCCTCGCTGGCCGGTCACCAGAAGCTCGGCAACCTGGTATTCCTCTACGATGACAACCACATCTCCATCGAGGGCGACACCGCCACCGCCTTCTCCGAGGACGTACTGGGGCGCTACGAGGCCTACGGCTGGCACACCCAGCGCATCGAGCCGGACGAGAACGGCGACATCGACGTGCACGCCCTGTACGCAGCGCTGACGGCGGCGAAGGCCGAGACCGGCCGCCCCTCGATCATCGCGATGCGCACCATCATCGCCTGGCCAGCCCCTAACGCACAGGACACCGAGGCCGCGCACGGCTCGGCGCTGGGCGAGGAGGAGGTCGCCGCCACCAAGCGCGTCCTGGGCTTCGACCCCGAGCGGTCCTTCCAGGTGGACGACGACGTGCTCGCCCACACCCGCAGGGCCCTGGACCGGGGCGCCGAGGCGCACGCGGCCTGGGACAAGCGGCTCGGCCAGTGGCGCGCCGGCCAGGTCGAGCGGGCCGAGCTCTTCGACCGGATCGTGGCCGGGCAGCTGCCCGAGGGCTGGGAGGACGCCGTCCCGGTCTTCGAGGCCGGCAAGTCGCTCGCCACCCGCGCGGCCTCCGGCAAGGTGCTCCAGGCGCTCGGCGCGGTCCTGCCCGAGCTGTGGGGCGGCTCCGCGGACCTGGCCGGCTCCAACAACACCACCATCGACAAGACCTCCTCCTTCCTGCCGAAGGGCAACCCGCTGCCGGAGGCCGACCCGTACGGCCGGACGATCCACTTCGGCATCCGCGAGTTCTCCATGGCCGCGGAGATGAACGGCATCGCCCTGCACGGCAACACCCGGATCTACGGCGGCACCTTCCTGGTGTTCTCCGACTACATGCGCAACGCGGTGCGCATGGCCGCGCTGATGCAGCTGCCGGTGACGTACGTCTGGACGCACGACTCCATCGGCCTGGGCGAGGACGGCCCCACCCACCAGCCGGTCGAGCACCTGGCCTCGCTGCGCGCGATCCCCGGCCTGAACATCGTCCGCCCGGCCGACGCCAACGAGACCGCCATCGCCTGGACCGAGATCCTCAAGCGGCACGCCACCCGTCCGGCCCCGCACGGGCTCGTGCTCACCCGCCAGGGCGTGCCCACGTACGCACCGAACCCGGACGCGGCCAAGGGGGGATACATCCTTCACGAGGCATCCACCGGGAGCCCGGACGTGGTGATCGTCGCCACCGGGTCCGAGGTGCAGCTCGCCGTGGCCGCGCGGGAGCTGCTCGAGGCGGAGGGGACCGGCACGCGAGTGGTCTCGATGCCGTCCGTGGAGTGGTTCGAGGAGCAGCCGCGCGAGTACCGCGAGCAGGTGCTGCCGCCGTCGGTGCGGGCGCGCGTGGCCGTGGAGGCCGGCATCGGCCTGACGTGGTACCGCTACGTAGGTGACGCAGGACGCGTCGTCTCCCTCGAACACTTCGGTGCCTCCGCCGATGCCGCGACCCTGTTCGCCGAATTCGGCTTCACCCCCGAGAACGTCGCCGCCGCGGCCCGCGCATCGCTGGCCGCCGCGCGCGCCTGATCCGAACGCAACAAGGAAGATGATCACTGTGAGCGAAGCAACCGCGACCGCCGGAGCGCTCGAGCGCCTGTCCGAAGAGGGCGTGTCGATCTGGCTGGACGACCTGTCGCGGCGGCGGATCGAGTCGGGGAACCTCGCCGGGCTCGTCGAGACCCGGCACGTCGTGGGCGTCACCACCAATCCGTCGATCTTCCAGGCCGCCATCGGCTCCGGGGAGGGCTACGAGGAGCAGCTCGCCGACCTGGCGGTGCGTGGCGTCACGGTCGACGAGGCCGTACGGATGATGACCACCGCCGACGTGCGCGCCGCCGCCGACGTGCTGCGGCCGGTGTACGAGGCGACCGGCGGACGGGACGGCCGGGTCTCGATCGAGGTCGACCCGCGGCTGGCCCACGACACGGCGGCGACCGTCGCCGAGGCCCGGCAGCTGGCCTGGCTGGTGGACCGGCCCAATGTAATGATCAAGATTCCGGCCACCCGGGCGGGCCTGCCGGCGATCACCGAGGTGGTCGGAGCGGGTATCAGTGTCAACGTGACGCTGATCTTCTCCCTGGAGCGCTACCGCGAGGTCATGGACGCCTACCTCGCCGGTCTGGAGAAGGCGCGCGCCGCGGACCTGGACCTGTCGCGGATCCACTCCGTCGCCTCCTTCTTCGTCTCCCGGGTCGACAGCGAGATCGACAAGCGGCTGACCCTGCTGGGCAGCGACGAGGCCCTGGCACTGAAGGGCCGGGCGGCCCTCGCGAACGCCCGGCTGGCCTACGCCGAGTACGAGCAGGTGTTCGGTTCCGCTGACGGTTCGACCGCGCCCGGTGAGCGCTTCGCCGCGCTGGCGGGCGCCGCAGCGAACAGGCAGCGTCCCCTGTGGGCGTCGACCGGGGTGAAGGATCCGGCATACAAGGACACCCTGTATGTGGACGAACTGGTCGCGCCCGGCACGGTCAACACCATGCCGGAGGGCACGCTGAACGCCACCGCCGACCACGGCGCGATCACCGGTGACACGGTGACCGGCGGCTATGCGCGGGCCCGCGCCGATCTGGCGGCGGTCGAACGGCTGGGGATCTCCTACGACGAGGTCGTGCAGCAGCTCGAGGACGAGGGCGTCGCCAAGTTCGAGGCGGCCTGGCAGGACCTGCTGGACGCGGTCACGAAGTCGCTGGACAGCAAGGGAGTTGACGCGGAATGAGCAAGAAGCCCGCCGAGCCGGCGGCGCCGGACGTGACCGTGGGCCGCGCCCCGGACGCCGCCGCAGAGCCCAAGGCGACGGCCCCCGGGGCGGCGCGGCCGGACGCCGCGCCCTCCCAGGCCGCGCCGTCCGATGTACGTGTGCCCGTCGCGCCGTCCGCCGACTGGGTGAATCCGCTGCGTGATCCACTGGACCGCCGGCTGCCGCGGATCGCGGGCCCGTCCGGCCTCGTGATCTTCGGCGTCACCGGCGACCTGTCCCGCAAGAAGCTGATGCCGGCCGTGTACGACCTGGCCAACCGGGGCCTGCTGCCACCGGGCTTCTCGCTGGTCGGCTTCGCCCGCCGCGACTGGGAGAACCAGGACTTCGCCCAGGTGGTGTACGAGGCGGTCAAGGAGCACGCGCGCACGCCCTTCCGCGAGGAGGTCTGGCACCAGCTGACCGAGGGCATGCGGTTCATCCCCGGTGACTTCGACGACGACACGGCGTTCAAGCAGCTGAAGGCGGCCGTCGAGGAGCTGGACGGCTCCCGCGGCACGGGCGGCAACTTCGCCTTCTACCTCTCCGTACCGCCGAAGTTCTTCCCCAAGGTCGTGCAGCAGCTCAAGAAGCACGGGCTGGCGGAGGGGCCGAAGGGGTCGTGGCGGCGCGCCGTCATCGAAAAGCCGTTCGGCCACGATCTGGCCAGCGCCCGGGAGCTGAACCGGATCGTGCACGACGTGTTCGACCCGGAGCAGGTCTTCCGCATCGACCACTACCTGGGCAAGGAGACCGTCCAGAACATCCTGGCGCTGCGCTTCGCCAACCAGATGTACGAGCCGATCTGGAACCGGTCGTATGTGGACCATGTGCAGATCACCATGGCCGAGGACATCGGCATCGGCGGTCGGGCGGGCTACTACGACGGGATCGGCGCCGCCCGGGACGTCATCCAGAACCACCTGCTGCAGCTGATGGCGCTCACCGCGATGGAGGAACCGATCGCGTTCGACGCCGAGGCGCTGCTGACCGAGAAGCTGAAGGTGCTGAAGTCGGTGCGGCTGCCCGAGGACCTGGGCTCCCACACCGTGCGGGGCCAGTACACCGAGGGCTGGCAGGGCGGCGCGAAGGTCCCCGGCTACCTCCAGGAGGAGGGGATCAACCCGCAGTCGAAGACCGACACCTACGCGGCGATCAAGCTGGGGATCGACAACCGCCGCTGGGCGGGCGTCCCGTTCTATCTGCGCACCGGCAAGCGGCTGGGCCGGCGGGTCACCGAGATCGCGGTGGTGTTCAAGCGGGCCCCGCACTCCCCCTTCGACTCCACGGCCACCGAGGAGCTGGGCGAGAACGCGATCGTGATCCGCGTCCAGCCGGACGAGGGCATGACGGTCCGCTTCGGCTCCAAGGTGCCGGGAACCTCGATGGAGATCCGGGACGTCACGATGGACTTCGCCTACGGCGAGTCCTTCACCGAGTCCAGCCCGGAGGCCTACGAGCGCCTCATCCTGGACGTGCTCCTGGGTGACGCCAACCTGTTCCCCCGCCACCAGGAAGTGGAAGAGTCCTGGAAGATCCTCGACCCGATCGAGGCCTACTGGGACGAGAACGGCACGCCCGCCCGGTACCGGTCGGGGACGTGGGGTCCGCGGGAGGCCGACGAGATGCTCGCACGAGACGGACGGAGCTGGCGCAGGCCATGAAGATCGACCTGACCGAGACCACCGCAAGCAAGATCAACAAGGCGCTGGTGCAGGGCCGCCGCGCCATCGGCACACCCGCCGTGGGCATGGTCCTGACGATGGTCATCGTCACGGACGAGGAGAACGCCTACGACTCGATCAAGGCCGCCGAGGACGCCTCGCACGAGCACCCCATGCGGACCCTGGTCGTCATCAAGCGGCACGCCCGCACCCTGCGCGACCGCACCCACTCCCGGCTCGACGCCGAGGTCCGGGTCGGCTCCGAGGCCGGCACCGGCGAGACGGTGGTGCTGCGCCTGTACGGCGAGGTGTCCGACCACGCCGACTCGGTGGTCCTGCCCCTGCTGCTCCCGGACGCGCCGGTCGTCGTCTGGTGGCCGGTGGACGCGCCGGACGACCTCGCCGAGGACCCGCTGGGCACGCTGGCCCAGCGCAGGATCACCGACCTGTACGCCTTCGAGCGCCCGCTGGAGGTCCTGCAGACCAGGGCGGACCACTACGCCCCCGGCGACACCGACCTCGCCTGGACCCGGCTCACCCTGTGGCGCTCGATGCTCGCCGCCGCCCTGGACCAGGCCCGCGTGGCGGTGACCTCGGCGACCGTGGAGGCCGAGGCGGACAACCCGAGCGCGGAGCTGCTGGCCCGCTGGCTGGAGGCGCGGCTCGGGGTCAAGGCCGAGCGTGCGCACAGCGCCGGCCCGTTCGTGACCTGCGTACGCCTGGGCACCGCGGACGGCGAGATCACCATCGACCGGCCCGAGGGCCCGCTGGCCACGCTGTCCCTGCCGGGCCAGCCGCCGCGCACCCTCGCCCTCAAGGTCCGCCCCACCTCCGAACTCATCGCCGAGGAGCTGCGCCGCCTCGACGCCGACGACATGTACGCCGTGGCCCTGCGGGGCGCCGGCATCAAGGAGACCGTCTGACATGCCCGACACCCCCGAGCTCACCCGGCGGCCGGAGTGGACCGCCCTGGAGGACCACCGCGCGGGCTCGCAGCCGCATCTGCGGGAGCTGTTCGCGGCGGACCCCTCCCGCGCGGAGCGCTACACGGTGCGCGTCGGCGATCTGCGCATCGACTACTCCAAGAACCTGGTCACCGACGAGACCCTGCGGCTGCTGCGGGAGCTGGCCGCCGCCACCGGCGTGTCC
>NZ_BNBC01000037.1 GCF_014654675.1 Streptomyces spiralis
GCCCGCACAGCGCGGTGAAGCAGGAAGCCCCCGGAAGGGTCAGACGACCCAGGCCGGAATCCCTGGACTTTAGGCCATGGAGCACGTCAAGTCCGACCGGATGGTCCCGGCTGCGGTCGCGGCGTCCATGAGCGAGGTGAGGGCGTTCATGATCAGCTCGCGACTCTGGGCGTAGGGGTTGACGCCGGAGTCGACGACTGCGCGCAGGGCCTCGGCCATTCCCAGTTTCGCGGTGGCGTAGTCGATGAAGCGCCCCATCCAGGCGCGAAGCGCCTCGTGTGGCGGCATGGCCGCCAGGAGGTCGGGGGCGGCGTCGCACAGCCGGCTCAGTTCGTTGCGGTAGGCGGCCTCGATCAGCGCCTCCCGGGTGGGGAGCGGGGCAGGGCGCTGAGGCGGACTCATCGGCACCCGAGCCGGAACGACTGCGCGGTTTCGAAGTAGCGAGAACACCCTTGATCCATGAGAGGCCGCAGCCCGTTTTCGGTGGCTCGGTCATCCAGTCTGCCCAGATGCCGGGCCTCTTGTGAGCGGAGGGGCTCAGTGCAGCCGTCGCGCACGCAGCACCAGGTCGTCGGTATGGTGCGCGCCGGCGCCGCCGTCGGGTGCCACGCGTGGTCGCTGCTCGTTCACCTCCACCTTCCAGTCATCGGTGAGCAGGGCGGCGACCATCGAGGGCCAGACGTAGTCAGCCGGATCGAAGCCGCTGTCGTGCGCCTGCTGGGTGTCCATCCCCGCGTGGTGTACGAGCAGCAGCACGCCGCCGGGCGCGACGGCCGCGAGCAGCGCTCGCTCGGCTGCGGCGTCGGGGGTGCGCAGCAGGGCTGGATACTGCGCGGAGACCAGGTCGAAGGAGGCTGGCGGGAGCGCCGCTTCCGTCAGCGCGGCGTGTACCCAGCGAACGGCGACGCCTGCGTCCCGCGCGTGCCCGGCCGCCCGCTCCAGCGCCACGCCCGAGACCTCGAGAGCGGTCACGTCCCAGCCGCCGCGCGCGAGCCAGACGGCGTCCGCGCCCTCGCCGCAGCCGACGTCGAGCACCCGCCCGGGCGTGAGCCCGGCGACCTCGGCCACGAGCGCACCGTTGGGCTGGCCGCTCCACAGCTGTTGTCGATCGGCGTATCGGTTGTCCCACTCCGCCCGCACCGCGGGGTCTCCGACGTATCCGTCGCCAGGAAAGGAAGTGTCAGACGCGGGCGATCCCGCTGTGATGTTGTCGGTCACGGGTCCAACGTCACCCATCGTGGCACGGTCACGCCACTCCTGTTGCCGCTCCGGCAAAACGGCGTCCAAGGGGCGAGGAACAGCCGGGCGTAGTCGCACCGGACGTCATCGAAACAGACCGGTCGCGGCATCCTTGACCTGCGCAGTCAATCTTCGATGGCACGAACCGTCGTCAATCAATCTTCGGTGGCAATCGGGCAAGGTTCGCTGTCACAGGTCATCCGCCCCCTGGATTGCTGACCTTCAGCGACAGTTGGCCAGAGGCGGTGGCAAGGCCTCTGGTGGCCGGGCTTCGCTCAAGGTCAGTGCGTCAGGACGAACAGGGCGCGCAGCAGGCCGGTCGCGCGGGCGGGATCGGTGCGGGGCTTGGTGAGGATCCGTCGGTTCGACGAAGCGGCCGCAGCGCCCCGGTCCGCCCCCTTACCGGCCGGCGCGGGGGTTTCGTCGGCGACCCGGCCGAGCTGACCCGGTGAATCCGCGCGGACGTCGCGCGGATGCCGGAGGAACTGGCCGGGCGTCTTCTCCGGGAGCGGGCACGAAGTCCCCCGAGGACGGTCCGTGCAGGTAGCTCAAGGGCAGCACCCCGCTGCCTCTTCCGGGACTTACGGCACCAGGGCGCGAGATCACCGAAGCGAACCGCTTGCGCTCGCCTGTGGTCTCATCGACGCGCTTGTCGTTCACGCGCGGCGCTCGCACCTCGACCGCCCCGGCCGCGGTGGTGACCTTCCTCGGCGTGAGGTAGCCGTTGCGGACGACCAGGCGCCGGCCCGTCTCGTCCCGCTCGTCGGTCAATTGCCTATGTCGGCGCTGACTTCGCCGCCAGCGCGGCGGCGAGCATCCGCCTGGCGCCTTCACGGACGATCTCGTCGATCAGGGAACCTCCGCGTGCTCCCCGAGCTTGCTCCACAGGTCTTGAGCATTGCTCCCCGGGCAGTTGCGGCTCCTCTCGATCACCGGATGAACCCTCGAAAGGTCCAGGTTCCGCCGAGTGACAGAAGAAGTGCGCCCTGGTGGAGCCGCCGCTCGTACCGCCCGGCTGGCCGCGGGGGCCTGCGGCGCACGACTCGCTGTGCCGTTGCGCCGAGGAGCAGGATGCCGGCTCCGTGGACTCCGGGACGTGAGCGAACCGGTGGGGCGGGAGCCGCTCGGTTCCGCCCCACCGGCCACTTGGGAGCCACGGCTGGCTGGGGTTACCGCGTCACTCCCAGGAGTACTGGTTCGTGGACACCAACTGGCCTGGAATCACCTGCCCCTTGGTGCGGAGCTCGGTGTACGCCCAGTACTCGACGTCAGGCGTCAGCGGAGCACCCGGCCGCAGTTTGTACTGCGGTGTCGTGCCGCGCTCCACTGCGGTCGGCAGTTCCAGCGTCGCCGGCGTGTAGTGGCCGTTACGGCTGAGGACGACGTGGCCGAGCCGGTAGTCGGCGACCGGGCTACCGGAGTCCTGTGCGAAGACATACGCCGTGTACGTGCCCGCTTCCGGCATGAAGACCCAGGCCCGCTCGGAGCTGCTCCAGCTGGCGGCGCTCCGGTAGACCAGCTTGTCGCCCTTGTACAGCCAGAGGTCGAGGTTGGTGTCCGGGTCGTCGGTCGCGGTGTCCACGACGATTCCGGCGCTGCCCGCCGGCACCTTGAAGGAGTGCGCCTGTACTCCGAGGGCCTTCCGGTCGAAGACCCCGCCGCTGACCCCGGTCTGCATCGAGTACGACTCCCGCTGCATGGGGGCGTAGCCGGTCGACCGGCCGGAGACCGGGCCGGTGAAGCCCGGCTCGAACATGCCGTAGGTGCCGTCGGCGAGCCGGCCGAACTCTTCCAGGTTGTCGTCGTACTGCCGGGGCGAGATGCCCCACGGGCGCGCGGCGACCGGGATCCGTACCTGGTGGTCGGTGCCGCGCCAGGTGATCGCGCCGGTGACGTAGCGGTCCCACGGTGCGCTGCCGCGCCGCAGCGTGATGGTGACCGTGGCGGTTTCACCCGGTGCCACCGTCACCGTTGCTGGTGCGAGGCTCACCTGCATGCCCTCCAGCCCGCTCGTCGAGGCATGGTACGTCTCGCGCTTGCTGTCGACGTTGGTCAGCTTGCGGGTCAGCACCACCGGCTTGGTGCCGTCGTAATCACGCAGCCCGATCGACGGCAGGTTCAGCTCGCGGCCGTCGGGCTGAGCCGCTTCGCTGAAGGCGGTCAGACTCTTGGCGTCCGGCTCGATGACCAGTCCCGGATCGCCGGCCCGCTTCAGCGACGGCAGCCCGCTGCCCTGGGCCAGCGGGCTGGTGTTGCCCACGGTGCTGGCTGTGGTGTGCAACGCCGAGGCGACCGCGCCGGGCGTCCAGCCGGGATGCTCGGCCCGCAGGATCGCGGCCTCACCGGCTACGTGCGGGGCCGCCATCGAGGTCCCCGAGTACGCGTCGTACTGCCGGCCGAAGTTTCCCGGCGGGGAGACGGCCGCGATGATGTCGCTTCCGGGGGCGACCAGGTCGGGCTTCATCAGCCCGGGGTGCATCTTGTCCGGGCCGGTCGCAGAGTAGTCCGCGATGGTCGGCACACGTGGGGCACCGGAGCCGTGGCTGCTCGAAGTGAGCAGTGCGGTGCCGTCGGCCGGGTGCCTCATCAGGTAGTTGAAGATCTTGCCGGCCTGGTCCCTGGTGTTCAGATAGAGCACCGGGAAGTCGTAGATGCTGTTGACCCGGAAGTTGCCATTGGGGTCGAAGAGGACCATTGCCGCCGCGTGTTTGGCCTTGAGCTCCTCCACCGCGCCGTAGGGGCTGTCCAGGGCGCAGGCGACCACCTTGCCCTTCACCTTCGCCGCGTCCAGACTGCCCGGCTCGCAGTACGCCGACCCCTCCTCCAGTGTGCCGGCCTGCTCGCCGAAGACCAGCGGCAGGGATCGGCCGCCGGGGAGCACGTCCAGCGAGGCGCCGGTGATCGAGGTGCCGTCGCCGAGCCGGACGGTTCCCTCGTTCACGTAGGTCACCGCCGCGCCGACGGTGGTGACCCACGGCTGGGTGTTGCTGACCGCGCTGCTGAAGCCGGAGTTGCCGGCCGCGGCCGTGACGAAGACTCCGGCCAGCGTGGCGTTGAGGAAGGCCTGGCCGATCGGGGTGTTGGGCTCGCTGTCCCCGAACTGCGTCCCGATCGAGTAGTTGAGCACCTGTACGCCGTCGGCGACCGCCGCGTCGATGCCCGCGATGATGTCGGCGTCGTATCCCGAGCCGCCCCAGAGGACCTTGTAGACGGCGATCTGCGCGTCCGGGGCCACACCGGAGATCGAACCGAAGTTCCGCCCCGAGATGGTGACGTTGTCGACGGGCAGGCCGGCCGCGGTGGACGCCGTGTGCGTACCGTGCCCGACCATGTCCCGGGGGGAGAGCACCTCACCCTCGGGCAGCGTGCCACCCGACGCCGCGAGGTAGGTGTCGGCGAAGTACCGGGCGCCGACGATCTTGCCGTTGCAGTGCTGGGCGGCGAAGGTGTAGCCGGTCTGGCAGGTGCCGTGCCAGCCCGCCGGGGCCGTCGATATCCGCTTGGCGAACGACGGGCTCTCCGGCCAGATCCCGGTGTCCAGGACGCCGATCACGGTCCCGGCGCCGGTGCTTCTGCCCGGCTTCCGCGCGGCGGACTTCTGCGCGCCGGCCGCCGGCGAGTCGGTTGCCCGGGCGCCGGTGGTCGACGCCCCAGTCCTCGCTGTTCCGGCGGTGCCCGTCGCGGTGCCGGTCGTCGGCTGCGGCGTGGTGTCACCAAGAGACGCCTGGCTGGTGCCGACCACCTGGGACTTGGTGACCGAGCGGACCCGCTTGTCCGCCTTCAGTTCCTCGACCTGAGCGGCGGTCAGCGTGGCGGAGAATCCGTTGAAGGCCGTGGTGTAGACCTCGTTGACCGTGAGGCCGGCTGCTTTGGCCACGGCCGTCCGCCGGGTGCCGAGGTGCTTCCGGTACGCCTTCGCCGCCCCCGACTGCGATTCCAGCGGCTCGCCCGGCGCCGGGCGGGTCCGGGCCAGCCCTGAGAGCCGGCCCGTGTACGTCGCCACCGGTTCCTCGGCGAGTTGCACAATGTACGGAGTGCGGCCGGAGGGCTTTTGCTTGTGTTTCGCATCGGACTCACCGGTCTGGCGAGGTCTGAACCGGCCGGCGCCCCCGGTCAGGTCGACCCGATCTCCGCCGGGTCGCAGTCCAGAGCTGACACCGTTGCCCACCGAGGTGTCCGGCTCGGCGGCTGCCGCCGTTGCCGTACCCGCGGTGGCGACCGTGCCGCCGCCGGCCAGGACGAAGGCCAGCAGGGGTATGGCCAGCCTCCGTCGCTGGGTTCGTCTGCTCGTAGCCACGAGACTCCTTCCAGTAGCTCCCTCATGGGAGCGATCCCATGAGCGTCGACGCTCTCTCTCGGGATGTGAGAGGGGAGCGCGACCTACCTAACTGGACGTCAGTTAACAAGGTGTTACAGGTTGTTTCAGACGCTCACGTGGCCACAGTGGCTGTACTTCTCCGGGAAGCAGGGGACCCCGTCGAGGACGCTCCGGCCCCTTGCGATCGCACGTACCGGACGCCGCAGGGCCCGACCTTCGGGCGGACAACGCGAATGTGTCCCGTCCTGGTGTTCCATCCCTTCGGCCCCATTTGGTCCCGGGGCCGGAGGCGAGTCGGTGCGGGCGCCGGCGTCTGTCGAACGAATGTGGCCGGCCTGAGGCTGTCCAGCGCAGCCAAGGCGGATCTCCGCCGTCATGGGACGGGGTTCGCCTGCCGTGGTCGAACGATGACGAGGCCGTCGGCGACGAAGTCTTGGAACTCCTAACGAAGTGAAAGCTTCTTCACTCGGCGCCGGCAGATGACGCTGCAGGCCAGGCTGAGGAAGGCCTTGTGGATGTCGTCGTGGATTTCCCAGCGGATGCGTAACCGGCGGAACCAGTGCAGCAGCGCGTAGCTCTGCTCGACCACCCACCGGTGGACGCCCGGACCTGAGCCGTGGTCGGTGCCGCGGCGGGCGATGACGAGGGTGATCCCCAGGGCCCGGACCTGCTTGCGGTACTTGTCGTGGTCGTAGCCGCGGTCGGCGTAGAGCGCGACCGGTCGCTGTCGGGGCCGCCCTCGTCGGCCGCGTACGGGCGGGACGGCCTGGATCAGGGGGACGAGTTGGGTGACGTCGTTGCGGTTTCCGCCGGTCACCGATACCGCCAGCGGGATGCCGTGCCCTTCGGTGATCAGATGGTGCTTGGATCCTGTTCGGGCACGGTCGACCGCACTCGGTCCTGTTTTGGGCCGCCTTTGAGCGCCCTGACGTGCGAGCCGTCGATCACCGCCCTCGACCAGTCCAGCGCGCCTGCGGCGTTCAGTTCAGCCAGGAGCGACTCGTGCAGACGCTGCCACACACCCGCGTCGTTCCAGAGACGCAGGCGCCGCCAGCACGTCATGCCGGAACCGAAGCCCAGCTCCTGCGGCAGGAACTCCCACGGAATGCCGGTGTACAGCACGAACAGGATGCCCGACAGCACCTTCCGGTCGTCCAGGCGCTTACGGCCAGGGTGATCGGCACGGCGCGGCGCCACCGGCAGCAACGGCTGGATCCGCGACCACAACTCGTCCGACACGATCCACGGCGGCTGCTCGCCCCTTCTCATGTGCAGGTCAACAGCCCATCAGGTGGCCACATCCCAAGGACAGAAACGCCATTCTGTTAGGAGTTCTCAGGTGTGAGGCACGCGCCCTGAGTTCGGGCACACGGTCCAGGACGATGCCGAAGTGGTCGCCGTGCGCCGCGAGGACGGTGTCCGCTGGGAACTCTCGTTCCCGTCGGTCCCCGGCGTCCGTGACGATCAGTGGCCGCGGGGCGGATGCCCGAATCGACGATGGACGTTCTTCTCAGCGCCCTGACGGGCCCGGGCAGGGTTTCACGATGCCGTGCAGGAGCAGGTCGATGAGCCGGGTGGCGAGATCGCGCCGTCCCTCGCTCGAGGTCATGAGGCTTATCCCGCCGAGGGCCATGAGCACATCCCGGGCGTCGACTCCGGCGTGGGCCGGGGACTGACCCTCCCCTGCGGCAAGCAGGTGCGCGATGGCATCGGTGAGCAGGGCCCGGGTGTTCATCTTCTCGCCATCGTCGGTCAGCACCACGCGCAGCGCGTCGGCCATGGCTTCCTTGGCGGTCATGAAGTCGATGAAGTGCTCCATCCATGTCCGCAAGGCGTCCACTGGTGGCTGCGTGGCCACCAGGCGCGGGGCCGAATCGCACAGGCGCTGCACTTCGTGCCGGTAGATCGCCTCGATCAGCAGTTCCTTGGAGGGAAACCGGCGGTAGAGCGTGCCGACGCCGACGCCGGCCGCGCGGGCGATGTCCTTGACCGAGGCCCCTGCTCCTTCGCGGGCGAACGCCGCAGCCGCTGCCTCGAGGACCCGGTCCTCGTTGCGCTGCGCGTCGGCGCGCAGGGACCTGGGGCGCCCCACCGCGCTCCCGTTGTTGCCGGTCAAACCACACTCCCATCGTCCCGTACTTGCAAGCGGAACCAGTTCCGCTTAGTGTCGCGAGCGAACCGGAACCGGTTCCGGATGCGAGAGTACGGCGCCACCCTGCCCGCGCGCCACCGGCCGGTGCGCACGCCGCCCCTTCACCGCCTTCCTGGAGCACCTCATGACCGACAACCTGATCACCACCCCCTTCGGGGCCCGGACGACCGCCGCCGAGGTGCTGGCAGGCGTCGACCTCGGGGGCAGGCGAGCCGTCGTCACCGGCGCAGCCTCCGGAATCGGACGCGAAACCGCCCGTGTCCTGGCCGCCGCGGGCGCCGAGGTCACCATAGGCGTCCGCGACCTGGCCGCCGGGGCGCACGTCGCCCAGGAGATCACGCCGGAGAGCGGCCCGGGAAGCGTGCACGCCGCGCTGCTCGACCTCACCGACCTGGCCTCGGTGCGCTCATTCGTGGAGACGTGGCACGGCCCGCTGCACATGCTGGTGCTCAACGCCGGTGTGATGGCCTCACCTCTGGAGCGGACGAAGGAGGGTTGGGAGCTTCAGTTCGCCACCAACCACCTCGGGCACTTCGCCCTCGCCACCGGCCTGCACGACGCCCTGGCAGCCGCCCACGGGGCGCGCGTGGTCGTTGTCAGTTCCGTGGGTCACGTCAATGGCGACGTGCTCTTCGACGACATCAACTTCGAACGGCACCCCTACGACCCTTGGGCGGCCTACAGCCAGTCCAAGACCGCCAACGTCCTGTTCGCCGTCGAGGCCGGCCGCCGCTGGGCGTCCGACCTGATCGCCGTCAACGCCCTCAACCCCGGCCGCATCACCTCCACCCGGCTCGGCCGCCACATCGGGGACGTCTCCAACAGCCCGACCTCCTTCGAGGCCGCCAGCACCGACGTGTCCTGGAAGGACATCCCGCAGGGCGCCGCCACCTCGGTACTGCTCGCCGCCTCCCCCCTGGTCGACGGCGTGACCGGCCGCTACTTCGAGGACTGCAACGAGGCCGGCCCACACCGGCCCGGGATTCGCCGGGGAGTGGCGGCCCACGCCGTGGACCCCGAGCGGGCAGCCCACCTGTGGCAGGTCTCCCTCGAAATGCTCACTGCCGCCGCGTCGACAACCGCCTGACTTCAGAAACGGTCCACGTCCACGACGGCCTGGGCGAAGGCCGTGGGAGCCTCTTGCGGCAGGTTGTGACCGATGCCCGACAGCGTCCGGTGCTCGTACGGGCCGACGAAACGGTCGCGGTAGGAGGCGCCGTTGCCGGGCGCGGTGAACGGGTCGCGTTCGGGATCGAGGGTGATGGTGGGGACGCTGATGGTGGGGCGCGTGGCGAGCTGCTTCTCGTAGCGGTCGTAGCGGCGTTCGCCGTCGGCGAGGCCGAGCCGCCAGCGGTAGTTGTGGATCACGATGGCCGCGTAGTCCGGGTTCTCGAAGGCCCGGGCGGTGCGCTCGAAAGTGGCGTCGTCGAAGTGCCAGGTGGGGGAGACGGTGTCCCAGACCAAGCGGCACAGGTCGTGCCGGTCCGTCTTGTCCTCCATGGCGAGGCGGCCCCGCTCGGTTGCGAAGTAGAACTGGTACCACCAGGTGTGTTCGGCTGCGGGAGCCAGTGGCTTCTTCTGTGCGTCGACGTTGGTGATGAGGTATCCGCTCACCGACACCAGTCCCTTGACGCGTTCGGGCCAGAGGGCGGCGATGATGTCGGCGGTGCGCGAACCCCAGTCGAAGCCGGCGAGAAGGGCGTTCTCGATCTTGAGGGCGTCCATCAGGGCGATGATGTCGAGCGCGATCGCCGACTGCTGGGCGTTGCGGAACGTCCGGGAGGAGAGGAAGCGCGTCGAGCCGTGACCGCGGAGGTAGGGCACGATGACGCGGTAGCCCTGCTCGGCCAGGAGTGGGGCGACGTCGACGTAGCTGTGGATGTCGTAGGGCCAGCCGTGCAGGCAGATCACGGCCGGGCCGTGGGCGGGTCCGGCCTCGGCGTAGCCGACGTCCAGCACGCCGGCCCTGACATGCCTGAGCTTGGCGAAGGAGGTGTGTGTGCCGGGCGTCAGCGCGGGAACGGTCGGCGTCGGTGTGCCGCCGGCCTTGCGTGGGGCGGCGGAGGCGTGCGGGAGGCCCTGGAGGCCGACGAGCGAGAGCGCGGCCGCACCGGTGCCCAGGCCGGCGGTCTTGCTGAACGTACGCCTGCTGATCATGTGAATACTCCGTCGTACGGGTGTGAAGGCAGAGGTGTCTGTCGCAGGAGCCCCCGCCCGGGAACCGTCACCGGTCTGGCTGGTGCGGGGTGTGAGGTGACTGTTCCATGCAAGTCGTCACCAGTCAAGCCGGTGATTCGAACCCGGGCGGTGACAGCCGTGCCGTAGGGCACCTGCGCGGCGTCGCGGGCGAGTTGCGGATGGCCGACGTCCGCTCCCGGGTGGCTCTCTCCCCGGCCGCTCAGGGCTCGGCCGAGGTCGTAGGCGAAGCTCATGCCCATGGGGCCCAGGCCGACGACGCCGACCTGCTGTCCATGGGTTCCCGGCGTGGTGGCACGCATGCCGTGTTTCTGCCTTCATGTCGCATCAGCGATGTCGGGAGCGACAGGAAATCAACGAAATCAATTGACCAGCATGAAGGATCGTCGGGGTGCCTATTGCCTGTACGGGTCGCCTTCCGGAAGCCAGGCGTCAGGGTCGTGAATGCCGAAGTCACCGAGGCCGTCGGTGAGCGCGCCCACGGTGTTCAGCACCGCCGGGCGCGTCTCGCCGCGCCGCCACACCAGGGACCAGGTCCAGTAGACCTTCGGCTCTACCACGGGGCGTGCGACCAGTTCGCGTGGGAGCTGGGTGGTCTGCGCCTTCGGAGAGTTGAGGATCGGCGCGCGCGATCGACGTACGTGGTCGAAGAACGTCGGACCGGTGATGCCGCCGTCGGAAATGTGAGCCGTCCGGGCGCCGGTGTCGCGGGCAAGCTGCTCGGCGTAGGCGTTCCAGGAGGACCAGGCGGTGGCATCGCCGTCCAGCAGGACGACGACGTCACGGGCACGAACCTCGGCCTCGTCATGGCCGACGGAGACCGCGTACAGGCGATCGGCGCCGACAAGCCGGGCGTTGAGACCCAGTTCGTCCAGATCCTCCTGGCGGACCCAGCACACCGCGAGATCCAGGCCGCCATCCGCGACCCGCGCGGCTTGCGTGTGCGAGGGCGCGACCCAGGCATCGACGTGCACGCGCGCCACGGTGGAGGTCCGCGCGGTGAGGTCCGCGGGCAGCCAACTGACGTAGCCGAGGCGGACCGGCTCGGAGCCCGCCATTTTCGCCGCTCGGTTGCGGAGGTCGTCGGCACTGTCCAGCAGGGAGCGGACGTGCGGGAGGAGTGCCGCTCCAGCCGGTGTGAGGGCGACCGAGCGGCGGTCCCGGTCGAACAGACGCACCCCGAGGTCGCGCTCCAGCGCCTTGATCTGTTGGGACAAGGACGGGCCGGCGATCAGGAGCCGGCCGGCGGCCCGCCCGAAGTTCAGCTCCTCGGCGACCGCGAGGAAGTACCGCAACTGGCGCAGTTCCACCTCAGTCATGCTACGCGTGGTGAGAGGCCCGACCTACCAGGTGCGGAGTCCGCGGCTGAGCGGCTGCGACGCTCGCGCCGTGCTCGATCAGCGCACGAGCGAACGCACGCCCCTGAGAACACCGCCGCCCTCGCGGCGGTGACCCAGCGTCCGGAACGACACGATCGACGATCTCCAGACCCCGGGCCACCTCGGCCAGTGCGTCCGCGCGGACCTTGCCCTGCTCGGCGGTGATCAGCGCGGCATGAGTGGACCGGCGTTGTCCGTCTGTCCGGGCGACCGGCTGTCCGGGCGACCGTCTGCGGGCGGCCGGCGAGGCTCGGTCGGCCTGAGGCGCTGTGTCTGACAACGGGGTCATGCCGGGCTCCCGGCGACCGGCCGACTGGTCCGGTTCTTCGAGGGCCTCCCCACTGTGTCAGGCGCTCGATGTGTGCCATGCGGCGCTTACATCAGGACATGATCGACAGTGCTGCCCCGACCCGACCATAGGGTTCGGGGAATGAATGATTCCCCGTGCGCCGGCCCTTCGGCGCCTACGGCAGACAGAACGAGTCGTCCGCTCCTCGGCCCCAGTTGGTTCGCAGCCGTGATGGGCACCGGCATCGTCGCCGATGCTGCGGTCACCCTGCCATGGAGATTCCACGGACTGCTGGCTGCCGCCACGGTGGTCTGGCTGGGGGCTGCGCTCCTGCTGATACTGCTGGCCGTCGGTTACCTCCGACAGCGGGCGCTCCGGTTGCATGCCGGTGATCCGGTGATGGCCCAGTTCTTCGGCGCGGCACCGATGGCGCTGCTCACGGTGGGCGCCGGGGCTCTTCTGCTCGGCCGTCGGCTCATCGGGCCCGAGGCGGCGCTGGACGTGGACTGGGTGCTGTGGTCGCTCGGCACCGTACTCGGTCTTGTCACGGCATGCACGGTGCCTTATCTGATGGTCACACGGCACCGCTTCGGGCCGGACGCCGCGTTCGGAGGCTGGCTGATGCCGGTGGTGCCGCCGATGGTTTCGGCCGCGACGGGTGCACTGCTCGTCCCTCATGCACCGGCGGGGCAGCCACGGCTCGCCCTGCTGCTGGGCTGCTACGCGATGCTCGGGCTCGGCCTGGTCGCCACCCTGCTGGTGCTGGCCATGATCTACGGTCGGCTGGTGCACCACGAGGCACCCGCTGGTACGGCGGTGCCCACGGTGTGGATCGGGGCGGGGGCGTTGGGCCAGTCGGTGACGGCGCTCGGCGCGCTGGCGACTGCGGCGCCGGGCGCCCTGCCCGCGCCCTACGCGCGGGGCACCGCGGTGTTCGCGTTGCTGGGCGGGATTGTGGTGTGGGGCTTCGCCATGCTGTGGGTCGTGCTGGCCACGGGGCTGACGGTACGGACGATCCGGGCCGGGCTGCCTTTCGCGCCCACATGGTGGTCCTTCATCTTCCCGGTGGGTGCCTGCGTGACTGCCACCTGCGCCCTCGCGGCGCGGACCGGTTTGGACATGTTGATCTGGGTCGCCGTGGTGTTCTACGGGCTGCTCGTCATCGCCTGGGTGGTGGTGGCCGGCCACTCCCTGCGCCATGCCGCCAGGCATATGTCGCTCCGGTCCGTGGCCGCGCACGCGCGCCGGCGGGGCGTCGAACCGGAGGGGCCGTTCGACGGGGCGACCGAGCTCCGGGGCACCGTCCGTACCACCGCCGGCGGCCGCCCGATCCCGGAGGCACGTGTCACTCTCATCGATCCGGCGGGCGACGTCGTCGGCGTGACGCTGACCGCCGCGGACGGCTCCTACGCCTTCACCGACCTTGCCGGAGACCGCTACACCGTCGTGGCTGCGGGATATCCGGCTCAGGCCATGCCCCTTTCTCTCGACGGCAGCGGCCAGGGCGTCTTCGATCTGACGCTGGCACACGAGGAGGGCTGAGCAGCAGGCAGCCCCTTTCACGGCGGGCCTGCTCCGCGCGGCGCTCGAGGTGTACGCGCAGCTGAAGGCGGCACTGACCACGTCCCCCGCGGGCGCGCCGGCCCATGAGCGAAGTCGACCGGGCCCGACGGCAGCGCAGTGCCGTCGGGCCCGGTCGACAGATGATCCGGGCAGCTCGTTCGTGCGACGCTAGGGGAGCGCCCGGCCCATGGTGGATGCGTGTCCGCGGCGCCGGCCGGTTCGGTCCCCGCCGACGGCCGGGCGGTCTTGTGGCGATCACATGCGGCCTGTCGTCAGATGCCCGTCCACTCCTTGCGCAACGCTGCCAGGCGGGCCATTTGCTGACCCATGCCGCCTGCTCCGGCCAGCGGCGTCCGGGCGTGCGGCCAGATGGCGCGGACGAGGTCCACGTGTCGTGCCCCGCCGAGCGCCACCACGGGGTCGAGGAACACGATGCCGCGCCGAGTCGCCTGTTCCAGAAGAACCTCGGCGGTTATGGCGTCGGCTGCTCCATGGGGTGTGTCGTACGGCTCGATGACCTCGTCGAGGTCGAGCAGCCCGTGGCGTGCGGAGAGAATGAGCAGCCGCTCGGATTGCAGCGCGTCAGCCGCCTTGCGGCATGCCCGGTGGTAGGAGCCGACGTACATGTCCGCCGCCGGTGCCGGCGCGCTCAGTTTGCGGCTGCCGCACGGGATGACGACGAGTTCTGGTCTGAGACAGTCGAGGTGGTCGTTCGCGGACATGCCTGTCGTCCTGCCTGTTCGTGTGAGACGTGAGCGGTGCTGATGACGTACGCACGCCGTCGGATCGCAACGCGCGGTACCCGGTGTGCGGGCCTCAGCTGGGCAGTGGCAGCATTCCACGCACAATCCGGCCGCTTGATGCGATGTCCTCATGTGCCGCCGTCATGGCACATTCGGTGTCTTTCTCGCCGCCTGCGACGTCATACCGTGGACGGTGCGACGCGGTCGGGCAGTTCCCTTCCTCGGCGGACGCCAGATACCAGCGGCGTCTTGGGCAGGATTCGGCTGATCAGCAGGACCCGCCGCGTCCGTCATTGGTCGTATGCAATGAGGAAAGAAGGCGATCCACATCGTGGAGTCGCAATCCCGCGCCGGACAGCCGGTGCTGAATGGGCTGGAATTCGGCCTCAACGAATGGCTCGTGGACGAACAGTACGAGCGGTACCTGAACGATCCAGGGTCGGTCGACCAGACATGGAGGGACTTCTTCTCCTCCGGGACCCCGGTGTCCGCCCGGCGCGAGCGGAGCGACTCGACGACTGTCGGTGACAGTGCGAACGAGGCGGCGGTCAAGGCGGTCCGCGTTGCTGCGCTCGTCCACGCGTACCGGGTGCGGGGCCATCTTGTGGCCGACACCGACCCGCTCACGACGGAGCCGGTGGTCGCACGCCCGGAGCTCGACATCGCGGCGTTCCAGCTCGGCGACGACGATCTGGACAGGACGTTCGTCGTCGACGGCTTCGCCGGGCAGGCGACCATGAGTCTTCGCGACGTTCTGCAGGTCCTCCGGGAGTCCTACTGCCGGACGGTCGGCACCCAGTACATGCACATACAAAGCTCGGAAGAACGTCACTGGGTCCAGCAGCGGATCGAATCGCCTCACCCCCGGCCGGACCGCGCCGAACAACTGCAGATCCTCTACCGGCTGGGCGCGGCAGAGGCGTTCGAGACGTTCCTGCACACCAAATACGTGGGCCAGAAACGCTATTCGCTTGAAGGCGGCGAGTCCGCGATCGTGCTGCTGGACGCCCTGCTGCGCCGCTCCATCAAGCAGGGGGCGAAGGAAGCCGTCATCGGTATGGCACACCGCGGCCGGCTCAATGTGCTGGCCAACATCGTCGGCAAGTCCTACGCGGAGATCTTCCACGAGTTCGAGGATGCGGCGGACATCCGTTCGGTCCAGGGATCCGGGGATGTGAAGTACCACCTCGGGGCGGAAGGGACCTACCGTGCCGTGGACGGCGGGACCATCGCCGTCTCCGTCGTGGCGAACCCCTCGCATCTGGAGATCGTCGGGCCGGTCGCCCAGGGAGTGGTCCGCGCCAAGCAGGAGCTGGCCACAGGCGGTGGCGAAACCTTCTCCGTCCTGCCCGTCGTCGTCCACGGGGATGCCGCTTTCGCCGGTCAGGGCGTGGTCGGCGAGACGCTGAACATGTCGCAGCTGCCCGGCTACCGCACCGGCGGGACGGTCCACATCGTCGTCAACAACCAACTCGGCTTCACGACCGCACCGGCCCACGGCCGCTCGAGCACATACGCCACCGATGTGGCAAAGACCATCGAGGCCCCGATCTTCCACGTCAACGGAGACGACCCCGAGGCCGTCGTCCGCGTCGCACGGTGGGCCTTCGACTACCGGCAGACGTTCCACAAGGACGTCGTCATCGATCTCATCTGCTACCGGCGCCACGGACACAGCGAGGTCGATGATCCGTCCATCACCCAGCCGGCGCTGTACGACCGCATCCATGCCCGGCCCTCCGTGCGCAAGCTGTACGCCGAGGCGCTGGTCCGCCGAGGAGACATCGACGAACGGCAGGTGGAAGGCGCCCTGCGGGACTACCGGCAGCGCCTCGATCGGGCCTTCGTCGAGACCCAGGCGGTGCCGGTGCCCGACCACTCCACGGAGCGCGCCGTCCCCGTGCACGCCGAGGGTGGCGCGGCCCCTCACCTGAGCACCGCGATCACGGAGGCGACCGCCCGGCAGGTCATCGCGTCCCAGACCGGTTTGCCGCAGGGGTTCACGGTGCACCCGCGCGTTCTGCCGCAGCTGCAGAGACGTACCGCGATGCTGGATGCGGGAACGATCGACTGGGCCACCGCAGAAACTCTCGCCCTCGGCTCCCTGCTGCTGGACGGGATTCCGGTGCGGCTGGCCGGGCAGGACTCCCGCCGCGGCACGTTCGGGCAACGGCACGCCGTGCTCACCGACCGGCGCACCGGCGAGGAATACACGCCGCTGAGCTCCCTCGGCGGGCGAGCCGCGCGGTTCTCACCCTACGACTCGATGCTGTCCGAACTGGCGGCGCTGGCCTTCGAATACGGCTACTCCCTGGCACGGCCCGACGCTCTGGTGCTGTGGGAGGCCCAGTTCGGGGACTTCGCCAACGGTGCCCAGACCGTCGTCGACGAGTACATCGCCTCGTCCGAACAGAAGTGGGGGCAGCGCTCCGGGGTGACGCTGCTGCTGCCGCACGGCCTGGAGGGACAGGGACCGGACCACTCCTCCGGGAGGATCGAGCGGTTCCTCCAGCTGTGTGCGCAGGGGAACATGACCGTCGCGATGCCCTCGCTGCCGGGCAACTACTTCCACCTGCTCAGGCAGCAAGCGCTCGGCGAGCACAGGAGGCCACTGGTGGTGTTCACTCCGAAGTCGATGTTGCGTTCCAAGGCAGCCACCTCCACGCTGACGGAGTTCACCACGGGCGGGTTCCGCGCGGTCGTGCCGGACGAGACGGCCGATGCCGCTCGGGTCGGGCGCGTGCTGGTGTGCTCGGGGAAGATCTTCTACGACCTGGACGCGCACCGGCGAAGCTCCGGTCTGACGGACACCGCGATCCTCCGCGTGGAGCGTCTCCACCCGTTCCCGGAGCAGGAGCTCAGCGCGGAACTCGCCCGTTTCCCGGCCGACGCCGAGGTGCGATGGGTGCAGGAGGAGCCGGAGAACCAAGGAGCCTGGTCCTTTGTGAGGCCGTACGTGCAACGGCCGGCCAACCGTCCTGTCGAATGCGTCAGCCGCCCGCAGGCGTCGGCCCCGGCCGGTGGCTCCGCCCGACGGCATACCGGCGAGCAGAGGAATCTCGTGGCATCCGCTTTCCGCTGACCACGCCGATTGTCACGGAGCGGAAGGCGGGCTCCCGCGGTACAGCACGCGACCCGCTGTTGCGGACCCCCCTCGGCCACATCCGAGGGGGGTCCGCATGTTCGACTTGGTCCGCTCGTTGGGAGCCGGGGCGTCAGTGCCGTGCCACCGCCTGCCCCCGGTGGGTGGAGAGCCGAGGGCTGTCAGACGTCCGGCCGCGGTCGGCACAGCACAGCAGACCATACCGATCCCCACGCGGCCCAGGACGAACAGCGAGAGCCGCGCATGGGCGCACCCGCGTGCCGCGACCACGCTTGGCGGTGCCGCATCGCGGGACGCACTGGCCGCTCAAGGTTCGCCGTGCTCGGCGGTCCATACCGTCGATCAGCGCGACACTGCCTCGGACACCGAATCCGTCCCGCCCACGCCGGTCGTACGGAAACCGGCCCGGAACGCACCCGGCGTGACACCCAAGTGCCGCACAAATGCTCTGCGCAGCGACTCGGGTGAGCCGAACCCTGTACGCCGCGCCACCACGGGCATGGAGTCGTCACCCGTCTCCAGCAGCACCTGGGCAGCCTCCAGCCGGACCTGCTCCACGTACCGGGCCGGAGTTGTGCCCACCTCTTCGTAGAAGAGCCGGGTCACGTGACGGACGCTGACGCCTGCTCTGCGTGCCATGGCCGACAGTGTGTGGTTGCCCCCGGGGTTCTCGGCGACCTCGTCCAGCACCCGGCGAAGCGCCGCCTGGCGGGTGTGCGGGACCTGGGAGCGGACGCTGAACTGCGACTGGCCGCCCGGTCGTTGCATGAAGACGACCATGTCCTTGGCGACCGCTCGGGCAACCTCCGCACCGTAGTGATCTTCGACGAGCGCCAGGGACAGGTCGATGCCCGCACTGACGCCTGCCGAGGTCATCATGCGCCCGTCCCGCACGAAGATCGCGTCCGGTTCGACCCGCACGGAGGGGAAACGCAGGGCCAGTTGCTGTGCGTGCCTCCAGTGTGTTGTGGCACGACGCCCATCCAGTAGTCCGGCCGCGGACAGGAGAAACGCTCCCGTGCACACCGATGCCGTGCAGCGGGCCTTCTCGTGCAGCCGCCGGACGCTGTCCAAGAACGCGTCGTCCTTGACCAGCGTTTCCCATTGCGGACCGCCCGGGATCAGCAGAACATCGCACGGTTCACGTACATCATCGACGGAGAGGTCAGCACTGATGCGGGTCCCAGCGGAGGTGATCACCTCCGCTCCGTCCTCGGACACGGTCCGTACGCGATAGCGCCCGCCGAACTCGTTCGCCGAGGCGAACACCTCGATGGGGCCGGTCACATCGAGCAGCCGTACCCCTGGGAAGACGAACACCGTCACGGTGAGTGTGCCCGTTCCAGGACCGTAGCGGTTCATCACGTGCCTCCGGGTCGCCCGCGTCGCGGACACAGCTTGTTGATCCGGGCCTCGACCCCGTCCGGAGGCCCTGGCCCATGGGCCGACGAGTCCGCGAGAGTTCCGGAGCAGGTGGGAAGGCGATCACAACTGACGCCGGAGCCCGTTCCCCGGACCTTCCGACGCCCATGATGCGCCTGTCGCCGGCACCGGACCACGACCGGAAAACTCCCACCTGGGAGGCAGAACCTCCCAGTCCCTCATCGGCGGCGGCGGAAAGTCGCAGGTCTTCCATGACCTGTTGTCTCCCACTTGGTAGGCAAAATCTCCCACCGCAGGTGCGAGCCCTGCCGCCGGCGCGTGGCTCCGGGAAGCGTTCTGGCATTTTGACGACCGGTCGACTAGTTTCGGCTCCACCGACTCACCATGTCGGTTGTCGTCACTCTCGGTAAAGAAGGTCATCATGAGTATTTCCGGTCAGAAGGTCGCCGTCGTCACCGGTGCGTCGCAGGGCATCGGCGCCGGGCTGGTGGACGCCTACCGCAAGCTCGGCTACTCCGTGGTCGCGACGTCGCGCAGCATCGCCGCCTCACAGGACGCCGACGTCCTCACCGTGCGGGGCGACATAGCCGACCCGGCCACCGCGGAGCGTGTCATCGCCGCGGGACTCGAGCGCTTCGGTCGCATCGACACCCTGGTCAACAACGCGGGCATCTTCGTCGCCAAGCCGTTCACCGAGTACACACAGGAGGACTACGACGCCGTCACCGGCATCAACCTGACCGGGTTCTTCCGCATCACCCAGCTCGCCGTCGAGCAGATGGCCCGTCAGGGAGGCGGGCACGTCGTGCAGATCACCACCAGTCTGGTCGACCACGCCCACTCCGCCGTCCCCTCGGTCCTGGCCTCCCTGACCAAGGGCGGTCTGCAGTCCGCCACCAAGGCGCTGGCCATCGAGTACGCCACCCGCGGCATTCGCAGCAACGCCGTCTCGCTGGGCGTCATCAAGACGCCCATGCACCCGCAGGAGTACCACGAGACCCTTGCGGCGCTGCACCCGGTCGGCCGGATGGGCGAGGTGGGCGACATCGTCGACGCGGTCGTCTACCTCGAGAATGCCCCCTTCGTCACGGGTGAGATCCTGCACGTCGACGGCGGCCAGAGCGCCGGCCACTGAGGCGTCGGCGACCCCGGGCGTCTGCCGGACGCCCGGGGCCGTGGCCGCTCGGGGTGGACGGCGTGCCGTGGGAAGCCGGCTTCTGCACGGTCATCGTCGAAGCCCGTCCTGAACGGGGCAGGCGCTGCTGCCCGCCCCCAATGCCCCCCGCCGGGGGCATCTTCTTCACGACCTGGAGGTTCCATGAGCGGCAAGATCGCTCTGTCGACATGGCCGACACCACTCGAGCCGATGCCCAGGCTGGCGCGGGCACTGGGGCTGGGGGAGGGTGATCTGTGGGTCAAACGGGACGACCTCACGGGCCTGGGAGGCGGGGGCAACAAGGTCCGCAAGCTGGAGTGGACCGTGGGAGGAGCCCTCGCGGAAGGCGCGGACACACTGGTCACCACCGGTGCCGCCCAGAGCAACCACGCCCGTCTTACCGCGGCAGCCGGAGCGCGCCTCGGCTTGGACGTCGTACTCGTCTTTCCCGGAGAGCGCCACGGGCGGATCCGGCAACCTGGTTCTGGACGGCCTGTTCGGAGCGAGGATCTTCTGGGCCGGTGACGGCGAACCCGGCACGCTGGCCCAGGCCGCCGAGGACGTGTGCGAGCAGTTGCGCCGGGAGGGAGCGCGCCCGTATCTGATCCCGTTCGGCGGCTCGAGTTCCCTCGGGGCCCGGGGCTACGTCGACGGCGGCAACGAACTGCTCGTGCAACTCCCTGAGGCGCGGCACGTCGTGGTGGCAGTGGGCTCCGGCGGCACCATGGCGGGACTGATCGGCGCGCTGGGGGAGGAGCGTGTGCTGGGCGTGCACTGCGGGGCGGTGTCCGAGCCCGCCTCTGCTGTGGCCGGCTTCGCGGGTGGTCTCACCGGACGCAGCGTCACCCCGGGAGCGCTCCGCATCCGGACGGATCAGGTGGGCGCAGGATACGGAGTCCTGAACGAGCCTGTCCTCGAGGCCATGCGGACTGCCGCGACCCTGGAGGGCATTGTCCTGGATCCCGTCTACAGCGGACGCGCCATGGCCGGTCTGATCCAGGCGGTACGGGACGGTGACGTCCGACGGGGCGAGCGCACCGTGTTCCTCCACTCCGGCGGACTTCCGGGGCTGTTCGGGCACGCGCAGACCGTGCACCGATGTGTCACCGCCCTGCACGGATTCAAGGCCGTGTGAGTCTCCGTCCCGGCGCGGGGATGGCCCGCCGGGGCACTGCCGACGGCAGTGTGCCGCCCGACATCCCCGGCCGCCGGCGACGCCTCGGCACTTGTGCGGTCGAATCCGTCCTACGGGAAGAGGGCACGACGGGCTGGACGTTCCCGCGACGGCAGTTGCACCGCCACGCCCGGGCGCGGAGTTGGACAGCGTTGTCCTGAAGGCGCCAGCAGCCGGGGCCGGAAAGCCTGCCGCTTGGAGCCTCTCGTCGGCTGCATCACAAGCGATCTGCTTGACGAGTCAACTAAATTTCCATTTACTTGCCTCTGCAAGTAATTTTTTCGGCGGGCAGAGCTGACGTTCGGGCCGCCGCAGACCAGAAAGGGCGTGCCCCATGACCAAGATCGGTATCATCGTCGGCAGCACCAGGCCCGGCCGCAACGCCGAAGCCGTCGCGCGCTGGGTGTACGAGGTCGCAGCCCAGCGCACGGACGCGGAATTCGAGATCGTCGATCTGCTGGACTACAAGCTGCCTGTGCTGGACGAGGCCTACCCGGCGACCATGGGCAACTACAGCCAGCCGCATACCCGGGCCTGGGCGGAGAAGATCGCCTCACTCGACGGCTTCGTCATCGTCACCGGCGAGTACAACCGTTCCGTGCCAGGGGCACTGAAGAACGCCATCGACTTCATCTACGCCGAGTGGAACAACAAGGCTGTGGGCTTCGTCGGCTACGGCTCGGTCGGCGGCGCCCGTGCCGTGGAGCACTTGCGCGGCATCGCGGGCGAGATGCAGATGGCGGACGTCCGCTCCCAGGTGGCCCTCTCCCTGTTCACCGACTTCGAGAACTTCACCACCTTCAAGCCGGCCGACGTCCAGCGTGACACGCTCGTCACCACGCTGGACCAGGTCGTGGCGTGGGCCAAGGCCCTCGCCCCGCTGCGCGCCGCCTGAAAGCCGGCGCCGCTCATGACGTCCCCGGCCCGGTCGCCCGAGTGCGGCCGACGGTAGGGGTCGGTGTCCCTCGGGGCCGGTCCGCGCCTGCGCGCACCGGCCTCGAGGGCCATGTCGCGATGGTGGCGGAGTGCGGCAGCGGGCCGCCGCCGCTCCGCCGATCGACTCTTGTGCACTCGGGTGACGCTCTCACCGGCGTTCAGCCTCTAAGCGCACCTGCCTGTCGGATGTGGCACGGTGTGCGGGAAGCTCCGCCCATGTCGTCAGCGGCGCGGCCTCAGCCTGTCCAGGGACGTGCCCGCCGCCCAGCGCCGCAATCGGCGGCCGTCGACGAGGTGGACGTCCCTGTGCCGGGAGGCCCAGAGCACCTCAGAGCGGCTGAAGCCGCCGAGGCGGACGATGACCCGGCCGGGCCGGTCGACGCCGGGCCGGTCCGTCTCCCCTACGGTCGCGGGCCAGGGCGGCTCTTCGTCGTCGGTCGCGGCGTCGTCGATCGCGACGGGTCTGAAGGTGACGTCGAGTTCGCGGCCGTGGCGGTCCCTGGCATACAGGCGCAGACGCCCCTTCCGCAGGCTCAGATCCGCCACCTGCCAGCCGTCGCGCTCAAGTATGCGCGCGGTGGCTTCGGCCAGCCCGCGGTCATCGAGCCGCGCGAGCTCCTCGGCGGTGTAATGCCCACCGCGTCGGCGGACGAACGCCCGGCGCACGCGCAGGGTCACCACGGTGGCCATGGCCAGCAGGTTGAGGCCGATCACCAGGCCGGTGACCCCGAACGTGCGGCTGAGCCGGTTCAGCAGCAGGACGGTGCCGAGCAGGAGCAGGCCGACGCCGACGAAGGAGGGGAGGACGTCGCGGAGTCCGGGACCGTACCGGCCTTGCGCTCGCAGTTCGGACACGGTCCGCCGACGCCGGGACCGGCGCGATTCCGGCACGGATGGGCGCTGCCTCCGCATCGGCGCCCGCGGTCGCCGCGACCCCGTCATCCGGGCCACCTCCGTCCCCTCCCAGCGGCAATGTGGGGCCTCGTAGGGGCGGCCGGCGGCACGGCTGTGGCACTGGGCTGGGTCATCCGTCGAGCGTGATCGGGCCAGGCCGGACCGCAGTTGGCGGACGGCCGGCGCCACGGCCTCGCGCGCTGTGGCGAACCGGTCGAGGTGTCCGCACCGATGAAGCCCCTGCCCATGCCGCAAGTGCCGTCGCTGTTCGCGGTCTGGCACGGTCCTACGACGGTCAGGTACGGGCGAGTGGTGGCCGAGAAGCGCAGGGCCGGTGCCGTCCGGCGGATCCCACTCATTGAGCGGTTGCCGCAGGTCGTCCTCGGTGGGGCTGTTCCAAGGGCTCATCGCCCCAGACCGACATCGGGGATGGATCGCCATCACCCCCGTGATCCAGATGAAACCGCCTGGTCCAGGGGATGTGCGGCGTGAGCATTTCGTGGATGCAGCGGCGCAGTCCGCTGTTGGAGTCGACCGGTGGGAGCCATGGCACCCGCTGAAGCAGGTCGCTGAGTTGATCGGTACTTGGGTCGGTCAGGAGGGTGCGGAGCTCGTCAGGGACGGGGTCGGCGACCAGGCACAGCCAGGCGAGGCCGGCGCCGATGCGGATCTCGGGTGGGCGGCCGGCATCTGACCACAGGTTCCGGGCCCACGCGTACGCGTGTTCATCCCGGTGCTCGCGGGCGAGTTGAGCGATCGCGAGGATCAGGCTCACCTGGACCACCGGATCGTCTTCCACCGCCAGCCTGCGGTGCAGGGCTGAGGACACGCGTGGAATCTCGCTGGTCACCGCCGCGAGGACGAAGGCGGTCGCGGAACGGACATCGGGGTCGGGGTCGGGGAGAAGAGGGAGCAGGAGGTGCAGGTCGCCTGTGACGGCATCGCGAGCGGCCTGAATCGTCCAGTCCACCGGGCATTCCGTGGCGCCCTCCATCATCGATGGATCCTCGGATACCGCGAGCAGGCCTTCACGTGATCCGTCCCCAAGGTGCTGACATCGTCCGATCTCGGCGACCAGATGCAGGGTTTCCGCGCGGAGCCCGGGGGATCCGATAGCCGTGATCCGGAGCAGGAAGGGCACCGCCAGTGCTCCCACCGCGGTCGTACTGCCCTGATGGTGAAGGTAGTTCCACAGCTGTCGCAGAGCCGCGTCGGCGGCTTCAGCGTCGTCGTAGGTGAGCGTTGCAAGGAGTCCGGGAATCTCCTCGCCAGGGCCATAGAAATGCGGAAACCGCTGCCAAGGGATCTCGTCGTACTTGAACCCGTCCTTGACCTCTCGCGCGATCGCGCTCATGACCGTACGTATGTCGCTGTCGGTGCCTGCCCAGGGCTCCGGCCACCTGGACCAACGGTCATCGTCCATAGCAGGAGTCTAACGACCGGTGATCAACTGTGCGATCCGCTTCTGCCGTACTCCGGCGGCACCCGTCCACGCCGGGAGTTGTCACGCATGCTCTGGGGCACGTCATCCGCTCGCGGCGTCCTCGGCCTCCCAGCGCAGCAGGTCGCCCGGCTGGCACTTGAGTACCTCGCAGAGCGCGGCGAGCGTTGTGAAGCGCACCGCCTTGGCGCGGCCGTTCTTGAGTACCGCCAGGTTGGCGGGCGTGATCCCTACGCGCTCCGCGAGCTCGCCCACGGACATCTTGCGCCGGGCCAGCATCACGTCGATGTCGACGACGATGGGCATCAGATCACCTCGTCCAACTCGGCCTGCATCTGCGCCGCTTCGACGTCGCGTGCGACGGCCTGGGCGAGCAGCATCCGCAGCACGAGCACGATGAGCGCGACCCCCAGGATGGCCACGCCGACCCCGGCCATGATGACGGTGACGCCCGGATCGTCCCGCTGGCCCGGCGCGTTGATGGCTGTGACCGCGAACCACAAGAGGGCGGCCGCCACGATCGCGCCGATCACGCCGTCCACGTATCGGAAGGCGGCGTGGGAGAACACGGTTCCGCGTCGGACCATCGTCACCAGCCGCCATACGCAGACCACGGTGACCTGGGCCGATGCCATGCCCAGGATGGTGATCACGCGCAGCGGGGTCAGCGGGAGCGACCCCTCCTCCTGGTGGGTGGCAAACGCCCACACCATCGATGCCTGTACGAACACGGTGCCGGCCAGCACCACCACGAGCACGGCGCGCAGCGCACGCACTGCCAGCTTTCCCATGAACCCATCCTTCCATCGACTTGCGATGGAAACCTATCGAATTTCGATAGGCGAGGCAACATTGCGCGGCTGAAGGCCACGGTGGGCCGCCGTTGCGGTGGGTGACGCCGGGGGGCGGGGCCGAAGGCTGGATGATCAGGAAAGGCTGAGCCGTCTACTCCGCCCAGGGGGTGAAGCCGGTGTCGAGGACGGCTGCGAGGGATTCACGCAGACGGGCGGCGTCCTCGGCGCCGAAGTTCTCCTCGAACCGAGCCTGTACGTCCCTCCACAGCGGCAGCGCCTCCTTCAAGCGGGCGAGGCCGTCCGGTGTGATCGCGGCGATCCGTGCACGGCGATCGGTCGGCGACGGTTCGACGGTCACCAGTCCCTCCCGCGCCAGCGGCTTGAGGTTCGAGGCCATTGTCGTGCGGTCCATGGCGATCGTGTCGGCGAGGCTGGTGATCGTCATGTCTCCGTGCGCGCTGAGCTGCTGCAGGATGCTGAACTGCGTCGCGCGAAGCCCGACCGAGGCCAGGGTCTTGTCGTAGGTTGCGCCGAGGTACCTGGCCGCTTTGCGCAATGCCAGGTTGTTGCACTGATCGGCGGGGTTCGGCGGCGTGGTGGTCATGGGCTCCTCCGTGGGTGGGCTCCATAATAGGAGTATCTGCTCGTAAGGTCCATGGGGTCCGGCCGTCGCCGACCGGGAGGCGATGTCCTGTTCTTGCCGCCCTGGAATTAGGAGCATACGCTCGTAATGCGGCGCAGGTGTGCGCGTGCTCCCGGCACGGTCCCCGCGCGATTCACTTTCCACCCTCAGAAAGTCTTCTCATGGACACCTCCGTCGGATCCGCCCCCACACATGCAGCGGCCGAGTCCGTCCAAAAACCCCACCTCGCCGTCCACCGCCGGACACCGGTGAAAGCCTGGCTGCAACCGACTCTCATCGCCCTGATCGTCGTGGCGGCCTTCATCACCTGCTACGTCGGCCTGCAGCGCAACCCCCAGCCCCACCACATCCCCATCGCCGTCACCGCTCCCGATCTGCCCGGCGAGATACGCCAGGCCCTCGGCGGCAGTGTCGAGGTTCACGCCGCCGCCGACGTCGACGCCGCGCATCGGGCGTTGGAGCACCGCGACGTCGTGGCCGCGCTCAGCAGTGACGGGCCCGGCCGGCTGAGCCTCGAGCTCGCGGGAGCCAACGGCACATCCACCACATCGGCGGTGAAGACCCTCGTCCGCGCATATGCGCACGGTGCGGGCATGCACGTGGCCACGAAGGACGTCATCCCCCTGGCCCGGTTCGACGCCCGAGGACTGGCCGGCTTCTACATGGCCTTCGGCGTGACCCTGGCCGGTTTCGTGCTCGGCTCGAACGCCCTCGGTCTCAGCGGCCTCCTGCGCCTGCGCCATCGGTTCGTGCTGCTGAGCGGCGCCTCCCTGGCCATCGGCGCGGTCGCCGCGGTGATCGGCGGTCCCGTTCTGGGAGCGGTTCCGGCTCCGGTCGCCCCGCTGATCCTCGCTCTGACCCTGCTGGCGGCCGCGGCCGCCTTCACCACCAAGCTGCTCGGCACCCACTTCGGCCCCGTCGGAATTCCGGTCGCCACCCTCCTGCTGCTCACCGTCGGCAACGCCACCAGCGGTGCCACCATCGGCGCCGACCTGCTGCCGTCCGCGGCCCGAGCCGTCTCGGCACTGCTGCCCCCTGGTGCCGCTGTCCGTGTCATCACCGACTTGAGCTACTTCGACGGCGCGCACGCGGCGCGCCCCGTCGGCACCCTGGCACTGTGGGCCGTCGGTGCCGCACTGCTGCTCGGCCTGCGCGGCCGATCACTGCGGCGGCGCACGACACCCGCCGCCTGACGCGTATCCCAGAACCGCACCCGCTGCCGCTTACCAAGAAGGAGACCGATCGATGGCCGCCAGTCACCCCGTCCTCGTCACCGCCCCGGGCGGCGTGGGCCGCAATGTCCTTGAGAAGCTGCGCTCGCAGAACGTGCCGGTGCGCGTCATGGTCCGTCGCGACGACGACCGTGCGGCACAACTGCGGGCACTCGGTGCGGAGGTCGTCCTCGGTGACCTCACGCGACCCGAAACCGTCGCGGCCGCCCTGCAGGGCAGCCGGAGCATGTACTTCGCCATGCCCGTGTCGCCCGACCACCTCCTCGCGGCGACCGTCGTGGCGAGCGTGGCCCGGGAGTACGGGAAGCTGGACGCCCTCATCGACATGTCGCAGATGACGGTTTCGCAGATGACCGCCACCAGCGTCGGGGAGTCGCACCAGCAGCGGCTGCACTGGCTGGCGGAACAGGTGCTGAACTGGTCCGGCCTGCCGGTCGTCCACATCCGGCCGACGTCATTCCTGGACAATCCGTTGTTCACCACGCTTCCGGCGCAGACGATCCGCAGGAACAACACGATCGTGCTGCCGTTCGGAGCCGGGCGCACCTCGCCGATCGCCGTGGACGACGTCGCCAGAGTGGTCGCGACCGTGCTGCGCGACCCCGCTCCCCACATCGGGCACGTCTACGAGTTGACCGGGCCACGAACGGTCGACATGACGGAGCTGGCCGGCGCCTTCTCCAAGGCACTGGGGCGGCCGATCTCGTACGTGGACGTGCCGCTCGACCAGTGGCGCGAAGATGTGCTGTCCACGATCGGGCTGCCCCCGCACATCGAGCAGCACATCGTCACCATGTGCCGCCTCCACCAGCAGAACCGCTACGACCGGATCTCCGGCGATGTCGAGCGCCTGACCGGTGCCCCCGCCCAGACGATCGAAGAGTTCGTGACGGCACGCAGGGACCTCTACCTGGGCTGACAGGGTCCTCCCCGGTTGTCTAGTGCTGCGTCAGGCAACGTTCGCCCTGTCGACGACCTCCTGTAGGCGTTGGTCGTCGGCGTGGCGGTTTCGCCAGATGATGTAGCGGCGGATCATGCTGCCCTGCTCCTTGTGGGTGATGTGGTCGGTGCCGTCGAGGGTGAAGTAGCGCAGGGCGGTGAACTGGGCTTCGATGCGGTTGAGCCAGGAGCTGTTCGTCGGCGTGTAGGCGATCTCGACGTTGTTCGTGGTGGCCCAGTCGCCGACGCGCTGGCACTTCCTCGTGGTCAGGTGCGGGGAGAAGTTGTCACAGACGATCGCGATGCGGACCTGGGCCGGGTAGAGAGTACGCACGTAGCGGCAGAACTCCAGGAACTGGGTGCGCTTCTTGATCGGCTTGATGTGGCCGTAGAGCTTGTCCCGGGCCAGGTCCAGGGCTGCGAAGAGGTGGCGCACACCGCCGTAGCGGTTGTAGGTGGCCCGCCGCCTGCGGCGCGGTTCCCGGTCGGGGTCCTTGTGCTTGCCCCCGCCGTTGAAAGGAGACGCCTTCCTCGCGGAGCAGGATGCGCAGGCCCTCGTGGCTGATGTCGTCGACCACCCCCTCGGCAACCAGGAAGTCCGCCAGCTTGGTCAGGCTCCAGGTGGAGAACGGCAGGTCGTGCTCGGTCGGCTTCGACTTCGCGATCTTCTTGATCTCGCGCCGCTCGGGCAGCGTGAAGGTCTTCGGCCGGCCGCCCTTGTACTTCGGGTACAGCGAGTCGAAGCCGTCCGTGTTGAATGTTGAAGTTGTGGATCACATCCCTCACCCGGTCTGCGCTGGTGAACGACACCTCGGCGATCTTCGCCACCGGCATGCCCTGCGCGGACAGTAGGACCATCTGGGCCCGCCGTCATGTCACCACTGACCCGGTGCCTCTGCGGATGATCCGCAGCAGGCGTTGTCCCTCGTCATCGTCGATGTGTCGAACCTGAACTCTGTCGGCCACGCCGACCAGTTTCAGTGAACGCGCCGATCGGGATCCGCTTCCCGATCGGCGCGTCGCGGACTGCAGGCGGCGGTATCAGCCGAGGTGCCGGGCGAAGAACCTCAGCGTGCTCTCCAGCTCGAATGCTGGGATCTCCCCGTGCTTGCCGGGGTTGGCGTGCAACGTTTTCTCGGCCGAGGCCAAGGCGTCGAACAGCGTCAAGCTCTGAACCCGCGGCACCCGCTCATCGTCCCACTGCACCAAGAACTCCACTGGGACGGTGATCCGCGCCGCGGCCTCGGCCGACGCCAGCACCCCGCCCAAGCCCAGTACCGCCGCGCGGACCCGCGGTTCGGCAGCGACGAACGGAACACCGAGTCCGCATCCCAGCGAAACCCCCCAGTAACCCACCGGGCCGGCGCCTACGTGCTGGAGTTGCTGAACCGCGTCCAGGACCGCCCGCCATTCCGGCACGGTCTGGCGGGCCACGAGCGCCTGGAACTCGGCGATCAGCGGGGCCAACTCTTCACCGGCTTCCACGCGAGCCTGGTTCTCAGTCGCGATCCGGTCATACTCCGCAACCTTCGGCCGGTCGCCATGGGCGGGAACGTCGACCGCCACGACCGCGAAACCGCATTCGGTCACGAAGCGGCGTGCACGAGCCAGGACGTCAGGGGCCTTCTTGTGCTGACCGCCACCGTGTCCCATCAAGACGAGCGGACGAGTGGCGACGGCACCTTCTGGCGTCCACAACACGCCAGGAATGTCGCCGAGGGTGAAGAGCTGTTCGCGGACGCCGTCGGACGACGTCTCAGATATGAAGCGCATAGCGGTTCATGCCTTTCGGGATGCCTCTGCGGGCGCTCCCTAGGCCATGCGAGGGAGGGAGGCCCGACCTGTCAAAGCGTTGATCGGTCTCACCTCCTCAGTTCGCAGCAGTGCACGGCGGCAGGAACGTATCACGAAGGACTCCACCCTGGCCCGGGCAGGGATGCCGACAGGGCGAACGTTGTCTGATGCGGCACTAGCCGCTCGCGGGACGACCTTTGGGTGAGATCGCCGACGGCGTGGAGCCGGCCGCCTGCGACATCGTTGACCCGGCAGGTGTCGTCCACGGCCGGCCGGCTGCCGGGAGTGAGACCAACGGTCTCCAGACGTCACCGGGGCTCCGAACCGGATGTCGACGCCTGCTTCGCATCTCCTCGACGACCAGCTCGCCGGGGAACGGCTCCGCTCCGGCTTCTCGAGCAGTCCGTTCCCGCGGACCAGGTGGTCACTTGGGAGCCGCGGGCCCGCCAGGCGGTGGCGGTGTGCCGCGCGGTCAATTGGACGGTGTCGCCCGCCGGTGCCCGCACCGCCACCCGTCGGGGTCGTCAAGCGGCCCGTGGCCGCGTAGGAGATCGACCGGGATTGAATGCAGCCGGTCGGCCTGGTCCTCGCCCTTCCAGTACGAGGCCGTCCTGTCGCGGTGCGCGAGGACCGCGTCGATGTCCAGCTGCCAGGCCACCGCGTGGCGCAGCCCGGGCACACGGCGTGCGTCGGCCAGTGCCGGCACCGGCCGCAGCAGTGCCGTGCTCGGGTCGTACGCCTGGAACGAGCAGTGGCCGCCGAACAGTTCGCGTTCGCCGATCGCGGCGTCGAGCCCGGCGGCGCGTGCGCGTTCGGCGACGTTCTCGCCGACCGGTCCGGCTCCGATGACGGTCACGTCGTAGGTGCGGGATCCTCGTTCCCCGCTGCTTCGTTCATGACTGCCCCGGTAACTCAGTGGGGTCGCTGAGGGCACCTTCAGGGCCTGCCGGGCCGTGCGCGCGTCTCGGCCGTGTCTGCCCTGCGACGGGCTTTCCGCGGCAGCGGTCCACACCTGCCGGGCGGACAGGCGGTAGCCAACGTCGCATCTCGGTCGGCGAGTTGGGTCCGTGTGGTTGTGCAACGGGAGCGGACGGCTCCCGCGGGCAGCCAGGGGGCTGATCGTCATGCCGGCGGGCGATGGCGATCAGCCCCCTGGGCGACTGGCGAGGGTCAGCGGCCGGGGGCCCGCTGCGTGACCTCCTGGAGCACCCAGCCGTTGCCGTCCGGGTCGCTGAACGTGGCGTAGGAGCCGTAGGAGGCGCGCTCGGGATGCGGTCCGTCCACCCGATGCTGGCCTTCGACGTGATGGGTGACCTCTCCTGCGTGGTGGCCGTGGTGGAAGAGGCCTCCGGTGTCGTGGAAGACCTCGCTCACCTCGATGCCACGGCCGGTGAGTTCCGCGCGGGCCTCCTCGATGTCGGCGACGACGAGGTACAGGCCCTGGACCGAGCCAGGCGCGGCGGAGGTGAGCCCCGTGCCGAAGATGATCGAGGCCTCGGAGCCGGGCGGGGTGAGGTGTACCGCGCGCCAGTCGTCACTGACGGCCTTGTCGAGGTCCAGACGGAATCCCAGTGCCTCGTAGAAGGCCTTGGCCCGATCGATGTCGGAGACGGGCAGGACGATGAGTTCGAGCTTCAGATGCATGTGGAGGTGGTTCTTTCTGGGTATCGGTGAATCTCGCACCCTGTGCGCCACCGTTCATGGGAGGGGCGCAGTCGGCGGAGCGGGTCCACCCTCGGTCGCGACGGTCCGCGCGCTGCACGCAGCAGGTGCCGCCAGGGATGAAGCGGGGCACGCGGACAGAGGTGCCTGGTGCGCTGAGCGGCTGCCTGGCAACGTTTAGGAGTATATGCTCGTAATTGGCGTGCGGTAAAGCGCTCATCTCGGCCGTGGCCGGAAGTGCTTCGCGTCCGTGACGGTCAGGTTGCCGGCGGCGGCTGCGGAAGCAAGGGGTCGCAGATGAAGGTTGGAGGCACTCCCTGGGCCCCAGTGACATTCGATCGAACGACGGTGATCATCGGGTCGGCGCGGTCTTGTGCCGCCTGTCACAACAACAGGGGACAAGCGGCAGGCTCTGGTACCTTCGAAATTAGGAGCATATGCTCCTAATGTGTTGGCGGCTTCTCGAGTCCGCTTGCGTGTCCTCCCCGCGGCACCTGCGGAGCACCCCGCCGAACCGTCGTGCCCCCGATTGCGCATGACCGCCGCTCGTAACAAGGGCACAGAAGGGGGTGAGGCCGAGGCAACCGCTGTGGGCCGTCCGGCCACAAGAAGAGGAGAAAACCATGACCAAAACAGAGTCTCAGAAGCAACGCGTCAACTTGGGAAAGCAACACCCGGCGAATTACGCAGCACTTCTCGCCTTGTCGTCGGCGGTGGAAGAGGCGACCGCCGCGGCAGGTCTTGACCCGCTCCTGGTCGAGCTCTTGAAGATCCGCACGTCCCAGATAAATGGCTGTGCGTTCTGTCTCAGAATGCACACCCACGACGCGCTCAAGAAGGGTGAGAACCCGGACCGGATCGCAGTGCTGCCCGCATGGCAGGAAACCGGCTACTTCTCAGAGGCCGACCGTGCCGCCCTGCGCCTGACCGAGGCGATCGCACGAGTATCGGAAGGGCATGTGAGCGACGCGGACTACAACGCGGCGGCAGCCGTGCTCTCCGCAGATCAGGTCTCTGCCGTCGCCTGGCTGACAACGCTGATGAGCGCCTTCAACCGCGTTGCGATCACGAGCCGTTACCACGTGGGCCGCTCGTAGGAACATGGCGCTCCGATCTGCGCACCATTGAAGGAACCCCAGGGTTTGCCGGCGGCCCCTAGTTGCAGAAAAGCGGCCTGCTTCCACATCGGCCCCTTTGGCCCGACTGATCGGTCGGCGCGGCAGGACAGACAGCCGCATGTACTCAGTCCCATCAGATGAAGATCAATGAACGGATTAGTCAGATGCTGAAAATCATCAAGACAAGCAAGGCGCGATACCTGAGCGCAGCCGCGGGAGCAGCGGTGGTTCTTGCCGGGACCGCGGCGCTGGCGCCGTCGGCGTCGGCCGACGTGCCCGCGGCGAAGCACGGTGTGCAGACGATCGAGCTGGTCGGCAAGCAGACCTCGGCCGGAGAAGTCGATCTGGGCGAGCCGGGAGTCAGCGTGGGTGACCAACGGGTTGTGCACGAGGATCTCTACCGTGACGGCAAGAAGGTGGGGGATCACAGCACGGTCTGCACCTTCACCCGGGTCAGTCCGGCCGCTCTCCAGTGCCTGGGCACCTTCGCGCTCCCCGAGGGACAGTTCGCCGCGCAATCGCTGCTGCACCTGCCCGCCCCGGCGTCAGTAGACGTCGGGATCACGGGTGGGACGGGTGACTACCGCACCGCTCGGGGTTTCATTCGCACCGTTCCCGCGGGTGAGACCGAGCGGCACTTCACCGTCTACCTTCAGCGCTGACCACCCTCGGGCAGACCGTGCCGGCAGACGCACCTGCCGGCGTGGCGCCGACCGGCGCAACGGCACCACTCGGCGCACGTTCGAGTCCCGCATCAATAGGAGCAAACGCTCCTGTCCGTCGGCTGTGAGTGTTCGCAGCCGAGTCAGACCAACCCACCGTCCGGCCCGCGGCCGGACTGTCGAAGGAGGCACACCATGGCAGACACGGAGCGCGGCGACGCTGATCGCCAGGGCCTGAGCTACTACCCCTGGTGGCTGGACGACCTGGCCGACGACGCCACCCTGGAAGGCGGGGCAATGAACGGCACGGCGCAGGGGGCGGAGGCGGTGCGCGCCATCGTGGTCAAGGCCCGCGAGCTGTATGAGTTCCAGGACTTCAGCTTCACCGGCGACTTCGGTGACAACGGCTTCCTGGAGATCTATGAGTCTTCGGTCCAGGGCGAGCCTGTGAAGGTTGTCGTTACGGTCACCCGCAACGCCGAGGGACAGGCCCAGAGCCTCGCGGTGCTCCACCGACCGCGCAGCTCGCTGCTGCTCTTCTCCCGTCTGATGCACGAGAGGTTCGCCGGCACCCCACTCGCCGAGCACTTCCTCTCCGACGAGTCCTGAGCAACGATCATGAGCGAGGCATGGGTCACCGGCGGCAGAACACCGGGTACCTCCGGCTACGCCGAAAGCTGCGCTGTACACCTCACCTCACCTCACCTCACGCTCCACGCTCGAGCTGCTCAATCCGAAGCCGGCTGAGTGCCGCAGGACGCCGCTGCCCCTGACGATGCGTCTGATCGCCCGCGGATCCGCCCGGTCAGGCGTCCGGCGCGCCAGGGTGCGGGGGTGCTTCGGCGCCGTTGGTGTGGGCGGCGAGGCTGGCCTCGAGGCGTTCGAGGACGGCGAGGGTCTCGTCGCGTTGGGTGTCGGTGAGGTCACCGGCAGCGTAGTCCTCGAGGCGGCCCCAGAGGTCTTCGACCTGTTGGCGCAGGGCGTGGCTGGCGGCGGTGGGTTCGACCAGGACGGAGCGCTTGTCGCTGGTGGAGCGCACGCGGCGTACGAAGCCGGCCTTCTCCAGGCGCTGGATGGTGCGGGTCATGGTGGGGGCGTCGGCGCCGACGTGCCGGGCGAGGTCGGTCTGGCGCATCCGGCCGTGGTCCCACAGCTGCATCATGACCAGTTCCTGGGCCGGGTGCAGACCGACCTCGCGCAGCAGCTGGCCGGCGAGCGTGCGGTGCAGGCGGGCCACCCGGAAGATCGCATGGCTGATCGGTCCGCGGCGTGCGGCCTCGGGGAGTTCCCCGGTCTCGGGGAGTTCCCCGGTTTCGGGGACCTGGCGCATGGCCTCGGAGTCCATGGTGCTTCCTTCTGCTTTCTCCCGTGCGGCCGTCCTTGCGGAGCCTGCGCGCGGCCGCCGGCGGCGGGGCCGACTGCCGCGCGCACGATCTGCGTCCGCGTCCTGAGGGCAAGGGTATGCGCTGCTCAGGTGCGGCATGTGTGGTGCGCTCGGGTCCGCGCCTAACTGTCAGGCGCGGGCTTCCTCCAGCGTGGGGTAGTCCGTGAAGCCCTTCTCGTCGCCGCCGTAAAAGGTGGCGGGGTCGGGTGTGTTGAACGGGCCGCCCTGGGCCAGGCGGGCGGGCAGGTCGGGGTTGGCGAGGAAGAGGGCGCCGTAGGCGAGCAGGTCGGTGGTGCCGTTCTCGACGAGTTCCAGCTCGGCCGGTCCGGTGGGTTCCTGGCCGGTGAAGGGGTTGAGGATGAAGGTCGTGGGCCATGCCTTGCGCAGCCGGAGCGTCAAGTCGCGTACGCCGGGGGCCTCGAGCTGGTGAAGGTAGGCGAGGTTCAGCGGGGCGAGGGCCTCGACCAGGGCGGTGTAGGTGGCCTCGGTGTCGGCGGTGTCGGACTCGTCGATGTCGTTGTAGGGGTTGCCGGGGGAGAGGCGGAAGCCGACCTTGTCCGCGCCGATGGCTGCGGCGACGGCCTTGGTGGTCTCCACGGCGAAGCGGATGCGCTTGTCCGGGCTGCCGCCCCATTCGTCGGTGCGCTGGTTGCTGTTCGGGGCGAGGAACTGGTGGATGAGGTACCCGTTGGCGCCGTGGAGCTCGACGCCGTCGAAGCCGGCCTCGATGGCGCCTCGGGCGGCCTTGGCGTAGTCGGCGATGGTGGCGTGGATCTCCGCGTCGGTCAGTTCGTGCGGGGTGACGAAGTCCTGGAGGCCTTCGTGGGTGTACACCTGTCCGGCGGCCGTGACGGCGGAGGGGCCGACGGGCTGCAGGCCCGTCAGCACGGGGTGTCCGACCCGTCCGGTGTGCATGATCTGCAGGTAGATCACGCCGCCCCGGGCATGCACGGCTTCGGTCACGTGACGCCAGGCGGCGACCTGCCCGGCGGTGTGGATGCCGGGGGTGTCGGGGTAGCCCTGGCCGACCCTGGAGGGCTGGACACCCTCGGTCACGATCAGCCCGGCCGAGGCGCGCTGCGCATAGTAGTCCGCCATCAACGGCATGGGGCTCTGACCGGGCCCGTAGGCGCGGCTACGGGTCATCGGCGCCATCACCAGACGGTTGGCCAGGCGCTTGCCACCCAGCTCGTAGGGCTCGAATGCCTTCGACATCATCATCTCTCTTCGTGCGGAAGGGACCGTGTCCATACGGCCACGCAGTGACTCTGCGAGGTCGTTGCTTGTTCGAACAAGAAACTTGCATGTCGCCTTCCCTGTGGCATGTGTGAGCTGCGTCACGTGCGAAACGATGCTCGAATTCCTCATAGTTGAGGGACTGAGGTAGCGGCTGACGATGGTTTCCAAGGTTGGTCGCCAGAGTTACTTGCCTGAACAGGAGATCGTCGGAGGCTAAGCGATCCCGCACATGACGCTGTCCCGGCTGGGCGGCATCCGATCCAGCCGACACCGCAACGGGTGGTGGCCGCAGCCGCATCTGCGGGCGGTCAGCACCTCGCTCCGCCTGTACGTCACCGTCGGCACTTGTCTTATCGGGCAACGAGGATGACGGAGCGCCGCCGAATGGACCAATACGGTCGATCTGGCCGGAGGAACTGCAACCGCCTCGAGCCGCTTCCACCTCGCCCCGACCGAGCGCAAGAACAGGCGAAGGCCGCCTCAGCGTCCGGCGAACATCCAGGTGAGCGGCCTGGTTCGAGGAGGTTCCCGACTCATCGGATAGCCTGCGTCACCATGATGCGCGCTTGGATCCTTCCGACGCTGCTTGTGCTCTGCGGCTCGGTCGTCGCGGCTGGGCTGATCCTCAAAGGGAACCCCGGCACAGCCGCAGCACTCCTGCTGGCGTTCCTGGCGCTCGCAGGTGTGAACTCGCCCCTGATCTTCCCGAGGTCGATCGGTGCGCGGGAGGCACAACGCCGCAGCGTGGTCGACGGTCGTCCAGTCGTCTTCTGGCGTCCGGGCTGCAAGTACTGTATGCGACTGCGCATCCGGCTGGGCCGCAGCGCCCGCCAGTTGCATTGGGTCAACATCTGGCGTGACCCGGCAGGAGCTGCAGCGGTGAGGGCAGCCAACGACGGCAACGAGACCGTGCCGACCGTCGTCGTGGCGGGCCGGCCACACACCAACCCCGATCCGGAATGGGTGCGCGGACAGCTCGCCACTTCCGCGTGATCGAAAACCGTGCCATCGGGAGAGTCACCAAGTCGGCACGGGACTTGTCACCAACTGCGTATGCGGTCAGCAGGCGTCGTCCTGAGAGGGGCGGGGCGGTCGGATTCGAACCGACGTCCTCCGAGATGATGTCGCGGCGCACTACCTCTGTGCTACGACCCCGCCTTGCTGATGATCATAAGAGATCATCTCAATTGGCGGATCGGCTCATTGGCGTAGGTGAGCCAGGAACCCGTCGTCCAGGAGATAGGGACGTTCACGGGGCAGCAGTTGCCGTGCGGCGTCCAAGTCTCCGTCTCGTACATGGGCGTGGACGGTGTGGGCGAGCGACGTCATGTCGGTGATGGAGACGGTCCACTCATCGGCGTAGAGGCGTGCGGCTTCGGCGGCGAGGCCGAGCTGGAGCGACCGGTGGGCAAGCGGCTGAAGGTGCAGGTCGCGTTCGGGGTCCCATTGCACCCGGGCCGGAGCCCGCTTCAATTGGTGCTTCCACGTGGCACGGTCTGTGTGGAGCCCGTGTTCGTAGTGGGACAGGCAGGCGTGTTTCAGTGCCCACTCGAAGCCCTTACGGGAGATCTCCACGGCGAGGACGGTCTCCTGACCTTCCTTGGTGCCCCACCCGCAGCGGTACATCATCCACAGGAACGACGGCTTGATCCATGTCATCCGGTCCCGTTGCCACACAGCCGGGAATCGGCCCTCCCGGGCTGCCGGCAGGCCGATCTCCGGGGCGTACGCCTGGTAGACGGTGACCGTGGAGTCCGTGTGCAGGGCTCGAATCTGGTACTTGGGTTCTGCCACAGGGACCAGGGTGGGCACACTCGTTCCCGGGCGCCATCGAATTACCTCGGCGTGCACTGTCCGGCGTTGACGGCCCAGCCGCTGTGAGGACTCGGTGCCCTTGCGGGCGATGCGCGGCGTGGTGTTCCGCGAGCGGAGCCATCGGCGCAGGGCCCCGGCCGGAGGGCTTCTGGCAGACCAAGCCATCGGCCGGTCCCGCGTTGGGCTGACCACAAATTCACCTCACCGCCGGGCAGGCCGGTGACGCGCCCGCCTTCCGCGAGGGTGGCGGGCATCTTCCTGTGGTCTGCCCGGTGATCCGGACGAAGCCGCTCAGTAGCTGTCGTAGCTGGGCTTGCCGTTCGGCCGGTAGACGCCGACGATGGTGCCGCCCTTCGTCGTCGAGACGCTGACCGGCTCCAGCGCAGTGGGGATCGCTCCGTCGGCGAACAGCCGCTTGCCGGTGCCGATGATCACCGGATGGATGGTCAGCCGGTACTCGTCGACGAGGCCGTGTCGCATGAGGGTCTGGGCGAGGTCCCCACTGCCCACTACGTTGATGTTGCCGCCGTCGGTCGTCTTCAGCTCCCGTACGGCGTCGACGACGTCGCCCTCCAGCAGCGTGGAGTTCTGCCACTCGACGGATGTCAGGGTCCGCGACGCCACGTACTTGTGCATGCTGTTCATGCGCTCGGTGAACGGGTTGTCGGGATCGGCGGTCGGCCAGTACGACGCGAAGATGTCGTACGTCTTGCGGCCGAGCAGCATCGCGTCGGAGGACTCGTACCAGCCGGCGATGGCCGTGCCGACCTCCTCGTCGTCCACCGGCTTCTGCCAGCCGCCGTGCTCGAAGCCGCTCTCGGCGTCCTCTTCCGGACCACCCGGCGCCTGCATGACACCGTCCAGCGTCAGGAACGTGCAAACAATGATCTTGCGCATGGTGCGCTCCCTTCGTCGACAGGTAGACCGCACCACCGCCGGAAACTCATCGGCGGAACCTCCGCGGCGCAGCACCACGGCCGTCGTCTGGACCAACCCCGCTGTGAAGTGCGGTACCTCTTGGCCGACCCGACAGGAGCCGCTGGTCGCGATCTCCGGCCACATGACGAGGCGTCAGCTGAGTGTGTTCAAAAGCCGGCTTCTCCGTGGCGGCGACTGAGAACTGCAACTGGAGTACTGGGTCAGGGGTACCGCTTCATGCGACATGGCGGCCTGCCGGGGTCCGAGTCGGATCGACCGCGGGAACATCGCGCCGCCGGACACGTCTGGACCGAAGTCCATGTGCATGCCCCAGCAAGCCGCCATGGTCCGCGCCTCTCCGGTCGCGAACCAGGTCTCACCCAGCTTCCGCGTACTCATCAAGGGCGTGTGGGTGAGTTCTGCCGCGCCCCGCAGGCCACGGTGGCGCAGCAGGCTCAGCACCTGTCGGACGGCCGCACTCGAGGGCACGGCACTTCCGTAAAGGCCGAACAGGTACGGTGCGAATTGCTTGTACTGCTGATACAGGGCGGCGAACCCTTCGGCATCTCCGGCGTTGTGTGCCGCCAGCTGCCCGAGGGTGCGTTCGTAGTCGGAATAGACACGCACGCTCAGTCCGTGCGGGAAGGCGTTGGGATAGGGGCGGTCGGTGGTGCGGAAGCGCAGCCCGTGGCGGGACAGGCCGGAAGCGAAGCCGGCGTACGCATCGGATGCGAGGAAGAGGTTCTGGTTGGTGGAGTACAGGTCGTGCACGAAACCAGGGACCGTGACCTCACCGCCGCGATGGCGCCACCCACCACGGGGTTGCGCTCCAGCACGGCCACCGACCACCCCGCCCGAGCCAGGTACAAGGCCGCGACGAGCCCGTTGTGGCCGCCGCCGACGACGACCGCATCGTAGGAGCCTGCTCCGGTCATAGCCTGTGCCGCCCGCTGAGCCTCGTGCCGCAGCAGGAAACGAACCGTTCAGTGACCGTGTCCGTGACGCGGACCCCGTCGGCCGCGGTCCGCACCCCCGTCTCGGCCCAGCCCGTTGCTGCCGACGCCTCGGCGTCCTTCCCAGTGCTCATATGCGTCCACGATCGGATGCGTCGCTGCCGTCGTCTCCGGTAGTCCCTCATGCCATGTTCCCTCCCGTCACGCCGGACCGCGACACCACCGAGGCTCGGTCGATCCGGCTGACCAGTTCGGACAACGCCGAGGATCACCCGTCACGTACTGACGGCCCAGGCCGAGGGGCGGCCCGGCTCACGGGGCGAGCAGGGTGGCGGGCACGGCTCAGCTCCGGCCATCCACGTTGGTTCCGGGTTGCGGTCAGGCTGTGGCGAGCCGGGTGCCGCGGCGCCAGACCGCACGGGTGCGGAGGGTGTCGGCGATGGTGGTGGTGGGGTCACCCTCGACCAGCAGGAGGTCGGCGCGCAAGCCCTCGGCGATGCGGCCACGGTCGGGCAGCTTGAAGCAGCGGGCGGTGGTAGCGGTGGCCGCACGCAGCGCCTGAGAGGGGGTGAGCCCTGCCTGCACCAGGTACTGCAGCTCCTGGTGCAAGCTGGCGCCGTGAGCAAGGCCGCCGAGGAAAGTGACCGGTAGGGCCGAATCGGTACCGCACATCACATCGACGCCGACGTCGTGCAGTGCTTTCACGGTGTTGAGGACGCTCTGGAGATCGCCCTGGGGGTAGCGATTGAAACTGGAACGCAGGGTGCGGTCCCAGTCCTCCTCGAGGCGTGAGGCGACTCGAGGGTCATCGGCCAGGGCGGCACCGGTGACGCCCATCATCGAGGCGTTGACCGTGGTGCACGGTACGACGAAAACGCCGGCGTCCTTGATCCGGGCGATGATCTCGTCGGTGTGCGGTTGGTCCATGAAAATATGGACCAACCCGTCGACGCCTGCTTCGAGCGCCATGCGAACGGTGTCAATCGTCAGGGCGTGAGCGACGGTCAGGGCGCCGTACTTCCTCGCTTCGGCGACGCCCGCGTTCAGCGTGGCCTGGTCCAGCATGGGCAGGCCTCGATGCCCCTCGATGCTCCCGTCGTCGATCATGAATTTGATGTAGTCGGAGCCACGCGCCAGCAACTCTGGGACGAGCGCGGCGGCCTCCTCAGGGGTGGTAGCGAACGGCAGCAGTGGCGCAGGCTCCCCCTCACCTGGGGGCGGTGGCCACTCGAAGTCCTCGGGGAAGAGCTCGCTGGGGTGACCGCCGGGCGGTGTGATGGGCAGCCCGGCTGAGCGCACATCGGCGAGTGTGTCGTTGCACGTGAGGTCAGCCTGCTTGTCACGGGTATTGACGCCCGCCATCTCCAGTTCGGTGGTCACACCGAACCGGAGCGCCAATGCGAGAGATTGCTGATCCGTGTGGACATGGGCATCGATGAGACCCGGCAGCAATGTCGCCCCGCCGCCGTCGACGAGCTCAGCGCCGCTCGGCGCCTCGCGACCCACCGCGGTGATGCGCTCGGCCTCGATCAGCACATTGGACACGCCGAGAGACTTTTCACCGTCGAAGACCCGAGCACCCAAGATTGCGGTCACAGTCATGGCGTGCTACCTCGTACCACTAGAAGACGCTTTGCCCCGCTTCCCTCTTCAGCCTACGTCTGTTGCCGTATGTCGGCCTGTTTCGGTGAGCGGCATTGAAAGCGGCCACGAAACAGAAGAGGTCCGCCACCTGGTCGGCGGGTACAACTGCGGGGCCAGAGGCGGTTTTTTCAGGGGTGGTGAAAACCTGGGATTCGGAGCCTCAGCTGATTGCGGCGCTCCTCGACAGATGATTAAGAACTGCGCCGCAACGTCGGTGTTCCTGCCCGTACTCGTCATGCGATTCCCTTAATTCACTTCTGCAGACGCAACCAGTGACACCGGGCCAAATCATCTATGACTTGTCGATGCTGTCCGGTCCCGCGCGCCCATTGCCGACCGCGTGGCGCGCCTGGCGCGACATGGCCTGCGACGTCCAGGCCGCGACAACCGAGTACGCCGAGGATGAGGGCCGACCGCGGACCGAGGTGGAGGTCGGCGCGAAGGAAAAGGCTCTCGTAGGCGCCCGATCGGGCAGAGGGGATCGAGTCGGGCGCCTCCTCCGGGGCCAGGCCGACCTGCGGGCTACGCCATTCGGGTGCATCCTGGCGATGGCCCAACCAGGTGCCGCAGACCGCCCTCCGGGAGGTGTTGTGATCCTGTTTGCCCTGCTCGTGCCCGCCGTGATGATGGCGCTCCTGTTCGGCACGACCGCACTCGAGGAACTCCTCTTCCCGCATCCCGCCGGCCGCGACAGCACGGATGAGAACGACGGCGACGCGGCAAACCCGTGACCTGGCTGCGGCTCGAAGGGCCCCGGTCGGCGAGCCTGCTGGTCAGAGGCGTGGCCAGAAGTCTCCTGAAGGAAGATCTTGCTTCGGACGCCCGGCTAGGCTGGCGGCAAGGTCTGAATCAGGGGAGGGCGGACTATGGCCGGCGAGTTCGACGCGCACGAGCGGCGGATGTGGACGGGCGCGGCCGAGGCATACGAGGGGAGCTTCGCAGCCCTGTGCGGAGCGACGGCCGAGGCGCTGCTGGATGCGGCCGGGGTCGGTGCCGGGACGCGCGTACTGGACGTCGGGACCGGGCCGGGCACGGTCGCGGCGGCGGCGCTGTCCCGGGGCGCCGAGGTCGTGGCAGTGGACGCCGAGCCGGGCATGTTGGCGCTGGCGGCCGCGAACGCCCCCGGGGCGGAGGTCCGGCATGCGGTGCTTCCCGAGCTCCCCTTCTCGGACGGCTCGTTCGACGCCGTGGTGGCCAACTTCGTGGTCAATCACGTGGAGGATCCGTGGGCGGTGCTGAGCGAGCTGCGCCGGGTGATCCGTCCGGGTGGCCGGCTCGCGGTGACGATCTGGCACGGCACCGGCAACGAGGCGATGTCCCTGTTCAACCTGGCGCTGGACGAGGCCGGCGTGGAGCGCCCGGAGTACCCGACCCCGCCGCTGAACTTCGCCCGAACCGCCGAGGGGCTGCGTGGGCTGCTGGAGCAGGCAGGCTGGGCCGAGGTGGTCAGCAGTGAGCTTGCCTGGACGCATCGGGCGGACCCGGAGGTCTGGTGGTCCGGGCCGGCCGGTGGCGTGGCCAACATCGGTCTGGTTGTCACGGGGCAGCCGCCCAAGACGTTCGCCCGGATCAAGTCCGCCTACGACCGGTTGGTGGCCGAGCGAGTCGCGGAGGACGGCCTGGTCGACCTTCCCGCCTTGGCGCTGCTGGCATCCGGCCGGTGCTAGTGCCCTGGTAGGGAAGGTTCGCCCGGCTGTGGAGTTCTCGGCGTCGGTCAGAGAGCACCGCCCGGGGTGACGAGCGGTCCGCTGCCTCCTGACTGGGATGACATGCGAGGTGCGGGAGTTGGGCCGGCGACAGGGCGGTTGGGTGATCGTCGTGTCGCCACCGGGAGCCGCGCGCCACGCCGAAAGCGGGCCTGCTTCGAGCGGATCTGGTCTGGGCAGACCAGTCCTACCAGGTGCTTCACGCCTGCCCGGCCACGCGACCCCACGCGCAGATCATTTCGCCGACGAAGCCCAGTGGGTACGAGCCACGCTGGGCTCACCCCCACGTCTTGCCGGCCGGTTCCCTGATGGTGCGGTTGATCCGGTTGAAGAAGTTGGTCAGCGCGATCTCCAGGTTGATAGCGCCGATCTGTTCCTCGGTGAAATGGCCGTTGACCTCTTCCCAGATCTCGTCGGTGACACCCGGCGCGCCGTCCTGCAGCCGGGTGGCGGCCTCGGCCAGCGCCAGTGCCGCGCGCTCGGCATCGGTGTAGAACGGCGCCTCACGCCACGCCGCTACGTTGTGCAGGCGCTCGTCGGTGTCACCGGCCTTCTTCCCTCCGGTGACACTGGCGTAGACGCACGCCGAGCAGCCGTTGATCTGGCTGGCGCGCAGGTGGACCAGCGCGAGGAGCTTCGGGTCGACGCCCCCGGCGGCGATCGCCTTCTGCAGGTGCCGGACAGCGGTCCACACGTCGGGGTTGTTCGTGTTCTTGTTCTTGAGCCGGTTCTCCATGTGGGAGTGCTCTCCTTCATCGGGTTACGTTGCCGCGCCTGTGCGCGTCATCCCTATGACGAAGAGGCTTCCAGGGAGGTAACAACATGGCCGGCACCCATCCCACGGACCCGATCGCCGAAGCCTTCGAGTCCCACCGGGAGCGGCTCCGCGCCGTCGCCTACCGCATGCTCGGATCACATGCCGATGCGGAAGACGTGGTCCAAGAGGCGTGGCTGCGTCTCTCCCGCCAGGACACCGACACCATCGACAACCTCGGCGGCTGGCTGACCACGGTGGTCGGACGCATCAGCCTCGATGTCCTACGGTCGCGCCGGACGCGCCCAGAAGTCTCCTTCGGTGACCAGCTACCCGAATTCACCGTGACGCTCGACGAGCCTCCTGCCCCGGAGGACTTTGTAGCACTCGGGGACTCCGTCGGCCTCGCGCTCCTCACGGTCCTCGACTCGCTGCGCCCTGACGAACGGCTGGCATTCGTGCTGCATGACGTGTTCGCCGTGCCCTTCGGCGAGATCGGCACCATTCTCGGCAAATCCGCCGACGCGACCAAAATGCTCGCCAGCCGAGCCCGCAGGAAGGTGCAAGCCGCCCAGCAGCCGACAAGCGCCGGCCGGCAACAACGCGAGGTGGTCCAAGCCTTCCTGGCCGCGGCCCGCGACGGTCAGTTCGAGCAGCTGCTGCAGGTTCTCCACCCCGAGGTGAAGTTCACCGTCCACACCCCGAACGGCACGTTCGTCACGCTCGGAGCCACCGAAGTCGCCACCCGCGCGCGAGTGGCCGGCAGCGCGGCACGAGGACATGCGGCGACCGTCAACGGCCACCCCGGGGTCATCTCCTGGAGCGAGGACGGGACCCCGCTCTCCCTCCTCGCCTTCACCGTCGCCGATGGCCGCATCACCGAGATCACCGCCCTGGTCGACCCGGACGAACTCGCGCTCATGGACCTGCCGGACCCGGTATGACTCCCTACCGGCGAAGTCGGGGCATATACAGGGGAAGGTAGGCCCGCCCCTCACAACATTGTTTACGAGAGTCGGCCGCGTGCCAACACTGTCGACTTCACATTGTCGGAGTGCGGTACACTGATCACAGTGTTCCCGGCGCAGGGTTGGTAACCCTTCTTAGGCGTCAGGAGCACTTCCACACCCGCTGCATGGAGCCGAGCGGGTGCAGTGCCCCGGACGTCAATCGATCCCCCGCGAGTCGGCGTCCGGGGCCACCCACAGTCGCCGGACGGTGCGCGGAGTCCGACGGGCGGGGAGTGAGACCGGTACCCGGCCGACCCGGCCGACCCGGCCGACCCGGCCGCCCATGAAGCCCTGGATCGCCCGTCCTACAGGTCAGCCGACCTCCAGCAACGCCCCGAACCCCGGGACCGGCAGAGGGGCGCCCAGCGTCTTGTCTTCTCGACTGCGAGTGGGGCCGGGGGACTTGCCACCGGCTGTACGGACGTCGTCCGGGGCCAGGAGAGCCTCCAATGACGCGACGTCTCCGGTCCGCGCCGCCGAGACGAAGGCGTCGAGGAGCCGCCGGTGCTCGACCGTATCCACGAACTCCCGCTGCTCGGCCGAGAGGTGCTTGCGCGCCCGGCTCACGATCTTCCTCACATTGACAGGGGTCAGCCCCAGTATCTCGGCGATCTCGGCGTAGCCGTAGTCGAACGCCTCGCGCAGTACGTAGGCGGCCCGCTCGCTCGGGTTCAGCTTCTCCAGGACAATGAGCAGGGCCAGCTCGAGTGCCTCGGCCCGTTGTGCGCCGACCTCCGGGTCGCTGCTCGTGTCGACGGGCTCGGGCAACCAGGGGCCGATGTAGGTCTCGCGGCGCACTCGGGCGGACTGGGCCACGTTGATGGCCAGTCGGGTCGTCGCACTCGACAGGAAGGCCACGGGGTTCACCACCACCGAGCGGTCCGTTCTCTGCCAGCGCAGCCATACGTCCTGGACCACGTCCTCGGCCTCCGTCGCACTGCCCAGAACGCGGTACGCGATACCGAACAGACGTGGGCGGAGCTCCACGAAGACAGAAACGGCCTCGTCCAGGGTGCCCTCCGTGGAGGGCGTCTCACGGTGCATGATCTTTCTGTCTCCGTTCCCCGCAGATCGGTGCTTCGGTGCCGTCGGCGGACGCGCTCGTACAGCCGCCGTGTGACGGTCCGTTTCGTCGGCCGGCTCCTGGACGCGTCACAACAAGTCACAACGACTTCAACCGTGTCTGCTTCTTAGACCACGACCACTGTCGATCTGTTACAGGTCGGAGGTGCCGTGGGTGTGGGGGCGGTTCCAGGTGCGCAGCTTGTCGGGGTTGAGGACGGCCCAGACCTGGATGACGTGGTGGTCGGTGATGTCGAAGCTGATGACGGCGGCGACCTGGCCGTTGTGGCGTACGACGATCGCGGTGCGGCCGTTGGCGGGGCTGAGGTCCACGGTGGTGTGCGGGCGGGGGGTGAGGAGGGTGAGCAGGGTGCGGGCGACTTGCTGGTTGCCGTGCACCGGTCGGGTGAGGGCGCGGACCTTCCCGCCGCCGTCGAAGAACGCGGTCGCGTCGGGTGCCAGCAGGGACGCCAGGTGGGTGGCGTCGGCTGTGGTGCAGGCCAGCCGGACCGCGCGGACGATCCTGTCGTGCTGGTGTGGTGTGGTGGGGTGTGCGCGGCTGGTGCGCAGGCTGCGGCGGGCGCGGTCGGCGAGTTCGGCGCATTCGTGTGGTGTCCGTCCCACGATGCCGGCGACCGCTCGCGGTGGCATGGCGAAGACGTCGTTGAGGACGAACGCCGCCCGTTCAGCGGGGGAGAGGGCGCCCAGGGCGTTGAGCAGGGCCTCGCCGATCTCCTCCTCCAGGGCCCGGTGGAGTCCCGCCGCCGCGTCGCCGTCCTTCCCGCCCGCACCCGTGTGCCGTCGCTCGGGCAGGATGAGGCGTGCCAGGCAGATGGAGCCGGTGGTTTCGGTCAGCCAGGCACATGGGTCGGTGATGTGTGCTCTCTGGAGATCGGACAGGCTGTACCACTGCCGGTAGGTCTCGGTGACGGCGTCTTCGGCCTCGGGGCCTGTGCCCAGCATCCAGTAGGCGACATTGAGCAGATGCCGTCGTTCGTCGAGCAGATCCGCGATCGGCACCGCATCACCGGCCTGGTCCATACGCCATCCTCCCTCTCACACAGCACCGCATCGCCACCACTGAGATGGGCTGGATCGACGTCCGTGACGGTCGGCGGACGGAGCATCCGGTCCCGGGATGCCTTGGCCCACGGGCTCGTCTTCGGTGCCCTCAGCAGTGCAGACCGGACAGGCACGGATCATGTGACATCAGGACGCGCCTGTCACCGCGACCCCCTGGGGGAACTCGCGAAACACAACGGTGTGACAAGATGTTGTTCCGGCGCCGTTGGCGAGGCGTCGATCACTGATGAAAGGGACCTGTCCATGCCTGCCATCCTGATTCACGGCGTCCCCGACACCCACCGGGTATGGGACGGCGTGCGACGGCACCTGACCCGGACCGACGTGGAGGCCTGGGACTTGCCCGGCTTCGGTGCGGCGCGCCCGGCCGGCTTCGGCTCCACGAAGGAGGAGTACGTGGACTGGCTCGTCGAACGGCTGGAGCGGGTCGGTGAGCCGGTGGACCTGGTCGGTCACGACTGGGGGTGCATCCTCACCGCCCGCGTCGCCTATCTGCGCCCCGATCTGGTCCGTACCTGGGCCGGAGGCAACGGGCCGATCAACTCCGATTACAAGTGGCACCCGTTGGCCAAGATCTGGCAGGACCAGGTCGAAGGCGACCGCTTCATGGAGGAACTGCAAGCGGAACCGTTCGCCGAGGATCTGGCGACCGGCTTCGACGTACCCATCGACCTGGCCAGGGAGATGGCGAGCCGCGTGGACGGGCCGATGAAGGATGCCATCCTCAAGCTGTACCGGTCGGCTCTGACCATGGGGGCGGAGTGGGAGCCGGGACTGTCCGCAGTGTCCGCGCCGTGCCTGGTCTTCTGGGGGGCGCTTGACCCCGCCTGCCAGATCGAGTTCGGGCGCAAGCTCGGTGCCTCCCTGCACGCCTCCGCGGTGATCGAGATGGACTGCAATCACTGGCCTCTGCTTCAGCGGCCCGCGGAGGTGGCCGAGATCTTGGAGGCGCACTGGAGCCTGCACACGAGCGCGTGACGAACGCGTCGGCCGGGCCGACGGAACGGCGGGCACCTGGACCAGGCGGACACGTTGCACGAAGGCAGGGTGCCTGTGTGGTGGGTTCGGGCATGCGCAGGGGGTGCCGGGGCCGGCGTGATGGGTGTTCAGGCGTACGGACTGAAGCATGTCGAGGAGACCGTGGCGATCCGCGACCGGCTGCTCACCTCGTTCGACCGCGCGGCGACCCTTCCGCGCGGGCCCGAGCGCAGCAGGCTCGTGCGGATCTCCGGGTCGGCACGGACACCGAGGCGGTGGTCGATGCCTGGGCGGCCGGCGACGACGCCTCGGTTCCCGACCTCGCGGCCGGGCGACCGGATGCCCGCACGGTGCCCGACGCCCGGCACGCCGTCCGTCAGGGCCGGCGTCTGGCGAAGAACATCCTGGCGTCAATGCGTGGCCGGCCGATCAGGGACTACGTGCACTACAGCCAGGGGGTGGTGGCCACGCTGGGGCTGGGACGTGGCATCTTCCAGTACCGGAGCCTGGTCATCAAGGGCTTCCCGGCCTGGCTGATGCACAGGGGTTACCACGTTCTGGCCGTACCCAGCTGGGAAGGTAAGGCCCGTGTTTTCGCGGTGTGGGCCACCGCCGCCTTCTACGGCCGCTTGGCGGCGCGGTACAGACCGCGGCCGACACGGCGAATGCGGGAGGTGCCGACCAGACGGTCGAGGGTGCTCCGGACGGCGTTGATGCTGCCACTGTCGGTGTCACGGCCCAGAGCGGCGGCGACATCGCGGGCACGGACGTCGGTGTCCGCGACTTCGGCGAAGTACGCCAGGATCTGTTCGGTCAGTTTGCCGTACTTCGATGCGCTGTCGGCCTCGGCCTCGGCGTCGGTGCGATCGGGCCTCGCCCGGCTCTCACCGGCGTCCTCGGGCGTGTCCGCGGGTGTCGCTCGCCGCGCGGGCGCCGGCTCCGTCGCCGGTCGGACATCCACAGGAGCGGGTGCCGCGGACGACGAAGCGGCCATGGGCATCAGGGCCTGAAGGGCGCTGAGCGCTCGCTGCACGGAGTCCAGGTGAGCGGTGACGGCGGACAGTTCCCTCTCGAGCGCCTGCTTCTGGACCTCCAGCCGGGCCAGGTCCTCTCGGAGGCTCTCGGCGGTGATCTCGATGTTGCGAGCCGTGGGGGTCACGGAGCCCATGCGTTCCTCTCGTCCTCAACCCTTGTTCCGGCGGGGCCGCCGATGTGCCGGCGGCGTCAGCCCGGCCCAACACCGGGGGGATGCTTCCCGGACATCATATGCAGCGGCCCTGCCGGTCGGGAACGGAGCGGGCGGACACCGGAGAGCACGCGTCGACAGCCGGGACGACTCACCGGATCCGCCCGCGCGATCCGTCAGGTGCGGCGGGTCGCCGAGTGATCGAGCCGGGTGTCGCCTGCCTCGCCCAGGTGCTTATGGCCGTCGGCGGGCCCAGCCCCCGAGTGCTGTAGTTGCCGGAGGGTCTCGGAGACCGCCTCGATGCGGGCGTCCACCGTGTTTATCGCCTCTCGCAGCAGGCGCAGCCGGCCCTCGAGCAGCGCCGCCTCCGCCACCAGCGACGCGGTGGTGGCGGCGGGATCGGCCTGCCGGTCAGTGCTTCGGGGCATCCTCTCGTCCTTCCTCAGCTTGTGCCGGATCTTCGCCGCAGGCCTGAGCGGATGCTGCCGCAAGCCGTCGACACCGCATAGACCAGGCAATGGGGGGAGCTGTGACAGCGCCGTGCGCGCATGCTGCATCGGAGCGGCTCAGTGTCCGCCGAAACGGCCTGCTCGGCTCGGCTCACCGCGTTGCTGTGGAATATGGCACCGACGGTGGGTTGGCATGAAAGTGTGTTTCGGCGACACGATGTCGTCATCCGAGGACGGAGGGCGCGGTACGGGACCTGTCGGTGACGCCCTGCCGATCGCGGAGTTGCTCGATGAGCGGCGGCACTTGTTGGAGGTCGCTCACTGGATGGTGGGCAGCCGCGTCGTGGCCGAGCGTGTCGCCGACGAGGCGTACCGGCAGTGGTACGGGCTCTCCGATCACCAGCGTGCGCGGATCACGGCGCCACGCGCCTGGCTGACCCAGGTCGTCGGGGGCATCTGCCTGGCGCTGCTGGCCCTGCCCGGCCGCCGGGAGGAGGCCCAAGGCCCTGTGCCGAGGAGGGGACAGCGCGGTACCGGCCTGGAGGGCGAGGCCGGCGCAGGGTTGCTGCGGACGTTGGAAACGCTGTCACCGGCCGAGACGGCGGCGTTCGTGCTTGACGACGTCTTCGTACCGGCACCGGGCGCGGTCGCGGGCCTCGTGGGACAGTCCGAGGCGGAATGCGCCGAGCCGACGGACCGGGCCCGTCAGAGCATTCGGGCCCGGTGCGCACAGCCGACGCCGCCACGCCGGCGGGACGAGATGGCCCACGCCGTACGACACGCGTGCGCCGACGAGGACGCCGACCGCCTGGCGTCCCTGCTGACCCCCGACGCCACCGCGTTCTTCGACGGCGGAGGCAAGGTCCGCGCGCTGACGAGGCCCGTCATCGGCAGCGAACGCGTCGCCCGAAGTCTGCTGACCCTGCTCGCCCGACACCCCCGCACCACCTTGCACACTCACCCCGTGAATGGGCGCACCGGTCTGGTCGCCCGCTTCGACGACCGGGTCGCAGCAGTCATCGCCCTCGACATCGCCGGCTCCCGTGTCGTCCAGGTCTGGGTCGTCCTCAACCCCGACAAACTGCGCTCCTGGAACCGCCCTCGCCCCTGACGACTCGCCCAGGAGTTCGGCCGCGGTGGCCGGCCGCAGAGCGGGAGCGTGGCCGCGGCGGTCATGAAGGTGGCGGGGCGGCCGTCCCGGTGCCGGCGCAAGACACGGAAACCACCTCGTTCAGGTAGAGAGGCGGTCGGACGCGGCATCGGCTCGATGTCACACACGCGCCGACCGTTCTGTCTTTTCCAGTGACGAGCGATGACGCAGAGCCCACCCACGTCTTCGCACTCCCTCACGACGAGCCGCCCCCCGAGACCGTATCCGTCCCTCACCGCAGGAGGTGTTCCATGGATTGGCGCGAACGGGCGCTTTGCCAAGGCGAAGATCCTGATCTGTTCTTCCCGATAGGCAACATCAACAGTGGCCCGGTGGCGATACAGACGGACGAGGCGAAGTCCGTCTGCCGTCGTTGCCCCGTGACGGAGCGGTGCCTGGCCTGGGCCATGGACGCGGATCCGGTGGAGGGCATTTGGGGCGGCACGACGGAAGGGGAGCGCCGCGCCATGCGACGGCGCACGGTGCGCACGCCGGAGGCGACGGAAACCGCCGCGTGAGCGCAGGCCGAGTGACCGGACCAGGCTGTAATGGCGGTGGAAGGAGCCGAAGCCGCGGACCACGGTCAGGGGAACGGGCGGGCGGGGTGGTTGCGGAACGGGTACCGCCCCGCCCACGCCGGCGTCCGGTCAGGCCGCCGGGTCCCGGTCGACCCGTATCGCGGAGATGTCCAGGGCCAGAGTCACCTTGTCGCTGACGAGGACACCCCCCGTCGCCAACGGCGTGTTCCAGGCCAGGCCCCAGTCCGAACGCCGCAGGGTGGCCGAGCCCTCGAATCCGACCCGGTGCTGCCCGTAGGCGTCCTCGCCGGCTCCGCCGAAGACGACGTCGATGCCCAGGGGCAGCTCGACGTCCTTGATGCGCAGAGCGCCCGTGAGGCGGAACTCCTCGTCGCCGAGCGGGACGATGCCGGTGGAACTGAAGACCATCAGGGGAAACGTCGCGGAGTCGAAGAAGTCGGGTCCCCCCAGGTGCGCGTCGCGCTCGTGGATTCCCGTGTCCAGGCTGTCGGTCTGGACACTCACGTACGCCTCGGAACGGGACGGGGCGGAGCCGTCGAGTTTGAGAAGGCCCTCGAAACGGTCGAACCTCCCGCGGACATTGGAGATCATGGCGTGCCGGACGGAGAAACCGATCGAGCTGTGGACCGGGTCGATGGTGTAGATACCGGTCACCGCCGGGTAGGAACCGGAACCGGGAGGAACGGCCTGATCGTGTTGCATCAGCATGGTGAGTGGCTTTCTCTGCGGTTGGTGTCTGTCGGTGCCAAGGCGTCTCGGCGTCTCGGCCGCAGCCGCGCCGGACATGAAGAAGGGGCCTGCGTGCCGCGGCGCGGATGACAGGCCCCCTCTCGCGGGGGCGGGCCCGACCCCGGGGCCCGCCCCGGCGGCTCACTGCTGCTGCGCGAGCCAGTCGGCGAAACGGGTCTCCGCGATGTGCGCGTCCGGACCGGGGAGCAGAGTGGTCTCCTGCAACTGCGCACCGAAGTACGGGGCGTGCGCGTCGGTCACGACCGTCCTCGGGTCGTTCTTGGCGGCCAGGCCCTTTCGGATCAGCTCGTCCAATTGGAACGCCTCCGGGCCGGCGACCTCCACCACCCCGTTGACGGGGGTACCGACAGCGGTGCGGCCCACGGCGGCGGCCACGTCGTCGGAGTAGATGGGCTGGATCTTGATCGGGGCCAGACGGACGGTGTCACCGTCGGTCGCCGAGTCGGCGATGCCCTTCATGAACTCGAAGAACTGTGTGGCGTGCACGATGGAGTACGGAATTCCCGAGTCCTTGATCAGCTCCTCCTGCGCCTGCTTGGCACGGAAGTAGCCGCTCTCCTGGAGCCGTTCCGTACCGACCACGGAGAGGGCCACGTGGTGGGTCACCCCGGCGTCCGCCTCCGCCTTGAGGAGGTTGGTGGTCGAGGTACGGAAGAACTCCATGACGGCGTCGTCCGCAAAGGACGGCGAGTTGGAGACGTCCACCACGACCGAGGCACCGGCGAGGACCTTGGCCAGGCCCTCGCCCGTGAGCGTGTTGACGCCGGTGTTGGGGGCCGCCGGCACGGCCTCGTGACCGTGCTCCTTGAGCTTGGCGACGAGCTTCGAGCCGATCAGTCCGGTACCGCCGATCACTACGACCTTCATGGTGGGGATCCTTTCGGAAAGGTGTGATGTGGGTCTGTACCAGGAAAGACCGGGTGCGCACGCTTTCTGTGACAAAAGCCGTGAAGCAGGAATGCCGGATGACGGGACAGCTGTTCGACGAGCTTTCCATCGGTGGAGACGTCTTCCATGAGGGACACGATCTCGTCCGGGACGGCGGGAATGCTCTTGCGCAGACCCTGTTCGTCACGGACGACCCCGGCGTGTTCGGTTGGGGTCACCGACTACGACCAGGCCAGGCGGCGGTCTGTGACACGGGTGCCGCCGCTCCCGATGCCCGGGAAGGGCGGTGGTGACCACAGCGAGATCACACGTGTCACAACGTAACGGCCTCCTCGGTCGTATGCATGAGCCCGACGGCCGCCCGAGTCGGCCCCGTGACGTGGTCGACGACGAGGAGGAGGAGAGGATGACGTACGTCATCGCGCAGCCCTGCGTCGACATCAAGGACCGGGCGTGTGTCACGGAATGCCCCGTGGACTGCATCTACGAGGGTTCACGCACGCTCTACATCAACCCTGCGGAGTGCGTCGACTGCCACGCCTGTGAGCCCGTCTGCCCCGTGGAGGCCATCTTCTACGAGGACGATCTGCCGCGGCACTGGGCGCACTACCGGTCCGTCAACGCGGAGTTCTTCGAAGCCGCACCCCTCGGTCGGGACCGTCCGCGTGACTCGCCCGGGGACCATCCTCTGGTCACGGCCCTGCCCCCGCAGAGCCTCTACAAGAAGGAGATCTCCGCCTTCGCCGTCCGCAAGGAGGAGGCCGCCGACGCGGACCTGTGGTTCCCGTCCTGACCGGCCGTGCCGGCGATGAGCGGCCGCCGCCGGGCGCGACGGCCGACTCATGCCGGAGGCGCCGGTCAGGAGGCGAGCGTGATGGTTGTCGGCGTGCCCTTCCAGGCCATCCGCGCGTACGGACACAGCGTGTCGGCCTTCTCCATCAGGACCGTTGCCGTCTCGGGAGCGACGCCGGGCCACTTCACCACAAGATCGACGCGCAGCAGATAGCCACCGTCCTGCGGATCCCGTCCGAAGGCGACGGTCGCCACGACGGAGATGGCCGCGGGGTCGAGCGCCTCCTGCCGCGCCAGGAGGCTCAGCGCGCCGTGGAAGCACGCCGCGAAGCCGGCCGCGAAAAGCTGCTCGGGGTTGGTTCCCTGACCGTCGCCGCCGAGCTCGGGGGGCATGCGCAGATCGAGGTCCAGCGCGCCGTCGGACGAGCGTGCCCGGCCGGAGGCCCGCCCGTGCGAGGCCACACCGCCGTGGACGGTCACCGTGGTCGTGTAGATGGGCGAGAACTCGTTCCCGTCGTAGTCCTTCTCGGTCGAAAGGGTGGGCAACTGGATCCGCTCAGTCACAGCATGACTCCGATGTCGTCGGGGTACGGCGTCCCGGCAGACGTCCGGGAGCGCGTAACCGGGGGCCCGGAGGGCGGACAAACGACACGTCACGTCGTCCGTCTTCGGGTTCGGGGCGTCCGGGGTCCGGACTACTGGTTGACCGACAAGTAACCGTTCCTGTGACACCTGCCCGCCGACGGCCGGGCATGACGCCCGACAGCGGGTCAGTCGCGCAGGGAGGCCACGTAGGGCTCCAGCTTGGCCGGGTTCATCACCCACATGAGCCGGTCGATGCCCTCCGTCGAGATGTCGGCGGACAGCAGGGCGACAGCCTGCCCACCGGACGAGACCAGCACGGCCGGCAGGCCGTTCGCCTCGACCCACCGGATGTCCGCCTGCGGCCAGAAGCGCGGGGCGAACGCCACGAGGTACCGCGAGACGTGGGGGCGTCCGATCACCGGGATCTTGGACGCGCCGCGGATACCGCCACCGTCCGAGTAGCTGACGACGTCGGCGGTGAGAACGTCCTCCAGTACCGACAGATCGCCCGTCCGCGCCGCGGAGAGGAACACCTCCAGCAGCCGCCGATGAGCTGCCGGCGTGACACGCTCCCTGCGCTCGGCGGCCAGGTGTCTGCGTGCCCTGCTCACCAGCTGACGGGCGTTGGCCTCGCTCGTCTCCAGGATCTCGGAGACCCGCCCGTAGGGATAGTCGAACGCCTCCCGCAGCACGTAGGCGGTGCGCTCCACGGGATTCAGCTTCTCCAGGAGCAGGAGAACCGCCATCTCCAGGGCCTCGGCCCGCTCCGCGCCCAGCTGCGGATCCTGCGCGGTGTCGACGGGTTCGGGGAGCCAGGGGCCGACATAGGACTCCCGGCGCACCCGTGCGGACTGGGCCAGGTTGATCGCCAACCGGGTGGCCACGGTGGTCAGGAAGGCGGCCGGTTCGTGGACCTTCGCGCGGTCCGTGTTCTGCCACCGCAGCCACGTTTCCTGCACGACGTCCTCGGCCTCCGTCGCACTTCCCAGGACGCGGTACGCGATGCCGAAGAGTCGCGGGCGCGCCGAAAGGAAGTCCTTCGTCGCTTGATCGAGGGCGTCGGGGTGGGCGCCAGCCTGCATGGATCATCCCTTCTGGCTTTGCACGCACCATGCTACAAGTGGGCGCGGAGGGCAGCGTCGGGGGTCGTTGGCATGACCATTCGCGACGCCGTTCAGGGTGCACACCGTGGCACTCGATGAGTTCACGGCATGCCGTCTGGGAGCGCGCCATGTCACGAAACAACCGCACGCCCGGTCAGGACTGCGAACAGTCATGGACCAGGGAAGGTGCACACAGTGTCGATCAGGAGGCCAGCGCAGGACCACTTCTCTCACAGACGGAGTGCGGCGAAGCAGGACGCCGCGCCCCTGGCCCTTGCCGAGAGCGCCGCCTGACCCCGCCCCATGGATACTCCCGTCGACGTCGTCCACTCCATGCTGACGGTGCTCTTCTCCCTCGTGGCAGCGCACGCACTGTGGCACGGCGTCCGGTCACCGGGGAGGGGACGCCGTGACCGGGTGGACCACCTCCTGCACTTCGCCATGTCCGTGGCCATGGCGGCGATGCCCTGGAGCCTCGGCCGATCGCTGCCCGGCCGGACCACGACGGTCCTCTTCACGCTCGCCGCACTGTGGTTCCCGCTGACCGCCCTTCGCCGGCGCACGGCGAACAGAGCGGCGGAGATCGCCGGCCGGCTGCCGCCCGCGGCTGGCATGGCCGCGATGGCCTGGATGCCGCGCACACACCACGGCCGGGCGGTGCCGTCCCACGAGACCCTGGCCGGAGGCGTCCCGGCCGCGCACGACACCGCAGCCATCGGCCATGCCACCGGAGCACCGGTGTCGGCTGCCGGGGTCACCGGGCTGCTGACCGTGTATCTCCTGACCTGTGCCATATGGTCGTTGACCCGCCCCATGCCCTTGCTGCGGTCCACCGCCGCCGCGCACCGCGCCGCCGCGACGGACCCGTACGGTCACGTCCGTGACGGAGCGATGGCGTTGGGTACGGCCCTGATGCTGCTCATGCCCCACTGACCAAGGACTTGCGGGCGATCTCGACGGCTGCGGCCCTTGACCTCAAGGTGACTTGAGGTTTCAGAGTGATCGGCATGAACACCGAAACCGCAGACATCAAGGCCATCGAGCAGGTCGTGGCTACCGTCGAACGCGCTCAGCGTGCCAAGGACGCCGAGCAGTTCCTCGCGCTCTTCCACCCCGACGCCGTCTGGACGACTGCCCACGGCAAGGTCCTCATCGGCTTCGATGCGATCGCCGAGTTCACCCGCGCCGTCCTGCCCAACGCGAGCTGGGACGGCGAGGTCACCTACGAGGCAGTGCATACGCAGTTCCTGCGGCCTGACGTGGCGGCCGTCAAGGTCCGGCAGATCTACCACTCTGCAGAGGGCGACACGGAGGGAGCCCCGCTGTACGTCATGACCAAGCAGGCAGACGGGACCTGGATGCTGCACGCCTGCCAGAACACCGAAGTGCGGGTCGATTGAGAACCCGTCCAAACGATCACGTATGGAATCAGTCAAATCACCCGACCCATACGCACATCAAGGACCCGGACGCGGAACAGTCGCATGATCGGCCGGACAAGTCCTGGTCACGGGGCGCCGGCGACGGCCTTGCTGCGCATCAGGAAGTCCGACAGGTAACTGTCGTGGGGCACGCCGGGAGCCATCCAGTAGGTCGGGTGGTCACCGACGTACACATTGGCGATGGTGGGTTCCGCCAGCAGCGCGTCGAGCAGCGCGTCGTCGCGGGTGAGCGCCGAGAGCACGAGGGTGTCCCGCAGCGGAGCGATACCGTCCGCACGGTTCCAGGGCGCCACCCACACGCAGGGGAAGGGGAGTTCGGTCCGGAGCTGCGGGGCGCTGGAGCGGACCACCTGGTGAACGGCGGGACGCAGGGCGGCGCTTCCGTCCCCGAGGTCGTCGACGAGGCCCTCACCACCCAGCCAGGCACGGGTCCCCGTCGCCACCGACCTCAGGTAGGAGCCGAGGGCCCGTGCCCGGTCCAGCGGGCACACCGGGAGCACCGCCCGCGCGTCCTCGGGCGGCAGAGCGGGCAGCCGGGACAGACGGGCCGCGACGGCCTCGGCGAGCGGCGCCGGATCGCCCTCGACGAAGACGGCGGTGGCGTTGACGCAGGCGGTGCCCCCCTCGTCGGCGACAGAGCCGACGATCGTGTCGAGGTGCTCCTGCCAGTCGGTGTCCGCGGTGATGAGGATCTTGGTCCTGCCCGGCCCCTGGGGCAGCACGTGCGGATCGTGGGCGTACCGGGCGACCACCTCGTCGCCGCCGTACACGACCGCGCGGTCGGCACCGCGGATCAGCGTGTCGGCGGTCCGGTGGTCCGTGGGCAGCAGCATCAGCTGGTCCTCCCGGACACCCGCTCGGTGCAGCGCTCCGACCAGCCGGTGCGGGGTGAACGGCTCCCGGCGCGACGGACGCACGGCGACGCGGTAGCCCAGGGCCAGCGCCTCGAGCCACAGCCGGTGGACACCGGGATGGTTGCCGGAGGCGTTGACGGCGAACACGTTCCCCCGGCGGGCCCAGACGGCGTGGCCGGCCTCCAGGACCGGGTCCCGCCGGTCGGAGACCGCCCCGCGTGGCCTGCCTTGCTCGGCGGAGGAACGTGCCAGGCTGACGAACCGTGCCGTGCCCCGTGTGGCGGCGCGCACCACCGTCAGCGGGGTGCCGGAGGTACGGCTGACGAGGTGTTCGTACTCGCGGACGCCCAGTCCGCCGACGGTGCCGGTGGCGAACTCCTCGCCGGCCGCCGCCAGCAGTGCGTCGAGGCCGGCGGCCGGCACCGCCTCGGCCTTGCGCAGCGCGCCCAGCGCCCGGCCGACGTACACCGGTGGCACCAGGCTCAGCCGCGCCACCTCGGCACCCGACACATCCGTCACCGCGCTCGGCACCCGCGTCCGGTACGGACCGCGGGGACCCAGCGCGTCCAGGTACACCGGCCCGGTGACCTCGGCAGTCGTCATCAGTACACGCCCTCGATCACCGTCTCGCCCTGCACCGTGGGCACCGGCGCGACGTCCGCGACGGCGTCGCCCGCCTGTCCGCCGGCCGGCCGCATGCGCAGGGCCGTGTCCCGTTCCGCGTTGTTGGGGATGAGCATGGATTTGCTGACGTGGCTGACGATCACCTGGCCCCGCTCACCGACCTCGGCCCTTTCCCCGGTGTCGGGGTCCACGACGGAGAGGAACACGTACGGCGACACGGGGTCGAACACGCAGGGCTCAGCGGCGCTGAGACCGACCCGTTCGAGCAGTGCGGTGAGCATCATGGTGTTGCCGTACATGCCGATGAGGGGTACGTCGGGAAAGACCTCCGTGCCCAGCAGGTGGCGGGTGTCGGGGTCCATGTGGGTGCCGCCCCAGATGATCGCCTCGACGGAGCCGTTGATCCGCTCCAGAAGGTCGTCCTCACGGGCGAAGCGCTCCAGCAGCGGGGTGGTGGCGGCGAGTACCCCGATCTCCTGGGTCAGCAGGATCCGTCGGCACTGTTCGACGAGATGGTCGGTGTAGGACTCGACCTCGTTGCTCCGGCCCGCGGCGACCAGCTTTTTCACCCAGCGGGGGTCCATGTCGATGCTCAGCCCCGGGCCGCCGAGGGATCCTGCCGCCCGCTGCAGCACGTCACCCACCAGATGCGGGCCTGTCGGTGCCACGGTCAGCCACTGGGCTCCGACGGGCAGGCCGTGCTCCCGGAGGCGCTGGTCGACCTGCTCCGTGCTGTGCCGCATCCAGTCGTCGAGCTGGACGACTCGCTTCGGCGCCCCGGTCGTTCCGCCGCTGTCGAAGACGTTGAGGAGCCGGGCGCCGCCTCCGTAGCCCCGGGGGATCAGGTCCGCCACCGGGACGTCCCGCAGCTCGTCGGTCAGGTCGGGGAAGAGCATCAGGTCGTCCACGCCCTTGACGTCCCGCCGCGGATCGAAGGCGAGCCGATCGGCCCGGTCCAGCCAGTAGCGGGAGCCTGTCGCCGGGTCGAAGTGCCAGCGCATGGCCGCTCGTACGAACTCGTCCGGGTCGACGCCGTCGGACGGTCCGGCGTCCAGAACGGTGGGGGACTCGTACGTCATGGATGATCCTTCCTCGGCACGGTCTCGTGCGCTTGAGCGAGATTCCGCGGGGCGTGTGAGATGGGGAGGCGTTCGGTCACCGGCTGAACCGTTCGGAGGCGACGGTGCGCCGGCCGTCGAACCGCGAGCCGTGTGGTGCGGTCATCCATGAGACCGGTCGACGACACTGGTTGTGACATCTCCAGGATCTGTGATCCGTTGCTCACCAGGGAGCTCGGAGTGTCACCGCCAGGAAGGCCGGATCATCGTGGCCCGGCAACGGGACGAATCCGTGCCGTGCCAGGTCGTCGATCACCTGAGTGCGGGAGGCGGGCCACATCCAGAACCTCTCGGTGTGCTCCCGCAGCACGCCTTCCACACCCCGGACCCAGTAGTCGACGCGTGTGCGGATGCGGTTCCCGGCGGCCGACATCACGATGCGTCCGCCGTACACGTGCTCGCCGACCCGCTGCTCGGGCAGGACGCGCAGCACGTTCCGGGCGGGAAGCCGGGCAGGCGGTAGCTCCAGGAAGAGCGAACCGCCGGGGACGAGGGCCGCGCCGATCGCAGGCCAGAGCGCGAGCCGCGCACTCGGCGGGAGACAGGCGACCGTGTTGTGGCAGACGGCCACGTCCGCGACCGCGTACAGAGCCGCCTCGTCCAGGGCGTGCGGGTGAACGGTCACCCGCTCCCTCTGCCGTGCGGGCAGGGCGGCGAGGCGGGTCATCAAGGACGTGCGCATGGCCCGCGCGGGCTCGACGGCGTGTACGTCGGCCTGAGACTCGGCCAGGCTCATCAACGTGACCCGTCCGGTACCGGCACCGATGTCCAGAACACCGATACGGGCCTTCGCGACTTCGCGACCGTAGAGGTGACGGACGCGCGCCTCGTCCTCGTCGGCCTGGAGGATGTCGTAGAACTCCGCGGTGACGGCGTAGGAATCCGTCTGGGGCCGGTGGGCCGGTGCTCTCGCTGTGACTGGGCGCATGTCCAGCAAGACCGCACATGGGGCGTGCTTGTGACAGCAGTGGTGGCGAGCGGGGTGCCAACCTGTCGCTGCGACCCAGGCCACCGGCCTCATGGCCGGGCACCGGTGCCGAGACCCTGAGGGAGGTCACCGGCGGCGCCCGACGCCTCGTGTCACACCTGGGTCGTCTGGCCGGTCATGACTGGGACAGCAGTTCACGAACCGTGCCCGAACAGCACAGCCGTGGACGAGTCGGCTCCGCAGTGCCACGTGTGCGTCCCTCCGGCCCGTGCCGAGGCTGGGTCGCGGCACGGACAGCTACGGCTGCACGGCGATCGGAAGCCCTCGTGACACGCCGCTGCCGCGGACCCACGGCAGTGCCCGGGACCGCGGCGCCGTCAGACGCAGCGAGCTTGGGGCGATGCAGAAATGAATGGTGAAGAGATGGTCAACGACAGCCGGCCGGCCGAGCCGGGCCAGGGGCGCTCCGGGGAGAGGCTCGCCCAATGGGCGGACGGCCGACTCGGCTACCGCCGTGCGGCCCGCTCCGCCCGGCGCCTGGTCTTCCCCGACCACTGGTCGTTCATGCTCGGCGAGATCGCACTCTACAGTTTCGTCATCCTGCTGCTCACCGGCGTCTACCTGAGCTTCTACTTCCACCCTTCCTCAGATCCCGTGGTCTACCAGGGCAGTTATGCCCCCTTGCGGGGCCGGCTGGTGTCGGAGGCCTTCGACTCGACCCTGCACATATCCTTCGACGTCCGCGGCGGTCTCCTCCTTCGCCAGGCTCACCACTGGGCGGCGCTGGTCTTCGTCGCCGCCGTGTTCGTGCACATGCTGCGGGTCTTCTTCACCGGCGCGTTCCGCAAGCCGCGCGAGCTGAACTGGGTGTTCGGGTTCCTGCTGCTCATCCTGGCCATGTTCGGGGGCCTGACCGGCTACGACCTGCCGGACGACCTGCTGTCCGGAACCGGCCTGCAGGTCGTCAACGGCACGATCCTCTCGATCCCGGTCGTCGGGACCTACCTGTCGTTCTTCCTCTTCGGCGGCGAGTTCCCCGGCGATGACCTGATCGCCCGCTTCAACACCATCCACATCCTGATCATCCCCGGACTGATGGTCGCCCTGATCGTCGGCCACCTGGCCCTGGCCGTACGCCACCGTCACACGCAATACGCCGGGCCCGGCCGTACCAACACCAATGTCGTCGGTATCCCGTTCAGGGTGTACGCCGTCAAGGCCGGCGGCTACTTCTTCCTCGTGTCCGGCGTGATCTTCTTCATGGCCGCCGTCGCGCAGATCAATCCGGTGTGGAACTACGGGCCATTCCGCCCCGACCAGGTCTCCGCCGGCTCCCAGCCCGACTGGTACATGGGCGTCGCCGACGGGTTTCTGCGCATCATGCCCGGCTGGGAGATCGCGATCTGGGGCCACACCTTGGCCCTGGACAACTTCCTGCCCCTGCTGATCGGCGTGCTCCTGTTCCTCGCCATGGGCGCCTACCCCTTCCTCGAGGCATGGGTCACGGACGACGACCGCGAACAGCACCTGCTGGACCGCCCCCGCGACCGCCCGGTGCGGACCGCCCTCGGCGTGGCCTGGCTCAGTGTCTACTCGGTGGCCCTCGTCGGTGCCGCCAACGACCTGATAGCCACTCACCTGCGCGTTTCCGTCGAAGGCGTCACCTGGACCGTGCGCATCGGCCTGTTCGTCGTCCCGGTCCTGGCCTTCTTCGTCACCAAACGTGTGGCACTGGGCCTGCAGCGGCAAGACCGTGACAAGGTGCTCCACGGGCGTGAGAGTGGCATCATCAAGCGTCTTCCGCACGGCGAGTACGTCGAGGTTCACGAGCCGCTCACCCAGGCGCAACTGCACTCCCTGACCGCCCACACGCAGTACCGGCCCCTGGAGGCCGCAACCGTGCGGGACGCGGACGGCGCCACGCCCCGTACCCAGCGCCTGCGCGTCAGGCTCAGCCGCGTCCTGTACGGCTCGGGTACGCAGGTTCCCAAACCCACGGCGGCCGAGTACACGGAGATCAGCGGCGGCCACCGGTCCTGATCGCCGGCGCACACTCCAGGACCTCTCGTCGCTACATGTCACACCTTCGACAGGTATCCGGTCATAGGGGTGAAAGGCGGCACAAGGAACTGCCGAGTCAACCGGCCCGCGGCACAAGGCCGTTCGCCCCGCGATACCTCCGCCTTGCGGCCCGAGCGGTCGTCCTTCCCCGCGCAGCGGCGACCGTGCTGTCAGCCGCAGCCGCAGCCGCAGCCGCAGCCGCAGCCGCAGCCGCAGCCGCAGCCGCAGCCGCAGCGGCTCCGGCTCCGGCGGCTCCGGCGGATGCACACCCGCGCCGCAGCAGCGCGCCGCGCAGGGTCACCAACCCTCAGTTCCGCCCGCTCCGCTTCCGGGAGCCGGCGCACCGATCCCGCCCGAAAGGCACTCGACATGACCCGTACCTCCCGCACCCACCGGGCCCGTACCTCCCTCACCGTTCTGGCCGGCGCCACGATCGCCGCGGGCCTGCTCGTCACCACGGTCGGCCCGGCCTCCGCCGACAAGGGTGCCCCCTCGCGGGGTCCCAAGCCCACCGTCGTCCTGGTCAACGGTGCGTTCGCCGACTCCACGAGCTGGAACGGTGTCATAAAGGAACTGCGGCACGACGGCTATCCGGTGGTCGCCGTCGCCAACCCGCTGCGCTCCCTGAGCGGCGACTCCGCCTACCTCAAGGACGTACTGGCCGGCATCGACGGTCCCATCGTCCTGGCCGGTCACTCCTACGGCGGCTCGGTCATCAGCAACGCCGCCACCGGCAACAAGAACGTCAAGGCACTGGTCTACCTGGCCGCCTTCCTCCCGGAGAAGGGGGAGAGCGCGGTCGACCTGTCGGGAAGGTTCCCGGGCAGCACCCTCGGCGATGCCCTGCGCCCGGTGCCGTTCACGAACGCCGACGGCTCTCAGGGCACCGACCTCTACATCCAGAACGACAAGTTCCGGCACCAGTTCGCGGCGGATGTGCCCCGTAACGAGGCCGACCTGATGGCCGTCACCCAGCGACCGGTCACCAACGCCGCCCTGGCCGAAGGCGCGGCAGAGCCCGCCTGGAAGACCATCCCGTCCTGGGTTCTCGTCGCCACGCAGGACCTCAACATCCCGCCGAAGGCCCAGGAGTTCATGGCCGTGCGGGCCGGTGCCCACACCACGGAGGTCCGAGCGTCCCACGCGGTGAGCGTCTCGCAGCCCGGCAAGGTCGCCGCCGTCATCGAGGACGCCGCGCGCTCGGTGGGCTGACCTTTCCGCGCAACGCCCACGGGACTGACCCGGACCGTTCGGTCCACGCCGGTCCCGTGGGCGTCCCGTGCTTCCATGTGTGCGGACCCCGTTCCCCCGACCGCCGGTCCGCCCGCGTGCATTCCGCACCGGGCCCGGCCGCGCAAGGACAAGACCATGCGCCGCGAACCGCGGATCACGACCATAGGCCCCGGCGACCTCGCTCCCACCGTGGCGATGCATCGTCGCTGCTCGTCGCACACCCTGTGGAGCCGCTACCACCGGGCCATGCCCGACCCGCAGACCTACCTGCCCGCGCTGCTGGCCCGTCCCGGCTCGGTCCACCTGGCCGCACGGGACACCACGGGCCGCATCGTCGCCGTGGGCCATCTGATGCCGGACCACTCCGCCGTCGAGGCCGCGCTTCTCGTCGAGGACTCCTGGCAGGGCCATGGACTGGGCACCCGCCTGCTGCACCACCTGGGCCACCATGCGCTCGGAGGCGGTTGGGTGACGCTCTACGGCCTCGTCCTGTCCGGCGACGAACGGATGGACGCCATCCTGCGCCACGCGTCCGTCCCCGTGCACCGCAGGGAGGAGGGCGGTGCCGTCACCGCCTGGGTTCAGGCGCGTGACCTGGCGGCCGGCCTCCCCGCCCGCCGACGGGGTCGCCTCCTCCGCGCCGGGCACCGGTGACCACCGACCGTTTCCTGGTCGGCCGGAACGAGTACCAGCCAGAAAAAGCCGATGCGGAACATGATGCTCCGCATCGGCTGTGCCACCGCACCCTCACAGGGGCGCCGGCACACGGCCGGCGCCTTCCCGCCGAGCGGGCCCGCGTCCGGCACCGGCATGTCTCACGTCGCGGCGTCGGGGTACAGGTCGTCCTCGAACGCCGCGGACTCCAGGATCTCCCTGACCGTGGTCAGGTAGCGAGCCGCATCCGCCCCGTCCACCAGTCGGTGGTCGTACGACAACGACAGGTGCACCAGGTCCCGGATGCCGATGACCTCCTCTCCGGCGCCGCCCACGACCCCTGGCCTCCTGACCGTCGCGCCCACGCCCAGGATCGCGGCCTGGTGCGGCGGCACGATGACGGTGTCGAACAGGGTGCCGCGCGAACCGGTGTTGGAGATCGTGAAGGTCGCACCCGATACGTCGTCGGGGGTGAGGTGGCCACTGCGGGCCCGGTCGGCCAGCTCTCGGACGGCCCGGGCGATCCCGGCCACGGTCAGGTCGCCGGCGGCCTTGATCACCGGGGTTATCAGCCCGTTCTCGGTGTCGACAGCGATGCCGACGTTCTCCGTGTCGAAGTAGGTGATCGTCCCCTCGGCCTCGTTGAGCCTGGCGTTGACGACCGGATGCGCCTTCAACGCCTGGGCCGCGGCCTTGACGAAGAAGGGCATCGGGGACAGCTTGAGGCCCTCGCGGGCCAGGAAACCGTCCTTCGCCTGGTTTCGCAGCCGCATCAGCCGGGTGACGTCGGCCTCTACCGTGCTGGTCAGTTGCGCCTGCTCCAGCAGGGCCTGCTTCAGGTTGTCCCCGATGGCTTTGCGGATGCGGGTCATGCGGACCGTCCGACCGCGCAGCACGGATGCCTGCGCCGCCGGGGTGGCTGGGACGGTGGGCGGGGGTGACACCGGGGCGACAGACGCCGGCACCGGGGGCGCAGGCGTGGGTTCGGGGGCGGGTGGGGCCTCCTCTGGGGCGACGCGTGCGGCGGGAGACGGAGCGACCGGCACCGGCGCTGGCACCGGCACCGGTGCCGGCGCGGGAGACAGCGCCGGAGACGATTCCGGCGCGGCCTGAGGGGCCTCGGCCGGGGGCGCGGGTGTGGCCGCCGGGACTGCGTCCGCCGTACCGATGACGGCGAGCTCGGCGCCGACCTCGACGGTCTCGTCCTCGGCGACGGCGATGCTCAGCAGAACGCCGGTGGCGGGGGAGGGCATCTCGGTGTCGACCTTGTCGGTGGAGACCTCCAGCAAGGGCTCGTCGGCCGCGACGCGTTCGCCGACCTGTTTCAGCCAGCGGGTCACGGTGCCCTCGGTGACGGACTCGCCGAGGGCCGGCAGGGTCACGGTAACCGTCATGATGTCGTTCAGCTCCTCACGGCCCGGCAGGGCGCGAGGGCCCTGCGAACCTGTCGTCCATGGCGTGCGCCGTGGAGGGGGTCGGTCGCGTTTCCCTGCCGCTCACCGGTCGAGGCCGTAGCGGGCGCGGGCCTGCGCGACGGCTGCCGGGGGGATCTGTCCGGCCCGGGCCAGCCGGTCCAGTGCGGTCACCACGATCGACTCGGCGTCCACGCGGAAGTAGCGGCGCACGTCCTCACGGGTGTCGGACAGACCGAAGCCGTCGGTGCCCAGGGAGTAGTAGTCCTGCTCGACCCACTGGCTGATCTGGTCGGGCACCTGCCGCATCCAGTCGCTGACGGCCAGCACCGGCCCCGGCGCCCCGGACAGTGCCCGGGTGACGAACGGGGTCCGCTCCTCACCGCGCATCCGGGCGTCGTCGGCGCGCATCGCGTCGCGGCGCAGCTCCGTCCACGACGTCACCGACCACACGTCGGCGTGCACGTTCCAGTCGGAGGCGAGGAGTTCCTGCGCTCGCAGAGCCCAGTGAATGGCCGTACCGGAAGACAGCAGCTGGAGCCGGGGTCCGGCCGCGGCGGGGTCGGCGGGCCGGAACCGGTAGATGCCCCGGACGATGCCCTCCTGGACACCCGGCGCCGCCGGCATGGCCGGCTGCTGCTTCGGCTCGTTGTACACGGTCAGGTAGTAGAAGACGTCCTCGGGCCGCTCGCCGTACATCCGGCGCAGACCGTCCCGGACGATCACCGCGATCTCGAAGGCGAAAGCCGGGTCGTAGCTGATCGCCGCCGGATTGGTGGCGGCCAGCAGGTGCGAGTGCCCGTCCCCGTGCTGCAGTCCCTCACCGGTCATGGTCGTGCGCCCCGCGGTGCCGCCGATGACGAAGCCGCGGCCCATTTGGTCGCCGAGCGCCCAGAACTGGTCGCCGGTGCGCTGGAAGCCGAACATGGCGTAGAAGATGTAGAACGGGATCATCGGCTCGCCGTGCGTGGCGTACGAGGTCGCAGCGGCGGCGAACTCGGCCACGGAACCGGCCTCCGTGATGCCCTCGATGAGCAGCTGACCGGTCTTGCTCTCCTTGTAGTAGAGCAACTGGTCGGCGTCGACCGGATCGTAGTTCTGGCCCAGCGGCGAGTAGATGCCGACCGTGGGGAACATCGACTCCATGCCGAAGGTACGGGCCTCGTCGGGGATGATCGGCACCCAGCGCGCCCCGCTTCGCTTGTCGCGCATCAGGTCCTTGACCAGCCGGACCAGAGCCATCGTGGTGGCGACCTCCTGTTGGCCGAATCCCTTCTCCAATGCCTCGAAGGGCTTGGCGGACGGCTCCGGCAGCGGCTTGGCGATCACCCGCCGAAGTGGGGCGGGACCGCCCAGCGCGGCCCGGCGCTCGTGCAGGTACCGCACCTCCGGCGAGTCCTCGCCCGGATGCCAGTACGGAACCTGGTCACCGGCGAGCGCGCTGTCGGGGATGGGAAGCTCCAGCAGGTCGCGCATCTCACGGAACTGCTCCATCGTGAGCTTCTTCATCTGGTGGTTGGCGTTGCGGGACTCGAACGCCGAACCCAGGGTGTGGCCCTTCACCGTCTGGGCGAGGATCACCGTCGGGGCGCCCCGGTGCTCCACCGCGGCCCGGTAGGCGGCGTACACCTTCAGCGGCTCGTGTCCGCCGCGGGAGCTCTCGAACAGTTCGACCACCTGTGTGTCGCTCAGGGAGGCGGAGACGGCGGACAGGGCGTCACCGGTGAAGAAGTTCTTGCGTATGTAGGCGGCGTCCCGCGCGGCCAGCGTCTGCATCTGCGCGTCCGGTACCTCTCCCAGGCGCCGCACCAGGTCGCCGCCGGTGTCCTGTCCCAGCAGCGGGTCCCATGCCTCGCCCCACAGGGTCTTGACCACGTTCCAGCCCGCGCCGCGGAACCGTGCCTCCAGCTCCTGGACGATCTTCGAGTTGGACCGTACCGGTCCGTCCAGGCGCTGAAGGTTGCAGTTGATGACGAACGTCAGGTTGTCCAGGCCCTCGCGGGAGGCCAGAGCAAGGGCGGCCATCGACTCCGGCTCGTCCATCTCCCCGTCGCCCAGGAACGCCCACACCCGCGAGGCGGAGGTGTCCTTGATGCCGCGAGCCTGCAGATAGCGGTTGAAGCGGGCCTGGTAGATGGCACCGAGCGGGCCCAGCCCCATGGAAACCGTCGGGAACTCCCACAGCCACGGCAGCCGACGCGGGTGCGGGTAGGACGGCAGACCGTGACCGCCCGCCTCCCGCCGGAAGGCGTCCAGTTGCTCCCTGCTCAGCCGCCCTTCGAGGAACACCCGGGCGTAGATGCCGGGGGAGGCGTGTCCCTGGAGGAACAGTTGGTCCCCTGAGCCGTCGCCGTCCTTGCCCCGGAAGAAGTGGTTGAACCCGATCTCGTAGAGCCAGGCCGCCGACGCGTAGGTGGAGATGTGGCCGCCCAGTCCCAGATAAGAACCCCGGGTGACCATCGCCGCGGCGTTCCACCGGTTGAGCGCGGTGATCCTGGACTCCATCTCCAGGTCACCGTCGAACTCCGGCTGCGCGGCCGCGGGGACGGTGTTGATGTAGTCCGAGGACAGCAGCCCCGGCAGGGACGTCCCCGACGCCGCGGCGAACTCGTGCACCCGCCGCATCAGGTACACCGCCCGCTCCGGCCCGGCGTTCCGCACGACGGCGTCGAGAGAGGCCTGCCATTCGGCGGTCTCCTCGCGGTCACGGTCCGGTAGCTGGTCGAGCTCACTGATCACAGAGGTCTCAGTGGGCCGGGACGGATCACTCATGGCGGCCTTCCTGTCATGGGGCGGGTGCCGGCGACGCCGGCCGCGGACACGGCGGCGCAGCAGGGCGGTCGGTGGAGATCACGGGCGACGACGCATCGCCGCCCCGCGGACTCAGCGGCTCTTGAGCCACTGGGCGAACGTGTGGTGGCCCAGATGAGCGTCCGGCCCGGGAAGGAGGGCCCGCTCCTCGAGCACCGCGCCGAAGAACGGGGCCTGCGCGTCGGCGATCACCGGGCCGGGCCGGCCCAGGGAGGTCAGCAACTCGGTGGTGAAGTCCTCGAACCGGAGCTCGTCGGCCCCAGCGGCTTCGAGCACCCCGAACAGCGGCGGGCCCACCGCGACATGGGCGACCGCCGCGGCGACATCGTCCGACGACACCGGACGCAGCAGCAGCGAGGGCACGTGCACACCGTCGGGCCGGGTACCGGCCGTCGCAGCGGCCTCCACGGACTCGTAGAACGGCGTGGCGCGCACCACGGAGTACGGAACGGTGGTGTGTCGTACCAGGTCCTCCTGCGCCGCCTTGGCCCGGAAGTAGCCCGAGCCGACCCGGTCGGCGCCCACCACCGACAGCGCCACGTAGTGCTCGACGCCCGCCGCGGCGGCGGCCTTGAGGAGGTTGCCCGTCGCGGTGGTGAAGAACGCCGTGCCGGCCTCCTGCCTCCGTGTGGGCGCGTCGGTGACGTCCACGACCACCTCGGCGGCACGCAGCGCCCGGTCGAGGCCCTGCCCGGTGCTGACATCGACTCCATCTCTGCGGGAGACCGGCACGACGTCCACCCCGTGGTCCCGAAGCCTGGCGACGGTCCTGGAACCGATCAGGCCGGTGGCACCTGCAACGACGACTCTCATCTGGTTCTCTTCCGTCGAGGGGCCACTGACCCCGCTGCGTATCCGTCGAAGGCGGTGGCGGACGTCGGCACGCCACCGTGCTCACTACATCTAGACAGGACAAGTCCGATTGTTGTGACACCGTGCGCTGCCGGGTGCCGGGTGCCGGGTGCCGGGTGCCGGGTGCCGGGTGCCATCGGCCGCCGCGCCCCTGTCACAGATCCGCCGGGCACCCGGTCAGGAGGAGCGAGCGGTCTTCACGACCGGACATGAGCACGTGCACGGCGGACGATGTGCCGCCCGGACACGGTGGAACCACGGAAGGTGCGACTCAGTGTCGGAGAACTCACAGCACGCCCACCACGGCCACGACGGGCACGGTCACGGAACCGGCGGCGAGGACGGCCCGAGCTGGACCCGAGCGGCGAAGATGCTCCAGGACGCCTCGCCGATCACCATTCCCGAGGGTGCCTCGGCGATGACCATCCACGTCCAGTGGGAGCCCGGTGACCCCGGCACCCCGCCGCACCGCCACTCCGGCCCGGCGTTCGGCTACGTCATCAAGGGCGCGGTCCGCTTCGAACTCGAGGGCGAGCCCGAGCGCATCGTCGAGGCCGGCGGCACCTTCTGGGAGCCGGGTGGCGATGCCATCCACTACCAGGACGGCAACGCCCTCACCGACGAGAGGACCGAATTCGTCGTCACCATGATGTGCGCCCCCGGCAAGCCCATGCTGGAGCTGGTCGACGAGGAGGAGCTCAAGGAGCGCGCCCACCTGCGCGCACCGCGACCCACGGCCTGACCCCGGAAGTCGGGATGCCGTCCGCCGCCCCACGGCGGCGGACGGTGTCTCCTACTCCACGAAGTACGAGTCGTGCTTGTCGAAGAACGCGGCCCGCTCCTCTTCCGAGGCGTGCGCCAGTTGCGACACCTGCTCGAAGTACTCCTCGCGCGGGGCGCCCGGGGTGAACAGGAGCAGCATGTCGGCCGGAGCGTCGGAGTCGTTCCGGAAGGCGTGCAGCCCGCCCTGGGGCACGTGCAGGAAGTCTCCCTTGCGCGCGTCGATCCACTGCACACCGTCGAACACGCTCACAGTGCCGTCCAGGATGTAGAACGACTCCGAGATCCTCTTGTGGAAATGCGTCTTGGGACCGCCCGCCCTGGGCCGCATCTCCACCCGGTACAGCCCGAACTCACCCCGCGTGACACCAGTGGTCGCCAGATAGTGGGTGGCGTCCTTCCCGGTACCGCTCTCACCGATGTCCGGCGGTGTGGTGGCCGGTCGGAAGACGGCGCTGACCTCACCGTCCTCTCCCCAGTACTTCTGCTCCGGGTACGGGTACGACATGTCTGGATCCTTTCCTGCGACGGGCGCGTGATGACGCGCCGGCACGAACCGCTGAGCAGCGGTCCTCTCTACAACGAGACCGGTGGGCATCCGCCGTTGTGACAGCCGGGGGCCCGGCCGGGGACTTCGGGACGTGGCGCACTTCGGGACGTGGCTCAGCGCGACGGGCAGGAACAGCAGCGCCGGAAGGATCCTCAGCCGAGAAATTCCGTGCCGTTTTTCCCCGGCGTGTCACACATCGACTCCCGGCCCGGTCTCATAAGCCGAAAGTCTTCCCCAAGCGACCGCCTTTCAGGAGATGCCGTGAGTGACATCATTCTCGAGCCCGCCGCGCAGGAATTCGCCGACGCGGCCGCCAAGCCGCCGCTGCTGTACGAACTCGGTGTCGAGGGCGCCCGTAAGCTGCTCGACGATGTTCAGTCCGGGCCGATCGAAAAGCTCGACGTGGACGAGAAGTGGGTCACTGTCCCCGCCGAGGTCGGCGACGTGAGGGTCCGCATCGTCAAGCCCGTCGGCAGCACCGGTGTCCTGCCCGTGATCCTCTACGTGCACGGCGGCGGCTGGATTCTCGGCAACGCCGGCACGCACGACCGTCTGGTGCGTGAACTGGCCGTAGGCGCCGAGGCGGCCCTGGTCTTCGTCGAGTACGACCGCTCCCCCGAAGCGAAGTACCCCGTCGCCATCGAGCAGGCGTACGCCACCGCCCAGTGGGTCACCACCAAGGGCACCGAAGAAGGACTGGACGGCTCCCGTCTGGTCGTTGCCGGTGACTCCGTCGGCGGCAACATGAGCGCAGCCCTCACTCACATGGCCAAGCAGCGCGGCGACGTGACCTTCCTGCACCAGTCGCTGTACTACCCCGTCACCGACGCGGGACAAAACACCGGGAGCTACCGGACCTTCGCCCATGGACCGCACCTGACCGCGAAGGCCATGGAGTGGTTCTGGAACGCCTACACCACCGACCCGGCCGAGCGGGACCAGATCACGGCCTCCCCGCTGCGCGCGACCCTGGAAGACCTCCGGGGCCTGCCGCCGGCGTTCGTCGTGGTCGACGAGAACGACGTACTGCGCGACGAGGGCGAAGCGTACGCCCGCAAGCTGATCCAGGCCGGCGTGCCGACCACGAGCATCCGTTACAACGCCACCCTGCACGACTTCATGATGCTGAATCCGGTTCGCGGAACCCAGGCCTCGAGCGCGGCGATCGAGCAGGCCATCCAGGTCCTGCGCAAGGCCCTCGGCACCGGCTGATACCTCGCCGCCGGAAATTCAGAACGAAGGGCCTCTTCAATGAGTGCGCAGAAACCGACCATCGTCCTTGTCCACGGCGCGTTCGCGGACTCCTCGAGTTGGAACGGCGTCATCGACAGGCTCCGATCCCACGGCTACTCGGTGGTGGCCGCGAGCAATCCGCTGCGCGGACTGGCCGGGGACAGCGAGTACGTCAGACAACTCGTGGCCTCCATCGACGGCCCCGTGGTCCTCGTCGGCCACTCGTATGGTGGCTCGGTCATCAGTAATGCCGCGAGGGGACTCGACAACGTCAAGGCGCTCGTCTTCGTCGCGGCCTTCCTGCCGGACGAAGGCGAAAACGCGGTCACCCTGTCCGGCAAGTTCCCGGGCAGCACCCTCGGGGAGGCGCTCCACCCGGTGTCGATCACACTGCCCGACGGGGGTCAGGTCGCCGATCTCTACATCGAGAGGAGCAAGTTCCACCAGCAGTTCGCTGCCGACGTCCCGGAAGAGACCGCGGCGATCATGGCTGCAACTCAGCGGCCCGTGGCCGATGTCGCGCTGGCGGAGGGTGCCTCCGCCCCGGCGTGGAAGAACGTCCCGTCCTGGGTTCTCGTGGCCACCGAGGACCGGAACATCCCGGCGCAGGCACAGACCTTCATGGCCGATCGGGCGGGGGCAACGGTGGTGAGCGTTTCCGCCTCCCACGCCGTCAGCGTCTCGCGTCCCGGTGATGTCGCGCGCCTGATCAACGAGGCGGCACAGGCGACGGGCTGAGCGGCCGGCGCTCGGCGCACCGGACCGCCCGGAGAACCATCGAACCGGCGGTCCGCGTTCCGAGCGCCGGGCCACCGATTCTGGGAGCGCATCATGAATACGAACAAGCAGGCGGCTCGTGGGCTGATCGACCTGGAGGCCTATCTGTACCGGGAGGCTCATCTCAGTACTGCTCGCCGGCGCGTGGCCGCCTTCACCGAGAAGGCGGTCGGGCTGACCCGTGAACAGAAGAGGGATATCGAGCTGTGGTATCTCGAGGAACAGAAGTACATGGCCCGCATGGTGACGGAGTACGTCGCCGACAGCGTCGGCGCAGTCGAGGCGGCGAACCACATCCGGTTCGGGCGATGGCTGCGAGGGACGCTGATCGCCACGGCCGTGATCACCGTGGTGACGTTCGTGTGCACGGCGGTCGTCGTGGCATCGGTGGCCTGATCAGACAACGCGTCGCCGCGCTGCCGCGCAGGTCCGTCGCGGCGGCTTCCGGCCATTCGCGCCCCGGCCCGGACGCGGGTGGCAGATGGCGACGAACTGGAAGGGAAGGGGCCGGATCGAGTGATCCCTGACGATGCCGTGGAACGGCGAGCAGCTGGTTTGAGCCAGGTCCCAGACATTGAACGCCGGGGTATCGTGGCAGCCGGGAGGCTGCCATGGCGAGGGGCGGAGCGCGGACGGGGCTCATCGGGCGGAGGAATGAGTGCCAGGCCCTCGATGACCTGCTCGCGCAGGCCAGGGCCGGGCGAAGCGGGGTCCTGGTGGTGCGCGGTGAGGCGGGGATCGGGAAGACCGAGCTGCTGAACTACCTGCTCGACCGGGCCACCGAATGTCGCGTCGTCAGGGCGGCCGGCGTGCAGTCCGAGATGGAGCTCTCCTACGCCGGGCTGCATCAGATCTGTGCTCCGCTGCTGTCCAGTCTGGACGAACTTCCCGAGCCGCAGCGGAACGCCTTGCGCACGGCGTTCGGGATGCAGGTCGGTGACGCGCCTGACCGGTTTCTGGTCGGCCTGGCCACCCTGAGTCTGCTCGCCGGGGCCGTCGGCGACGAGCCGTTGCTCTGCCTGGTCGACGACGCACAGTGGCTGGACCGTGTGTCGGCCCAGACCCTGGAATTCGTCGCTCGTCGGCTGCTTGCCGAATCGGTTCTGCTCGTCCTGGCGGTCCGCGAGTCCGGCTCCCGCGAGATTCTCGCCGATCTGCCGGAGCTCCCTGTGCGTGGACTGAACGAGCGTGAATCCCGCAGACTCCTCGACTCGGTCGTCGCCGGCCCGCTCGACCAGCGTGTGCGGGACCGCATCGTCGCCGAGACGCGCGGCAATCCGCTGGCTCTGCTGGAACTGCCGCGAGGCCTGACCGCCGTCGAAATGGCCGGAGGATTCGGAGGACCCACGGACCGGCCGCTGTCCAGTCAGATCGAGGCAGGCTTCCTCCGCCGGATCCAGTCACTTCCGGCGGAGGCACAACAATTGCTGCTCATCGCCGCTACCGAGCCGGTCGGTGACGTGGCCCTGCTGCGGCAGGCTGCCGAGCGCCTGGGAATCTCCGTGGACACCGCCATGTCCCACGCCGAGGCGTCCGGCCTGATGACGCTCGGCACGTGGGTACGCTTCCGCCACCCGCTGGTTCGCTCCGCGGCCTACCGCGCTGTCGGCATCGAGGAACGTCGGCGCGTGCACAGAGCTTTGGCCGACTCGATCGACGCGAGCCGCTATCCCGAACGCCGCGTGTGGCACCTGGCGAGCGCGACGATGGGACCGGACGAGGCCGTGGCCGCCGAACTGGAGGGATCCGCCGACCGGGCGCACGCGCGCGGAGGGATCGCGGCGGCGGCAGCCTTCCTGCAACGAGCCACCGAACTGACTCCGGATCCCGTACGCCGCGGAGCCAGGGCACTGGCCGCGGCGCAGGCCAAGTACCAGGCGGGTGCCTTCGATGCGGCGCGGGAACTGGTCGATGCGGCGGAACTGAGCCACCTCGACGAGGTCGGAGCCGGACAGGCGACCCTGCTGCGGGGACAGGTCATGTCCGCGGCCAAGAGTGCCAGCGCCGGGCTGCCGCTGCTGCTCGAAGCGGCAAGGCGGCTCCAACCGTTCGACTCCGAACTCGCCGGCCGGACCTACCGGGACGCGATCTACGCGGCCCTGACCGCGGGCCGGCTGGCCACGGGCGGGGTCCGCGACGTCGCCGAGGCGATGCTGAGTGTGCCGGGCCACGTCGACACCGCGAGCCGCGAAGGTCTCCTCCTGACCGGTCTGGCACGGGTGATCACCGAGGGATACTCCGTGGGTGCGCCGCTCCTCCTGGAGGCCGTGGCCGCGTTCCGGACGGAAGAGCTCTCACGGGAGGACGGTCTGGGGTGGCTTCCGCTCGTGTGCCGCATGGCACACAGCACCTGGGACTTCGCTGCCTGGTCCGAGCTCTCGGCGCGGCTGGTCGACCTATCTCGCGGCAGTGGAACGCTCGCCGTGTTGCCCTCGGCCCTCCTTCTGCGCCTGTCGAACCGGGTGTTCGCCGGCGACCTCCGCGGCGCCGACTCCCTTGCCGTGGAAGCGAACGCGATCGGTGAAGCCACGGGCAGCAGCTTCTTCGCGCATTACGGGGCACTCGTCGTGGAGCCCTTCAAGGGACGGGAGTCCACGACTCGGCAGGCGATCGAAGCCGTCACGCAGGATCGCCTCCTGCGGGACGAGGGCAAGGTGACAACGGCCACCCAGTGGGCGGCGGCCGTCCTCTGCAACGGCCTCGGCCGGTACGAAGAGGCCTACGACTCCGCCGAGCGTGGATGCGAGAACCCGCAGGAACTCGGACTGTCCATCCAGTCCCGGGTGGAATTCGTCGAAGCGGCCGTACGACTGGGGCGGACCGCGCGTGCGGCCAGGGCTGTGCGGACGATCGAGGAGATGGCCCAGGTCAGCAGAACCGCCTGGGCCCTCGGCATCTCCGCCGCCACCCGTGCCCTGGTGAGCAAGGGGCAGGCCGCCGATGTCCTGCACCGGGAAGCGATCGAGCAGCTCGACACAGCGGAAACCCGTATGGACAGCGCCCGGGCTCGGCTCCGCTACGGCGAGTGGCTACGCCTGGAAGATCGACAGGCGGATGCTCGTTCGCAACTGAGCGAGGCATACGAGATGCTCGGCGAAGCCGGGGCCGAAGCGTTCGCGGAGCGCGCGCGACTGGGGCTGCAGGCCGCGGGAGTGAAGGTACGCAAACGCGCCTCGGTGACGCCGGTGGTTCTCACTGCGAAAGAGGCTGAGATCGCGCGACTTGCCCAGGGAGGCTTCACGAACCCGGAGATCGCCGCCCGGCTGTTTCTCAGCCCCCACACGGTCGAGTGGCATTTGCGAAAGGTCTTCGTGAAGCTGGGAATCTCCTCCCGCAAAGAGATCGGCTCGGTGCAACTCGAAGGCATGGCAACCACACCCTGACCCGCCCGGGTTCCGGGCGTGTCCAGCCACCGTGGGCGATCCGTACTCCAGTCACAGTTCGCCGAACCCTCAGCAGTCACGGTTCCGCCAGCAGAGCGGGTACGGTGACGATCGTGACCTCCCTGGTCAGCAGGCGGTGAACGGGACAGCGTCCGGCGGCTGCCAGCAGTTGCTCTCGTTGAGCCGGCTCCAGGTCACCGGTCAGCCCGACGTTCTTGACGATGCGTCCCTGGTCCCCGAACCGTACGGCGACGTCGATACGGTCGAGTGGCCAGCCGTGTCGGTCCGCCAGGGCCCGGACGGCCATGGAAGTGCAGGACCCGAGCGCGGCCAGAAGCAGCTCTCCTGGGGTGGGACCCGCATCGCTGCTGATGGGCTCGGGTTCGTCGGCCGTCAGTATGTGCGTGCCGATCGCGACGGAGCGGGTGAGCCGCCTGCCTTCGGCAATGGACACGATGCGCGTGGTCATGGATGTTCCTCTCGGCCGAGGTGCGGGGGCCATGGTGTCTCTCATCCCTCTTCTGCACAGACCGAGCAGCGTACGAGCCTGTGACAGGCCGGCTCGGGGGAGTGCGATGCCATCCGGTCCCCATGGCGGATCTCGGCCACGGTCCCACCACGGCATCACCAGGGCACCACCACGCAGCCGCCCACGGGTTCTCCATGGCGCGGTCGCCGCGCCGGCGCGCGAGGTTGGTCGCAGCGGCATTCGAGGCCGCTGACCCACCCAGGGGAGGAGCCGACCTTGAACACGCACCTGATGGAAGCCAGGCCCTCGCTTGTACCGGACGGCTGCGCGGCGACCTCGACGATCGACGATCTGGAGGACGCGGTGTCCGTGTTCGTGCGGGCTCGGCCTTCATTGATCAACATCGCCTGTGCCATCCTCGGCAACGCCGGCGAAGCCGAAGACGTCCTTCAGGAAGTCTGGTTGCGGCTGCAGGGCACCGACCGCACAGCCGTGCACAGCCCGCCGGCGCTGCTCCGGACGATCACCGTCCGAGTGGCGATCAACGTGCTCCAGTCGGCTCGCAGACGGCGGGAGTACTGCGCCACCCCGTGGCTTCCGGAATCTCCGGACCCCGATGTCACTCCGGATGCGGTGGCCGAGCGGCAGGACGCTGTGGAGCGAGCGGTCGCCCTGCTGCTGGAGACGCTGACACCCCGGCAGCGCGCCGCATTCATCCTGCGGGAGGGCTTCGGGTACCCCTACGACCGGATCGCCGGGCTCCTGCACCTCAGCGTCGTCAACTCAAGGCAGCAGGTCACACGTGCGCAGCAGCGCCTCCGCGCACAGCGCCGGCGGCAGTCCGTGGACTCCGTCACGCATCGCCGGTTCGTACAGGCGTTCCTCGCGGCCGCACAGACAGGGGACATGGCCCGTTTGGAGCAGGTCCTCCTCGGCGACGTCGCACAGCCCACGAGTCGGTGACCGCCCTCCCCCGCGCGGGCTCCCGCGGAAGGCCGTCACGTGCGTTTCGCCGATGAGGTGTCGGTCACAGGGCCGTTCGCAGGAGCCGCCGGGAGGCGATGCCGAGCTTGGCGTACACCTTCCGCAGGTGCCATTCCACGGTGTGCGGACTGAGGAACAACTGGGCACCGATCTCGGGGTTGGTGAGCCCGTCCCGGGCCAGATGCGCGATCTGCGTCTCCTGGGCGGTGAGTGTCGTCGTGGCGGTACCGTCACGACGGGCCACCGTCTCGCCGGCGGCCCGCAACTCGCGGACGGCGCGCTCGGCGAACGCACCAGCGCCGAACCGTGTGAACAGGGCGTGCGCCTCGCGCAACTGCTCCCGGGCGTCAGCACGACGGCCCTCTCGCCGCAACCACTCCCCGTACAGCAGATGCGCCCGGGCCGACTCTGCCGCGACCCGAGTGCGTCCGAGTCGTTCGATCGCCTCGCGGTACAGCTCTTCGGCCGCGTCCCCCTGGCTGAGCAGCGCCCGGGAGCGCGCCTGGACGCCCAACGCCCAGTCCGTGGCGGCGGCGTCCGTGGTGCGGGTCAGCCGGACCAGTGCGGCCTCGGCGGCGTCGACGCGACCGCTGCGTACTCCGGCCTCCACCAGTTCGACCAGTCCCCAGTTGGCCGCGGCCAGGTCCTGTGGATGCGCGCTCGCCAGTCGGGCCGCGTCGAACGCCTCCTCGTATCTCCCCAGACCGTTGTGGAGCACGGCTCCGGCTCGGCGCGCGACGGCCACGCCGATGCCCTCACCGCGGTTCAGGGCATCTTCCATGCTGGCCTCGATCAGCGGGGCGGCTTCGTGTACGCGTCCCCGCCAAGCGGCGAGTGTCATCGTGCCGTACGCCGCGAAGCTGCTGCCGACCGCCTCCTGGAGCCGGTCGATCTCCGCGATGAGCAGCGCCGCCGCGTCCAGTTCACCGGCGTATGTGTGGACGACGACGCGCGAGTTGAGCGCGAGCGGCAACTCGGTCAGCGCTCCGACGGTGCGGGCGGTCCGCACATGGCGTGTCGCCAGTTCCGTCCAGCCCTCGTCGTCCCACATCTCGGCCGCCAGAGCCGAGGCCAGCCAGGACCAGCGCAGAACCTCCTCCGGGTCGGTCTCCCGGCGGAAGGCGCGCACCGCGTCGCGCGAGGCGGCGACCGCGTCGCGGTAGCCGCCGGTGAACCGGGTGGCCAAGGCGTTCAGGAGCAGATCGGCATTGCGCGGCGGTTTCGTCGCGGGTGGTGACGTCTTCTGTGCGGCCGCCGCCACCTCGCGTACGTTCGTGCCGGAGGCGAGGCGCCCGGCGAACATGGCGGCCGACAGGGTCTCCAGGAAGGATTCGCGAGCCAGACCGGCATCGAGCGGCACCAGGCGCCGAGCGGTGGCCAGCAGCAAGGGGAGCGCCTCGTCGATGCGACTGGAGGCGAAGGCGATCTGGGCCTGGAGGAGATCCACGCGGGCGCGACCGAGTTCGTCCAGGTCGCCGCTCCCGGCCAGCGCCAGCAGATCGCGCGCCGCGGCGGGCGCACCGGCGCGGAGCTTCACCTGAGCTGCGGCGAGGGCACGCGTCGCCTTGCGCCGTGGGTGAGGCGTCAGTACGGCCGCGTGTGCGAGGAACGCGGCCGCCGCGGCGGTGCCGCCTCGCGCCAGCGCCCGCTCGGCCGAGGACTCCAACTCGGCGGCGACCGACTCGTCCGGCCGCAGCGTCGCCCGCGCCAGGTGCCACGCGCGGCGGTCGGGGTCGAGGTCGGGGTCGGTCACCTCGGCCAGGACGCGGTGGGTCTCCCGCAGCTCGGCGAGCCCGGCCGACCGGTAGATCGCGGAGCGCAGGAGCGGATGCCTGAAGCGCACCAGAGCCCGGACGTCGAGCAGCCCCGCCGTCACCGCCGGGCCCGCCGCGGCCGGACTGATGCCCAGTCGCTCAGCGGCACGTCTGAGCAGCGTCACGTCACCGATCGGCTCGGCGGCGGCGGTCAGCAGCAGTCGTTGCGTCGCCGCCGGCAGCGAGCGGACCCGCGCGAGGTAGCTGCGCTCGATGCGGTCGGTCACCGGTCCGGGACCGGGCAGGTCGAGCCCATCGGCCGGCTCCGCCCCGATACGGTCGTGCGGGAGTTCCAACAGCGCGAGGGGATTGCCGCGTGCTTCAGCCAGGATGCGATCGCGGATGCGCTCGTCCATCGGCCCGTCTGCCGCCGCATCCAGAAGCGCGCGGGCGTCGGTGTCGTCAAGGCCGTCGAGCGTCAGCTCGGGCAGGCCGGTGAAATCGTCGCGTCCCTGCTGCTCACGGGAGGCGAAGACCAGTGCCAGCGGTTCGGCGAGCATCCGTCGCGCCACGAACGCCAGCGTCTGCGCGGAGACCCGGTCGAGCCACTGCGCGTCGTCCACGAGGCACAACAGCGGCTGTTCGGCAGCCACTTCCGTCAGCAGCCCGAGCACGGCCAGACCGACCAGGAACCGGTCCGGAGGGGGTCCCGTGCTGAGTCCGAACGCCGTGGCCAGCGCTTCTCTCTGTGGGGGCGGAAGGGAGCCGAGACGTCCGAGGAACGGGGCGCACAACTGATGCAGTCCTGCGAACGGGAGCTCCATCTCCGACTCGGCACCTGCCCCACGGGCGATGCGGTGCCCGACGCGTGCCGCCAGGTGATCCAGCAGAGCGGACTTCCCGATTCCGGCGTCACCGCGAAGGACCAGTACGGCGCTGCGCCCTGCCTCCACCTCCGAGACCAGTTCTTCGAGCGCATCGAACTCGCGGCGCCTGCCTCGCAGCCGCTCCGGACCGTCCCCACTCATCCTGACCCCCGCACGCGGGGAGCATAACAACATCACGAGAGGCATCGCCGTAATCCTGAGCAACGTCCTGAGCAGCGCCGACGGGTTGAGTACGACCGTCCGGTCCGGACCGCCCGCGGCACGGCATGCAAGTGACGCGGATCATGGGCATGGGAAGGCATGGATGCCTGGCGACGACCGATGTTCGCTTGGCCACATGAACGAAAACCCTGCGGTTCCCTTCCCCACTCCGTCCCACTGGATCGACGGCCGCCCTCTCCCGGGTTCCGGGCAGTTGATCGACGTGGTGAATCCCGCCGACGAATCGGTGATCGCCGCGGTGCGCGAGGGCACGACCGAGGACGTGGACAAGGCGGTGGACGCCGCGCTCGCCGCATTCCCAGGATGGGCGTCGACGTCTCCGCGGCATCGTGCGGCCGTCATGCACCGCCTGGCCGAGGGCCTTCAGCAGCACTCCGAGGAACTGGCCGCCACCATCACCCTGGAGATGGGCGCCCCGATCGGCTTCTCCCGACGGGCGCAGGTGGGGTTCCCGGTTGCGTCGACCTTGGCCGCGATCACGACGGCCGAGCGGTTCGAGTGGACGGAGGTGGTCGAGAACTCGCTCGTCATCCACGAGCCCATCGGCGTGGTGGGGGCCATCACACCGTGGAACTTCCCGCTGCAGCAACTGGTGACCAAGGTCGTCCCCGCGATGCTGGCGGGCAACACCGTCGTCCTCAAGCCCTCGGAGAACAGCCCCCTCAGCGCCCGGATGTTCGCGGAGATCGCCACCGAGGCGGGTCTCCCGGACGGTGTGTTCAACGTGGTGCAGGGCACCGGCCCGGTCGTAGGCGAGGCACTCTCCGGGCATCCGAAGATCGACATGATTTCCTTCACCGGGTCCACCCGCGCCGGGAGAAGCGTCTCCGTGGCCGCCTCCGGCACGGTCAAACGCGTCGCACTCGAACTGGGCGGCAAGGCGGCCCACATCGTCCTCCCCGAGGCCGACCTGGACTTCGCGGTCCGTCGCGGACTGGCTTATGCCTGGGCCAACGGCGGTCAGGCTTGCGGCGCCTACGCGCGCATGCTCGTGCCCGAGAGCCTTCAGCAGACCGTGGTCGACAAGCTCAGGGACGCGGCCGAGGAGTACGTCGTCGGTGACCCCGCCGACGAGGGCACACGGATCGGCCCGCTCGCCTCGGAGACCCAGCGCCGGCGCGTCGACGGCTACATCCGGCGTGGCATCGCCGACGGCGCCACGCTCGTGGTCGGCGGCCCTGGCCGGCCGGAGGGCTTCGAGACCGGTGCCTATGTCAAGCCCACGATCTTCTCCGACGTCGACCCCGAGTCGGTCATCGCCCAGGAAGAAATCTTCGGCCCTGTCCTCGTCGTCATCCCCTACGTCGACGACGACCACGCCGTGGAGATCACCAACGGCACGATCTACGGACTCAGCGGTGCGGTGACCGGTGACGAGGACCACGCCGTGGCGATCGCCCGGCGCCTGCGCGTCGGCCAGGTCGATGTCAACGGGGGACAGCACAACTTCCAGGCCCCGTTCGGCGGGTACAAGCAGTCCGGCAACGGCCGGGAGATGGGCCGTGCCGGCCTTGAGGAGTTCCTCGAGATTAAGGCGATCACCCGCTGACGCACCGCGGCACCGTCACCCCGGGAGGCGAGCCGGGACCTCGACTCTCCTCCCGGGGCCGAGCGGCCGTGGAGGGACGCCCGCTCGCGCGGCCGCCGACACCGTCAGGGATACCGTCCCTCCGCTCGCGAGGGCGTGCGGGACGGCACACTGTTCCCGGGGAATGAGTGGTCCCGGCCGCGTTGCTCACATGGTCGGTACGTCGTGAAAGCCGCGGTGGAGGCGGCGCGTCCCTCCCGCACGCCGGTTCCGGACGTCCACGGACCGGCGATCCCGTCGGGGACGGCACCGTCCCGTGAGAAAGGACAGCCATGGCAGACCGGGCAGCACTGGCGGCCTTTCTGCGGGCGCGCCGCGAGGCACTCCAGCCGGAGGACGTCGGGCTGCCCCGCGGGCGCCGCAGGCGTACCGGCGGGCTGCGCCGCGAGGAGGTCGCGGCACTCTGCGACATGTCGGTGGACTACTACAGCCGGCTCGAACAGCCACGAGGTCCCCACCCATCGGAACAGATGCTCGCCGCGATGGCCCGCGGACTGCACCTGTCACTGGAGGAGCGCGATCTTCTCTTCCAACTCGCCGGCCACGCCCTGCCTCGCCGGGTGTGGCGCGGGGACCACATCAACCCGGGGATGATGCGGATCCTGGACCGGCTGGAGGACACCCCCGCCCAAGTGATGAACCACCTGGGCGAGACACTGAGACAGACGCGCCTGGCGGTGGCGCTGTTCGGTGACGAGACGGCCTACACCGGGCCGGCACGCAGTGCCCACTACCGCTGGTTCACCGACCCGGTCGCCCGCATGGTCCACCCCGAGGACGACCACGCCGAGCAGAGCCGTCTGATGGTGGCGGACCTTCATGGCGCCTACATCCGCGACGGCGGCGACTCGCGTGTCGCCGAGCTCGTGGACACGCTGAACAGGGAGAGCCCCGAGTTCGCCGGCATCTGGCGCGAGCGCCCCGTACTGGGGCCGTACTGCGCCACCAAACGCTTCCGGCACCCCCAGGTCGGGACGCTGGAACTGCACTGCCAGACGCTGGTCGACCCCGACCAGTCCCAGCGGCTCGTCGTCTACACCGCGACACCGGGCATCGAGAGCCACACCAACCTCCGCCTGCTGGCCCTTCTGCCGAACGCCGAGGGAACGTCCGTACCGGGCAGGCCGTGAGCAGCGTGGCGCTGCAGCTTTCGATGACGCCCTGGCCGAAGACGGTGCCGTCCTCGCCGAAGGGAGCCCACCCGTTGGCTCCCCGGACACCTACTCGGGCAGCCGCACGTCGGCCGGGACCTCGTGCATCAGCTCGGCGATGGCGGTGGGGATGGGCGGTACGGATTCCCGGCGCACCCCGGTCGTCGGGGACCACACCAGATTGACCTGCAGGTCGGGGTCGGCATCGGGGTAGTCGGACCGGTTGTGACAGCCCCGTGTCTCCCGCCGCTCCAACGCGCACAGAAGTGTCGCGCGAGCGGCGAGAACGGCGGACCTGAGGTCAAAGGCGTACGCGAGGTCCTGGTAGCCGCCGATGTCGATGTGCACGCCCACGTACGCCATGCGGGCCTCGATCGCGTCGAGTTCGGCCAGCCCGGCGGCGAGCCCGGCCTCGTCCCGGGCGACACCGGCGCGATCCGTCATCAGGCGGCGCACCGACCGTTGCAGCGCGCGGACGCTCTGGTCGCCGTCGGCGGCCACGAGCCGGTTCACGTCCGCCTCCGCGGTGCGAACCGCCGCCGGCGACCGTTGCTGGGAGGTGAGCCTGGCCGAGTACTCCGCAGCGGCCCGGCCGGCGATCCGGCCGTAGACGAGTAGTTCGATCAGCGTGTTCTCCTCCAGCCGGTTCGCGCCGTGCAGACCACTGGCCGCCTCCCCGACCACAAAGAGCCCGTCGACATCGGTGCTGTGGTCCTCGGGCCGTACCCAGACACCGCCCATGGAGTACTGCGCGGTCGGCGCGACCTCGATCGGGTCATGGGTGATGTCGAGCATCTGCAGGTCCAACAGCGTCTGGTGCACCCGCGGCAGCCGCGTCAGGACCGTCTCACGCGGCAGGTGGGACAGGTCGAGCCACACGCCGCCGGCCCGGGTGCCGCGGCCCTCCCTGATCTCCGTGGAGGACGCCAGCGCGACCCTGTCCCGGCTGCAGAGCTCCATCCGCTCGGCGTCGTAGCGCGTCATGAACCGCTCACCGAGGTTGTTGAGCAGGACCCCGCCCTCTCCGCGTGCCGCCTCGCTGACGGGCAGGCCGGCCGCGTTCTCCGGGCTGATCAGCCCGAAGGGGTGGAACTGCACCAGCTCGGGGTCGCGCAACCGGGCACCGGCCTCGACGGCGAGGCGGAAGGTGTCCCCGGTGTTCTCGCCTCGACGCGACGACGTACGCCGCCAGATGCGCGTGTGTCCTCCGGTCGCGAGGATCACGGAGTCGGCGTGCACGAGGTAGCGCGAGCCGTCGACGAGATCGAATCCATAGGCACCGAAGACCGTCCCGTCGTCGACCAGCAGCCGGGTGACGTACACGTTCGACAGGACGGGAACGGCGAGCTGCTCGGCGCGTTCACGGAGCGCTCGTCGCACCTCGAGACCGGTGTAATCGCCGGTGAAAGGGGCATGGCGGTACGAATCGCCGAACTGGCGCCGGGCGTTCCCGCCGTAGCCCTGGCGGTCGAGACGCATCCCGTAGCGCCCCACGTCGTGGAATCCCTGCCTCGCGTAGCGGGCCACGACCTCGGCGGTGCGTGGGTCGGCCAGCAAGCGCCCTTCCCGCAAGGTATCGGCCATGTGCCGTTCCCATGTGTCCCCGGGCCCGGTGGTGGGCGACGCCTCAGCCAAACATTCGGATGTCGTGACGGTGTGGACATCGTCGGCCGCGCGTTTGGCCACCGCGATGACCGCGATGCCGGCCTCGGCGACTTCGATGGCCGCCCGGAGGCCTGACCCACCGGCTCCCACCACGAGAACGGACGTGGCGAGCTGGTGTCCGAGCGAAGACATGGGACCTCCTGCAACAGCGGACGGGCGAGATCATAGGCAGTGGTCGACAAGACAGCGGCCTCGTGTGTGACAGCGTCTGAACAATTTTCGGAGTGGACTCTGTCACAACATTGCGACACAAGGTGTGTGGGTTGTCCCAGGTATCGTTGTGAGATCGCCCCGACAACCATTGTGGGGGCCTCGCATCCCCGGATTCCCCCAAGGAGCCGCGACGTATGATCGCCAGCCCGCTTCCCGAACTGGTCGGCCGGCATCGCGAGTGCGCGGCGCTCGACGACCTGCTGGCCGGGCTGCGCGAAGGTGGGCCACGAGTACTCGTGGTCCGTGGCGAGGCCGGAATCGGGAAGTCGGTACTTCTGGAGTACGTGGCCGCGCAGGCGTCACGGGTGAAGGTGACCTGGGCGCACGGCATCGAGGCCGACATGGAGCTCCCCTACGCGAGCCTGCACCAACTGTGTGCACCGTTCCTTGACGAGCTCGACGAGCTGCCGGAACCCCAGCGCGACGCCCTCCGCGTGGCGTTCGGGATGGCCGCCGGAGACCCGCCCGACCGCTTCCTGGTCGGCCTCGCCGTACTCACTCTGCTGACCAGGGCCTCGGAGAGCCGACCGGTGCTCGTCCTGGTCGACGACGCTCAGTGGCTGGACCAGGTGTCCTTGCAGACCCTGGAGTTCGTGGCCCGGCGACTGCTCGCCGAGGCCGTCGCGATGGCGTTCGCGGTACGCGACCCCGAGGGACAGGATGCGCTCAAGGGTCTGCCGGCACTGCGGCTCGGCGGTCTCGACTCCGTCGCGGGCGGAGAGCTCCTTGAGGCCGCCGTCGGCGGGCGGCTGGAGAAGCGGGTCCGGGACCGGTTCGTGGCCGAGATGCACGGCAACCCACTCGCGCTGCTCGAATTCTCCCGCGGCCGCAGCGCCGCCGAGCTGGCGTACGGCCTGGACTCGTCGGCTTTCCGGAGCGTCCAGGGGCCTGTTGCGAGCCGTGTCGAACGGGACTTCGTCAGCCGGCTCGGTCAGCTGCCGGCGGCGACCCGGACGCTGCTGCTGATCGCCGCGGCGGAACCGGTCGGTGACGCGTGCCTGCTGGCCAACGCAGCCGCGTCTCTCAAGATCACTCCCAATGCCGCACCGGCCAAGGCGGCCGGCCTGATCGAGTTCGGCGAGTCCGTACGGTTTCGGCATCCGCTGGTGCGTTCGGCGGTTTACCACGGAGCCGAGCCCGAAGAACGCCGAGCGGTGCACCGGGCGTTGGCCGAGGCCACGGACCCGGTCCTGGACCCCGACCGGCGAGCCTGGCACGCCGCCCAGGCCGCCGACGGGCCGGACGAGGAGGTCGCCGCGGGGCTGGAGCAGGCTGCCGACCGTGCGCGGCAGCGCGGCGGTATCGCGGCCGAGGCGGTCCTGCTGCAGCGTGCGGCCGAGGTGACGCCGGATCGATGGTCGCGAGGACGCCGAGCTCTCGCGGCCGCCGAGGCCCACTTCTCGGCAGCCGCCCCCGATCGGGCCACGGAGCTTGCGACGGTGGCCGAACTGTGTCCCCTGAGCGCTCTGGACCGCGCCCGCCTGGCGCGCCTGCGGGCCAGGATCCTGTTCGCCCTCAGCCGCAGCGACGAGGCGGCACCTCTGCTCCTCGAGGCCGCCGCACAGTTCACTGCCGCCGGGTCACCACTGGCGCGGGAGACGTACCTGGAGGCGATCAGCGCGACCATTTTCGCCGGCCGGGTCCACGGTCCGACAGGTGCCCGCGCCGCCGCGATCGCGGCCCGCGGGTCCGGGGCGCCCTCCTCGGGCTCCAAGGCCGCCGACCTGCTTCTGGACGGTGTGGCCGCGCTCCTCGCGGACGGGTGTGAGACCGGTGTCCCGGCGCTGCGCGCCTCACTGGAGTTGCTCACGCACGAGGAACTCGGCACGCGTGAGGCGACCGTGCGCTGGCTTCTGCTGGTCCCGGTCGCGCTGGAGGCGTTCATTCACTACGCCTGGGACCTGCACGCGTGGGACGCGCTGTCGAGTCGCGCGGTGCGCCTGGCCCGCGACATCGGAGCGCTCGGTGCGCTGCCGCCGGCCCTCATCTACGCCGGCGGGGTGCACATCCACTACGGTGATTTCGCCGAGGCAGCCCGGATGATCGACGAAGCCGACGCGCTCGCCGCCGCGACCGGCCACGCCCCGCACAAGTACGCGACGCTCGTCCTGGCCGCATGGCGAGGCGAGGCGGACGTCGCCGCCGGCATCATCGAAGAAGCCCGGCAGAGCGCCGAGCAACGCGGGGAGGTGTCCCTGCTGGGCGCCATGGGCTACATCCAAGGCGTACTGTTCAACGGCCTGGCACGCTACGAGGAGGCACTGGAGGCTGCTCGCACGGGCATCGAGCACGACGGGTTCAACTTCACCGGCCTGTCGCTCGTCGAACATGTCGAGGCCGCCACCCGGTGCGGTGAGCTCGACCAGGCCCGCGCCTCGCTGGCCCGGCTGCTCGAACTCACTCGCGCCGCAGATTCCGGATGGGCCCGTGGCGCCGGCGCCCGCAGCCAGGCTCTCCTCACCGACGGTGACGAGGCCGACCGTCTGTACCGGACCGCGATCGAGGAGTTCGGCCGCGGCAGTGTGGCCGTGGAGGTGGCACGCACCCACCTGCTGTACGGCGAGTGGCTGCGGCGCAGCAACCGCCGTTCGCTGGCACGGGAGCACCTGCGCACCGCTCACGAGATGTTCGACGGGATGCGGGCACACGCGTTCGCGGAGCGAGCCCGCCGCGAGCTGCTCGCCACCGGCGAGCACGTCAGGGCGAGGGAAAACAGGCCGACGAGTGTCCTCACCCCCCAGGAGTCGCAGGTCGCGACGCTCGCCGCCGACGGCATGACGAACGCGAAGATCGGCGCGGAGCTGTTCATCAGCCCGCACACCGTGGAGTGGCACCTGCGGAAGGTGTACACGAAGCTCGGTATCAACTCACGTCGCGCGCTGCCGGGTGCCCTCGCGAGCGCCCCGGCCACGAACACCCTGGACGAGGGCACGGTGCGATCCGGCTGAGGACCGGTGCGGGCCCCCCGGGTGACCCCACGGGGTCCCTACGGACTCGACCATGGGTGACAAGGGCGCGGTGAGCGGTGCCTCGGGCCGAGGGTGGAGACAGCGCCCCGGACGGGCGCCCGCCCACGAAGAGGAGTTCCCGCATGTCCGCGCCCAGCCCGGAGAAGACGACGCCGACCGAACCCCCGGTCGCCCGGCCGGGCGAAGACGACCTGGACTCCGCCCTCGACATCTTCCTCGCCCAGCGGACACGACTGTTCCGCATCGCCTACCAGATCCTCGGTGACGTCTCGGGAGCCGAAGACGTGGTCCAGGAGGTGTGGTTGCGCTGGCAGCTCACCCACCGTGTGGAGATCAAGAATCCGGCCGCGTTCCTGACCACGGCCACGACCCGTCTGGCGATCAACGTCGTCCAGTCCGCGCGGCACCGTCACGAAACGCCGGCCGAGCCGCTGTTGGCCGACCTCGGTGACCGGGCCGCCCAGGATCCGGTGCTGCGTGCGGAGCAGACCGTGGCGGTCGAGGCGGCCCTGGCCCTGCTCATGGCGAGGCTGACACCGGATGGGCTGGCCGTTTACTTGCTGCGGAAGGGCTTCGACTATGCCTATGCCGATCTGGCGGGGTTGCTTCGGATCAGCGCCCAGAACGCACGGGTGGTGGTCCACCGTGCGCAGGCCCGCCTCGGATGTGACCGCGAGCGGCCGGTCCCCGCTGAGTCCCACCGTCGTCTGGTCGCCGCGTTCCGGACCGCGGCCGGCACCGGTGACCTGGAATGCCTCATCCAGCTGCTCGTCCCCGCCGGCCAGGTGCATCGCCTCCTGCAGCCGGCCCCTGAACCACCCGCCCAGGGCCCCGATGGTGCGTTCGTGATCGCGAGCGATGTTCGACATGGGCCGAACGCTCGGTAGCATGGTCGGCATGCCGGACCACTCGTCACCTGCCGACAGCGAGATCGCACTGCCGCGTCTGCTGGGAGCGCTGAGTGATCCGACTCGGCTGGGGATCGTCCGCATCCTGTCCGATGGTGCCGAGCGCGGCTGGGGGCAATTCAGCGCCCCCGTCGCCAAGTCCACTCTCAGTCATCATCTCAAGATGCTGCGCGAGGCGGGTGTCACACAGACCCGCCAGGAGGGCACGCGCTGCTATGTGAAGCTGAGGCGTGACGCCCTCGAGGCCCGTTTCCCCGGCCTCCTGTCGGCACTGCTGTCCGCCGTGGTCACCGACAACATCGGAGAACACGTCACCGAGCGCGACGATCAGGCGTAACGACGCCACTGCTCGGCGCGCCGCACTCGACGACCTGTGAGTCCTCGACACGGGACCTCTCGCCGTAGAGCCTTGTAACGCACGCTGCCACCGGCCTCGTACCCGGGCCCCTGACCGCTTTGCCCGGAGCTGCCCGGAGCCACCGTGTGACGGTCGGTCGCGAGCGCGTGGGGACAGTGTGGGTCGTCGGGGTGTTTCCCCCTCGGTTGTGACTGTCACACCACTGTTCCCATTTGACGACAACGGGGAACCCGCCCATAGTGTTTTATGTACAACGAACATCGAACAAGGAGAGGGCTTGATGCCTGCGAACTCCCTCGACCGGGCCTTCTCCGGCCATGTTGCGATCGTCACCGGTGCCGGATCCGGCATCGGCCGGGCCACGGCCGTCGCTTTCGCCGAGGCAGGTGCACACGTGCTCGGGGTGGGGCGCCGTGAGGAGCCGTTGAAGGAGACGGCCGCGGCGCACGACAACATCGACGTCCTGGCGATCGACATCTGCGCCGACGGAGCACCCGCCAAGGTTGTCAACGCCGCCGTGGAACGGTGGGGACGCCTCGACCATCTGATCAACAATGCCGGTGCCACGGCGGTCATGTCGCTGGCGGAGACCGACAAGCAGACGATCGTCGATCTGCTCGCGCTCAATGTCGTCGCTCCGAGCCTTCTGGCCCACGAGGCCTTGCCCCACCTGCGGAGGACCTCCGGAACGATCATCAACCTCTCCAGCACCTACGGCCACCGCCCCATGGCGGGCGGCGCGCACTACTCGGCCACCAAGGCGGCCATCGAGCAGATGACGCGGAGCTGGGCCCTCGAGCTTGCCGGCGAAGGTGTTCGTGTCAACTCCGTCGCTCCCGGTCCCACCCGGACCGACGTGATGCTGCACGCCGGCCTCACGCCGGAGGCCGCGAACGACATGTACGCCTACGAGCGCGACCGTATCCCCACGCACCACATCGCGAGCGCCGACGAGATGGCCCACTGGGTCCTTCGGATGGCCGACCCGGCCGGGCGTCATGCGACCGGTCAGGTGATCACCGTCGACGGCGGGCTGGAACTCATCTGACTCCGCTGCTCCGGGCCCGCCCCTGACGGCGGGCCGTGGGGGTCCGACCAGGTCGCTGTGGTTCGCTGCTTGTCACGGCAAGGACGTGTTTCGAAAAATCGCGGCTCTGACAGGCAGCGGGAGGCGGCCGCGCAGGGTCAGCCGGGCGCCGCGGTGGCTCCGTCGATGAGGCGCTCGGCTGCCGCGTCGGTACGGGCGACGTCATGGGTCACCAGGCGGTCCTGGCACAACCCGCGCAGGGCGGAAACGAGCAGCGTGGCCGCGGCCCGTGCCTGCTCCGGCGGGTGACCCAGGCGGACGTAGGCGGCGGCGATCGGGCCGACCATGACCTCGACGGTGTCGGCGGCCAACGCCCCGTACTGCTGCGGGTCGGTGGCGGCCAGGCTCAGCAACTGCAACAGCACGCGGATCGGTCCTGCCTGTTCCCCGGCGGTCATCGCCTCCCACAGCGTGCGGGCGGCCCGGCGCAGGCCGGCCGTGTCGTGGACGTTGTCGAACATCGCATGGGCATCGGGTCGGTTGGCGATCAGTGCCTGGGCCAGCAAGTTCTCGCGACTGCCGAAGTAGTACAGAAGCATCCGTTTGGTGGTGCCGATGGATTCTGCGAGCGGGCTCAGCGACATTTGGGCGAGCCCGTGATCTTGAAGGTGCGCCACCACCTGCTGCAGCAGCTCGGCGCGTTTTTCGACATTGACGGGGCGAGGCATGGCTTTGACTGTACCGATCGGTACGCATAGAGTCCCCAGGGGGTTGATGTTCCGATCGGTACATTAACCAGGTGTTCGCGTCAGCGAGGCGAGTGCGAAGGGCGAAGGAATCTCATGGAGCGGGCTGCACTACGGGAAGCGGTTTCGAGTCGTGAAGCCGCGGGACGTGACCCAGTCGTCCACCTGCCGAGACTCGGCCGCGTACCGGTTCGCGGCGTCCGGGGGGCGGTCCTGTGAAGCACCGCAAGGAGCGCACCGAAGACACACCCTGGATCAGGGCTCTGGCCGAAACCCTGATGTTCCCGACGGTACTTTTCCTCGGTCTTCTGTTCTGCTTCACCTCGGCCTTCCACGCTCCCCAGCCGCGTCACCTGAAGATCGTGGTCGCACACCTCGAAACGGAACGAAAGGTCGACACGGCCCTGCAGAGGACGCATCCCGGTGGGTTCGACGTCACCGCCGTGGCGGACGCGGGGCAGGCCCGACGGGCAGTGCTCCATCGGGACGCCGTGGCGGGCTACGCCACCGAGGGCGGACACCCTGTTCTGTACGTGGCTCAGGCCAACGGGACATCGCTGGAACAGGCCCTGACCCAGGGCTTCACCGAGCTGGCGGCGCACAACCACCAGAAGCTCAGCATCACGGACGTGGCACCCACCGTGAGCAAGGACAGGAACGGCACCACCCTGGTCTACCTGGGTGTCGCCTGGAGCGTTCCCGGCTACATACTCGCAACCACCCTGCTGCGGGCGGTGACCTTCAACCGCCGCAAGAAACTGATCACGATCGCGGGCGTCGCCGCGTTCTTCAGCGTGGTGGGCTATCTCGTCGGCACTTGGCTGAACTACTTCCCCCACGAGCCCGCGGCGCTGGCGGTCGGCTTCCTGCTCACCATGGCGGTTGCCACGTTCTCCGCCGGCATCGCGCCGTTCACACGGCAGTTCTTCCCCCTCGTGGGCATGGGTCTGTTCATCGTGCTGAGCGTCCCCACCAGTGGCGTGGCTCCCGTCCCGCTGCTGCCGACGTTCTTCCAGGACCTGCATACCGTGATGCCGCTGGGCAACGCCGTGGACGCCCTCAAGGGGCTGCTGTACTTCGACGAAGCAGGCGTGCTCAGACCAGTCCTTGTGCTTTGTGCGTGGATCACCGCGGGTGTCGCCCTGTTGGGGCTCGACGCGTGGCGGCACCAGCGCGAGGCCGCCGGGGAGAACGCGGAGGAGGCCCAGGAGGACATTCCGGAGCCTCCGGTCGAGGATCCGTCCGTGGAGGCTCCCGCGCCGACCGCGCTCCCGGTTCACCATCACCACCACTTCGGCCAGCCGCTGCCCATGCTGGAGGGCACCGTCCGTGACGACGAGCAGCAACCCATCCGTCATGCCGCCGTGACCGTCATGGACACCCGCGGCCGGCAGCTGGTGCGGACCACGACGAACGCGCAGGGCGAGTACGCCGTGACCGGCCTGCCCGAGGGATACATAGCCATCGTCGTCTCCTACCTCGGCCGCCACCCGGTGGTGCACCAGAAGCTGATGCAGTCCGGCGTGGCCGTCCGGGCGGACTTCACCCTGCACGACCGCAACCGCTGGGCATCGTTCCGGGCGCTGTCGCAGCACTGACACGTGTACAGGTCGCCTCGCGCGTTCGACGGCCATCGGGACTTCGCGCCTGCTGGCGCGTCAGCCGGAGCGGCCGTCGGTGTCCGTGGTGACGTCGATACCGACGGCGTACCACCGGCGGGCATGACATGCGAAAAAAAGCGGGGACCGGACCGGGGGCACTCGAAGCCCCTGGTCGCCCGCCTGGCACTCCAGCTACTTGCCCCGCTGCATCGCGATCACCAGCCGCCGGGCGCGGTGTAACCTCCGCCACTGCCGTGAACCGCACGGAGATCGCAGTCATCGGCGGAACCGGGCAGCGGTCAGGGGCTCGAGCAGGCCGTCGCCCGGGCCGACGTCGTCCACCTGACCAACTCGCCTACACGGATCATCCTGTCCTGCGGCGACCATCGCGCCGTGGTCACCGGCCCACGGCCGGAATGTTCGCCGCCCTCGAGGGTGACGTCCACACCGACACGAACGCTCACTTCGCCCCGCCCGCTGCACCGACTTGTTCTCCTGACCGACGACGCCCGATGAACCGTTCCTGCATGGACCCGCTCACGGCCGAGACACTCGATCGCTCCGCGGTAGCGTCTCGGCCGTTTCGTCTGCCGTGTCCGAGCCGGACGTCCAGGGCGTCCGGCCGGCGCTGGGCTGATGAATGCGGACGGGCGTCAGCGCACGGAGACGACCGTCAGGGACTTGACGGGGCCGGCGCCACGCAGGGTGAGGTCGAACAGCATGTCTCCCTGCCCAGGGCGTAGGACGGCCGTGTGACCAGGGGTGATCTCCCGTTCCGGGCCCTGTCGGCGCTCGCCCTGACGCGGCCCGTGGATCACGGTGACGTACACGGTGGACGGCCCGGTGTTGCGTACCTGCACCTGAGTGGTCGTCGGACAGCGCCGTGGCGCGTCGGGCGTCGGGCACACGTAACGCAGGTCACCGAAGCCGTAAGTACCGCAGGACAACTCCTGGTCCGCGGGGAGGGCGGAACGGCAGGTGCGCCCGGCGCCGACACGGTCGTCACCCGTGTCGTCGGCGTCGTGCGGGAGCGAGGTTCCAACGGCGATCAAGGTCAGGGCGGCACAGCCCGCCCACGCGGCGGCCGATAGGGGATCGGGACGTCTGCGAACGGCCCAGAGCCTGGAGTGACGTACGGCGTTCACTGGAGTCCTCGACACGGTTCGATGGGTTCACACCGTCGGCCAGCGTTGTGTTGACAGCGTTCTCTCACCTTGACCATGCACCCAGTGGATCTGTGACACGGACGCGTCTGCCCCGTCACCACTACGGACGGCGGTTCAGACAGGGAAGGCGAACAGGCGGTACTCGGACAGCGTCGTGAAGCCGAAACGCCGGTACAGCGGTTCCCCCGCCGGGCTCGCCACGAGCGCGGCGGAGCGCATCCCACTTTCCTGCCCCGCCCGGAGCGCGGCGACCGTCAACGCTGCGCCGATGCCCCGTCGGCGATGCGCTTCGGCCACGTGCACGAGGAAGATCCCGGCCACCCCGTGGGCCGTGATCACCACCGTCGACCCGACCACCCGGCCGTCCAGTACCGCGGCCAGCCGGATGATGTCCGCGTTGTCCTCGCGTCGCGACTCGATGCGCACCATCTCCGCCTCCAGGCCGGGCGCGATACCCATCGACGTCCGGTACGTCCGGACCAGCTCCGCCAGCCGTTCCCCGTCCCGCACCGTCTCCATCCGCAGGCCGGCGCTTGTACCGGCTGAACCGGCCGGATCGAGTGTCTCGGCCGGGTCGGCCGGTTGGCCGAGCGACCTCACCATTACCGGAAGGACGGCGAGCTGCCGTCCGCCGTGGCGCTGCAGGGCATCGGCGGTGTCCTCGGCGCTGTCGGGTCCGACCCACCACCACCAGGGAAGACCTGCCAGGTCCCTGCGGACGGCTGCCACTGCCGACTCGAGCTCGGACGCGGACCGCACGCGCACCACACCGTTGAACTGCGGCGTGGCAAGCCCGCTGCGGAACTGATCGACAACGGGTCCCGGACGGCTCTCCGCGTCCCACCCCATGAGGTACTGACGGAAATTTGCGAAAACCGACGCCATCAAGCCGGGGTCCTGGGCATCCTTTAGGGCTTGCGTCCGGTCATCGTGTGGCGTGCCGATCGCCCTTGCTCCATTCACCATGAACACGGCCTTCTTCACTTCGCAGGTCTGACGGGGCGCGGTGAGTGTAGTGCCGTACACCGTGTGGTTCCCGGCGAGAGGTCCAGGACGACGCAGTGCCCACTACGGCCGAGCACTGGGCAATCTGCCGCCCCCGGGTCTCCGGGAGTCCCAGTACTCCGACGATCACCAGGACGTACCCGAGGGCTCCGACGCCCATGGCCCCTCCATGGTCGGAGCGCTCTCATCGGTGCTCGGTCTGAAGGCGGCTGACCGCGAAGAGGACGAACGTCGCCCGGCGGCCGACCCAGTCGTGCAGATACCCGGCGCAGACGTAGCCGAGGAAGCAGCCGGCGATCACCGCCGAGAGATAACCGCCGGTGCCCACGACCGTCAGGCCGCGTTCCGTGTGCAGATAGGACGGTAGCCAGGTGAAGACGGCGAAGTACCCGCCCTGTACTCCGATTCCGACCAGCACGGCCAGCAGTGTGGTGCGTCGCAGGTCGCGGCAGAACAGTACGACAAGGCCGCCCCAGGCCGGACCGGCCGTCTCGGTCGCGGCCCGGCGGCGGTTCTCCGTCGAGGCGTCGGAATCCTTGACATTGCGTCCGACGAAGAGCAGCGCGAAGGCGGGCAGGATGCCGAGGAGGAAAAGGTAGCGGCAGGCGTCGGGTCCGGCGTGACTGAACACGACGGTGTATCCGAGGACGGCCAAGCCCCAGCCGATCGCCCAGGAGCTGTGGACGAATCCCAGGATCCGGCCGCGGTGCTTAGCGGGGGAAACCTCGGCGACCAGGACCGCGCCAGCGGCGAACTCGCCGCCGAAACCGAGTCCTTGGAGTCCCTTGAACAGCAGCATCTGGCCGTAGGTCTGGGCCAGCCCGGACAGGGCGGTGAACACCGCGAAGGTCGCGACGGTGAGCATCAGGACCCGTACCCGCCCCATCCGGTCCGACAGCAGACCCGCCAGAGCCCCACCTACCGCCGAGGCCAGCAGCGTCACCGTCATGATCCAGCCCGCCTGGGCGGAACTCAGCGCGAACGCCGCGGTGAGGGAGCCCAGGGCCAGCGGCAAGGTGTTGAAGTCGAAGGAGTCCAGGCCCCCCCGGCGAACCCCGCCCAGAAGACGGGTCGGTGCTCGCGCGGCAGGGAGCGGTACCACCGAGGGAACCCTCCGGCCCGGGACGCGGTGATCGGGGACGTGGAGGATGGCGGTTCCGCCATGGCGTTCTCCCTGGAGGTCGGGCGGGAGGGTCCGTCTCGAAGGGCCCGGATCCGCGCAGATGCTCTGGTTGGTCGCTCCGTCGTCGCGGGATCGAGTGTGGTCGGCAGGGCGTTAATTCACCCGAAACCGATCGGACGCGCATCAACACCGTGCTCGCCGGCACTCCGGAGGCCGCATTCTGCGGCCTCGACCCCGGCAAGGACAGGAAGGGCACCCGCTCCGACGGCGAGGCTTTCACCGAGGACATCGCCCCGCAGATCGTCCGCCACTGAGGCTTCCACACGCCCGCGAGGTGACCTGGCCAGTATTGGGGCGCCGCTGCGCCGGCCTGCGGAGGCCGGCGCAGCGGACACTCGTTCCGTGTGCATGGGGCGGTTCCTCAGACCGTCGTCACACCACCGGTGTCACGGATCGGGTGCCTGTTCGGTCAAATCCTTCAGTAACATCGGTCCATGAAGGGATGACGGACGATGACAGTTCACGGCGATCTCCCCGCACCACAGCAGGGTCTCCTCCTGACGCATTTCCTGACTGTGAGCAATGTCGCGGTGTCCCGGCGCTTCTACGCCGACGTCTTCGGCGGCGACATCGTGATGGAGGAGAATCCGGCGATCGTCAAGGCCGCCAACACCTGGATCATCATGAACCCCGGCGGCGGTCCCACCCCCGACAAACCAGGAGTCATACTGGAGGCACCACAGAGTGGTGAGCGTGTTTCCAGTTTCCTCAATGTGCGAGTGGCCGACATCGCCGCCTTCTATACGCATGCCGTCGCGCATGGGGCCGACTTCCTCACCGAGCCTGTTGACCGTGGATCCGAGCTGCGCTGCTACTTTCGCGACCCCGACGGCTATCTCATCGAGGTCGGCCAGTCCACGGGCTTGCTCGTAGGGATCCAAGCGGCCCCGCCCGCAGAGTCCGGTTGAGCACCGACCCCACTACTGCCCTGTGCGCCGCCCGGGAGCCGGTGATCACCCCGAGGGTGATCAGCGGCTCCCGGCGCGATCGACACTGGCCCCGACTGGTTCGCCGTCCTGAACCGCCGCTTCGGTGCGACGACTTACGCCTCCTCGTTCACCCAGCTCATGAGCTTGCGCAGCTCCTTGCCGGTGGTCTCCAGCAGGTGCTCGGAGTCC
>NZ_BNBC01000038.1:0-30096 GCF_014654675.1 Streptomyces spiralis
ACCTTCACCAGGGGTTCGGGGCGAGGTTTGCGCCTGGGCAGCAGCCTGGGGAGTCTCGGCAGCTTCGGCGGCAGGACCCGGACCTTCACCAGCGGCTCGGGGCGGCGGACAGTGCGCCGTCTGATGCGCATGCTCATCCGCCACACCTCGCCCGCGCCACGTGCAGCTCCGGGGTGATCACCTGCTTGGTCTTCGGCAGCACGATCCGGCCGTCGAAGTCGCAGAGGTAGAAGTTGAACCACGAGCCGTACGAGGCGGTCCCCGTCAGCTTCTCGAGCTTGTTCGGCAGCCGCTTCAGGACGCCCTCCACGGTGTTCTCGTTCTTGTTCAGTGTTCCGGTGAGATCGCCGAGCCCGGCGATGTCGTCCTTCAGGGGGGGACGCGCGTCCTTCAGCAGCCCCGACGTGACGTCCGTGAGGTCGCCGATGCTCACCAGCGACTCCCCGATGGGCTTGCGGTCGGCGGACAGCCCCGAGACCACCCGGCGCAGCTGCGTGAGCAGCCCGGAGAAGCGGGAGCCGCGCTTGTCGAGCGTCTCCAGGACGGTGTTGAGGTTGTCGATCACCGACCCGATCAGCTTGTCGCGGTCCGCGAGGGTGCTGGTGAGCGAGGCGGTGTGCGCGAGCAGGCTGTTCACGGTGCCGCCCTCGCCCTGGAGCGTCTGGATGATCTCGGTGGCGAGCTGGTTGACGTCGCTCGGGCTGAGTGCGGCGAACAGCGGCTTGAAGCCGTTCAGCAGGGCGTTGAGGTCCAGCGCCGGCTGGGTCCGGGACAGCGGGATGGTGCCGCCCGGCCGCAGCCGGGCGCTGACGTCGCCTGTGCCCTCGGTGAGCGCGATGTACCGCTGCCCGACCAGGTTGCGGTAACGGACGACCGCGTGGGTCCCGGCGAGCAGCGGCCGGTCCGCGCTGACGGTGAATGTGACCTCGGCCAGGGTCCGGTCCTTGATCCGGATGCCCTCGACCTCTCCTACGCGCACTCCGGCCACCCGGATGTCGTCGCCGGTCTCCAGCCCGGTGACGTCGGTGAACACGGCGTGATAGGTGTCCTTGGGCGTGAAGGAGACGTTGACGATGGTGGCGGCGAGCAGTGCCGTCGCCGCGATCGTGACCAGCGCGAAGAGGCTGAACTTGACCAGCGGGGCGGCGGTCTGCCGGGCTGCTGACCTGCTCATGCGACACTCACCGCCGTTCCGCGTGCGAGCGGCCCGAACAGCAGGGTCGCCACGGGCGGCACCTGGTCCGCTGGGACGCCCATGACGGGGGCCACGAGCGAGCCGACGGCCCGCTGCTCGGCCCGGGTGGCGGACACGTCGGCACCTCCGGGGAGTGCGCCGCCGGAATTTCCGGCCGACGTACCGTCGTCGAGATGGGGCTTCGTCCCGGGCACCTGCGGATGCGGCAGACCGCGGCAGTTCGGGCCGGACCGCTCGCCGTACACCGGCTCCTCACCGGGCCGGTACGCCCCCTGTGGGCGGACGACCTCGAGGGTGATCCGCATCTCGCCGCCCCGGAACGCGTCCTCCGAGGCCCTCTCCTGCCGGACCAGGCCCTGGAACAGGCACGGGTACTCGGGGGAGTAGCGGGCGAACAGCTCCAGCGTGGGGCGGGAGACCCGGCCCAGGGTGATCAGCCGGTCGCCGTTGTCGGACAGGAAGTCGTTCGCCGTGCCCGCCACGGAGGCGGTCGCGCGCAGAGCCGACGCCAACTGGTCCCTCTTCTCGACGATGGTTCGGCTGGTGGTGACCGTGTTGCGCAGGATCCGCATCAGGTCGGGCGCGGCGTCGCCGTACACCTCGGCGACGTCCGCGAACCGCGTGATGTCCTCCGTGAGGGAGGGCATGTGCGGGTTGATACGGCGCAGATAGCCCTCGACCCGGGTGAGGTTGTCGCCGATCCGGTCGCCGCGACCCTCCAGCGCGGTGGCGAACGCCGACAGCGTGGCGTTGAGTTCACCCGGCTGGACCGTGCGCAGGAGCGGCAGCAGGTCGTTCATCAGCTGCTGTACCTCGATGCCGACCTTCGTGCGGTCCTGGGTGATGACGTCACCCGCACGGATGGGCCGCGCCGCCGCGTGCGCAGCGCCGGCGGGAGCGACCAGGTCGACGTACTTCTCGCCGAACAGCGTCTTGGGCAGCAGCCGGGCGTGGACGTCCGAGGGGATGTACGGCACGTACTGCGGCTTGAGCGCGATGTCGAGGGTCGCCTTCGTGCCGTCGGCGTGCACCTCGCGCACCTCGCCGACCAGCAGCCCGCGCAACTTGACGTCGGCGCGTGGGTCGAGCTGGTTTCCGAGGGCGTCGGCCTCCAGGGTGATGGGCACCACGGAGGTGAACGCCTGCTGGTAGACGGCCACCGCGAGCGACAGCAGCAGCGCGAGCACGGCGAGGAACGCGATGCCGTACAGCCTGAGCATCATTCTGCGCATGCGCACCGCTCTCACCCCGCGATCCGTACCGTCGTGTTGGCGCCCCAGATCGCCAGGCTCAGGAAGAAGTCCAGGACGTTGATGGCGACGATCGAGGTCCGCACCGCCCGGCCCACCGCGACACCGACACCGGCCGGGCCGCCGCTCGCGTGGTAGCCGTAGTAGCAGTGCACCAGGATGATCAGCAGGGCGAAGACGATCACCTTGCCGAAGGACCAGAACACGTCGACGGGCGGCAGGTACTGGTGGAAGTAGTGGTCGTACGTGCCGGTCGACTGCCCGTAGTAGTCGGTCGTGATGGTGCGGGCGGCCAGGTACGAGGACAGCAGCCCGATCACGTACAGCGGGATCACCGCGACGAAGCCGGCGATCATCCGCGTCGTCACCAGGAACGGCAGCGACGGGACGCCCATCACCTCCAGCGCGTCGGTCTCCTCGCTGATCCGCATCGCACCGAGCTGCGCGGTGAACCCGGCGCCGACCGTCGCGGACAGGGCGAGTCCGGCCACCAGCGGGGCGATCTCCCGGGTGTTGAAGTACGCCGACAGGAACGCCACGAAGTTGGAGGTGCCGAGCTGGTTGAGGGCCGCGTAGCCCTGGAGGCCGACCTCGGTGCCGGTGAAGAAGGACAGGAACGCGATCACGCCGACCGTGCCGCCGACGACAGCGAGCGCGCCGCGCCCGAAACTCACCTCGGCGAGCAGCCGCAGGATCTCCTTCTTGTAGCGGCGCAGGGTTCGGCCCGTCCAGGCCAAAGAGCGCCCGTAGAAGGACAGCTGGGAGCCCAGCTCTTCGAGCGAGCGAAAGGGGCGATCGAGGAGTTCTCGCGGTCTCATCGGCTAACCCCTCTGCGGGACGACCTGGAAGTACACGGCAGTCATCACGAAGTTCGTCACGAACAGCAACATGAAGGTGATCACCACGGACTGGTTGACGGCATCGCCCACGCCCTTCGGACCGCCCTGCGCCGTCAGCCCCTTGTACGAGGCGACGATCGCCGCGATGGCCCCGAACACCAGCGCCTTGATCTCCGCCGCCCACAGGTCCGACAACTGGGCGAGGGTGGTGAAGGACGCCAGGTAGGCACCCGGCGTCCCGTGCTGGAGGACGACGTTGAAGAAGTAGCCGCCCGCGACACCGACCACCGAGACGAGGCCGTTGAGCAGCACGGCCACCACCATCGACGCCAGCACCCGCGGTACGACGAGCCGGTGGATCGGGTCGATGCCGAGCACCTGCATCGCGTCGATCTCGTCCCGGATCTTGCGTGCCCCGAGGTCCGCGCAGATCGCCGTGCCCCCCGCGCCCGCGATCAGCAGCGCGGTGACGATCGGCGATGCCTCCCGCAGCACGGCGAGCACGGACGCGGCACCGGAGAAGGACTGCGCGCCCAACTGCCGGGTCAGGCTGCCGATCTGCAGCGCGATGACCGCGCCGAAGGGGATCGAGACCAGAGCCGTCGGCAGGATCGTGACGCTCGCGACGAACCACGCCTGCTGGATGAACTCCCTCGCCTGGAAGGGCCGCCGGGGCAGGGACCGGACGACGTCCAGCGCCATCGCGAAGAGGCTGCCCGAGTGCCGGAGCGCACCTGTCGGGGAGAGCCTCATGCGCCTCTCACCCCCGTCCCGTGCAGTTCTGCCTCGCGTCTCGCGATCGCCTCCCAGCGGGGCGGGCGGGTGATGCCGGGGCCGGGGAGCAGGCGGGGAGTGAGCGCATCGGCCGGGCCGCCCTCGTCGATCTGGGCCAGCTCCTGCTCGACCTGGGCCGCGTCCTTCTCCTCCGCCATGCCGATCGGCCCCTGCATCCGGCCGTTCAGGAACTGCCGCACCACGGGCTCGTCACTGGCCAGCAGCTCCTCGCGGGGCCCGAACATCACCAGCTCGCGCCGGAACAGCAGCCCGATGTTGTCCGGGACCTGGCGGGCCGAGGCGATGTCGTGGGTGACGATCAGGAAGGTCGCGTCGATCTGTGCGTTGAGGTCGACGATGAGCTGATTGAGGTAGGCCACTCGGACCGGGTCCAGACCCGAGTCCGGTTCGTCGAACAGGATGATCTCCGGGTCGAGGACCAGGGCACGGGCGAGCCCGGCCCGTTTGCGCATACCGCCGGAGATTTCGCCGGGCAGCTTCCCCTCGGCGCCGATCAGCCCGACCATGTCCATCTTTTCGAGGACGATCCGGCTGATCTCGCTCTCGGACTTGCGGGTGTGCTCGCGCAGCGGGAAGGCGATGTTGTCGTAAAGGTTCATCGAGCCGAACAACGCACCGTCCTGGAACAGCACGCCGAACAGCTTCCGCACCTCGTACAGGTCGCGTTCGCGCAGGCGGGTGATGTCCCGGCCCGCGACCTTCACCGAGCCCTGTTCCGGCTTCAGCAGCCCCACGAGCGTCTTGAGGAAAACCGACTTGCCCGTCCCCGAAGGGCCGAGCATCACCGAGACCTCCCCGGCGGGCAGGGTCAGCGAGACGTCCTGCCAGATGACCTGGTGGCCGAAGGACTTGGTCAGCCCTTCCACACAGATCTCGACACCCATCCGGTTCCATCCTTCGCCCGTGGAGCAGCTCCGACATCTGCTCTACGGGGAGGGGAGGGGCGTCCGTCGCGGCGGACTGAGATTTTTTGCGGACGCGTGAACGGGGGCGCTACGGCAGCTTCGGCGCCGGCGTCGTCGGGGCGGGGACGGAGAGCGGAACGGCCGGTACGGCCGAGGCCGGGGGAAGCGACGGGATCGACGAGGCGGCCGACGTCGTCGGGAGGTCCGGCACGGTGGTCGGCAGGCTCGGCACGGTGGTCGGCAGGCCCGGAACCTTCGGCACCTCGGGCACCTGCGGCACCGGCAGCTTCGGGAGCGGCGACGCGGACACCTCCGGCAGGGACGGCACCGGCACTCGCAGCGGCAAGGACGTTCCCCCGATGGGTGTGGGCGTCCGGCCCCGAGCCCCGGACGCCGAGGGCGAGGGGGCGGGCGTCCCGGGGGCGCGCCCCCGGCCCGCGGCCTCGCCGCCCACGACCTGCGCGTCGCTGGATATGGCCGGCCGCGGGGCCGGACTGTTCCCGTTTCCGCCCTCGTCGAGCGCGTACGGCAGCATGAACCCCGCCACCACCAGGGTCGCCGCCGTCGAGGTGACCGCGACCGCCTGGGCGTTGCCGCCCCCGCGCAGCCGCCCGCGCCCGACCAGGAACAGCGCCACCCCGAGCGTCCCGGCCAGCGAGGCGCGCAGCGTCCGCCGGGCCCGGGCGAGCAGCGACTCGACGGTCCGGTAGCTGAGCCCCATCCGCATCGCGACCTGGCTCACGTCCAGGTCCTCGGACCTCAGCCGAAGCGCCTCCGCCTGCCGGGCGGGCAGTTCACCGCTGCGCACGGCGAGCCACTTCGCCTCGGCCCGGTCGCACACCGCCTCCTCGACGGGTATCGGGCCCGGCGCGACGAGTGTCGGGCGGCTGCCCACCTCGGCCTCGCGGTGGACCTGCCGGTACCGGTCGACACACAGCCGCATCGTCACCGTCGTCAGCCAGGCACCGAGGCGCTCGTCGTCGAGGTCCGGGCGCTCCGCTGCTCGCAGCATCGCCTCGTGAACGGCATCCTCGGCGTCCTCCTGGCTCATGGATCGCCGCCGGGCCACCTTGAGCAGCTGCTCGCGATGGCTCCACATGCGCTGCCAACGCTCGTCGGCGGCCGCTGTGTCCGCAGACATGTCCGTCGCCATGAGGGCCCCTTCGCGCGCACCCGCCGGTCCTGTGCTTCCGACGACGGCGACATTACCGCCGGGTAGGGCAGTTGTGGAGGGGGGAGACGCCCATCGCGTTTCAGCCGTTGCCGGTGGTCAGCGGCCCCGTGTCGGGCAGCACACCTCCGCCGGGCAGTGTGAGGGTCGGTTCGGGGACGGGAACCGGCGGCGCCCCGGACTCCTTCGCAACGCCGGCCGTGGGGGACGGGCTGGGGGAGGGCGAGGTGGGTGCCGTCGACGGCGTGCGCGAAGGACCAGGGCCCGGCTTCCGGCCATCCGACGGCTTCGACGGTGAGGGCTTCGGCCTCTTCGGGCGGGACGGCTCCGGCCGGTCCGGCCGGGATCCGCCGGACGCGTCCGGCACCACGTGGTGACCGGTCAGGTAGTACGCGTACCACGCCTTGACGGTGCGCAGATAGGCGATCGAGTGGTTGTAGCCCAGGATCGCCCGGTCCAGGTCGGCAAGGGTCGACAGGTCGCGGCCACCCGCGCACAGGTAGCGGCCGGCGGCAAGCGCCGCATCGTAGACGTTGTTCGGGTCCCTCCGTCCGTCGCCGTTGCCGTCCGCTCCCCAGCGGGCCCAGGTGGACGGGATGAACTGCATCGGGCCGACCGCGCGGTCGTACACCGCGTCCCCGTCGTACGCGCCGCCGTCCGTGTCCGCCACGACGGCGAAGGCGCCGCCGGTCAGCCGCGGACCGAGGACGGGCGTCACAGTCGTACCGTCCCCAGTCACCCGGCCACCCCGCGCCTGCCCGGACTCCACTTGGCCGATCGCGGCCAGCAGCTGCCAGCGCAGCCCGCAGTGTGGCGCGCTGCGCGCCAGCTCCTCCTCGGCACGTCGGTACGCGGCGAACACGCTCGCGGGCAGGGCACCGCCGTCCGTCACTCCCTGTGCCGCGCCCTTCTTCCGCGTCGGCAGCGGGGGAAGAGCGGTGCGGTACGGGGTGTCGCCGGACACGCTGAGGCCGTGCTCGGCGGGCGCCGCCCTCCGCGCGGGCTCCGCGGCCTCGGCCGAGACCGCCCTCGGCGCCTGCGACGCCGTCAGCACTGCCATCGCCGCCGCCGCGATCGCCGTCCCCCTGGCACCCCTCAGTGCCCCTTTGAGTGCACGCGCTGCCACTGTGCAGCCTCCTCCGTGGGTGAATCCGTCGTCTGCTCTACGCCGGCGGGGGGCAGGTCCGTCGCGCGGAACCGGGCTGGATCGGGCGAGCGCCTCTTCGGAAGGGGGATATGCATGCGCGTCAGTGAGGAACGTAGCCTGCAAGTCAGAGTTGCGCTGGGTGACTTCGTTCAGAAGCAGAGTGCATGCGGATACTTGGAACTGGCCGACTCGTGGCTTGATGGCAAGAGGCAGGACGTGTGGGGCAGCGTCCCACAAGGTCTTCCAACGGCGAGCGAGGAGCACATCGACGTCCTGCACCAAGCCGGATGCTGGAACGGCGGGCCGCCGTTGACGCAGATGGGTCGCAAGGGACTCCTGGGTCCTGCTGCGCCAACGGAACGAAGCATGAAGAGGGCTTTCAAGGGGAGTTGCAGTACCTCACGCACGTCGTCGTGGGTGCAGCGTCCTTGCCGAACGGCAGTGGTGAAGTCGTCCAGGGCGGCGTGGTGCCGTCCTCTGGGGCGGCCGAGGATCGCAACACACCGGCGGCGGTCGCTCCCCCCTCGCTGTGCTCCTCAGGCTTCTTGCCTCGCGGGGGCGGGAGACTCCCCCGAGCCTCGGGCGATCAGTCGTGTGGGGACGGTGATGGTGCGGGCGCGGGAGCGGTCGCCGTCGAGGCGTGCCAGGGCGGCGGCCGCTGCTGCCCTGCCGATTTCCTCGGGGTTCTGGGCGACGACGGTCAAGGCCGGTTCGAGCACCTCGGCGAGCGGCACGTCGTCGAAGGCGACGACGGCGATGTCCTTCCGCGCGCTGCGGGCGAGCTCGGTGACGATTCCCAGGGCGACGATGTTGTTGCCGGCGAACAGAGCTGTGGGGGGTTCCGGCAGGCTCAGCAGCCGGCGTGTGACGGCGGAAGCCCCCTGCTGGTCGTGGGCGTTGGTGACCAGGGAGCGGTCGGAGGGGAGACCGGCTTCCTGTAGCGCCGAGCGGTATCCCGCCAGGCGCTCTCGGCGTGTGTACAGCTTGGTGGGAAGGTCGCCGATGAATGCGATGCGTCGGTGGCCGTGGGCGATCAGGTGGGCGACGCCGTCGTGGGCGCCCGCGCGGTTGGAGCTGACGACGCTGTCCGTGGACAGTCCCGCTCCCGGACGGTCGATGAAGACGACGGGCAGGCCGGCGGCGCGGTGGGCCTTGAGGTGGGAGTGGTCCGCGCCGACCGACGGCACGACCATCAGGATGCTGACGCGGCGGGCGAGGAACTTGTCCGTGAGTGCGCGTTCTCGGTCGGGATCGTCCGCGGAGGAGCCCATGAGCAGGGTCAGTCCGCGGTCGCGGACGGTGTCCTCGATGCTGCCGGCCACGGCTCCGAAGAAGGGGTTGCCGAGGTCGGGGACGACCAGTCCGATGGTGGTGTCGGGTCCGCCGACGCGGATGTTGCGTGCCATGAGGTTCGGCTGGAAGCCGAGTTTGGCCACGGCGGCGAGAACCTGTTCCCTGGTCCGGGCTGAGGCGTACCCGTCCTCGTTGAGGACGCGGGAGACCGTCTTGGCGCTGACGCCCACTTCGCGTGCGACGTCGGCCAGGGTGGGGCGGCGGTTCGCTGCCATGAGGAAAACGTCTCCTGTGCTCGTCGGTTCCGGCCGCGGCCTCGGCCGGAAACCTGTGAGTGGTGAGTCGTGTGTTCAGGTGGCCTGCACTCCGGCGGCCTTTGCGGCCTCGGAGTCCGCCACGACAGTACCTCCAGCCTCGTCGACGCTGAGTGCGCCGGTCATGATGGCCACGACCTCCGCCATGGAGTAGTCGGAGGGCTTGATCAGTGCGGCGCGCCGGCCGAGCCGGTGGACATGGATCCGGTCGGCGATCTCGAAGACGTGGGGCATGTTGTGGCTGATGAGGACGACGGGCATGCCCTTGTCGCGTACGCGGCGGATGAGGTCCAGGACCTGGCCGGACTCCTTGACCCCGAGGGCGGCGGTGGGTTCGTCCATGACGACGACGCTGCGGGCCCAGGCGACGGAACGGGCCACGGCGACGGCCTGCCGCTGTCCGCCGGAGAGGGTTTCGACCGCCTGCGTGAGCGAGCGCAGACCGATCTTCAGGTCGGCCATGTGCTCGGCGGCCTCATGGCGCATGCGCTTCTTGTCGAGCATGCGGAAGACATTGCCGAGGAAGCCGGGGCGGCGCAGTTCGCGGCCCAGGAACATGTTGGAGGCGATGTCCATGGAGGCGGCCACCGCGAGATCCTGGTAGACCGTCTCGATACCGTGCGCGCGTGCGCTCTGCGGTCCGGTGAACTGGACGGGTTCGCCGTTGAGGCGTATCTCGCCGGCGTCGGGGGCGACGGCACCGGTGAGTGCCTTGATCAGGCTGGTCTTGCCGGCTCCGTTGTCACCTATGACGGCGAGGACCTCGCCGGGCAGCAGGTCGAAGTCGGCGCCGTCGATGGCGGTGACGTGGCCGTAGCGCTTGACCAGGCCACGGGCCTGCAGGACGGGGGTGGTGGAGGTCGTGGCGGTCATCGGGCCCTCTTCCGGGAGATCTGGTCGACGGTCACCGCGAGGATCACCAGGACGCCGGTGATCAGGGTCTGGTAGACGGAGGCGACGCCCATCAGCTGCAGACCGTTACGGAAGACGCCGACGATGAGCACACCGATGAAGGTGCCCAGAACGGATCCGCGTCCGCCGAAGAGGCTGGTGCCCCCGAGAACCACGGCGGTGATGCTGTCGAGGTTGTCGGTCTGCCCGGCCTGGGGGTCGCCGACGCCGGTGCGCGAGATGAGCAGCAGGGCGGCGATCCCGTACAGCAGACCGGCCACGGTATAGATGCCGATGGTCAGCCTGGAGGTGCGGATGCCGTTCAGCCGGGCCGCTTCCTGGCTATTGCCCAGGGCGTAGACGTGCCGGCCCCATCCGGTGCTGCTCAGCGCGTAGGCGAGCAGGAGGAAGAGGGCGATGGTGACCAGGGAGCCGTAGGTGATGTCGGTGTGGCCGAGTGGGAAGGTCTGCCCGAGGGCCGTCAGCGGCCCGGGCAGACTGGTGACGGTCTGCTCCTTGGAGTAGATGTGGGTCAGCGCGAAGGCGACGTTGAGCATGCCGAGGGTCACGATGAAGGGCGGCAGCGGGATCTTCTGCACCAGCAACCCGTTGATCAGGCCGAAACCGCCGCAGATGACCAGGCCCAGCCCGATGGCGAGGAGTGGCGGCAGGGAGCCCTCGGCGGCCATCTTGGCGATCACGATGCTGCCGAACGCCATCACGGCGCCGCAGGACAGGTCGATGCCCGCCGTGAGGATGATCAGGGTCTGTCCGATGGCGAGGGTGCCGACCACCATGACTTGCTGCACGATCAGCGAGAAGTTCCCGCCCGTGAGGAACTGGTCGGTCGAGACGGCGAAGAAGACACAGGCAAGAAGGAGCGCGACCAACGGGCCGGTGGTCGGGGCCGTGAGCAGTCTGCGCGCCGTGCTCGGCGCCGCGAGTTCGGCGTACGGCGTTGTTGTGGCTGTCATGCGAAGTGAAGTCCTTGTCGGAGACAGAAGTCCTGGTCGAAGGAGACAGGCCCGTGGCGGAGGACGCCGGACCTGTGCCGAGGACACGAGGGCGGCCGGCCCTGTTCGGAGGGTGGGGACGACCGCCCCGTTCAGGGGGTTGCGGACGGTGACCACTTGGGGCGGGCGTTTCAGCCCCAGCAGTTCTCCAGGCCATAGGCGGTGTCCTTGGAAGTGACCCCTGCTTGCGTCTTGTCGGTGATCAGGTTGACGCCGGTGTCGGTGTAACCGGACGCCTTCTTGCCGTCCTTGGCATACGTCACGACGGCCTTGACGCCCTCGGCGGCCATCTTGAGCGGGTACTGCTGCGAGGTCGCCGCGATCTTGCCGTCCTTGACCGCCTGGGTGCCGGTGCAGCCGCCGTCGACGGAGACGATCAGGACGTCCTTCTCCCGGCCCTTGGCCTTGAGCGCGGTGTACGCGCCCAGTGCGGCCGGCTCGTTGATCGTGTAGACGACGTTGATGCCCGGTTCCTTCTGCAGGCAGTTCTCCATCGCCGTCTGGCCCTTGGCCTGGTCGCCGCCGGTGTCCTGGGCGCAGAGGACGTCCTTGTCGGTGGCGCCGAAGCCCTTCAGGAAGCCGTCGTGCCGCTGGACTCCGACGGAGACGCCGGGAGCCAGGTCGAGAGTGGCGATCTTGGCCGTCTTGCCCTTCATGGCTGCCTTGGCGTATTCGCCGATCAGCTCCCCGGCCTTGAGGTTGTTGGTGGCGAAGAGGGCATCGACCGCGCTCTGCGGGTCGGTCGGGGTGTCCAGGGCGATGACCAGGACGCCCTTGGCACGGGCCTTCTGAATCGCGGGAACGATCGCCTTGGAGTCACTGGGGGTGATCAGGATGCCCTTCACACCCGAGGCGACCATGTTCTCCATCGCGGTGACCTGACCGGCGTTGTCTCCGTCGAACTTGCCCGCTGCGGTGACCAGTTGGGCGCCGCTGTCCTTCGCGGCCTTCTCCGCGCCCTCCTTCATCTTCACGAAGAACGGGTTGGTGTCGGTCTTGGTGATCAGGCCGACCTTGACGCTGCCCGAGCCGGTGCTCGCGGAATCCGATCCGGAGCCGGACCCGCAGGCCGTCAGGGTGAGGGCCGCGACGCCCGTGCAAGCGGCGACTCTGAGAAGGGAGAGGGCCGGGCGAGTGGTGCGAGACATGAGGGACTCCTGCGGGATTGCGATTGGCGCGGCCGGCATCGGAGCATGCCGTCCCGGGATGTCATCGATGACTTATGTCATCGTTGACATGACCTGCCGAGGATGATGGACTCCGGCTCCCGGCAACGTCAATGCCTTGCACCCGTCACAAATCCGCAACGCCGACGGCGGCCCGTCCGCGCCCGACGGCTGTCGTCCGTCGGCAGAGCTGGTCGGCGGTCAGGACGTGATGTGCCCGGTTTTGCCCGTCCGATCCGAGAGAAGAGCAGCCATGAACCCCTGCCGGATCACCGTCGTGGGCGAGTGCGTCGCGGACGCACTCGCCGAATCCACTGGTACCGCGAACGAACTTGCCCTGCGCGTGATGCCCGGTGGCGGCCCCGCGAACACGGCCGTGGCCCTGGCCCGGCTGGGCACCCCGACCCGTTTCCTCGCACGGCTGTCCGACGACGTCTTCGGCCGCCTGTTCCAGGCGCACCTGCAGGAATCCGGGGTGGACCTGTCACATGCAGTCCGGGCCACGGAGCCCAGCACGCTGGCCGTGGCGGAACTGGACGCTCAGGGTCAAGCGGCGTTTTCCTTCCATGCGCAGAACACCGCCGACTGGCAGTGGACCGCAGCGGAGTTGGCCGGGGTGGACCTGTCCGCGACCGCCTGCGTTCACACCGGGTCGCTCGCGCTGGTCAGGGAACCCGGGGGTGCGGTGGTTGAGGAGTTCCTGGCATCAGCCTCCGCGGAGGCCACCGTCAGCATCGACCCCAACGTCCGGCCGCTGCTCGTGAGCCCCGAGGTCTACCGGTCGAAGCTGGAGCACTGGTGCCACCTCGCGGATGTGCTGCGGCTGAGCGAAGACGACCTTTCGCTCCTCCTGCCCGGCACGCCACCCGAGGAGGCGTGCGACATCTGGCACGCGGCGGGAGCGCGGCTCGTCGTGATCACGCGTGGTGCCGGCGGAGCCCTGGCCTCCCTGGACGGCGAGCGGGTACAACTGCCCGCGGTGACGACGCGGGTGGTCGACACGATCGGGGCGGGGGACTCCTTCACCGCCGGGCTGCTGCACCACCTCGGCGCCCTCGGACTCCTCGGTGGCCGACTGGCCGACCTCCGGATCGGTGATGTCGCGGAAGCCTGCCGGTTCGCCCTTCAGGTCGCCGCTCTGACCTGCTCGACCGCCGGTCCCAATCCGCCGTGGCGGCACCAGTTGGAGCCGCTCGCGACGGTCGAGTGCGCCTGACCGGGCAGGCGAGTCACGCCGGGGCTGTTCGGTGGGAACCGTTGACGCATCGGCCGCACTGGCCGATTATCAGGCCCACTCGATGTCATCGATGACACAGGTCAACGATGACATCTCTCTGTCGGCACCGTGCACGACAACGCCGGCAAGACGTCACTTCCCGGTTCGTCCGCCTTGGGCAGCAGGTTCCGCTGCGGGGGCGGCCACAGCACAGGAGACACCATGAACTCCGGACGTGTGTCCCGGCATGCCCGCAGACAGATGATCGCCGCGGTGGCCACCGTCTGTGCCCTGTCCGCAGCGCCGCTCGCCCCTCGGGCCGTCGCTGCCGGCACTCCGCCGTACACCGAGACCTACCGGCCCCAGTTTCACTTCACGCCGGAGAAGAACTGGATGAACGACCCCAACGGCCTCGTGTACTACAAGGGCGAGTACCACCTCTTCTACCAGTACAACCCCAACGGCAACTCCTGGGGCGACATGTCCTGGGGGCACGCGGTGAGCACGGACCTCGTGCACTGGAAGCAACTGCCGCTCGCCCTGTCGTACGACGACAACGAAATGGTCTTCTCCGGTAGCGCGGTCGTCGACTGGAACAACACCACCGGTTTCGGCACCGAGAAGAACCCGCCCATGGTGGCGGTCTACACCAGCTACTCCAAGGCCACCGGCAGGCAGGCCCAGTCGCTCGCCTACAGCACCGACCGCGGCCGCACCTGGACCAAGTACCAGGGCAATCCCGTACTCGACGTCGGCTCCACCGACTTCCGCGACCCCAAGGTCCAGTGGTACGCGCCGACCAAGAGCTGGCTGATGACCGTGTCGCTGTCCACCGAGCACAAGGTGCGGTTCTACTCGTCCAAGAACCTCAAGGACTGGAACCTGCTCAGCGAGTTCGGACCGGCCGGTGCGACGGGCGGAGTCTGGGAGTGCCCGGACCTGTTCCCCCTCGCGGTCGACGGGGACGAGAAGAACATCAAGTGGGTCCTGGTCGTCAACATCAACCCCGGGGGCATCACCGGCGGTTCGGGCGCCCAGTACTTCCTCGGCGACTTCGACGGCAAGAAGTTCACCGCCGAGGACAAGGGCACGTACACCCCGCCTGCCGGCACGGTCGTGCAGGACTTCGAGAGCCCCCACTTCGGTACGTGGACGTCCGCCGGCACCGCGTTCGGCCAGGGCCCGGCGTCCGGTGCGCTCGACGGGCAGGGGATCGTCGACGGCTTCGCCGGCAACGGCCTTGCCAGCAGCTTCCACACAGGCGACGGCGCCACCGGCACCCTCACCTCTCCCGCCTTCACCGTCGACAGCCCCTATCTGAACTTCAAGGTCGGCGGCGGACGGCACCCACACCAGGCCGGCACCGTCCTGGAACGGGGGCCGTTGCCCGAGGGCACGGTCCTCGCCGACTTCGAAGGCGGCACCTACGGCGCCTGGACGATGACCGGAGACGCCTTCGGCACCGCTCCCGCCACCGGCAGCCTCCCCGGCCAGCAGCAGGTCACCGGCTTTCTCGGCAGCGGCTTGGCCAACACCTTTCAGAACGGCGACTCCACGACCGGCAGTCTCACCTCCCCCGAATTCACCATCAACAAGGACTACGTCAACTTCCTTATCGGCGGCGGCGACCATCCCGCAGGCCAGGACAACCCCACCGCCGTCGAACTCCTCGTCGACGGCAAGGTGGTCCGCAGCGCCACCGGAGACGACGACGAGGCACTCGACTGGCATTCCTGGGACGTCCGTGACCTCGCCGGCAAGAAGGCGCGGATAAAGGTCGTCGACGACAACACCGGCGGCTGGGGCCACATCAACGTCGACCACGTCATGCTCTCCGACACCCGGGCCCAGCCCGTCTCCCGGGAAACATCCGTCAACCTGCTCGTCGACGGTCAGGTCGTCCGCAGCGCCACCGGTTCCGACAGTGAGACCCTGGACTGGGCCTCCTTCGACATGCGCCCCTACGCCGGCAAGAAGGCACAGATCCAGATCGCCGACATGAACACGGGTGGGTGGGGCCACATCATGGCCGATCAGTTCACCACCGCCAACGCTCCAGCCCGGTCGGTCGTGCAGCGCGCCGACTGGGTCGACTACGGCAAGGACTACTACGCGGCCGTGTCCTGGGAGAACGCGCCGGGCGACAAGCGGTACATGATCGGCTGGATGAACGACTGGGAATACGGCGGCTCCCTCCCCACGTCCCCCTGGCGCGGGGCGCAGAGCATCCCCCGCCAGATGGCCCTGCGCACCGTCGACGGCCGGATCCGGCTGATGAGCGAGCCGGTGAAGAGCCTGTCGTCCCTGCGGGTGGGCCGCTCGGCGACGGCGGCAGGGGTCACCGTGACGAGCACCTCACAGCCCCTGACCGACCCCGCGGCCGAGGGCAGGGCACTCGACATCGAGGCGACCTTCTCGCTCAAGGACGCCGAAAGGTTCGGCCTCAAGGTGCGCACCGGTGCTGGGGGAGAGGAGACCGTCATCGGGTACGACACCACGACACACGAACTGTACGTCGACCGCACCCACTCCAACGCCGTGGACTTCAACGGCGCCTTCCCCGGCGTCCAGCGCGCACCGCTGCAGGCCAAGAACGGCAAGGTGAAGCTGCGCATACTCGTCGACTGGTCGTCCGTCGAAGTCTTCGGCGGCAGCGGCGAGGCAGTGATCACCGACCAGATCTTCCCCGACCCCACCAGTCAGGGAGTGCAGGTCTTCGCCGAGAACGGCTCGGTGACGCTGGACCGGGCCCGCGTCCGGCACCTCGGCTCCTATCGCGACTGACCCCCGACCAGCCCGACCGCAGAGGACACCACACCATGAGCAAGACCCTGTTCGCCCAGTTCACCGCCCGCGAGGGTGCGCAGGACGAAGTCGCGCGCCTGCTGCGGGACTACGCCGCAAGGGTGCGCGAGGAGAACGGCAACCTCCTCTTCGACGTCTACACCAAGGCGTCCCAGCCCCGCTCCTACTGGATTTTCGAGGTGTACGAGGACGAGGCCGCCTTCCAAAGGCACCTGAAGGCTCCGCACGGCGGCCCGTTCAATGCCGCACTGGGCCCGCTGATCGAAGAGCACGCCTCCCGCCTGACCTTTCTCGATCCGGTGGACCTGACGTCCCTCGCCCCGATGGCCTGACGTCGGCCGGCCCGTCGTGCGGTTCCGGCCCCTCGGAGCACCGCAGAGGAGCCCGCCAGGAGGGGACTGCCGGTGCGCCGCGCTGTGGCTGGCCGAGGCCGCCTACAGAGCGTCGCCAGTGGCCTCTTCGGCGCTGGTGGATGGGGGTCGGACGGCAATCCGCGCGGGCCGGTTCGCAGTGCGCGGCGGCGACCGGCAGGCCAACGCCGCCTGGGTGCCGGACGGTCCTCACCGGCCACGGCCACCGCCGTCTGCGTCGCCGCGCTGTCCCCGCTGCGCACCCGGCTCCAGCGGTGGGTCGACCAACGGTTCCACCCCGCTCGGCAGGCCGCGCCGACGGCCGTTCAAGGTCTGCGCGGCCGAATGGACGCCGGGCGGGCCCGGCCGGAGCAGTTGGAGCAGGCGCTGCGCGAGGCGTTGCGCGGTGCAGGTGTGTCTGGGAGTCCTCAGGTCCGCAGGTAGGAGGCACCGTTGAGGTCGAGTACCGTTCCGGACGACCAGGCGGCCTGCGGTGAGGCCAGGTAGAGCACGGCGGCGGCTACTTCCTCGGGCGTCCCGACCCGTCCGAACGGGCTCTGGCTGCGCAACGTCTCGCCGCCTGGGCCCGCCATCTTGGGGGCCTGCCGTTCGGTCGCGACGAAGCCTGGTGCCACCGAGGTCACCGCGATGCCGTGCGGTGCCAGCGCGACGGCCATCGACTGCCCGAAAGCGTGCAGTGCTGCCTTGCTCGCGCCGTACGCGGGAAAGTCGGGCTCACCCCGGAAAGCGCCGCGGGAGCCGATGTTGACGATGCTGCCCGTGCCGCCGCGGTCGATGAGGTGCCGGGCGACGCAGTAGGTCACGTTCGCCGCGCCGAGCAGGTTGACGTCGACCATGCGGTGCCAGATGCGCTGCCAGTCTGCGTAGGACACGTCGGTCACGGAGTGCCGGGTGTCGGCGGACGGTGCGGCGGCTGCGTTGTTGACCAGGACGTCGATCCCGCCCAGCGTCCGCACGGCGCCTTCGACAATGTCCTGCGCCGCTTGCGGATCGCCGAGATCGCCCGAGAGCAGGGCGTGGCCGGAGCCGGGCAGTCGGCGCAGCGTTTCCTCGGCGTCGGCGCGGTTGGCCGCGTAGTGCACTCCCACGCGGTCTCCGAGCTCGGCGAACGCCAGGGCCACAGCCCGGCCGATCCCGCGCGACGCCCCGGTGACCAGCACCCGCCTCATCGCGTGAAGACCTGGGACTCGTCGCGGAACGCCTTGAACTCCAGCGCGTTGCCGGCCGGATCGGTAAGGAACATCGTCCACTGCTCCGCCGGCCGGCCGGGGAAGCGGCGATAGGGCTCGATGACGAACTCGACACTCGCCGCGCGGAGTCGGTCGGCGAGCGTGTGGAAGTCCTCGGTCGACAGCAGCAGCCCGAAGTGCGGAACAGGCACCGCGTGCCCGTCGACCTCGCTGCTCCCGGCGGACACAGGGCCACCGGGGACCACGTGGGTCACCAACTGGTGGCCGTGCAGGTCCCAATCGACCCAGTGGCCGGTGGACCGTCCCTCGCTCAGCCCGAGGACATTCCCGTAGAACTGGCGTGCGGCTTCCAGATCGTCGACCGGTATGGCCAGGTGGACGGCGGGACGCACGGACATGTGAACGCTCCTTCGACTCGGTGCGCTCTGACCTTGTATCAGTCAATGTCGAATGTCAACATTAGGACATGACTGTCGCACCGCTCCCCAAAGCCAGTCGCCGTGGACTGGCGCAAGAGGCCGCCGACCTCATACGCGAGGCGATCTTCACCGGCCACTTCCCGCCCGGAGCGCAGCTGCGTGAGGTCGAACTCGCCGCCTCGCTGGGAGTCAGCCGCGGATCGGTGCGTGAAGGACTCGCGCTCCTCGAACGCGAGGGGCTCGTCCACAGCGTCTGGCACCGTGGCACCACCGTCGTCGACGTCACCGCCCAGGACGTCGAGGAGGTCTACACCCTGCGCGCCGCGCTGGACCGCCTCGCGGCGACCAGTGCGCAGAGGAACGCGACTGCCGACCAGCTGACCGAACTCGACACCCTCGTCCGTGCGATGGCGCAAGAGATCAGCGGCGACGCGTCCGGGGCGACGCTGCTCGCACTGGACATCGCCTTCCACGACCGGATCTACGACGCCGCGAACAACCGCAGGCTCGTCGAGGCATGGCGCGCCGTGCGCTCGCAGATCTACCTGTTCCAGCTCCGCCGTATCGCCCTCGGTCATGAGCACTACCGTGCTCGCGTTGTGGACGAACACCGCGAGCTGGTGACGCTCCTGCGTGCAGACGACCGTGAGACGCTGGCCCGGCGCGCCGAAGAACACGTCGACTCCGCTCGCTGCAGCCTGCTCGCCGGCCTGAGCCCCTCGATGTGACGCCGCAGGCCACTGGCGGCGCGCCATGAGCGACATCGCTGCCGCCCCCGACCGGCGGTGACGACGGTGCGCGCCACGTGAGAGGAGGCCGGCGTGCCCGAGGCGCCGGCCTCCTTTCTTCTGCCCCACCCGCCTTGCACCTGCGTGCTCAGGTCGAAGGCGGCGCTGCGGGGGAGCGGTGGCTCAGTTGCGGATGAGAAGGACCAGACCGGCGAGCACGACGGCGAGCGCCACGGCGGCGGCTCCGTACACCAGCCGGTGCGCGCGCAGCCCGGGCAGGAAACGGTCGGCGGCGATCCTGCCGGGCCCGGTGAGGGCCAGTCCGGCCGCACCGGCGGTCAGCAGGACTTCGTACTCGACGCCCTGCGGAGCGAAGAAGCCGCCGCCCCACTTGACGGCCAGGGCGTTGATCATCGTGCCGAGGACGGCCGCACCGGCGAGCGGCGTCAGCAGGCCGAGCACCAGGCCGAGCCCGCCGAGGGTCTCGCTCAGTCCGGCGATCGCGGCCATCGTCTCGCCCGAGGGGTAGCCGCTCATCGTGAAGAACTGCCCGGTGCCCTTGAGGCCCCCGCCGCCGAACCAGCCGAACAGTTTCTGCGCACCGTGCGCTGCGACGGTCAGTCCGAGGACCACGCGGACGATCAGCAACCCGGCGTCGTAGGCGTGCGGCGAGGTGCCCTCGGCGACGGCGGAGGAGGAAGCGGTGGAGCGGGCGAGGGTGGCAGCCATGTGGAACGGATCTTTCAGAAGGGGACGAGAGAGTCACTTGAATCTTCAAGCTTCTATCTGAGGATAGCGGATACGTGAAACTTCAATGATTTCTGCGTCCCTCCCGGGCGTGCCGGTGTCACCGTGTCGCTCCGGCCGAGGCGGCTGCTCGACACTCCTCGACCACCCCGTCCTGGGAGCACCTCACCCTGGAGGCGCCCTTATATCGGACGTATCTGGTTTTTTCCGCCTTCTCAGGGTTGATTCAGACGGTTCTCATGATCGCGGGGCATTCTCTTTTCCGTGACCGAGAGCTTTCACGGCGGCGAGGATGTCGGCGACACCGCTCGACCCATCGAACGTCGGCGGTGTGGGCTCGGCGCGAAGCTCCGCTTCGGCTTCCAGAGCCGGGCGGGCGCCCTGCCGGGCGAGATGCGTAAGGAGTACGACATGAGCAACCAGGTTCTGCACGTCGGCCCCGCCGGAGTCCTCCTGGTCCCGGAGGCGTACGAGAACGACGCACCGGCGAGGCGAGTCCCGGAGGTATCGGTTCCGCACCTGATGGGCTTGCGCACCAGCGCGGCGCGCCCCCACCGCCGCAAGGTGCCGCTGTGCCGTCTCGCCCCGGCGCTGGCCTGAGCCGGGACTGCCGTCCCGGCCGCGGGCGCTCGGGGTCCGGTGTGGATTGCGGACATCTACGACCTGGGTCCAGGGGGAGCAGGTCCCCGTCGGCGGCGACAGCGACCTGCTCCCCATCGGCCCCTGGTGGGGTCAGTCGCCGTCGGCGGCGACGGAGACCTGCTCCCAGTCGGCCCAGGTCTGCAGCCGCTCGGCGTACAGGTTCTTGACCATGCGGGTGGGCGCGGCGCCGAACAGCACCCGCAGCGGCGGCTGTTCGGCGTCGACGACCTTCAGCAGCGCCGCGGCGGCGGCCTTCGGGTCGCCCAACTTGGTCTGTGCAGCCATCGCGGCCAGCGCGTCCCGGACCGGCTGGTAGACGTCGATCGGCGCGGCGTGCGCGGCGGAGGCGCCGCCCCAGTCGGTGCCGAAGCCGCCCGGCTCGACCAGTGTGACCTTGATGCCGAAGGCGGCGACCTCCTGGGCGAGCGACTCGCTCAGCCCTTCCAGGGCCCACTTCGAGGCGTGGTAGAGACCCAGGGACGGGAAGGCGAGAACGCCGCCCATGGAGGAGATCTGCACGATGTGCCCGCTGCCCTGGCGGCGCAGGATGGGCAGCACGGCCTGGGTGACGTTCAGCGCGCCGAAGAAGTTGGTGTCCATCTGCGCGCGGGCCTGCTGCTCGCTGACCTCCTCGACCATGCCGAACAGGCCGTAGCCGGCGTTGTTGACCACCACGTCCAGGCGGCCGAAGCGTTCGTGTGCCGCTGTGACGGCCTCCTGCACGGCCTGGCGGTCGGTGACGTCCAGCGTCAGCGGCAGGACCGCGTCACCGTGGACATCGACCAGATCCTTCAGTGCCTCAGTGTTGCGGGCAGTCGCGGCCACCCGGTCACCACGGGACAGGGCCGCCTCGGTGAAGTCCCGGCCGAAGCCGCGGGACGCGCCGGTGATGAACCAGATCTTGCTCATGTCATTGCCTCTTGAATCTGTCGTGATCAATCGCGGGTGGGGGGATCGTCGGCCCAGGTCAGAAGGGATGAACGCCCCTCGCGGGCTCTTCGCAGGTGCGCCGCGGCCGTCCCTGGGGGTGGTCGCACAAGCGCAGGCTGTGGGTCGGCCCGGTCGCGCCGGGGTTCAGTCCTCCGCAGAGAACTAATATGAACCTCGGTTCATCATCTATAGTGAATCACAGTTCACGTTTCCGCAAGCGCACACCCAGACCAGCCCTGGAGCACGTCATGACCTCGGCCAGACCACTGCGCGCCGACGCCGTCCGCAACCGGAAGAAGATCCTCAACGCCGCCCGGGAACAGATCGCCGCACACGGACCCGACATCGGCATGGACGAGATCGCCACCGCCGCCGGCGTGGCCGTCGGCACGCTCTACCGGCACTTCCCCGCGAAGACCGACCTTGTGGCAGCCGTCATCGCCGACTGGCTCGAACGGGTCGCCGACGACGCCGAAGCCGCCGCCGCACGGACCACGGCCGGATCCCGCGCACTGGACGAGATCGCCGCCTTCCTCCAGCACTTCCTGGAAACCGCCGCCAACGACATGGCCGTCAAAGCCGCCGCCCGCACCATCGGCGCCGACACCGACCCCGACACGCCCGTCCAGCGCGTCACCACGGCACTGAACACACTCATCCACGCCGGACAAGCCGAAGGCGACATCCACCCCGACGTCACCCTCGCCGACTTCTACCTGCTCCTCGACAACGCCCCCACCAACCAGACCCCAGAAGCCACCGCCCGCTGGCTCACCCTCCTCCTGCCCGGCCTCACCACCCAAGGCCGCCCGGACACGACCGCATGACGCCGCAGGGCACCCCGTGCCGACCCGCTCGGGGGACGGACGGCCGGATGCCGCGTCGTCGCAGGCAGGCGCGGACCTGGGGGAGCCGTCGCCCTGGTCGGCGTTCCCAGGCTCGAGCCGGGTGTCCGGACGCCCCGCCCCGACCCTGGGGACGCCGATCGAGCTGCACGATCGTGGAATAGCCCCCCACCAGCCGGCCGATGCCCCGGTCTGCGGACCGTGTCCGAACAGCTGACCGGCGTCACGTTCCCCGTCTGAGCCCGGCGGGCCGGGCGGGCGCCCCGCCACCACACCCGGCGACCTGACGGAACAAGCACCACGACAGAACAGGAGTTCCGTGCGCATCATCATCTTCGGTGCCACCGGCATGGTGGGCCAGGGAGTGCTGGACGCCTGCCTTCGCGACGACGCGGTCACCGATGTCCTCTCCATCGGCCGCACGCCCACCGGCCGCACCCACCCCAAGCTTCACGAGACCCACCACGAGCACTTCACCGACTTCACCTCGATCCAGGAACAACTGGCCGGATACGACGGCTGCTTCTACTGCCTGGGCACCTCGGCATTCGGCATGACCGAGGCCGACTACCGGGTGGTCTCCTACGACTTTCCACTGGCCGCCGCCCGCGCCCTGCTGGCCGCCGGCCCCGACATCGCCTTCTGCTACGTCTCCGGCGCCGGCACCGACGGCACGGGCAAGACCCGCATGATGTGGGCGCGCGTCAAGGGCGAGACCGAGAACGCCCTGCTGGAGCTGACCCCGCGGGCTTACATGTTCCGCCCCGGCTTCATCATGCCCCTGCCCGGTACCACGGCGAAGACCAAGTCCTACGCCTTGCTCTACCGCGCCCTGGCACCGCTGTATCCGCTGCTTCGGCGCATCGTTCCGAACCACGTCAGCAGCAGCGTGCAAGTGGGACAATCCATGATCCAGACCGTCCACGCCGGAGCGCCCCGAAGAGTCCTGGCCACAGCCGACATCAACGAAGCGGCCGCGTCCCGACCCCCGACGCCGTAACACCGAATCCGCGCACGGCCACCCTGGTTCCGACTGGCCGGGGCCTGCCTTCGGCGGTGAGGGTGCCGCCCGGGAAGCGTGCATGAAACGCCCAGCGTGTCTTATGCAGCGGTCAAGCCGAGTTCCCGGTCGGTAGGTGCAGATGGAGTTCGTAGCCGCCGTCCGCCGTGTGTCCGGATGTGATGGTGCCGCCGAGGAGTTCGGCGCGTTGACGCAGGCCGACGAGGCCGTGGTGGGTGCTGGGCAGGGGGAGCGCCGGCCGGGTGCCGGCGGTGTTGGTGACGGTGGTGTGGACGGCATTGTCCCGGTGGCGGACGCAGACCGTCGCGGTGGCGCCGGGGGCGTGTTTACGGACGTTGGTCAGGGCTTCCTGGACGGTACGGTAGACGGCGCGCTGCACGGTGGGCGGGAGGTCCTCGGCAAGGTCTGCCTCCAGCTTCGCCTCGATGCCGCTGTTGTCGACCAGATCCTGCAGGTCGGCGAGGGACGGCTGAGGGGTGAGTTCCGTGGGGCGGCTGCCGGAGGCGCGCAGGACGCTGACCATGTGCCGGAGTTCGTCGAGAGTCTGCACGCTGAGCCGCCGGATCGTGGCTGCGGCCTGCCGGCTCGCGGCGTCCTTGCTGCCCACCTGGAGTGCTCCGGCCTGGACGGCGATGAGGCTGACCTGGTGGGAGACCACGTCGTGCATCTCCCGGGCGAGCTGTGCGCGCTCCTTGGCCAGGATGCTCTGGGCGGCCAGCAGCCGCTCGTGCTCGCGTGCCTCGGTGATCTCGGCGAGTCGCAGGGACAGTTCGCGGCGGGCTTGCACGAGTTGGCCGAGGAACACGGGTGCGGCCGCGGTGGCCAGGGTGTAGCTGAGGTGGAAGAGGTTGTCGGTCCGGGCGAATTCGGTCGTCTTCAGCGACGACCACGGCCAGGGCAGGTAGTCGGTGATGGCGTAGGCCAGGGCACAGCCGGCCAGCAGGATGCGATCACGGCTGAGCGAGGAGAGTGTGTACAGCGCGGCCATGGTGGCGAACACCGCGTCGGTGACCAGAGCCGTGGGCAGCGTGAGCATGAACGTGGCCAGCGGCAGGCGGCGGCGCAGCGCGAGAGCGAGGGCGGCGAGCAGGGCCCAGCCCATGGCCGCCCGCGCGTCGGTGTCGACGTGGACCCAGATGTCTGCCAGCGAGGCCAGGACGAGGCCGGCGTCCAGCAGCAAAGCGGGCGGTCGTCGGGGTTTCATCGGGTGTCCCCGTCCTGCTGCGGTGTGAGCAGACCTGCGCGTTCGGCGATCAGGGCCGCCTGGACGCGGCTGCTGACCCGGAGCTTGCCGAGCAGGGTGCTGACGTGGCCCTTGACCGTGCCGGTGCTCAGGTGCAGCCGCTGGCCGATGTCGGTGTTGGCCAGCCCCTCGGCCATCAGGACGAGGACGGCACGCTCGCGCTCGGTCAGCCGGGCGGTGAGGCGGGCGGCGGATTCGTGTACGCCCTGGTCGAGATAGCCGTCCACCACCGTGCGGGTGATCTTGGACGAAAGTACCGTACCGCCCTCGGCCAGGGCCCTCACCAGGTACGGCAGTTGCTCGGGATCGGTGTCCTTGAGCAGGAATCCGGCGGCGCCCGAACGCAGCGCCGCCGCCACGTACTCGTCGGTGTCGAACGTGGTGAGCATGGCCACCACCGGAGGGTCCGGCATGCGGCGGAGGTCGGCCAGGACCGTGAGGCCGTCCACGTCCGGCATCCGGATGTCCAGCAGCACGACGTCAGGGCATGACTCACGCACCGTTCGGACGGCCTGGCCGCCCGGGACCGCTGCGACGACCTCGATGTCCTCGGCCGCGTTGAGGATGTGGGTGAAGCCCCTGCGGACCAGGGCCTCGTCGTCGACCACCAGTACCCGGATCACGTGCGCTCCGCTCGTCGCATGCCCTGCGTTCGATGCGTATCACACCGGGGGCCGTCCTTCGGGGGGTTCGAGGTGATTCCCGCCGATTGGCGGCGCTTGCCCCTCAGCCGGTCGGCGGGGGTGGTTTCGGCCGGTCGGCGGGGTGCCTTCGGACACCCGCCACGTGAGCCGCGGCGGGTGTCCGGCAAAGCCTGAGGCATGACGCAGAACGCATCACTCGCCGTGCCGACACAGCTGACCAGCGGCCGTGGCGCGGATCGCCGCCCTGCCCCCGCCGGCAGGCCTTCGACGGGGCGGCTGATCGGCATAGACCTGGCTCGTGGGCTCGCGGTCTTCGGCATGTACTCCGCCCATGTCGGTCCCGACGTGACGGTGGGCGGCCCGGTGGGCTTCCTCCTGGAGACGGCGCGGGGCCGCTCCTCCGCCCTCTTCGCGCTGCTCGCGGGCTTCTCCCTGGTGATCATCACCGGTCGTCCGCAGCCCCGTACCGGGACGGCCGGACGGCAGGCGGTGGCCAGAATCATGATCCGCGCCGTCGTCCTCGTGGTCCTCGGCTACGCCCTGACCGCGTTGGACACCGGGGTCGACGTGATCCTCAGCTTCTACGGACTGCTCTTCCTGGTGGTCCTCCCTCTCCATCGGCTGCGGGCCAGGACGCTCGCCCTCACTGCCGGCGCGGGCGCGTTGATCCTGCCCCAGGTTCTCTACGTGGCCCAGAGAGCGATCGAGGCCGGCACCTGGGCGGACACCGTCACCACGCGAGACCCGCTGGCCCGCATCACCGGCACGGGCGGCATCATGGAACTGATGTTCACCGGTGGGTATCCGGTTCTCACCTGGATGCCGTTCCTGCTCGCCGGCATGGCAGTGGCGCGCCTCGATCTCGGCCGCCCAGGCATCCGGTCCCGACTGGCCCTCGCCGGCGGGGCACTCGCTCTGATCGGCTACGGCGGCTCCTGGCTCGCCCTGCGCTTGGTCCCGCACGCCCTTGCCACCGTCGCGGCTGCCACGGACAGCGGCTCGGCAGCCTCGGCCTGGTGGTCCGACGCCGTCGGCGATCCGGACGGCCACACCCCTCCCGCCTGGCTGCTGGTGGCCGCACCCCACAGCCAGACGACGTTCTCCATACTCGGGAACACCGGTACTGCCCTCGCAGTGCTGGCCGCATGTCTGACCGTCGCCGACCGTCTGCCGCGGCTCATGCGCATGGCGAGGCCGGTCGCAGCGGTCGGCATGACGGCACTGACCGCCTACGTCCTGCATATCGTCGCCCTGTGGCTCCTCGCCGACGTCTGGCACGTGGCCGTGATGGAGGACGGAACCATGGACGCGCTGCCGGTACTCCTCGGCTTCGTCGCGGCCGCCACGCTCCTGGCGACCGTATGGACCCGCAGGTTCCGCCGCGGGCCGCTCGAGCACCTGCTCCATCTGATCACCCTGCCTGCGCGGCACATCCGATAGGACGGGTCGCGCATGGTGCCCCGAGCCCCGGTCACCGACGCGCGGTCGTGCTCCCCTGCACGGTGCCGACGAGCGCGAACACCGCCGCCCGCAGAACGGGCATCACCACGTGGTGCGTCGTCGGACGGAGCTTGGTCGTGACCCGCCCATCACGAGCCACCGCGTGACCCGGTCGGAGGCCGGATCCCTGATGAGTGCCTCGTCCGGGTTTCCCCGGGAGCCGAGAGCTCCGGGCCGGCTCCATCGAACCGGAAGAGACGGACCAGCGTGGAGGTGCGAGACGGCGTGCTCGAATCACACCGATGCGGTCGGGAGGGTGATCCATACGAGGGCGCTGCCGTCGGGGTGGTCGGCTGCCCTGTGGTTGCCCCGGCGGAGCGGGCGATGGCGGCGGTGACGGCCGGCCCGAGGCCGGTGCCGGTGGTGGTGCGGGCTGCGTCGGCCCAGGTGAAACGGTCGAAGGCGTGGGGGAGGGAGCCGGGCGGGAAGCCGGGGCCGCGGTCGCGGACCTGGACGCGGATCTGCCCGTCGTCCGGTTCGGCGGTGACCTCGATGGGGCCGTGGCCGTGCTGCTGGGCGTTGCAGATCAGGTCGGCGACCGCGCGGTCGAGCCGGTCCTCGCAGACTGGGGGCACTGGACCGAAAACTGGGGTGTCAGATCATCTCCGGCTGGATGCGCGGATCGCGGTCGAGGAATTCCTGTTCGGTGTGCAGGGCTCGGTTGCCCGCGAACCGGTCCAGTGCGGCGAGGACCTGTTGCTTGTCGGCGCCGAAGCTCCCGATCGGCCCGATGGTGCGGTAGCCCAGTCGGTGCAGTTCGTCGGACAGGCGTGGATCCTTTGTCGAGGGGAAAGGCACCCCCTGCCGTAAGTGCACCACCAGGAGGTGGTTGGCCGCGTAGACCTGTGTCAGCCGCGGGTTCACCGAACCGGGGCTGGGCCGCAGAACCCCCACGTGCGTGAGGTCCCGCCACGGTATCCGCGAGGTGCCGGTGACGTTCGTCTTCCTGCGCTGCTCAACCCTGATGGCCGAGCGGTCGATGATCAACTCTGTCTCCGACGGCGCCGCCCCGAGGACCAGAGCGGCGATCAGCCCGATCAGCAGTGCGAAGCCGCCGCACCATACAGGGATGGCCCACAGCCAACTCGGATCATGGTTCAGCCATGCGAATAGCCCGGCGAGCCCGGCAAGGGACAGGGAGATGGCCAAGAAGGGCTTCACCATGTTTTGCTTCAACTGCGTCTTCATCTCCGCTCGCGCGCGGCGGAAGCGGACCTCGTCCACCGCGTCGCTCGGCGGTTCGTCGGGTTCGGCTCGGCCTCGCGCCAGTGACAGGCCCGCGGCGGTATCGGTCGCCCGCTGCCGGGGCCGGGGCAGACCACGGGACTGCAGGTCCGCCGCGACGCTTCGGTACACCTCGTCCAGGGTGAGCGGCTGTGGGCTGTCCAGTGCCGCCAGCAGGGCCCCGGTGAAAGCGGTATGGCGCTCACCGGCGAGAGCGTAGGAAGGCGCGTTGGCGCTGCTGGACGTCATCGTGTACGTCCCCGCGATCGACAGCTGGCCGTCCACCAGACCTTCCTCGCCGGTCATCACCTCGATGGCTCGCCCGGAGAAGCAGCAGTCCAGGATGAGGACGCGTGCGGCGGCCGCGCTGCCGCCGAGGTCTTCGCGCAGCAGATCGACGCCCAACGCGCTGTACTTCGGCGCATCGGCCCGAGTGGCGTTCGTCGCCAGGTACAGCCGCCCCCGGTCGTCGACCAGCCCGTGCCCGGCGTAGTAGATGAGCAGCACGTCCGAGGCCTCTGCGGCGGCCTTGCCGATAGCTCGGCCGATGTCGGCGGTCGTACCCGCCGGGTCCGCGACCTCGCAGTACTCGGGCCTGAACACGCCTGTGGCGGTGTGGGTGAGCCGGCGCCACAGGCTCGCGACGTTCTCCCGTACGGCCGGAAGGTCCGCCAGCTCAGGGGACTCCGGGAAATGGCTCACGCCGATCAGCACCGCCCGTGACCGCACCGGGTCGGGGAAGTGGCTCATTGCTGCTGCTCCGTTCCGTCGACCAGCCGTGTGATCTCCCGTATCAGCCCGGGTACGTCGCCCCGGACCAGGTGCGCGTCGACCTCGACACTGCGGCCGTCCGGCCCCTTCACGGTGACCTTCACGTCCGCATGGCGGTGGGTGAGCCACGTGGACAGTGAGCGGGCGAGTACCGCCCCCGCCCCGCCGGAGCCCAGTGCGATGGTGAGCACGTCGAGCAGCCCGCCCATTTCACCGCCGGTCCCCGGGGCGGAGGGCGCAAGGCGCAGCCGCCCGCGAAACTCGTCCTCAAGACGTAGCCAGTCGTACAGCGACTGCAACGCGTCCGGAGCATCGGCCACGGTGATCCGCAGCAACGGATCGACTCCCGCTGTGGTGTCCATGGCCTCATCGTGGCAATCTTGCGGCCGACTCGTCCCGCACTTCAGCCGTTTGCCCGCACGACGACGGCCCCCCGGCCATCTCCGCCCTCAGCGAAGCCCGCTGCACGGGCCGCCAGGCGTACATCCACATCCTCTTCGACGGCCGGCCCACCACCGACGTCCCTCGAACCAGAGGGCCGCGCCCAGTTCGCCACCGCCGTCCTGCCCGGGCCCCACCGGCCCTGGAGGCGGGCCGTCCGTGTAGTGCCGACGACGACCAGGCACAGTGCGAACCGGTTCCCTCCAGGGCAACCGCACGCGTTCCTCAGCGCATGCCGAGGGCGTCGGGGTCGGAAGGCAACGGGCGTGCGTCAGGGCTGAATGTTTTCCAGGTCTTCGAGGAGGCTGGAGTGGGTCGGCTGCCACCCGAGGGCATTGCGGGTGTGGGCGCTGGACGCCGGCTGGTCCATGGCGAAGATCGGGCCGAATGGGCCGAAGTTTTCTTGCGGAACCTCCTTGACCTGCAGGCCCAGTCGCCGGCCGATGACGGTCGCGATGTCGCGCACCGTGTCGCCCTCGTCGGCGACGGCGTGCCAGGATGTCCCGGCCGGGGCCGACTCAAGGACGAGACGGAACAGGACCGCTGCGTCGAGCGCGTGCACGGCCGGCCAGCGCTGGGTGCCGTCGCCCGGGTAGCCGGCCACCCCGGTGCGGCGCGCTGCATCGGCCAACAGGCCGGCGAATCCGCCCTGTCCCTCGTTGTGGACCGTGCGCGGCATGCGGACAGCCGTGCTGCGCAGGCCGCGCGAGGCGAGATCCAGCAGCGCTGTGACCGAATGGCCTCGACCGCCCACGGGTCCGTCGGTCGGCAGTGGATCGGCCTCTGTGGATGCGCGTCCCGGTACCCAGGGTGTGCCAGAGACCGTGACGATCGGGCGGTCGCTTCCGATGAGTTCCTGCCCCAGCGCGGCGAGAGCGGCGCTCTCCTCGGCGATGGCGTGCGCGAGCGCGTCCGGGCTGCTGTAGTCGCGTCCGAACGCGAGGCTGATCACGCCGTCGGACTGTGCAGCGCCGGACCGCAGGACGTCGAGGTCCGCCAGATCTCCTCGCAGCACCTTTGCGCCGGCGCTCTCAAGGGCCTGCGCAGAGCTGTCCGAGCGAGCAAGTGCCAAAACTGTGTGCCCGTTGCCGAGCAGCTCGGTGACGACGGCAGAACCAATGGTGCCGGTACCGCCGGTGACGAAGACGTGCATGAGCTCTCCCTGAAAGTGATGGGACTGTTGTCCCATCACTGACCTTACACAGTGACGGGACCGTTGTCCCATCACTTATTCTGGTCTCATGGCTAGATGGCAACCGGGGGCGACCGAGCGACTCGTCGTTGCGGCGGTCGACCTGTTCAGCGAGCAGGGGTACGACGCCACCACGGTGACGCAGATCGCCGAGCGCGCCGGCGTCACCAAGAGCACCTTCTTCCGCC
>NZ_BNBC01000038.1:30138-92137 GCF_014654675.1 Streptomyces spiralis
ACTACTGGTCGCCGGTCAGGAGACGCTCAGCAGGCTGCTCGCCGACGGCATCACCGACGCGCCTGCGAGCGCCAGCCCGCTCCAGGCGGTGGCGGCCGGTCTCGAGCGCGCATCGAGCGCCATGGGTCCGGCGAACCGCGAACTCGGCCCCCGCCTCAAAGCGGCCGTGGCGGCCAGCACCGAACTTCAAGAGCGCGACGCCCTCAAGAGCGTCGGGCTCGCGGCCGCCATGACAGGCGCGCTCATCGCCCGCGGTGTCCCCGAGCCGACTGCGCATCTCGCGGGCGAGCTGGGAGTCCTCGCGTTCAAACGGGGCTACGCCCGGTGGTGCGAAAGCGATCGTGACGACGAGGAAGGGCTCGCGCCACATGCACTGGCAGCCTTGGAGGACCTACGCGCGGCAACTGCGTCACTGGGCTGATCGATCGCTCGGCCGTTGCCGGCCGGGCCCTGTCGGCGCCGTGACTGCAGCGCCCCGTGCCGCGTCACATGGCTCGACCTGCCGCACAGGCTCGGAAACACGGTGATGTCCGCCGCCGCGAACCGCCGACTCGGTCCGGTCACGTCCGGGAATTCATCGCCTCTGCCGCGAGGTTGACCGGGCAGACACCCACCGACGGCGACAGGGGAACCGCAAGGTGACGCAGGTGAGGGAGCTTTACCTGAGTGTGGCGGACACAGCGGCGCAGCTGTTGGCAGCGCCGGAGGTGGCAGACGGCTGGCGCCGGCCCTCCGCGCTGGCGAGGCTCAGCGTCCAGGGACTGGCGGGTCACCTGGCCGGGCAGGTCTTCTTCATCCCCACGGTGCTGGCAGAGCCGGTGCCTTCCGAGCCCGCCGTCTCGATCCACGAGTACTACGCGCGCGTCAGCTGGATCGGCTCAGACCTCGACACGCCGTTCAACCAGGCCATCCGATCCGGCGGCGAGGAAGAGGCTGCTGGCGGTCCGGCCGCGCTGGCCGCGCGGGTCGCCGCATGCGTCGAGGAACTGCGCGGCATCCTGCCCACCACGCCGGATCGCCTGGTACGCCGCCCGAGCTGGGGGCCGTGGTCGATCAGTCTCGATGACTTCATCACCAGCCGAATGCTGGAGCTCGTTGTCCACTCCGACGACCTTGCGCACAGCGTCGGGTTGCCGACGCCCGAATTCCCGCCCCCTGCCGTCGAGACGGTCGTGGACCTGCTGTCGCGGATCGCCTTGCGGCGGCACGGCGCGACCAATGTCCTGCGCGCACTGAGCCGCAGCGAACGCGCACCGGCTTCCATCTCGGCGCTCTAACGCAAGCATCGGAACCGGTCAATGGGCCACAAACCGCCCTTGGTGAAGCGTTTCCTGAGTGTTCTTCAGGTGAAGACGCGGACGAGCGGGGCGACGCCGCACTCGCCAAGTCCGCCGACACGGGCCCGGGTCAGGCCGAGGCCACAGCCCTCGACAAGGCCCCCGGTACGGCGACTTGGGCCGAGCTCGACGACGATCCTGGCAAGACGCCCACATGGCATGTCGACATCGTCGACGGCCACGGCACCGAGCCACGAGGTCACCGTCGACGCGCAGACCGGCAAGGTCACCACCGCGCACGCCGCCCAGGGCCACGCGGGCAGCAGGGACACGCGGGCAGCAGGGACACGGACGACGACCGCCGGCACGACTGACCTGCCAGACGGCAGCGCGACCGCTTCCGCTGCCGCGACCGGCCCGGCGGACGTCCGGGAGAGCGGGCGGCTCGGCCTCCTGCGTCCAGGTGTAGACGGGCATGAGAGGGCGGATTACGGTTGCGTGCTGATCATCCATTGCCGAGGGGGGACGTCCATGCAGCCGTCGTCGGCCGCCGCCGAGCCGGGCGGCTCGGACATACGCGAGTCGCCGGACCCGCGACCGCCCTCCGCGAGGGGCCGTGGTGCACTGCGCGCGGTGACGACGGTGCACGCCGCGGCCCTGTTCACCCAGGCCGTCCTCGCCGGGCGGTTCCTGTCCGGCGACTACGACATGCTCACCGCGCACGCGGTCAACGCCGATGTCATCGTCGCCGTCGGCCTCGTGCAGGTCGTGGTGGCGGTGGTGTACTGGCGCCGGGGCCGCGGTCCGGGCCGGCCGGCCGCGGTCAGCGCCATACTGCTCGTGGCCGAGGCAGAGCAGGCCGTCCTCGGCTACCAGCGGAGTCTGGGGGTGCACGTCCCGCTGGGCGTGACGCTCATCGCCGCCGGGCTGCTGCTCCTGGTCCAGGTGTGGCGCCCCCTGCCCCCCAACCCCGTCCCGGCCGCGCCCGGTGACGCCGGGTCAGTGGCCGGGAAGGTGCCGCCACCCGGCACGTCCCCGGAGGCGTCGCGGCCCGCGCAGGACGTCTCGTGAGACCGGCGATACCGCGCCGCCACTTCCTCGGCGCCCTGGGCGGCACGGCCGCCCTGGTGGCGGTGGGCACACAGATCCCGCGGCTGGCCGCCCGCGCCCAGACCGGGGAACTCCTGCGCAGCCGGCTGCCGCTGCCCGCCCCGTACCACGTGCCGCTGCCGATACCAGCGGTGCTGACCCCACGCCAGGACGCCACCACCGACTACTACGAGGTGACGCAGAAGGCCGCCACCCAGGAGATCCTGCCCGGCCACACCACCGCGATCTGGGGGTACGAAGGGACGTTCCCGGGGCCCACCCTCGTCTCCCGCAGCGGCCGGCGGACCGTCGTCCGCCACCACAACGCCCTTCCCGTGCCCGCCGTCGTGCACCTGCACGGCGGCCGCACCCCGTCGGCCAGCGACGGCTACCCCACCGATCTGATCGTGCCGGACGGATTCACCGGCCCGCTCCCGCACCACGACCACCGGGCAAACCTGGCCCACGGCTCACGCCTCTACGAGTACCCCCTCCAGCAGCGGGCCGCCACGCTCTGGTACCACGACCACCGCATGGACTTCACCGGCGCCTCCGTCTGGCGCGGACTGGCCGGATTCCATCTCGTACACGACGACGAAGAGGAGGCCCTGCCCCTGCCACGCGGGCACCGGGACATCCCCCTCATGATCACCGACCGGGCCTTCGACGCCGACGGCTCCTTCCGCTACCCCGCGACCGACCCGACCCTGCTGCACACCCCGGGCGTGCGGCCGGACTACGTCGAAGGGGTCCTGGGCGACGTGATCCTGGTCAACGGCGCGCCATGGCCCGTCCTGGAAGTCGACGCCGCCCGCTACCGGCTGCGCATCCTCAATGCCTCCAACGCCCGCCGCTACCAGCTCGAGCTGGACCCCCACCCCGCGGGGGGCGGCGCCCTCGTGCAGATCGGCTCCGACGGCGGCCTGCTGGCGGCCCCGAGAGCGCACGACGCGATCGTACTGGCGCCCGCGGAACGCTTCGACGTCGTCGTCGACTTCTCCCGCTACCGCGTCGGCGAGGAGGTCACCCTGACCAACCGGCTCGGCAGCGGCACCACCGCCGCGGTCATGCGCTTCCGGATCGCCCGGCGCGCCACCGATGACAGCACCGTGCCCGCACGGCTGTCGGACATCGAGCGCCTGGACCCTGCGCGCGCGACGGCGACCCGCACCTTCGCCTTCCGCGACCAGGGCGACGAGGGCTGGACGATCAACGGCCGCCCCTTCGACCCGATGCGGGCCGACGCCGCCCCCCGGCTGGACGCGCTGGAGGTCTGGCGGTTCACCAGCGACTTCCACCACCCGGTCCACCTGCACCTGGTGCACTTCCAGGTGCTCTCCCGCAACGGAGAGGCCCCCGGCCCCTACGACGCGGGCTGGAAGGACACCATCGACCTGAGCCCGGGCGAGGAGGCCGCGATCATCACCAGATTCACCGGCTACCGGGGGCGTTTCGTCTTCCACTGCCACAACCTGGAGCACGAGGACATGGCGATGATGGCCAACTTCGAAGTCGTCTAGCGCTCTCACCCGAACCGGTCTGCGCTCAACCTCTGCAGCGGCTGGCGAGTGTGCCGGGATGGCGCCTACGACCGAAGGCCGCTTTCCGCGGGGCACACGCGGAGGTGTACCTCGACGGACAGGACGTGACCGAGCAGAGCCCGCGGCGACCTGGACGATCGGGATGGACGGGCACGGCACCCGGTGCCGCAACCGCCGGTGCGATCCCCGGCGCGTACCGCGCGACACGGGCAGGCCACCGCAGGCGGCTCAGGGTTGCGTTTCCGTCGGCCGGGGGAGGGGGACTCGCCGTCCGTGGTGGCGTACGGAGCGGAGCAGCGGGTGCGGTTGCCGGCGCTGCGGGCGGGCTGGCCGACGCAGACGTTCGTCCACCGGTCCTTCCCACCGGAGACGATTCAGGCGCTGATGCCCGAGCAGCTGGTCGTGGACGAGTACGAGGACGCTGCCCGGGTCGGGCTCACGCCCTTCGTGATGGTGGACGTGCGCCTGCCCGGTGTACCGGCCGCAGTGCCCGGGCTCCCGGCGTTCGCGGAGACCAACCTGCGCACCCATGTCCGGCACGCCGACGGCCGGGACGGGCTGTGGTTCCTTTCCCTGGAGGTCGCCTGCCCGCTGATGCCGGCGGCGCGAGGGATCGGCGCGCCGTACCGCCCTGGCCTACTCGAGGTCAGCGAAGCGTGGCCACTGGCCGCTGCCATCGTGGAGGTGCTGGAGGAGACGCTGACTGCCTCCGCCGGGCTGCCGGCTCCTTCCGGAGGGCCTGTGGTGCACTTGTCGGAAGGAGTCGGGCATGTGCGGCTGGGAGCCTCGTGGCCCTGTGCGCCGACGGCCGCCTCTGCCTGAGGCCGGGGCCGCGGCGCGGGACCGCCGCGGTGGGACTTCGGGGGTGAGCCGGGTTTGCAGGTCGGCCGCACGGGGCCCGCTGCTGCGCTTCGAGGGCTGGATCGCGGGCCTGGGCACGTGCTCCGGAACGCGTGTCGTGCTCGGGCACTGGCAGCAGTCGCCGTTCGGCCCGTTCAGCGACGTGATGCTGGAACGGGCCGAGGGTGAGCGGCTGCTCCTGGCCCCCACACGGGAGACCGCGGAGTTCATCGGCGGAACCTACGTCTTCGACACCGTTCGGGTCGTCCCCGTGCGGGTCGGGGTCGTGGACGGTACCTGGACGGTCACCGCCGGCCCGCTCGAGCTGCGGTTCGTGACGGGCAGACGCGGGCTCCTGGGCATTTTGCTGCGGGCCGTGCCCGGCGCGCTCGCCCGCCGTCCGGCGTGGAGTGCGCTCATGGACTGGCCGGCCCGCATGCTGCTGCCCGGCGTGCGAACCCGGGGAAGCGCCGGTGCGGGCCGCCGCGAATGGTACGGCGCACGGGATCTGCAGCCGATCCGCGCGGTCTCGGCGTTCTTCGCCGGCGCCGACCTCGGTTCCGCGGCCCCCGTCGAACCGCCCGTCCGCTTCGGCTTCGGGTCGGTGCCCAGGAAACCCTCGCTCACCCGGGTCACGACGACGGTGGCGCTCGGACCGGGGGGAAGGATCGCGGAAGGATCGAGGAGCCGGTGCGGAAAGTGACTGCCGGTCCTGAGCCCCGTATCCGGCGCTGCTGAGGGCGTCGGGCTCCGCGGACATGAGCGCGTGGGCGAACGTCCGGACCGGCACGCGCAGCAGATCGGGACTCGCCGAGGCGAGGTTCTCTTCGGTGAGGGCGTGCAGGGGCACACTGTCTGGTGCGGTCATCGTGCTGATCTCCTTCGAGCTTCGACACCTCGAGGATCAGCCGGTGGCCGTTCCTGCGCTCCGGGCACTCAGACGCCGGGCCGAGCGCGCGGATCAGGTGGGGGCCTGTACAGCACTTCTCAGGACGCGACCCGAGGCGCCGGGGACACCTCGGGTGGTGGGGACCGCGAATCGTTCGGTGCAGCGCCCGATCGCGGATGTGGCCGAGCACTGGAGCGCGCAGTCGCCCGGCGGGGACGGGAAGGGGCGTCCGTGCCGGGTCAGCCCGTCCGTACGAGTGCCTTCCGGGCCAGGGCCACCGCTCCCGCGAGGCCGTCCGGCACGGGCACCGGGTGCAGACCTCGCGGGGCGAGCCGGCGTTTCAGGGGGCCGAGCAGCACTCCACCGGGACCGAGCAGGCCCCCGGTGGTCACGAGGATGTCCTCGGGGCCGGGTGAGAGCGAGTCCAGCGTCGCGACCAGTCGCTTCGCCGCGCCCGACAGCAGTCGCTGCGCGACCCGGTCGCCGTTCTCGGCCGCCCGCGCCACCAGCGGCGCGAGGGAGGCCAGTTCGAGGACGGGCCGCTCGTGGACCGCCTGCACGAGCCGGTCGCGCACGTCCTGTGCGGCGGCCGGCGTCGCGGGCGGCTTCGCGGCGGTCTCGCCGAGGTAGTGCGCGCGGACGGCCGCGGTCAGGAGGGTCGGCCTGCCGCGCCCGTCGAGGGCGGCGAGCGCGCTTCGTACCGCTCTGCGCCCGATCCAGAACCCGCTGCCGCTGTCGCCGAGCAGCCAGCCGTTGCCGTCGGCGGTGGCGAGGGTGATCCCGCCGGCGAGCCGGGCCGCCACGGCGCCGGTGCCCCCGATCAGGACCAGACCGTCGCAGGGGGTGCCGGGCGCACCGGCGAAAGCGATCTCGGCGTCGCTGGAGACGGTGGTGACGTCGGGCCGTATGCCCAGGTCCGTGAGGGCCGTGCGCAGCGCCGAGGTCGCGTTCGCGGCACCCGCGTCGCCGGGCAGCGCGGAACACCCCGCGAGCCCGGCGGCCACCGCCCGTACGCGGGGCCGCAGCGGGGGCGGTGCCGCGGCGGCGACCGCCTCGCGGAGGTGCGCGGTCAGGACGTCGATCGGAACGGAGAGGGCGTTGCCCGGTCCCGACACGCCGGTGTGCAGGGGCGGCCCGCCGTCCGCGGCCGCCCATGCCACCGCGGCGCGCGTGCGGGTGCCGCCCGCGTCGATGCCGATGACGACGGGCCGCGCCGCCGTGTCCGCCGCCCGCTCGTCCCCGCTCGTCGGCACGACGTTTCCCTCCCCGGGTACTCGCCGGATGACGTCCGCACAGGAGCGCGCCCGCCCGTCCTGGCCGATGCTCCCCGATCTTCTGCCCTCGCGCGGTGCTATTCGTGTTTGTAGGGGCGGACGGCCTCGCTCGTGGCGGCCATCGCCTCCGTGCTCTGGTCGTAGGTGCGCTGAGCGATGGCGATGTAGAGCAGGTCGAGGACCGCCATCTGCGCGTGCCTGCTCAGTACGGTGTGGTGGCCGGGACCGTCGTCCGGCACGGTCGTCGCGAGCACGAGGTCCACGCGGCGTGCCAGCGGTGAGTCGAGGTCCCCGACGACGGCGACGGTCGTGGCGCCGCGCGATGCGGCCTCCGCCGCCAGGTCCGTCACCTCCCGCGTGCGGCCGCTGTGGGACAGTGCGAGGAGCACGTCGTCCGGCCCGAGGAGCGCGGCCCCGGTGAGTGCCACCTGCGTGTCGCTCCACGACCAGGCAGGAACTCCGATCCGGTAGACGCGCTGCTGGAACTCGGCTCCCATGCTCCCGCTGCCGCCCGCCCCGCAGATCTCCACCCGGCGGGCCCGCGCGATCGCGGAGGCCGCCTGCTCCACGGCGTCCAGGTCGATCGCGGCCAGGGTCGCGCCCACCGCGTGCCGCACCCCGGCGGAGATCGCGGAGGCGACCAGGCGGATGTCGTCCTTCTCCGAGATGTCCCGGCCGATGTTGGCCTGCCAGGTCTCCTGCTCGGACCGGCCGGTGTCGGACGCGAGCGCGAGCCGAAGCGCCGAGTAGCCGGGCAGTGCGAGCGTGCGGCAGAAGCGGGTGATGCTCCCGGTGGACACCCCGCACGCGTCCGCCAGGTCGAGAATGGTCATCCGTGCGGCGGCCGCCGGGTCGTCGAGGATCAACGCGGCCGTCGTGCGCTGCGCTTCTGGCAGGTCCGGGAGCAGTGCGCGGATCCGGCCGACGATGCCGCCGTCGACGGCCCCAGCGGTGGTGTGCATGGCTCTGCCTCTCCCAACCTCACCTCTGCGGTGAAGAATTATTCTTCGCCCTGTCTCTCGGCGTACCCAATTATGGCTCCGCTCCATTGACTTGTCCCTCCCTTTGCGCGCAAAGTCATGCGGCGAAGAACAAAACTTCTTCATCGGATCCCAAGGAGCGGGTGTGCCGGACAGTCAAGAGTTCCTTGCCGCGGCCAAGGACGTCGTCGACCGAGTGGTCACCACACACACGGACGCCGTGCTCGCGGCGGCCGGTCTGATCGCGACCGCGCTCAAGGGCGACGGTGTGGTGCAGGCGTTCGGAACCGGGCATTCGGAGTCGCTGGCCACCGAGGTCGCCGGCCGCGCCGGCGGCCTCGTCCCCACCAACAAGATCGCGATCAGGGACCTCGTACTGTACGGCGGCGCGCCCGCAGACAGGCTCAGCGACCCCCTGCTGGAGCGGGACCCCGCGATCGCGCACCGACTGTACGAGCTCGCCGCCCCGCACCCCGAAGACGTGTTCGTGATCGCCTCCAACTCCGGCATCAACGGCTGCATCGTCGAGATGGCCCAACTGGTCAAGGAGCACGGCCACGCCCTGATCGCCGTCACCAGCCTCGAGCACACCTCCCGCGCCGCCCCGCGTCATCCCTCGGGGAAGCGGCTCAGCGACTTCGCGGACGTCGTCCTCGACAACGGCGCGCCCTTCGGCGACGCGCTGCTGCCGCTGCCCTCCGGCGGCTCCGTGTGCGCCGTCTCCACGATCACCGCGGCCTACCTGGCCCAGATGGTCAACGCCGAGGTGGTGCGTCTGCTGATCGAGGCGGGAGTCACCCCACCGGTGTACCTCTCGGCCAACGTGCCCGGCGGCGACGAGCACAACAAGGTGCTCGAGGACCGCTACGCGGGCCGGATCCGCCGCGGCGCCTGACCACGAGACGGGCACCGTCCGCCGAGCCAGTTCTGTCAAGTCCGCTCATTCCGCCTGTAATTGGAGCGTGCACATGAACAGCCGAGACGTCACAGGCCGACCGCGTCCGCCGGCGCGCAGATCACGGCTGAACCGCCTCGCACGGCCCGTCACCGCGGTCCTCGCGAGCGGTGGCCTGCTCGCCGCCGCCCTCGCGGGCGCGGGCGGCGCCGCCGCACAACCCGCGGCCCCGACCTCCCCCGCCACCGCCGCGGCGCCCCCCGCGCTCATCCCCTCCCTGCACAACTGGACACCGGGCGGGGGAACCCTGCGCCTCGACGCGCGGACGAGGATCGACACCGACGCCGCAGGCGAGCCCACCGCGCGGCAATTGGCCGACGAACTGCGCGACACCCTCGGCCGCCCGGTCCCCGTCGTCCACGGCGCGCCCCGACCCGGCGACATCGTGCTGCGCACCGACGGCACGCGCGGCGACCTCGGCTCCGAGGGCTACGCCCTCCGGATCGGCGACCAGGTGCGCATCACCGGCCGCACCGGCGCCGGCGTCTTCTACGGCACGCGCACCCTGCTGCAGATGCTCGCCGAGAACCCGGCCCTGCCCGGGGGCGCGACGACCGACGTGCCGTCCTCGGGCGAGCGCGCCGTCGGCGTGTGCGCCTGCTACACGTACAACACCGATGCCTGGATGACGCGCCTGATCAAGGACATGGCGTACCTCAAGCTCAACACGCTCCACCTCGAACTCAAGGTGAAGAGCAGCGAGTTCCCCGAGATCAACACGTTCTCGTACTACACGCCGCAGGAGGTGCGGCGTGTCGTCGCCACCGCGGCCCGCTACCACATCACGGTCGTCCCGGAGATCAACTCGCCCGGGCACATGGACCCCTACCTCACGCCGTACCCGGACCTCCAGCTCAAGGACACGAGCGGGAAGCCGGACCCGTCGCGGCTCGACATCACCGACCCCGACGCGTTCACCTTCTTCACCCACCTCGTGGACACGGACCTGAAGCTGTTCCCCGGGCCGTACTTCCACATGGGCGCGGACGAGTACATGATCCGCTCGGCCTACTCGAACTACCCGCAGCTGCAAGCGTACGCGCGCAGCAAGTTCGGTCCCGACGCAACCCCGCAGGACGCCTACGTCGACTTCGTGAACCGCGTCGACGCCTACGTCCGGTCCAAGGGCCGCACCCTGCGCATCTGGAACGACGGCCTGACCGGTGAGAACACCATCCCGCTCAACAAGGACATCGTCGTCGAGCACTGGCTGCCGGAGAAGGAGACCTCGCAGCAACTCCTCGACGCCGGCTACCGGGTGATGAACGCCACCGACGCCATGTACTACGTGCGCGGCAGCTACAAGCCGGACGCGAAGAAGCTGTACGACACCGACTGGTCGCCCGTCGACTTCGCCGACGGCACCGTCACCGGCCACCTGGAGAACCTCACCGGAGCCGAGTACAACATCTGGCCCGACAACTACGGCAAGGAGACCGAGAACCAGACGCAGCAGGGCGTGTTCCCTTCACTGAGGGTCTTCGCGCAGGCCGTCTGGGGAGGCCCCAGGCCCGCCCCGGACTACGCGTCCTTCAGCGAGCTCGCCGACACGCTCGGACACGCCCCCGGCTACGGCCCCGCATGGGTGCAGCCGTTGAAGGCCGGAGCGTACCGGCTGCGCGCCACCGGCGGCGCGCTGGGGGAGGGCACCTCACCGGCCGCACCCGGCACGCCCCTCACGGCCAAGGACGAAACGGCGGCCACCACGTGGGAGCTGCGGCCCACCGACGACGGCTACTACCAGCTCGTCGCCCAGGACAGTGGACTGTGCGCCGACGTCTCGCGCGGCACCGCAAACAACATGAAGGTGGTAGAGCAGGCGGGCGCGGCGGCGACCGCGGAGACCTGCACCACCGCCACTTCCCAGAAGTGGCAGCTCGAGCCCGTCCCCGGCGGCTACCGCGTGGTGGACGCCATCACCCAGCAGACCCTGGTCGCCGGCACGGACGGCTCCGTCGTCCAACAGCCGCGCGACGTGGCACGGCACGACGTATGGAGCATCACCCCGATCACCCAGGCCCCCGCACACTCCGGAAGTGACTCATGATCAGCCGCAGGGGACTGCTCATCGCCGGTACCGCGGTCGCCGCCGCGAGCGCCTCCGCCGCTGCGGCCGCCCCCGCAGCCGCTGCCGTACCGGCCGCTCCCGCGGACGCCGTGGCGGCTCGGGGCTCCGCCGGCGGCCGGGCGAGGCCGGTGTCGGTGGTTGCGGTCGACCCCGCCGACACCGCTCAGGAGATCATCGCCAAGGCCGCCGCGATCGTCCCCAGGCCGCCCCAAGTGGCCTGGCAGACCCGCGAGGTCACCGGCTTCACCCACTTCGGGATGAACACCTTCACCGACCGCGAGTGGGGCTCCGGCTGCGAGGACGAGGCCACGTTCGCGCCGTCCGAGGTCGACATCGACCAGTGGATGCAGGCCTACCGCGCCGCGGGCATGAAGCAGGTCATGCTCACCGCGAAGCACCACGACGGCTTCGTCGTCTACCCCACCCGCTACACCAACCACTCGGTCATCGCCTCCCCCTGGTGGTACCGGGGCGTCCCGGACGCCGAAGCACGGGCCGCCAGGGCACGGGCCGCCGCGGAGCGGGCCACGGACCCGTGGGCGTACTGGCGCACCCGCGACACCGGCAACGTCAACCCCGACTGCGACATCCTCGGCACCTACCTCCGTGCCGCCCGCAAGGCGGGGCTGAAGGTCGGCGTGTACCTGTCGCCGGCCGACGGCGCGGAACTGCCGCACGCCTGGCACGAGACGTTCGTCGCGGACATCGTCGCCAAGCACGACGCCGGCGGCTCCCTGACCATCGAGGAGCAGTCCACCTACGACGACCGGGACCGCAGCCCCGCCGGGATGGGCCGGTACGGCAGCGGCAGCCCGGTCACCGCACGGACGATCCCGACCCTCGTACCCGGCGACGACCGCACGGACGCCGTACGCTCCGGGCGGCTGCCCAGCTTCCGCGTCATGGCCGACGACTACAACGCGTACTACATGAACCAGCTGTACGAGCTGTTCACCCAGTACGGACCGATCGACGAACTCTGGCTCGACGGCGCCAATCCATGGAGGTCGAGCGGCGTCAGCGAGACCTACGACTTCACGTCCTGGTTCCGGCTCATCCACGCCCTGTCGCCCGACACCGTCACCTTCGCCGGGCCGCAGGGCACCCGCTGGGTGGGCAACGAGGGCGGCAACGCCCGGCTCACCGAGTGGAGCGTCACCCCGGCGACCGCCGACCCGGCCACCGCGCACGGCGAGACGCTGCTGCCCGGCGGGCCGCAGGCCGCCGACATCGGCTCCGACGCGGTGATCACCGGTCCGGGCGTGAAGTTCCTCCAGTGGTTCCCCGCCGAGGCGGACGTCTCGATCCGGCCGGGATGGTTCTGGCATCCGGACGAACACCCCAAGACCACAGAGCAGTTGGTCGACCTCTACCACTCGTCCGTGGGACGCAACGCGGTGCTGCTGCTGAACGTGCCGCCGAACACCTCCGGGCGCGTCGACGACGCGGACGTGGCATCCCTGACCGGTTTCGGCCAGGCGATCGAGGGCCTGTACCGGCGCAACCTGGTGCGCGGGGCACGCCCCACCCGCACTGCGGAGGCCCTGACCGACCCCCACCTGAGCTCCTCCTGGTCTCCTGCGGCAGGAGCCGGCACCGGAACGCTGGAGCTGACCCTCAGGAAGGCCACCGCCTTCGACCGGATCAGACTGGGCGAGGACATCACCCGCGGGCAGCACGTCCAGCAGTTCGCCGTCGACGCGTGGACGGGCACGGCCTGGACCACCGTCGCCACCGGCACCACCATCGGCTACGCGCGCATCCTCCTCCTGCCCGCACCCGTGACCGCGGACCGGATCAGGGTCCGCGTGATCCAGTCCCGTGCCACCCCCCACCTGTCCACCCTGGGCCTGTACCTGAAGGATCCGGCCGGAGGCCGGTGACCCCGGGGCACATCACCCCCGACCCCCGGCCGGCGACTCGCCGGCCGGGGGACTGCGGCCTCGCGCAGGTGCGTCGCGGCTCGGGCGGTGGCTCCCGGATTGTGGCCTCCGCCGCCGGGAGGCAGGGTGGTCTTGAGACCGTGTGGGAGAGGCGGAAGACACACGGCGCCTGTCACAGATACGGGCTGTGGTTTGTCCTCATCCCGAAGCGGGTTGTGCGAGCCGGGAACCGACGAACTTGGTCACCGCCGCACGAATGGGTCGACACAGCGGTCCAGAATGCGGTGGTCGGCGCAAGATCGACCATTCCGGGCAGCTTACGGAGGTGTCGCACATGTCAGCGAACAACCCAGAGCATGGGGCCACCCACGAGGTCTCGTTGCCGCCCGAAGTCACGTTGCTGCAGGAAGTCACTCCGCCCTTCTTTCCCGAAGGTGGTTCGGGAATGACCATCCTCGTCGAGTGGCCTCCCGATCACCCCGGGCTCCCTCCGCATCGCCACTCGGGCCCGTCGTTCGGCTACGTGATGGAGGGCGCGCTCCGGTTCGAGCTCGAGGGTGAGCCGGAGCGTGTGGTCGAGGCCGGTGGGACGTTCTGGGAGCCAGGCGGTGACGTGATCCACTACCAGGACGGCAATGCCCTGTCGGACGCACCGACCAAGTTCGTGGTGACCATGGTCTGCGCGCCGGGTCAGCCGATGCTCACGTTGGTCGACGAGGAGGAGCTGAAGGAACGGGCGCACCTGCGCGCCCCGCGTCCCTCTGAAGGCTGACTGGACGGGCGGTGTGAGAGGGCGGGTGCGGCAAGGTGCCTGCGCGGCAGTCGGCTGTCAGTGCATGCGGACGTCGGTGTCGAAGAGGGCCAACTCGTGGGAGTAGATCAGGGGTTGGACGATGAATGATCGCCCCGCGACCTTCTACGGGCCACGGCCGCGGTTGAGGTGGGGGATGGCGTCCACTTCGACGGAGGTCAGGCCCAGCAGGGAGGCTGCCGCGTGGAGCTGCTTGGTTTCTTGCCGGTAGATGATGCGGGTGGAACAGTCGGCGAGAAGGCCCTCGGCGAGCGCCCGGCCTTGTGATCCGGTGTCACCGGCGGTGAGCAGGTCCGACAGGCGGTGGATCACCATCAGGTTGGCGGTGCCAAGGCCGCGCCTCGGTTTCCACTGGGCCTGCATGCGCTGCAATAGGCCGACATGGCGCGTCAGACGCCATGCCTCGTCGTAGACGATCCACCGTCGGCCGCTGTGCGGGTCGGTGAGAGCGGACTCCATCCAGGCCGAGGCAGGTCATGGTGAGCACCAGGGCGGTGTCACCGCCCGTCCAAGGCGTGTAGGTGGAGCCCGGAGACGCGCGGGGCCAGGTCGGGAACGTCGCGGCTGTCACATTGCCCGTGGCTGCCGCCTGGCGGACCAACTCGCTGCCGGGGAACCCGCTGCCCCCAACGATCAGGACCGACATGACGCGACACGGCATGGGTTCGCGGCGTCTCCGGCCACGGCATCGCCGTCGGCAGTGCTCTTGGGAATACGGATCCGGGCTTGATCTTTGAATGCTGTGGCACGGTCGGTGTCGGCTCTGCGGCGCGCGGCCGGCCGAGCCTTGTCCGGACGAGAAAGTGCGGTGATCACGCGATGCGGGCGGTGCGGTTTCACGAGTACGGCGGGATCGATGTGCTGCGGGTGGAGGAGGTGGAGCGGCCGGTGCCCGGTCCTGGGCAGGTGCTGGTCGAGGTCCGCGCGGCCGGGATCCAGCCCGGCGAGGCGCACATCCGCACGGGCGCGCTGCACGAACGCTGGCCGGCGGCGTTTCCCTCCGGGCAGGGCAGTGATCTGGCCGGCGTCGTCGTGGAGGCCGGCGCGCATGTCCGGGGCTTCGCGGTGGGCGATGAGGTATTGGGCTTCACCCACAGGCGGGCCAGCCATGCGCAGTTCGTCGTGGTCGACGACGTGAATCTGGTCTCCCGTCCGGCGGGGTTGGCCTGGGACGTGGCGGGGGCGCTGTACGTGGCCGGCACGACCGCCTACGCCACCGTGTTCGCGGTGGACCCCGGCCCGGGCGACACGGTCGTCGTCTCCGGTGCGGCGGGCGGCGTCGGGTCGATTGCGGTGCAGCTCGCGCGGCGGCACGGCGCCACGGTGATCGGGCTGGCGAGCGAGCGGAACCACGCCTGGTTGCAGGATCGCGGTGTTCTCCCGGTCGAGTACGGGCCCGGTGTGGCCGAGCGGATCCGTCAGGCGTCCGGCGGCAGGGTCGACGCGTTCATCGACACCTTCGGCGACGGCTACGTGGCACTGGCAGCGGAGCTGGGCGTGCGGCCCGAGCGAATCAACACGATCCGCGACTGGCAGGCCGCGGCCGAGATCGGTGCGCGGACCTACGGAGAAGGTGCGGCGGCGTGTGCGGTCGTACTCGGCGAGCTGGCCCGGCTTGCCGCGCGCGGCCGGCTGGAGGTGCCGATCGCCCGCACCTACCCGCTGGAACAGGTGCGAGACGCCTTCCGCGAGCTGGAACAGCAGCACACCCACGGCAAGATCGTGCTCCGGCCCTAATCGTCCCCGGCGCTCTGCTGTGAGCGGGAATTCCGGCTCGCGCTGCGGGCCAGCTCGCTGCCGAGCAGCGTCGCCTTGGCCCCACCACGTGCCCAGCGAGGGGCATCGCCCCGGGCCGACCAGTAGACGCAGACGCAGCCGCCGATGACGAGCAGAAGAAAGACGAACAATATGAGCACGAGCATGCTCTACCCCTGATTCGTGTGATGGCCCGTGCCATCCTGTCAGGCGGACCTCATCTCCAGCAGACCTTTGTCGGCATCAGCGCAGCTCTGAGGCTTCTCCCGTGATCGGCCGGAGCGTCGTCCCTGACCTGGCTGCCGTGCAGGCATTGCTGTACCCGCCGCCTCGTTCGGAGGAGAAGCCTGCCGAATGGGACCGTGTGCCACACATTCGTCGTGGGCAGGACGGACCATCGAGTAGACGAAGTCCCCGCGAGCACATGGTCGCCGCGTTCGGGCAGGGAGCTGTGCCGGGCGCCGGGTGACGGCTGCCCATCAGCCGGAGGGTTCCTCGGCACCCTCAGCCGCGCGGCAGGCCCGGCACACGAGTTGGGCGTCGGGTCCGTAGCGGCGCGTCAGCCCCCGGCAGCGTGCGCAGTAGCCGACCTGGTCGGGGGTGCATCCCAGCAGCAGGGCGGCGGCTGCCCGGTCCATGGAAGGGTCGATGCGCTGCGGCATCTCGTCCATGTGACCGAATGTATGTCCGACCACTTGGGCGGGCAGCTCGACTCGTCAGGACGCTCACCCCAGGTCCATGCCCAGCTCGGTCTCGGGGCGGCAGAACTGGCACGGCTCGATGTTCGGGTCGGTGAGCGCAGCCCGTGCCTCATCCGACCGGATCCGGTGCGGCGGGCCCTCGATCATCACGCAGTCGGAGAGGTGGATGAAGGCGGGTTCAGGTCCGTGCGGGGTCCGCTTCTGCTGGACGACGTAACCGGTCTTCGCGGCCGGCGGGGCGAAGCCTGGAAGCGGGCCGCCGCCCTTCACCTTTCGGCTCGGCCGCCCATGCTGCCTTGGTTGCTCCGGCTGGGCGGGACCTTCGGCGCGGGCCAGGGCCGTCTTGACCTTGTCTCGCTGGAGGCGCAGGTAAGTGGCGATGGTCTCGGTCTTGGCCAGCTGCTCGTCCAGGTACGCCAGGATCTGCCGGAGCCGGGGCGGGTCGGGGGGCAGGGGCGGGTCAGTGGGTGGCTCGGACATGGCGTGCACCGTGCAGCGCCGCCCAGCCCGCCGACCGTCGGCCCTGCCAGTACGGGTGGAACATCACCTCCGACGACAGGCGGATCAGTCGCCTCCGGTGCGCGGTGCGCGGCCGTGCTGCGAGCCGCCGGTAGGTGGCGTGCCACTCCTCTTGTGCGCGAGCGAGGTCGTCGGGGATCGGACTCATGGCCGGATTCAATCACGTGTTCGATTTTCTGCGCCATTCACCCGCCCATGACGGCTGGGCAAGCGTGACTGAGTGCTTCAGTCGGCCAGTCCGGCGCCCAGCCTGCTGCTTGAGCTTCGGGCGGGGGAGTCGCGGAGTTCCCCAAGCAGGTGAAGCCGTGTCGTCCGGTCATGCACGCGGTGCGGGCCAGGAGCTCAGGGGTAGCGGACCGCGGTCGATGACGGTGCGGATGCAGAAGGTGCTGCGGGCGTCGCGAAGCGGACCGATGGCCAGGCGGTCTGTACTCGGCCGCGCTCGCCGAGTCCTACAACCGTGCCGTCAACCGGTACGGCGGCCTGGCCTCGGTCGCCCCGGCCCTCGCCGCGCTGGAGGAGAGCGTGATCCGCTGGATGGCCCGCGATGTGTGCGGCCTCCCGGAGGGCGGCGGTGGCCTGTCGACCAGCGGTGGCTCGATGGCCACCTTCTCCGCGACGGTCGCCGCCCGCCACAACAGGCTCGGCGAGGATCTCGCCGGCGGAACCGTCTACACCACCGCCTTCGCCCACCACTCCGTCGCCAAGGTTGCCCGCCTCGCCGGCATCCCCGCCGCGCACATACGTACGGTGCCGCACGCCCCGGACCTGCGGATGGACCACCACGCCGCTGCCGCGATGATCCGCGCCGACAGGGACGCCGGGCTGCGGCCGTTCCTGCTGGTGGCCACCGCCGGCACCACCGACACCGTCGACCCGCTGCCTGAGCTGGCCGACCTGGCCCGCCGCGAGGACGTGTGGCTCCATGTCGACGCGGCCTACGACAGTGGCGGCGGCCCCGGCGGGCGCAAGCCGCATTTGGTTTCAGGCGATACCGTATTGAATGAGTGGATGGCTGTACTGTGGCCTTGTGACCGACGACGTTCCTGACCGGAATACCGCCTCGCGTGCGACCGACCGCCCCGGGGATGCCTCGCCTTTCGCCCTCGGCCTGCTGCTGCGTCAGGCGCACTGGCGTGCGGCCGCGGTGATGGGGGAGGCGCTTCGGCCGCTCGGCATCGAGTTGCGGCATTTCGCGGTGCTGATCGTGCTGGTCAACCGCGGGCCCACCGTGCAGCGGGACTTGGCGACGGCGACGGGGTCGGACAAGGCGGGAATCATGCGCGTCGTGGACGACCTGGAGCGCAAGGGGCTGGCCGTACGCAGGAGCGTCCCGGGGGACCGGCGGGTGCGGGCAGTGGAGATCACGCCTCGGGGGCTCGAGCTTTTCGATGCGGCCCATGTGGCGGCGGAGCCGCTGGCCGAGCGTCTCGTTGCCGAACTGGGGCCCGGCGAGCCCGAGAAGCTGAAGGATCTGCTGACCCGGTTCGCCTATCGCGCGGACGACAACGAGTAAGGACTCCTGACAAAAGTGGTGGGCTTGACCTGGTCAGAGGTCGGTGTCGTGCACGAGGCCGCTGGGTGGCGGGACGCGGTCAGCCGCGTAATCGCACGCGATGAACCCGGCGACGTCGGCGAACATCCCCGGGATACTGGTCGCCCATGGATGAGGTCAAAGTCGTCGTCGCCCATTCCGAGCGCGCGACTCTGCGCGTCGGCGATGTGTTCCTGAAGGTGGACGCCGATCAGGCGCGCATCGATGTCGAGGTCGAGGCGATGTCCCTCGCGCCGGTCCCGACCCCGGAGGTCCTGTGGCGCAAGCCGTACGTGCTCGCGACCGCCGCACTCCCGGGGACGGCGCTTGGGCGCCTCGGCGGGCCGTCGACCGGCTCGCCGACGGCGTGGGCCGCGGCGGGCGCCGCCATCCGGAAGCTGCACGACGCGCCGCTGCCGTCCCGGCCGGGCCAGGCCGGCCGGAGCATCGTCGCGCTGGCGGCGGAACTCGACGACGAGTGCGAGTTGCTCGTGACGAACGGCGTCCTGCCCGCCGACCTGGTCACCCGCAACCGCCAGGTCGCCGAGGCCGCGCTCCGGCCGTGGACTCCGGCGTTCACGCACGGCGACCTGCAGATCGATCACGTCTTCGTCGACGGCGACGAGGTCACAGGCATCATCGACTGGTCCGAGGCGGGCCAGGGTGATGCCCTGTACGACCTCGCCACCTTCACGCTCGGACACGAGGAGCACCTCGACGACGTCATCGCCGGCTATGGCACCGACATCGACCTCGACGTGATCCACGCGTGGTGGTCGTTGCGAAGCCTGCTGATAGTTCGCTGGCTGATCGAGCACGGCTTCGACCCGTTCGCGCCGGGCTGTGAGGTCGACGTGCTGAGATCCCGGATGTGAGGCCGCGCGGGCCCGGCTGTCTGCAGCAGGGCCCGGCCGTGCAGACCCCTTCGTCACCGCGGCTCCGAGCGCTTCCGGGGATTGGCCCATGGCGCGACCAGTGCGGCGACGAACGGAATGCCACTGTCGGGCTCTGCGGGACCTACGCTCGCGTGAACCCGTGGCTCCGCTCCACTTTCGCCACATGCAGCGTGTAGCTCTGGTACCACTCGGCTCGCCCACGTTTCTGCGCCGCGCGGTGCTCGGCGTTGCTCCGCCACTCCGCGAGGGCCTCGGCGTCACGGAAGTACCCGACAGTGATGCCCAGCCCGCCAGGAGTCTGCGCGTGGTCCATCCCCAGGAACCCGGGGACGTCCTTCACCAGGTCTTCCATGCGTGCGTTGGTCTCGCTGTACCCGCTCTGGTCCTGGGTTCGCACCGTAGTGAAGACGGCCACGTAGTAGGGGGGTTCATACGCCTTAACGGGCGCGACAGGCGCTTCCGAATGATCGCTCATGGCGTCACCGTAAGGCGGGACGCGCCCAACGATCCAGCGTCTTTCCTGGACGGGATACACGCAGCGCCCTGGGCAGGGGCCGCCATCACACGTGCACAGCGGCGCCCGTACCTGCCGGTTCCGGCCGGCACCCGCCGCCACTGGGTGCTTCGTCCTGCGAGGCGAAGGTTTCTTCTTGGCCGCCACTGGCGGCCTGCGCACACTGGGTGTATGGGCCGGATGACCGTCGGCCAGTCGACGGAGCGCGAGGACATGCTCGCGGAGGCCGTCGCAGATGCCGTCCAAGGCTCGAGCGCGTATGCGGGGAGCGTCTTCCTGCGCTCGCGTGACCGTCGGTCCCTCGTGCTCGCGGCGACGTGCGGGGTGCCGCCCTCCCTGCTGGGTGGCTGGAGCCTCATCGCGGTGAACAGCCCCATCCCGGTCGCCGTGGCATACAAGTCCGGACGCACGGTCCACCTGGCAAACGCCGATGAGACGATGCGGAGGTACCCGCAACTGGCGGTGGCTCTGCCGTATGCCTTCGGCTCCTGCTCGGTGCCAGTGCAGGCACATGGGGAACGCTTCGGATCGCTGGCGATCGTGCGGCCGGCGGCACCGGGCAGCGCGGGGCTGACCAAGGCCGAGCGCCGCCACCTGCGGAGCGTCGCCGGCCGACTGGGTAACGGTCTGGCCGCGTTCTGTGACCGTACCGGCGATCCGGTGGAATGCGACCCGGGGACGCCTCCTGTGGAGGCCCCGGCTCCCTCGGCAGCAGCCCTACAGGTGGGTTTGTTCGACTGGGACCCCGGCTCCGGCACCTTCGGCGTGGACGATGCGTTCTGCGGGATCGTCGGTCTCGATCCCGATGCCTTCGACGGACGAGCCGAAACGGTCACTTCGTGCCTGCATCCCGGTGACCGAGGGGCTTTGCGGGCCTGTGCCCGGGAGGCGGGACTCGAGGGCCGGTTCGGCGCGCGTCGCGTGCGTGTCCGGGAGCGGGGTGAGGCCGGCGGGGAGTATCGCACGGTCGAGCTGTGGGGCCGCGCACTGCGAACCGGCGACCCGCGCCCCGGCACGCACCTGGTCGGCGCGGTCGTGGACGGCCGGGCCGGCAGTGCGGCCCTCGCAGCGGTCGAACGGCTGCGGAACGGGCTGTTCTCCCTGGCTCCGGACGGGCGGGTGACCTACGCCAACCACAGTGCCCTGCGACTGCTGGACGTGTCCGTCGACGAGATTCTGGGCCGGTGCCTGTGGGACGTGCTGCCGTGGCTGTCCGACCCCGGCGTCGAATACCGGCACCGGTCCGCGATGATTTCGCAGACGCCCTCGTCCTTCCTGGCGAGCCGACCGCCCGACCAGTGGCTCGCCTTCTCCCTCCACCCACGGGCGGACGGGGTGACCGGCTGGGTTGTGCCCGCCCCCAATGCCCCGTCGGCTCATGCGATGCGTGCTTCCCCGGCCACTGGAGTACCCGCGGCCCCACCGGCACGTCTGGGTGCCATGTATCACGTCCTGCAGCTGAGCAGCGCGCTGACCGAAGCAGTCACCACACGCCAGGTGTGCGAAGTCGTCTCCGACCAGCTCCTGCCGGCCTTCGGGGGTCAGCAGATGGCGATCTATGTGGTCCGCAGCGCAACGATGCACCTGCTCCATCACACCGGCCGCCACGAAGAATTCCTCGACTGGCTGGAGGGCGTTCCGCTGCACGCACGCCTGCCGGGAACGGAGACCCTCACGTCCGGTGCTCCACTCTTCATCGAGTCGCAGAAGGACCTCGCACGGGGCTACCCGGGAATCCCCATGGGCCGGGTGAGCTCCTGGGCGTACCTGCCGCTGATCGCCTCTGGCCGCCCGGTCGGCACCTGCGTCCTCGGCTTCGACGAGATCCACCATTTCACCGAGAAGGACCGCGGCGTCCTCACCGCACTTGCCGGGGTGATCGCCCAGGCCCTGGAACGAGCACGGCTGTACGACTCGGAGTTCGCCGTCGCGCACGGCCTGCAAAAGACGCTCCTGCCGCACCGGCTGCCGGCCGTCCCGGGTATCCGCACCGTCGCGCGCTATCTGCCGGCTACCAGCGGGATGGACATCGGTGGGGACTGGTACGACGTCATCCGCTCCGCCACCGGGATCTGTCTCGTCATCGGCGACGTGGAGGGGCACAGCATCGCTGCCGCGGCCACCATGGCCCAATTGCGCAGTGCCGTTCGGGCTTTCGCGGCTGCGGGCCATACGCCCGGCGAGATGATGGCCGGCGTCAACCGAACCCTGATCGACCTCGACTCCGATCTGCTGGCGAGCTGCTGCTGCATCCACCTCAAGCCCCATGGCGAGCACGCCTACGTCGTCACGGCCGGCCACCCGCCTCCGCTTATCCGCCGGCCCGACGGCACAACCGAGGCCCTTGGCCTGGATATCGGACCGGTCCTGGGAGTGGATCACGCGAGCGCCTACGCCCATACCCGCATCGCCCTCCCGCCAGGATCCGTTCTCGCCCTCTACACCGACGGGCTGGTGGAGGAACCCGGCACAGACATCGACGTGGGGATCGACCGCCTGCGAGCATCACTGGCCCACGCTCGTGCGGACTCACTGGACGAACTCGCCGACCGGATCCTGCACAACGCCCGCGGCTCCCCCTACCGGGCCGACGACATCGCCCTGCTGCTCACCGAGCATGGTGGCGACCAGGGCCCCCATCACCCTCGAGCCGGCTCGTGCGGACCGTGACGACAACTCCACGGCGGTGGGGTGACTCGGCGTTCCCTCCGCTCGGCACAGCCCAGCACCGCACACTGAAGATCAACGATCACGTGGTCCACCAACCCGCTGGACGGCTCAACCGCGGGGTCAAGCGCACCGACGTCGTCCCGGTCCTCCTCAACGACGACTCGCTCCTGCGACTGGTCACCGCCGCGCTCTTCGAACCGCACGACGAGCGGATCGCCTTCCCCCGCCGCTACCGACCTCGCACCAGGCGCGGTGGCCCATGGCCAAGAGGCCCTGCAGCGTCCCGGTCGCTGAGGTGCCGGGCGCGGGCGGCGAGGTCGAGAAACAGGGCGGTGGGGTTGGGGCGGACGCCTCCTCGCCGCTGCGGCGTGGGCCTTCGGCTCGTCTGGCCGGTACGGATCACTGAACGCTGTTCGGCGTCCAGCGAAGCGTCATGTCGGGCAGTTTCTCCATGTTGCGATCACCATCGCTGGTGTCGAGGACGGTGAAACCGTGGCTCTCGTAGAACGCGCGGGCTTCGGTGTTCTGCTGAAAGACATGCAGGCACACCCCGTCAGGGCTGTGCCGCCTGACCGCATCGAGCAGGAGCGTGCCGACTCCCTGCCGGCGCACGGCCGGGCGCAGATAGAGATGTTCGAGCATGTCACCGTCGAGGGCCGCATAGCCGATGATCTCCGCATCACGCACTGCGACCCAGATACGACATCGCCTGAGCAGGACGTCCTGGACCCATCTGGTCACCTGCTCGTGACTGCGCTTCTGCGGGGGCAGATAGGGCATGGACGCCGATCGAGAGGTCATGTGGATGCGCGCGATCACGGCTGCATCTGCTTCCTCCGCGAATCGGATCCGCGTCTTGCCGTCATCACTCACATCGGGAACCTACAAGCCCAGCAAAGACTCGATCCAGCGGTTAACCCTTCAGCCGATGGTAATGACACTCCACCGCTGCGAATCCCCGCCGGTGCAGACCGACAACTGCACCCGGTTGAACTTGTTCCTGGCCAGGCATGTGCCCGTCACCGAGTTCTTGATCTGCGCAACCAACCAGTTGTCCTTGGTCACCCGCCAGTAGGCCGCCGGATCGTCGGCCAGGCACGGCTTCATCGCGAGAAGCCCGTTCCGTGCCGTCAAGCAGAGCCCCGTGGTCGGCCGTCCCGGCCGCCGTTCTGGCGTATGGGGTGTGGCCGGGGGGCGGGCCGCCACCAGGCGGCGGACGAGGGCGGTGATGCCGGCCCGCCTGCGGATCACGCTCGACGAGTTCGATGCCGTGGACGACCGGCAGTTCGAGTACGCGCTGCGGGACCTGCTGATACGAGACGGCTTCGATGCCCGGCAGGTCGGCCGCGCCGGCGACCAGGGCGCCGGCGTCATCGCCGAGCACTCGCGCCTGGGCCGCCTGGTCGACCGGGACCGGCTCGGCCAGTGGGCCCACGACGGCGTCCCGCTGCACCACCTGCTGCGGTTGCCGGCCCGGAGGGGAGACTGATCGCGCTGGTCAGCTTGCTCGAGGGAGGATGATCCTCAAGCCCGGACCCTGGGTGACGTCGATCCTCCGGCCCGTGCCGAACCACCCACGCTCATGTGACGTAGATCACTGCCTCGGACGTGGGTAGCGGCGACGGTTTTTCCTTCCGCGGCGGGTCTTGATGCGGACCGAACCCGACGACCACTGTGGAGCGCCCGATGTCCGATTTCTTCCAGACCGCCGTTGTCACCGGAGCCGGCCGAGGCTTCGGTCGTGCGATCGCAGCCGTGCTCGTGGCCGCGGGGACCAGCGTCATCGGTATCGCCCGGCACGAGCAGGAGCTGCGCGCCGTACGCGACGAACTCGGCGAGGGCTTCACCGCCATCGCCGCCGATGCCACCGACGAAGCTCTCGCGCAGGACGTGATCCGCGCGCACCGGCCCGGACTGCTGGTCCTCAACGCCGGGGTCACGCCGCACATGGCGCCCGTGCACGAGCAGACCTGGGACACCTTCAGCCGCAACTGGCAGATCGACACCCGGCACGTGTTCACCTGGACGCGGGCGTCCCTCGTGGAGCCCCTGGCGCCGGGCAGCGTGGTCCTCTCGATGTCCAGCGGAGCTGTCCTGAACGGGTCTCCGCTCAGCGGCGGATACGCCAGCGCCAAGGCCGCCATCCGATACCTCAGCCGGTACGCGGCCGACGAGTCGGAGCGGGCCGGCCTCGGTATCCGGTTCCACGCGCTGCTTCCGGGGCTGACCCCGGCCGGCGGCGTCGGCTCGGTCGGAATCGCAGGCTACGCCGCGCGCCAGGGCGTCGACCGCGACACCTTCGTCGAGGGCCTGCACCCGATCCTCACCGCAGACCAGGTCGCCAAGGCCGTCCTGGACGTCGCCCAAAACCCCGACAGCGCCCCGGAGTACCAGGTCAGCGGCGCGGGACTGCTCCCGGTCAGCTGAGCCGCCGCCCACCGTGGACCGCACCGCCCCCTGGGAGAAGCCGTGATTGCCCCGGACACCGAGTTCGCCGCGCTGGCCGAGCCGTTCCGGCCGGAGCTGCTCGCGCACTGCTACCGGATGCTCGGCTCGATCCATGACGCCGAGGACCTGGTGCAGGAGACCTACCTGCGTGCGTGGCGCGCGTTCGACCGGTTCCAGGGCCGGTCCTCGGTGCGGCGCTGGCTCTACGCGATCGCCACCAGGGTCTGTCTGACGGCACTGGAAACACGCTCCCGGCGGCCGCTTCCGTCGGGCCTGGGCGCGCCTTCGGACGATCACCGGGTGGCCGTGGCTCCCCGCGAGCCGTCGGTGGCGTGGCTCCAGCCGGCCCCTGACGCACTGCTCGGCGGCGACGACCCGGCGGCGATCGCGGCCGGGAGGACGGGAGTGCGGCTCGCCTTCATCGCCGCGCTCCAGTTCCTGTCCGCCCGGCAGCGGGCCGTGCTGACGCTGCGCGACGTACTGGGATTCAAGGCCGCCGAGGTGGCCGAGATGCTGGACACGACGACCGCAGCCGTCGACAGCGCGCTGCGCCGTGCCCGGGCCCGCCTGACCGAGGCTGGACCGGTCGAGGACGACCTGGCCGAGCCGGACGACATGACCCGGCGCATTCTTCTCGACACTTACGTCGACGCATTCACCCGGGCCGACCCCGACGCACTGATCGATCTCCTGCGGGCTGACGTCGAGATGGAGATGCCACCGATCCCCACCTGGTTCACCGGGCAGCGGGCCGTCGCCGGATTCCTGACCGGCCGGATCCTTCGCAGGGACCTGTGGCGGATGGTGCCCACCCGCGCCAACGGACAGCTCGCCGCCGTCGTCTACCAGCGCACGGGCGACAGCCGGTACGAGGCGTACGGCGTCCAGGTCCTCACCCTGATCGGCACCGGCATCGCCCGCATCACGTCATTCAACGACCCGAGTCTGGTGCCGACGTTCGGCCTCACGCCCGCGCTATCGGCCTGAACCGGTGTGGTGGATCCGTGCGCCGCGGGCGTTTGGGCAGCTCCTGGGCGAAACGCTGCACGACAGCATGCGGCACATGGAACGTTGGCCGGGACCGGCGATCCGGACTGGACCGTCATCACCACCCTCGACAACCCCACTCCGCTCCAGTGGATCCGCCGCGAAGCGCACACCAAGAGATGCGCCGATCCGTCCGCGCCCGGCAGCTTGTAAACGAAGCACTACTGGCCTGCTGCGTGGACCGTCGCCACCGCGAACACGGCGGTCACCCACGTCCACAGCGCGGAGAGTGCGACGTGACCCGCCGTCCGCAGCCGATGACCCCGCCACAACCGCGGTGAGAAATAGGCGAACTCCATCACCCAGCGCAGGCCCCAGAACAGGGTCTGCCCGCACAGCAGAACGGTCGGCAGGGATCCGCCGGTCAGGAGCTCCCGGGCGAACGCCAGCGACAGTGCGCCGAGCAGCACGCAGGTGAGGCCGATGAAGAACAGATGCGCGTACGAAACCTGTCGGGTCAGCAGGCTGGTGTTGCCGAGGTCGTCCGGCCAGCCCAGGATGCGCGGCAGCACCACGTGCAGCAGCCCCATGCCGATCAGGGCCATACCGACCAGGCGCAACTGCCAGGTGAGAGCGAGGAGATGGGTCATGCCGGTCCCCTGGTGAAGGCGAGCGCGGTGACCAGGCGGGCGATGCGATGCTCGGCCGCCGGAAGCAGACCGGCGTGCGCGGCCAGCCGGAGCCACTCCGCGCGGGGGAGGAAATGCCAGGCACCCGGCCCGAAGACGGCCGTATTCGGGCCGTCCCTGAGGTGTTCCACCAGGACCAGGCGCCCGCCGTGGCGCAGCACCCGGGCGCATTCCTCGAACAACCGCTCCCTGTCTTTCACCTGCCGCAGTTCGTGGGCGGCGAAGATCAGGAATACGGCGTCCACCCCGGACCGGGGCACGGGAAGGGCATCCGGACGGCCGGGCAGGGCGTGCGGTGGCGGCGGCACCCGGCGCCGGGCCCGGCGCACCGAGCCCTCGGTCATCACGGCGGGGTCGTAAAGGTCGACGGTGATCTGCCGGGAGGCCGGCCAGCGGGCGGCCAGCGGGGCGCTCGCCTCGTCCAGGCCGGTGCCCACCACCAGGTGCTCGGACGGCGGCTGCGGCAGCAGCGTGTCCAACCAGTCGTAGTCGTACAGTTCGGAGCGGTCGTAGACGAGCCAGCTCGCGACCGTTGCGGAAGTGAGCAGACCGACAGCGGCTGCTGAGCCGGCGCGAGCCATGGTGCGCAGCGGGTACGGCAGACGGCCGGCCAGGGCGGCGCACACCCCCGCGGCGACCAGGCCGGCGGCGTACTGCGGCCAGTTGTAGGCGATCACGTCCCGCACGCCCGACCGGCGGGTCACCGCTCGCTCCCGCTCTCGGTCCGGCGCAGGCCGCGTTCCCAGCCGTACTCCAGGTCGGCGACGTGGAAGGCGTTGGCGAGGAGCGGCCGGGTGCCGGCGAACGGACCGTGGTCGAAGAAGGTCAGGCGGCGCACGTCGACCGAGACGGGCTGCGGGTCCCAGTGAGCACGGAATGCCTTGATCACGATCATCGACCGGGTCTGCGGTTCGTACTCGAAGGTGTAAGGGAGCGGGCCCGCGAAGCGCCGGGCGGCGCGAGCGTCGCTGAAAGGGCTGCCCGCGGGCAGCGGCGCCGGCGCGCTGCCGAGGTCCGCCCGCACGTGCAGGTCCGCCCGGCCGTCGGCGCTGTCCACGCGGAACTCCAGCGACTCGCCCTCGGCCCTGGCCCTGATCCGGGCCAGGCGGTAGTTGTAGCGGGTCAGCAGGTTGCCGCCCAGCATCATCAGCCTGCGGTCGGTGTCGCTGCGCAGGATGCGCAGTCCTCGCATGACGCGCCCGCCCGGAGTGCGGAAGCGGGTGAAGACGCGGTAACCGGTGAGCAGATAGTTCGCCCCGAAACGTGCGGGCAGGACCGCCGGCCGCAGGGCGCGGGTGTCCACCAGCGCGGCCGCCACGAACCCGTGGTCTCCGTATGTGTCCAGTTCCAGGCCCGGTGGGACCAGCGGGTGCAGCACCGCGGAAGGCAGCGCGTACGTCAACACCAGTGAGTGGGCGAAGCGTGCACGTATCGCCACAGGATGGCGCTGCAGCAGATGCCTCACGGCTCGATCCTCCGATCCGGGGCAGCGCCCCCGAGACACACGGCCCGTATCACACCCCACAACGCCGAGCGATCCTGTGCCGCCCAGCCGGGCCCGTCCGGACCCGGCTCACGGACGCTGCGCAGAACCACCACCCCGCCGGGCCGCACGGCGTGCCGTACGGCCGACCGCAGCCGACGGGCGAAACCGGCGCCCGGCCCGTCCAGAACGTTCGAGAGCGTCACCGCGTCATAGCCGCCGCGCGGCGCCTGCTCCAACGCGTCCACCACGTCGTCGCACACCAGCCGGACGCCCGGTGCCCACAGCGCCGGGGCGCCCGGCGGCTCCTCGCCCGCCAGCAGCCGCCACAACCACGGGTTGCGCGCATTGGGATGCCTGCAGACAGTCCGCTCGAGGCGCCGCAGCAGCACCTCGTCGAAACGCGTCGGTACGACACCGGCGAACGACGGACGCAGCGCGACCGCCAGGGCTCCGCCGGGGCGCAGCGCCACTCGCATCAGCCGGCGCAGACCCTCGGTGTCCAACTCCTCCCGCCAGCGGCGAGCTTGCTCCACCGGATCGTCCAGCGTCAGGAAGCCGTGCAGCTCTCTCTGCCGCCACGCGGGCAGCAGCCGCGCCGCGGCGCCCCGGCCCAGGCGCATGACCGCCTCCGCCGTGCCCTCCTGGACTCCGCCACCGACCAGCCGCTCCCGCGCGTATGTGAGCTGTACCGGGTTGACGTCGACGGCCGTCACCTCGTACCCCGCCGAATGCAGGGCTGCCGCTGTGTCCCCCGCCGAGGCGATGCACAGCACCCGAGCGCCCGGCGGCGGGAAGACCGCCAACTCGACACCCCAGTCCTCGTACATCCGCCCGAAGAGCAGGCGCGGACCGCCGAATCCGCCGACCAGCCGACCGCGCGCCCACGGTGTCCCGCTCACTCGGCCGCCGTCCAGGTCACCATCCAGATCAGCGCCAGGAAGGCCAGGTCCTGCGTCACCAGCCGTCCCGGCTCGTCGATCTGGCCCGAGCTGAAGAGCAGACCGCCCAGGTTGAACGCCACGACCAGCACGGTCTGCACGAGCGCGGCCGACCGCGCCCGCCGCCCGCTCAGCACCCATGCACCGATCGAGACCTCCGCCAGACCGATCCCGACGAGCACTCCCGTCACCGCCCACCCCGGCAGGAACGGCACGTCACCCACGATCGCCCGCTGGTCCGCCCGCCCCGGCCAGATCTTGCACCAGAACCCCTCGTAGAACCACACCAAGGCGATCGCCCACCGCGCCACCCGGACCCGCCACCTCGTCATCACGAGATGATCATGCCTGCCGCACCATCCAGGGCGAGCTCCGGCCCCGTCGTCCGGCGGCGCGGTGATCAGCTCGGTCCTCATCACGCGGCTGCCGTTGGGTGCATGGTTCAACAGTGCACTGTCATGAAGGGACCGACGGCCGCATCCCGATCGCTCTTCACGTCGACGGCACAGTGCCGAGAGCAGGGTGCCGAGGGTGGCGCGCTTCATGGCGTCGGTCCGGAAGGCGAACCTGTGCTCCGCGCCCGCGCGGCTGACCTGGAGTCCCTCGACTTCGCCCGGCCGGCCCTCCCGCAGGGCCTCGGTGATGCGGGCGATGAGGTTGTCGCGGATCTCGACGAGCCGTGCCCGTTGCGCCGGGTCCGGTCCCAGGAGTGACCATCTGGGACAAGCATTCGGTGCCCCCAGGTTCCAGGCCGATCGAAAGATGTTGCCCAGGCTCGCCGAGTTGGAGAAGGATCTCTTGCCGAGGCGCAGGAGGGCCCACTCAGTATTGGGGGAGGACGGTATGGAGCCACTGGAACTCCGGCGCGCGGTTGAGGCAGGACGGGCCACCGCTACGGAGCTGGGCCTCCAGGTCGACGATGTGGTCGTCATCCACAACTCGGACCGCGTCGCGCTGCGCCTGGTCCCTTGCGATGTTCTGGCTCGGGTCGCGCCTTCGGGACATCTGGCTGATTCCGAGTTCGAAGTGAAGGTTGCTCACCATCTCGCCGACGTCGACGCTCCGGTGGCTGAGCTCGACCCTCGGGTCCCTCCTCAAGTCCATGTGCGTGATGCCTTCGCCGTCTCGCTCTGGACCTACTACGAACCAGTGGGATCAGAGATCACGTCGGCCGACTACGCAGACGCGTTCATGCGGCACCATGCCGCCCTGCGCCGGATCGATCTGGACGCACCGCATTTCACCGATCGAGTCGCCGTGGCACTGAGAGAGGTGAACGACCGGGAGCGGTCCCCCGACCTGCCTGATTCTGAGCGGGAGTTCCTCAGCAGCACACTCAGTGGGCTGACCGCCGCGTTCAGCCGCGACCAAGGCGGCGACCAGCTGTTGCACGGCGAGCCGCATCCGGGCAACCTCCTGAACACAAGGAGAGGGCCGCTTTTCGTAGACCTCGCCACGTGCTGCCGTGGGCCGATCGAGTTCGACCTCGCCCATGCGCCCGAAGAAGTGGGAAGCTCTATGCGGGAGCTGACCGCGATCTGATTCACCGGTGCCGCGCCCTGAACTGGGCGATGTTCTCCGCCTGGCGCTGGCGCCGAGACGACCAAATGCCTGACCGGGACCAACGGAGGGTGGACGGGCTCAACCAGGTTCGTGCTGCACTTGATCGCTGCAGACTGGGCTGAAGTCACGGCAGGGTGCCTGCTGGGCCGGTCCCGATCCGCTGCACCAGTGTGCGGAATGCCGGCACGGCGCGGTTGTAGGTGTGCAGGAAGCTGTCCAGGGTTGCGGTGCGTTCGGTGTTGCTGGTGCGGGGGCGGATGTAGGCCCATTCATCGAGCACAGTGCGGTTGAAGCGTTCGACCTTGCCGTTGGTCTGCGGCCGGTAGATGCGGGTGAGTCTGCGGGTCGCACCGAGATCGGCAAGCGCCTGTCGCCAGGCGAAGCTCTTGCCCGCCGCCGTCGGGGTGCCCTTGCCGTCGCAGATCGGCTGGTGCTTGCTGCCCGTCTTCCGCCGGTCGACCGGCAACGGGCCGGTCGCGGCTCCCCCTCTTTCACGCGCACGTGGGAGCCGTCCGCGCCCGCGCGGGTCGTTGGCGGTGCGCGCCCCGAAGGCGCGATGTCCTTCGGGGCCCGCGACGGGGGTTCCGGTTCAGGCGTTGTAGCCACCGTGGGCGTCCAGCACCGCGCCCGTGACGTACGACGCGGCGGGGCTCGCCAGAAAGGCGATCGCCGCGGCGATTTCTTCGGGCTGACCCATGCGTTGCAGAGACAGCGAGCTGACCAGGGTCTTGAGGGTCTCGGGGTCCGGCCCTTCCATGCCGCCCTCCATCAATCCGGCCTCCACGACGTTGGCCGTGATGTTCCGGGGCCCGAGGTCCCGTGCGACCCCCATGGTGTACCTCTCGATCCCCGACTTGGTCGCCGAGTAGTCGGCAAGGCCCGGGGCACCGACCCGGGAGCCCAGTCCGGAACTCACCGTGATGATGCGGCCGCCCGCGCGCAGCACTCGGGCGGCGGCCCGGATGACGGCGATCACGCCGAGGTAGTTGGTGGCGTGCATCCGATCCAGTGCGGCGGTGTCGGCGTCCGGGTCGTCCACCGTGCGGCCCTGCTCCACCGAGATCGCCGCGTTGTTGACGAGGATGTCCAGGCCGCCGAAGTGCGCGACCACGTCGTCGATCAGTGCCGGCGCCCGACTCGTGTCCGCCTGGTCGGACTGGAAGGCGACGGCCTTCGCTCCCTTGCCGTGCACCTCGTCGACGACAGCCTGCGCCTGCTTCTCGGAGCCGACATAGGTGAAGGCGACGTCGGCGCCCTGCTCGGCCAGCAGTCGTACGGTCGCGGCTCCCAGTCCGCGCGACCCCCCGGTCACCAGGGCGACCTTGCCCGTGAGTGGCTTGCTCATTCTTCTCACCTCGTTGATCGGCTCTTCCCGACAGTCGCAACGCTAATTGTTACGACAGCTTGTCGCAACCTTTTCTGTTACGACTGTGTCCGTCGTAACATAAAGAGTTGCGGCCGAAAGGAGGGGTGCATGAGTGCCAACAGCAGGTTGACCATTGCCGCCCATGCGCTGGCCTGGATCGGTCTCTACCAGCGCCAGGGCCATGAGGTCGCCACCTCCGAGCAGATCGCGACCAGCGCGAACACCAACCCCGTGGTGATCAGGCGGCTGCTCGGCGAGCTGCGCAGGGCCGGGCTCGTGGAGTCCCGGCGGGGCGTGGGCGCGGGCTGGTCACTGGCGCGCGAGCTGGGGTCGATCACCCTGCTCGACGTGTACGAGGCAGTGGAACCCGGCCCGCTGTTCGCGATGCACCGCACCACCCCGGATCAGGGATGTGTGGTGGGTTACGGCATCCAGCCGGCGATGCAGGGCATCTACGAGGGCATCGAGGAGACCCTGAGACACGAGCTGGCCCGCGTCACGCTCGAGAACGTACTCCGGGACGTACTCGCGGCACCTCGCTAGCCGGGCAATCAGTCACGCCGAAGGCCGTTGCCGCATTGGACCGTGTCCTGCGAGCTCGTGACTTGATCTTGTTGAAGTGTCACGAGCTCCAATGATCGCCGCCGTCAGCAGCGCACACCCCTGTGCCGGCCAGGCGTCGGTGAGCGTGGACCAACTGCGGCGGCAGCCGCTGATCGTGGCCGCCGGGGAGGACGAGCCCGCGGTCACCGCCGGTCTGGCCGCCGTTGCCCCGCCGACCCCAGGAAGGGCAGCCTGCACAAGTCAAGCGAGTGATCGCGCAGCGCCGCGGCAGAGACCGCGGCGGCACGATCAAGGGGCCGGCGGGGCGCATCCCACGAAACCGCTTTCTGCCGCGGGCGCGGCAGGCTGTGTTTATGGGGGGTACAAGCTCGACCCCTCTTCCATGCGGCGCGGCGCCTTAGCGTTGAAGGCATGGAACGCCTCCCCGACCACCGCGCCGACCCAGGAGACAAGCTCTACCGGCGAACCAGATCATTGAACCCCGGACGTCGGCCAGAACTCCGCGAAGATCACAGCAGCGACGCTGTGATCCGCTGGGCCGACGGTCGAGCGCTGTCGGGGGCGAGCAGCCACGCCACCAGGGTGCGCCGGCGATCGGGCTGATCGGTGTCGCGCGGCCCGACGAGATAGACCTCCTCGACGAGGTCGTCGGAGCGCAGACCGTTTCGGGCGGCAAAGGAGCCCACGGCGGCGTAGGTGAGGTCGATGTCGTCGTGCGGACCGCAGTGGGTGGCGACGGCGGCTGCCCGCTGAGGCAGGTGGAGCTCCCGCACGGCGTCAGACGTCCCTGGCGGCGGGGGCGGCTCGGCCGGGAGATCTGCGATGCACGGCACCAGCCACCGCTCCCTGATCCGGCCTGATCGACGAGACACCCCCTATAGAGCCTCCCGCAGCCATCCACCAGCAGGAAAATACGGGGGAAGGGGCGGGGCTGGGGCAGAGGGGCGGGGGGAGCGGGAGCCGCGGGTGTCCGCGAAACACACCGCCCTCAACGGCCCGCTAGCCGACGATGTCAACGCCTTCGCCGAGCACCCGGACGAAGGCAGGGGAGGCCCGGTGTACGCGGACCGTCAGTAGTCACTCACCCTGTCCGGTCCCGGCGGCATCACGAGGATTTCAGCCCAGTGCGGGATAGTCGCCGGCAGCGAGGTCGTCGATCAGGCTCGGGTGGGTGGGCTGCCAGTCGAACCGTTCCCGGGTCAGTGCACTCGACGACGGCATGTCAAGGGCGAAAAGGCGACCGATGAGGCCGAAGCGCTCAGGCGGCGCAGACTCGACCGGCACCGCGAGGACACCGCCGATGGCCTCGGCCAGCGACCTCATGGTGTCGCCCTCGTCGGCTACCGCGTGCAGGACCGTGCCCGGCGCAGCGTCCTCGAGTGCGATGCGGAACAGCGCGGCGGCGTCAAGCCGGTTGACCGCCGGCCATCGCTGCGTGCCGTCGCCGACGTACGCTGACACGCCCGTTTTCTGCGCGGCGGCGATGAGCACCGAGCAGAAGCCGTATTGCGACCCGCGCTGGTGCACGGAGCGCGGCAGCCGCACGACAGAGGACCGGACGCCCTGGGCGGCCAGGGTCAGCACCATGTCGGAGGTGCGGCCGCGGCCACCGACCGGACCGTCGGTGGTGTTGGGGTCCTCCTCGGTGGAGGTGTGGCCTGGCATCATCGGCGTGAGACCGGCATGTACGAACGGCTTGCCACTGCCTGCTAGTGCGGCCGCAAGGGTTTGTACAGCGCGTGCTTCCTCGTCGATGCCCTGTTCCAGGTTGCTCCAGTCGTTGCTGAAGGCCAGGTTGATGACGCCGTCGGCCTGCGTGGCGCCGGTGCGGAGGCTGTCGAGGTCGGTGAGGTCGCCGCGCAGCGGCGTCCCGCCGACGGCGGCGACGGCCGTAGCCGCGGCATCGGAGCGGACGAGGCCGAGGACCTCGTGACCAGCGGCGATGAGTTCGGGAACGACAACTGAGCCGATGCTGCCGCTGGCGCCAGTGACGAACACGCGCATGGGAGACTCCAGATGATTGCTGCGACGCTGTGTCTCAGGACAAGAACTGGCGGTCCGGGCCTTTCGCGCCGCCCGCCGCGGGAAAATCCCCGACTGGGCGACCGCATCTCCTCAGCCCCAAATGCCACTTTATCAGCGCATACATGGCGTGCTGGGGACCGGACTCGCGCCAGCGACTCGTTGTGGCGGCGCTTCAGTCCTTCGCCGGGCAGGGTGCGAGGGGACGACCGTTGCGGTGATCGCCGGCCGGGCCGGGTCGGGGCGCTTCCCCCGGGAGCTACTTCGCCCAGTGGTGGGCAGCGAGGGTTTGCTTGGTAGGCCCGGGGGATCAATGGGTGTTCGTGTCGCGGGAGCGGCCTGTGCTCCGGTTCCGCCGTGAGGGTGACGGTGCGTTCGTCCGGGTCGTCCGTGACGATCGAGGCCTTGCCTGCCTCCTTGTGGAGCTTTTGCCGCTGATGGGCACGGTGAGGGTCAGGCGCGGCGGTTGTAGGTGGGCGCATCCACGGGTTGCTTGGACTTGGGAAGCCCGCCGACCACGAGACGGTAGGAGTCGGTCACGAGTTCCTTCACCAGCTTGTCGTCGATGGTGCCCCCGCCTTCCACTGTGATCCAGTGTCTCTTGTTCATGTGGTAGCCGGGGGTGATGCCTGCGTACTGCTCACGCAGGGCTGTGGCGTCGTCCGGGTCGGCTTTCAGGATCACGACGGGGCGTCCCGGCATGTCCGTCATGAGCATGAAGACCTTGCCGCCCACCTTGTGGAGCTCCCAGTCGGGGTCGAAACGATGTTCCTGGTCGGTGCCGGGCAGTTCCGCGGTGTGATCGCGCGCGACCTTCTGCAGTTCCTGTCCGTCCAAGGTGATCAACTCCTCTGTCGGCTGGAGTGCCTGGCGTGTGTCGGTTCGGGTGCCTGCGCCGGTCGGCGGCCCATGGCCGTGGCGTAGATCGGGACCATGAGCTGCCGGTCGGGCGGTGGCCGTCCACTGCCTACGGGAGGACGCGGATGACTGTCTTCCCGCGGCGTCGCGTTGTCGGGTTGAGGGCGCTGACGGCATCGTCGAGGGTCGCGACGTCACCGATGTTGGTCCGCAGCCGTCCGTCCCGCACCCGCTGCACGATCTCACCCAGTTCGGCACGATCGGCCTCGACGACGAAGTCCACCGCCAGGCCGTCGGTAGGCCGTGCTTCGACCGGGCCGACGATGGACACCAGCGTTCCTCCGGCCTTGATCAGGGCGGCGGACTGCCTTTGAACGTCGCCACCGATGACATCGAAGACCAGGTCGACGCTGCCGACGTCTTTCAGCGCGTCGTTCTCGAGGTCGACGAACTCGTGCGCGCCGAAGTCGAGCGCCTTCTCGCGGTCGGTGGCGCGTCCGGTGCCGATGACGTAGGCGCCGGCTTCACGTGCGAGCTGTGTCACCATCGTGCCGACTGCCCCCGCTGCGCCATGGGCAAGGACGGTCTGGCCGGCCTGGAGGCGGCCGTGCTGGAACAGCCCCTGCCACGCGGTCAGACCTGAGATGGGCAGGGACGCGCCTACCGTGAAGTCGACGTCGCCCGGCAGCGGTGCGAGGTTGCGTGCTTCGATCGCCACGTACTCCGCGAGGGTGCCGTCGCGGTGCCAGTCGGCGAGGCCGAACACCCGCTGCCCGATCGAGAGCCCGGTCGTGCCGTAGCCGAGGGCGGTGACCACTCCGGCCAGCTCGTGGCCGGGGATCGACGGTGTCTTGTCACGGCCGGCGCGATCGGCCCAGGTCGACGGCCACTCCATCTCTGTGGGGACGAAGCCCGACGCATGGATCTGAACGATGACGTCGTTGATCGCTGCGAGCGGCTCAGGTCGCTCCGTCAGCGTCATTCCGGCCGTTCCCGCGGCCTGGTCGGTGACCACAATGGCTTTCATCGAAATGCTTCTTCCTCGTGTGTGTGGTGGGTTTTGGTTTCCAGGTGGGTTTCTAGATGAAGGTGAACAACTGGTCGGCGTCAAAACGCGAGATCGGGGTGGTGTACACCCTCTCCGGGTCGGGGTAGCCGAGTGCCAGCAGCACCGTCGTGGTGTGTCCGCTCTCGCGGATCTTGAAGGCCTTGTCGACACTGGTCGGGTCGAACCCCTCGAGCGGCGTGGCCTCGACGCCGAGCTCGGCGGCCGCCATCATGGTCAGACCCACCGCCATGTAGGTCTGCTTCTCCATCCAGTGGTTCAGGTCCTTGTAGCCGTAGTTGCGCAGGTTGAGGAAGTCCCGGGTCATGGATTCCCACAGCCCCTGCTTGGACGGGTCAGGGAACCGGCCGTCGGCCCTCTCCTTTGCGAACACCGCCTCGAGGTGGGTGTCGGGCAGATCTGCCCGGGTGGTGAGGATGATGGTGTGCGACGCGTTCAGGATCTTCTCGGCGTTGTCCCGGAACCGTTCGCCCAGGTTGTCGGCGAGCCGCTCCTTGCCTTCGGGCGTGGCGAGGACGTAGAAGTGGTTGGGCTGTACATTCACCGATGACGGGGTGGAGCGCAGGAACTTCAGCAGCTGCTGAAGGGTTTCCTCCGGAATGGTCTTGCTGGGGTCGAAATACCTGGTGAGGTGCTTGTTCATGAGCTTGTCGAGGTTCATGTCGATCTGCCTTCTTCTTGCGACGAGTGAGTGGTGAGGAGCGGTGGTTCGCAGGGTTTGGGCTAGTTGGTGCCGCGGGCGAGTAGTTCGCTGATGCGGTCGAAGCTGATTCCTGTCGTCGCGGTGGTGAGGTCACCCGCGACGAGAGCCTTGGTGGCCTGCTGCAGTGCCTCCATCGCGTGGGTGTAGAGCGCTGGACCCACGCTGATGCGCTTGACCCCGGCCTTCTGCAGCTCAGCGACGGTCAGCACCTTGTCCGCCGGCGAGACGAGGACGTTGACGGGTGTCGGCGCGACGGCGGTGACGATCGCGACGAGTGCGTCGAGATCGGGTGGGTAGGGGGCGTAGAGCACATCCGCGCCGGCCTCGGCGAAGGCCGTCAGACGCCGGATGGTGTCGTCGAGATCGGGCCGCCCCTGGATGAAGTTGTCGGTGCGGCCGGTGACGACGATGCGCCCCTTGGCCGCCTCGACGGCGCTGCGTATGCGGTTGACTGCCTCGTCGAAGTCGCGGATCGGTTGATCGGGATTGCCCGAGGTGTCTTCGATCCCGATACCGGCCAGGCCGGACTCGACGGCGGCTTCCACGGTCGCCGCGACGTCTTCGGGCGTGTCGCCGTAGCCGTCCTCGAAGTCTCCGTTGACGGGCAGCCCGGTGAGCCGGCCGAGCAGTCGCGCATGCTCGAGATGCTCGCCACGGGTGACTTCGTGACGCCCGTCGGCCCGGCCGAGTGTGGCGGCGAGTGCCGCCGATGACGTCGCGATCGCCTCGAAGCCGGCATCGGCCAGCATCAGCGCCGAGAGGCCGTCCCATGCGTTCGGCATGACGAGGCCGCCGTCGCGGGTGTGCAGTGCCATGAACTTCTCATAGAGTTCGGAGCCCGGCATATCGAACCTTCCCGAGTGATCGTTTTGGTGCGGCGAGGGGTTTACCGGCTGTGTGCGCGGCCTCGACGGGGATCCCGGCGATCAGCCGGGCGTACCGGACGGGCTGACGGCGGGGATGTCGATGTCGGTCTGGTTGACGTTGTTGAGGAAGTTGGTCAGCAGGACCTGCACCGCCACCGTGACGATCGCCAGGATCTGCGGGTCGGTGTACCCGGCGCCTCGCACAGCCGCGAGGTCGGCGTCGCTCACCTGACCGCGGCTCTCCACCACCTGCTGAGCGAACCGGGCGACCGCGGCGCGCTTGGGATCGATCGAGCTCCCAGCCCGGGCCAGGTCGATGTCATCGCTCGACATGCCACCGAGTTCGGACGATACGTATGTGTGTATCGCCAGGCAGTAATCGCAGCCGTTGGCCTGCGAGACGGCGAGCGCGATGGTGTGCCGCGTCTTCGCGTCCAGAACCCGGCTCAAGGTGCCCTGCAGTGTCGTGACGACGTCGAGGACGGTCGGGTTCGACGCGAGGGTCGCGAACATGTTCGGGACGAAGCCGAACTGTGCGCCGATGTTGTCGAGGATGCCCTTCGTCCCGTCGGGGACCTCGTCAGGAGAGGGAACGTTCAGTCGTGACATGGCGCATCAACCTCCGGTGAGTGTGTAAGTGGTCAGCGTCGAGCCCAGGTCGGTTCTTACTGCTTCAGAGGCCCGGTCCCCGTTGTGACCGCGAACCCCTGTCGACATTTTTTGGGCTAGCCAGCCCACTTCTCGGAGTGAACACCACTCGAATCTGGGCTGTCAAGCCCAATCTGGGGTATCGTTAAGCATGACCACCACTACGGCAGCTCCGGCGCCTCACAAGCTCACGTCAAAGGGGCAGGCCACACGGGCCCGGATCCTGGAGCACGCCGCGGAGCTCATCTACACCAACGGCGTCCACGCGACGAACAACGAGCAGGTCCGCCGGGCCGCCGGCGTCAGTGGATCGCAGCTCAACCACTACTTCCCGACCAAGGAGAGTCTCGTCCTGGCCGTGATCGCCTGGCAGGCCGAGCGCGTCCTGACGTTCCACCGCGACGAGCGATTCGCCGGCTTCGACAGCCTCGACGCGCTCCGGGCGTGGGCGGATTTCTACGTCGGCTACGAGCGCGCCTACCAGGAGGGCTGCACCCTCGGCTCCCTGGCGAGCGAGATCATCAAGACGGACCTCGACGTTCACGACGAGCTCGCGAGTGCGTTCGACCAGTGGAGAGGGATCTTCCGCGACGGAATCGAGCGCATGCAGCAACTCGGCCGCATCAACGCTGAGGCAGATGCCACGCAACTGGCCAACCTGCTCCTTGCTGCCTTCCAGGGCGGCATGCTCCTCGCCCAGGTCGCGCGGGACATCGCTCCACTGAAAGACGCGTTGCAGACAGCCATCGACTACCTGAAGACCTTCGCGACGTCTCCCGACGCCGCCGTACGCCAAGCTCGGTAGCCGCTCCTTGCAGTGCGGGGGCGGCTGCGCGTGGCGTGCCGTTTGTGCTGTTCGTAGGCCGGTTGTAGGGTCTCCCGGCTCGCGGCATTGGGCGTCCTTGTTGACCAGCGGCTCCTCTTCAGGCTCAAGTTGAGTCCACTGGTGGCCTGTCTCACGACCGCGGCATTTCCTCGTTCGCTTCGTTGCGCTTGGCGCAGGTCGACCGGGCCCGTACTGATTTTGTGCGCGAGGTAGGTAATCCGTTGCTGACCATGGTTGCGTCGGAGAGCTTCGCAGGGTGACCGTCTCAGGCCCCCCGGCCGGCCGGTGGCGCTACCGGTCTGCTGGGGAGCACTGGCGGTCATGCGAGGCCGACGGTCGCGGACGGGTGGTTGACGCCCCGGCCGTTCTGTCGTCCCCGCTCGGCGAACGTCGGCTGGGGTGACGTCGTCAACTCGGAGGGAGCTGTGGCCCTAGCCTTCGGTTCGCGGCTGTCCGTGGCTTGAGCGGGGTTTTGACTTCGCGGGGCCGCAGTGTTTGGAGGTGGTCGAGGAGAATGCGGAAGTCGTTGGATGCACGACTCGGGCCCCGAGTTCGCGTGCTCGTTCAGCCCTGTTGTCACGGAAGGACCGCGTCTCGACTCAGCCTCGCTCCTTCGCCCCGTTGCCCTCGATAGCCTCGACGACCTTCTTCGCTGTGGCCTTGGCCGAGCCCGGATTCTGGCCGGTGACGAGGTTGCCGTCGGTCACGACGTAGGAAACGAACGGCAGTGCCGCCTTCTCGTAGAGCGCGCCGCGCTGCTTGGCTTGCTCCTCGGCGTTGTAGGGGACCAGCTTGTCGACGCGGGCGAGGACCTCCTCGGTCCAGGCGAACCCCGTCATCTTGCGGCCGGCGATGAGGTGAGAGCCGTCGGAGAGCCGGGTGTTGAGCAGGCCGCAGTAGCCATGGCAGACCGAGGAAACGACGCCGCCGCGCTCGTAGATCTCGCGGGTGATGCGCTGCAGGCCCTCGCTGTCGGGGAAGTCGTACATCACCGCGTGACCGCCGGTGAAGTAGATCGCGTCGTACTCTGATGGGTCGATCTGGTCAGGGCTCGCCGTGTTCTCGAGCAGCGCCATCTTCCCGGGGTTGGCGCGCCAAGCCTTGGCGGTCTTGTCGTAGTTCGGGAACTTCAGCGCACGCGGCTCGAGAGGCACCGCGCCGCCGACCGGGCTGACGAGCGTCTGCGCGTAGCCGTGCTCCTCGAAGACGTGCCAGGCGTGCGTGAGCTCGGAGAGCCACAGGCCAGTGGTGTGGGAAGGGTCGTCGTAGTGGCCGACGTTGGTGACGACGTTGAGGACGCGCTTGGTCATGGCTGATCTTCTTTCATGCGGACCGGGGTGGCGAGGTGGCGGGCCGTCATGGCCGGCGTTCGGTCAGCGGACGCCCAAGGCACGCAGCGTCTTGAACGCCCGGGTCAGGATCCGCGCCCACTGCTCGTACTTCACCCCGCGGGGCGGGGTGAAGCCCTGGAGGCGCTGGTGGGCGACGGTCTGGGCTTCGGTGTATTTGAGCAGCCCGTCGGCGCCGTGACGACGGCCGAGGCCCGAGTCGCCCATGCCGCCCATGGGGGCGTCGATACTGCCCCAGGCCGCGGCGAACGCCTCGTTGACGTTGACGGTGCCGGCGTGCAGCCGTCCCGCGACCTTACGCGCCTCGGCGCCGTTGCGGCCCCAGACGCTCCCGTTGAGGCCGTACGGCGTGGCGTTGGCCATCGCCACCGCCTCGTCGACGGACCGGTAGCGGTAGATCGACACTACGGGGCCGAACGTCTCGTGGTCGAACAGCGTCATGTTCGGGGTCACATCGGCCAGGATCGTCGGCTCGTAGAACAGGGGGCCGAGGTCGGGCCGGGCCTTGCCTCCGGCCAGTACGGTCGCGCCTTTCGCCACCGCGTCATCGACGTGCGAGCTGACGGTCTCGAGCTGCGAGGGGGTGGTCAGCGAGCCCATGTCCATCGAAAAGTCGTAGGCCGCGCCCAGGCGCATGGCCCGGGTGCGTTCGACGAACGCGGTGACGAACGCGTCGTGGATCTCATCGGCTACGTAAAGCCGCTCGATGGACACGCACAGCTGGCCGGCCGAGGGGAAGCAGGCGGCGACGGCGCCGGCGGCGGCCTTCTCGATGTCGGCGTCGGCGAGGACGACCATCGCGTTCTTGCCGCCGAGCTCCAGGGACGCGCCGATCAGCCGCTCGCCCGCGTCGCGGGCGATCCGGCGCCCGCTTGCGGTGGAGCCGGTGAACATCATGTAGTCTCCGCCGGCCATGAGCGCGTCTCCGATGGAGCTGCCACGGCCGACCACCATCTGCCAGACGTCGGTCGGCAGTCCGGCCTCGCGCATCAGGGCGAGCGCCCACAGGGCGGTCAGGGCGGTCTGGGTGTCGGGCTTCTGTACGACGGCGTTGCCGGCCATCAGGGCCGGGATGGCGTCGCCGGCGGCCATGCTGAGCGGGTAGTTCCAGGGCGAGACGACGGTGACGACGCCCTTGGGGTGGTGCAGCTCGGTTGTGTGGGTCAGCACCGGGATTGCGCCCTTGCGGCGCTTCGGTGAGAGCAGCCGCCGTGCGCTGCGCGCGTAGTAGCGGGCGGTGATCGCGATGTCGCTCACCTCGAGGAACGCGTCGCGACGGGTCTTGCCGCTCTCGGCCTGCATCAGGTCGAGGGCTTCCTCCTGCCGCTGGAGGACGAGGTCGTGGAAGCGCAGCATGATGCGCTTGCGGTCGGCCACCGTGGTGGCCGCCCAGGCGGCCTGGGCAGCGTGTGCCCGGGCGAAGGCATCCTCGACGTCGTCGGGAGTGGAGACCGGCAGGTCCGCGAGCGGTGCGCCGGTGTACGGCGAGGTCGTGGCGACCCGCTGGGCGCGGGCACCGGCGGCCACCAGGGTGGCCAGGCGGGCGACCCCGGCCGGCGTCAGCCAGGCCGGGAGGGCGGCCTCGGCGGGGGCGGTGTCCGTGGTGGTCATCGCGGTCTCAGCTCCGGTCCTGGATGGAGGTGGGCACGGGCATGTGCAGCGCCAGCTGGCCTTCGGTGGTGACGTCGAGCTGGATCGTCCGGATCGGCTTCAGCGAGCGCAGGTCGTCGCTCATCCGGCCCTCACCGAGCTGCAGGTCCAGGCCGCGGGGGAACCGCGTGGTGCCCGAGGAGAGCATGTTGATCTGGCTGGTCGTGGAGTGCCAGGCGCCGTCGATCGTGGTGTAGGAGGTCAGGGTCGAGACGTGTGCGCCGGTGGGCCGTGCGGTCTGCTTCGGGGTGGACGCCGACATGGCGAGGTCAAGGCCGCCCTGGTCGTTGGCGACCCTGACGGAGGTGCGCTCGGTGTCGATGTCGACGTCGAGCTCGGTGACCCACTTGGGAAACCCGTAGCCGTCGTGGCCGCGCACCTGCGCGATCTCGGTGTTGACCGGCAGCGAGAGTACATAAGAGTGCAGGGAGTCGTTCTTGAGTCCGGTGACCAGGTCGAGCAGGCCCAGCCCACCGTGCCGCGCCGGCTTCACGGCGACGCCGACCGCGGCCTCGGTATAGAAGTCGATGTCGCACACGTCGTACCGGAAGGCCATCACGGAGACGATGCCGAGCCCCGGGGCGATCTCGAGCGGGTCCAGCTCGCGGGGCAGGCGGGTCCGGATCGCCTTGGTCGGCGCGAGCATCGTGAGCCGGGTCGTGGAGATGCGGTAGTAGAAGTTCGGCGTCAGCGTGGGTCCGATGCGGGAGTCCACGCGGCTCTTCGGCATCCGGCGGAAGAAGTCGACACTGCTGACCCGCGGGTCCCGCTCCACCTCGTCGAGGTCGGTGTCCATGCGGAACCGGTCATAGAGGCCGCCTTCCGGGACGGTGACGAGACGCCCCCCGAGATCGACCTCTACGGTCCGGTCGGTCGGCTTGGTGGTCGATGCCATGGACGCTCTCCTCCAATGTAAGCGGCGTTAACACCGAGCGTGACACCGGAATGTGAGCACCGTCAACAATGGAGGATGTGAGGCGCGCGACGGGCGGACGGTGCGCGTCAGGAGCCCACCGACGTGATCGCGAGGAAGGCGCTGCGCACCCGGTCGGCGACCTCCTCGCCCGACGCGGCCTGCAGCTTGCCGTCGAGGTACAGGCAGGCCAGCCCGTGGGCCAGCCCCCAGCCGGCCGAGGCCAGGGCCGAGGCGTCCGCGTCGGGGAAGACGTGGTCGAGCGCGTCGGCCAGCAGGTCGTGAAGGGCATCGGCGGCCTTGACCCGCTCGTCGTCGGCGTCGTCGCACGGCTTGCCGAACATCACGCGGAACAGAGCCGGGCGCCGCAGCGCGAAGGCGACATAGGCGACGGCGAACTCGGCCAGGTCCGGGAGCGAGGCGGGCAGGCCGCGCCCGCCGCCCAGGTCGGCCAGCAGCTCCCGGAAACCCTCGACGGCCAGCGCGGACTCCAGGGCGTCGCGGTCCTTGAAGTGGCGATACGGCGCGGTCGGCGACACGCCGGCCCGGCGTGCGACGGCGCGCAGCGAGAAGGGCTCGCCGGCCTCCAGCATCTCCATCGCGGTCGACAGCAGTGCCGCCCGCAGATCGCCGTGATGGTAGCCGCTCTTCTCTGAAGTTGACACTGCTTACTTCGCCCTCCTACGCTTTGTGAGCACTGTAAACATAGCGCACGTCCGGAGAAACCGAGCCCCGATGTCCCCACGCACGCATTCGCGCCCCTTCGACGTCGTACTCCTCGGCGCCACCGGCTTCACCGGCGCTCTGGCCGCCGAGTACCTCGCTGCCCATCTCCCTCCCGGAGCCAGGCTCGCCCTGGCCGGACGCAACCAGGCCAAGCTGGATGCCGTTCGCGACCGTCTCCTCCGGATCAACCAGCAGCTGGACGACATTGCGCTGCTCCACGCCGACTCCTCGGATGAGCAGTCCCTGGCCCGCGTCGCCGAGTCCACGCGGGTCGTGATCACCACGGTCGGCCCCTACCTGGAGTACGGCGAACCACTGGTCGCGGCCTGCGCTGCGGCCGGCACGGACTACGTCGACCTCACCGGCGAGCCCGAGTTCGTCGACCGGATGTACGTCGAGCACCACGCGACCGCCGAGCGGACCGGTGCTCGCATCGTCCACGCCTGCGGCTTCGACTCGATCCCGCACGACCTCGGTGTGCTCTTCACCGTCCAGCAGCTCCCGGCCGGGGTGCCGGTGACCCTGCGGGGAGTGGTCCGCACCAACGCCACCATCTCCGGCGGCACGCTGCACTCCGGTCTCGGCCAGCTGTCGCGACCGCGCGCAATGCTGCAGGCCGCGGCCGGACGCCGCCGTCTCGAGCCGCGACCGCGCGGACGACAGGTCCGCACCCGCATCGGCCGCCCCCGTCGCGACCGCACGCTCGGGACCTGGCTGATCCCGCTGCCCACAATCGACCCCGACGTCGTACGACGCTCCGCGCTCGCTCGCCCGGACTACGGGCCCGACTTCACCTACTCCCACTACGCCGGGGCCCGACGCGTCGCGACCGTCGCCGGCGCACTTGCCGGCTCCGCCGTAGCCCTGGCAGCCGTGCAGGTCCCGCTCCTGCGCCGCGCCATCGGCCGTCGCATCCCCCAAGGCGAGGGGCCGTCGGCGGAGCGGCGCGATCGCACGTGGTTCACCGTCGACATCATCGGCGAGGGCGGCGGTCAGACCGTGCACACCCAGGTCAGCGGTGCAGACCCCGGCTACACCGAGACAGCCAAGATGCTGGCCGAGTCGGCGTTGTGCCTCGCCTTCGACGACAACCCGCCCACCGCCGGCCAGGTCACCACCGCCACCGCGATGGGAGAGAACTTGCTGCGCCGGCTCGGCGACGCCGGCATTTCCTTCACCGTGATCACCTCGCAGACGGCGACCCATGTCGGACGTTGAGAAGGGCGGCACCAGCACGCCGATCGTTCTCATATCGCCGGCGATGACAGCGGTGTTCGGCTACCTCCCCAAGCCGGCGTTCGGCGGCCCCGGGGCGCGCACCCTGATGCGGGAATGGGCCCGCATGGTGCTCACCGGCCGACCGCCGTACGCGGTCGACCGGCCGATCACCACACCGGCCCTCGTCATCAGCCTGGGCAACGACACGTTGTCGCCGGTCGCGGCAGTCGACGACCTGGCTCATCGCCTCTTCTCGTCCATCTCGGTGACACGCTGGCACTGCACCAGCGACCAGGCGCCCCCGGGCTCGACCAACGACCACATCGGCTGGGTCCGCACCCCGGCCACGGTGGTCGACCGCATCGTCACGTGGTGGCACGACACTCCTCGCAGTTGAGCTGCCGTCGCCACCCGCACCATCCACCTCAAGGAGACCCCATGCAGACCGTTCTCGGCGCCGGCGGACCGATCGCCGACGAGCTCGTGAACGAGCTCCACCGCAACCACACCAAGGACATCCGCCTCGTCAGCCGCAAGCCGTCGAGGGTGAACGACACTGATGAGCTCATGGCCGCAGACCTCACCGACGCCGACGCCACCAGCCGTGCCGTCGCGGGCAGCGACATCGCCTACCTCACCGTCGGCCTGCCCCTGGACTCGGAGCTGTGGGAGCGACAGTTCCCCGTCATGATGCGCAACGTCATCGACGCCTGCGCCGAACACGGCACGAAGCTCGTCTTCTTCGACAACACCTACATGTATCCCGGAACGCCGACGCCCCAGACCGAGTCGACAGCATTCGCACCAGGCGGACGCAAGGGACGGGTCCGCGGACAGATCGCCACCATGCTGCTCGAAGCCATGCGGGCCGGACGAGTCGAAGCCCTGATCGGCCGCGCGCCCGAGTTCTACGGCCCCGGCCGCACGAAGAGCTACACGAACTCGTTGGTGTTCGACCGGATCAAGGCGGACAAGCGGCCGTTCGTCCCGGTCGAGGCCCATGCCAAGCGTTCCCTGATCTGGACCCCCGACGCGAGCCGCGCTCTCGCCCTGCTCGGCAACACGCCGGATGCCTACGGCCAGACGTGGCACCTGCCGGTCGACCCGGACCGGCAGACCTACGCCCAGCTCATCGAGATCGCCGGCGAGGTCACCGGCCGCAGAATCGGCTACACAGTGCTGCCGATGCTCGCCTTCCGCCTCGGGCGCCGCTTCGTCAAGCCGCTCGACGAGATGTACGAGCTGCTCGCCCGCTACCGCGATGACAACATCTTCGACAGCTCGAAGTTCGCGGCCCGCTTTCCCGAATTTCAGGTCACGAGCTACCGGGAGGGAGTGGAGCGGATCCTCGCCGGCTGACCCATCGACAGGTCCTCCTGTCGGCTGCCTCGTGCCGCGATGCCGAACCGGCTCCGGTACTCCGACGGCGTGACTCCCGTGGCGCGCTGGAAGAGCCGACGGAAGTTCGACACGTCCGGGTAGCCGACGCTGCGGGAGATCTGGGCGACCGGCTCGTTGGTCAGCTCCAGCAGCTCGCGTGCCTTCGCGATGCACGCCGCCTGGATGTATTCCGTCACCGTCACGCCCGTAGCCTCCTTGAACCGTCGCTGGAAGGTGCGCGGGTGCATGGCTGCTGTCGGCGCGAGGTGCTCGACGGAGTGGGGCTCGTGGAGGCAGGCGTGCAGTCGGGCCTGCACCTCGCGGATGTCGGTGTCGCCGTGCTGGAGTCGGGGCGTGAACACCGGGTAGAGGGACTGCCGCCGGCGCGGCGGGTCGGCGAGGACAAAACGTGCCGTGTGCAGCATCACGCTGGGACCGAGCATCCGGTCGACGAGGGTGAGGCCCAGGTCGACCCACGCCAGGATTCCCGCGGCCGTCATGATGTCGACGTCATCGATCACCATGCGTGAGGCGTCCACCCGGACCTTCGGGTGTCGGCGCGCCAGTTCCTCGGCGCGCCCAGTGGGTCGTGGCATCCCGGAAGTCGAGCAGGTGGGTCTCGGCGAGGACGAAGACGCCGGCGCACACGGCACAGAGAGTGGTGCCCTCGGACCGGAGTCCGACGAGCCAGTCGGTGAGCTCGCCGACCGACGTCATCAGCTCGGGTACGACGAGGCTCGGCGGGATGATGACGTGGCTGAGCCGGTGCGCGAGCTCAGGATGGGTGTCCGAGGTGCAAACCATGACCGGCCCGTCGTCGGTGGCGGACACCGCCCAGGTGCTGACCCGGATCACGCTCGGAGGGCCGGCCGACTCCACGGCGTACTCGCTGGCGACACGGAAGATGTCCCTAAGGCCATGGATCGCCGACACCTGGCAGTCGTCGTACTCCAGCAGGCCGACCTCACCGACGACCCGCGCTCCGGTCTCGTCGACGTGTGGACCTGTCGCGCTCGGGCTCATCGTGTCTCCTCGAAGTCCGTGGTCGGCGCAGCGATGGGCGGCAGACCTGTCGAGTCTGCCGCCCAAGTTCCTGGCTGCGGTCACTCCTGGTGGAGAGCCTCTCGCAGCGCGTCGACGGACAGCTTCCGTGCGACGTTGGTGGCCGGGGTGTCCCGCAGGCTGTCCAACAGCATGAAGTCGTGGACTGTCCCGCTGACGCGGACGGCCGTCACCTCGACGCCGGCCTCACGGAGCTTGTTGGCGTAGAGCTCGCCCCCGTCCCGCAGGACGTCCGCCTCCGCCGTGATGACGAGGGCGGGCGGCAGCCCCTTGAGGTCCTCGAGGGTCGCCCGCAGCGGCGAGGCGTACTTCTCCTCGCGCTTGGTCTCGTCAGTCGTGTACGCGTCCCAGAACCACCTCATCCCGTCGCGGGTGAGGTAGTAGTGCTCCGCGAACTGGTGGTAGGACTGCGTGTCGAAGTCCGGCCCGGTCACGGGGTAGAGCAGGATCTGTGCCTTGAGCGCGAGCCCGCCGCGGTCCTTGTTCATCTGCGCGAAGACCGCGGACATGCATCCGCCGACCGACTCGCCGGCGACGGCGACGCGGGAGGTGTCGAGGCCGTGGTCGGCGCCGTTCTCCTGCAACCACTGGCCGACGGCGTAGTTCTGCTCGACCTGCGTGGGGTACCCCTTCTCGGGCGCCCAGTCGTAGACCGGGAAGACGCCAGCGGCACCGGCCCCGATGGTGAGCTCGCGGAAGAGGCGGTCGTGGGTCTTGTCGTCGCCGAAGACCCACCCAGCGCCGTGGATGTAGAAGACCACGGGCAGCGGGCCCGTGGCGCCCTTGGGCTTGATGATGCGGGTGCGGACGGTGCCCCACTCGCCGGCGTCGACGTCGACCCATTCCTCGTCGACGTCCGGGCGCTCGACGCCCTCGCCGCTCTGCAGGTCGCTGAGGATCTTGCGCCCCTGCTCGGGCGGAAGCTCGTAGATCCGCGGGTGTGGGTCGGTGTCGTCGGCGAGCTTCTTGGCCTCGGGCTCAAGGTACGGCGTGGTGGGGGCTGGAAGGTCAGTCATCGCTGGTCCTTTCCTCGAATGCCGGTCGCTTGCCTCATCGACGCTACGGACGGTCCGCATCCAGGCCGAGTGCCGCGAACGACTCTCTTCGAGGTGATGGCGACACCCTTTCTGAGGTGCGGTCTGATGAAAAAACGGACGAGCCGGGAACAGGAGCCCCGGAGTGCGGCCCGACGGGGGCTCTACCCCTCAGCAAGCCCCAGTCGCAGCGCAAAGCGGCTCCGCCCATGGGTGCTGCTCGTGAATGGACATGGCGCACTTCCGGCGGAAGGCTCCTCGTCCCTACAGGATCCGCCTCGCCGGCGTTGATCGCAGTCGGTGATGCGGGTGGGAGTGTTATGCCGCATGCGCACTGAGCAGGACCGGCAGGGCCGGCGCTGGGTCTTCTGCAAGCCATCCTCTGTTCACAGTCGGCGCCGGAAGCTTCCTGGTGGGCGGATCGATGCCGTGCACCGAGGGCTCGAAGTCAGCACACAACAGCCGCGCGAGCTCCAGCCGAGACTCGTAGATCACATGGCTTCGTGTCGTGTACGACCAGTACGTGCCGGGGTAATGCCTCTGCCCCTTGCGCCAGTGAAAGGTACGCCGCGTCTGCTTCGATCCGCAGCGCGAGTGCCTGCTGCCGTGAGCTGCCGATGCCCCGACGAACGGACCCAGAGGTTCGTAGGGCGCCCTACTCGGTCGCATGCCGTCGTTCCCTCCGCAGGGCGGCCAGGCCGAGGTTCACCAGGCCACCGGGGACGCCGTATCGATCTGGCTGATCTTGGACTCGGCGCCGGCCAGGCTGACGCGGAGCCCTTCAATCTCGCCGAGCACCGGACTCAGCTCGCCCGCCAGTTCGCTGCGTTGGGCCCCTTCGAGCGCCGGTAGATCTGTTCGACGTCCACCGGCGCACCCAGGACCTCTTCGGCCGAGACGGGACGACCTGGCCGACGGGGGGATGGGCTATCGCCTCAGCACCGCGTCAGCCGCACCACCGTGCTCGGCAGATCCCCCTTCGGCAGCAGCAGCGGAAGGCCGTGCGTGAGCAGGGTCGCCGCGTGGTGCTCCGCGCCGGTCGCGTCGTCGACGTAGACCTCGTCGGGGGAGAGGCCGGCCAGGCGCAGGTTGCGCCGCTCGCCGCGGGCGATCACCACGACCCGGTCGCCCGCCCGGTACTGCACGGCGTCGTCGAGGCGGTACTGCTCGCCGAACTGCACCACCGGGCGGATCTCCTTGTAGAGGTCCACCAGGGCGCGGGCCTCGGCGAGTTCGGTTTCCGACCAGCGGGAGACGTCGCCGCCGATACCGAGGGCGCCGGCCATCGCGATGTGGAAGCGGTAGGCGAGGGGAGTGGTGCGGCCGGTGTGCGGGTTGGGGCTGTCGGTGACCCACGCGGACATGGTACGGGCCGGGTAGATCTGGCTGTAGCCGTGCTGGATCGCGGTGCGGTCGACGGCGTCCGTGTTGTCGGAGATCCACATCTGCTCCGTGCGGGCCAGCATCCCCAGGTCGGCGCGGCCGCCGCCCCCCGCGCAGCCCTCGATGCGCAGGCGCGGATGGGCGGCGCGCAGCCGGTCGATGACCGTATACACGCCATGCGTGTGGTCGGTCCACAGGCGTTCGGCGTCTTTGTGGCCCGGCCAACCGGCCTCTGTGAAGGCCCGGTTCATGTCCCACTTCAGGTAGTCGATCGCGTACGTGGCCACCAGCCGGTCGAGCCACTTGAAGGCCCACTCGGTGACGTCGGTACGGGCGAAGTTGAGGACGAGCTGGTTGCGCAGTTCGGTGCGGCGGCGGTGCGGCATGTGCAGCACCCAGTCGGGGTGGGCGCGATAGAGGTCGCTGCCCGGGTTGGTCATCTCCGGCTCCACCCAAAGGCCGAAGCGCATGCCGCGGCCGCGGATCTCCTCGACCAGCGGGCCGAGGCCGTCGGGGAAGCGTTCCGGGTTGGGGTGCCAGTCGCCGAGCCCCGCGGTGTCGCTGGTGCGCTCGCCGAACCAGCCGTCGTCGACCACGAACAGCTCGACACCCAGGCCGGCCGCGCGCTCGGCGAGTTTGCGCTGGCCCTCCAGAGTGACGTCCCAGCCGGTCGCTTCCCAGCTGTTGTAGACGACGGGGCGCACGTCGTCGGGGCGCGGCAGGACATGCGCGGTCACGTAACGGTGCCAGCCGCGGCTCGTGCCCCCGAAGCCGCCGGTGCTGAACTGCCCGGCGAAAGTCGGAGTTCGATGGCTCTCGCCCGGCTGAAGGCGCCACGTCAGACCGTCGTGCCCAGCGCCGCCTGTGACCGTGAACGGGCCGCCCGTGTGGTCCCGCTGTGCGCTGATCCGCCAACTCCCGGACCAGGCGAGGGCCATGCTCCACACGGCCCCCCGCTCCTCGTTCGCGTCGCCCGCGTCCACCATCAACCACGGGTTGCCGAAGTGTCCGGACACGCCGCGTCGGCTCGTGAACACGGTTTCGGCGTACGGGGCTTCGGTGCGCCGCAGCTGCGTCTCGCCCGACCACTCGCCGACGGTGTGGCTCAGACGCACGCCCCCGGCGGCCGGGACCGACCAGGCGGCCGCGTCGCAGCGCAGGATCTCGATCGGTGCCTCGTCGTCCGGACCCAAGTGCCGCAGCGTGAGGGAGCGTTCGATGACGTCGCAGTCTTCGTGGACCGTGTAGTGCAGGGTGCAGCCCAGCGGGTAGTGCCGGTCGCGCAGCCGTAGGTGCAGCGCGTTCCCGTTCCCGGCGATCTCGTGGCTCACGTAGGCCCACTCGACTCCGCGTGCCCCGTTCGCGTACCGGACCAGGAGCGACGGAACGCCGAAGCGTGCGCCGCCCTCGACTGCCAGCTCTTCACCGCCTGTCGAGGCGAAGCTGCTCGTGACGCCGTCGTACGTGGGGAGCGTGCGGACCTGCTCAAGGGTGAGCGGCTCTCCCCAGTGCACATGGCGTGGCGAGTCGTCGTCGGCGAGACGCAGCGCGTACGCGGTGGCAGGAGTGGTGAGCAGGAACGTGCGACTGGACGCGTCGAAGGACACCTGTGACATGGGGCAGGAGCCTAGGTCCGAACTCCCTGAATTTAAATATTGACGAAGGAAATTATTCCCCCTACGTTTCAGCCATGTTGCTGAACCGAGCGCAGCTGCTCACGTCTCCGGCGGCCAACACGGTGTTCACGACCGTGCTGACGCGCGGGCCGGTGAACCGTCCCGAGATCGCCCGGATCACCGGTCTCTCGTCCGCCGCCGTCACCAAGGCGGTCAAGCCGATGATCGAGGCCGGGTACCTGGAGGAGATGCCGCAGCAGGAGCGGACCGCCGAGGGGGCGGGCCGGCCCGCGCACCCGCTGTCCGTCCGCGCCGACCGGGAGTTCTTCGTCGGGGTGAAGGTCACCGCCGACGAACTCATCGGAGTCGTCACGGACTTGAGGGCCGAGGTGCGGGCCGCGCATCGGATCCCGCTGTCCGGGCGCGGTGTCGAACAGGTCGTCGGGGGCATCGCGGAGCTGGTGCGGCAGGTGGCCGGCGAGTACGCCGCGCACACGCACCACATCGGCGTCTCCGTCTCCGGTGACGTCGACCGACCCGGCGGCGTTGTGCGTTACTCCCCGTTCCTCGGCTGGCGTGACGTCCCGCTGGTTCGGCTCGTCGCCGACGTGACCGGGGCGACTGTCACCGTGGAGAACGACGTGAAGGCGCTGACCATCGCCGAGCAGTGGTTCGGCGAGGGGGTGGGCGCAGATTCCTTCGCCCTCGCCACCGTCGGTGTCGGCATCGGCTGCGCACTCGTCGTCAACGGGCGTCTGGTGCCTGGTGGTTACGGGGTGGCGGGCGAGATCGGGCACATCCCCGTCGCCGCCGGGGACGGTCCGGACTGCCACTGCGGAGGGCGCGGCTGCGTCGAGGCGATCGCCTCCGAGGAGGCCATCGTCGCCCGTGCCCGGGAAGCCGCGGGCGACCCCGCGCTCGACATGGCCGGAGCCATCGACCGCGCGCACGGCGGAGACGCCGCCGTGCGCGCCGTGTTCGCCGAGGCGGGCCAGGCCATCGGCCTCGGCCTCGCCGCCATGGTCAACCTCGTCGGGCCCGAGCGGGTCGTCGTCTCCGGCGAGGGCCTGGCCGCGTACGACCTCTTCGAGGAGCAGATCCGCGCCGCCTTCACCCGCCAGGCCTTCGGTGCCGCCGCCCGCTGTCCGCTCGTGGTGCGCCCGCTGCCCTGGGAGGAGTGGGCGCGCGGCGCCGCCGCCGTCAGCATCCAGTCCCTCTTCGCCGCCTGAGCCTTACCCACCTGCGAGCCGCTGTCCCCGGAAGGACCCTGCCATGTCTGCTCGTTCCGCCCTGTCCCGCCGGGGATTCCTCGGCACGTCCCTGCTCTTCGTCGCCGGTTCCGCCGTCGCCTGCTCCAGCAATCCGCAGGGCACGGCCGCCGCGAAGGGAGCCAAGGTCACCCTCACCCAGTGGTACCACCAGTACGGGGAGGAGGGGACGCAGGCCGCCGTCAAGCGGTACGCCGAGGAGTACACCAAGGCCAACCCGGACGTCGCCGTCAATGTCGTCTGGGGCGCGGACACCTCCCAGTACGAGACCAAGCTGAACGCCGCGCTGCTGGGCGCCGACGCCCCCGACATCTTCGAACTCGGCGACTTCCGCGCGGAGATGGCCCGCAAGGGACAGCTCGAACCCCTCGACGACATCTACGGCTCCGCCAAGGACGGCTTCAACCAGGCCGACCTCGACTACCTCACTGTCGACGGCAAGCTCTACGGCATGAAGACCATCGACGACGTGATGGTCCTCTACTACCGCAAGTCGCTGCTGAAGAAGGCGGGCGTCACCCCGCCCACCACCTTCGCCGAACTCGTCGACACGGCGAAGGAGCTGACGACCGGCGGGGTCAAGGGCCTCTTCATCGGCAACGACGGAATCGGCGACAGCCCCTATCTGCTCGCCTGGTCGCAGGGCAAGGACCTGATCGACGGGGACAAGGTCGTCTACGCCGACGCCGCCAAGTCCATCGGCGGCCTGCGCGACCTGCACTCCGACAAGTCGGTCCTGCTCGGCTTCACCACCGACTGGTACGACGCCGGCGCCTTCACCCAGAGCGCCGCCGCCATGCAGTGGTGCGGCCTGTGGGCGCTGCCCACCATCGAGAAGGCCCTCGGTGACGACTTCGGGGTCGCGCCCTGGCCGGCGTACGACAAGAACGGCCGGCCGGTCGCCCGTCTCGGCGGCTGGACGCAGGCCGTGAACGCCAAGAGCAAGCACAAGGACGAGGCCAAGAAGTACCTCCAGTGGCTGTGGATCAAGCAGACGGACATCCAGATCGACTGGGCCGTCAAGTACGGCTTCCACGTGCCGCCGCAGACCGAAGTCGCCGCCAGGACTCCTGAGCTGAGCAAGGGAGCGGCGAAGGACGCCGTCGCCATCGGCACGAAGAACGGCGTCTCCTTCCCGGCCGAGTGGACCCAGGCCATGCAGGCCGGCTTCATCGCCGCGGCCGCCGACATAGCCAAGGGCGCGGCGCCGGAGAAGACGCTGGAGAAGGCCCAGGCCAAGGCCCAGTCCGACCTCGACAAGCAGATGGGCTGAGGCCGTGACCGTCACCGGCACCCGGCCCCTGGACAAGACCCGTCCGGCGCCCGTCACGGCGACGCGGCGCAGACGGCTGACCGAGCGGCAGTCCAAGGCCTTCGCGTTCGTGGTCCTGACCGCGCCGATGCTCATCGGCCTCGGCGTCTTCCGCTACGTCGCGATCGGCTGGAGCTTCCTGCTCAGCTTCAGCGAGGCCCGCCGCACCATCTCGCTCGGCAACTGGGTCGGCTTCGACAACTACCGGCAGCTCTTGAGCGACGAGCGGTTCCGCGACTCGCTCACGATGATCGTGCTGTTCACCGCGCTCATCGTGCCCGTCACCTTCGCCGCGTCCCTCGGCCTCGCCGTCCTCGTCAACCGCGTCAAGCGCGGCCGCGCCTTCTTCCGCACCGCGTTCCTGCTGCCGGCCGCCGTCAGCTACGTAGCGGCCGCCATGATCTGGAAGATGGCCCTGTTCAGCGGCGTGCCGTCCGGACTCGCCAACACCCTCGGCGCACTCTTCGGAGTGGACCCCACCCCCTGGATCCAGACCACGAGCCCGCCCCTGTACTGGATCGTCCTCGTCACGCTGCGCCTGTGGCTCCAGGTCGGCCTGTACATGATCCTGTTCATCGCCGGACTCCAGGCCATTCCGCCGCACCTGTACGAGGCCGCGGCCCTGGACGGCGCGGGCCCCTGGCGCACCTTCCGCAGCGTCACCTTCCCCATGCTGCGCAGCACCTCCGTCGCGATCCTCCTGCTGATGCTCATCGCCGCGCTCCAGGCCTTCGACGAGTTCTACGCGATCTTCTCCACCGGCGCCTCGCTCGGCAGCGAGCCCGTGCGCACCCCGCTCATGCACCTCTACGGCGTCGCGCTCCAGGACCAGGACTACGGCGTCGGCTCGGCCGGCGCCTTCCTGCTCACCCTCCTGATCGTGCTGGTCACCCTGCTCCAGGGCCGGATCCTCGGATTCTCCCGAGCCGGCGACAAGGACTGAACCATGAACCGATACCGAGGCACCGTCGCCGCATCCATCGCCACCTATGTGGTGCTCTGTCTGCTGGCCGTCGTCTTCCTCATCCCGTTCTACGTCCTGCTGCGCAACGCCTTCATGACGACGCCGGAGGTCACCGCCACCGACTGGCACTGGCTGCCCTCCGCGCTGAACTGGAACAACTTCACCGCCCTGTTCGACAACCCGGAGCGCCCCTTCGGCCGCTCCCTGGTCAACTCCCTGCTGATCGCGGTCATCACGGCGCCGGTGTCCACGCTGCTCGCCTCGATGGCCGGGTACGCGCTGGCCCGTATCCACGTGCCCGGACGGGCCGTCGTGCTGTCGCTGATCGTCGGCACACTGATGATTCCGCAAGCGGTCACCTTCCTGCCGACGTTCGTGGTCGTCGGCTCGATGGGCGGCGTCAACACCATGTGGGGCCTGATCGCGCCGGGTCTGTTCAACGCGTTCGCCGTCGTCCTCTTCCGTAGCTTCTACGCATCGTTCCCCGCCGAGATCGAGGAGGCGGGCCGCCTCGACGGACTCAGCTACCTCGGCGTCTACGGACGAATCATCCTGCCCAACTCGGTCACGATGATCGCCTCGCTGGGTGCGCTCTCCTTCATCGAGGCGTGGAACTCCTTCCTCTGGCCGCTGATGATCGGCCAGGACCCCAGCAGCTGGACCGTGCAGATCGCCCTGTCCAGCTTCCTGACCTCGCAGACGGTCAACCTGCCCGAGCTGTTCGCGGGCACGGCCGTGGCGATCCTGCCGCTCGTCGTCATGTTCCTGGTCGCCCAGCGCCACATCGTCCAGGGCATCGCGATGTCCGGTCTCAAGTCGTAACTCCCCACTCGTCGGAACCTGGAGGCACTTCCGTGAGATCCCGCACCCGCCGCGCCGCACTGCTCGCCGCCTGCGCGCTCCCGCTCTCGCTGGCCCTGTCGAACGGCACGGCCGAGGCGAGGACCCCGTACGTCAAGCCCTTCATGGGCTGGAGCAGCTGGAGCGTGGAGTCTTCCTCCCGCGACGGCTACGGCACCCACTGGCTGAACGAGGGCAACATCAAGAACGCCGCCGACGCGCTGAGCAGCAAGCTCTCCTCGGCCGGTTACAAGAACCTCAACATCGACGCCGGCTGGAACTTCGACTACGACTGGAACTTCCACACCGACGCCAACGGCATTCCGGACGCCGACAAGGAGCGCTTCCCCAGCGGCATGGCCTCGCTGTCCGACTACGTGCACAGCAAGGGCCTCAAGCTCGGCCTTTACGGCGCCGCGGGCCTGGAGCAGGAGGTCTACAACAAGAACGCGCCGATCCTCGGTACGGACTGTCATGTACAGGACATCGCGGTGAAGCCGCTGACCGCGACCAACAAGTGGGGCGGCAACTGGAAGATCGACTACTCCAACCCCTGCGCCCAGGAGTACATCGACTCCATCGTCGCCCGCTACGCCGCCTGGGGCGTCGACTTCATCAAGATCGACGGCGTGACCAAGGACAACGTCGAGGACATCAAGGCCTGGTCGACGGCGATCGACCACAGCGGCCGCAAGATGTGGCTGTCCGCCAGTGCCTGGCCCGTGGACCTCGAGGCCGCCGACGGGCTGAAGCCGTATGCGAACGGCGTGCGCGTCGACACCGACGTGGAGTGCTACTGCGAGACGACGAGCTCCTGGACCAGCTCCGTCGACGACCGCTGGAGCGACCTGCCCAAGTGGCTCGACAAGCTGGACGCCCCGCACTACCTCGCCGACCTCGACTCCATGCCGATCAACAACAACACCGGCAGCGGCCTCCAGGACGGCATCGACGACACCGAGCGGCAGTCCGTCATGACCTTCTGGTCGATGGCGTCGTCCCCGCTGTACGTCGGCGGCGACATCTACTTCCTCGACGACACGGCGAAGAAGATCCTTACCAACCCCGAGGTCATCGCCGTCGACCAGGCCGCTGTCCTGCCGAAGCAGGTCCATGACGGTGACACGCAGGTGTGGACCAAGACCGTCGGCGGTGACACCTACCTCGCGGTCTACAACATGGGCTCCGAGGCCACCGACATCAGCGTGAACTTCACCGACCTGGGTCTGCACGGCCCGCAGCGGCTGCGGGACGTCGTGGCCCGCGAGAACCTCGGCTCCTTCAAGCGCTCGTGGACCGCGTCGTCCGTTCCGGCCCACGGTTCCCGGCTGATCAAGATCTCGTAGTCCGGGGGCGTTTCCCGCTGTGTTTCCCGGGCCCTGCGCGGCCGCCGCGCAGGGCCCCCTCGGTAGCGCTTCTTCGCTGCCTCTTCGCCGTTTCGTCGCCGTACGGAAGGACCCGCCCCATGAGCACCGGACCGTCCCGCCGCACCGTTCTCGGCCTCGGCGCCGCCCTCGCCGCCTTCAGCGCCTTTCCCGCGTTCACCGCCCACGCCGCACCGAACCGCCCCGCCACCTCCCCGCTCGTCCCCGCCGACGAGGCGACCACCCTGTGGTACCCGGAGCCCGCCGACGAGGACCTGCTCATCGAACAGGGCCTGCCGCTGGGCAACGGCCGCCTCGGCGCTCTCGTCGGCGGCGACCCCGCGAGCGAGCTGTTCCACGTCACCGACGGCTCACTGTGGACCGGCGGCGCCAACAGCACTCTCGACTCCGACGGCCAGTTCCCGTACGGACGTGAAGACTTCGGCAGTATGACGCTGCTGGCCCGAGCCACCCTGAGCCTGCCGGGCCACGACTTCTCCGACGTCACCGGCTACCGGCGCGCCCTCGACCTGAGCAACGGCCTCGTGACCACGTCGTACAAGAAGGGCAAGGTCACCTATGTGCGGGAGATGTTCGTCAGCGCCCCTGACGACGCCCTGGTGATCAGGCTCAGCCAGAGCGGCGGCGGCACCCTCACCGGAAGCATGGTGCTCTCCGGCACTCACGGCGAGACCACCACCGCGGACACCGCCCGCCACCTTGCCTCCTTCAGTGCCGCCTTCGCCAACGACCTGCGCTACGCAGCCGCGGTCACCGCGAGCGCGGACGGCGGCACGGTGACCGCGAGCGGATCCCGGGTCACGTTCACCGACTGCACCGAGGTCGTCATCGTGCTCAGCGGCGGCACCGACTATGCGCCGGACCACTCCGCCGGCTTCCGCGACCAGGATGCCGACCCGCTGGACCTGGCCAAGTCCAAGGCCCTTGCCGCAGCGACCAGTTCGGGCACCACACTCCGTGACACGCATGTCGCCGACTACCGCTCCGCCTACGACCGGTTCACCCTCGACCTGGGTTTCTCCACCGGGCAGCAGCGAAAGCTCGACACTTGGTCCCGGCTCACCGCCCGCGCTGCCGACGGAGCATCGCCCGATCCCGAACTGGAGGCGAGCTACCTGCAGTTCGGCCGCTATCTGGCCATCTGCGGATCGCGCGACAGCCTGCCCATGGGCCTGCAAGGGCTGTGGCTGGAGGGCAACACGCCCGACTGGATGGGCGACTACCACACCGACATCAACATCCAGATGAACTACTGGCTCCCCGACCGGGCAGGTGTCCCAGACACATTCGACGCCTTCGCGGACTACTGCATCGCGCAGCTTCCCGTCTGGAGCAAGGTCACCCAGGAGCAGTTCAACGACGCGCGCAACCGCTTCCGCAACACCTCGGAGAAGGTCGCCGGCTGGACCGTCGCCATCTCCACCAACCCGTACGGCGGCGGAGGCTGGTGGTGGCACCCGGCGGGCAACGCCTGGCTGTGCGAATCCCTCTACGAGCACTACGAGTTCACCCAGGACGCGCGGTACCTGGCCAGGATCATGCCGCTGCTCAAAGGGGCCTGCGAGTTCTGGGAGGCGCGTCTGATCACGATGAGCGTCGACGGGCGCGAGGTCCTCGTCGACGACCACGACTGGTCGCCCGAGCAGGGGCCGCAGGATGCCCGCGGCATCACCTACACCCAGGAGCTTCTCTGGTCACTCTTCGGCCACTACGAGCAGGCCTGCCGCACCCTCGACCGCGACCTGGAACACGCCGCCGTCGTAAGGGAGTTGCGTGACCGGCTCTACCTACCGAAGGTCAGTCCGACCTCCGGCTGGCTGGAGGAGTGGATGAGCGAGGACAACCTCGGCGAGACCACCCATCGCCATCTCTCGCCGCTCATCAACCTGTTCCCAGGTGACCGCATCCGTCCCGACACCGACGAGACCACGCTCAAGGGCGCGACCGCGCTGCTCACCGCGCGCGGCATGCAGAGCTACGGCTGGGCGTGCGCGTGGCGGGCGGCCTGCTGGGCCCGACTGAAGAACGCCGACAACGCGTATCAGCTGGTGCTGACGAACCTGAAGCCGTGGGCGGGCGCCGACACCGGAACCGCCATGAACTTCTTCGATATGTACCGGGTCTCCGACACCCGCGCCATCTTCCAGATCGACGCCAACCTAGGCACCCCCACCGCCATGCTGGAGATGCTCCTGTACTCCCGTCCCGGCCACATCGAACTGCTCCCCGCCCTGCCCGACGCCTGGGCCGCGTCCGGCTCGGTCAAGGGCGCCGGTGCACGCGGCGGCTTCACCGTCGACATGCGGTGGGAGCGCGGGCGCATACGCGAGGCGACCCTGCACAGTGTCGGCGGCCGGACGACCACCGTGACCGCCGGCGGTCGAAGCGTGGACGTCACCGTGCGGCCGGGAGAGTCGGTCGCGCTCACGGAACTGGTCGGCTGATGGGTATGAACGTGACCGAACAGCACGGACGCCCGGTGCGGGCGCTGCTCGCGGTACTGGTGGCGCTCGCCATGCCTCTCATGGGCGTGAGCGCCGCGCACGCGGCCATGTCCGCGGGGACCCGGGTCAGCGCCTGGTCGCCCAGCATGACGACCGGCGGCCCGTCCTTCGAGAACCAGACCATCCGGATGGTGGTGCACCCCAGCGTCGCAGGCTCGGAGGCTCGTATCACCCTCTCGAACCGTTACAGCGCGCAGCCGTTGCGCGTGGCTGCCGCCGTTGTGGCCGTCCAGGCGAGCGGTGGCGCGGCCGAGCCCGGCACGACGCGGCACCTCACCTTCGGCGGCTCGGACCAGGTCACGATCGCGGCAGGGGAGGAGACTGTCAGCGACACCGTCCCGATCCCGGTGGAGACCGAACAGAACCTGCTCGTCAGCCTCTATCTGCCCGAGGCCACCGGGACGTCGACCTGGCACTCCGACGCCTTCGACACCACGTACGTGTCCAACGGCGACCATGCGAGCGACGACAGCGCCGCCGCGTTCACGTCCGCCTCGACGTCCTGGTACTACCTGGCGGGCCTCAACGTCGAGCCCGCGACGGCACACGGAACGGTCGTCGCCTTCGGGGACTCCATCACCGACGGCTATCACTCCACGACCGGCACCTACACCCGCTGGCCCGACTTCCTCGCCCGCCGCCTCGCCGATGAGCCGGGCCCGCAGAAACTGAGCGTCGTCGACGCGGGCATCGGCGGGAACCGGGTCCTGACCGACGTACCCAATCCGTGGCAGGGCGTCAGCGCGCTGAAGCGGTTCCGTCATGACGCCCTCGGGCAGCCCGGGGTCAGCGACGTGATCCTCTTCGAGGGCATCAACGACATCGGCAACAACGCAGGCCCGGACGGCGGCCCCCTCACGGCCCAGGACCTGATCGACGGCTACCGCACCCTGATCGACCAGGCGCACGCCGCCCACGTCCGCGCGATCGGCGCGACCCTCATGCCCGACAAGGGGAACGGCTATTACACCCCCGCGGCCGAGGAGATCCGGCAGAGCGTCAACGGCTGGATCCGCAGCAGCGGTGCCTTCGACGGCGTCATCGACTTCGACCGGGTGATGCGCGACCCCGCGGATCCCGCCGCCCTCAACCCCGAGTACGACTCGGGCGACCACATCCACCCCGACGACGCGGGCATGCGGGCCATGGCCGACGCTGTCGACCTGCGCCTCCTGCATCCGTGACGATGGACGATCGAGTCCGCCCTCTGCCGTTCATCTCACGGCGGGGAGGGCTCCTCGTCCCGCGAAACCTGCTCTTGGAGAAGTCCGGCCAGGAACCGGTGAACGCGGAAGCGGTGTAGGCATCGGCGCAGTCGGACAGCGCCTTTGGCCCCCACGCGGCAGGGGCGGTCCCCATTCCCGGACCGCCCCTCTCCCGTGCCGCTGCTCCCGTGCACCCGGCGCGACGAGGCGCGCCGCGGTAGCCGAAGGCAGGTGCCTCAGGCGAGCGTCACCTCGACCGGAAGCTTCTTGATGCCGTTGACGAAGTTGGAACGCACGCGCGGCACGTCGCCGGCCAGGCGAATGTCCGCCAGGCGCGGGATCAGCTCCTCGAACATGATGCGGATCTCGGTGCGGGCCAGCAGGTTGCCCAGGCACAGGTGCGGGCTGCCCTTGCCGAAGGTGACATGGTCGTTGTCCTGGCGGGCGACGTCGAAGTCGTAGGGGTCGCCGAAGACCTTCTCGTCGCGGTTGCCGGAGGCGAACCACATGACGACCTTGTCGCCCTCCTTGATCTGCTTGCCGCCGAGTTCGACGTCCCGGGTCGCGGTACGGCGGAAGTGGTAGACGGGGGAGGCCCAGCGCAGGAACTCCTCGACCGCCGTAGGGATCAGGGAGGGGTCGTCCTTGAGACGGGCGAGCTGCTCCGGGTGCTGGAGGAGGGCCAGCATCGAGTGGGTGATGGTGTGCCGGGTGGTCTCGTTGCCGGCGACGACCAGGAGCAGGCACACGAGACAGCGGTTTACGCAGCGAGATGGACACCACGCGGCTGCACCGTCGCAGGTGGGAGGCGTGGCCTGTACTAAGAATGGCGCTGCTCGACTCTAACTGCTTTCTGCTTCGTCACCTCGCCGTGATCACCGACTTCCCTTAGAGGCCCTAACAAAGCCTCTGGACGTGGCGGTGGGTGATCAGGCAGACGGCGAGTCCGAGGAAGGCTTCGTGG
>NZ_BNBC01000039.1 GCF_014654675.1 Streptomyces spiralis
CGCCGATGGTACTGCAGGGGGGACCCTGTGGGAGAGTAGGACACCGCCGAACAATTCTTCAGAAAAGGCCCACGCCGAAAAGGCGTGGGCCTTTTCGTTTTGCTGGACTACCGTGGCCCCATGAGCAGCCCCGACAGCGATGAGAAGTTCATGGTCCGCGCCATACGCGCCGCGGAGTGGCCGGCGATGAAGGCGCTGCGGCTCCTCGCCCTGCAGGACCCGATGGCCCCTCTCGCGTTCCTGGAGACGTACGACGAGGCCGTGGCCCGGCCGGACTCCTTCTGGCAGGACCGGGCGACCAACGCCGCGGTGGGTGCGACCGAGGCCCAGACGTTCATCGCGGAGGGGCCGGACGGCGAGTGGGCCGGGACCGTCACGATGCTTCTGGAGCGGGCCGGCACCACGGACTGGGCCGGGTTCCCCGTCGAGCGGCGGCAGGGTCACGTCGTCGGCGTGTACGTACGGCCCGAGCACCGTGGGTGCGGGCTGACGGAGGTGCTGTTCGACGAGGCCCTCCAGTGGGCGTGGAACGCGGATGCCGAACGGGTGCGGCTGATCGTGCACGAGGACAACGGGCGGGCCCAGCGCTTCTATCGCAGGGTCGGGTTCGTGCCTACCGGGCGTACCGTGCCGTTGAGCTCCCGCCCCGACGAGATCGAGCTGGAGTACGTCCTCGAGCGCCCCTGAGGGTCACGCCGGAAGCTCGTCGTGCGGCCAGCGGGCGCGGCCCTGTTCCCTGGAGCGCAGCAGGGCCAGCGTCGGCATCCCGCGGTCGGCTCCGCCGGAGAGCAGTTCGGGGAGCTGCGGCAGCGGGGCGACGGCGGCGACGTCGTCCAGGACGAGCGTGAGTGGTGGGTCGAGCCGACCGGAGGATGACCGTTCGGCCATGCGCCGGCCGCGCTCGACCACGCTTGCGGCGAGTGCCGTCAGCAGCGGCATCGCGCCCGGGTTGGTGCGGGGATCCTCGATGGATTCCCCGACCACATAAAGCGTTCCCCCCTCGTTCACGAAGGAATCCAAGGCGAGCGCATCACTTCGGTTGGGTGTGCAGGCTTCCCGGATGTTCACCATGACGAGTGAGGCCAGTGCCCGGCTGGTCAGCTCCAGGGCGATGTCGCGTCGTTCGGGATGCGAGGTGAGTGCGGCCTCCAGCTCGCCGGCGGATCCGGCCGCCGCCTTGGGGTTCGTACGCAGGGACCGTACGGCCTCCTGGAGCTGGCCTCCCTGCGACCAGCGGTGGACGTGGCGGACGGTGCGGCCGTCGATGGCCGCGGCGTGCAGATAGCTGCGCAGGAGTGTGTGTGCGGTGTCGCTCACCGCCTGGTCGATCCTGGCCGTCGGGCGGACCGGGGCGAGGAGGGCGTCCGCTCTCGCCACCGCCGTCTCCTTGTCCTCGCAGCCGCTGATGGGCGACCAGTGGAGGCGTGCCGGGGTGTCGCAGAGGTGACCGGGGTCGTAGAGGAGGACCGGGCCGAGCTTGGCCCTGGAGTCCTTGGTCTCCTGCCACAGGGCGGGGTTGGAGGTGACCACGAGGGCGGGGCCTGCCGCGTCGCGGATCGCCTGGGCGGCGGTCACCTGCCGCTCTTCACGCGGTGCCACGAACACCGTGGTCCGTCGGCCGCCCGCGAACACCGGTTCCCGGGTTTCGGGCGCCGGCCTCGGCTGCTGGGCCGGCGCGAGCGACGGCTGCTGCGGACCGGCCTGTGATCCAGGCTGCTGTCCGGGCTGCGGTCCAGGCCCCGGCTCGGGCTGCGGTTCGGGCTGTGGTTCGGGCTGTGGCGCAGGCTCCGGGGCCGCCCTCTGCGTGGGGACCTCGTGGGGGACCGGGGAAACGGGCGCCTCCCGCGGACCTCTCGCGGCCGCTTCCCGCGGCTCCCTGGCCGCCGCCTCCCAAGGCTGCGCGGCCGCCGCTTGTTCAGCCCGTCTTCTCGCCCGCCCGGCCCGCCATCTCGCCACCGTGCCCATCACGAACACCGTCAGCACGAACAGCACCATCAGCTGGCCGATGAACAGGCCCCAGAACAGCCCGTAACCCGAGAGCTGCCCGGTCGGGGTGTCCGGCCAGGCGCCGGCGATGTCGTGCGGCTCGCCGACGAGGTGGCGCATGGCCAGGGGCGTACGGGTGAAGGTGACCCCGGACGGCCAGGCGCCGTGTGCGAACAGACCGGCCAGGCCCGTGGCCGTCCACACCAGCAGGGTCATGCCGAGAAGGAAGGCCAGGAGGCCGATCAGCAGGCCGTCCGGGATGCCGCCCTGGCCGTCCCTCCGGCCCTGCGCCTGCTGCCCCTGACCCTGACCCTGCTGTCTTGGATAGTGGTCGTTCGGTCCCACCTCTGTGCGCCCCCCTTACGCCACCGTCGACTCGGAGGAGCCGCCCAGATCGGGGACGTGCTGCTCCATGAAGGCCGCCGCGCGCTGTTCGGCCTCCAGCTCGGCGGCGCGCAGTGCGTCGTCGGCGGCGAGGTCGCGGGACGACTCCGTCATGGCGCGGTCGGTGAAGACCAGCGGCCGTTCGGTCTCCGTGACCAGGTGTTTGACGACCTGGACGTTGCCGTTGACGTCCCACACCGCGATGCCGGGCGTCAGGGTCGGGATGATCTCCACCGCCCAACGGGGCAGGCCCAGCACCCGGCCGGTGGCCCTGGCCTCGTCGGCCTTCTGGGCGTAGATCGTCCTGGTCGACGCCATCTTCAGGATCGCGGCCGCCTCCTTCGCCGCCGCCCCGTCCACCACGTCGGACAGGTGGTGGACGACCGCGACGAAGGACAGACCGAGCCGGCGGCCGAACTTCAGCAGCCGCTGGAACAGCTGCGCCACGAAGGGGCTGTTGATGATGTGCCAGGCCTCCTCGACCAGGAAGATGCGCTTCTTGCGGTCGGGGCGGATCCAGGTGTGCTCCAGCCACACGCCGACGATCGCCATCAGGATCGGCATGGCGATGGAGTTGCGGTCGATGTGGGAGAGGTCGAAGACGATCAGCGGGGCGTCCAGGTCGATGCCGACCGTCGTCGGTCCGTCGAACATGCCCCGCAGATCGCCGTCGACCAGGCGGTCGAGGACCAGGGCGACGTCCAGGCCCCACGCCCGCACGTCGTCGATGGCGACGTTCATCGCCTCGGCCGACTCCGGCTCGGGGTGGCGCAGCTGTTCGACGATGTCGGACAGGACCGGCTGGCGCTCCACGATCGACTCGTTGACGTAGGCGTGTGCGACCTTCAGCGCGAAGCCGGACCGCTCGTCCAGGCCGTGCCCCATCGCGACCTCGATGATGGTGCGGAGCAGGGCGAGCTGCCCGGTCGTCGTGATCGCCGGGTCCAGGGGGTTGAGCCGGATGCCGTGGTCGAGTGCGGCCGTCGGGTCCAGCCGGATGGGAGTTATCCCCAGCTCCTGCGCGATGAGGTTCCATTCGCCGACGCCGTCCTCGCCCTGGGCGTCCAGGACGACGACCTGGCGGTCGCGGAAACGCAGCTGGCGCAGGACGTAGGTCTTCTCCAGCGCCGACTTGCCGTTGCCGGACTCGCCGAGGACCAGCCAGTGCGGGGCGGGGAGCTGCTGGCCGTACAGCTGGAAGGGGTCGTAGATGTAGCCCTTCCCGGAGTACACCTCGCGGCCGATGATGACGCCGGAGTCGCCGAGGCCGGGTGCGGCCGTGGGCAGGTAGACCGCCTGGGCCTGGCCCGTGGAGGTGCGCACCGGCAGCCGGGTCGTCTCGACCTTCCCGAACAGGAAGGACGTGAAGGCGTCCGTGAGTGCGGTCAGCGGGTCCCGCATCAGAGCATCAGCCCCTACCGTCGGATTCCGGTGGCGAACGGGAGCGTGTTCACGAAGGCGCGGTGGTGCTCGCGGTCGCACCACTCCAGTTTCAGGTACGACTTTCCGGCCGAGGCCCTTATGGTCCGCTTGTCGCGGGCCAGGGCCTCGGGGGTGCGGGCGGAGACGGTGATGTAGCCGACCAGGTTGACGCCGGCGGCGCCGCTGGCGAGGTCCTCGCCGCGCTGGTCGAGGCGGTGGTGGGCCTGGACGTCGCGCGGGTCCACGGTGCGGTTCATCTTGGCGGCGCGGCTGGCCTCGGCGACGTCGTTGGTCTTCTCGGTCAGCATGCGTTCGATGGCGACCTCGGTGGGTTCGAGGTCCATCGTGACGGCGACCGTGCGGATGACGTCCGGGGTGTGGACGAGGAGCGGCGCGAGGAAGTTGACGCCGACCGGGGTCATCGGCCACTCCTTGATCCACGCGGTGGCGTGGCACCAGGGCTGGCGGGTGGCGGACTCGCGGGTCTTGGCCTGGAGGTACGTCGGCTCCATCGCGTCCAGCTCGGCCGGCCAGGCGTTGCGCTGGGTCATCGCCTGGATGTGGTCGATCGGGTGGTCCGGGTCGTACATGGAGTGGATCAGCGAGGCCAGCCGCCCCTGACCGAGCGGCTGCCGTACGCGGATGTCGGCCTCCTGGAGCCGGGAGCAGATGTCGGTCAGCTCGCGCGCCATGACGACGGCGAGACCCGCGTCCCGGTCGAGTCTGCGGCCGGACTGCGCCCGGGCCGCCCGCGCCATGGCGTTGGCCTCGGCGGCCAGTTCGCGGCTGTAGTGCATGCAGGCGACCAGGTAGGCGCGGTGCTGCTCGCTGCTGGTGGACACCATGGACTGGAGCTGGTCGTAGGACTGCCGCAGCCACGCCGGCGCGCGCTCGTCCCCGCGCTGGGTGACGTCCTTGGCGTGGGCGTCGGGGTCGGCGGGCAGGGTGCGGGCGAGCATCTGGAGGCGGGTGACGAAGCCGTCGCCGTTGGCGACGTGCTTGAGCAGGGTGCCGAACCGGTCGACGAGGGCTTCCTGGTCCTCGGAGTCGCGCAGTCCGACGCCGGGGCCCTCGATCTCGATCGCGGCGGTGACGGTCTTGCGGTCGGCGTGCAGCAGTACGGCGATCTCGTCCGGGCCGAAGGGCGCGGCCAGCCAGGTGATGCGGCCGATCCCGGGCGGCGGACCGATCTCGATCTCCCGTCCGTCGATGCGCGTTCCGGCCTCCATCACGCCCGAGCGGTAGGCGGCGCCCCGCTTGACGGTGCGCTTGTAACTGCGGTTGATCTCGAACCACTTGTAGAAGGTGCGGTGCCGGTACGGCACGTAGACCGCGGCCAGCGCCAGCAGCGGAAAGCCCGTCAGCAGGACGATCCGCAGGGGCAGCACGGGGACGAGGAGCCCGCACATCATGCCGATGAACGCGCCCACGACGATCAGCGCGATCTCGCCGGTCTCGCGGTTGCGGCCGATGATCGCGTTCGGCCGGGCGCGGCCGATCAGATACGTACGGCGGGGCGTGACCGTATGGGACATGTGGGACTCGGTCGTCAACGCCCTTCACCTCCCGTGCGGTTGGTACTGCTGTTGCGGCTGCTGCTGGCGTGGGGAGTGTTCACCGGGCTGGGTGCGCGGGGAGCAGGTGCGGCGGAGGGGACGGATCCGCCGCCGTCCGGGACGCGTGTGCTGTGTGCGGCGACGCCACCGGAGACGGGGTTGGCCGGGCGGGGCGCGGGCGTGTGGCCGGCCGCGGCGCCGTTGCTGTCGGCCCGGGTGCTGTGGGTCTTGATGCCCTGTGCGACCAGGGTCGCCGGGGAGCTGATGACGGCCGCGGCCTTGCTCTCGGCGCCCTGCATGATGCGGTTGTTGCGGCCGGCGGCGATCTCGTCGCCGAAGCCGGGGACGAAACGGTAGATCATCGCGCTGGCGAAGATGGCGAGCAGGATGATGGCGAGGCCGGAGACGACGGCGGAGAACGCGCCGGGGCCGTTGTCGTCCGACGACAGGGCCCCGGCGAGCCCGAGCACGATCACGATGACCGGCTTGACCAGGATCACCGCGATCATGATGCCGGCCCAGCGGCGGACGTGCCCCCACAGGTTCTTGTCGACGAGTCCCGCGTAGACGACCGTTCCGAGCAGCGCGCCGACGTAGAGCAGCGCGGCGCGGATGACCAGCTCCAGCCAGAGCACTCCGGCGGCGAGGATCGACACGAGGGAGACGACGATCAGCATGATCGGGCCGCCGCCGATCTCGTTGCCCTTGCCGAGCGCGGCGGAGAACGTGCCGAAGAACGTGTCCGCCTGGTCCCCGGTCGCCTTGGCGAGCACGTCGGAGACGCCGTCGGCGGCCGAGACGACCGTGTAGAGGATCAGCGGGGTGAACGCGGAGGCGAGCACGGTCAGCCAGAGGAAGCCGATCGCCTCGGAGATCGCGGTGGTCAGCGGTACGCCGCGCACGGCCCGCTTGGCCACGGCCAGCAGCCACAGCAGCAGGGTGAGGATCGTCGACGCGGCGAAGACGACGGCGTACTGCTGCAGGAACTTCTGGTTCGTGAAGTCGACGTTGGCCGTCTCCTTCACGGCGTGGCTGAGCTTGTCGATCGTCCAGGAGGCGGCGTCGGCACAGCCCTTGGCGAGGGAGGAGAGGGGGTCGAGGGCGGAGGTGGGGTCGGGTGCGTCGGAACCTCCGCCGCTGCTGCCGTTGCCGCGTTCGCAGTACTTCTTGGCCTCGCCGAAGATGAGGTCGCAGTTGTTCTTGCTCGGCGACGGTGTCGGGCTGGGCGAGGGCGCGGCGACGGCACGGGTCGCCAGCAGCACGACCGACGTCTGCACGGCTGCCACGACTCCGGTGAGTTCGAGCGCGCGCTGCCTGCTACCGGGCATACGTGAACCCTCCGTACTCTTCGATGGCCTTGCGGATCTCGTCGGAGGTGGCGGCCTTGTCGTCACCGGGGACGGGGGCTGGGCCGTTCTGCTGCGCGTCGGAGACGATCTTCCAGTCGTCCCTCGTCCACCGCAGGTCGAACGTCCACGTCTTCCAGGACGAGGTGACCGGGTCGGTCGAGGTCTCACCGGACATCCCGATGAGCCCCACGTACCAGACCGCGACCTTGGCGCTGTCGGCGCTGTACTGCTGCACGGTGGTGCCCACGGGGACCACCCGGGAGACGAACGTCTTGCCGGCCGGGGCCTCGCCGTCTGCGTTCAGGCCCATCTTGTCGAGGAAGCCGGGCGAGTAGGCCTGGTCCATGGGGCCCTGGAGTCTGGCCGCGGCCTGGGGCGTGTAGAGGAGGTCCACGATGGCGTGCCGGCTGTCCTTCTTGAACATGCCGGTCGAGCCGAGCGTCACGGCGTAGTTCGCCGCCGCGCTCTGCACCCCCTGTTCGTCGTGGCCGAAGCCGGAGGGGATGCCGCTCGTCTTCGTGGTGACCGGGCGCTTGCCCGTGGGGGCGGTGGCGGAGGCCTTGGGGTCGTTGCCGTGGCCGCCGGAGTCCGCGGAGGAGGAGCCGCCTCCACCGCGGTTCGCGAAGGCGATCGCGGCGACGAGGAGGACGACGACGGCGACCACCGTGATCAGGCTGCGCGAGGACGAGCGGGGGCCGCGGCGGGCACCGCCGTAGGGGTCGGTGGAACGCTCGGGGAGCCGGGTGCGGGTCTGCCCGCCGCCCGCGTACAGCTCGTCGTCGGCGCGCGCGGAATCGCCGTGTCCGTGCTCGTCTCCGAGACTCATGTCCCGTACGCCCCCTCGACCTCGACCTCGTACCGGAACGCGTAGGAGTACGACGGTAGCCGTGCTGGTTCCCGCGTGGGCGCGGTGTGGTGACTCGACATCAGGGAAACGCAACCTCGGCCGGTGGGCACGGTGGGTGGGTGGGGGCAGCGGGGGCACCGGACGCGCCCGGGCGGGCCGGCCGGCGGCGCGGGCGGGGCACCGTGCGCGGCATGCGCGGGTGTGCGCCGGGCACAGGGCGGCGATCTACACCGCCATGCCGTACACGATGGTGAACAGTGTGCCGAGGGAGCCGATGATGAAGACGCCCGTGAGGCCGGCGATGATGAGGCCCTTGCCCTGTTCGGCGCTGAAGGTGTCCCGTAGGGCCGTCGCGCCGATACGCTGCTTCGCCGCGCCCCAGACGGCGATGCCGAGGCAGAGCAGGATGGCCACCGCCATCACCACCTCGATCATCACCTTCGCCTCGTTGCCCAGGCTGCCGAAGGGGCCCCAGTCCGGAGCGATCCCGCCGATGATGGTGTTGATGTCTCCCTTGTCGGCCGCAAAGAGCATGTAAGTCACCGCCCCTGGTGGGTAGTTCCGGACCCCTGCGGGCACGCAGAGGTCAGGCCTCATTGTCACCGACAATGACGCCCGCGTATGTCGACTTGACGCCATTGCCGACGGGTTTCGTGCGTACGGTTACTCTGTGTATCACGGCAGGTCACGCCTAGCACACTTTTCACGCTCCCGCAGGGCTTCTGACGGCCGGTCGGGTGAGTGGTGGCGTGTGGTCGCGTGCCCTGACGATGGTCTCACGCCGTGCCGGTCGTGAAGAGGCCGAACTCGCATGTCCGTACGCCCAGTCCGGCTGCGGGCGGTGCGCGGGGAGGTGGCCCGTGCCGGGTGCGGGTGAGGTGGGGCAAGAGGGACGATGCCGGGCAGAGTGTGCGGTGAACGGGGGTTTCACAGAAAAATCTCAGTGAAGTCGGGATCCCTTTCTCACCTTCTTGGGACACAGTGGGGCCTGATGAAGCGCACCTCAGGGATCCAGAGCCACGTCCGTCACGTACGTCCGCGCGCCCGCACCCGGAACTCCGCGCTGTTCGTCGGTCTGGTGCTGATCGCCGTGACGTCGGCCTCCGTCGCGTCCGCCTCCGACGGGCCAGGCCCCCTCGGGGTGACCGCGGTGATCGCGGAGAACGCGCAGAGCGCGCGGATCGGGGCGCTGTTCGGCGCCGACAAGGCCGGCGACCTCCCCGGCAACCACTTCTGCACCGCGTCGGTCGTGCACAGCCCCAACCGGAACCTCGTCCTCACCGCCGCGCACTGCCTGACAGACGGCAGCGATCTGGTCTTCGCGCCGGGATACCGGGACGGCAAGGCGCCGTACGGGGTATGGCAGGTCAAGCGGCGTTTCCTGCCCGACGGTTGGTCCAAGGACCAGGACGAGGACAGCGACCTCGCCTTCGCCGTGATCGCCCCGAAGGTCGGCAGGAACATCGAGGACGTCGTCGGCAGCAACCGTTTCGTCAGCGGGGTGGCGACCGGGGCGACCGCGGTGACGGTCACCGGGTATCCGGACTCCCGCGAGGTGCCCATCACCTGCACCAACAAGCCGCACCCGCACAGCAGCACCCAGCAGCGCATCGACTGCCCCGAGTTCACCAGCGGCACCAGCGGCAGCCCGTGGATCAACGGCGACCGGCAGGTGGTCGGGGTGCTCGGCGGGCACGAGCAGGGCGGGTCCACGGCCGACACGTCGTACAGCGTCGTCTTCGGCGCCGAGGCGGCCGCGCTCTACAAGGACGCCGCCGCCGATCCGTGAGGGCCGATCCGCGGCCCGTTTCCGCTGGGCCGGCCGCGGTAGCCCCCTAGACTGTCCTGGGCGGACTGACTCCCGGGCGGCGAGGGGTGGTTGACGGTGCGTAAGGCATGGGTCGTGGCGATCGCCGCCGTCGGATCCGGGGTCGCCTTCGTGATGCTGCTCGTGGTCGGCGTGTACGTCGTCGCCGGCAACCTCGTCAACGGGGTGGGCGGCGGGGCCGTCCGACTCGCCAAGGGGGCCGTGCCGGCCGTCTACCAGTCGCTCGTGCAGAAGTGGGGCAATCTGTGTCCCGCCCTCAACCCTGCCCTGCTCGCCGCCCAGTTGTACCAGGAGAGCGGGTTCAACCCGAACGCCAGGTCGGCGGCCGCGGCGGAGGGCATCGCGCAGTTCATCCCGGGGACCTGGGCCACGCACGGCGTCGACGGCGACGGGGACGGCAAGCGGGACGTCTGGGACCCGGACGACGCGATCCCCTCGGCCGCGTCCTACGACTGCGAGCTCGCGAAGTACGTGAAGGACGTGCCCGGCGATCTCTCGCACAACATGCTCGCGGCCTACAACGCGGGGGCGTACGCCGTCATCAAGTACGGGGGTGTGCCGCCGTACGCGGAGACCCAGAACTACGTGAAGACGATCACGACCCTGGAGAAGAGCTTCGCCGCGCCCGCCACGCGGGTCGATCCCTCGCAGCAGGCCGCCGGTGCGATCTCCTACGCTCAGAGCAAGCTCGGTACGCCCTATCTCTGGGGCGGGAACGGCACCGCCGACCAGGGCGGGCGGTTCGACTGCTCGGGGCTGACCAAGGCCGCGTTCGAGAGCGTGGGGATCAGCCTGCCGCGGGTGGCCAACGACCAGTACAACGCGGGTCCGCACCCCCGGCGGGAGGAACTGCTCCCGGGCGACCTGGTGTTCTTCTCCGACGATCCGACCAATTCCCGGGCCATTCGGCACGTGGGTATCTACGTCGGCGGCGGGTACATGATCGACGCGCCGCGGTCGGGGGCGGTCATCCGCTTCGACCCGATCGACACACCGGACTACTTCGGGGCCACCCGGGTCACCGAAGATGGCGCGAAAGCGCTCCCCACCTCGGTGTGAACCGAGCGTGAACCCCACCCCTGAGCTGCGACGACGAGTCTCTCTTCGATAACGTCTGCGTGATCATTCGGTGGACCGTGGAACGTATCAAACGGGGTCGTGCGTTCCTGTTGACGTACTGACGTCCAAGGACACGACGAAGGGGCCGCAGCACGATGGCTGGACTCGCCGAATCCGGGTCGAACCCCGACGTCGACCTGCTCTACGACATCAACGGCCTGGCCAAGGACGCGCCGCACTGGTTCGACCGGGTCATGGAGTACGTCGGTGAGTACGGGCTGCTGCTCGCCATGGTCCTGCTGGTGGTGTGGTGTTGGTGGTCCGTGCGGCGGCGGGGCGCCGAGAATGCCGCCTCCTCCGTGGCCGCGCTGGTGTGGGCGCCGCTCGCGGCGGGCATCGCGGTGCTGGTGAACGTGCCGATCCGGGGTTTCGTGCAGCGGCCCCGGCCGTTCCGGGACCATCAGGGGCTGGACGTCCTGGTGTCGGGGAAGACCGACTTCTCCTTCGTCAGCGATCACGCGACGCTCACCATGGCGATGGGGGTGGCGCTGTTCGTGGCCAACCGGAGGTTCGGGCTGGTGGGGATAGGGCTCGCGCTGCTGGAGGGGTTCTGCCGGGTGTACATGGGCGTGCACTATCCGACGGACGTGGTCGGGGGGTTCGCGCTGGGTACGGCGGTGGCGCTGCTGCTGTCGCCCGTCGCCATGGCGCTGCTCACGCCTGTGCTGAAGGCTGTCGAGGGCGCTCGGTGGGGGGCGTGGGTCGTGCGGGCTCGGTCGGCCGGGGTGCGCCGGGGGGCTGTGCTGGCCGGGACACGGGGGGATGAGCTGGCTGCCGCGGAGGAGCGGGATCTGGCGGCATAGCGCAGCGGCACCCCGCAAGCGTGGCGAGCGCACCGCCGGCCTCAGCGACGGCGGCTGCGCCTACAGCCCCTGCGGGTACGTGAAGAAACCCTCCGGGTCGTACTGGTGCTTCAGTTGCTTGAGGCGGGGGGCCGCCGCGCCGTAGTAGGCCGTGCGCCAGTTCGTCAGGGCGGGGTCGGTGTAGTTCTGGTAGGCGGCGCCGGAGGCGTACGGCCTCATCGCGGTGTGGGCGGACGTGAGCCAGGACCGGGCGCTCGTGCCGGTCGTGCCGGGGCTCCAGGACGCTATGTACTGGGCGAGCATGCGCGAGCGGCGGTGGACGAAGGCCGTCGCCGTGGGGGAGACACGGTTGACCGCGCCGCCGAGTGCGGTGAGCGCGATGCTGCCCGCGCCGCCCCGCACCGACGGAAGCTGTGACAGCAGCGTCTGCACGCCGGCGGCGGACAGGGACCGGTCGAAGAAGTCGGAGCGGGCCGCGTAGGTCTCGCGGCCGAGCCTGCCCTGCGCGGAGCGGCCGGGTGTCGAGCCGGGCAGGTGGCACTGGGGCTCGGTGGGGAAGGACGAGCAGCCGGCGTAGGCCTCCATGGCGCCCTCGTAGGAGTGGCGGTTCAGCGAGACGCTGGAGGCACGGGCGCCGATCCTGGCGGCCAGGCGGTCCACCGCGTTCTGCAGCTCGCCGTAGGTGCCGAGGGAGAAGGCGGCCACGGACACCCTCGGGGTGCCGCCCGGTGTGTTCTCCAGGTGGAGGGAGGACCAGATCTCGTCCGGCTGACCGGGGCCCCACTCCTGCCAGGCCGTCACCACCGCCGCCGCCTTCGCCCACGGCCAGGTCAGGTAGGCGGACACCCCCTGGGGCGCGGGGTGGGTGCGGAACCGCAGTTCGGTGACGACGCCGAAGTTGCCGTTGCCGGCGCCGCGCAGCGCCCAGAACAGGTCCTTGTTCTCGGTGGCGCTGACGGTCAGTTGACGGCCGTCGGCCGTGACGATCGTGGCCTGGGTGAGGCTGTCGCAGGTCAGGCCGTAGGCGCGGGAGACGACGCCGTGGCCGCCGCCCAGCACCAGGCCGGAGACGCCGACCGTCGGGCAGGAGCCGGCGGGTATCGTCACGCCCTTCGCGGTGAGCGCCCGGTAGACGTCGATGAGTTTGGCGCCGGCCCCGACCACCGCCGATGTGCCACTGGCCCTGACCTGGCTGAGCCCGGAGACGTCGAGGATCAGGCGGCCGTCGCCGGAGGACCAGCCGGCGTAGGAGTGGCCGCCGTTGCGGATGGCCACGCGCAGGCGGTGGGCGCGGGCGTAGGAGAGCGTCGTACGGATGTCGTCGGCGTGGGCGACGTAGGCGACGGCGGCGGGCCTCAGTCCGTCGAAACGGGTGTTGTAGAGCTGGTGGGCGGTGCTCCAGTGGGCGTCGCCGGGGCGGATCAGGGTGCCGTCCAGGGCGCGGCCGAGCGCGGTCCAGCCGGCGGGGGCCGCGGCGCCGGTGGCGCGCGTCCCCGTGCCGGAGGGCGCCCCGCCGGAGGACGATGAGTTCGCTCCGGCGGCCGTACCGGCCGCCCCCGCGGCCGACCCGCTGCCGCCGCCGCTGCACGCGGCCGTGACCAGCCCGGCCACCGCCGCCGCCCCGCCCCCGATGAACGCACGCCGTTCCATGTCTGTGCCTCCCGTCGCTCCCGTGGACCGAGACGACGGCCCGGCCCGGCGGGTTCCAGGAAGTTTGAACGGGCGGTCGCGGCCCGTCCGTCGGGACCTTCGCGTGCCCTCCCCGTGAGCGTTCCGTGACCTCACCGCACCGTCGGCAGGGGTTCACCCCTCGTTCACTTCCGGCCATCGGCGGCTTCACCTGTTCTGCCTAATTTCGGCCTTACCCGGTGCTGATGCGGCATCTCGCCGCATCGGCGTCCACCACTCTTCGCACGCCGCCGATCAGGACGGCGGCTCCTGGAAGGAACTCCCTCAGTGAAGCTTCAGCGCAAGAACCGGCGGGCACTCGCTCTCGGCGTCCTCGCCGCCTCCGGCGCCCTGGCCCTCACGGCGTGCGGCTCCGACAACAACAGCGGCAAGGACGGCGGCGGCAGCAGCTCGTCCGCCGCCGCCGCTCCCGGCTCGGTCAAGTGCGACAGCGCCAAGGGCCAGTTGCAGGCGTCCGGTTCCTCGGCGCAGAAGAACGCCATCGACGCGTGGGTCAAGCAGTACGGCCAGGCCTGCAAGGACGTCCAGATCAACTACAACCCGACCGGTTCGGGCGCCGGCATCACCGCCTTCCTCCAGGGCCAGACCGCGTTCGCCGGCTCGGACTCCCCGCTGAAGCCGGAGGAGATCGACCAGTCCAAGAAGGTCTGCTCCGGCGGCCAGGCGATCGACCTGCCCATGGTCGGCGGCCCGATCGCGGTCGGCTTCAACGTCCCGGGCGTGGACAGCCTGACGCTCGACCCGGCCACCATCGCCAAGATCTTCAATGGCAAGATCACCAACTGGAACGACGAGGCGATCAAGAAGCTGAACCCCAGCGCCAAGCTGCCCGACCTGAAGATCCAGGCGTTCCACCGCTCCGACGAGTCCGGCACCACGGACAACTTCACCAAGTACCTGATCGCCACCGCCAAGAGCGACTGGCCGTACTCGGGCGGCAAGGCCTGGCAGGCCAAGGGCGGCCAGTCCGCGCAGGGTTCCTCCGGCCTCGCCCAGCAGGTCAAGCAGACCTCCGGCGCGATCTCCTACTTCGAGCTCTCCTACGCCTCCGACGGCATCAAGACCGTCGACCTGAAGACCGGCGCCGCCACCCCGGCCAAGGCCACCGTCGAGAACGCCACCAAGGCCATCGCCTCGGCGCAGGTGGTCGGCACCGGGCAGGACATGGCGCTGAAGCTCAACTACGAGCCGAAGGAGGACGGCGCCTACCCGCTCACCCTGGTCACCTACGAGATCGCGTGTGACAAGGGCAACAAGGCCGACACCCTGCCGGCCGTGAAGTCCTTCCTGTCCTACATCGCCTCCGAGGACGGCCAGAAGCAGCTGACCGGTGCCTCCTACGCGCCGATCCCCGACGAGATCATCACCAAGGTCCGCTCCACCATCTCGGGCCTGAGCTGATCTGAGCGTGCGGCCGGGTCCCGCCACCGAACGGGACCCGGACCGCATCGTCCGGTGCACCGCCGCCAGGAGCCCGTACACCGCGTACGGCTCCGCAGACCGGAGAACCCGATGGACACAACAACACAGCACAACGACGCAGCGCCGCCCCTCACCCCCACGGGCCCGGGCGCCCACAAGCGCGCCACCCGTGGCGCCACCCGTCCCGGGGACCGCATCTTCCTCGGGCTCTCCCGGGGGTCGGGCATCCTGCTCCTGGTGATCATGGCCGCGATCGCGGTCTTCCTCACCTACCGTGCCGCCCTCGCCATCAACAAGGACGACGGCAACTTCCTGACCACCTTCGAGTGGAACACCGGCCTGCTGCCGCCCCAGTTCGGCATCGCCGTGCTGGCGTTCGGCACGGTCGTCTCCTCGATCGTCGCCATGGCCCTCGCGGTCCCGGTCGCGGTCGGCATCGCGCTGTTCCTCACGCACTACGCCCCGCGCAAGCTCAGCGGCCCCATCGCCTACGTGATCGACCTGCTGGCCGCCGTGCCGTCGATCGTCTACGGCCTGTGGGGCGCCCTGGTCCTCGTACCGCACCTGAACGGTCTGTACGGCTGGCTCGACGACTACTTCGGCTGGACCGGCATCCTGTCCTGGCAGGGCGGCGCCCCGCGGTCGCTGCTCACCGTGGGCATCCTGCTGGCGATCATGATCCTGCCGATCATCACCAACGTCAGCCGCGAGGTCTTCCGCCAGGTCCCGCAGATGCACGAGGAGGCCGCGCTGGCCCTCGGCGCCACGCGCTGGGAGGTCATCCGCATGTCGGTGCTGCCCTTCGGCCGCTCCGGTGTGATCTCCGCCTCGATGCTCGGCCTCGGCCGCGCGCTCGGCGAGACGATGGCCGTCGCCACCGTGCTCTCCCCGACCTTCGACATCAAGGCCAGCCTGCTGGACCCGGGCGGCGGCACCTTCGCCCAGAACATCGCGAGCAAGTTCAACGAGGCCACCGAGTTCGGCCAGGACGCGCTGATCGCCTCCGGTCTCGTGCTGTTCGTGATCACCCTGCTGGTCAACGGTGCGGCCCGCATGATCATCAACCGCCGCAAGGAGTACTCGGGGGCCAACGCATGAGCACGCCAGCCGTCACCGACAAGCGCGCCGGCTCGCTGCGCGGCGCCAGCCTTCCCAAGTGGTTCCCGCTCGCCGTCGTCGTGGGCTCCGTCGCCGTGGCCGTGGCCATCGGCCTGGGCGCCGGACTGGACAGCAAGGTGCAGTGGGGCCTGATCGCCGCCGTCCTCGCCGTCCTCGTCACCTATGTCGTCGCAAGCCGGGTCGAGGGCCGCAGGCAGGCCAAGGACCGCATCGCCACCAGCCTGGTCTGGGTCTGCTTCCTCGTCGCCGTCGTCCCGCTGGCCTCCCTGATCTGGGCCACCGCCAAGCGCGGTGTGAAGGTCCTCGACGGCTACTTCCTCAGCCACTCCATGGCCGGCGTCGCCGACACCGAGCCGGGCGGCGGCATCTACCACGCCCTGCTCGGCACCCTGGAGCAGGTCGGCCTCGCCACCCTGATCGCCGTGCCGATCGGTGTGCTGACCGCGATCTACCTGGTCGAGTACGGGCGCGGCGGGCTCGCCAAGGCCGTCACCTTCTTCGTCGACGTGATGACCGGCATCCCCTCGATCGTCGCCGGCCTCTTCGTCCTCAGTTTCTGGATCCTGATCCTCAAGATGGGCTACTCCGGCTTCGCCGGCTCGCTCGCCCTGGCGATCCTGATGATGCCCGTGGTGGTCCGCTCCACCGAGGAGATGCTCAAGCTCGTCCCCAACGAGCTGCGCGAGGCCTCCCTCGCGCTGGGCGTCCCGAAGTGGCGCACCATCCTCAAGGTGGTCCTGCCGACGTCCATCGGCGGCATCGCCACGGGTGTGATGCTCTCCATCGCACGCATCACCGGTGAGACCGCTCCCGTCCTGCTGCTGGTCTGGGGTACGAACTTCATCAACACCAACCCCTTCAAGGACCCGCAGGGCTCGCTGCCGCTGTACATCTACCAGCAGTACGCGAACAGCTCGGGTTCCGGCGCGGCCTACGACCGCGCCTGGGCGGCGGCTCTCACCCTCATCGCCTTCGTGATGATCCTCAACCTGGTGGCCCGCGGCATCGCCCGCTGGAAGGCCCCCAAGACCGGTCGCTGACGGCGGCCACTCAGCGACTGAGACGACTGGAAGTGAAGAAGTAGTCATGGCCAAGCGAATCGACGTGAGCGGGCTCACCGCCTACTACGGCTCCCACAAGGCGATCGAGGACATCTCGATGACGGTCGAGCCGCGTTCGGTGACGGCCTTCATCGGGCCGTCCGGCTGCGGCAAGTCGACGTTCCTGCGCACCCTGAACCGGATGCACGAGGTCACGCCGGGCGGCCGGGTCGAGGGCAAGGTGATGCTGGACTCCGAGGACCTCTACGGCGCCGGGGTCGACCCGGTGTCCGTCCGCCGCGAGGTGGGCATGGTGTTCCAGCGGCCGAACCCGTTCCCCACCATGTCGATCTTCGACAACGTGGCGGCGGGCCTGCGCCTGAACGGCAACTACAAGAAGAGCCAGCTGAACGACATCGTCGAGAAGTCGCTCAAGGGCGCGAACCTCTGGAACGAGGTCAAGGACCGCCTGAACAAGCCGGGCTCGGGGCTCTCGGGCGGTCAGCAGCAGCGGCTGTGCATCGCCCGTGCGATCGCGGTCGAGCCGAAGGTGCTGCTCATGGACGAGCCCTGCTCCGCCCTGGACCCGATCTCCACCCTCGCCATCGAGGACCTGATCGGCGAGCTGAAGGAGCGCTTCACGATCGTCATCGTGACGCACAACATGCAGCAGGCGGCGCGTGTCTCGGACCGTACGGCGTTCTTCAACCTGGCGGCCGTCGGGCAGCCGGGCCGGCTGATCGAGATCGACGACACCGAGCGGATCTTCTCCAACCCCTCGGTCCAGGCGACCGAGGACTACATCTCCGGCCGCTTCGGCTGATCCGAGCCGGTACCTGACCCCTCGCGGTGCTGCATGGCGGTGCCACCGTGAGGATGCGGAAAGGCCCGCCCCTGGCTCCCGGGGGCGGGCCCTACGCGTTGTGGCCGGGCGCTCCCGCCACGGCCGACGCTCCTAGAGGAACGCCAGGTTGATCAGCCAGAAGGCCAGGGCCGACACGATCGCGGCGGCCGGCATGGTGATGAACCAGCCGAGGACGATGTTCTTCGCCACGCCCCAGCGGACGGCGTTCACCCGCTTCGTCGCGCCCACACCCATGATCGCCGAGGTGATGACGTGGGTGGTGGAGATCGGCGCCTTGAACAGGAAGGCGGTGCCGAACATGATCGACGCGCCGGTCGCCTCGGCCGCGAAGCCCTGCGGCGGGTCCAGCTCGATGATCTTGCGACCCAGGGTGCGCATGATGCGCCAGCCGCCCGCGTAGGTGCCCAGCGACAGCATCAGCGCGGAGATCAGCTTCACCCACACCGGGATCGGGTCGCCGTACGTCTCGACGCCGCCGATGACCAGCGCCATCACCACGACACCCATGGTCTTCTGGGCGTCCTGGAGGCCGTGGCCGAGCGCCATGCCGGCCGCGGAGACGGTCTGCGCTATACGGAAGCCGCGCTTGGCCTTGTGCGGGTTGGTCCGGCGGAAGATCCACATGATCAGCGCCATGACCAGGTAGCCGACGATCAGGCCGACCACCGGCGACAGGAACATCGGCGTGACGACCTTGTCCAGGACGCCGTTCCAGTGCACCGCCGTACCGCCCGCCAGGGCCGCGCCCACCAGGCCGCCGAACAGGGCGTGCGAGGAGGACGAGGGCAGGCCGAAGTACCAGGTGACCAGGTTCCAGACGATGGCGCCGAGCAGCGCCGAGAAGAGGATTCCCATCCCCTTGCCGCCGCTGGGGGTCTCGATCAGACCCTCGCTGACGGTCTTGGCGACCCCGCTGCCCAGGAAGGCGCCGGCGAGGTTCATCACCGCGGCCATCGCCAGCGCGGCCCGCGGGGTGAGCGCGCGGGTGGAGACGGAGGTGGCGATGGCGTTCGCGGAGTCGTGGAAGCCGTTGGTGTAGGCGAAGCCGAGGGCGACCAGGATGGTCAGTATCAGAGCGAAGGTGTCCATGGACGCCTCAGGACTCCTTGACCGCGATGGTCTCCACCGTGTTCGCCACGTGCTCGAAGGCGTCCGCCGCCTCCTCCAGTACGTCCACGATCTGCTTGAGCTTGAGCACCTCGATCGCGTCGTACTTGCCGTTGAACAGGTGGGCGAGGAGCTTGCGGTGGATCTGGTCCGCCTGGTTCTCCAGACGGTTCACCTCGATCCAGTACTCGGTGAGGTTCTCCATCGTGCGCAGGTGCGGCATGGCCTCGGCGGTCAGCTCGGCCGCCCGCGCCAGGACCTCGATCTGCTGCTCGACGCCCTTGGGCAGTTCCTCGATGTTGTAGAGGACGACCAGGTCGACGGCCTCCTCCATGAAGTCCATGATGTCGTCGAGGGACGACGCGAGGGAGTAGATGTCCTCGCGGTCGAAGGGCGTGATGAAGGAGGAGTTCAGCTGGTGGAAGATCGCATGCGTGGCGTCGTCACCTGCGTGTTCCGCGGCCCGCATACGCTCTGCGATCTCGGCCCGGGCGGAAGCGTCCGCCCCGAGCAGTTCCATCAGGAGTTTCGATCCCGTGACGATGTTGTCCGCGGACGCGGCGAACATGTCGTAGAAGCTCGTCTCCCTGGGGGTCAGACGAAAGCGCACGTGGGGTCCTCGGGGTGCTTCGGTTTCGGTCAGGGTGATGCTAAGCGCATCATCCGGCCACGGCTAAGGGGCCGTCCCCCAGTGTCGCCCATCGGGCACGGTGCTCGTCACGGGGGCTTGCCAGGGGTCCCTACCCCGGAAAATTCGGTACGATATACCCGGCAGGGGTATGCCCTTGACTCCGTTACGAGCGGGAGGACGCGATGACGACCACCGAGGCCGGCGCGACGGCGCCCTCCGACGGCACCACGGCCGCGCTCCCCGAGGACGCCGGGCATGAGCACGCCACGTACGGCTACCACAAGCAGAAGGACGAGCACCTCAAGCGGCTGCGCCGGATCGAGGGCCAGATCCGCGGACTGCAGCGGATGGTCGACGAGGACACCTACTGCATCGACATACTCACCCAGGTGTCCGCCTCCACCAAGGCCCTGCAGTCCTTCGCCCTGCAGCTGCTGGAGGAACACCTGCGGCACTGCGTGGCCGACGCGGCCGTCAAGGGCGGCTCGGAGATCGACGCGAAGGTGGAGGAGGCCACCAAGGCGATCGGGCGGCTGCTGCGTACCTGAGCACGCGCAGGGGGCCGGCGGGGCCCGCTCAGCCGTCGGAGCCGGTGCGGCGTTCCTCGGCGACTCTCAGCACCTCGTCGATGCTCTCCAGGCTGAGCCGCTCCCGGGCCGCCGAGGCAGCGATGATCAGCTCTCCGCACAGCTCGATCTCGGCGAGGGCCACGTGGTCCTGGACTGCCGTACCCACCGGAGCCACGCGCGTCACCTCTTCTCTGTCGTCGCCGGCTTCCTAGAGTAGGGAGCCGTCCACGGACCGCGCATGGCACGGAAGGGCTAGTTCGCCGGTCATTTCCGGCCACCGGGCCGCTTCACCGGGCCGCCCGGTGCCCCTCTCACTGCTCGGCGATCCGGCCGGCGTAGATGTCCTTCGACTGCGGCAGCGTCACGCTCACCGGGGTCCCGAAGGCGTACAGCAGGGTCGTGGAGAAGACGGCCACCGTCTCCTTGCCGTGCCCGTGCCCGCCGACGAAGCTGAAGCGCTGCCGGAGCTTGCGGACCCGGCCCTGGTCGTCGAGGTAGACGTCGAAGGGGACATCGGCCGTGGCGAACCCTTTCGCCGCCGCCTTCAGCGCGGCCCTCAGCGCCGCCTCGTCGGCCGCCGAGGCGTTCTCCGCCGCCAGCGCCAGATCGGCGGTGCCCCGGAAGTGCCGCACCGCGACACCCGCCACCTGCGTGTCCCCCACGAACGCCGCCGTGCGCGTCCCGCGCAGCACCTGGGCGGCGGCGAACGGGTCGGTGGCGCCGCCGGTGACCAGGTTGCCGTCGGAGAGCGTCGCCGTCTCCACCCGCACCCACTTGTCGGCGGGCACGCCCGCGCCCCGGTTCTTCATGAACAGGGCGCCCGGAGCGAGCAGTTCGGTGATCGGCCGGTGCTCGGGGGCCCCGGCCGGGTCCTGCGGCAGCACCAGCGTCAGCCGCCCGAGCTGCTGCCGGAAGTCGTAGACCCCCTCGCCGCGGATCGTCACGCGGGTGCCGCCCGCGGCCATCTCCATCGCCGTACGGGCCTGGGAACTGCCCGCCGCGAGCAGCGCCTCGGGCGCCTGGCGCACGGTCCGCACCGGGTCGTGGGCCGCGCGCGAGTCCTCGGCGGCCACGCCGTCGCCGGAGCATCCGGTGGCACACGCGCAGAGCAACAGCCCCGCCGCGAGCACCGCCTTGCCCGTCTGCCGCCGCTGCCGCTCCGCCATCGCCTGCCTACCCCCAGCCGGTCCGTCCGTCACGGGCCCCTGTCCCTCGGTTCAACGACGAGTGCTGAGGCCCGTCACGCGCCGGGGCGGCACCCACAGGAAGCCGCAACCGGTTGTTCATCTGGCGTGGGTAGCGTGGTCGGCGTGGCGCGACAAGAAGGGCTCGGCCCTGCGCAAGAGCAACGGCAGCACCAGGAACACCGCACGACGACCGTCGAACAGGGGCGTTTCTGCCTGGCCCGGTGCAGCTGCGGCTGGCGCGGCCCCGCCCGCCGGGCGCGCAGCCTGGCCCGCTCGGACGCGGAGGGGCACGCGCGGGACGCCTGACGGCCCCGAAGGGGCGCCGGGCCGTTCCACGGCATCAGGTCAGGCGCAGGGCCGTCAGCAGTTCGTCGACGAGTTCGCGGTCGCGGAACTGGGTCAGCCGGTCGCGGGCGGCGGCGGGCGGCAGCCAACGCAGCCGGTCCACCTCCTTGTTGGGGGTGAAACGGCCCGCGGTGGCCTCGGCCACCCAGTACCGCACCCGCTTGGGGCGCCCGCCCGCCATGTAGGCGACGGTGCTCAGCTCCACGCCCGGAACCGCCGTGTACCCGGTCTCCTCCGCCACCTCCCGCAGCGCGCCCGCGAGCGGGTCCTCGCCGGGCTTGAGCTTTCCCTTCGGCCAGGACCAGTCGTCGTACTTCGGCCGGTGCACCAGGCACAGCTCGAGGGAGCCGCCCGACGGCGCGCGGCGCCACAGCACGCAGCCGGCCGCCCGGACGACGGTGTCCTTCGTTTCCTTCGTACGCGGCACCGGGGCTCACCGCCTCCTTCGGTTCGTGCCTTTCAGTTCGCGCCGATCGCCTGCATCTGCCACGCCTGCTGGAAGGCGAACCTGGCCGCCTCCACCTCGTGGCGCTGATCCGCGTGGAGCACGCCGAGGGCGTACGCCGTCGCCGGGGCGATGCGGGGCGTACGGGCGGCCGCGGCCGCGGCGGCCGCCGCCTCCGAGGCGTCGCGGTGCCGGTCGAGGGCGCGGCCGGCCGTCAGAAGCCGTACGTCCACGGGGGCGCCCTCCCCGTCGACGGCGTGCAGTGCCTCCTGGGCGTACCGGTGCAGGCGCAGCAGCAGGCGGACCTGGTGCCAGGGGGCGTCCTGGGGGTGCGGGGACGGGTCCGGGGACAGGCCGTGGACCAGTGCGGCCGCGTTGTACGGGCTGCCCGCGGTGACGAGGGGGAGCGCGGCGACGGCGTCCGTCAGGCGTTCTTCGGCGTCGGTGGCGAGGGGGTGGGGGGCCATGGTGTGTGCGGTGGGGGTGAGGGGGACGTCGCTGGCGAGGACGGCGACCTTGTCGGCGACGGCGTGGAAGCGGCTGGAGCCGAGGGCTTGGAGGGCTGTGGAGTGGGCTCGGGTGCGGGCGAGGGTGAGCTGGCGGTCCAGGAGGGCGCCTGCTTTTGCGGCGCCCACGGTGAGGTTGCCGTTGCCGTTGCCGCGGTCGGGGGTGGGTGCGGTTGGGTGGGGAACGGTTCCGGCCGTCCCGGGTGCCTCCCCCACGCTCGAACGAGCTCGCGCGGGGGCACCCCCATCGCCCACCCGTGCCGCCCTGGGGGTACCTCCCAGGCGTTCAGCACCGGGGGAGGTACGACTGCCCGCAGCTACGTCAGGGACATCCGTCTGCGGGGACAGCCTGTGGAGGGCCTGCAACAGGCGGTCCAGGCGGGCCTGGTAGGCGTGTTCCCGGGCCAGGGTGCCGGAGAGCCAGGCGAGTTCGGGGCGGAGTTCCTCCGCCCAGGTCTCGTCCAGCAGGGGGCGGAAGGTGTGGAGGGTGCCGCTGATGCGGCGGGCCGCGCGGCGCAGGGCCCGGGCCGCGTCGACGGATTCCTCGCTGCCGCCCGCGGCGCCGCTGCCGCCGGTCTCGCGGTGCAGGCGCAGGGCGCGGAGGAACTCCGTCGCCTGCGCCCGCAGATAACCCGCGAGGGCGTCGACGGCCACCGGTCCGGCGGCCGTGGGGTCCGTCGGGTCAAGGTGTCGTTGTGCCACGCCGGCGCCTCCGGGCGTCTATGAGCATCTCCTGAATGTTGCGCAGGGGCTGGCCGTCACCGTCGACCGCGTGCCGGGTCCAGTCGCCGTCCGGGCCGAGGTGCCAGGAGGCGGTGGTGTCGGACATGCCGGTCTCCAGGAGCCGGTTGAGCGCGGCTCGGTGGGCCGGGTCGGTGACCCGTACCAGGGCCTCGATACGGCGGTCGAGGTTACGGTGCATCATGTCGGCGCTGCCGATCCACACTTCCGGTTCGCCCCCGTTGCCGAAGGCGAAGATCCGCGAGTGCTCCAGGAAGCGGCCGAGGATCGAGCGGACGCGGATGTTCTCCGACAGGCCCGGTACGCCCGGGCGCAGCGCGCAGATGCCGCGCACCCACACGTCGACGGGCACTCCCGCCTGGGACGCGCCGTAGAGGGCGTCGACGACCGCCTCGTCGACCATCGAGTTGACCTTGACGCGGATGGAGGCGGGCCGTCCGGCGCGGTGGTGCTGGACCTCCTTGTTGATCCGCGAGACGAGGCCGTCCCGCAGGGACTTGGGGGCGACGAGCAGCCGGCGGTAGGTCTCGCGGCGGGAGTAGCCGGAGAGGCGGTTGAACAGGTCGGACAGGTCCGCGCCGACCTGCGGGTCCGCGGTGAGCAGGCCGAGGTCCTCGTACAGGCGTGCGGTCTTGGGGTGGTAGTTGCCGGTGCCGACGTGGCTGTAGCGCCGCAGGGTGTCGTCGCCCTCCTGGCGGACCACCAGGGACAGCTTGCAGTGGGTCTTCAGGCCCACGAGGCCGTAGACGACGTGGCAGCCGGCCTCCTCCAGCTTGCGCGCCCACTTGATGTTGGCGTGCTCGTCGAACCGGGCCTTGATCTCCACCAGGACCAGGACCTGCTTGCCGGCCTCGGCGGCGTCGATGAGCGCGTCGACGATCGGGGAGTCGCCGGAGGTGCGGTACAGGGTCTGCTTGATGGCGAGGACGTCCGGGTCGGCCGCCGCCTGCTCCAGGAAGGCCTGGACGGAGGTGGAGAAGGAGTCGTACGGGTGGTGCAGGAGGACGTCCCGCTGGCGCAGGGCCGCGAAGATGTCGGGCGCGGACGCCGACTCGACCTCGGCGAGGTCGCGGTGGGTGCCGGCGACGAACTTGGGGTACTTCAGCTCGGGCCGGTCGAGGCTGTGGATGCGGAAGAGGCCGGTGAGGTCGAGCGGGCCGGGCAACGGGTACACCTCGGCCTCGCTGATCTTCAGCTCGCGCACGAGGAGGTCGAGCACCTCGCGGTCGATGGACTCCTCGACCTCCAGGCGCACCGGCGGCCCGAAGCGGCGCCGCATGAGCTCCTTCTCCAAGGCCTGGAGCAGGTTCTCGGCGTCGTCCTCCTCGACCTCCAGGTCCTCGTTGCGGGTGAGCCGGAAGGTGTGGTGCTCCAGGACCTCCATGCCCGGGAACAGTTCCTCCAGGTGGGCGGCGATGACGTCCTCGAGGGGGACGTAGCGGCCCAGGGAGCTCTCCAGGAAGCGGGAGAGCAGCGGCGGCACCTTGACGCGGGCGAAGTGGCGGTGGCCGGTGACCGGGTTGCGTACGACGACGGCCAGGTTCAGGGAGAGGCCGGAGATGTACGGGAAGGGGTGCGCCGGGTCGACCGCCAGCGGGGTCAGCACAGGGAAGATGCGCTGCCGGAACAGGGTGAACAGGCGGGCCTGCTCCTTCTCCGTCAGCTCGTTCCAGCGGACCAGGTGGATGCCCTCCTCCGCCAGGGCGGGGGCGACGTCCTCGTGGTAGCAGGCGGCGTGCCGGGCCATGAGCTCGCGGGAGCGGGCCCAGATCATCTCCAGCACCTCGCGGGGCTGGAGACCGGAGGCGGACCGGGTGGCGACTCCGGTGGCGATACGGCGCTTGAGGCCGGCCACCCGGACCATGAAGAACTCGTCGAGGTTGCTGGCGAAGATCGCGAGGAAGTTCGCCCGCTCCAGCAGGGGCGTGTTCGGGTCCTCGGCGAGTTCCAGGACCCGCTCGTTGAAGGCGAGCCAGCTGCGCTCCCGGTCCAGGAACCGTCCCTGCGGCAGCTGTTCCCCTTCGGCGTCCGTCACCTCGTAGGCGTCGAGGTCGGCGTCGAGATCGGGGTCCAGGTCGGAGACCGCCGCCGCCACGGTGTGCGGGCGGTGCGCGGCTATGGAGCCCACGGAGGGCTGGACGTGCGGGGCCTGCGCTGCGGCCTGGGTGTCTGACTGGCTCATGAACCCATTCTTCCGCGCCATGGGGAAGACAGGCGCGTCGGAAAGCGCGGGCGGGAGCACGGCTGCGGTCCCCTCGGGGGGCGGCGAAGGCTCTGGCACGGCGGGTCTCATTGAGTGAGCGTCGCAAGACCGTCTGAATCGCCGGTTACGGAGACATGACGTGCCGGATAGCGGGGGGCGGCTCACAGGGATCAGCGGCTGCCCCCGGGCCCGGTGTCACTCCAGGTGACCGGATGCCGCCGTCACGTCTGCGTGCGGTGGACCGTCACGTCTCCGTGCGGTACATGAGGTCCGTCTCGTACGTCGTGAAGCCGAGTCGCTCGTAGACCGACACCGCCGCCTTGTTGTCGGCGTCGACGTAGAGCATCGCGGTGGGCAGGCCCTGCGCGGCCAGGTGGCGCAGGCCGATCAGCGTGAGGGCCTTGCCGAGGCCGCCGCCCTGCGCCCCGGGGCGGACCCCGAGGACGTACACCTCGCCGAGCCCCTCGGCCGGGTGGACCTTGGTCCAGTGGAAGCCGACCAGCCGGCCCTCGCGCTCGGCCAGGAAGAACCCGCTCGGATCGAACCAGGGCTCCGCCTCGCGGGCGTCGAGGTCACGCTGGGTGAGGGAGCCCTGTTCGGGGTGGTGGGCGAACGCCTCCGCGTTCACGGCGAGCCAGGCGGCGTCGTCCCGGCCGGGAACGAAGGTCCGTACCGTCACCCCTTCCGGCAGCACCGGCTCCGGCAGGTCGAGGCCGGTCAGCGGGCGCCGCATCTGCCGCAGTTCCCGGAACAGGGTGAGCCCGAGCACCTGCGACAGATGCCGGGCGGCGGAGTGGCCGCCGTGCGCCCACACCCGCAGCCGCTTGCCGGAGGCGGCCAGCAGCGCCGATCCGAGCGCCCGCCCGTGCCCGTGGCCGCGGTGCGCGGGATGGACGACCAGCTCGGCGGCGGGCGCCTCCACGGGGTCGGTGTCCTCCAGCTGCGCGTAGCCGACCAGCTCGCCGTCGATGCTCAGCAGCAGATGGGAGACGCCCTCCCGGGCGCCGCCGCGCAGCTGGAGCCGGCCCTGTTCGGACACCGCCTGCTGCCCGTCGGTGCGGGCGGCCTCCGCCAGCAGGGCGAGCACGGCTTCGACCTGGTCGGGGGAGAGCGCGGAGACGGACTCCAGGGAGCGGGCGATCGGTGCGGTGTCGTCGCTGGTCATGCGTCCGAGACTACCGACGACCACCGGATCGGGTGGTCGGCTTGCCACGGGTCACTGCAGTTCGGGCTGTTCCGGCAGTTGCGGCAGTTCCGGCAACTCCGGCAGTTCCGGCGGCGGAGTGGGTGCCCCCGGCAGCCGTACGGTCGCCACAGTGCCGCCGCCCTCGGCCGGGGCGAGGGCGACCTCGCCGCCGGCCTGCTGGATCGTGCGGGCGACGATGGACAGGCCCAGGCCCGAGCCGGGCAGCGCGCGGGCGCTCGGGGAGCGCCAGAAACGGTCGAAGACGTGGGGGAGCTCGTCGGCGGCGATGCCGGGTCCGTGGTCGCGGACCGTGAGGACACCGTCGGCCAGCAGCACCTCGACCACCCCGGCCTCGGGGCTGAACTTCACCGCGTTGTCCAGGACGTTGACGATCGCGCGTTCCATGGCCGCCGGTTCCGCCCGTACGTACCAGGGGTCCAGGTCCGCCGTGACGGTCAGCTCGGGGCCGCGCAGCCGGGCGCGGCGCAGCGCCGTGTCCACGGTGTCGTGGAACGCGATCACCTGGACCCGCTCGCCCCGCTGGCCCTCCGAGCGCGACAGCTCCTGGAGGTCGCCGATCAGGGAGGCGAGCTCCGTCATCTGCGCCTTGACCGAGGCCAGCAGTGCCTTGCGGTCGGCCTCCGGGAGCGGGCGGCCGGTCTCCTCGCTGCGGGAGAGGAGCTCGATGTTGGTGCGCAGCGAGGTCAGCGGGGTGCGCAGCTCGTGGCCCGCGTCCGCGATCAGCTGCTGCTGCAGGTCGCGGGAGCTGGCCAGGGCGGACGTCATCGAGTTGAAGGAGCGGGACAGACGGGCGATCTCGTCCTCGCTGTCGTCCTCCACGGGGATGCGGATGGTCAGGTCCTCGGTGCGGGCCACGTGCTCGACGGCCTCGGTGAGCCGGTCGACGGGGCGCAGACCGGCGCGGGCGACGGCGAGGCCGGCGGCTCCGGAACCCACGACCCCCAGGCCGGAGACGAGCAGGAGCAGCAGGGCCAGGTCGTTGAGGGTCTTCTCGGTGTCCTCCAGGGACAGGGCGAGCATGAAGGCGATGCCCGGGTAGGCCTCGGCGTCGGGGCCGGGGCCCGTCGGGACGGCGAGGGTCATCACCCGGACGTTGTTGCCCTGCGTGTCGGTGGCGGTGTGGAAGGTGCGCTGCCGCACGTTCGGGTCGGCGGCCACCTTCTTGTCCACGGCGCTGACCTTGATCACCCCCTCGGAGCGGGGGTCCACGCAGAACCGGCCCTGCGCCGTCACCAGCTGCACGTAGAGGAACGAGCGCTGCATGTCGCCGGTCGAGTCGTCCGTCGTCTGCGTGCAGTTGGCGACCAGCGACGACGCCGTGGTGGCGGTCACCCGGCCGTAGCTCCCCAGCCGGGAGTCCACCTCGCTGTACAGCCGCCTCTGCACGACGAACCAGCAGGCGATGGAGACGGCCGCCACCGCGAACGCCACCGCCGCCGCCACCAGCAGCGCCAGTCGCGAGCGGATGGGCAGCGAGCGGAACCGGCGCGCGACCTTGCTCACTCGGCGCCGCCCTGCCGCAGGACGTACCCCACCCCGCGCACCGTGTGCACCAGGCGCGGCTCGCCGCCCGCCTCGGTCTTGCGGCGCAGGTACATCACGTAGACGTCCAGGGAGTTCGACGACGGCTCGAAGTCGAAGCCCCAGACCGCCTTCAGGATCTGCTCACGGGTGAGCACCTGGCGCGGATGGGCCATGAACATCTCCAGCAGCGTGAACTCGGTGCGGGTCAGCTCCACCTGGCGTCCGCCGCGCGTGACCTCGCGGGTTGCCAGGTCCATGCGCAGGTCGGCGAAGGTGAGCACGTCGCCCTCGTCCGCCGCGCCCGCCACGGCCGCGGCATAGGAGCTGCGGCGCAGCAGGGCGCGGATGCGGGCGAACAGCTCGTCCAGCTCGAACGGCTTGACCAGGTAGTCGTCCGCCCCGGCGTCCAGCCCGGTGACCCGGTCGCCGACCGTGTCGCGGGCCGTCAGCATCAGGATCGGGGTGGTGTCGCCCGCCCCGCGGATGCGGCGGGCGGCGGTCAGGCCGTCCATGCGGGGCATCTGGATGTCGAGGACGACCAGGTCCGGTTCGTACGCGTTGGCCTTCTCCAGGGCGTCCGCGCCGTCGACCGCGACCTCGGTGTCGTACCCCTCGAAGGCGAGGCTGCGCTGGAGTGCCTCGCGCACCGCCGGCTCGTCGTCGACGATCAGGATGCGCTGGAGGTCACGGTCGCGGTCGCGGTCACGGTCGCCGTCGAGGGGGCTCATCGGTGGTTGTTCCTCGGTTTTCCTGGGGCCGGTCGGCAGGGGGAGCGGCAGGGACGCTCCCAGCCTCGCACGTTCCGCGCCCGCCGGGTGGGGCACGGGACCTCGCGGCCTGTCACACCGCCAGGGTGCCTCGCGTCCGTCACGCCGCGAGGGCCGTGAGCCGCCTGAGCGGCACCTTGGGGCGGCGCGAGCGCCCGGCGGGGGCGCGCAGTCCCATCAGCTGCGGGACGGCGGCAGGGGGCAGCGGGGGGCGGTCGGCGGGGCTGTCCGCCGGGCTGTGGAGTTCCTTCGCTACGGCCAGCGTCAGGGAGACGCCCGCGGGGACGCTCGCGTCGACGGTCTCGGTCCACTCGTGTACGACCTGCTGGATCATGGCGGTACTCCTTGGTGCGAGGTGTTGCGCGGTGCTGGCTGGGTCTGCTGGTCGTCGTCCTTGGTGTCGCTGTCGGTGGGTGTCGGTGGTGTCGGGGGGTGTCGGTGCTGTCGCTCCGTCGCCGGCGCTGTCGCTTCGGCCCCGGTCAGCTCCGGGAGCCGGAGCGCAGCTTGGCCAGGTCGGCCTTGACGGTGTTGATCGGGATGGCGAAGCCGAGGCCCACGCTGCCCGCGCTGGACGAGTCCGAGGCGGCGGCGGCCGAGTACATCGCCGAGTTGATGCCGATGATGTTGCCGTTCGCGTCGATGAGCGCGCCGCCGGAGTTGCCCGGGTTCAGGGAGGCGTCGGTCTGGATCGCCTTGTAGGTGGTCGTGGAGGAACCGGTGTCGCCGTTGAAGTGGCGGCCGCCGAACTCGAACGGCCACTGGCCGTCGTCCTGCCCCTGTCCCTGGCTCTCGTCGGTGGAGACGGTCACGTCCCGGTCGAGGGCGGAGACGATGCCACTGGTGACCGTGCCGGTCAGGCCTTCGGGGGAGCCGATGGCGACGACCTGGTCGCCGACCGCGACGCCGTCGGAGTTGCCGAGGGCCGCCGGCTTCAGGCCGGAGGCTCCGTCCAGCTTGATCAGGGCGAGGTCCTTGGAGCTGTCGGTGCCGACGACCTGCGCGGTGTAGGTCTTGCCGTCGCTGGTCCGGGCCTTGACCGAGGAGGCTCCGGCTATGACGTGGTTGTTGGTGAGGATCTCGCCGCCGCTGCTGATGATCACCCCGGAGCCGGTGGACGTGCCGTTGGCCAGGGTGGCGGTGATCTCGACGACGCTCGGGCTGACCGCCTTGGCGATCGCCGCGATGCTGCCCCGCTGACCGGTGGGCACCACGTTGGTGCTGGTGCTGCTGGAGGCCACCGTGTCCTTGCCGGTCAGCTCCTGGAAGGCGAACGCGGTGCCGCCGCCCACGGCCGCGGCGGCGATCGCCACGGCGGCGAGCAGGGCGACCGGGCCCTTGGCGCGCTTCTTCGACGGCTGCGCGGGAGGGTACGCCGGGGGGTAGGCCGGAGGATGCGCCGGCGGGGCCGGCCACTCCGGGTTCACCGCGCTCCCCGCGTTCCCGGCGTTCCCCGGGTTCACCGGGGAGGCGTGCTGCTGCCGGTACGGGAACGGGTCCTGCCCGTCACCCCGGGGGTCCTCGTACGCGCCGCTGCGGCGGAAGCTCTCGGTCATGTCATTGAGAGTGTCCCGGGATCATGAGAGCTTCGTGAGTCCCCGCTGAAAAGCCCGACAGAACCGCGTATGCCCGAAATAAGGGCGGCCGAGGAGGGTCGGAGAGGCGAGCCGGGAGGGGCTACACGCAGCCGCAGGACTTGCGGACCACCAGCCGTGACGGGAACACCTTCAGCCGCTCCCGCCGCGACCCGGCGACCCGCAGCCCGTCGTCGAGCACCAGGTCCACGGCCGCCCGGGCCATCGTCGAGCGGTCGGAGGCGACCGTGGTCAGCGGCGGATCCGTCAGCGCCGCCTCCTTGATGTCGTCGAACCCGGCCACGGCCAGCTCGCTCGGAACGTCGATGCGCAGCTCCCGCGCGGCCCGCAGCAGGCCGATCGCCTGGTCGTCCGTGGAGCAGAAGATCGCCGGCGGCCGGTCGGGGCCGGAGAGGATCTCCAGGCCGACCTTGTAGGCGTCGTAGCGGTTGTACGGCGCCTCGAAGAGCCGTCCCTCCGTCGGCAGGCCCGCCTCGGCCATCGCGCGCCGCCAGCCCTCGACGTGGTCGGAGACCGGGTCGCCCACGGCCGGTGTCTCGGCGGTGCCGCCCACACAGGCGACGTAGTCGTAGCCGTGCTCCAGCAGGTGGCGTACGGCGAGCTGGGCGCCGCCGAGGTCGTCGGTGACCACGGCCACGTCGTCGATGGCCTCGGGCCGCTCGTGCAGCAGTACGACCCGGGCGTCCCAGGCCTCGATCTCGGCCGCGGCCTGGTCATTCAGCGCGTGGCTGACCAGGATCAGGCCGGAGACCCGCATACCGAGGAAGGCGCGCAGGTAGTGGACCTCGCGCTCGGCGACGTAGTCGGTGTTGCCGACCAGGACCATCTTGCCGCGCTCGGCGGCGGCCCACTCGACCGCGTGCGCCATCTCCCCGAAGAAGGGCTGGCGGGCGTCCGGGATGATCAGCCCTATCAGGTCCGTACGGCGCGAGGCCATCGCCTGGGCGACCCGGTCGGGCCGGTACCCCAGTTCCTTGATCGCTGCGAGGACGCGCTCGCGCGTGGCCGGGGCGACCGGCCGGGGTCCGTTGTTGATGACATAGCTGACCACGGCGGTGGAAGTCCCCGCCAGCCTCGCCACGTCGTCCCGAGTCACCTTTGCCACGCGCGGAGTCTACGCGGATGGATCCGCCCAGGGGCAGGGCGTATCAAAGCTTGGATGTGCGCCCGCAACGCCCACCACGCCGACGAGTACGCCCCGGGCCCCGCACCCGGGCGCACTCCGGCCGCCCCGAGCGGCCCTTCCCGGGCGCGCTCCGCCGCCCACGCGGGCCGGCCCCGCGCCCGCTCGTGCCCCCGACCCGGGTCAGGCCTTCGCGGGGGCGTCCGCTCGGACGGCGGCGGCCGCGGAGTCCGTGTCGTCCGCGGGCGGCTGGGCCTTCTCTTCCTTCGCCTTGTTCTTGGCCTCGTCCGTGGTGCGGTCGCTCTTCTCGGGGGTGACGAAGCGGTAGCCGACGTTGCGTACGGTGCCGATCAGCGACTCGTGCTCGGGCCCGAGCTTGGCGCGCAGCCGCCGTACGTGGACGTCGACGGTCCGGGTGCCGCCGAAGTAGTCGTAGCCCCAGACCTCCTGGAGCAGCTGGGCGCGGGTGAACACGCGCCCCGGGTGCTGCGCGAGGTACTTCAGCAGCTCGAACTCCTTGAAGGTGAGGTCCAGCACCCTGCCCTTGAGCTTGGCGCTGTACGTCGCCTCGTCCACTGAAAGGTCGCCGTTGCGGATCTCCATGGGCGAGTCGTCGCCCACGATCTGCTGGCGGCCCATGGCCAGCCGCAGCCGCGCCTCGACCTCGGCCGGGCCGGCGGTGTCCAGCAGCACGTCGTCGATGCCCCAGTCGGCGGTGACGGCCGCCAGGCCGCCCTCCGTCACGACGAGGATCAGCGGGCAGCCGGGGCCGGTGGAGCGCAGCAGCTGGCACAGGCTGCGTACCTGCGGCAGGTCGCGCCGCCCGTCGACCAGGATGACGTCGGCACCGGGGGTGTCCACGAGTGCCGGGCCCTCCGCCGGAGCCACGCGCACGTTGTGCAGCAGCAGGCCGAGGGCGGGGAGCACCTCCGTCGACGGCTGAAGGGCGTTGGTCAGGAGCAGCAGTGAACTCATCGCGCCCCACCTGCCTGGGTCATATGTTCGTGCACGGTTCGCTCGTCCATGGCGTCTGGTTCCTCCTCGGGTCCCGGCGAGGACGTGTGCGGCACTGCTTCGTCGGTTCGTTCCGTGGTGCGAATCCCGCGCCCCTGGGACCCGCCGTGACCGTGGTGGCCACTGTGCGCTCGACGGCCCGTACACCTGCGGTTTCCCGCGTCGTATACAACGCTTCCGAAAGCACAAAAGGACCCGGGGGCTTCGCTGCCCGAGTCCTCTTCCCAGCAGAATAGCCGACATGAGCTCGGATTCGGCAGGTCATGTGGCACGTTCGACGATCGTCCCGGAGTCTGAGACGCCGCCGCGGACACGTGTCAGGAGGTTCCTGACCACGGCGGACGGGGTCGCGATCGACGCCGTGTACGAACCCGGCGCGGCCGGCGGGCACGGCTCGGGCGGAGTGTTCGTGATCGCTCACGGGTTCACCGGCGACCTGGGCAGGCCGCACGTGCGCCGGGTGGCGCGGACGCTGGCCCGGTACGGGGCCGTGGTCACGTTCTCCTTCCGCGGCCACGGGGCCTCCGGCGGGCGCTCGACGGTCGGTGACCGGGAGGTGCTGGACCTGGCGGCGGCGGTGGCGTGGGCGCGCGGCCTCGGGCACGCGCGCGTGACGACCGTCGGCTTCTCCATGGGCGGCTCCGTGGTGCTGCGGCACGCGGCGCTGTACGGCGCGCGATCGGACGCCCGGGAGGTACGGGAGGACGCCTGGGAGGCCCGGGAGGACGCCTGGGAGGTCCGGGAGGTCCGGGAGGAGGCGCGGACGGACGCCGTGGTCTCCGTCAGCGCCCCCGCCCGCTGGTACTACCGGGGCACGGCCCCCATGCGCCGGTTGCACTGGCTCGTCATGCGCCCCGAGGGCCGCCTGCTGAGCCGCTACGGCCTGCGCACCCGCATCCACCACCGCGACTGGGACCCCGTCCCGCTCTCCCCGGTCGAGGCGGTCCCGCTCATCACGCCCACGCCGCTGCTGATCGTGCACGGCGACCGGGACGCCTACTTCCCCCTCGACCACCCCCGGATGCTGGCCACGGCCTCGGGTGACCACGGCGAACTCTGGCTGGAGCCCGGCATGGGCCACGCCGAGAACGCCGCCGCCGACGAGCTGCTGCACCGCATCGCGCGCTGGAGCGTGGATCAGGCGGGCTAGCCTTTCCCTGTTCATTGCCGAGTGAGTCGAGGAACGGGATGGCAAAGGTCACGGTGCGCTACTGGGCGGCGGCGAAGGCCGCGGCCGGGGTCGCCGAGGAGCCGTACGAGGCGGGAACGCTCGCCGAGGCGCTCGACGCGGTGCGCGAGCGCCACCCGGGCGAACTCGCCCGCGTCCTGCTCCGCTGCTCGTTCCTCATCGACGGCGACCCCGTGGGAACGCGCGATCACGACATGGTACGGCTGACCGAGGGCGGCACGGTCGAGGTGCTCCCCCCGTTCGCAGGAGGGTGAGCGATGACCGACCAGCCGTATGAGGGCGCCCCGGGGGCCCCAGGAGCCCCGTACCAGGGTTCCTACGAGGGCTCGTACGACAACTCGTACGACAACCCGTACGACAACCCGTACGGGAGCCCGTACCAGGGCCACGACCCCTACGCACAGCAGCCCCAGCACCCGCAGCAGCACCAGCAGCCGCACTTCCAGCACCAGCAGCCCCAGCCGTGGCCCGGGCAGCAGCAGGCGTACGGCGACCCGCACGCCGACCAGCAGCAGTACACGCAGCAGTGGCAGGGGCAGACGTGGGAGACCCAGACCCACGCCCGGCCCGTCCCCGCGGCGGCCGAGCCGGCCGCACAGACGGCCTACATGCCCCCGGTGAACCACCAGCCGGCTCCGGCGCCCGCGGCGCCCGCCGGTCCCTCCGCCACGGCCGCCCCGGAAGGCGCCGAGCCCGGCTACGGTCCCGCGACCCTCGCCGGCAACACCCGCGTCACCGACGCCCAGCGCGCCCGTGCCGAGGGCCGCTCGCCCATCATCGAACCCGGCATGCAGCCGGCCGCGCTCACCGCGCTGCTGGGGCTGCTGCTGGCCGGCGCGGCGGAGATCGGCACGTACGCGCTGCTCGTGCCGCTGGTGGTGCTCCAGGCCGTGACCGCCGCCGGCTGGTTCCGGCTGAACGGCATGTGGCCCGCCCGGCAGGGCATCGCCCTCGGTTTCGCGGGCGCGCTCGTCGCGGACGCGGCGGTGCTGGGCGCGGGCCGCGAGCACGCGCCCGCGGCGATCCTCGGCACGCTCGGGGTGTGGGTGCTGCTCTCCCTGGTCCTCCAGCTGCGCTCCCACGCCGACCCGGACGAACGGATGTACGGCCTGATGGCGACCGTCGCGGCCTCCGCGCTGGCGATCCTCGCGGCCGGGTATCTGGCGGGCGGTGCCGACGCGGTCGCGGTCGGCGCGGTGGCGGTCGCCGTGGCCGTCCTGGCGCGTGCGCTGCCGATCCCGACGGCGGCCTCCGTGGTCGTCTCGCTGCTCGCCGCGGCGGGCGCGGGCATCGCGGTCGGCGACATGACGGGTCTGGGCTCGAAGGGCGCGCTGCTGGGCGCGGGCGCGGCCGTGTGCGCCCTGATCGGCCATCGCGCGGCAAGCTACGACTACCCCTCACGCTTCGTGCACTTCACGGCCGGCGTCGCCCTTCCGCTGACGGCGGCGGCACCGGTGGTGTGGGTGCTGGGACGCGCGCTGGGGTGACGGGCCCGCTCTTGTCACAGGTGATCGACAATCCCCCGTCCGGGCGTCCGGCGGGCGTTACGCTCGCGAAGGGCGGCCGTCCGGCCGTCCCGGACCGCCGAGGGTGGGGGAACACCGGATGCGCGCGCTGCGGGTACTGCTGATCGTCGTCGTCATCCTCGGAGTGCTGTTCGTCGTGGTCGACCGGGTGGCGGTGCACTTCGCACAGAACGAGGCCGCCGACAAGCTGAGGTCCACGGAGAACCTGGCGAGCACCCCCGACGTGTCCATCAACGGCTTCCCGTTCCTCACCCAGCTGGCGAGCGGTGAGCTGGACGACGTCGAGGTCGGCATCAAGGACTACGACGCGGCCACGGGCAGCGGCACGCAGAAGATCCGTATCGACGACCTCAAGGCCGACATGAAGGGCGTGAGGTTCTCCGGCGACTACAGCTCCGCCACCGCGGACAGCGCCACCGGCACCGCGACCATCGCCTACGACGAGCTGCTGAAGACCGCCAGGTCCGAGCCCACCGACGTCGGCTTCGGCATCAAGGCCCAGGTGGTGGGCCTGTCGTACGGGGGCAACGGCAAGATCAGGGTGGCCGTCAAGTTCTCCCTGCTGCCCGAGCCGATCTCCGTGCTCAGCTCGGTCACCGTGCGGAACGACAAGGTGCAGGTGCACGCCGACTCCCTGCCGAGGCTCGCGGGCGTGCAGCTGATCGAGAGCCGGTTCCGGTCGATCACCGACTTCCAGCAGGCGATCGACCAGCTGCCCGGGGACATCAAGCTGGACTCGGTGCAGGCGGCCAAGGACGGCGTGGAGATCACGGTGAAGGGGTCGGACGTCAAGCTGGCCGGGTGACCGTCGAGGCCCGAGCCGGCCCGATGTCCGACTGGCGAGACGCCCCTGTCCGCAGCGCAGATGAGGTGACGGACACCGACCGCCGGGCCCCGCGCCGGGACCGCTCCGACGCCGCTTCGGTCCCATATTGCGGACGATCGCATCTCATCATGCGACACGCCGGTGACATGTCCGCCCGTCCCTCCCTACGATCGAGCACATGAAGCGACAGGCGGATCTCACGAAGCGGCGGGCAGTAGACCTGTGCCGCGTTGCCGCCATGCTCTGTCGCCCCTTCTGAGCGGGAGCTCCGCCTCCCGCCTCCGCCGGCCCCGCACCTGATCCGGGGCCGTCCCCGCGCCCCGTACGCCGGCGTACCACGTCGCAGCGCACCGGTGCGCCCCCTCGCACTCGCACAGCCCGCCGCAACTGCCCCGGAGGAGATTGAGCATGAGCCGCAGCGACGTCCTGGTCGACGCCGACTGGCTGCAGGAGCACCTGGACGACCCGACCATCGCCATCGTCGAGGTGGACGAGGACACGTCCGCGTACGACAAGAACCACATCAAGAACGCCATCCGGATCGACTGGACCAAGGACCTCCAGGACCCGGTGCGCCGTGACTTCGTCGACCAGGCCGGCTTCGAGAAGCTCCTGTCGGAGAAGGGCATCTCCAACGACCACACGGTCATCCTCTACGGCGGCAACAACAACTGGTTCGCGTCCTACGCCTACTGGTACTTCAAGCTGTACGGCCACGAGGGCGTCAAGCTCCTCGACGGCGGCCGCAAGAAGTGGGAGCTGGACGCCCGCGAGCTGGTCGACGGCACGGACGTGCCGGAGCGCGCGAAGACCGAGTACAAGGCCAAGCCGCAGGACACCTCCATCCGCGCCTTCCGCGACGACGTCGTGAAGGCCATCGGCGCCGAGAACCTGGTCGACGTCCGCTCGCCCGACGAGTTCTCCGGCAAGCTGCTCGCCCCGGCCCACCTGCCGCAGGAGCAGTCGCAGCGCCCGGGCCACGTGCCCTCCGCCAAGAACATCCCGTGGTCGAAGAACGCCAACGACGACGGCACCTTCAAGTCGGACGAGGACCTCAAGGCCCTCTACGCCGAGGAGAACGTCGACCTCGCCAAGGACACCATCGCCTACTGCCGCATCGGTGAGCGCTCCGCGCTGACCTGGTTCGTCCTGCACGAGCTGCTGGGCGTGGAGAACGTCAAGAACTACGACGGCTCCTGGACCGAGTACGGCTCCCTGGTGGGCGTGCCGATCGAGCTGGGCTCCGGCAAGTAGACCGTCCCGACCGACCTATCTGACCTCTGGAGAAACACATGTGTGGAGCGAAGGCCGGCGGCCCCGACGCCTCGACGATCAAGCCCGGTGAGACGACCATCCAGGGCCAGGTGACCCGCGACGGCGAGCCCGTGACCGGCTACGTCCGGCTGCTGGACTCGACCGGCGAGTTCACCGCGGAGGTTCCCACCTCCGCCACCGGCCAGTTCCGGTTCTACGCCGCCGAGGGCACCTGGACCGTGCGCGCCCTCGTTCCCGGCGCCACCGCCGACCGCACGGTCGTCGCCCAGCAGGGCGGCCTCGCGGAGGTCGCGATCGCGGTCTGAGGCCCTTCGGGTTCCTCGGACCAGCGGGACCGCTAAAGGGCCGCACCCCTCGGGTTGGACGCCTGGGGTGCGGCCCTTCGGCATACGCTGAAGGTATGTACGCCCGCCGCCGTCACGCGTATTTCGCCTTGATGGGCACCTGCATCGGGTTGTTCGTCCTGGCGTGGGGCGTCGTGCGCATCTGGTCGGTTCCCGCGGCGGTCGGGATGTGCCTGTTCGCCATGGTGATCCCGCCGGTCGCCGCGATCATCGCCAACCGGCGCGGCCCGGAGGACCGCTGGTGGGACGACCCGTCCGGCGACCCGAAGTCCGACGAGTGGTGGGACGAACTGGACGGCAAGAAACGGCACTAGGCGCTCCGCTTTCCCGGCGCTCCGCTTCCCCGCTGTTCCGGTTCCCGGTGCTCCGGGTCCTCAGTAGACGAGCGCCTGCGTCTCGTCGCCCAGCGCCTCCTGCACGAATACCTGCGCGCCCGCGATCCGCACGCCCTCGATCACGTCCTTCTCCGTGATGTCCCGGCGGGCCGCGCACTGCGTGCACAGGGTGACGCGGCCGGCCGCGAGGACCGCGTCGATCAGGTCGGGCAGCGGTGCCGCGTGCGGAAGCTCGAACTCGGCCGCCCGGCCCGGCAGCGCGAACCACGACGACTCCCCGGTCAGCCACAGCGAGACGTCGACCCCGCTGGCCACGGCCACAGCCGCCACCGTGAACGCCTGCGAGCACCGCTCGGGCGCGTCCGCCCCCGCCGTCACCTTGATCACGAGCTTCTTCGCCATGCCCGAATCGTAATCAGGTCCCTTACAACTTCGGGCATCGGCTGTGGGTCTCCCGTGGAGCGCGCATACGGAAGGCGCGCTTCACATTCTGTGGGGGACGTCTTGGAAGAACCGGAAAGACCCGAAGAATCACGGCCTCCGCGCCGGCGCGGGCGCACCGTTCTGCTCGTCGCCGTGGCCGCTGTGCTCGGCGTGGTGGCCGGCACCTGCACGGGTTACGTCGTCCAGGCCGGCCGCGAGCCCACCCCGCTGCCGCCGCTGTCGCAGCCGGTCGTCGGGCAGGCGAAGGGTGAGGTCGAACCGCTGTCGGCCGCGCAGGACCGGCGGGTGAAGACGGACGGCGACCTGCGCAAGCTGCTGGTCGGGCGGCCCAAGGGCGCCCGGGAGAACCCCTTCTTCGCGAGCGACGACGGTTGGTGGACCCTCGCCCACTACGCGGAGGACTTCACCAAGCCGGACCAGGCGTTCGCCAACGGGCTCTCGTCCCAGTTCCGGCGCGCGGCGGTCACCTCGTGGCGGACGAGCGACACGCATCTGGTGGAGATCCGCCTCGTGCAGTACCGCCAGGAAGAGGGGCTGGCGGCCGCCGACAGCGCCGAGAACGGCATGTATTGGGCCGAACGGAACAACAAGGGCCACAGCTGGGCCGTTCCCGGCACCGGCGACGGCATGGCGTACTCGGACACCGAGCCCTACCGGAAGCCCGGGTACGTCCCGCTGTACTCGGCCGAGGCGCACGCCTGGCGCGGCGACATCGCCATGGAGATCTACATCAACGACACCAAGCCGATCACCAAGAAGGAGATCATGAGCCTGGCCGAGCGGCAGACGGAGCGGCTTTGAACGAGAACCCGCCCCCGCAGCCCGAGCAACCGACGGAGCCGGAGCAGCCCGCACAGCCCGAGCAGATTGCACAGCCCGAGCAGTCTGCGCAGGCCTTTCAGCTCGACGGGCTGCCCCCCGAGCCGTCCCCGCACCCCACCCGGCGCCGGCGCAGGGTCGTGCCGGTCATCGGCTGCGCCGTGCTGCTGGCCGCGCTGGTCGGCGGCACCGGCTTCACCGTCGTCACCGCGCGCGACGCCGACCGCGATCCAGGCGCCCCCGTCTGGCGCCTGCCGAAGGCCGCTGCCGACGACGAGCGCCAGGCCGAGGCACGCGGGCTGAAAGGGCTGCTGCTGCCCTATGGCACCACCGAGAACGTCCGGGGTCCGGACCTGAGCCAGTTCGGCGCCGACGCCGAACTCAACGGTGCGCAGGCCACCGCGTTGCGCAAGGAGTCGCTGCGAAGCCTGCCCCGCTCCCAGCGGCGGCGGCTGGAGAAGGAGATCGACAAGCAGCACATCCAGGGCATGGCGATGCGCAGTTATGTCAGCACCGCGACCAACCAGGGCTGGCAGCCCGCCAAGGATGCCTTCACCGTCGAGATCGTCCTGTCCCGGATGGACCGGCGCAGCGCGCGCTCCATCGTCGCCTTCCAGCAGGACTTCCTCGACGCGCTGAAGGTCTTCCGTGCCGGGCCAAAGATCGAGGGCCACCGGAACGCCAAGTGCTTCCTGCCGCCCGCGGGGTCCAAGGACAAGCTCGATGTCATGGTCTGCTCCGCCTACGAGGGCGACATTCTGGTCAGCGCGACGATGAACGCGGTGAAGCCGCTGGACACGAAGGCCGCGGCGCGGCTGCTCCGTGACCAGCTCGACCGCATCAAGGACCCGGGGAAGGCGGTATGAGCGAGCAGACCCAGGACCAGCGGTCGACGGTCCCGCCGATGTCCGAGGAGGCGCCTCCCTTGCCCACCCAGGCACCCGTCGTGCCGCCCGCGCCACGCGAGGCACCGGTACTACCCGGGGCCCCCGCCGCCCCGCCCGCCGTACCGGCGCCACCCGTCAAGGACCGCCGGCGGCTGCGGGCCGTGCTGCGCTGGACCGCAGCCGTCGTGGTCTTCGCCGTGGCCGGTACGGGGACGGCGTACGGCATCACGCGCATGGACCGCACCGACGTTCCCGGTCTCGCCACTGCCTCGGACGGCCGCTGGGACTACCCGGAGATCGTCAGGCCGCCGCTGCCCTCCGGCAGCCCGGCACCGTTCGCCGACAGCAACGCCGCCGGGGCGCACCACGCCGATCTGCGCGCCTTGCTGCTGCCCGCACCCCGAGGTGCACGGGAGGACAAGGCGCTGCGCGGCACCGGCGGCTGGCTGGCGAAGAAGGACTTCCTCGCCGAGTACGCACGGCCTCAGGACCGCACCGAGCTCGCGCAGCAGCTGACCGACCACGGGCTGCGGCACATCGCCGCCCGCGGCTGGACCTCGCAGGACGGCACGCACACCCGGATCTACCTGCTCCAGTTCGACACCGCAGCCGTCGTGGACGACCTGGCCGAGGGAAAACTGTTGCAGTACGACAGCCCCGGGTATGCCCTGCGCGGCGCCGGCACGTCGGTCTTCGACGCGGACTTCCCGATCGAGGCCCGGAACGACGACATCCCGGGCACCTACTACGTGGAGTCCAAGCCGTACGGCGCCGAACAGGTGCGCCAGGCCTACCTCCGCGCCGGGGACGTCCTCGCCGTGGTCGTCCAGTCCCGCAAGGGCGCCGCCCGCGCCGTTCCGTTCCAGCAGACGGTCACATTGCAGAGCGAGCTGCTCGGCTGAGCGGATGAGGGTCACCTCGACAGGAGGGCCGGATCCCGCCCGACTAAGCTGGGGTCCGGCCCTGTGTACGTACGTACCGCACCGCGCTCAACAAGGAGCACCCCGTGGAGATCTTCTTCGAAACCCTGCTGGTCCTGGTCTGCGTCGGCGTCCTCGCCTTCGCCTACCTGACCGTGAAGAAGCTGTACCAGGGCCAGCGCTGAATCCGAACAGGGAACGCAGCTCATGATCGAGATCCCGTCCGACCTCCACAAGGACCTCGTCCCCCTCGCCTTCCTGCTCGGTGACTGGGCCGGTGCGGGTGTCTTCGACTTCCCCGGCGCCGAGAAGTGCAACTTCGGCCAGGAGGTCACCTTCACCCACGACGGCCGGGACTTCCTGGAGTACCACTCCCGCACCTGGGTGCTGGACAACGACGGCAACAAGGTCAGGCCGCTGGAGTCGGAGGCCGGCTTCTGGCGGATCGATTCCGACCGCAAGGTCGAGGTCACGATGACCCGCGACGACGGCGTCATCGAGATCTGGTACGGCGAGCTGGCCGACAAGAAGCCGCAGATCGACCTGGTCACGGACGCCGTGGCGCGCACCGCCGCCTCCCGCCCCTACACCGGCGGCAAGCGGCTGTACGGCTACGTCAAGAGCGACCTGATGTGGGTCGGCGAGAAGCAGACCCCCGAGGTCGAGCTGCGCCCCTACATGTCCGCCCACCTGAAGAAGGTCGTCACCCCGGAGGACGTGGAGCGCTGGGCCAAGGCGCTCCCGGACGACCTGCCGGACGACGGGATCGCCTTCTTCAAGTAGTCCTAGACTCTCTGGTGTGGTGAGCACCGACTGGAAGACTGACCTGCGGCAGCGTGGCTACCGGCTGACGCCGCAGCGGCAACTCGTGCTCGAAGCCGTGGACACCCTGGAGCACGCGACCCCCGACGACATCCTCAGCGAGGTGAGGAAGACGGCGTCGGGGGTCAACATTTCCACCGTCTATCGGACCCTGGAGCTGCTGGAGGAGCTGGGCCTGGTCAGCCACGCCCACCTCGGTCACGGCGCGCCGACCTACCACCTCGCCGACCGCCACCACCATCTGCACCTGGTCTGCCGGGACTGCGAGAACGTCATCGAGGCCGACGTGGACGTGGCCGCCGACTTCACCGCCAAGCTGCGGCAGCAGTTCGGTTTCGACACCGACATGAAGCACTTCGCCATCTTCGGCCGCTGCAAGGACTGTTCACGGAAGAGGCCGAACAGCACGTCGTAGGCTTGCTCGTATGAAGAGCCCCCTGCTGTCCCTGCCCGGCGCCGTTCCCGCCGAGGGCGTGGACGAAGGTGTCGCCGCCCACTACGGCGACCTGTTCCGTGAGCAGCGTGCCCTCGCCGACGGCACCGGCTTCGTCGACCTCTCGCACCGCGGTGTCGTCACCGTCAGCGGCGAGGACCGGCTCAGCTGGCTGCACCTGTTGCTCACCCAGTACGTCAGCGAGCTGCCCCCCGGCCAGGCCACCGAGGCGCTGGTCCTGTCCGCGCACGGCCACATCGAGCACGCGCTGTACCTGGTCGACGACGGCGAGACGGTCTGGGCCCATGTGGAGCCCGGCACCCAGGAGGCGCTGATCGCGTACCTGGAGTCGATGAAGTTCTTCTACCGGGTCGAGGTCGCCGACCGGACGGACGACTTCGCCGTGGTGCACCTGCCGGCCGGCTCGATCGCCGAGGTGCCCGAGGGGGTCGTCGTACGCGAGACCCCGTACGGCCGTGACCTGTTCCTGCCCCGTGCGGACCTGGAGTCGTACGCGGAGCAGGCCGGCCCGCCCGCCGGGATCCTCGCCCACGAGGCGCTGCGCGTCGAGCAGCACCGCCCCCGGCTGGGCTTCGAGACCGACCACCGCACCATCCCGCACGAGCTGGGCTGGATCGGGACGGCCGTGCATCTGCACAAGGGCTGCTACCGGGGGCAGGAGACGGTGGCCCGGGTGCAGAACCTGGGCAAGCCGCCGCGCCGCCTGGTCTTCCTGCACCTGGACGGCAGCGAAGTGCACCTGCCGGTCCCCGGCACCGAGATCCGCCTCGCCGACGAGGGGCCCGACGGCCGCAAGATCGGCTTCGTCACCACCTCCGCCCGCCACCACGAACTCGGACCGGTGGCCCTCGCCCTGGTCAAGCGGAACGTCCCGCTGGACGCCCGGCTGATGGCGGGGGACACGGCGGCGGCCCAGGAGGTCGTCGTAGAGCCGTAGCGCTCGTCGGTTCACGGCCGCGCCAGGACACCCCCTAGGGAGTGTCTCGCCGATCATGCCGGGCTCGCGGTGGCCGGCCTGATCGACGAGATACCCCCTAGATCTCCAGCAGCACCGTGAACGGCCCGTCGTTCGTCAACGACACCCGCATCGCCGCCCCGAACCGGCCCGTCGCGACCGTCGCGCCCAGCGCACGCAGCTGGGCGACCACCTCCTCGACCAGCGGCTCGGCGACGTCGCCGGGGGCCGCCGCGTTCCAGGTGGGGCGGCGGCCCTTGCGGGCGTCGCCGTAGAGGGTGAACTGGCTGATGACCAGCAGCGGGGCACCGATGTCGCTGCACGACTTCTCGTCGTGCAGCATGCGGATCGACCAGAGCTTGCGGGCGAGCTGCGCCGCCTTCTCCTTGGTGTCCTCGTGGGTGACCCCGACGAGGACGCACAGCCCCTCGCCCTCGATGGCCCCCACCGTCCGGCCGTCCACGACGACACTCGCGCCGTCCACCCTCTGCACCACTGCACGCATGCCGACCATCATGCCGGGCGGCCGGCCGCGGTCCGCGGCGGGCTCTGCCCCGCGCCGGCGCTGCGTCCATATCGTGCTTCTTTATGCTTCGTAACCCCCCATCTGGGGCTGATCGGGGGCACTCGGTCACATACTGGCCACTCGGGGTGGCACGATGCTTCCGTACGCGCCGGTCGAGGGGACGGTTGAGGCGCATGAGCACATCGAGTACCGAGCAGCAGGCGCAGCCCGGAGCGGTCCCGCCGTTCCGCGCCGCGATCGCGGAGACGACCCATCGGCCGCCGGTGCAGCGCACCGACAGCCCGCCCATCCCATCCATCCCGCCGATCCCATCCATCCCGTCGGACCCGCCACCGGTGGACACGGGACACACCGGGCTGCCGATTGACCTGTCGGAGCCCGACCTGACCGTGCCGAGCCTGCCCGAACTGCGCGCCCTGCGCCGGCAGGCGCAGCGGGACGAGGCCGACCTGAGTTACGTACGGCGGTTGCTCCAGGGGCGGATCGACATTCTGCGCGCGGAACTGGCCCGGCGAGGGGCCGCGGCCGGGCGCGCCGCCCGCGGTTCGGCCGCCGGGCTCGCCGCCGTCGTGGACAGCGGGCAGGCGTCCGTCGTCGAACGGCTCGCGGAGATCCTCAAGGACGCGCCCGCCCGGCAGCGCTCGTCGGCGCGGCATGTGACGCTCGGCACACCGCAGAGCGAGGAGTACCGGCGGCTGGCCGCCGAGATGCTCGCCGAGGTCGAGCTGTCGGACCTGGGTGCCCGCACCGATCCGGAGCTGGGCGCGGCGATGGGGCGGCTGGTGCGGTACGAGCAGCAGGTCTCCCGGCGTCGGCAGCAGTTGCAGCGCACGGCGGACGGCTGCAGCGCGGAGATCGCCCGCCGGTACCGTGAGGGAGAGGCACAGGTGGACGACCTGCTCGTCTGACGGTGTGGCCGCGGCGACCCCGGGCCCGCGCGGGGCACGTCTTCCTCGTGCCGTGCGTCTCCCAGCCCGCCGTCGCCGCAGTCCCCGGAAGGCCACCGCCGATGTCCGTGTTCCCCGCGTCCCCCGCTTCGTCCGCCTCTGCTGCCCCGTCCGGCGTCTCCTTCGCCGTCTCCCCCGTCCTCGCCGAAGTGGTGCGTTCGGGGTTCGTGGAGGGGCGGCACCGGGGCAGCCTGGTGGTGCTGGGCGCGGACGGCGCGGTCGAGCACGCGTGGGGGGAGGTGACGGCGCCGGTCTTCCCGCGTTCCTCCAACAAGCCCATGCAGGCGGCGGGCGTGCTGCGGGCGGGCCTGGACCTGGCCGGGGAGCGGCTCGCGCTCGCGGCGGCCAGCCACTCGGGGGAGCCCTTCCACCGCGACCTCGTCCGCAAGATGCTGGACGAGCACGGGCTGTCGCCGGAGCGGTTGCAGTGCCCGCCCGACCTGCCGCTGGACCAGGAGGAGAGGGAGGCCTGGCTGGCGGCCGGGGCGGGGCGCGACCGGGTGGCGATGAACTGCTCCGGCAAGCACACCGCGATGCTGGCGGCGTGCGCGCTGCGGGCGTGGCCGCTGGAGTCGTATCTCGACCCTGCGCACCCGTTGCAGCAGCTCATCCACAGGGTTGTGGAGGAAGCGGCGGAGGAGGACGTGGCGGCCGTCGGCACGGACGGCTGCGGCGCGCCGCTGATGGCGATCAGCCTCACGGGCCTGGCCCGTGCCCACCGCTCCTTCGTCCTCGCCGCGCCGGGCACGGCCGAGCGCCGTGTCGCCGACGCCATGCGCGCCCACCCCGAGTACGTCGCCGGCACCCGCCGCCACGACACCTGGCTGATGCGCGAGGTGCCCGGCGCCCTGTCCAAGGTGGGCGCGGAGGCCGTCCAGGCCGTCGCCCTCCCGGACGGCCGGGCCCTGGCCCTCAAGATCGACGACGGCGCGGCAAGGGCACTGGGCCCGGTCCTGGCCCGCGCCCTGACCCACATGGGCGTCGACGCCCCGGTGATCCAGCGCATCGCACACGCTCCGCTCCACGGCGGAGGCCGAGTGGTGGGGGAGATCCGGGCGACCTTCTGAGCGAGGAAAATCCCCACGACACACCCGCACCCGCCCCCTACCGTCAACCCATGACTGCCACCCGCCCGCACAACGCCGCCCGCCCCGACATCGACGTACGCCCCATCACCGAAGCCGAGATCCCCGACTGGATCCGCGCCCTGAACACCGGCTTCCTCCGCAGTCCCGCGGTCTCCGCCGAGGAGGTCGCCGACCGCAGCACCTACATCGTCCCCGCCCGCACCCTCGGCGCCTTCGACGCCGGCCGGTGCGTGGCGACGTTCCGCTCCTTCCCGCAGGAGCTCACCGCCGTCGGCGGCACACCCGTCCCCGCCGACGCCATCTCCAACGTCACGGTCACCGCCACCCACCGCCGCCGCGGCCTGCTGACCCGCATGATGGCCCACGACCTCAGCGCGGCGAAGGAGCGCGGCGACGTCGTCGCCACCCTGATCGCGGCCGAGTACCCGATCTACGGCCGCTACGGCTTCGGCCCCGCCACCTGGACCACCGAGTGGACGATCGACGTACCCCGGGCGGGTGTCGACCCGCGCTGGTCGGGACCGGAGGACGGCGGCCGGGTCGACCTCGTGGACGGCGACGACGTACGCAAGCTCGGCCCCGAACTCCACGAGCGGCTGCGCCGCACCCGGCCGGGCCTGATCGACCGCTCCGAGCGCTGGTGGCAGGTCAGCACCGGCGCGCGGCGCCTGCAGCGCGAGTCGTGGACCGAGCCCTTCTACGCCGTGTACCGAGCGGCGGACGGCACGGTCGAGGGCCTGGCGGCGTACGTGTGCGACGAGACCTGGTCGGATGCCAAGCAGCCGCTGAACACGGCCACCGTGAAGAGCCTCATCGCGGTGACGCCGGCCGCCGAGCGCGCGCTGTGGCTGCACCTGTGCTCGATCGACTGGGTGGTGAGGGTCAAGAGCGGCCGCAGGGCCCCGGACGACCTGCTCCCCCTCCTTCTGCCGGACCCGCGCGCGGCCGCGGTCACCACGCAGGCGGACTGGCTGTGGGTGCGGATCCTGGACGTCGTACGGGCGTTGGAGGCGCGGACGTACCAGGGGACGGGCACGCTGGTGCTGGAGGTCGTCGACGGGACGGGACCGGCCGGGGGCCGGTGGCGACTGGAGGCCTCGCCCGAGGGAGCGTCCTGTACGCCGACGACTCGGAGCGCGGATCTGACGCTGGAGGTGGGCGAGCTGGCGACGCTGTGGCTCGGCGACGAGTCGGCGGTGCGGCTCGCGGCGCTCGGCCGGGTCCGGGAAGAACAAGCGGGCGCCGCCGTGGTGGCCGACGCCCTGCTGCGTACATCCAGGCGACCGTGGTGCCCGGACGTGTTCTGAACGCTCCTTCCTGCCGGTGACAGTGACAGGGGTGACGCTTCCGTAGCTTGGCTGTTCAGTTGTGGCTGTGCTCGCGATGTTCGGTTGTGGCTGTGCCGACTGTCTTCAGTTGTGACTGTGCCGACCGTCTTGAGTTGTGGCTGTGCGTCCCGGCCCTCGAGCCGTGGCTGTGCGGCGCCGACCGTGCTCCCGGCTCCCCTCCGGAAGGGAGCGCGGTACGGCGTTCCCCGACTGTCACCCTGGTGGCCAACCTTTGGATGGTTCAACCATGTCGCTCAAGTTGGCCACCAACTTCACTTGTCTTATCTCCGCCTGGAAGCGTCTCATAACCACCTTTCCGCGAACTGTCCAAAGATGGCGGGAAGTTGTACCGTTCGACCGTGGACCCGGAACACGCCTCCGCCACTGGGCGGAAGAGGTCACAACGGCCACAGAGGTCACACCGCGAGGTGGCCGACGAACTGCGGCGGCGGATCAGGACCGGTGAACTGCGGCCGGGCCAGCGCATGCCCACGCAGGCCGAACTCGCCGAGGAGTTCGGCGTGGAGCGCACGGCGGTGCGGCGGGCCCTGCGCATCCTGCAGTCGGAGGATCTGCTCAGCAATGTGTCCAAGGGCAGCCCGGCGACCGTAGCCCCCGACCCGCGACGTGCCCTGACCGGCGCCGCAGCCCCTCCGCTGCCCACCACGGCCGCGCTCGCCCCCCGTATCGCCACCGCCTTCGAGGCCTCGCACGTGGAGATCGACGCCCTGTGCCTGACGTCGATCTCGCTCACTCTCGCCATCGGCGAACCGCTCCGGCAGATCCATGCCGGGCGACTGAAACCGGCCAAGGTCGACGTGCGGGTGCTGCTGCCCAGCCGGGACATCGACCTCGCCTTCCCGGCGCCGGTGGACTCCGCCGCGGCGGGCCGGCTGCGCAGGCGGTGGCTGGCCCAGCGCAACGCCCAGGGCCAGGTGCTCAGGCACGGCCTGCTCGCCCTGCGCGCCACGCACGGCATCGACGTGCACGTCAGCTTCCGGGCCCTGCCCTTCACCCCGCCGGTCAAGCTCTACCTGCTCAACGCCACCGAGGCGCTGTTCGCGTACTACACCGTGCGGCGGCGCGAGCAGGAGATCGACCACGAACACCTCCAGCTGTACGACGCGGAGGGCTCCCAGTCGATGCTGTTCTCCTTCGTCGAGGGCGCCGGGCTGCGCGACACGACGTTCGTCGAGCAGTCGCTCGTGTGGTTCAACGCACTGTGGGAGACGATCAGTTCGGAGCTGGTGCTGACGAGCTGACGTCTCCCACGGGTCGTCGGAACGACGGGTCGACCGGTCCACGGGGCGTGACGCGCAGCGGCCCCGGGCCGTTCACAGGGCGGGACCGGCGACGAGCATCGCCAGCACCACCGCCCCGGCGGAGCTGACGGCCGGGCTCTTGGCCTTGATGCCGACGGTGAGCAGCAGCAGGCCGACGATGCCCGTCGCACCGTACTTCACCTGGACGAGCTGCTCGAAGCCGACGACGAAGACGGCGGACAGAAGAGCGAGAGCAACAGGCACGGCGTTCCCCCTTCGGGCTGTCCTGGGCGGATGGGAGTGGGGGTGCTGTGGAGCAGGAGGTGCAACTAACTTTCGCCAACTCATCCAAGTTGGCGGCCAACTCTTCTATAGTTGTCCCCACTTGGCGGCCACCTATAAACAGGTTTCAAACAACTCCCGTCAGGTGGATCAGAGTTGTAGCGTTTGGTCGTGACCCAGGAGAACGTGGCCGTGAACGGGAGCCGCAGAAGCTCTGCCCAGGAGATCGCCGAGACACTGCGGGACAGGATCCGCACCGGCGAGCTCAAGCCGGGCGACCGCCTGCCCACCCAGGCCGAACTCGCCGAGGAGTTCGGGGTGGAGCGCGGTGCCGTGCGCCAGGCCCTGCGGGAGCTCCAGGAGGACGGGCTGCTCAGCAACGTGAGCAAGGGCAGCCCGCCGAGGATCGCCGAGGCGGCACCCGTGCGCGAGGAGCCCCTGCCGACGATGGTGGGCCTCGCGCCCCGGCTCACGGAGGCGTTCTCGGCCCGGCGGGTGCGGATCGACGTCGTGTGCCACACGGCGGAGACGCTGATGGTCGCCATCGGCGAGCCGCTGCGGCTGATCCACGAGGGCCGGATGCGCCCCGACGCCATCGACGTCCGCATCCTGGTGCCGTCCAAGCACATCTCCCTCGCCTTCCCGGTCCCCGTGGAGGGCGGTGACGAGGACGAGGTGGTGCACCAGCGCTGGCTGGAGATGCGCAACGCCCAGGGGCACGTGCTGAGGCACAACCTGCAGTCCCTGCGCGCCACCCACGGCATCGACGTGCACGTGGCATTCCGGGCCCTGCCCTTCACCCCGCCGGTCAAGCTCTACCTGCTCAACGGCGAGGAGGCGCTGATCGGCTACTACACCCTCACCCGGCGCGAGGAGGACTGGGGCGACGAGACCCTGGACATGTACGACGCTCTGGGTTCCGCCTCGCTGCTGTTCTCCTTCGTCAAGCGGGCCGGGCAACGGGACGCCGCGTTCGTGACGGAATCGCAGAAGTGGTTCGACGCCCTCTGGGAAACCATCACCACGGACCTGACACTCTCCTAGTGACTTCTGATACGACGCAGACCGATTCGGTGGCAGAGACGACCGAGAACGAGAAACTGCGGGAACTGGTCACCCGTGCGCGGGCCGTGCTCTGGGACTTCGACGGCCCGATCTGCCGTCTGTTCGCCGGGCACTCCTCGGAGCGGGTGGCGACCGGGCTGGTGCGGTGGCTGGAGGGCCGGGGGCTGCACGGCCTGCTCACCGAGGGGGAGCGCGAGTCGCTGGACCCGCACGTCGTGCTGCGTGCCGTGGACCGCCGGCACCCCGGCAGCGACCTGGTCGCCGAACTGGAGGCCCGCCTCACCCACGAGGAGCTGCACGCCGCCTCCTCCGCCTGGCCCACGCCGTACGCCGACCCGCTGATCCGCACCTGGGTCGCGCTGGGTTCCCGGCTCGCCATCGCCACCAACAACTCGCCGCTCGTGGTCCGCGCCTACCTCGAGAGCCGGGGCCTCACCGCCTGCTTCGACCCCCACATCTACGGCCGCACCCAGGACCTGCACCACCTCAAGCCGGACCCCCACTGCCTGAACCGGGCCCTGAACGCGACGGGCGCGGCCCCGGCGGAGGCCCTGATGATCGGCGACACCCCCTCCGACCACGAGGCCTCGCTCCGCGCCGGCGTCCCCTTCCTGGGCTACGCGCACAACGCGCGCAAGGAGAAGCTCCTGAAGGAGGCGGGCGCCACACTGATCGTGGACTCGCTGGAGCCCGTACTGCGGATCCTGCGGGGTCAGGCCTGAGTCATCAGCAGCGTGAACACCACGGCGGCACCCACGGCGAGCCCGGCCCGGCGGGCCCGCACACCCACGGTGACCGCGACCAGCAGGGCCGGCCCCGCGAAGCCCAGCCTCGCCTGGGCCTCGCGGGGCAGCAGGAATTCTCCCCCCACCCGCAGCAGTTGCAGCAGGACCACGTTCCCCACCCACCCTTCCAGTTTCTGTGATTCGGCCAACTATTGGGCCAATTGGACTGGTTGCCGTGAAGTGGTTGTCCCCGGTCTGATTGATCGGTTAACCGGCTGAATTCGGCCGACGTGGCGCATCCGCCATACGCGCCGGACCGACAGGCGGACCAGAAATCTGTTTGCGGGTGGACCGGCGGCGGTACGGTCCAGTCGTGACCGAAGAACGCACCGGCGACGGCGGCGGGCGGGCTTTCCGCAAGGTGTCCGAGGAACTGCGGTCCCGGATCGCCGACGGAACGTACCCGAGGCGCTCGTTCCTGCCCTCGCAGCGGGACCTGGCCGAGGAGTTCGGGGTCTCCCGCGACACCGTGCAGCGGGTGCTGCGGGAACTGAGCTACGAAGGCTGGATCGAGTCACGGCAGGGCAGCGGTTCACGCGTCATCAAGAACCAGCGGATACAGTCCTCGTCGGCCAAGGCCAGTCGGTCGTCGCGCGGGGCGACGCTCGCTCCCTTCATCAGCGAAGCCTTCGAGCAGCCCGAGGTGGCCCTGGACGTCTACACGCTGACGTCCGAGTCGCTGGACGCGCACATCCGGCTCCAGGCGGAACGGATCCGGGCAGGCTTCATCCGGCCCCGGCGCATCGCCCTGCGCATGCTCCTGCCGTCCATTTCGCTGCCCCTGCCCTATCCCAGGGCCATGGACGACAAGGACGCCGACCTGCTGCGCGACCGTCTGCACGCCATCACGCGGCGGCACACGGAGTCGCTGCGGGGTGTGCTGGCCGAGCTGAGGACCGAGGACCTGGTGCCCGACGTCGACGTACAGATCCGGCACGCACCGCTGACGCCGACCTTCAAGCTGTACGTCATCAACGAGGCGGAAGTGCTCTTCGGCCCCTACGAGGTGATCGAGCGTCCGGTGGTCCTGGAGAGCGGCGAGGAGATCAGAGCGCTCGACGTGCTGGGTCTCGGTGCCACCCTGACCCACCATGTGGGCGACGCCGATCCCGACTCACCCAGCTCCGCCTTCGCCACCTCCATGCAGGCCTGGTTCGAGTCCGTGTGGACTCTGCTGTCCGAGTAGCCGAAGTGGCGAGTGGCTCCAGGGGCGTGCTGTAGCATGCCCGCACCGCGTGAGCAACAGCTCGGCACGGCACGTACGGCTCGCAAGAGGTGGTGTGCAAGGCGACCTCGGATCCGCGACGCGAGCCGCGGGCACAGGCATGGGCACACCACCCGTTGTGCCGACAGGAAGCGCGCTCAAGTCGTGCCCGATATGAGCGTTGTCGTACGTTTTGTCATACTGTGATTCTCGCGTGAGCACTTGGAGCGGCCGTGGGCGCACCTCCTCCTCCCCGCCCCTTTCTCGGGGAGCGTGCCGTCCGCGATGTGAAGGAGTTCGTACAGATCGCGGCGGAGCTGGGCCAGGCCAGCAGCGGGCACCACAACCAGAACTACGTGCTGCCCCTGACGGAGCACATGGCACGCCTGCTGCACCGGGAGGCCGGCACCTCGGTGACCGTCCGGATCCGCCGCGCCGAGGCACTGCCCGTGGTGATCAGGACGTGGCCGGACGAGTCGGCGATCCTCGACTCCATCCGGGGCGTGCTGCCGAACGTCCCCGAGTGCCTCGTCAAGCGTGACTCCTTCGCGATCCACAGTTACGTCGAGGGCGTACCCCTCTCCAGCGTCTGCGCCAACGGAAAGCCGGTCGACGGACTGCTCGTGCGGGCCCTGGCGGAACTGCTCGCCCAGATGACCCAGGTCCGCCGAGAGGCGCTGCCCCCGCTGCCGGCGGAGTGGCCGCGCAACGACAAGGACAGCCAGGGCTTCCTGCAGACCCTCGCCCGCCGTGCGGATCGGCAGATCCGGCAGCCCAATTGGCAGGGATTTGGTGGGCTGTTCGCCGCGCTGGGCATTCCGGAGGACGCCCTGGTCCAGTTGGCGGACCGGGTACCGGCCATGGCCCGGCGGCCCTACAGCCTGCTCCACGCGGATCTGCACCGTGACAACCTGATCATGTCCTACGGTGGTGATCCGCCCCTCATCTGCGTCGACTGGGAACTGGCCACCTACGGCGACCCCCTGCACGACTTGGCGACGCACCTGGTCCGGATGCGCTACCCCGGCCACCAGTGGGGCGAGGTGATCGACGCCTGGGCGGCGGCCATGACCCGCATCCGGCCCGCGGCCGTCAACGGCCTGGCCAAGGACCTGCGGCACTACGTCGCCTTCGAACGGGCACAGTCCGTCTACCCGGACGTGATGCGGGCCGCGCAGGCCCTGGAGGACGCACCTGACCAGAAGAGCCTGGACGAGGCAGCGGCCTCCGTGTGCCGGGCGCTGGAGGTGGCCGCCCAACCCCTCGGATTGAGAAACGTCCCGGACGCGGCGGAGGTGGAACGCGTCCTCTTCCGCTGGCGGGCCTCCCGGACGGCGGTGCGGGGCGGCCCGGGCCGGGCGACCGGAACGATCTCGTGGTCGTGGGACCGCCGACTCCCCGAACGCTCCGACTTCCCCGCCGCCGCCGTCGAACACGCCCTGGTCGCCGAGGGAATGGCACCGGCCAGCCGCGTCTTCAAGGGCACCGCGCATCTGAACTCGGTGGTGCGGGTGCCGGGCTACGACCATCCGGTCGTGGTGCGCCGCAAAGTGGCAAACGTCTGCCGGAGGGAACCGAGCTTCCTGAGCGAGCACGCCGTACTGGTGGCCATCGAGCGGTCGGGGCTCCCGGTGGCGGCACCGCGGGTGCTTGCTCTGGGCCGCAGCCACCGGGGGGAGCAGTACGCCATCCACACCTACGTCGGGCCCGAGGACACCGACCGCCCGCCCAGCCATCCGGTGCACGGCCTGCTGCCGCATGAGGCGGACGGGCTTGTCGACCAGCTCTGCGCGCTGACCCGCGTGGACTACGACCCGCTCGACCCCGTGGCGGGCAACGAGACCTTCTTCACCTGGCTCTGCGACCAGCTGGTGATCATGGTGGGGAACCTGCCGAAGGAGTCGCAGCAGCTGGCCTGGCTCCTGGGTCTGCCCGACGCCCCCCGGCTCCGCCAGATCCTGAGCCGGTACCGGGTGAGCCCGCGCCGGCCTGCCCTGCTGCACGGGGACCTGAACCCCTGGAACCTGGTGCGCCGGGACGACGCCCTGGCGCTCACCATCATCGACTGGGAGATGGCCCTGATCGGTGATCCCCTGTACGACCTGGTCCGGCACATGCACCTCACGCCGACCCGCCCGGAGATCCGGCAGCGCATGTTCCGGCGCTGGGAGCGCGGTCTGTCGGAGGAGTACACGGCCGACTGGCCGCAGGACTGGCGCGTGTACCGGTGGATCGAGACGGTGCGCTCCGCCTATGTGGACCTGGACCGCCTGGTGACCGGCGCCAGCCTCGACGCCCCCAACGTGCGCAGGGCCGTCGACTCGTACGCGATGACCCTCGCCGCGGCCACCGGCTCCCTGGGGCTGAGGGTCCGCTCCACCGCGAACCCCTATCTTGCCCGCGCCCTGGCGTAGGGACTCCGCCGCGGCGGCAGCGGCCGGCCCCCGACGACGACGCCGCAGATGGGCGTGCCGGCCCCCGCGTCTGCGCCATGATCCGCCGGACAGGCCCTAGGGTCGTCGACATGACCGAGCCCGTCGTCGTCGAAGCCTTCCGGGACGTTCCCGTCACCACGCTCGCCGATCTGCTGGGGCGCGAGCAGGTCATGGACATCGGGATCCGGCCGCTGTGGCAGCCGGTGCCGCGCGTGGCCGGGCCGGCGTTCACCGTGCGCTGCCCGCCCGGGGACAACCTCATGCTGCACGCCGCCGTCCACCGCGCCGAACCCGGCTCGGTGATCGTCGTGGAGTCCGGCGACCTGGACTACGCGCTGGCCGGCGGCAACGTGTGCGCCGTGGCGCGGCGCAGAGGTGTCGCCGCCTTCGTCGCCGACGGCCTGATCCGCGATCTCGCCGAGGTACGGGAGATGGGATTCCCGGTCTTCGCCCGGGGTGTCATCCCGGTCCCGGGCGGCAAGTCGGTCGCGAGCCCTCTGAACCGGCCCGTGCGCTGCGGCGGGGTCCAGGTCGACGCCGGGGACATCGTGGTGGCCGACGAGGAGGGCGTGGTGACGGTGCCGGCCGCCCGCGCCGACGAGATCCTGACGGCGGCGCACGCACAGCTCGTCAAGGAGGCGACGCAGACCCCGGAGGAGTGGGAGAGCGCCCATCGGGCGCGCATCGACGGGATCCTCGGCGAGCAGGGGTTCGAGGTCTGAGCCGAGGCCGGGCCACGGACCTCCTCGAACCCCCGCCCGCGCACGGCAGGGTCAGGCTCCCACGTAGGCCGCGAGGTGCTCGCCGGTGAGGGTGGAGCGGGCGGCGACGAGGTCGGCGGGCGTGCCCTCGAAGACGACCCGGCCGCCGTCGTGGCCGGCGCCGGGGCCGAGGTCGATGATCCAGTCGGCGTGGGCCATGACCGCCTGGTGGTGTTCGACCACGATGACCGACTTGCCGGAGTCGACCAGGCGGTCGAGGAGGGCGAGGAGCTGTTCGACGTCGGCCAGGTGGAGGCCGGTCGTCGGTTCGTCCAGCACGTAGACGCCGCCCTTGTCGGCCATGTGCGTGGCCAGCTTCAGGCGCTGGCGCTCGCCGCCGGAGAGCGTGGTGAGCGGCTGGCCCAGGGTGAGGTAGCCCAGGCCGACGTCCGCCATGCGCTCGAGGATCCTGTGGGCCGCCGGGACCCGCGCCTCACCCGTGGCGAAGAACTCCTCGGCCTCGGTCACCGACATCGCCAGCACCTCCGCGATGTCCCGCCCGCCGAGGGTGTACTCCAGCACCGACGCCTGGAACCGCCTCCCCTCGCACTCCTCGCAGGTCGTCGCGACCCCGGCCATCATCGCCAGGTCGGTGTAGACGACCCCCGCGCCGTTGCAGTTCGGGCAGGCCCCCTCGGAGTTCGCACTGAACAACGCCGGCTTCACCCCGTTGGCCTTGGCGAACGCCTTGCGGATCGGCTCCAGGAGACCGGTGTACGTCGCCGGGTTGCTGCGCCGCGAGCCGCGGATCGGGGTCTGGTCGACCGAGACGACGTCGGCGCCGGCCGGCATCGAGCCGTGCACCAGCGAGCTCTTTCCGGAACCGGCGACACCGGTGACCACGCAGAGCACGCCCAGCGGGATGTCGACGTCGACGTTCTGGAGGTTGTGCGTGGCCGCGCCGCGGATCTCCAGGGCGCCCGTCGGCTTGCGCACCGTGTCCTTCACCGACGCCCGGTCGTCGAGGTGGCGGCCGGTCAGGGTGCCGCCGGCCCGCAGGCCCTCGACGGTGCCCTCGAAGCAGACGGTGCCGCCCGCCGCACCGGCGCCGGGACCGAGGTCGACGACGTGGTCGGCGATCGCGATGGCCTCCGGCTTGTGCTCCACGACCAGCACCGTGTTGCCCTTGTCGCGCAGGCGCAGCAGCAACTCGTTCATCCGCTGGATGTCGTGCGGGTGCAGCCCGATGGTGGGCTCGTCGAAGACGTACGTGACGTCGGTGAGGGACGAGCCGAGGTGGCGGATCATCTTCACGCGCTGGGCCTCGCCGCCCGACAGCGTGCCCGCCGGCCGGTCCAGCGAGAGATAGCCGAGGCCGATCTCCACGAACGAGTCGAGGGTGTGCCGCAGGGAGGCCAGGAGCGGCGCCACCGTCGGCTGGTCCAGCCCCCGTACCCACTCGGCCAGGTCGCTGATCTGCATCGCACACGCGTCGGCGATGCTGACGCCGTCGATCTTCGACGACCGGGCCGCCGCCGTGAGCCGGGTGCCCTCGCAGTCGGGGCAGACGGTGAAGGTGACCGCGCGGTCCACGAACGCCCGGATGTGCGGCTGCATGCCCTCCTTGTCCTTGGCGAGCATCGACTTCTGGATCCGCGGGATCAGACCCTCGTAGGTCATGTTGATGCCCGCGATCTTCATGCGGGTCGGTTCCTTGTGGAGGAAGTCCTGCAACTCCCGCTTGGTGAACTTCCGGATCGGCTTGTCCGGGTCGTACAGGCCGGACTCGGTGTACAGCCGGTAGTTCCAGCCGCCCGTCTTGTAGCCGGGGATCATCAGGGCTCCCTCGTTGAGGGAGAGGGAGTCGTCGTAGAGCTGGGCGAGGTCGAGGTCGGTGACCGTGCCCCGGCCCTCGCAGCGCGGGCACATGCCGCCGGTGATGCTGAAGCTGCGCCGCTCCTTCATCTGCTGCCCGCCGCGTTCCACGGTGACCGCACCGGCGCCGCTGATCGAGGCCACGTTGAAGGAGTACGCCTTGGGCGAGCCGATGTGCGGCTTGCCGAGCCGGCTGAAGAGGATGCGCAGCATGGCGTTGGCGTCGGTGGCAGTGCCGACCGTGGAGCGCGGGTCGGCGCCCATCCGCTGCTGGTCGACGATGATCGCGGTGGTCAGCCCGTCGAGCACGTCGACCTCGGGGCGCGCCAGCGTCGGCATGAAGCCCTGCACGAAGGCGCTGTAGGTCTCGTTGATCAGCCGCTGCGACTCCGCGGCGATCGTGTCGAACACCAGGGAGCTCTTGCCCGAGCCGGAGACACCGGTGAACACGGTCAGCCGGCGCTTGGGGATCTCGACGTCGACGTCCTTGAGGTTGTTCTCGCGCGCGCCGTGCACGCGGATCAGATCGTGGCTGTCGGCCGTGTGCGGCGCGGCCGGCGGCGTGTCCGCCCTCGTGTCCCTGCTCATGGTGTCTCCATCCGCCCTTCACGCTCTGCGCGGTCTGTGTCGGTCCCGCCCGCTCGATCCAACCAGATGCGAGCGGGACGTCCGCCGCCCTTTCCGGGGCGGTGCCTCTCGGTCGGCGGCTCCGTTCACCGGTCCTGGAGCAGCCCGAGAACGTTGCCGTCGAGGTCGGTGAAGGTCGCCACCAGGCGGCCGCCGCCGACGTCGTGCGCGGGCTCCTTCACGGTGGCGCCCGCGGCGGTCACCTCGGCCAGCTTGGCCTCGATGTCCGGCACGTGCCAGTAGGTCACCGGCGAGGTCATGCCCTGCGGGCCGCCGCCGGGCACCAGCCCGATGTGCTGGCCCGCGGCCTCGAAGCCGACGTAGTAGGGCGCGTCGGCCTGCGGCTGGACGCCGAGCAGGGCGGCGTAGACCTCCTTGGCCTTGGCCAGGTCGGAGACGGGGTGCAGCACGGTCTTGATGCCCTGGGTGGGAGAGCTGGTCATGGTCACTCCTGTGGTCATTGAGCGGTCATCGAGCCGTTGTCGAGTGGCCCTGGATCGCTCGTGGATCGGTCGTGGGTCGGCCGACGGTGCGTCCGCCGGATGACGACAGCAGTCACGCTAGGGGTGGCCGAGCGGCCCGCGCTTCTCGAATCCTGACCGGTTCCCGGTCGGCCCGGTGCCCGCCTCGTACACTCTTGCAAGCGGGGTGCTTGCAATTGTTAGCGCCGTTGGTGCAAGCTGGAGGCATGGCATCGCTCAACGTCGGCAACCTCGGTGAGTACCTGCGCGAGCAGCGGCGCAACGCGCAGCTGTCGCTGCGGCAGCTCGCCGACGCCGCCGGGGTGTCCAACCCGTACCTGAGCCAGATCGAGCGCGGGCTGCGCAAGCCGAGCGCGGAGGTGCTGCAGCAGGTCGCGAAGGCGCTGCGGATCTCCGCCGAGACGCTGTACGTGCGGGCCGGCATTCTCGACGCCGAGCGGGACCGGGACGAAGTGGAGACGCGGGCCGTCATCCTCGCCGACCCCTCGCTCAACGAGCGGCAGAAGCAGGTGCTGCTGCAGATCTACGAGTCCTTCCGCAAGGAGAACGGCTTCGGGGCGGGCAGGGCGGACGACGCCGAAGGCGGCGCCGCCCGTGACAAGGACATCCGCGCGGCCGACGACGGAAGCGGCGGCACCATACGGCCGGCCACCGTCCCCGAGCCGGACGGCGGCCACCCCGCCCCCGCCGAGCACCCACCCCGCACGTCCGGCGGCAACGACGCCGATCCGCGGCAGGCGGCCGGTTGATCCCACGGCCCCCTACGGCCGGCTCGACGGCCGGGCCACCGCGGCACACCGAAACCCTCAGCCGAAAGCGATCCGGGAGGATCAGTCACCATGGCCATCACCGACGACCTGCGCAAGACCCTCAGCGACCCGACGCCGCTCTACTTCGCCGCGGGCACCGCGGACCTGGCCCTGCGGCAGGCCAAGAAGGTGCCCGCCCTGGTGGAGCAGCTCCGTGCCGAGGCCCCGGCCCGTATCGACGCCGTGCGCAACACCGACCCGAAGGCCGTCCAGGAGCGGGCCACCGCCCGCGTGAAGGAGACCCAGGAGACCGTCCAGACCAAGGTCACCGAGTTCTGGAGCTCCTTCGACGCGGACCTGAAGAAGTTCGGCACCAACCTCGACGCCGACCTGAAGAAGCTCGGTGAGACCGCCCAGGACCTCGCCCTGCGCGGGGTCGGTGTCGCCGCCGAGTACGCCGTGAAGGCCCGCGAGACCTACGAGAAGGTCGCCGAGCACGGCGAGCAGGCCGTGAAGACCTGGCGCGGCCAGGCCGCCGAGGGCATCGAGGACCTCGCCGAGGAGGTCGAGGAGCTCGCCGTCGCCGTCGAGCCCGAGGCGGACAAGCCCGCCGGGTCCACCGAGTCCAAGGCCGCGCCGGCCGCGAAGAAGGCCCCGGCCAAGAAGGCCCCGGCGCCGCGCAGGACCACGACCACCACCGCCAGGAAGACCACCCCGCCCGCCAAGTAGGTCAGGGCCGGGCAGAGGCACGCCTCACCCGTCCGGGCGACAGGCGTACGGGCCGGGCACCCTTGGGGTGTCCGGCCCGTTCTCCGGGTACGGTGGCCGCGTAGGAGTCGGAGAGAACGGGCGGTGGACAGCATGCTGATGTTGGGCTTCGCGGGGTTCCTGGGGATTCTGAAGATCCTCCTCATGGCCCTGGCCGCGTTCGGGCTCGTCGACGCGGCGATCCGCCGGGAGGACGCGTTCCGCGCCGCCGACAAGCAGAACAAGGTGTTCTGGCTGATCATCCTGGGCCTGGCGCTCGTCGTGAGCTACCTGTTCTCGATCTTCATGTTCCTGCCGGTCATCGGCGCGATCGCGAGCATCGTCTACATCGTGGACGTACGGCCCGCGCTCAAGCAGGTCTCCGGCGGCAGAGGCTGGGGCGGCCGCCGCGGCAGCAGCAGCGACGGCCCGTACGGGCCGTACAACGGCGGCCGGTGAGCCGACCGCCGTTCACCGCGCCCGACCGCCGTTCACCGGGCCACCGGGTCTCGGACGCCCGGGGCTCGGTGTCAGGCCCTACGGCTCGCGGTCCAGCAGGACCAGTGCCACGTCGTCCGTGAGCTCGCCGCCGTTGAGCTCGCGGGCCTCGTTCACCGCCGCCCGCAGCAGCTCCTCGCGGCGCCTGCCCTGGGCGAACTGGCGGCTGACCATCTCCAGCATGCCGTCCTGGCCCAGCCGCTCGCCCTCCGCGCCGATCCGGCCCTCGATCAGGCCGTCGGTGTAGAGCATCAGACTCCACTCGGCGCCCAGCTCCACCTGCGTCCGGGGCCAACGGGCGCCGGGCAGCAGGCCGAGGGCGGGGCCGTTGTTGTCGTACGGCAGCAGCCGGGCCGGCCGGCCGGGGGTGATGACCAGCGGGGACGGGTGGCCGGCCAGACACAGGCCCGCGCGGCGCCCGTCGGGCGCGATGTCCACCGTGCACAGCGTCGCGAAGATCTCGTCGTCGGCGCGCTCGTGCTCCAGCACCTGCTGGAGCGTGTTCAGCAGCTCGTCGCCGCACAGGCCCGCCAGGGTCAGCGCCCGCCAGGCGATGCGCAGCTCCACGCCGAGCGCCGCCTCGTCGGGACCGTGCCCGCAGACGTCGCCGATCATGGCGTGCACGGTGCCGTCCGGGGTGCGCACGGCGTCGTAGAAGTCGCCGCCGAGCAGCGCGCGCGAACGGCCGGGCCGGTAGCGGGCCGCGAAGTGCAGCATGGAGCCGTCCAGCAGGGGCGTGGGCAGCAGACCGCGCTCCAGACGGCGGTTCTCCTGCGCGCGCAGCCTGCCCTCGGCGAGCCGGCGCTCGGCGGTGTCGGAGCGCTTGCGCTCCACCGCGTAGCGGATCGCCCGGCTCAGCAGGCGCCCGTCCAGCTCGTCGCGGAACAGGTAGTCCTGGGCGCCGACCCGGACCGCCTGGGCGCCACGCTCGGCGTCGCCGGACGCGGTGAGCGCCAGCACGGCGTGCCGGGGCGCGAGCTCCAGTACGTGCTTGAGCACGGCCAGCTCGTCGTCGTCACCGGAGCCGGACCCACCGGACCGGCCGGGGGCCGGCAGCGCGAGGTCCAGCAGGATGCAGTGGACGTCGTCCGTGAGCAGCCGCTCGGCCTCGGTGAGGTTGCGGGCGGTGCGGACACGGATCGGCTTGCCGGCCGAGTCGAGCAGTTCGGGCACGATCGGCCAGCCGCCGGGATCGTCCTCGATCAGCAGCAGGGTGAGATTGGTGGTGTGGCTGAGATGCGTGCTGTGGGTGCTGGTATGGCCGCTGTGGCGGTTGTCCTTCTCGACCGTCGTTTCCTTCGGCTTCGTGGCTTCCCGGTGCGGGGCCGGTGCCGCGGAAGGGCCGCCGCCGTGGAACACGGTCTGCGCCTGACCACTCTCCGCGGCCGGGATCGCTCGCTGCCGCGGTACGGGCACGGGCATCGTCCTGGATTCCTTCCCTCCCCCCGAGGGCGTGGTGAGTACGAGGAACCGCCCCACCGCTGGGGACCATAGCGGTAGTCGGCGCCGCATTGGAATGGTGTGAGGCGCGTCGCTCCGGCTTCGGCCACTGTCATATGCCGCGATCCGTACCGGAGTTGGACAGGGCGCCCCCGCGGCTGGAATGACGAAGCTCACGTCGCCTGCGGGTTTGATCTCGAACCCGGGTGGGGTGCGTCACATGGCGCAGGTCACCGGGGCTCGAACAGCGGAGAACCTCAGTCCGTGTCCGGCCGTACGACCCCGAGGATCGGCATCTCACCGGCCCCCGCCAGAGTCACCGTCCGCCCCGGGCGCGGGGCGTGGATGATCGCGCCGTCGCCGACGTACATCGCGACATGGCTGGCGTCGTCGAAGTAGATGATCAGGTCGCCCGGGCGCATGTCCTTGATGTCCACGTGCCTGAGCTGCTTCCACTGCTCCTGCGAGGTGCGCGGGATGGGCCGGCCGGCCGCGGCCCAGGCCTGCGAGGTCAGCCCGGAGCAGTCGAACGTCTTCGGCCCCTCGGCGCCCCACTCGTACGGCTTGCCGATCTGGGCCGTGGCGAACTTCACGGCCTTGCGCCCCGCCTCGGAGGCCTTGCCGCGGACCTCCTTGAGGATCCCGGTGTCCAGCCACGCCGTCTGCGCCCGCTGGGCGGCCTGCTTCTCCAGCTGCGCCAGGCGGTCGCGCTGCCGCTTCTCCAGCTTGGTCTGGAGCTTCTCCGCCTCCTTGATCCGCTGCTGGATCCGCTTCTTGGCCCCGGCCTTCTCCTTGCGGTTGGCCTCCAGCTGCTCCCAGCGGTCGTTGGCGTCGTCGGCGTACTGCTCCAAGTCCTGCTGGGTGCGGGTCATTTCCTGGATCAGGCCCTTGGCCGCGTGCTCGCCCTCCAGCACCCGGCCGGCACCGTCGAGGAAACTCTGCGGGTCGTCGCTGAGCAGCAGCTGGGCCTGCGGCGGCAGCCCGCCCGTGCGGTACTGGGCGCGGGCCGCTGCGCCGGCGCGGTCCTTCAGCCGGTCCAGCTTCTTCTGTCCGTCGACGATCTTCCGGGCCAGGTCGACGATCTCGGCGGACTGCTTCTTGCTCTTCTCCTCGGCGGCGTTGTAGGCCTCCGTGGCGACGGCCGCGTCGTGGTAGAGCGTGTCCAGCTTGGTGCGGACGGCCTCCAGGTCCTTGTCGAGGCCGTCCGAGGGGGAGGCGGGGGCGTCCGGGGAAGAGGACGGAGAGGAGGAAGAGGAGGCGGAGGCGGTGGGTGTCGGACGCCGGGTGGGCTGCTGCGCGTTCGCGAACGCCGTGCCCGATGCCCCCAGCACGGTGACCGCGCAGACCACGGTCACGGCCGCCGCGAGCGCACTTCGCCTGCCCCGTCCCATACCTCAGCCCCCACCTGATTAACCGTCAGTAACTTACGTTGCCTGGGGGATCGTGCCATGTATCCGCCCAAAGCAACAGAGGTCGGGCGACAGCGGCCGGGCATGGTCAACTCCCTCATCCCTGCCCCGCGACCGGCGCTCTTCCCGTCTGTGTGACGAACGACTCACGAAGATCGTTCCCCGCAGGTCAGCCGCGTGGTGCCAACGCCCGCCAGGCCACCGTCACTTCACCCTGGCGCCACCGCCCCGGCCCGTCCGTCACCGGCCAGTCGGCCGCGAGGTCGCGCACCGCCCGCATCCAGCGCTGACGGGCGCCGTAGGAGGCGTAGGGCGCGGCGGCCGCCCAGGCGCGGTCGAAGTCGCGCAGGAACGCGTGCACCGGCTCGCCGGGGACGTTGCGGTGGATGAGCGCCTTGGGGAGGCGTTCGGCGAGGTCGGAGGGGCGGTGCAGGGAGCCGAGACGGGTGGCGAAGGTGACCGTGCGGGGGCCTTCCGGGCCGAGCGCGACCCACACGTGCCGTCGGCCGATCTCGTCGCAGGTGCCCTCGACGAGCAGGCCCCCGCGCGAGTGCCCGTCCGCCGGGGCGAGCCGCGCGCACAGCCGCTCCCAGACGGCGGCGACCTCGCCCTCGTCGTACTGGCGCAGCACGTTGGCCGCGCGGATGAGCTGCGGGCGCCGGGGGACGGGCACCTCGAAGCCGCCGTGCCGGAAGACGAGCCCGTCGCGCTCGTAGGGCCGGGCCGCCGCCACCCGGGCCGGTTCGATCTCGATGCCCACCACGCGCGCGCTAGGAGCGACGGTGCGCAGCCGCTGCAGCAGCTCGACCGCCGTCCAGGGGGCGGCGCCGTAGCCGAGGTCGACGGCCACCGGATCGGCGGCGCGGCGCAGCTCGGCGCCGTGCACGGCCGCGATCCAGCGGTCCATGCGGCGCAGCCGGTTGGGGTTGGTCGTCCCGCGCGTCACCGTTCCCACGACGGGGGTCCCCCCGCTCGAGCGAAGCCGAGCGTGGGGGAGGGTCGCGGCGCGGGATGTCATGGATACGAGGGTATGGGGGCACTCGGTGTCCGATGGGCACGATCCGTACGCCACGTGACGCAGACCACGGTCCCCGCCGGGTCGGGCGGAACCGGTCGAGCACGGTACGCACCCCGGCGTCGAACGGTTGAGCGAGATCGGGTAATGATTGGGCAAAGGGCCCGGCAGTGGAAATGGACCCGCGACCTGGCGTGTTGGCGCTTGAGGGGCGCACCGCGCCCTCGTCCGGCAGGGTCAGCAAGGAGGAACGCCACGTGAGCCAGTACGTCAGCAGGCTCGGGCGGCGTTCCCCGGCGGCGCCCACCCGGCTGCGGCTGCACCGCCGGCCCCGGCGCGTCGCCATGCTCTCCGTGCACACCTCCCCGCTGCACCAGCCCGGCACGGGCGACGCCGGCGGCATGAACGTCTACATCGTGGAGCTCGCCCAGCGCCTGGCCGCGCTCGGCATCGAGGTGGAGGTCTTCACCCGGGCGACCGAGGGCGGCCTCCCGCCCGCCGTCCAGCTCGCCCCCGGCGTCCTCGTCCGGCACGTCGACGCCGGTCCCTACGAGGGCCTGGCCAAGGAGGACCTGCCGGCCCAGCTGTGCGCCTTCACCCACGGCGTGATGCAGGCCTGGGCGGGCCACCGCCCCGGCCACTACGACCTCGTGCACTCGCACTACTGGCTCTCCGGCCATGTCGGCTGGCTCGCCGCACAGCGCTGGGGCGTGCCCCTGGTGCACGCCATGCACACCATGGCCAAGGTCAAGAACGCCAACCTGGCCGACGGCGACACACCCGAGCCGGCCGCCCGCGTCATCGGCGAGACCCAGATCGTCGCCGCCGCCGACCGGCTGATCGCCAACACCGACGAGGAGGCCGAGGAGCTGGTACGGCACTACGCCGCCGACCCGGCCAAGGTCGCCGTCGTCCACCCCGGCGTGAACCTCTCCCGCTTCCGCCCCTTCCCCACGGGCACCGGCGCCTTGTGTTCGGAGGACGCCCGGAGCGCCCGCGCCGCCGCCCGCGAGCGCCTCGGCCTGCCGCGGGACGCCCTGATCCCGCTCTTCGCCGGCCGCATCCAGCCGCTCAAGGCCCCCGACGTGCTGCTGCGGGCCGTGGGCATCCTTCTGGACGAACGGCCCGAGCTGCGCTCGCGGATGGTCGTCCCCGTCGTGGGCGGCCCCAGCGGCAGCGGCCTGGCCAAGCCGGAGGGCCTGCAGAAGCTCGCGGCCCGGCTCGGCATCGCCGACGTCGTACGGTTCCGCCCGCCCGTCGGGCAGGACCAGCTCGCCGACTGGTTCCGGGCCGCGTCCGTGCTGGTCATGCCCTCCTACAGCGAGTCGTTCGGCCTGGTCGCGATCGAGGCGCAGGCCGCCGGGACGCCGGTGCTGGCGGCGGCCGTCGGCGGCCTGCCGGTGGCCGTGCGCGACGGCGAGACCGGATTCCTCGTCCAGGGCCACGACCCGGCCGCCTACGCGCGGGTCCTGCGCGGCTTCGCCGACGATCCGGGACGCTCGGAGCGGATGGGCGCCGCCGCCGCCCGGCACGCGCGGTCCTTCGGCTGGGACGCCTCGGCGGCGGCCACGGCCGAGGTGTACACGGCCGCGTTGCAGGCGCATCGCCGTCGCGTACGCTCCCAGCATGGGTGATGTGGAAAAGGCCGGGCAGACCCTCGAGGCCGTCTTCAAGGACGCCGAGCTGGAGTGGGAGAGTCCCGAGCCCGGGAACTACGTGGTCAGGCTCCCCGGCACCCACAAGCTCTCCACCACGGTCTCGTTCCTGGTGGGCCGTCACTCCCTGTCGCTGAACGCCTTCGTCATCCGCCACCCCGACGAGAACGAGGCGGGCGTCCACCGCTGGCTGCTGGAGCGCAACCTCAAGATGTACGGCGTGGCCTACGCCGTCGACCGGCTCGGCGACGTCTACGTCACCGCCCGGCTGCCGCTGGCCTCCGCCACCGCCGAGGAGATCGACCGGCTCCTCGGCCAGGTCCTTCAGGCGGCCGACGGCGCCTTCAACACCCTGCTGGAGCTGGGCTTCGCCTCCGCGATCCGCCGCGAGTACGCCTGGCGCGTGTCACGCGGCGAATCCACCCGGAACCTCGAGGCGTTCACGCATCTGACGCAGCGTCCGGCCGACTGACGCACGCGCGATCCGCTCAGTCTCTCGAGCTGAGCCGGTAACGCCCCGGCGTGACCCCCACCAGCCGCTTGAAGTGCCGGGTGAGGTGCGCCTGGTCGTAGAACCCGGTGACCGGGGCCACCTCGCCCGGCGGCCTCCCCTCCAGCAGCAGCCGGCGGGCGCGCTCGACGCGCCGGGACATCAGGTACTGGTGCGGCGCGATGCCATAGGCGGTGCTGAACGCCCGTACCAGATGGGCGGGGTGGCTGTGCAGCAGTCGCGCCGCCTCGTCGAGGGCCAGCCCGCGCGTGACGCGCTCGTCGAGCAGCTCGCGCAGGGAGCGGGCGAGGGCGGGATCGCGCGGCGGCCGCCGCGCCGCGGCGCGGGGCTGGAGATGAGCCCGCAGCCGTTCCCCGATGAGCGACAGCCTGCTCTCGGCCTCCAGCTCGTCACCGGGGTGCCCGAGCACGCCGTGCAACTGCCCGACCCGGTGCCGCAGTACGGGATCCCGCAGGTCGGGTCCGTCGACCGCGGGGCCGATGAGATCCTCGCCGAGGTGGGTGGCGTCGAGGTACAGGACCCGCTTGCGGAAACCGTGCGGGGTGGCCGGCGAGCCGTTGTGCGGGACGTGCGGCGGCAGCAGCGAGACGGTGTCGTGCGGGGTGCCGTGCTCGTGCCGGTCGAGGTCGTAGCGTACGGCCCCGTCGTCGACGATCAGCAGCGTCCAGGCCTCGTGGACGTGCATCGGGTACGCGTACTCGGTGAAGTGGGCGTGGAAGACCTCCACGACACCCGGGATGCGCGGGCGCCAGGCGGAGACTTCGGGCGGGACGGCGGCCACGCAAAGAACGTACAAGACCCGGTGTCCGGACGCCGGGCAGTCTCATCCCATGAACACCGAACCGACCGCAGGCCCCGTCCGCTTCGACACCAAGATCGCCGTGCTGCTCCGCGAGGACCTGGAGCCCTGGCAGCGTCTGAACGTCACCGCCTTCCTGGTCAGCGGCCTCGGCACCGCCGTCCCGGAGGTGATCGGCGAGCCGTACGAGGACGCCGACGGGGTGTCCTACCTGTCGATGTTCCGCCAGCCGGTCCTGGTCTTCGAGGGCACGAAGGAGACGCTGACGGCGGCACACGGCAAGGCCCTGTCGCGAGCCCTGCCGCGCGCCGTGTTCACGTCCGACCTGTTCGGCACGGGCAACGACCGCGACAACCGGGCGGCGGTGCGGGCGGTGCGGAGCGGCGACCTGGACCTGGTGGGGCTGGCGGTGTACGGCCCGAGGAACGCGGTGGACAAGGTGCTGAAGGGGGCACGGATGCACCCGTAGGCATCCGTGGCGCCCTTGGCCCTGCCACGGCGGCTCAGGCCGCGCTGACCTCGGGCTTGGCGGGGCCGGACGCCGCCTCGACCGTCTCCGTCTCCGCAGCCGTGTCCTCCTGGGCGGGCAGGCGCCGCATCAGGGCCCCGTAGCCGATCCCGGCCGCCGTGCCGACGGCCGCGCAGGAGCCCCACAGCCACCCGGCGCCGAGGTGGTCGATGACCGCGCCGGACATCAGCGGGGCGACGAGGGCGGCGACGGACCAGGACAGGGTGTACACGCCCTGGTAGCGGCCGCGCCCGTGCACCGGGGACAGCCGGACGACGAGCCCGGTCTGGGTCGGCGCGTTGATCATCTCGCCGAGGGTCCAGACGCAGACGGTGAGCGCGAAGACGCCGACCGACCCGGCGAAGACGGTGAGCCCGAACCCGTACCCGGCCAGCAGCGACGAGACGACCAGCAGCCGCTTGGGGTCCCGGTGCTCGATGAGCCGGGTGACCGGGATCTGGAGGGCGACGATCAGGACGCCGTTGACCGCGATCGCCATGCCGTAGTCGGCGGGCGTGAACCCGGCCCGGCCCATGGCGACGGGCAGGCCGACCGACCCCTGCTGGAAGACGAGCGCGACGAGGAAGGACAGGCCGACGACGCCCATGAAGCGCCGGTCGCGCACCACGGTACCCAGGCCGACGTCCTGCTTGGCCTCGCGTGCGGCGGGACCGGACGGCCGGGACTCGGGCAGCCTGAGGAAGACGACGACGGCGCAGACGGCCGTCATCCCCGCCTCGATCAGGAAGCCGGCGAGGTAGCTGAACTCGGCGATGAAGCCGGCCCCCATGGAGGAGACGGCGAAACCGAGGTTGATCGCCCAGTAGTTCAGCGAGAACGCCCGGACCCGGTCCTCGGGCCGCACGATGTCGGCCATCATCGCCTGCACCGCGGGGCGCGAGGCGTTGGACGCCATCCCGACGAGGAAGGCGACGGCGGCGATCGACACCGGGTCCCGCACGAACCCGAGCAGCGCGACGAAGATCGCGGTGGAGGACTGGGCGACGAGCAGGGTGGGCCGCCGCCCGAGCCGGTCGGCCATCACGCCGCCGGCGAGGGAGGAGACGACCCCGCCGAGCCCGAGCAGCGAGGCGACGAGACCGGCGTAGGAGGCGGAGTAACCACGGTCGAGCGTGAGATACAGCGCCATGAACGTGGCGACGAAGGCGCCGAGCCGGTTGACCAGCGTGCTGGTCCACAGCCACCAGAACTCGCGGGGGAGTCCGGAGACGGTCTCGCGGGCGGCACGTCTGAAACGCGCGGCGGACGACATGGAGGACCCCCGGATGTAAGCGGCTCAAGCGGTGAGCACAACTTACGAGGACGGCTTGCCGGAAGGCCACTCGATTAACAGAACCAGTCAACTGACGAGGCACCGGACAGCTTGCCGGACCGGGCCCTGTCCGCCTGCCGGGCACCGGCGCAGGGGGCCGAATGCGTGGATTAGGCTCAGAGACATGGCCGACGCACCGTACAAGCTGATCCTCCTCCGCCACGGCGAGAGCGAGTGGAACGCGAAGAACCTGTTCACCGGCTGGGTGGACGTCAACCTCAACGACAAGGGCGAGAAGGAGGCGGTCCGCGGCGGTGAGCTGCTGAAGGACGCCGGCCTGCTGCCCGACGTGGTCCACACGTCCGTCCAGAAGCGCGCGATCCGCACCGCCCAGCTCGCCCTCGAGGCCGCCGACCGCCACTGGATCCCGGTCCACCGCTCCTGGCGCCTGAACGAGCGTCACTACGGCGCGCTGCAGGGCAAGGACAAGGCGCAGACCCTGGAGGAGTTCGGCGAGGAGCAGTTCATGCTGTGGCGCCGCTCCTACGACGTCCCGCCGCCGCCGCTGGCCCGCGACGCCGAGTACTCCCAGTTCTCCGACCCGCGCTACGCGACCCTCCCGCCGGAGCTGCGCCCGCAGACGGAGTGCCTGAAGGACGTCGTCGCCCGCATGCTCCCGTACTGGTTCGACGCCATCGTGCCCGACCTCCTCACCGGCCGCACGGTCCTGGTGGCGGCCCACGGCAACAGCCTGCGCGCCCTGGTCAAGCACCTCGACCAGATCTCGGACGCCGACATCGCCGGCCTGAACATCCCCACCGGCATCCCGCTCTCCTACGAGCTCGACGCCGACTTCCGCCCCCTCACCCCCGGCGGCACCTACCTCGACCCGGAGGCAGCCGCGGCCGCCATCGAAGCGGTCAAGAACCAGGGCAAGAAGAAGTAATCGCCCACGGATAAGCCCCCTGCCTGCGGTTTCTCCGCCGGAGGGGGCTTTTCGGTGGCCGTGGGCCGTCTCTGGGCCACCTCCTTCCGGCACCCCTTCAGTCGTCGTGCGAAACTCCCTGCCTGGTCAGAGGGAGGGGCAGGGGCGTGGAGAAGTCCGAGGCGAAGCAGTTGCTGGAACGGGCTCGCGAGATGTGGGAGGCGGAGGAGTGGCTGCGTTCCGCCGAGCTGTACGAGCAGGTGCTTGCTCACTATCCGGACGAGGGCCCCAGTGCGGTGTGGTGGTACGACGCGGCACTGGCGTACAAGTTTCTGCGTAACTGGGCGAAGGCCTACGAACTCGGCCGTGAGGCTGCCGCCCGCTCGCCGCGCGGCGAGCAGGACCCGGCGTTCTGGAACCTGGGGGTCGCTGCCACGATCCAGCGTGACTGGGCGACCGCCCGTGACGCTTGGGAGGGCTTCGGGATCCCGATGCCGGAGGGCGAGGGGGAGATCAACGGCGCCTTCGGCCCGGCGTGCGTACGGCTGGACACGGGTGGCGAGCGCGAGGTGGTCTGGATCCAGCGGCTCTGCCCGACGCGAGGACGCGTGATGAACGTCCCTGCCACGAAGGGCCGTCGCTTCGGTGAGATCGTCGTGCACGACGGGGAGCCGACAGGCGAGCGGACGTACAACGGCCAGAGCGTCGCTGTCTTCGACGAGTTGCTGCTCTTCGAGGCCTCCTCGCTGCCGACGCTGCATGCGACCGTGAACGCAGCGGACGCATCCGACGTCGACGCCCTGGTGGCTTCATTCTTCGCGCAGGACTTCGGCGCCGAGCCGGCGAGCAGTTTCCACATGCTGTGCGCATGCTGCAGCAAGGGCCGGGTCGACTGGGACGAGAGCGGCGTGCGGGCACACGGCGGCTCACAGACGGTCTGGCTGGCCGCCCCCGAGACCGAGGCCCGGCAGCTGCTGGATGCGTGGGCGGCGGGCGGCGAACGCAGTTGGAGCGGACTCGAGCTGATTGGTTGAGCCCGCGGGGAGTGAGCGTTGCAAGGCCCCTGCCATCGGGAGAACCCGAGGCAGGGGCCTTGCTGTCGTGTCGCTTGGTGTGGTTGGTGACGTTGTTGGTGTTGCGGATGTGTCAGCGGTGGTGTGCGTGGCGACGGTCGTCGCGGTCGCCGCGGCGGGTGTTGTCCCAGCCGATGTGGTCGACGACGCGGTGGTGGTCGTTGCGCAGGGTGGCCGTGTCGGCGTGCCGGTCCCAGATCGGGGTGCGGCGGTCCTGGTAGAGGTCGGTGCGGGTGTCACGGCCGTAGCCGGTGTGGACGCGGACCGTGGCGCGGCCGTCGAGGCGGTAGTGGTGGAACGTGTAGGTGTGGCCGTGCCTGTCGGACAGCGTCCAGCCGCTCAGGTTGACGTCGTGACGGGTGTTGTTGGTGATCTCCACCCACTCCCTGTTCAGGACCCGGTTGGAGCGGTGGTCGCGGGCCTGGTGGTCGAGGTGCACGCCGCTGATCACGACGCTCTGGCGGTACGAGCGCTGGTGGTGGTCGGCGGCGGACGCCGGCAGCGCCGTCACTCCGATCAGCGCTGCGGCCGTGGCGGCGGCAGCGGTCAGGCGGCGGGCGGTCACAGAAACGGAAGCGGACACAGGCTCTCCTGCTGAGTGTGCGTAGTTCCGAGTGGCGGCCGGGGTGGACGCCATGCGCACAGCCTGTCCGTCCGGTGGACAAACCCGGGCGTTACACGCGCCGTGTTACCAATTGCGGACGGTTCCGTGACGTTCGCGGTTTTTGGTGTGTTGGGGATGAATGTCGGATTTCCTGCTCAGGGTCTCCGGCATGACACAGGGTCCCGGCGCGGTGCCGGGACCCTGTGTCTGTGTTCGTCGGTCAGCCGCACTGGCAGGGGCCGCCGGACTGGCAGCCGCAGCCGCAGCCCGAGCCGCAGCCGCAGGCCGCGAGCAGCGGCAGGCTCCTGGTCTCGGCGGGCTGCTCGGTGTCGCGGTCCTGTGTGGGGTCGGGCACGATGCTGGGGGATTCGGCCATGGGTCCCTCCTCTAGGCAGATGCCTGTGCCCATTCCATGCCCGTTCCGCCGGGCGCATCAACGGCGCACAGAGGCTCGTACGCGCCCGTCCCGGAGCGTTACGCGCCCTCCACCCCCGTCACCGGGTGGATGTCGGCCTGGAGGTCGTCGGCGTGTTCGCCGGTGACCAGGTAGACGACGCGCTTGGCGACGGCCACCGCGTGGTCGGCGTAGCGCTCGTAGTAGCGGCCGAGGAGGGTGACGTCCACCGCCGTCTCGATGCCGTGCTTCCAGCGGTCGTCGATCAGGTGCTGGAAGAGGGTGCGGTGCAGCAGGTCCATCTCGTCGTCGTCCTGCTCCAGCTGGAGGGCCAGGTCGACGTCCTTGGTCACGATCACCTCGGCCGCCTTCGCCATCAGGCGCTGCGCGAGCTGGCCCATCTCCAGGATGGTGGCGTGCAGGTCGTGCGGGACCGCGCGCTCCGGAAAGCGCAGCCGGGCCAGCTTGGCGACGTGCTGGGCCAGGTCTCCCGAGCGTTCCAGGTCGGCGGACATACGGAGCGAGGTGACGACGATCCGCAGATCCGTCGCCACCGGCTGCTGCCGGGCCAGCAGGGCTATGGCCCGGGCCTCCAGATCGTGCTGGAGGTCGTCGACCTTCTGGTCGGCCTCGATCACGCTCTCGGCCAGCTTCAGGTCGGAGTCGAGGATGGCGGTCGTGGCGCGTCCGATCGCCGACCCGACCAGCCGGGCCATCTCCACCAGACCGTCGCCGATCGAATCCAGTTCCTCGTGGTACGCGTCCCGCATCTTCGGTTCCCTCTCGTGCGTCCTCGTCGGGGCTGCCTGACCCCCACGCTCCCACGGTCCGGCCCCTACGCGTCCGTTTTCGTCACCCCAAATGAACCAGTACTGGCCCCAAGGTGAACTCTGGGCGACGAGTGTTCGAGGTCGCACGCTGACGGCTGTGGGCATGTCGCACCCCGTGCCTAACCTTGAGGCATGGACGTGAACGCGGCGGTCGCCGCAGCGGCAGCGATCGCCGGAGTGCTCACCGGTGTCATCGCCATGCTGGCGTTCCGCTTCAGTGAACGAGAGCAGAAGCGTCCGACGCGCACCTCGCTGCACACCGACCCGGTGCTCCCGCCCGGCGTGGACACCGTCCTGTCGGTGCTGCGCTCCTCGGCCGTGGTCCTCGACGAGGCCGACGCCGTCGTCAAGGCCAGCTCCGCCGCCTACGCCCTCGGGCTCGTGCGCGGCGGCAAGCTCTCCGTCGAGCCCATGCTCCAGATGGCCCGGGACACCCGGCGGGACGGGGAGATACGGCAGGTCGAGCTGGACCTGCCCCGGCGCGGCACCGGGCGCGGCGAGGCCCTCGCCGTCTCCGCGCGGGTCGCCCCGCTCGGGTCGCGGCTGGTGCTGCTGCTGGTCGAGGACCTGACCGAGGCCCGCCGCATCGAGGCCGTACGGCGCGACTTCGTCGCCAATGTGAGCCACGAGCTGAAGACGCCCGTCGGCGCGCTCTCCCTGCTCTCCGAGGCCGTCATGGACGCCTCCGACGACCCCGAGGCCGTGCAGCGCTTCGCCGGACGCATGCAGATCGAGGCGACCCGGCTCACCAACCTGGTGCAGGAGCTCATCGACCTCTCGCGGGTGCAGAACGACGACCCGCTGGAGGACGCCGAGCCCGTCCGCGTCGACGAACTCGTCGCCGAGGCCATCGACCGCTGCCGCCACCAGGCCGGCGCCAAGCAGATCACCATGGCCGCCGGAGGCACCGCGGACCTGCGGGTGTGGGGCAACCGAGGCCAGCTCGCCGCCGCGCTCGGCAACCTCGTCGAGAACGCCGTCAACTACTCCCCGGCCCGTACCCGCGTCGGCATCGCCGCACGCCGGATCACCGTGCCGGGCGGAGACCTCATCGAGATCGCCGTCACCGACCAGGGAATCGGCATCTCCGACAAGGACAAGGAGCGCATCTTCGAGCGCTTCTACCGCGTCGACCCGGCCCGCTCACGTGCCACCGGTGGCACCGGCCTGGGTCTCGCGATCGTGAAGCACGTGGTCGCCTCGCACGGCGGGGAGGTCACGGTGTGGAGCGCCGAGGGTCAGGGTTCCACCTTCACCCTGCGGCTGCCGGAGGCGGCGGCGGGCCGGGAGGCCCGCGACCGCGAGCGTGCCCAGCAACACCTCGACCCCGGCTTCGACGACGAGGCCGGGCAGCCCCGCGCGCACTACCGCGCGGAGTCATCACCATCAACACCGTACGAACCGCTTCCCGCCCCGGAGGTCCTTCCGTGACCCGAGTGCTCGTCGTCGAGGACGAGGAGTCCTTCTCCGACGCCCTGTCGTACATGCTCCGCAAGGAGGGCTTCGAGGTCGCCGTCGCGGCCACGGGGCCCGACGGACTCGACGAGTTCGAGCGCAACGGCGCCGACCTCGTCCTCCTCGACCTGATGCTGCCGGGGCTGCCCGGTACGGAGGTGTGCCGCCAGCTGCGCGGCCGCTCCAACGTCCCCGTGATCATGGTGACCGCGAAGGACAGCGAGATCGACAAGGTCGTCGGCCTGGAGATAGGGGCCGACGACTACGTGACCAAGCCCTTCTCCTCCCGCGAGCTGGTCGCCCGTATCCGCGCGGTGCTGCGCCGGCGCGGCGAGCCGGAGGAGGTCGCCCCGGCGGCCCTCGAGGCGGGCCCGGTCCGCATGGACGTCGACCGTCACGTCGTCACGGTCTCCGGCTCCAAGGTCGACCTGCCGCTGAAGGAGTTCGACCTCCTGGAGATGCTGCTGCGCAACGCCGGCCGCGTGCTGACCCGTATGCAGCTCATCGACCGCGTCTGGGGCGCCGACTACGTCGGCGACACCAAGACGCTCGACGTCCACGTCAAGCGCCTGCGCGCCAAGATCGAGCCGGACCCGGGTGCGCCGCGGTATCTGGTGACGGTGCGGGGGCTCGGCTACAAGTTCGAGCCGTAGGCCGCGTACGCCTGTGTGAGGCGTGAGCGGTGAGCTGTGGGCCGTAGGCGGTGTGCCGTGGGCCGTGTACGGGTGCCTTCGCCGTACGCGGCGCTACGGCGAAGGGCGGCACCCTCTCTCGTGAGGGTGCCGCCCTTCGGTGCGTCCGGGACGGGTGGTCGGCCGGTGTCAGTGGCCGGCGGCCGACTGGGACGCCGAGTCGCTCGGGTTCGCCGTCGTGCCGCTGCCCGACTCCGCCGAGCTCGACGCCGTGGCCGTACCGCTCGGCGTGTTCGACGGCGACTTCGACTGCTCGGGCTTGCCAGAGGCGCCGGCGGAGGTGGTCGCGGTCGCGTCGGCCGGGGCACCCGGGACCGCCGGGATGTTGCTCGGGCCCCACTTGTCGAAGTAGTTCTCGGCCGGGACGACGAAGGCGCGCAGGCTCACGTCACCGGCCTTGCTGAAGCTGAACGTGATCTTCTGGGCATTGCCGTCCTGCACGGACGAGCCGGGGTTGGACAGTGCGGCGGAGGCGTTGCCCTTGCCGCCGAGCACCACCGAGCCGCCGGCCGGGATGGTCAGCTTGCCCTTGCCCGAGGCGGGCGTGATCTGGGCGGTGCCGTCGCCGTCGATGCGGATGGCGTCCAGCGTCTGAGGGTTGATTCCGTTGTTGAAGAGGGTCACCGAGACGACGGCCGGGCCCTTGGTCTGGGTGCCGGGCTGCGTGATGATCACCGCGTTCTGCACCTTGATGTCGCCGACGGTGGTCGCCGCGTTGTCCGGCTTGACTTCGAGCGTCTGGGCATCGTTGCCGGCGCCGCAGGCGGCGAGCGAGGCGATCGAGAACGCGATGGCGGCGGCGGCGAGGGCGCCGCGTCGAAGGCTGCTGCTCACGGCGGCGGCAACTCCTTGAACGTGGGCGGTACAGAGCGGCCCCCTTATAAGGCCGCCCTAAGCGTCTGTCAGCGGCCTTAGGTTACCGAGCCGTTCCCACGGCCCCGCACCCGACCCGCCCCTCAGCGCCGCCGGGCACCCGGACACCGCTCCCACGCGCGGACGGGGAGCGCTCTCAATGCGCCTCCTCTTGTGCCCCTCTGTGCCTCTCCGCCCGCATTGGCCGCGTGGTCGTCCGCCATTCACGTAAGCGCCCTCCTGCATACCCGCGGGCTTACCCGTCGGCTTACCTCGTGGCATAGCCGCCGTGATCCGCGCTCGTCCGCTCCCCCGCATTTCCGGCGAAGGAAGACGAAGGAAGGCGAAGGAAGATGGAAGGAAGACGGAAGGAAGGCCGGAGGAAGCCCGAAGGAAGGTCGAAGGAATGCGTGGTCGGCGCGGAATTGATCACCAGCGGCCCGGCCGGCCGTTCTGGCGCGACCGTGATCAATTCCGGATTCGTCCCGGAGCCGCCCCCCGCGCACCGAACGGAGTAGCGGAAGTCGAGCACATGGAACCGGACAAAACGGGACGTTCAGCCGTTTGGGCGGGGCGCCCGGATGTGTGTAACGTACGCGTTTCACCCCGTGCGAAGAGCCCCTCCGACCTGCGAATACCTGCTTCCCCTTGGCCCGCCGGACCCTTCCGAAGCACGTCCCGGTTGCTGTTGTCAAGCCCCGAGATATGCCCTGACCTGCGAAAACGCCATTCAGAAGACGCCGTATCCGTGTTACCCTGGATAGCCACGGAAGGGGTACCTGTCACATGACGTTCAAGGTTGGCGACACCGTGGTCTATCCCCATCACGGGGCCGCGCTGATCGAGGCCATCGAAACTCGCCAGATCAAAGGCGTGGACAAGACCTACTTGGTGCTGAAGGTCGCCCAGGGTGACCTGACGGTGCGTGTGCCAGCGGACAATGCGGAGTTCGTCGGCGTGCGTGATGTGGTCGGTCAGGACGGGCTGGACCGGGTCTTCGAGGTGCTGCGCGCGCCATACGCCGAGGAGCCCACGAACTGGTCGCGTCGATACAAGGCAAATCTGGAGAAGCTCGCCTCCGGCGATGTCATCAAGGTCGCGGAAGTCGTGCGTGACCTGTGGCGTCGCGAGCGCGAGCGCGGACTCTCCGCCGGAGAGAAGCGCATGCTCGCCAAGGCCCGCCAGATCCTGGTGAGCGAGCTCGCCCTCGCGGAGAACACGAACGAGGACAAGGCCGAGGCCCTGCTCGACGAGGTCCTCGCGTCCTGACGCGAGGCGACGACGACAACTCGCCTCTCAGGCCCACTCAGCACACCGAACATGCCGCGGTGCCCGATGACACGATTTCAGTCGCCGGGCGCTGCGGCATGTTCGTGCCCGCGTGGCCGCGGCATCGGCTGTGCGCATAACGCGGTCGGCTGTTCGACCCACGCGCGTGACGTCCATGCCGTACGGCGGGGGAGGGTCCCCCGATACTGTGTGCCGGGCCCGGGCAGTCGGCTCGACCGAGGTCACGGAAGGGTCCGGTCGAGGCGTCGCGCCCGGCACGGTGTGGCCATACCCATGCCAGGCCGGCAAACAAACCTGACAGGAACCGATGTCTGACGATTCGCGCCCTTCGCCCCCGGCTGGCCAGCCCGGGACCTCCGTCGCCGCCGTGATCCCGGCCGCCGGCCGGGGCGTACGCCTCGGTCCGGGCGCCCCCAAGGCGCTGCGCACGCTGGGCGGCACCCCCATGCTCGTCCACGCGGTGCGCGCCATGGCCGCCTCCCGCGCCGTCTCCCTGGTCGTCGTGGTGGCCCCGCCCGACGGCGCCGCCGAGGTCAAGTCGCTGCTCGACGCGCACGCGCTGCCCGGGGGCACCCCCGGCGGCAGCTGGGGGAGGACCGACTTCCTGGTCGTGCCGGGCGGGGAGTCCCGCCAGGAGTCCGTCCGGCTCGGCCTGGAGGCGCTGCCGCCCGGTCACGACATCGTCCTCGTGCACGACGCCGCCCGCCCGCTGGTCCCGGTGGACACCGTCGACGCGGTCATCGAGGCCGTACGGGAGGGGGCGCCCGCCGTCGTACCGGCGCTGCCGCTCGCGGACACCGTCAAGCAGGTGGAGCCGGCCGCGGCGCCGGGCGAGCCCGAACCGGTGGTCGCCACGCCCGACCGCGCCCTGCTGCGCGCCGTGCAGACCCCGCAGGGCTTCGACCGGGCCACGCTGGTGCGCGCCCACGCGACGGTCACCGACAACGTCACCGACGACGCGAGCATGGTCGAACAGCTCGGCGAGCGGGTCGTGGCCGTGCCCGGCCACGAGGAGGCCTTCAAGGTCACCCGCCCGCTGGACCTGGTCCTCGCCGAGGCGGTGCTCGCCCGCAGGAGGCTCAACGATGGCTACTGAACCCCCCGGGACGCAGCCGGGTGAGCCGGTGGAGCCGATGGAGCCGGTGCTGCCCCAGGTCGGCATCGGCACCGACATCCACGCCTTCGAGGACGGCCGCGACCTGTGGTGCGCGGGCCTGAAGTGGGAGGGCGAGGGGCCGGGCCTGGCCGGGCACTCCGACGCCGACGTCGTCGCGCACGCCGCGTGCAACGCGCTGTTCTCGGCCGCCGGGCTGGGCGACCTCGGTCAGCACTTCGGCACCGGGCGCCCGGAGTGGTCCGGCGCGTCCGGCGTCACGCTGCTGACGGAGGCCGCGCGGATCGTGCGCGAGGCGGGCTTCCGGATCGGGAACGTCGCCGTGCAGGTCGTCGGCCCGCGCCCGAAGATCGGCAAGCGGCGCGACGAGGCCCAGAAGATCCTGTCCGAGGCGGCCGGCGCGCCGGTGTCCGTCTCCGGCGCCACGACGGACGGGCTCGGTTTCCCCGGCCGGGGCGAGGGTCTGATGGCGGTGGCCACGGCCCTCGTGGTGCGGGTGAGCTGACGGCGTGCGAGGGTACCCGCAGAGTCACAGCGACGACACTGACCGAGGTCACGGAGGTACCCCATGCCCGCCGCCCTGTCCGACCGGCTCAAGTCACTGCTCGACGGTCCCGTCTTCATCGTGCTCGGCACCATCCAGCCCGACGGCAGCCCGCAGCTGTCCCCGGTGTGGGTGAAACGGGACGGCGAGGACCTCCTCGTCTCCACCACCGTCGACCGCCGCAAGAAGAAGAACCTCGACCGGGACGCGCGCGTCAGCATCGTCGTCCAGGACCCGCAGTCGCCCTACGAGTACGCCGAGATCCGCGGCTCGGCCGAGCTGACCACGGAGGGCGCCCAGGACCTCATCGACGAGCTGAGCCTGAAGTACACCGGCAAGAAGTACGCCGAGTTCAACCCGGCGTCCTCGCAGGACGCGGAGCGGGTGATCGTCCGGGTCTCACCGCGGAAGGTCGTCGGGAGTCTGTGACGCCCCTCTCGGGGGCGGGTCGTGGACGTCCTTCACCGGGCGGGTCACAAAAGCGTGGCCTTGTGGGCAAGGGGGCGCGAGGCACTGCCCCCGGCCCACTACCCTGGAGTGGTGACTATTCGCCTGTACGACACCAGCGCCCGGCAGATCCGTGACTTCACCCCGCTCAAGCCGGGTTGCGTCTCGATCTACCTGTGTGGCGCCACCGTGCAGGCGGCCCCGCACATCGGGCACATCCGGTCGGGGCTGAACTTCGACATCATGCGCCGCTGGTTGACCTACCGCGGCTACGACGTCACGTTCGTCCGCAACGTCACCGACATCGACGACAAGATCATCAACAAGGCCGCCGAGCAGGGCCGCCCCTGGTGGTCCATCGGCTACGCCAACGAGCGCGCCTTCGACGACGGCTACGCCGCGCTCGGCTGCCTGCCGCCCACCTACGAGCCCCGCGCCACCGGTCACGTCCCCGAGATGATCGAGATGATGCGCGGGCTCATCGAGCGCGGGCACGCCTACGAGGCCGACGGCAGCGTCTACTTCGACGTCCGTTCCTGGCCCTCCTACCTGGAGCTGTCCAAGCAGGACCTGGACGAGCTGCGGCAGCCCGCCGAGGAGGGCATCACCGGCAAGCGCGACCCGCGCGACTTCGCCATGTGGAAGGCCGCCAAGCCCGGCGAGCCCGACTGGGAGACGCCGTGGGGACGCGGGCGCCCCGGCTGGCACCTGGAGTGCTCGGCCATGGCGCACAAGTACCTCGGCTCCGCCTTCGACATCCACGGCGGCGGCCTGGACCTGGTCTTCCCGCACCACGAGAACGAGATCGCCCAGGCCAAGGCCTACGGCGACGAGTTCGCCCGGTACTGGGTGCACAACGCCTGGGTCACCATGAGCGGCGAGAAGATGTCCAAGTCGCTGGGCAACTCGGTGCTCGTCTCCGAGATGGTCAAGCAGTGGCGGCCCATCGTGCTCAGGTACTACCTCGGCACGCCCCACTACCGCTCGACCATCGAGTACAGCGAGGACGCGCTGCGCGAGGCCGAGTCCGCGTTCGCCCGGATCGAGGGCTTCATCCAGCGCGTGGTGGAGAAGGCCGGGCCGGTGGAGCCGTCCGCGCAGGTGCCGCCCGCATTCGCCGAGGCGATGGACGACGACCTGGGCGTCCCGCAGGCGCTCGCGGTCGTCCACACCACCGTCCGGCAGGGCAACAGCGCGCTGGCCGCCGACGACAAGGAGGCCGCCGTGGCCCGGCTCGCCGAGGTGCGGGCCATGCTCGGCGTTCTCGGCCTCGACCCGCTCGACGAGCACTGGGCCGGTGAGGACGGCGACCGCGGCGAGGACCTGCACGGGGTGGTCGACTCCCTGGTCCGCATGGTGCTGGACCAGCGCGAGGCCGCCCGCGCCCGCAAGGACTGGGCGACGGCGGACGCCATCCGCGACCAGCTCAACCAGTCCGGACTGGTCATCGAGGACAGCCCGCAGGGCCCCCGCTGGAGCCTCGGCCCCCGCTGAGCCGGCCGGGGGCCGGTGGGGCACCGGCGAAGAGCCGGGGAAGATCGACTGTGCCGCCCGGTCGTCCGGGCGGCACACTTCATAGACGTACGTACGCAAGTTCGGCAAGTTGGAAGAGACAGGTAGGTCATGGCCGCGAACAACCGCCGCATGTCCGGCAAGAAGGGCGCGCAGGTCGGCAGCGGCGGCAAGCGGCGCCGGGGCCTGGAGGGCAAGGGCCCCACGCCCCCCGCCGAGATGCGCAAGGGACACGCCAAGCAGCGCGCCGCCCAGGCGAAGACCCGCCGCACCCAGGGGCGCCCGCAGCGCCGCGGTGCCGGCAAGTCGTCCGCCGAGCTGGTGGTCGGCCGCAACCCGGTCGTCGAGGCGCTGCGCGAGGGCGTGCCCGCCACCACGCTGTACGTCCAGCAGTTCATCGACAACGACGAGCGCGTCCGCGAGGCGCTGCAGCTCGCGGCCGAGCGCGGCGGCATCAACCTCATGGAGGCGCCGCGTCCCGAGCTGGACCGGATGACGAACGGGCTCAACCACCAGGGCCTGGTCCTCCAGGTCCCGCCGTACGAGTACGCCCACCCCGAGGACCTGGCCGACGCCGCCGCCGACGCCGGCGAGGACCCGCTGATCGTCGCCCTCGACGGGGTGACCGACCCGCGCAACCTCGGCGCGGTCGTCCGCTCCGTCTCCGCCTTCGGCGGGCACGGCGTGGTCGTCCCCGAGCGGCGCGCGGCCGGCATGACCGCGGGCGCCTGGAAGACCTCCGCCGGTACGGCCGCCCGTACGCCCGTGGCCCGCGCCACCAACCTCACGCGCGCCCTGGAGGCGTACAAGAAGGCGGGTGTCACGGTCGTCGGCCTGGCCGCGGACGGCGAGGTCGAACTGGGCGACCTGGACGCCCTGGAGGGCCCGGTCGTCATCGTCGTCGGCAGCGAGGGCAAGGGCCTGTCCCGGCTCGTCGGCGAGACCTGCGACTTCCGGGTGCGGATCCCGATGCCGGGCGGGGCGGAGTCGCTGAACGCCGGTGTGGCGGCTGGGGTCGTGCTCTACGAGGCGGCGCGCCGGCGCGGCTGAGCGAGGGCCGGCCCCCGGCCGGTAGCAGATGTCGAACAAAGGTCCGCGTATTCACCCACCCGGGTAAGACCGGGCGTTCGGTGCAACCTTGACGCGGCCCGGACAGATCCGACGGGTCAAGGCAGTGTCCTAACTCCTCGTCACTCGGTTAGATGAGTGTGGACACCAGAACACCCCGCACACCCACGGGGGACCGCTCGTCGGGATACGACGACGCTCCCGCGCTGAGCATGGTGAAGGTGCCGAGCGATCCGGCGCAGGTCATCGTCACTCACGCGAGCTTCCGCGTGCAGTTGGGCGCCGCTTCGCGGCGCACCCGGTCCCTGCGGATCGCCCCGCATCTGAGCGCCACCGACAACACCGCCCGTATGCCGGTCGTCGGCGCGGCGGGCCGGGCCCAGGGTGCGCCCCACCGCCGCCCGGTCGTCTGGACCGGCAGGTCCGCCCCCGACGACACCGGCGCCCACCGGCTGCTCCAGGCCGTGCGCAGCGGCAGCGTGCGGCACGCCGAGGAGCACTCCGCCGACCCCGGGGCCACACAGGTCATCCCGCGCGTCGACCCCGCACCCGGCTACGGCCCGGGCGCCGGCGCCTACGACGACCTCGACCGGACGGTGGAGACCCCCGTCGTCGGCGCCCAGCGCGGCCCCGAACCCGGCGAGACCCGACTGCTGCCGCACATGCGGCCCGCGGGCGGCGCGTACGAGGAGTCCGCGTACGGCGAAGCGGCGTACGGCCGCACCGGGTACGCGGAGCCGGGCGCCGGCACACCGCCCTACGACCACTCCGCGTACGCCCGGCCGCCGTACGGCCAACCGCCCTACGACCCCGACGACTTCGCGGACGACGACCACCCGGGCGCCGACTTCGCGGAGGACGGCCTCGCGGACTTCCGCCCCGGTGACCACGACGCCTACGACGACCCGGCCGCCGGGGACGAGCGCCGGCGCGGCAGACGGCACGGCGAAGACCCGGCACGCCACGCCTACTACCCGGGCCGCCGGATGAACCTCGGCGTCGTCCTGCTCCCGCTGCGCATCTTCCTCGGCTTCGTCTCCGTCTACGCCGGCATGGGCAAGCTGTGCGACCCGCTCTACTTCGACGGCGGCAAACGCGGCTCCATGGTCAAGTGGCTCAACGCGCTGCACCCCTGGGAAGTCGCCGAGCCGCTGCGCCAGTTCGCGCTCCAGCACCCGGTCGGCTCCGGCCTGGTCATCGCCTTCCTCCAGGTCATCGTCGGTGTCCTGACGGTCCTGGGCTGCTGGCAGCGGGTCGCCGCGGTGGTCGGGGCGCTGCTCTCGGCCGCGCTGATCGTCACGGTCAGCTGGCGGACCGTACCCGTCTACGACGCCCCGGACATCATCTACCTCGCCGCCTGGTCCCCGCTGATCATCGCGGGCGCCCCCGTGTACTCCATCGACGGCCGGCTCGCCGCGTCCGCCTGGCGGCGGCTCGGCCCGCGCTCCGACATCTGGGCACTGCGCCGGTTCGTGCTGCGCCGCGGCGCCCTGCTCACGGTGCTCGTCACCGGCCTCACCCTGCTCGTCGGCTCGCTGCTCGGCGGTGCGGTGCGCGACGCCGACCGCGTGGTCGTGCCCGGGCCCGGGGAGGCCCCGCGCAACGAACTGCCCGGCTCGCCGCTCCCCGACCGGTCCGGCGACCGGCAGGGGAACCAGAAGTCCCCGTCGGCCTCGACCTCGCCGAGCCACCGGGGCGCGTCGGCGGGTCCCTCCGGCAGCCCCGCGACGACACCGGGCAGGACCCGGGAGAGCGGCACCGCCACCGGCGGCTCCCCCAGCCAGACCCAGGGCACCGGCCAGGTGCCGCCGCGCCACTCCTCCCCGGTGCAGCAGGCGCCCAGCACCAGCTCGGGCCCGACCTCCGGGGGCACCGCGAGCGGCGGCGCGGGATCGGCCGGCGGCTCCGGCTCGGGCGGCTCCGACGGCGGCGGCTCCTCCTCCGGGCAGCCGGGCCTGGTGGGCGGCCTGCTGGGCTGACCCGGTCCCGCACCCGCACCCCCACGCGGACGACGGACGAGAAGGGCCCCGCACCTGACGGTGCGGGGCCCTTCTCGTGGTTCACCGGTCGTGGTTCACCAGGTCACCGCCCCTGAGCGTCGAGCTCCTTCGCGGCCTCCGTCAGGTCCTTCGCGGTGTCGATGGCACGCCAGTAGGCGCCCTGCGGGATCGGGAAGCCGGCCAGCCGGCGCTCGCGGGCCAGCCGCGGGAACGTGGTGCGCTCGTGGTCGCCGCGTTCCGGGAGCAGTCCGGCGAACTCGGGGGAGAAGACGTAGACGCCCGCGTTGACCTCGACGGTCGACGGCGGGGCCTCGATGAAGTCCGTGATGTGGCCGAAGCCGTCCGTCTGCACGGCGCCCCACGGAAGGCGCGGGCGGGCCAGCGCGAGGGTCGCGACCGCGTCCCGCTCGGTGTGGAAGTCCGCCATGTCCCGCAGCGAGAAACGGGTCCAGATGTCGCCGTTGGTGGCGTACCAGGGCCTCTCCGGGTGCGGCAGGTGAGCGGCCGCGAACCGCAGACCGCCGCCACGGCCGAGCGGCTCGGACTCCACGACGGTGGTCACGTTGACGGGCAGCGCCGCCGACTTCAGCCACTCCTGAAGAACCTCGGCGAGATGACCGCAGGAGACCACCACGTCCGTGACGCCCTCCTCGGCGAGCCAGACGAGCTGGTGGCCGATGATCGGGGTGCCCGTGCCGGGGATCTCGACCATCGGCTTGGGCCGGTCGTCGGTGTAGGGGCGCAGCCGGGACCCCTGGCCACCGGCCAGGACGACGGCTTGAGTGGGGCGGGACGCCGCATTCGGATGGGTCATGCCCGAACTGTACGTCCCGCCCCACCACGTGACCGACCGCCCCGGGGCGGAGCGCAGGGCGCCTCGCTCTCCGGGGCGGCCGAGGCCCTTCCCGCCGGGTTCGTGCGGGTGGGGCCACGGTGGGTGAGGACCGCACGGGCCCCTGATGCCCCACGGGCATCACCCCGTCGGCCGACGAGGACGAGGCCCGGGCGGCCGGTCCGGCGCCCGGCGGGCAGCGAGGCCCTGCGCGGCCTTGCGTGAGGACCTGCGGCGGCGAGCCGACACGGCCCATGGGCGGCGGGACCGCCCGGCACAACCGCCCGGGGCCCGTGCGGCGCCCGGCCGGGTCAGCCGGGGCGGCCGGGGCGACGGAGCCGCCCCGTGCCGTCGTCCCCGCTCAGCTGTGGGCTGTCAGGACGCCGGAGGCGAAGGAGGTGTCGCAGACGGGGCGGGCGTAGGACTGGGCGCGGGACGGGCCGTAGATGCGGACCGCCGCGCGGCCGAGGGTGCGCGCGATCGAGGCGCAGTGCCGGGCCAGCGACGGGCGGCCGTTGACCGCTTCCTGGAGGTGGGTCAGCGCGACGCCCGGGTTCTTCTCCTGCAGCTCGGTCAGCAGTTGGTCGCGCAGCACGTCCTGCGGGGCGCGGGCGTGGCCGGCGACATCGGCCGCGGACGCGTCGGACGCGGTGAGCACCGAGTTCGAGGGGTTCCCCGACCAGTTGACTCGGGTGACCGCGAGGGTCCCGGAGAGCACCAGGACGACGGGCAGGACGAGGGCGAGCGTGCGGCCGATCCGGCGGGCGGGGCCCCGGCCGCGTCGCGTGGGTTGGGTGGTGGAGTGCTTCACGCGAGGGAGCGTATCGCTCGGTAATGATTTGGCGACATTTAGTCACCTCTTCGAGGGACGGGGACGGCCCTTTTTCCGGGTGACGTGTTGACGCACACTGCTCGAAATGTCCTGTGCGCCGGGGTATTTCGGGGACGACGAGAAGGGCCCCGCGGCAGGTCGCGGGGCCCTTCTCGTCAACAGTCGCCAACCGGGGTGAATCGCCCGGGGTTGTCCCGAGGTTTCAGCCGGAAGGCGGCAGCTTCGGCGGCGTCAGTCGGTGAGCCGCTCGCCCGTCGAGGTCGAGAACACGTGGATCTCGCCCGGCCGCGGCACGACGTGCAGCGTGGAACCCTTCTCCGGGACCGAACGGCTGCTGACGCGGACGACCAGGTCCTTGCGCTCGCCGCCGACCTCGACGGTGCCGTAGACGTAGCCGTCGGCGCCGGTCTCCTCGACGACGTTCACGGAGACGGCGAGGCCGGCCGGGGCGTCCGCGCTGTCCTTCGAGAGGGACGCGGCGGCGCCGCCGTTCAGCTCGACCACGTCGAAGTGCTCGGGGCGCACACCCACGGTCACGGTGCGGTCGCCCTTGTCGGCGGCGGCCTTGAGCGCGTCCCGGTTGACCGGCACCACGCTGTTGCCGAACTTCACACCGCCGTCGGTGATCGGCACCTCGATCAGGTTCATGGCGGGCGAGCCGATGAAGCCGGCGACGAAGAGGTTGGCCGGCTTGTCGTACATGTTGCGCGGAGAGTCGACCTGCTGGAGCAGACCGTCCTTGAGGACCGCCACGCGGTCGCCCATCGTCATGGCCTCGACCTGGTCGTGGGTGACGTAGACGGTGGTGATGCCGAGACGGCGCTGCAGCGAGGCGATCTGCGTACGGGTCGAGACGCGGAGCTTGGCGTCCAGGTTGGACAGCGGCTCGTCCATGAGGAAGACCTGCGGCTCACGGACGATGGCGCGGCCCATGGCGACACGCTGACGCTGACCACCGGAGAGCGCCTTCGGCTTGCGGTCCAGGTACTCCGTGAGGTCGAGGATCTTCGCGGCCTCCTCGACCTTCTGCCGGATCTCCGCCTTGTTGACGCCGGCGATCTTGAGCGCGAAGCCCATGTTGTCGGCGACGGTCATGTGCGGGTACAGCGCGTAGTTCTGGAACACCATGGCGATGTCCCGGTCCTTCGGCGGCAGGTGGGTGACGTCGCGGTCACCGATCCGGATGGCGCCGCCGTTGACGTCCTCCAGGCCCGCGAGCATCCGCAGCGAGGTGGACTTTCCGCAACCGGACGGGCCGACCAGGACGAGGAACTCGCCGTCCGCGATGTCGATGTCGAGGCCGTCGACGGCGGGCTTGTCGGAACCCGGGTAGATCCGGGTCGCCTTGTCGAACGTGACAGTGGCCATGGTGAATGGGCCCCCTTCTACCGGCAGGAACGTGCCGGACGATCCGTTGTAGGAAGGTGGTGCCACTACGGGTGTTTCCGCGTGGTTCCGTTGTGGTTTAGTCCACACAGGTGAACTGGCACAGGACGGTACCTGGCGTTCACCTGGTCTGTCAGCACTTGAGGGCCTGTGAACTTCGCGGAAATTTTCGACGGGCCCGCACCGGGACGTGGGTACACTGCACAGGCACGCACGCGGTAGGCGCGTGCAGGCCTCCTTAGCTCAGCTGGTCAGAGCGCCGCTCTTGTAAAGCGAAGGTCGTCGGTTCGAATCCGACAGGGGGCTCCCTCTCCGACCTGTGTCGGAGCATCAAACAGGCCCATCGGAGACCGTCTCCGGTGGGCCTGTTGAGCGTCAATGGGAACGCCGTGGGAACGAGCCGTCAGGCGGCGTCCTCGCTGGGAACGTCGCCGGGATTCTCGGCCGACGGGGCGGCGTCCTCCGTGGCCGGCTTGTGTGCGACGTCGCGGTGCGCCGGGGACCTGCGCGGGACCAGAGCGAGCGGGAGCCTCGGCCTGGGCGTCCTCGAACTGCGGCAGCACGGACGAGGTCGGTCTCGGCCCACGGCAGGCCGGCGGCCTCGCCGCGGCGTAGTACTCGGAAGATCATCAGGTGGAACATCGGGTACAGGCGGTGCCCGCCGACGGCGTCCAGGAACTCGCCGGTCTGCTCGGGCATCCTCACCATGACCTTGCGGGGCTTTTCGCCGGTCTGACGCCACGCCTCGATCCGGGCCGGTGTCCACACGAGCGGCCTGGGGCGGACGTACTCAGGAAGGACGACACCCTTCGTCCAGTTCTCGGAGATCAGCTTCTCGGTCACGGCGTCGTCCAGGGCGCCGGAGAGAGTGCTGCGCATCCGGACCTGCGTGCCGGGGCCGGCGACGTGCGTGGGCAGGGCGCGGGCTTCCTTCAAGGCGTCCTTGGCGTCCTGCCACGCCTGGCGCAGCCCCTCGGGGCGCGGCCCCGAGCCCGAGGCCGCACCACCTGACGCCTTGCCGTCCAGCCGACCAACCCAGCCATCCACCTCCGACGGAGCCAGCCCATGTACCTGGTGACATGCGACACCCGACTCGACGCCCTCGTCGTCGCACCGGAGAGCGCCGCCGACCTCAGCGACGAGACCCGAGCCGTCATCGAGAGCGCCGACTTCACCCGGCGCCCGGACATCGAAGCCTTCACACGGCCCGGACGGGCCCCAAGACGGCCGCCTGGATCGCACTGCGACTCGGCCGGCTCGGCCAGCCGACTCCCACTGCTCGCGCTCGGCGGCTTGCTTCTCGCGCCAGGCCTGTCGGCCTTCGGGTCGTCCTCGTGTACCTCCTAGGAGATGGACACCAGCTGCTCGCCGGATAGGGACGACCTCCTCGTCCAAGTCCACCTCGTCTCAGGACAGTTCCCGCCACCGGCCGCAACAAATCGCTGGGATGGGTAGACCGACCGTCCCGGGCGACTGCACCGGCGGGCTGCCGAAGCATGCGCACCGGGTGTGGCGGCTCGCCGCTGCCGGCCGTGTCCTCAGGAAATCAGCTGTGACCGATGCCGTAGACGTAGGTGCTCACCGTTCCTCATCCCGGCGGTGGCGCAGCCGTTCGGTTTCCCTCTCGTGGCCCTCGTCGCGCGCCTGTTGGAAGGCCTCGGAGATGGTCTGGGCAGCGCCGGACAGAACTCCCTTCGTCTTGGCTTGACTGCTGGAACCGGTGAGCTGGCCGCCGACGATCTCCGGGAGTCCGGCCGGCTTGTGCGGCCCTGCCTCAAGGTCCATGCGGTTGCACGCTTCGGCGAACCGCAGGTAGGTATCCACGCTCGCCACCACGACCCGCACATCGATCTTCAAGATTTCTATTCCGACCAGGGAGACCCGCACGAACGCGTCGATCACCAACCCTCGGTCGAGAACCAGCTCCAGTACGTCGTACAGGCCACTGGTACCTCCCCCGCCCCCGCCCTGCGCTGCCACCACACTCACCCTGACCAGCTCCCTTGCTCATCCCTGACCCATCGACCCCGCCCGGCGGTCGGATCCGCAGGAGATCCACGGAAGCGACTGCCACAGCCGAACCGAACCGAGTAGCCCCACCCGACTGAATAAAACTGGGACCGTGCGTTGGGACGTGTCGGCCCGGCCCTCGGCAGGGCCTGTGCCGCGGGTGCCCTGGGTCCCTCGCACTGGAGGGACGCCCGCCGAGCGCGGCTGCGGTCCTTCAGGGGGCATGATCGGACGCGAGGCCGGGCAGTGGCGCGCCCATCACGGGGGCGTTGACGGCAGAGGCTGACGGCAGTCGCCTCTACCGGCGCCGCTTGAGCAGCCGGTCCATGTGGCTCATTGCCTCCCGTCGCGTGTCGTCGCTCACATGCGTGTAGACGTTCGTGGTCACCGCGATCTGAGAGTGCCCCAGGGTCTCCATGACGGTGCGCGGGGCGCCACCGGCCGCGAAGAGCAGGGACGCGCACCCGTGCAGGGTGTCGTGCAGACGGCCCTGCGGGAGACTGGCCGACTCCGAGATCCGCAGGAAAGATCGGTACAGGTTCCGCGGCTCGACTGGCCGGCCGTTGCGGGTGGTGAACACGTGGTCGCTGTTGTCACTCCGCACCGAGCGCGGCCCGCTGCCTGGCCTGTCGGATGCGCTGCCACCGAGGTGGCGCCACGCACATCCGTGGAACGGGGATCACCCGTGCTCGCCGACTCTTCGTCGTATCCGGGTAGAGCTCTTTACCGCCGCAGTCGAGTACGGTCACTCACGGTCGACACGCCGCCTGAGCAGGCGATCCATGTCTGCTTCTCGCCGTCGATGCTCGGCAGGCGCCCCTACCTGAGCAACCGGGTTGCTGACGCGCTCGGTCTCGTCCTGTACGAGCAGGGAAAGGAGAGAGGCCACGGAGAGGCCGGCTTCCGCCGGATGGCGCAGGACCTTGTCCGGTTCGATGCGGTAGGTGTTCGTGCGCCCATCACGCGTGTGGGAGAGGTAACCGCCCTGCTCGAGATCGGAGATGATCCGCTGGACGGCGCGCTCCGTGAGCCGGCAGTGGGCGGCGATCTCGCGGATCCGAACGTTCGGGTTGTCGGCGATGGCTGCCAGCACGCGCGCGTGGTTGGTGATGAACGTCCATCCGGTGTGAGGTTCGGGCACTCCAACCATGCCCTGCATTTTAGGGGACACCGTTGCCTGAACCTAGATACGTGACATACTTTTCACGTATTCGCTGACCGCTACCGCGATGAAGAGTCACGGAAGGGGCCTGAAGGTGACCTGGGATGAAGCTGACATGCCAAAGCTCGTGAGCGACGTCGGCGGGAAGCAGTGGTCAGGTCGGGCCGACGAGCACGCCGTGGAGGTTACGGTGATTCAGTACGAACGGCATGGTGCCTGGGTCGTCGCCGCTCACGGCTCCTACGACATGCACTCGATCCCGCCTCTGGCGGACGCACTGGCCGCCGCCGCCAGGAAGCATCCGAAGGTGGTCCTGGACGCCTCCGGTGTCGTCTTCGCGGACTCGTCGTTCCTCAATCTGTTGATCCTCACCCACCAAGCGGGCACCCTGCGCGTGGCCGCGCCGCCACAGCAGCTCCAGCGGCTCTTTGCGATCACCGGAGTCGACGCCGTCCTGGAGGTACGGGAGACAGTGGATGACGCCGCTGCCTCCTGAGTCCACTTCCACAGGTCAGGGCGCACAAGGTCTGTACCAAGAGACGACTGGGCGAGCCCTGGGTGAGCGGTTCGACAGCCGTAGGGAACCACCTTGCGCGCGTACTCTTCTGGGGCGAAAGTAATAAATAGGAACACTCTTCGACAATGGAGGACACCGTGATAGCCCTCGGCGTGATCCTTCTCATCGTCGGATTCATATTCAACATCGCCATCCTCTGGACCATCGGCATCATCCTGCTGGTCATCGGAGTGATCCTCTTCATCCTGGGCTCCATCGGGCACGCGGTCGGAGGCCGACGCCACTACTGGTAGCCCCAGATCATGTCGGCCTGTGAGCCCCTTCCGGCAACGCTCGTCAGCGGGCCGCTCGCGCCCGCAGGGCCTGGACGGACCAGTCGATCAGTGGCGCCAGGGGTTCCGGGGCCGGCCAGTCGTTGATCACCGCGAGCCGGTCGAAGTACCGGTCCCTGCGTGGGTCGCTCGCGGCTTCCAGCCGGTGCAACAGCCAGTGATGCGGCTGGGCGTCGTCGGTGCGGCCGGCGGCGAGCGCACACTGCGTGGTGAGCGTCGCGACCACGGGATCGGCCTGCGGTGAGTCGGGGCTGATTCCGGAGCTCACGGCCGCTTGCACGAGTTCGCGGGCGACGGCGACGACGTCCGGGCGGGGTGGCGTGCCGGCGCCGTCGGGCAGATCGGCCATGTGGTCTTCGACCAGGCTTCGCATGACGTCGCGAAAGCCGGGGTCCAGGGACATCTCCGCCAGCTCCACCCATGCCTCGACCTGTTCCTGTGTGGGGCTGTCGGGCAGCTCAGGGGTCATGGAGCGCCGTACGCCGGCTCGGCCGGACATGGTGTGCCGGCCGTCGAAGACCGCATCGAGGAATTCGCCGATCAGGCGGCGCCTCTCGGCTTCGGACAGCGTGGCCAGCTGGTGCATGCGTTCCATCTCCTCGAAGGTGGGCTCGCGTCCGGCCGCGGCGGTCAGCACTGCTTGCCGCAGACGCAGGATGCTGATCTGCGCGTTCAAGGCGGCGGCATGTTCGGCGGCGACTTGGCCGAGCGTGAGTTCCTGGTTCGTGACACGCCGGATCACGTCGAGGCCGAGGCCGAGCTCGCGCAGAGTCCGGACGAGGGCCAGACGAGCGACGGCCTCCGGGCCGTAGCGGCGGTATCCGGCGGGGGTGCGCTCGGCCGGCGTCACGATGCCGCGGTCGGAATAGAACCGGATCTTTTTGACCGTCAGCCCGGTGCGCCGAGCCAGCTCACCGATCGAGTAACTGGCTCTAACAAAAGGCTGTTGATCATGTGACTGTCGGCTTGTCCGCTCGTTGATGTGGTCGTGGGGATGAGA
>NZ_BNBC01000040.1 GCF_014654675.1 Streptomyces spiralis
GAACGTGCGCGACAGCTCGGCTGCCTGCGCATCGGTCGGATAGAAGCGGTACTTGAACGCCCGCTTCACGCCAGTGGCCATGGCTCACACACTAGTACAGCAACTTGTGACCATGCTCAGGTAGTTGATGGTGCCGCCGATCCGCCCGGAGGGCGAATCGGCTTTCCCTGCCCTGCTCCGCAGGAGTCCGTTTCCTCCCCCGCCTGAAGGCGGGGGTATCCACGGAGGAATTCCGATGAGTGTCGATCAGGCCCGGCATGACCCATCCTTCGGCCGCATCCACCTCTTGTCTGCCCCTGAGCGGCCCGGCCGAGACGGACGCGATCTGTCCGCCGCTGATGGCGACGTCGTACAGACCGGCGAGCGCCTGGCGGCCGTCGAAGACATGTGCGCGCCTGATCACGAGGTCGTAGGTCGCAGGGCCGCGAGCCTGGGTGCTCGCAGTTGTCTCGGATTCCTGGGACACCGCTCTCACTCCTGGTGCCGTTCTGGGTAGGTGTTCGGGCCGTGGTGCACGGGGCTGGATCGTGGGGCCCCGGACATCGGGAGCCGGGTGGGTCCGGAGTTTCCACCCCAGACCCCCGCGGAACTGACTGTAACTGAGCCAGTTACAGTTAAGTTGTGCGTCATTGACGCCGGGTGGGCATCCGGCACCGCTTGATCAGTGAATCCTCGGCTCGCCGTCGGAGGCCAGTATCCGCTGCAGCAGGTCGGCGATCGTCGTCCTGCCGAGCTGTTCCTCCAGAGCTCGTTCCGCGCTCCGGAACTCCGCGTCGAGCAGGTCGCCGATGTTGCGTCCGACCTCGCACGCCCGGCTGGGCGGATGGGTGTGCCGCGAGAAGACCTGGCCCTCCTCGACGGCGGCGTACGCGTCATAGAGCGTGATGTCCCGCGGGCTGCGAGCGAGGGACCAGCCGCCCCCCCGACCCTCGGTGGACCAGATCAGGTGAGCGTCTCGCAAGTGTCCGAGGATGCGCCGCACGAGGACTGGATTGCTGTCAAGGCTGTCCGCGATCTCCGTGGAAGTCAACGGGCCCCCACGCCGGTGCGCCAGCATCGCAAGCGCGTGAATCGCCACCGCGCTCCTGCTGCTGAGCCCCGCCAACTCCTGCTCCTGCCGTCGCCGCCGATGAACTGAAACCAGGCTAGTTGCAGTTTAATCGATGGTCAACCGAGCTGTCGTAGACCTCAGTTCGAGCAGGTCGGATGCGGGGTGACGACGGCCTGGGCCTGTGCGGTCGCGGTGTGGTGCAGGCCGGGGCGCAGGAAGCGGAGCCCTGTCAGGGACGGTTCGGCCCGGACCCGGTACGACTGGGCCGGAGGTTCGGGTCGACACGGAAGCGCCGTCCTGGCACGGCTCTGACGGTCGCCGGTCAGTGCGAGTCGGCGGGGACGGGTGAAAGCCGGTAGGCGTCGTGATCGGTGACGACGCGGCCGGCCGTGGGCGGTGCGAAGTGGGTGCCCAGGACGAGCGTGTCCGTGTCGGCGAGTGAGCTGAGGAGCGTGCGGCGCGTGGTCTCGGACTGTTCGGGGTCGATGTCGACGCAGGCGCCGATGGCGGGGTGAGCGAGCTGGACGGGGTGGTGGATGCAGTCGCCGGTGATCAGTGCCGTCCGGCCGTGGCTGGTCAGCTTGACGGCGACGTGGCCGGGGGTGTGGCCGGGGGTGGGGAGCAGGCGTAGGCCCGGGGCGACGTCGACGCCCTCGGCGGGGACGTCGACGAGGTCGAGCAGCCCCGCCTGCTCGACGGGGATCACGGAGTCCCGGAACATCTGCTCGCGTGCCTCTTCCATGTCGTACCCGGCCCAGAATTCCCGCTCGGTTCGGGAGGTCAGGTAACGGGCGTGGGGGAAGGTGGGTACCCAGTCGCCGTCCGTCTTCCGTGTGTTCCAGCCGACGTGGTCGGCGTGCAGGTGGGTGAGGATCACCAGGTCGACCGAGTCCTGGGGGAATCCGGCGGCGGTGAGGTCCCGGAGGTAGTCGGTGTCCAGGTCGTGCCAGGCGGGGTTGGCGCGTTCCTTGGCGTTGCCGATGCCGGTGTCGACCAGGATGCGCAGGCCGCCGAGGGTGAACGCGAAGCTGTGGCTGTCGATGCGGAGGGTGCCCTGCTCGTCGGCGAAGTGGGGGTGCAGCCAGTCGTGTGCGGCGACGAGGTCCGGGGTGGCGTCGGGCAGCAGCCACGGTCCGGTGGCGGGCGGCAGGAGGGTCTCGTCGATGCGGTGGACGGTGACGTCGCCCACGGTCCAGGAGTGAGCGGCGGTCGGGTCGGTGGCCGGCGTAGTGCTCATGATCGTTCTGTCCTTCTGGTCTCGTCACGGAAGGTCGTCGTGTGCCTAAAGCTATTGGTTTGCTTTAAAGCACCGTAGGCGCCTACAGTGAATTAACGCAAACCCTTAGCTTTTGTGCGCGTGTGCTTCGCCGCTCCCGCCCGAGAAGAAGGAAGTCCCATGTCCGCCGAAGAGCTCACCCCGTCCGAAGCGGCCCGCTGGGCCGCCCGTGGCGGGCTCCTGCTGCCGGCCGACCGCCACGCCGCGATCGCGGCCACCGCCAACCACATCCATTCCGTCGTCGCGGTCCTGCGGGAGCTGAACCTGGGGGACACCCCGCCCGCCCCCGCCTACCGCGCGAGCCAGGAGAGGCGCGATGCAACCGTATGAACTGTCCCTGACCGAAGCCGCCGACGCGATCCGGGCCCGGCAGCTGTCTCCCGTCGAGCTGGCGGACTCCGTCCTTGAGCGCATCGCACAGACGGAGCCGCACCTTCATGCCTACGCCACCGTCACCGCCGAGCGCACCCGCAGGGCCGCGCGTGAAGGCGAACACGACATCGCGGCCGGCCGCTATCGCGGTCCGCTGCACGGCATTCCCATGGGCGTCAAAGATCTGATCGACGTCGCCGGCGTGGCGACAACGGCCGGCTCCCGGGTCCGCGCCGACCATCGCGCGCAGACCGACAGCACGGTCGCCGCGCGGCTGACGCGGGCCGGTGCGGTCCTGCTGGGCAAGACGCATACGCACGAGTTCGCCTATGGCCTGACCACCCCGCAGACCCGCAACGCCTGGGACACGGGCCGGGTCGCCGGCGGCTCCAGCGGCGGATCCGCCGTCGCCGTCGCAGCGGGCATGGCCACCTTCGCCCTGGGCACCGACACCGGCGGATCCATCAGGGTGCCCTCCGCGCTCAACGGGGTGGTCGGCCTCAAGCCGACCTACGGCCTCCTCCCGCGCCACGGCGTCACGTCCCTGTCCTGGTCACTGGACCACGTCGGCCCGATCACCCGCACCGTGGAGGACGCGGCCCTGGTCCTGACCGCCCTGGCCGGACACGACCCCCGCGATCCCGCCTCCCTGACCGCACCCGCCATCGACTACCGGCCGCCCGCGGCCGTGGACCTGAAGGGGCTGCGGATCGGCGTGCCGCGCAACTACTACTTCGACCACATCGCCCCCGAGATCGAAGCCGCGGTCCGGCATGCCATCGACCAGCTTCAAGCCCTCGGCGCACGGCTCGTCGAGGTCGAGATCCCCATGACGCGCTACGTCCAGGCCACCCAGTGGGGTCTGATGGTGCCCGAGGCCACCGCCTACCACGCGGACACCCTGCGCACGGTCCCCGAGCTCTACGAGGCCGATGTTCGTATCCTCCTCGAGGCCGGCGAACTGATGACCGCCGGGGACTACCTGCGCGCCCAGCGCTCCCGGACCCTCATGCGCCAGGAATGGGCCCGCATGCTCGAGGACGTCGACTTGATCGCCGCCCCCACCGTCCCGGCCACCGCCGTCAGGGTCGGCCAGGAGACGATCACGTGGGCCGACGGCTCTGTCGAGGGCGTCTCCGACGCCTACGTACGCCTGTCGGCCCCCGCCAACATCACCGGGGTACCGTCCCTCTCCCTGCCCGTCGGTCACGACACGGCGGGCCTGCCGATCGGCATGCAACTGCTCGGGCGACCGCTCGAAGAGAGCGTGCTCCTGCGGGTCGGCCACGCCTATGAGCAGACCCAGCCCGTCCGTGACCTCGCACGCGCGACGTGAGCGAATGACGTACCCGGCAGCGCCGCTCCGGCAGGGTCGATGCCTGACGGCTCGGACGCAGCCGTCGGGCACTCGCCCGCTCCCGATGACAGAGCCTGTGCGGGCGTTCCCCAAGGGTGCCCGAGCCGTGACGGGGTCAGGGGCGATGGAGCCGACAGAGGCCTTGCCCGTTGCCGGCGTGCACCGAGGCGGCGCCGAAGCAAACGACGCGCGGCGAGAAGGCCATCGGAGGGCGGCCCGTTGGTCGCACAGCAGCGTACGGCCGCCAGACGCAATGATTTCGCTTTAAGATGGGCTCCATGAGCAGGCAGATGGTACGCCCCGGGGGTCGCAGCGCCCGGGTGCAGGCGTCGGTGCACGCCGCCGTACGCGAACTCGCCTCGGAGGTGGGCCGGGACGCGCTGACGGTGCCGATGATCGCCTTGCGCGCAGGCGTGACACCATCGACCATCTACCGCCGCTGGGGGGATCTGCAGGAGCTGTTGTCGGACGTGGCGGTCGAGCGTCTGCGCCCTGAGACCGCGCCCAGGGATCACGGCGCTCTGCCACTCGACCTGATGGTCTGGGCCGAGCAGTTCCTCGACGAAATGTCCTCTCCCACCGGCCGCGCCTACGTCCGTGACGCCCTGCTCGGCGACCCTGACGGTGGCAACGCCGGCCAGTGCTCCGCCTACGCCGCCGAACAGATCGACGTCATCCTCACCCGCGCGACCGGACGCGGGGAGAAGACACCCGACGTCGAGACGGTCATGGACCACGTCGTCGCCCCCCTGATGTACCGCATCCTCTTCCGCCCGGACGGACTTGACGCCGCGTACGCGCGTCGGCTCGTGACAGCGCTCCTCGGCGCGACCGGCCGATGACGGGGGAGGGGCAGTACGGAGTCAGCGGCGGTCGGCCGTAACGTCGACGGAGGCGATGCGCGCCAGGGGGTGTCGCTTGCCGGTCAGCATCGCGTCGAACCGCTTGTCGCCGGTGAGGTGGCGCCGGAAGACGGCGTCGATGTAGGCCGTGGCTACCTGGCGTTGGCCGGCTTCGGTCACCACCCACCGCTGGGACAATCGCCCAAACCAGGCCCCCTTGCGGCGGAGCCGGTGCCCGTCAGCCTCGGGCTGCATCCACCGATGCTGCCCGGGTGAGGGTGTCCGCCACCGTCGTGCATGCGAGCCGGGCCACGGAGCGCAGTTCGGCGTCCGAAGTACCGGCGCGGCTCAGTACGGCCAGCGACTGGTTGACGGCGACGACGAATGTGGCGAGTTCGTCGAGCGTTCGGGTGTCGGCCGAGGAGTCCGCCAGTGCCGTGCGGATCCGTTGGCGCTGCAGGTCGAGCAGGCCTCGCACCTGAGTGCTGTTTTCCTCCCTCAGAGTCGGTGACTGCGCCGCGGACTGTGCGATGAGGCATCCCACAGGGACCGACGGGTCGGCGATGCGGCTCAGGACGACGTCGAAGAATGCCTCGACCGCACGTACCGGATCACCGGCGTGTGCCGTCAGTGCCTGCTCGTACTGCGCGCCGTAGATCGACGCGTAGCGATCGAGGCACCGGCGGAAGAGGGCGTCCTTGTTGCCGAAGGCGCCGTAGAGGGAGCCGCGGCCGAGACCGGTGGCGGAGCCGAGGGCATCGAGGGAGGCGTCCGCGTATCCACGCTGCCAGAACACTCGCATGGCCTGGTCCACGGCCGCATCGACGTCGAACTGCTTCCGGCCGGACATGGCGTGCACCTCCAGTTTCATGACCCCGCTGTGAGCCTACCTGCATCTTGGATCGATCGGTCAGATTATCTTTGACCGATCGATCCAAGATGGCTAGCGTGAGGGACGTCGGTTCGCCCACACGAAAGGCCGCACGATGATCAACGACATCGCCCCGGACGGCCGCACGCATGTCGTCCCGCCCGTCGACGGGCGCCGGGCGCGCGCAGGGTTCTGGCTCGTGGCCGCGGTGTACACCCTCGGCGGCGTCGGGGTCGCCCAGCGGCTCGCCGATCCGCGGCGCAGGGCGGATCTGCTCTCCACGTACTTCCTGTTCGCCTACACGGGCACGATCGTGCCCACGCTGGCCCTCGGGCTCCTCGACCAGATGATCAACCAGGACGTCGCAACCCTGCTCCTCGCCGTCACCGTCGTAGCGACAACCCTCGCCGGCGCACTGAGCCGCCCCGCCACCACCTGAGCGAGAGCCGTGTCGCGTGGCTGCGCTCCCTCCTGCCCACTCCATGAAATCCCGTCAACCACTGCCGCAAAGGATGATCGTGAGTCTGTCGTCAACCCACCTGCCCACGCCCGAAGGCCCCGGTTCCGTCTCCGGAGCGCCCGGCCTCCCGGCCCGATTCACCGACAGCTTCACCAGCCAGTACATCGATACCGGCGAGCTGCGCCTGCACGCCGTGACCGGCGGCGAAGGACCCGCGTTGTTGTTGCTGGCCGGCTGGCCTCAGACGTGGTACGCCTGGCGCCTGCTGATGCCCGCGCTGGCCCGGGACTTCACCGTCGTCGCGGTCGATCCGCGCGGTGTCGGGCTGTCCGACAAACCCCTGGACGGGTACGACACCGGCACGCTCGCAGGCGACATGGTGGCGCTGATGGACGCGCTCGGGCATCAGCGCTTCGCCATGGTCGGTCATGACGTCGGGATGTGGACCGGCTATGCCCTGGCCGCTGATCATCCTGACCGGTTGGTCCGCCTGGCCGTCGCCGAGGCCGCGATCCCGGGACTTTCCCCGACACCGCCTCTTTTCGGCAGCCAGGAGGCCAATGACCGCCTCTGGCACTTCGCCTTCAACCGCCTCACCGGCGTCAACGAGCAATTGGTCAGCGGACGGGAACGTCTCTACTTCGGCCATCAGTTCGCCACGAAATCCGCGAAGGCACTGCCCGACTACGCCGTCCAGCACTACGTCGACATCATCGCCGCCGACCCGGAAGCCCTGCGATCCAGCTTCGAGTTCTACCGCGCACTCGATACGACCATCGCGCAGAACCACAAGCGCAAGACCCGACGGCTGTCCCTGCCCGTTCTGGCGATCGGGGGAGCGGAGAACCTGGGCGCATCGGTCGGCGCAACGATGAAGCTTGCCGCCGACGATGTGGAGAGCGTTGTCCTCCCCGAGTGCGGCCACTACCCCGCCGAGGAAGCCCCAGATGCGATGCTGTCGGCGCTTACCGCGTTCCTGGCGCCCTACCGTGATAAGCCGACCGCATAGGTGGGTGCTCAACTGTTGAGCGGATGCGCCTGTCCGATCAGTGATCACTGATGCCATGTGGGACCGGATCCCGCCGCTGATGCCGGCCGATCCGGTCCTGGGCGCCGGGCTCGGCCTGTTCCCGACTGCCCGCGAACTGAGGCCCTGAAACAGCAGCTGGGCCGCGCGTACGGGCGTCCCGGAGCTCACCAGTTGACGTCGCCCCGACCCCGGAACCGACGCTCCTGGCGTACCGAACCCCTACATGCCGAAAACGAGCTCAGCCGTGGGGTGACTGATGTTCGTGCGCTGCACGTCGCTCAGCGGCGCCGACTTGGGGAAGTGGAGTGTGCCTTTGCTGTCTGCTCGTGGGGCGGTCTTGCTGCGCAACGGCCACGTCCGCACCCTGGAAGCGAGCAGTCCCGGAATCCCGCTGGGCATCACCGCACCTCGGAGGACCAGTACAGGGTCGAGACCTTCGTCTTCGAAACCGGCGACATCCTGCTCCTCTACACCGGCGGCGTCATAGAGCCTCCCGACCCGCACGGTACCTTCTACCCGCTCACCAAATGGATCGCGGCCTGGGACGGCGCAGGCGGCCCCGAACACCTCGTCCGCTGCGACGGGCCCGCACCCGGCACGACCGGGGAGCCGGTGTCGTGAGCCGGCCCCTGTCTGTCCGCCTCGAGCACGGCCGCCTGCGGATCCGCCGACACTGACGCGGCAGCCGCACCCAGCACCACGCTTGCGCACAGCGTCCTGTGCAGGGTCACATCCCCCGCAGTCGCCTCCGGCGAGTCCAGCCCGTCCTGTCTCCGGCCGTACGCACCCTGGTCGAGCCGGTGACCCACTGCGGCATGACAGCCCGGCCGTCGCGTACGAGCGCGCCCGACCGTCCCGAGCGACCCCGGTCAACCCGCCGGTCCCACAGGCGCAGGGACCAGGGTTCGCCCGGCGCCGAGACTGGACGACCGGGGGACCGCACGAGCTTGCGACGAGCAGCGCTACGGGGATGCCACCTACATGGCCAAGGATGAAGTGTTCGACACCTACGCCGACTGCAATGAACTGGGTTACTTGACGTCGACTTCCATGTCTTCCGGCGGGAAATGACGTGCCTGACCCTGGACGACTACGCCCCGCCGCCGCGTGCGGAGAGGAGCGCGCCACGCCCACAACCGATGACAACCTGCTCGGCGCGATCGCGGCTCGCGTGTACCAGGACGATCCCCGGTTCGCCCGCGCCCTCCGGGTCCGCCGCTCCTGCCCGTCACGCGAATACCGGCGCACCGGGCCCTGGCTGGTGCTCGCCCTCGTCCTTGGTGCGCTGGGCACCGGTGCCACCCGGGCCCACAGGCTGCCGATCGTCACCGGTATGGTCCTGGCGGGTATGGCGGGGGAGCGGTGCGTTCCCCAGCGCACCGCGCGCAGACAGCGGGTTCGCCCGCCCCGTTCCTGATCTCGACGGTCCACCGGGCGGCCGCGGCGCGGTGGACGGCCAGCCGTCCCAATCATGCCCGGCCGACCGCACTCATTTCCGGCTGACCGTGTCCTGGCCGACCGCCGTCTCCTGCGGTCCGGAGTTCCGTGCCGCGCCCTCGGCCGGTGCGCCGCCGGTCGGGGCGGCCTTGCCGAACAGGCCCGTCAGGCGGCGGGCCACCGGTTCGGTGAAGCGGGCGGTGAGCGGGCCGAGGATGACGAGGATCAGCACGTACGCCGTGGCCAGCGGGCCCAGGGACGGCTCGATCCCGGCGGTGACGGCGAGCCCGGCGATGACGATGGAGAACTCGCCCCGGGCCACCAGCGTGCCGCCCGCACGCCAGCGTCCCCTGACGGAGATACCGGCCCGCCCGGCAGCCCAGTACCCGGTGGCGATCTTGGTCAGCGCGGTGACGACGGCCAGGGCGAGCGCGGGCAGCAGCACCGGCGGAATGCTCTGCGGGTCGGTGTGCAGTCCGAAGAACACGAAGAACACCGCGGCGAACAGGTCACGCAGCGGAGCCAGCAGATTGTGCGCGCCCTCAGCCACCTCGCCCGACAGGGCGATGCCGACCAGGAACGCGCCCACGGCCGCCGAGACCTGCAACTGCTGCGCGAGCCCCGCGACCAGCAGGGTCAGGCCCAGGACTACCAGCAGCAGCTTCTCGGGATCGTCGCTGGAGACGAAGCGCGAGATGTGCCGGCCGAACCGCACCGCCACCAGCAGCACCAGCGCGGCGACCCCCAGGGCGATGGCCAGCGTGACACTGCCGGCTGCCAGCCCCGCGCCGGCCAGCAGCGCAGTGATGATCGGCAGGTACACGGCCATGGACAGGTCCTCGAGGACGAGAATGCTGAGGATCACCGGCGTCTCCCGGTTGCCCAGCCGCCCCAGATCGCCCAGGACCTTGGCGATCACACCGGACGAGGAGATCCAGGTCACCCCTGCCAGGACGACCGCCGCCACGGGCCCCCAGCCGAGCAGCAGCGCCATCGCGGCGCCGGGCAGGGCGTTGAGCGCGGCGTCGACGAGCCCCGCCGGGTACTGGGTCTTGAGGTTGGAGACCAGGTCACTGGCGGTGTACTCCAGCCCCAGCATGAGCAGCAGCAGGATCACGCCGATCTCGGCGCCGATGGCGACGAACTCCTCACTGGTGTTCAGCGGGAGCAGTCCGCCCTGACCGAAGGCGAGTCCGGCCAGGAGATACAGAGGGATGGGTGAGAACTGGAAGCGCCCGGCGAACCGGCCCAGCAGCCCCAGGCCGAGGATGATCGCACCGAACTCGATCAGGAAGACCGCAGACGAATGCACGCGTATCACTCCCGTCCGAGTATCGCCGCGGCGGCATCGGCGCCCTCGCGCGTGCCGATCACGATCAGCGTGTCCCCGCCGGCCAGCCGGAGGTCGGGGCCGGGCGACGGGATCGCCTCGGCACGCCGCAGCACCGCCACGATCGACACACCGGTCTCAGTGCGCATCCGGGTCTCGCCCAGGAGCCGCCCGTTCCAGTACGAGGTCGCCGACAGTTCGATGCGTTCCGCCACCAGCCCCAACTCGGTCGTCGACAGCAGGTTGGGGCTGTGATGGGCCGGCATGAGCGCGTCGATGACCGCAGCCGCCTCCCCGGCGGTCAGGCGCACCGACAAGGCGCAGGCGTCCGGATCGTCCACGCGGTACGCGCTCAGGGTCCGCGATCCGTCCCGGTGCGCGACCACGGACAGACGGCGCTGTTCTCGCGTGCTGAGGTCGTAGCGGACCCCGATTCCCGGCAACGGCGTACCACTCATGCGCGCAGCGCCCACGGCTGTTCTCCCTGTCCGACTTGACGGTTTCTTTACGCAACGTTTAATGGCACCCTATCGAGTTGTGCGGACCCGCATGCACTTGGGACGGTGTCAGCTCCGTCTCAGTGCCTGACGCGGCTGGGGGACACGGCCACCCGACCGTGAGCGACGCCCGCCGTGTACGGGCGCGCCATCTGACGCCGCACGTTGTGCTCGATCATCCGGTTGCTCTGCAGGCACCGGCGATACCGCTCAGCGCCTTCCCACGGAAACTCGTTCCGGCTCGGCGTGTGCACCAATCTGCTCCACGGCGGTCTGGGTAGCGGAGTCGTACGTCATCGAGGCGGTCAGGGGATGGCACCCGCTGTCACAGACGGCGAGCGAGCAGTCCTCGCCGACCTGCATCGGCGTGGTGATGTCCTTCAGAGCGGCCTCCAGCGGTCCGCGGCCCCCCGCCTCCTCAATGCCCGATGCGGTGTCAGGTGAAGCGAACGCAGCTAGCGTTCGGCCGAAGCTCCGGAGAGGAAGAGGGTGATCGCGTCGTCGATGAGCGCCTCGCTCTGGGGCGTTGTGATCCGCCGGGACGTGACGAGCGCCGCGATGCCCTGAACGGTCGCGGACAGCAGCAGGGTGAGCCGTCCCACGTCGCATGCGTCGTACGCGCCCGCTTCGACACCAGCGTTCATGATCTCGGCCATGGTGGCGAACAGGCGCTCGGAGGCGCTTCGTACGGCCTCCGAGGGCCCGTCCTCGACCTTCGCCGTGAACATCAGGTCGAGCAAGGCCGGCTCGCGTACGGCGAACCGCACGTAGGCGGAGGCCGCCGCGCGCAGGGTGCGCGCGTGGTCTTCCCGCGCACGGGAAGCGGCCTCGCGGATCTCGTCGGCGAGCCGGACGAAGCCCCGCTCCGCCAGCGCGTCGAGCAGAGCGTTGCGGTCGGCGAAGTGACTGCGAGGGGCTCCATGGCTGACACCCGCCTCGCGCGCCAGTTCGCGCAGGGACAACGCGTCGATGCCACGCTCCCGAAGCACCGCCTCCGCTCGTTCGAGCAGCACGGCACGGAGATTGCCGTGATGGAAAGGCCGATGAGACATGACTTCATCCTACCTGGAACTAGACGTTGACTAGTTTCTAGACACTGCCTAGTCTCTGGATGTCGGACACGTTCGATTCCACGGCTGCGGCGTGTGCGACCAGCCAGCGATCTCGACATGCAAGGGAGAGAGGCTCGTAGATGATGTCCCGTCAGAACACCGCACTTTGGCTGCCGAAGCCAGGCGCCCGCTTCGAGGTGGGGCCCGCGCCCTACACGTCCCCGGCGGCGAACGAGGTCGTCGTTCGAGTGCGGGCGGTCGCCGTGAATCCCATCGACGGCTTACCGGGCTTCCTGTACCGCCTGGCCCTGCCCTGGCTGACCTTTCCGGCCGTCGTGGGATCGGACGTCGCCGGAGAGGTCGTCGAGGTGGGTGCGGACGTAACCCGGCTGCAACCGGGCGATCGCGTCCTCGGGCACGCGTTCGGGGTCGACAAGTCCCAGAATCGAGCTGCTGAGAGCGCCTTCCAGCATTACGTCGTGCTCATGCAGCACATGGTCTCCCCCCTCCCCGACTCGCTGACCTTCGCTGAGGCGGCCGTGCTCCCGCTGGCGCTGTCGACCGCCGCGACCGGCATGTTCCAGCAGGACCATCTCGGCCTTGCGATGCCCGGCGCCGAGCCCGCCGACCGCGGGGAGACGGTGCTCGTATGGGGTGGCTCGACGAGCGTCGGAAGCAACGCTATCCAACTCGCCCGCAACGCCGACTACCAGGTCGTGGCCACCGCGTCACCGCACAACTTCGACCATGTCCGCTCGCTGGGCGCAGTCCATGTCGTCGACCGCAGCAGTCCCACCGTCGTCGAGGAGATCCTGGAACGGATCGCCGGCAGTCCGCTCGCGGGCACACTCGCGATCGGATCCGGGTCGCTCCTGAAGGCGATCGCGATCGCGGCTCGCACACCGGGCGGCAAGCGGATCGCCTCCACACAGCCCGCGCTGTTCACGCACATCATGCGACGGCGCGCGCGGCGGCACGGCGTACGGGTGAGCAGCATCTGGGGCGGCACCCTGAAGGACAACGAGGTCGGACCGGCGATCTACACCGGCTTCCTGCCGACTGCACTCGCCACCGGCGCCTACCGGCCCGCACCGGAGGCGACCATCATCGGCCACGGCCTCGCCCACATCCCCGACGCCCTGCGGGAACTCAAAAGCGGCGTCTCCGCCAAGAAGCTGGTCGTCACCCTCTGAGTCCTGGTACCCACCCGGTGACACCGAGGGCCAGGCTGAGTCCACGAGGTGCTCCGGCAGTACCGCGGCGCCGTTCGGTCCGCATCGGTGCCGGCAGCGGTCAGCCCGGCGAGTACCACCGGCTGACCGCCACTTCGACCTGGACCATCACCTGGCAGGTCACCGGCGCTTGTGCCGACTCGGGCAGTTCACCGAGACCCGCGTCGGCACCGTGGGCGTGCGGGTGGGTGGAGCCCAGGCCCTCGACGGACCCCGGCGTTCTGATCTCCGCGATCACCGATGGGCTCTGGCTCGTCACGATCTGGCCGATCGTCGCCACTTCGGCGGCCGGTCCGCTCCGCCACTCCTCAAGCGTCGTCCGATGACCCCAGGACAGGGTGTCGCAGATGACTTCCTTCAGACCCGCCTCACTGGGCAACGCGGCGAGGCCCTGTTGAATACGCGGGAAGTCGTCTTCGGGAGCGAGAGCGGGCAGGTGAACGGGACGGGTGACGCCCGCCGCCTGGACGGCCCTGCCCAACAGGGCCTGCCCGGGGGCCGCGGGAACCGTCCAGATGGTGACGGCTGTCCACCCGCCAGGACGTGTGACGCGCCGCATCTCTCGCAGGGCATCCCGGGGCTGTCCGACATGGTTGAGAACGAAGTTGCCGCCAACGGCATCGAACTGCTCGTCGGCGAAGGGCAGGCGGAGCAGAGCGGCAGGCCGTACGTCAGCTTCCGGAGCCGCCAGCGCGGCCCGGGCGACCATGCCGGGTGCGGCATCCACCGCCGTCACCTTCACTCCCCGCTCACAGGCAACTGCGGCGGCAGTGCCGGTGCTCGTCCCCACGTCGAGGATCCGCGTACTTTCTTTATGCCGGGCCTCCCCCCAATCGACCGACGACCTGACGGTCGCCGGGCCCTCGGCAAACCGCCCTTGTCAGGCAGACGGCACGGCCGTCTCGGGCTTGTCGGCCATCCCGGCGACCGCGCGATGCAAGGGGAGCACGGACGCGACGACGAACACTCCGAAGATCGTGAGGGGCACCAGCCGCATCAGCTGCGAGGGATCGTCGTGAAGCCAGTGCCGGTTGCCCCACCAGTTACCGCACATGTCCAGCACCATCACGGCACCCGCCAGCCAGATCCCTTCTCGCCGCGCGAGTCCCACCAGCACGATGACCAGCGGATCGAGGACCACCAGGCTGACGAAGAACACCTGCAAGGGCACCTGCGGGAACATCGCATAGGCGTGGACACCGTCACGGGCCACATCGAGAACGTGGGTGCGAGTCCCCACAAGAAAACCGATCAAGTACACCGCGAGAGCCCACCTCGCCCACACCGGCTGCCTGCCCCACCGTTCCCGCAGCTTGACCCCCACCGGGCCAGCCTAGACGAGCCCGCGCATCTCGAAGGCAGAGACGGACAGCATCGGCGCAATCAAAGATCCACGGCCGGGTCTCACGCATGCTCGTGCTCGTCACTTTTGGCTCTGTCCGCAGTTCCGTGAATCTCCAGGTCCGCGAGGGGAACGAGGGATCGTTTCGGCAGAGTGTCTCCTGCCATGGCGAGCAAGACGGTCGAGGCTGTGCTGTTTCCCGGGATCGATGTGCGAGTGGAGCGCGTCAGCGACTCCTCCGACGTCCTGGTGGTGGAGGCGGTGTCCACCGCTCACCCGGGCCGATGCCCGGACTGCCGGAAACAGGCGAGGCGCGTACACAGCACATATCAACGTGCCCTAGATGAAAGGCCGTTGGGATCCCGTCGGGCCATGGTCCGGCTGCGGGTCCACCGGTACTTCTGCGACCGGAAGAGCTGTTCCCGCAAGACGTTCGTCGAGCAGGTGCCGGGCCTGTCCGAGCGGCACCGCCGTTCCAGCACCGGGCTGACAGGATGGCTGCGGTCGATCGCGATCGAACTCGGCGGACGTCCGGCCGCGCGGTTGTGCCGCCGCCTGCGGCTGGTCGCGGGCCGGACCCGGCTGCTCAGGCTGCGTACTGGGTGTGACCGCGGCCTGGACGTCGCGGGCGAGGTCACGCCAGGCACGCCACGCGGTCTCGTACGTTTCGTTCTGCTGCTCGCTCCATGGCTCGCGGGTGGGCGGCCCGTACTGGTCGCGGAGCTGCTCGACCTTCGCCTGCGCTGCGTCTGCTGCCCTTTGCATCTCCACGAGTTCGTCGAAGGTGTGTGCCACCCGCGGATCTCAAGCGGGCGGCCCGACGAGCCGACCATCCGAGTTACCGTCCGATCGGGCAGAGCCGCTGACCGTCTCGGGTGAGTCGTCGACCAGGGCCGATACGAAGATCACGACTGTGGTCCCTGCAAGACGGACACCGGGGTCACCGCCGGCGACAGGAACTGACCGGCCCGGCCCTGCTCGCCGCCGGTGCCCAGGCGAAGTCCTGGCCGGCCGTCTCCGCCTCCTGAGCCCGCAGGTGACCTGGGTGGTCGGTGAGTACACAGCGCCCTGGCCCACCCGACCACCCGCTCGGCGGCGACGCCGCCTTCTACTGGAAGGCTAGCCTTGCAAACCTCATCTTACAAGGTTAACCTTCCAATATGGCTTCACGAGCATCGGACGACCGCACCGAAACCCTTGAGCCGCACCCCGCACTGATCGGGGTTGCCACGCGGTTGCGGATCAGCATCGGCACGTTCAGGCGCCGCAGCCACGAAGCGCTCAGCGAGGGAGATTTGACGGGCCCGCAGCTGACGGCCCTCTCGCGGCTCGAGCGGCTGGGTGCGGTCACCACTGCGGAACTGGCCAGGCGTGAGCAGATCACTCCCCAGGCGATGGGCGCCACCGTCGCGGTCCTGGAAGGCCGTGGGCTGGTGGCCCGTACCGCTGATCCCGCTGACGGGCGTCGCTGGCTGCTCACGGTCACCGACGCCGGCCGGTCCGTGCTGAGTTCCGAACGCAGCGCCGTCGCCGACCGGATGGTTGCGGCGATGGCGACGTCCTTCACGTCCGAAGAGATCGCGACTCTCGACGCGGCGGCGCCGCTGATCGAGCGGCTGGCCGACCTGTTCTGACCAGCGCCCGTGATCATCGAGCCTCACCCCGAGGAGCAAGGGGCGTGCCATGAATGAGCCGGAGTCCGACGTCGTCGCAAGCGCCCGGAGCGAGGCGGGCGGTGCCGCGCGTCCATTCTCCTGGCGGTTCACTGCGCCGTTGTTGATCGGCTCTGCGCTGAACCCGATCAACAGCTCACTGATCGCTACCGCGCTGGTACCGATCGCCGCCGGCCTGCACGTCCGCGTCGGGCAGACCACAGCCCTGGTGACCGCACTGTATCTGGCCAGCGCCATCGCCCAGCCCACGGCCGGCAAGGCCGCCCAGGTGTTCGGTCCGCGACGGGTCTTTCTGACCGGGAGCGTGCTGGTGGCAGCCGGCGGCACGGTGGGCGGCCTCGCGCAGGATCTGATCACCCTGCTCATCAGCAGAGTCCTGATCGGTCTCGGTACCTCCTGCGCATACCCGACAGCGATGCTGCTAATCCGCCGCCGAGCCCACGACGCCGGTCTCGACGAACCGCCCGGCAACGTCCTCGGCGCACTACAGATAGCCGGCACCGCCACAGCGTCGCTGGGACTGCCCGTCGGCGGCGTCCTGGTCGGCGCCCTGACCTGGCGATCGGTGTTCTTCCTGAACGTGCCGGTAGCACTGATCGCCCTCACCGCGACACTGGCCTGGATCCCCCGTGACAACCCCGTCGGCCGCGACCACACCTTCCGTGGCATCGCCTCCGCCCTCGACGTGACGGGCATCCTCGGTTTCGGCACGACGATGACCGCGCTGCTGGTGTTCCTCTACGACCTGCCCGTCGAGCACTGGTACCTGCTGGGCATCGCGGCGGCAGCGGGAGCGGCGCTCGCCCTCTGGGAGTTGCGTGCAGCCGCCCCATTCCTCGACGTGCGCCTGCTCGCGGCCAACCGGGCTCTGACCCGCACCTATCTGCGTTTCGGCCTGGCGATGCTGTGCGTCTACATCGTGCTCTACGGGCTCACGCAATGGGCAGAGGCCGCACGTGGCCTGTCCGAGAGCGCATCCGGGCTGCTCCTGCTGCCCATGACCCTGGTGTCCGCGGTGGTCATCTCGCCGGTGTCGCGGCGCAATCTCATACGAGGACCACTGATCGCCGCCGCGCTGATGTGCGTGGCGGGTTCGGCGGGCGTTCTCCTGTTGACCTCGTCGACCTGGATCGGCCTGTTCGTCGCCATCACCGTTGTGTTCGGCATCTCGATGGGCGCCGCTTCAGCCGGCAACCAGACCGCCCTGTACGACCAGGCTCCCGCTCAACAACTCGGCAGCGCCTCGGGTCTGCTGCGCACCTTCGTGTACATGGGCTCGATCGCCTCCTCGGCCATCACCGGCATCGTGTTCCACACCCACGTCACCGACCACGGCCTCCACCAGATCGCCTGGATCATGGTCGGCATCAGCGCCGCCCTGATCATCATGACGATTGCCGATCGCTCGCTATCCCTGCGCCCCCGACGCTGACACCGGCCACTTACGGGCTTTTGGTGGGTGGGCGCGGCTTGGTCAGCCGCTGGGTGATGCCGTTCTCCCGGCAGATGCGCTCGAAGAGCACCTCCACCGGCTGGGGGCGAGTATGCCGGCCGGTGAACTGCTTGCCGTTGTCCGTCAGCACCTCGAAGGGCACCCCGTAGCGGCGCATCGCGGCGGTGAAGGCCGAGCACACCGCGCGGGCACTGGGCACGGCCACGACGGAAGCGATCACGATGAACCGGGAGTGGTCGTCGATGCCGGTGACCATCTTGCACTCCCGCCCGTCGGCCAGCGGAACCCCGCCGACCAGGTCCATCTGCCACAGGTGCATGGGCGCCTCACGCTGCCACCAGCGGTACTTGCGCGGATGCTGCTGTTCCTGGGCGCGGACCAGGCCGTTGCGGGACAGCACCCGGTGGACCGTGGCCCGTGACGGCGCCGACTCCATCCCGCGGCCGGCGAGTTCGTGGGCGATCCGGCGGGCACCCACCGCGGATGGCGGCGGCGCAGCTCGCAGATCTCGGCCTGTACCTCGGGGACAGGCGCGTGGGGCTGTTCCGGGGGCGTCGGGAGCGGTCCAGCAGACCGGGCATGCCCTCCTGCTCGAACCTCCTTCGCCAGCTGTGCAGGGTCTGACGCGAGGTGCCGTACCGGGCGGCGACCTCACCGATCGGAAACCCGCCGAGCACCTCGCGGACGGCCCGGTAGCGGTACTTGTGCCACTGACGATCACCGATTACGCCTGGGCCGCGGTCTTCTGCTTGAGGCGTTCGTAGGGCGTCTGGCCGCCGAGGCCGCCGTGGGGGCGATGGTAGTTGTAGTAGTCCTCCCACTCGCGCAACTTGTCGTTGAAGACCTCGGCATCGTCGATGATGACGCCGTCGAGGAGCCGTAGAACTCCTCAGCGTCGATGCGGTGGGAGCGTTCGACTTTCCCGTTCAGCCGCGGTGTGCGGGGCTTGATGTACGTGTGGGCGATGCCCTTGTCGAGCACGTGCCAATGGAAGGCGGATTGGAATTCGGCGCCGCTATCGGTCTGGATGACCTCGACCTGAAACGGCAGGCGCTGCAGCACGTAGTCGAGGAACTGGATGGCGGTGGCCTGGTTGAGCGTCGGGTAGATCCGTAGGACGCGTAGGCGGGTGCAGTCGTCGATCGCGGTGAACTGGAAGTACTTGTTGCGGCCGCCGCGTCGGCCTTGGGGCATCGAGGCGAGCGGCTCGATGAACCCCACGTCGATCTGCACCCGGTGCCCGGGCAGCTGCTTCTCGTACCGCTTCCATCTGCGGTCGTGGCGCTTGTAGCGCTGCGAGGCCGGCAGGCGGCCCATGTCCAGGCGATTCAGGATGCGCCAGACGCCCGACTTGCTGATGGTGACGTCGTGCTACCGCTTGAGGTACATGGCGATCTTCTCGGGGCCGAAGTGGTAGTTCTGCCGGAGGTAGATGATCTTCCCGACTATTTCGACGTGGGTCTCGTTCGGGGAGGTCTTCGGTGCCTTGGACCGGGTGCGCAGTCCCTCAACACCCTCGGCCTGGTAGCGGCGGTACCAGGTGTAGTACGCCTGCCGGCTGATCCCGAAGTACCGGCAGGACATTGCGACGTTCCACGGTGACCTTTTCGACGTGGCGTATGACGGCCAGGCGCCGCTTGGCCTCACGGTCAAGCGGCGGGGTGGTGGGAGTGGACTTCGGCATGTGGATCTCCGTAGTGATCGGAGACCCAGGTGTCAACGATGATCGTCAGTTTTAGACCGACAATGGGAGACCCGACCGCCCGGCTCGGGACGCACACGAGCGGGCCGTACAGCCTCCCCCCGGTAGAGGCCCGAAACCCATGATCGCGCGCAAGATGAAAGGGCACGTCACGGGCCATGCGAACCGAATGCGTCACCCGCGTCACGTGGCTTGTCGGACCGAAATCCAAGATCGCGCGAAACGAACACTATCGTTGCAGCTCACGGGGCCATCAGAGGTGGTAAGGTCCGAGCCCAACGCCCGACCCTGAGGGCATAGCAACAACGTGCCGAAGCACTCAGGCATGTTGTGGTTTTCGTCCGAGCCCAACGCCCGACCCTTGAGAGCATAGCAACGACCTCGCGACTCCTCCCTCCGCGCATTCGGCCGAGGCCAAGGCCCGATCACGAGGCCGTAGCAACGGGGTCGGTGCAGGAGCGACCAGCTGCTTGGCCAAGCGCACGGCGGAGTCGCTTGCTGTTGTCTGCGGCGAATTTCACTCCGCCGCCGGAGGTTGCGCATGGGCTGTCTGCTCTACCGCGCCGCGGATGAGGCCGCGCTGCTCGCTCTCGCCGTGGGGTCAGGCCTTTCGCGGACAGGGACAGCACCATCTCGTCGACGCCAGCGAGACGCTTCTGGCGCGCTTCTTGACCATCATCGGCTCGAAGGTCCGGCCCGGTCCCGGGGCACCTCGGTCTCGACGGTGCCGATGTCGGTGGTCACGGTCTTGGCCCGGTGGCCGTTGCGGTAGTTCTCCCGCCGCCCGTCCTCGGCACGCTCGCCGTTCTCGTGGCCCAGGTGGTCGGTGATCTCGCCCTCCAGGGCGGACTCCAGCAGCTTCTTGGTCAGCTGCTGCAGCAGACCGCCCTCACCGGCCAGCTTCATCCCGCCGTCCTTCGCGCGGGCCACCAGCTGCTGGATCAGGGCGTCGTCCACGGGCACCTCCTGGGCCTGGGTGTCACTCCCCACGTCATTCATCAACTGTCGCTCGGGAGTTACACCAGTCACCGTACAGACCCCCTCGCGGAAGAGGACGCATCGTGGAGTCGGCGGCCGGCTCACGAGGAGGCGGCCGCCGCCTCCTCGGCCGAGAGCCGAGGGCGCTCGATCCCTGCCGACTTCAACAAGGACCGCGCGGTCGTCGGATCGTCCGGTCGCCGCGTGTGCCAGTCGGTGACCGCTTGATACGCGGCGGCCACCTCCAGCAGCCGGTCCTCCTCGTACGGTTGGCCGCCCAGGATCGTCCCGACGGGCACCCCCTCCGCGTCGAAGCCGATGGGGAAGGCGATCTCGGGTAGGCCGAGGATGTCGAACGGCACCGGACCGGTCTGCAACAGAACGTCGCAGCGGCCCATGACGACGTCCAGGACCTCGCGCAGCAGATGGTTCTTGGCACGCTGGGCCGTGATCCACTCGTCGCCGGAGAGCATCAGGCCCTGAAGCCAGCTCAGCAGCGACACACCGAATTTTGTCGGGTCGGTGCGCAACCAGTGCCGGAACGGCTCAGTGCGTTCGGCGAGTCGCGCGGCGTTGAACGTGCCGGTCAGCAGGGTCCAGTCGTCGGGATACGTGATGTCCACGAGCGTGACGCCCGGGATCGCGTCGAGCCGGCCCAGCAGGGCGGTGCGCAGGGCCTTCTGCGCGGCCAGGAAGTCGGACGGTACACCGATCCGGGTGGCCCGGCGCATCCGGACCGCCCCGCCGCGCGACACGACGGGCGTCGCGGCCCGGACGAGATCGGGCACCGCGGGAAGTCCCAGCGTGCGCGGGTCGCGCAGGTCGGGACCGGCCATGACCTGGAGCATGAGGGCCGCGTCCATGGCGTCGCGGGCGAGCGGACCGGAGTGGTCACGTGTGAAGGAGAGCGGGATGACACCGTGGATGGAGACCCGGCCCATGGTCGGCTTCAACCCGGTCAGGTTCTGCTGGTTGGAGGGCAGCACGATGGAGCCACCGGTCTGGGTTCCGATCGAGGAGGCCGCCATGCGCGCGGCCACCGAGCAGGCGGGACCCGTCGAGGAGCCGCCCGGGTCGACGCTCGGGTCCTGGGGCGTCCAGGCGTTGACCGTGGTCACGGTCCCGTTGGGCTTCGTGGCCCGAGTGGTGGCGAGCGGCCCCATCTGCCCCTTGCCCAGCACGATCCCGCCGGCCGCCTTCAGCCGGGCGACGGCGGTGGCGTCCTCGTTCGGGACGAAGTCCTCGAAGATGAGGGAGTTGCAGCGCGTCGGTACGTCCTGGGTGAAGTAGTTGTCCTTGATGCAGAGGGGGATGCCGCGCAGTACTCCGCGCGCTCCCTGGCCACGGTCCGACTTCCGTGCCGCCACGAGCGCCGCCTCGCCGGTCACCTCCGCATACGCCTGATACGTGCCGTCGTACCGCTCGATCCGGTCAAGGTACGCCTCCGTGAGGGTGGTCGAGGTGAGCTTTCCGCGCCGCATCAGCACGACGGCCTCGGCGAGGGTGGCCTCGGAGGGGTCGTCCAGGGCTGCCTGGCGTACGTCGATGTCCGGCACGCGGGGTGCCGACGTCGACGCGCTCGCGGGGGTCGCCATCGGCAGGGCGACGCCGCTCGCTACCGCCGCCGAACTCGCCAAAAACACACGTCGGTTGAGAGATCTGCTCATCAGGCGTCCGCCTTCCCCGTCCACGCCTCCGTGATGGAGGGGTACATGAGAGGAGGCGAAGCCTGTTGTGCGTCGGCGGGAGTCTCTGCGGGCGGAGCCCACCCGGATATCGCTCCCGGCGTGGATGCCACGAACGACCTCAGGGAGACGACCACTTGGCTCCTCGTGGGCACACCGGTGTCGGCGTCGAACACTTCCGGCAGCAGGGAGAGATCGAAACCCGCCAAGGCAAGGCGAGTCATTACGTACGCGTCCAGTTGCTCGGCGGTGGGCTCGCTCAAGAAGGCCTCCATGATCGGAAGACGGGGCACGTGGGACTTCATCACCCGGACGTGAAACTCCCATTGCGGCCGTGCTTCACTGGAGTTACCGCACCAAGCTCCGCCGAGACCTGCCACCGGATTGTCGCGCGTGGGCCCGTGACTGAGACGCCTCGGGCTGCTCGTGCGGACGTTCTGAGCCGCCCCGAGTTCGACAGGGATCCCTGGCGAGGCAGCCCGCGGTGGGAGACCGGCCTGGGCGGGACAGGCAAATCCCGCCTCGTCGCCGAGGTCCTGCACCGCCTCACCACAGACCCCGGCAACCAGCGGCCGTGGAGCGGAGGCTTCCTCGCCGACCACCCCAGCCACACCAACTACCAGGTCGGGCGACGAGCCGGTCACGGACGACGAGGCAGTTATCCGTCGTCGCGGAAGAGTCGGGTCAGGCCACTTGGATGGAAGCAGAGTCTGGTTGGGGCAAGCCCTCGACCCAATTCGCGTGAGCCGGTAGCCGGGCTGGCCACGCCGGGCGGAGGGGGGCGAGGCGCTTGACCCCGGATCTTGGACACCCGAGACACTTGGATCTTGAGTTCAAGAGAACGGATGTCCCGTGGTCATGAAGCACTATCCGCCGGAGTTCAAGGCGGACGCGGTCGCGTTGTACGAGTCGCGGCCGGAGACGACGATCAGGTCGGTCGCCGCTGATCTGGGGGTGAACCCGGAGACGTTGCGGAACTGGGTCCGGGCGGCCGGAGCGAGCCGGCCACGGGGACGCCGGGCGGAGGCGCCTGCCGAGCCGCCCACGCCGCTGGAGGCGGAGAACGCGGCCCTGCGCAAGAAGGCAACGGCCGCAAGCGGCACCTGGTCGTGGACACCAAGGGCCTGCCGCTGTTCGTCATGGTCACCCCGGCCGACATGACCGACCGCAACGCGGCCAAGGAAGTGCTGTTCCGGCTGCGGCTGATGCACCCCGAGTTCACTATCGTCTGGGCAGACCCCGCTTATGCCGGACAGCTCGTGACCTGGGCGAAGACTTACCTGAACCTGACGCTCAAGACCGTCAGCCGCCTCAAGGACGCCTCCGGGTTCGTCGTGCTGCCCCGGCGCTGGGTCGTCGAACGCTCCCACGCCTGGGTCATGCACGCCTGCCGGCACGCACGCGACTACGAACGGCTCATCCAGCACTCGGAATCACCCATCACCTGGGCGGCCATCACCCTGATGACCAGGCGGATCACCCGGCGATCCTCCCGCAGGAACGGACAATCCGCCTCCCGCGAAGCTAGCCGGGACTGATCATTTCCATGGGCAGGAGCATCACCTCCGCTCTGCCGCGGCCCGGGACGCCAACTGTCCCACCGCTGGCCACGGACTGTTTGCGGCGTCACCTGTCCGGAACGCCCCCTCCCCCAGGAATGCCACGATCAGGCGGGCGTCGCCCTGCCCACAGCGCTGCGGCCCTCGGCCACACGACGGTCCAGCACGTGCGGGGCACTGGCAGCCGGGGGGCAGGAAGACGGCCGCGGGGCGTTCAGAGCGGGACTTAAGATGATCTGCATGACGTCCTCCAGCCAGATCCGTCAACCGACGAGGCGACCGCGGGTCGGGCGCAGTGCATTCCTGACATGCACCCCCCTGTACTGGGGCTTGGCGCGGAGCACCGCCCTGTTGGACATCGACCTTGTCCAGGACACACCCGACCGGCTGACGGGACGGTTGCTCTCCGGCGACCTGGACGTCACCTCGATCTCATTGGTCGAGTATCTGCGGCACAGCGATGACCTCGTGATGCTGCCCGACATCGCCGTCGGAAGTGACGGGCCGATCCAGTCCTGCGCGATCGTCACGAAAGTGCCGCTGAGCGCGCTGGATTGCCGCACGGTCGCACTCGCAACGACCAGTCCCACCTCCGCACAGATGGCCCGGCTGCTGTTGGAGCAGCACTACGGGGTCACTCCGAGGTATGTGACGCGGCCGCCTGATCTTGAGGTCATGCTGGATTCTGCCGATGCCGCCGTTGTGACCGGGGACGCCGCCCTGGCGGCGACGATGAACCGGCCCGTCTCTCCCGGTGTTCGGGCGTACGACCTGGGTGAGCTGTGGAGACGCTGGTCAGGGCTGCCTTTCGTACTGGCCGTGTGGGCGGTACGGAAGGAGACAGCGGGGCGGCAGCCGGACATCGTCGGCATGGTGCACCGCAGTCTGCTGGCCGCGCGCGGCCTCGCGCGGAGTGAGTCCCGCGAGCTTGCCGACCGGGCGGCCGTCTGGGAGCCCTTCACCGCCCCGATGCTGCAGGACTTCTTCACCCGGACTCTCGCCTTCTCCCTCGGGAAGCGCGAACGGCTGGGGCTGAGCGAATTCGCGCGCCGTTCGGGATATGTCACGGCTACTCTCCCCTCTTAGCTCAGCCTGGGCCTCGGAAAGCATTCCAAGGGCAGGAGCATCACCTCGGCCCTGCCGCGGCACGGGAGACCGAGGCAGGGCGTCAACTGCTGGAGCGGGTGGCCCCCGGCCATGTCGAGACCGTATGACAAGCGGTCTTCGACGCTTGACGCCCGATCAAGTGCGCCAGTTCGCGGAGGTCGGCGAGGCGATCAACATCTGCCGACATTCACATATCTGCCGTCGCCGTGGACCTCTGACGTCGTGCAGCTTCATTGGACACCAGTATCACCACGTGTCGCCGGGGAAGATGTGCCGACGGCAGGGCGGGAAACGCAGCCACATCGTCTGCCGGACAGTCGGCGTGGTGAAGTGAGGGGCTCCTCGGAAGGGGGACTTGGTGTCCAGGTGTGTCCCTTCGGCGGCCTCAGCCCCTGGCCTGCCTCGTCCTCGAAGCAGATGTGGATGGCGTCCCTTGACGTGTGACATGCTCGACCAGCTCATGCGGGACGTCGGGCGTGGCACGATACGGGACCGAGCGAGGCTCCTCGGACGAAGCTGGTGCGTAGAGAACACCACCGCAACGACCAGGAGCCTCGCCTCGTCACACCACCCCGCTGACCTGCACCATCACCCGTGCAGGGCAGGATGAAAACGGTTCACTCAGAGCGTCGGCAGGCCGAGCGCGATGATGGTGGACGACAGTCCTTGCCAGGTGCGTACGTCCCAATCGGTGATTTGCTGCCAGCGCTGCAGGCGGTACTTCACGGTGTTCGGATGCACGTGCAGGACGCGGGCGGTCGCGGTGAGTGAGAAGCCGTTCTCGGCGAACTTGAGCACTGTCTCTGCCAGGTCAGGGTGTTGTTGCGCGGCCTGTCGGCGCGGCTCGAGCAGCACCGCGAAGCGCTGTGCGGTGGGCGCCAAGGTGGCGAGCAGCCAGTGGTCGGCAAAGGATTTCACCTGTCCCGGATCCGCTAGCGACAGCGCCGCTCTCGCGTCCGCCATGCTCATCGCGGCGCCGGCGAGCCCGGTCCGCGGCAGGCCGATGCCGAAGCTCGCATCAGGGTTCTGCCGCTGGGCCGCTTCGACCACGGCCTGCGACGAGATGCCCTGGACCAGGGCGATCATGAGGTTGCCGCGGGTCGCGCAGCGCAGCGTGCCCGGCCATCGGTGGTGCCGCAGATCCATCATGCGCTCGTCGGGCCAGTCCTCGGCCGGTGAGCACAGCGCCTGGAACTCGCCGGCCGGGTCGAAGGTGAGGGCGGCAGCCAGTTGCTCGAGGTCGACACCTGCGGGCGCGGCGGAGGCAAGGCCGTCGAGGAACTGGTGGGTCAGCCGCAGGAGCGTGGCATCGGCGGCGCGGACGGCGACGCCGTACGCCTCGGCGGCCGCGCTGCTGGAATGCTGCACCCACGTCCAGACCATCCCGACGATCGAGACGAGTTGCGCGCCGGCCCGGGTGTCGTGCGACTGCGCGCGGGCGAGCAGTACGTTCCACATCTCGCGATAGCCGACGTGGTAGGCCTCGACGAGGGCGTGCAGCGGCAAGCCGGTGGCCGCGCGTTCGGCTCCGAGGGCAAGCGCGGCCTCGACCTCTTCGCGGGTGGGCGAGCGGCGTGCGGCCAAGCCGGTCAGCAGTCCCTGGTAGTGGCGGGTGACGTCGCGTTCCTGCTGCTCGCGGTCCACGATCTGATAGCTCGGGACCTCGAGCCGTATGCGGTTCACGATCTTCGGGATCACCGTGGGCAGTTCTGCGGCGAGTGATTCGCAGAGTTCGACGACGGGCTGCCACACCGCGTCGGTGTCGGCCTGCGCCCCGCCCCCTTCGGTCACGGACTCCACCATCGCCCCTCCCGATGTGGCGCGCCAACGCGGGCGGGCCTAGTCGGTGACCTTGAGTCGGTCACCCGGGAAGGTACGTCATCCGTATTCCGCGAGGCACCCCGCCCCAGGCCGATCGACAGGTCTTGAGCATTGCTCGGCATCCAACTGGGCCAAGCCGTACCCGGGTCGCGGCGTCGAGGGCGACCACGCGGTTCTGGCCGTTGACGGCGGCGTACATGGTGGAGCCGTCGGCCGAGAAGCCGGCCGCGACCGACAGCGCCTGGTGGCCGCCGCTCGCCGCGATCGTGATGTCCTGCGGGTTGGACAGCGTGCCGTCCGCGTTCACGGCGAACTTGGTGCAGCCGTTGCCCCGGCCCAGCCAGAGCACTTGCCGTCGGGCGAGTACACGGGACCTTCCTGGCCCACGTCGCGGCGCTGATTCTCAGCTCGTCGGCCGCGTTGGTGCCGATGCGCTGGACCACCTTCGAGGACTTCAGGCCCACGATGACAAGCGCCGCGTCACCGTCGGTGACCGAGGCCGCCATGAAGGCGCCGTCGGGGCTGTCCGTGGACGACATGATCTTGCCGTTGTCGATGACCCGGCGGTCACCTGTATGGGGCGAGCGTCGACGACGTGTCGTGAGCCAGGAACCTCTTCGACAGCGGATTGCTTGCGCGATAAGGTCATACGTATGGCAACCGAGTCGCAATCCGCAACCCGTCTGATCCCGCGACGCCTGCCTGCCAGCCGTTTGGGTGTTGCAGTCGTTTCCGAGCTCGTCGACCTCATTGTGACGGGCCAGTTGAAGGAAGGCGAGTTGCTGCCCCCGGAGGGTCCGCTGAGCGAACACTTCGGCGTGAGTCGCACGGTGCTGCGTGAATCGGTGAAGCGGCTCGAGGAGAAGGGCCTTGTGATCGTTTCCCAGGGTCGAGGCACCCAGGTGCGGGCGCCGGGCTACTGGAACATGCTCGATCCGGTGGTGCTGTCCGCGTTGATCGACAACGATGAGACGCTCGGTGTCCTTGACGAGCTGACGATCGTGCGGGCGAGCCTCGAGTCGGCGATGGCGGGCGCGGTTGCCGGTTCTCGCAGCGCAGATGAGTTGAGGAGGCTGGAGAACGCGTTGACCGCGATGCGTGAAAGCGAGTCCGAGACGGACTCCTTCCGGCAGGCGGATGTGGTGTTCCACTACGCGCTCATGGAGATCTCCGGCAACCGGCTGGCGGAGAACATCGCCAAGCATCTGTACAAGCGGGCCGTGGAGTCCAGCCGCTACCAGGGCATCAACCCCCCTGACGCGGTCGAGCTGACGCTGCAGGAACACGCGGCGATCCTGGATGCCATCTCCAGGAAGGACGTCGCCGCCGCTCAGAAGGCGATGCACGATCACATCCACGTCTCGTGGGAGCGCCGCCGGCTGCCCGACCACGCGCCGAGGGCGCGCGGCCGGGCGCTCGATCAGGACAGCGAGTAGACGTCGGCGGCGTTGCCGCCGAACACCCGCGCGCGTTCCGAGGGGGAAAGCCCCTCCAGCAGCGTCTCCAGAGCGGACTTCCAGGGCGCCGCTCCGCCGCCCAGTTCGGCCAGCGGCCAGTCGGAGCCGTAGAGCAGACGGTCGGCGCCGAAGTGTCCCAGAGCGATCATCACCGGGGCGGCGAGATCGTCCGCGCGCCATGATCCGGGGGCGAGGCCCGACGTGAGTCCCGAGACCTTCGCGACGACATTCGGCTGCCGCGCGAGCTCCCGCAGTCGCGCCGTCCATGTTGTCCTGTCTTGCCCGGGTCCGGGCGGACCGCCCAGGTGATCGAGCACGAAGCGGAGGCCGCTGTGGCGCGCGGCCAGACGCGTCGCCTGCGGGAGCTGCCACTCACGCACGACGAGGTCGAAGCAGAGGCCCTCCCGCTCGAGGACGGCGAGGCCCGCACCGATCTCCTTGCGCGTCATCCACTCCGGGTCCGGGTCGATGTGGACCAGATGCCGCACCCCGACGACGGGGACAGCGGCGTTCTCGCGGATCCGGTCGAGCTGGGGTCCGACCTCCGCCGCGAGATCGACCCACGCGACGAGGCCGGCGACGGCTGGCGAGTCCAGCCCGGCGAGCCGGATGCTCTCGTCGAGGCTGTTGCTCGACTGCACCACCACGGCACCGTCGAGACCGGTCGAGTCCAGCATCGCGCTCAGATCGGGGGCGCCGAAGTCGCGGGCGATCGGCGCCATGGTCTCCGGGTCGATCCAGTCCTGCGGGTCCACGGCCCGGTTCCACAGGTGCACGTGGGCGTCGATGCCGGCATTCATGCGAGGTGCCACACTTCGTCGATGGGCTGCCACAGCGCCCCGGGATCACGCTCCTCCGCGATTCTCACCTGGCACGGGTCGGTGTGCGTCCACCATTCCTGCGAATCCGGGTCCTCGGCGATCCGCCGCATGTCCGCCTCGTGATCGTCGCCGACGTACTCGTAGTAGGCGAAAAGGATGTCGCCGAAGATGAAGATGCTGTAGTTGCGCACGTTGCACTCGGTGAGCTTGCGCTCGACGCTCGGCCAGACGGCACGGTGCAGCGCCAGGTACTCCTCGCGCTTGTCGGGCCGCACACCTACGACGAAGGCCCTGCGCTCGGGTCGACGGGTCATCGGGTTCGGCCTCCGCGGTGCGTCGGGTCGTCGATCACGTCTGGTTCGGCCACCAGCCGCAGGGCGGCGCGTTCGGGCCGGATGTGCGGTCCGGTCGCCGCGGGCCGGGGCGCAGCGGCGTCGGCCGGTGACATCTGGGACTCGTCGACGACGATCCCGATGCCTGGGCGATCGCCCAGGACGATGCCTCCGTCGTCGAACTGCTGGTCGACGTCGAGACCGACGGGGAAGTGAAGGTCCTGGACTTCGAAGGTCAGCAGGTTCGGTACGGCGGCGGCGGCGTGCGCCACCGGGTTCGCGTTGTACGCCACGGGGCTCACCGGCAGGTCGTGGGCGTGCGCGAGCGTCGCGACGCGGAGGAGGTGGGTGATCCCCCACACGTTGCCGACCTGCACGATGTCGACCGCGTTGGCGTCGAGCAGAGGGCGGTACTGCTCCAGCCCGGTCAGGTTCTCGCCGCTTGCGATCGCCGCCCGCACCTTCCCGCGCAGCGCGGCCATTCCGGCCGCATCCCATCGGCGCAGCGGTTCCTCCACCCAGGTGAGGTCCATGCGCTCTTCGATGGCCGCGACATACCGGGCCGCCTGGGCGTGGTTCCACGACTCGTTGGCGTCGAACATGAGCGCCGGCCGGCGGGAGTTGCGGCTGAGGACGTCGCGCATGATCTCCAGCCGGGGCAGGTCGCGGTCGAGGTCGCGGCCGCCCTTGAGCTTGCCGGCCTTGAACCCTCGGTCCGCGAACCGGCCGTAGAGGACGGCGAGGTCCTCGTCGGTCAGGCCGTACTCGAGACCGGACGCATACCCAGGGACGAAGCGCTCGCGGGCCCCGAGGGTCCGCCAGAGCGGCTCGTCGGCAGCCTTGGCCTTGATGTCCCAGAGGGCCATGTCGACGGCGCCGATGGTGCCGAAGGTGGATCCCGAGTGACCGGCCTTGAACACCCAGTCGAGCATGCGGTCGTAGAGCGCCATGACCGAGCGCGGGTCGTCGCCCTCGATCGCGGGGAAGACACGGGCGATGTCGGCATGGGCCCCGAGGCCCACTCCCTCGATTCCGCTGTCGGTCTCGATGATGAGGACAGGGACCGGCGTGGCGTGGCCGGGCTGGACGCCGTTGACGTCCCCGGTGATTCTGCCCCAGTCGTGAACGGTGTTCAGACTGCGGTACCCGGTGATCTTCATCGGCGATGGTTCTCCTTGCAAGTGCGAGTGGTCATTCCTTGGTTCCTCCGGCTGTCATGCCTGCGACCAGGAATCGCTGGGAGAACAGGAAGACGACCAGGACGGGCAGGATCGACACGATCGTCCCCAGCGCCAAGGTGGGCAGCTGGACGGAGTCGGATCCCGCGGAGCTGGGATTGAAGGCCGGGGTTGACGCCAGGAGCGAGGTGAGCCCGACCTGGATCGGATAGCCGTCGCTCGAAGGCAGCATCACGAACGGGAGGAAGAAGTTGTTCCAGTTCTGTACGAAGCTGAAGAACGCCACCAGGGCGACGATCGGGGCGGCCAGCGGAAGGGCGACCCGGGTGAAGACCTGGAACCCGTTGCAGCCGTCGATGCGCGCGGCGGCGAGGATGTCGCGAGGGATGCTGGTCGAGAAGTAGATGTAGGTGAGATAGACGCCGAACGGGAAGAACGACATGGGCAGGATCACCGACAGCGGGCTCCCGATCAGGCCGACGCTGTTCAGTTCGAGGAAGATGGGCAGCACCAGTGCGGTGTTGGGGATCAGCATGACGACGAGCGTCAGCACCAGCAGCGCCTGCCGAAGCCTGAACTCCGTGAGCGCGAGGGCGTAGCCGGCGGGGATGCTCACGACAAGCGTGATCACCAGAGCGCCGATCGCGTACAGCGCGGAGTTCCCGATCCAGGTCGTCACCGCACCGTCCTGGAAGTCGAACAGCTGGTGCCAGTTGGCGACGAGGTCCGACCACGACCCGAGCGAGAACGGGTCCGCGACGACGAGAGACTTCGAGGACTTCCCGACCGCGAGGAGCAGCCAGACGATCGGGACGGCGAAGAACAGGACGAAGACGGCGAGGAGGACGCCTACGATGGACCGGCCGCTCCACCCGCTGAGGCTCGGCCGGCGGCGTGCGGCGGAGAGTGCTGCCATGGTCATTCCTTCTCGAACAGGCCGCCGCGGGTCACGAACACCCAGGACAGCAGGAGTGCGACGACCAGCAGGATCAGCGAGATCGCGGCCGCGCCGTTGAAGTCGTTCTGCTGGAAGGCGTACTGGTAGGCCAACTGGTTGAGCGAGTAGTCGTTCGGCACCACCGCGTTGCTGGCCTGGCTGAGCAGTTGCGGTTCGACGAACAGCTGGGTGCCGGCCGCAAGTGACATGACGCCCATGTATGCGACCCACTTGCGCAGCATCGGAAGCTGGATCCGCAGCGCGATCTGGACGGCGTTCGCACCGTCGATGCGTGCGGCCTCGATCACCTCGGTGCTGATGTTGTTGAGGGCGCCGTGCATGATGAGGATCCATCCGCCGGCTCCGGTCCAGAACGCGATGATCGCGAAGATCGCCGGAAGGTGGCCGGGCTGGATCACCTGCACGAAGCTGTCGAACCCCATGGCCTTGAGCAGACCGCTGACCGGGCTCGCTGTCGGATCGAGGACGAAGAGCCACAACAGGACGCTGGACGCGCCCGCGAGCGCGCCGGGCAGGTAGTAGACGAAGCGCAGGGTCGTGCTCACCCATCGCACGCCGATGGCGTGGACCACCAGAGCCAGGCCGACGACGAACACGACCAGGCCGAGGAGCCAGATGATGAGATAGGTGGTCACGTGGAACACGGCCGGCCAGAACCGGAAGTCGCCGACGACCGTGGTGAAGTTGTCGATGCCCGCGAATCCGCCGTCGGCGTTCGTGAAGGCCAGGACCACGGCGTAGAGCGACGGCGCGATCCCGAAGACGACGGTGAGCAACGTGTAGGGCGAGACGAAGAGATAGCCGATCGGACTGCGAGCGGAGGCGCGGCCGGCCGCCCGGCCGCTGCCCCGGCCCGGCCGCCGACGCCCGGAGGCGTCAGCGGCCGGCCGGCCACTCGGAGGAGCCAGGGTCATGTCAGTTCACCTTGTATCCGTTGACCTTGGCCTGGTTCTCGATGGCCGTCTGCCAGGTCGGCAGCAGGTCCACGATCGACTTGCCGCCGGTGATCCCCGGGGTGATGGTCTTGGCCCAGATCGCCTCCTGGCTGAACATGGGGTAGCCCCAGCCGTCCCAGACCTGCGACGCCGCGGTCACCACCGGCTGCAGCGAGGTGGCGTAGTACTTGCTCGCCTCCTGCTTGGCGACCCACTTCTGTGCGGCGGGCGCGTACGCCGGGTAACCCGGTGCGACGTCGACCTGGTACTCGTCGGCGGTGGTGACGAACTGGACGAACTTCTCAGCGGCCTTCAGGTTCTTCGAATGGCTGGAGACGAACCAGGTTCCGCCACCCACGTTGCCCGTCACCGGCCCGCTCTCGCCCTTCCACGGCAGCGGCGCGGCGACGCCGAGCTGGCCGGCCGGCACGTTGAGCGACTGGGGGTTGTTGAAGATCGCGCCGGCGTACCAGGCCGGACCCGGCATCATCAGCACCTTGCCCGAGTACTTCTTCAGGAACTCGGGGGTGAACACGCTGACCGTCGGAACGGTTCCGTTGTCACGGAGGGCGTCGAGCAGCGAGGCCGCCCGCTTGCACTCGGTCGAGTCGGTCTTCACGGTGAGGGACTTGGGGCCGGGCACGTCATTGGCCTGGCACTTGCTCCCCCACATGAACACCTCGGGCGTCCAGGCGTCGCCGGCCGTTCCGATGATGTAGCCGGGGTGCTCCTTGGCGACCTTCTCCCCGAGCGCCTGGTACTCCTCCCACGTGGTGGGGACGGCGTAGCCGAACTTGTCCAGCAGGGACTTGTTGTACCAGAGCACCGCCTGGGCGAGGTCGTTGCGCAGGCAGTACACGTGGCCGTCCACCGTGCAGGGGTTGAGCGAGCCTTCGGTGAAGTTGCCGAGCGTGTCCTTGGGGACGAGGCCCTTGTCCAGCACGGCCGCGAACGCCTGCTTGCCGCCGCTCTTCTGGCTGGCCCATGCCGCGTCGTTGTTCTGGCTGGAGAAGACGACGTCGGGCCAGCCGCTGCCGGCGCGGTCGAAGAGCTGCATCTTCGTCCGGAAGGAGTTGGACCCGTTGGCCGACCCGTCGTAGGTGACGACCTTGATCTTGGTGTTCGGGTTCGCCCTCTGGAACGCCTTCGCGGCGGCCTGCCGGTCCGCGTCCACCCAGACGGTGATCGTCGAGGAGGCCTCCTGCTTGGCCTCGGGAAAGCCGTACGCGCCGTTCGCCGCGGTGCCCCCGCCGCCGCAACCGGAGAGGGCGAGGAGCGCCGTCGCGGCGCCTATGACGGCGGCGGTCGACGTTTTACGGCGCGAGCGCACCGCAGTGTGGATTCCGGCCATGAGATGTCCTTGTCTTGTCGACTTCGTTGACGACTCCGCGCCAGGACTGTAGGGCATACGTATGATGTTTGTCATCACCTTGAGTGGCCGTTGCTGTTCCGATTTGACGGGTACGTCGAACGGCGGGCCGGTGCGGGTGGTCGCCGTCGCCCGCGGGCGTGAGGGTAGGGTCCATTGGCAGTTGGGGGCGTGAGCCGACTTGGCTCCAGGAGACCCTCTCGCCGCGTCCTACGTGCTCACAGCGGTGGAGCTCAACTCGGCCGCGTCGAAGGGGTGGTTCAGTCGCCCCCTGTCCGGGACGCGGCCCCGGGCCTGCGGACCGCGTCCGCCGGTCCGCCTCGGGCAGGCGGGCGGGGGACCGGCCGGTGTCCGCCCGGTTGCACGATCAGGGCGGGGCAGCGGAGGCCCGCTCCCACCGGGCGATGCCGGGCGCGATCCGCACAGCGGCGTCAAGTGCGGGCGGCACCCGTCGATTTTCGGCCGTAGGGCGGGGTCTGGGTGTTCCTCCGCGGCGGCCACCGGGTGACCGAGGAGTTTTACGACTGGGCTGCGCGCAGCGATCCGCGCGGGCGTGTCAGCCTCTTTGTCCGCCTGACGCCGACGGCGGTCCCGCCGGCGAAGCCCTGCGCGAGCGTGGGCCGGCCCGGCACGACGTCCGTGCCGAACACGGCGAACCGGATCCGGTGACGTGGCGCTTCCAGAGCGGTGGAACCTCGCTCTCGTGGTGTGGGGTGCGCAACGAGCCGCCGCCCGGGGCCGTCGGCTCCGACGCGTCCTGCCCCGGCCGCCTCGATGCCGAGGCGGCCGGGACCCAGGTCAACGGTGCTGTCCGTGCACCGGCCGCACCGCCGGCGTCGGCCGACTCGTGGAGGTCGCCGACGCCGGCGGCGCGAACCGGTCCCGTCGACCCCGGGGGTTGGCACGTGCCCGTCCGTCAGGCAGCCCTCATCGGCCGAGCCAGCCACCGTCGACGGGCAGAACCGTTCCGGAGACATAGCGCGCGGCGTCCGACGCCAGGAAGACGGCAGCTCCCGCGATGTCCTCCGCCGTTCCCCACCGCCCTGCCGGTATCCGCTCGAGGATCGCGCGGGACCGGTCGGGGTCGTCCTGGAGGGCCTGGGTGTTGTCCGTCGCGATGTAGCCCGGGGCGATGCCGTTCACCGTCACGCCGTGTCCGGCCCACTCGTTCGACAGTGCGCGGACCAGGCCCGCCACGCCGGACTTGGCGGCCGCGTAGCCGGGCACGTTGATCCCGCCCTGGAACGACAGCAGGGAGGCGGTGAAGACGATGCGTCCGTGCCGTGCCTCCAGCATCCGTCGCCCGAGAACCTGGCTGAGCACGAACGTGCTCGTGAGGTCGACTTCGAGCACCTCGTCGAACCACTCCACGGGGTGCTCGGCGGCCGGAGCGCGGCGGATGGTCCCGGCGTTGTTGACCAGGATGTCCACCGGGCGGTCGCCCGCGGCGAGTTGCTCGGCGAACCGGGTCACCTGCCCCCGGTCCGCGAAGTCGACGCGGTGTCCCGAGAACGCGCGGCCGAGCCGGCGCACGCGGTCGCCGATCGCCGATGACTCCGGATCGAGGGTGGCGGAGACCCCGACGATGTCGGCACCGGCAGCGGCCAGGGCCTCGGCTACGGCGAATCCGATGCCGCGCTTGGCGCCCGTCACGACAGCGAGGCGCCCGGTCAGGTCGAACGGGTTCATGACGCGCTCACCTCGACGAGCAGCTTCATCGCCTGCCCGGCCTCGAGGACGCCGAAGGCCGACTGGACCTCGGTCAGGGGCACGATGCGCGTGATGAGCTTCTCGGCCGGGATGGCGCCCTCGGCCAGGAGCTCGATGGCGCGCTCGAAGTCGTGGCGCTGGTAGACCCGTGCACCGAGCAACCTCAGCTCCCGCCAGAACACGCGGTGCAGGTCGACGGGGCGCGGTTGCGGGTGGATGGCCACCACCACGAGGGTGCCGCGGACCCTGGCCAGGCTGGTCGCGCCGAGCACGGCGGCGGCCGAGCCGGAGACCTCGAACACGACGTCCGCTCCGGCGCCGTCCGTCCACTCCGCCACCCAGGCAACCTGGTCGACCGACGAGGGGTCCAGGGTCGTCAGCCCCATCTCCTCGGCGGCGGCCCGCCGGGTGGGGTCGATCTCGGCGACCACGACCTCGGCACCGGACGCGGCGGCGACGGTGGCGATGAGAACACCGATGGGGCCCGCACCGATGACGACCGCCTTGTCGCCCGCGGCAAGTTCGGAACGCCGTACGTCGTGAACCGCCACCGCGACGGGCTCCACCAGCGCGGCGTCCCGCAGCGGGATCTCCGAGGGCAGCCGCACGAGTGTCCACGCCGGTACGTTCCAGAACTCCTGAAGGGCTCCGGGGCTGTCGATGCCGATGAAGTCCAGGTTCTGGCAGATGTGCTCGTTCCCCGCACGGCAGGCCGGACACGTGCCGTCCCAGGCCAGCGGCATGACGGTCACGGCGTCACCCACCGACCAGCCCTCCACGCCGGCGCCCAGGGCGACGACCGTGCCCGACATCTCGTGCCCGATCGTCGCCGGCTTGCTGACCCGGCCGTCCATGTCCCCATGGAACACGTGGAGATCTGTGCCGCAGATGCCGACGTAGGCCACGGCGACCCGGACCTCGCCCGGACCCGGCTCGGCCGGTTCCCGCTCCTCTACCGCCATTGTGCGCGCGCCTGTGTAACTTGCCGCCAACATACCGATCGGCTCCTCCTCGCTATGTCGCGGGCCGTTCCGGCCCACAGCCCGCGCAGCCTAGCAGCAAACATCATACGTATGCTCTAGTGATTACACTCCTCCCTCGTGACCAGCAATCCACCGCCACGCGACCACACATCCATGGAACGGACGCTGCCGACCCGGGGACTGCGCACCGGGCACCAGCTCACGGAGTTGGGCCTGGGCGCCGCCCAGTTCGGCAACCTGTTCACCGAGACGACCGACGACGAGTCGTGTCGCGCCGTCAGGGCGGCGGCCGAGGAGGGGATCCGCTACTTCGACACCGCGCCGCACTACGGCCTCGGGCTGTCCGAACGCCGCCTGGGGGACGCCCTTGGCGCGACCGCCCTGCGAGGTGCGGTCCTCTCCTCGAAGGCCGGGCGCCTGCTCGTGGACAGCCCGCAGACGAGTCACCTGCTCGACGACGACGGGTTCGTCGTGCCGGCCGCGAAGAGACGGGTCTGGGACTTCAGCCGCGACGGGATCCTCCGTTCCGTGGAGGAGTCGCTGGAGCGGCTCGGGACGGACCGGCTCGACATCGCCTATCTGCACGATCCGGACGACCACTGGGGGCCGGCGTCGTCGAGCGGGATCGCCGCCCTGGCCGAACTCCGGGACCAGGGCGTCGTCGGCGCCATCGGCGCCGGCATGAACCAGGCGGCGATGCTCGCCGAGTTCGTGAGGCGCACCGACGTCGATGTGGTGATGGTCGCGGGGCGGTTCACCCTTCTCGATCAGTCGGCGCTGGACGAACTGCTGCCCGTCGCCGCCGCCCGCGGTGTCGGCGTCGTCGCCGCGGCGGTCTACAACTCCGGCTTGCTGAGCACCAGGTCCGTGGACGGCTCGGCGACCTACGACTACGGGGCGGCGCCGCGGGCCGTCGTCGAACGCGCCGCCCGCATCGCCGCCGTCTGCGAGCGGCACGGCGTCGAGCTCCCCGCCGCCGCCGTCCAGTACCCGTTGCGCCATCCCGCGGTCGCCTCGGTGGTGACGGGGATGCGCACCGAGGAGCACGTGCGCAGCAATGTCGCTCGGTACCGGGCGGAGATCCCGGCGGCGCTGTGGGAGGAGCTGCACGTCACAGGTCTCGTCCCGGACCCGGTCCGGACGGTCTAGTCCTCCGGGATTCCAAGTCATACGTCACATGAATCTTGTCGCAAACATCATACGTATGCTAACCCTGTGTCGGGCATCAACGCCCCTATCACAGGAAGCGATCGAACATGACATCGACGTCAGACTCGACACGCTCGGTGAGCAGACGACGGAGGCTCAGAGCCGGCGCCCTCGCGGCGCTCGGCGCCTGCGCCGTCGTCGCATCAGCGCTCACTCCCCTGCAGGCGCAAGCCGCGCCTCGGACGGTGTACTTCGCGGCCCCGGACGGTAAGGACTCCGGACACTGCAGTCAGTCGCAGCCGTGCTCGCTCGAGCGGGCTCAGCATGTTGTCGGCCCGGCCGCCAAGCATGGTGACGTGACCGTTCAGCTCGCCGACGGCACCTACCGCCTTTCCGAGCCCCTGCGGTTCGGATCCGGCGACGGCGGCGGCGACCACACCGTCGAGTGGACCGCCGCCCCGGGCGCCCACCCCGTGGTCACCGGCGCCTCGAAGGTCACCGGCTGGTCCAAGTCGGCGGCGGGGTCGGGCATCTGGGAGGCGGACACCCCCAGCGGCCTCGACACCCGCCAGCTCTACGTGAACGGCGTGATCGCCCCCCGTGCCGCCATCCGCCTGGCCAACTCGGACGTCACTCCCACCGCCACCGGTCTCACCATCAAGAACCCCGCGCTGAGCTACCTCGCCACGCTCCCCGACCAGGGGCGCATCGAGTTCGAGTCGCTCGGCGACTTCACGAACCGCTACTCGCCGGTCAAGAGCATCAGTGCCACCGAGATCACCATGGCCCAGCCGGCGTGGGACAACAACACGTGGGGCTGGGACACCGTCCAGAACTCCTTCCTGGCCGGTCCGAGCTGGTACCTCGACAACTCACTGAGCTTCCTCACCCAGGTCGGCCAATGGTACATAGATCCGGGCGCCGGGAAGCTCTACTACAAGCCGGCGAGCGGGGTCGACCCCAACCAGCTCGACATCGAGCTGCCCCGCCTGCAGACACTGATCAGCATCGGCGGGACCTACGACGAGCCGGTGACCGGTCTTGCCTTCGAGGGCATCCAGTTCTCCGGAACCTCCTGGCTCGGCCCCTCGACCGACGGGTACGCGGACCAGCAGAACGGCCTCTTCATCAAGGGCGCCTACGACTACCGTCCCGCCGATGCCTTCACCAGTTGCTCGCGCGGCTGCGAGATGTTCGAACGAGCGCGCACCAGCTGGTACCAGGAGCCCGCCGCCGTGCAGGTCTCCGCCGCGAGCCGCATCTCGTTCACCGGCAACACGTTCACCAACCTCGGCCAGTCGGCGCTGGGCATCGGAAACGACGCCAACGCCACGACGACCGGCGTCGGGCTGGGCGCCAGCGACATCGACGTGGTAGGCAACCGGTTCATGGAGGACAGTGGGCACGGCGTCGCGGTCGGCGGCGTACTGCCTGACGCGCACCACCCCAGTGACCCGAGGATGACCAACCAGAACATCCTGATCGCCAACAACACGATCAATCGCGTGGCGGTGGACTACAAGGACAACAGCGGCATCCTCAGCACCTATGTCACCAACGCCCGCATCCTGCACAATGAGGTCTCCAACGTCCCCTATGACGGCATCGACACCGGCTACGGTTGGGGCATCAACGATGCCGGGGGGTCGAACGACTACGTCGACCGCGGCTACTACAAGTGGAACACGCTCTACACGACGCCGACTACGCTCAAGGACAACCGCGTCGAGGGCAACCTCGTGCACAACACGAAGGCACGCTTCGCCGACGGCGGATCGGTCTACAACCTCTCCGCCAGCCCGGGAACCGTGGTCGCCAAGAACTACCTGTTCAACATCTCGGGAGTCGGCCTGTACCTCGACGAGGGCTCGCGCTCGATGACGTATGAGAACAACGTGGTCCAGGGCGGTTCCTTCCTCTTCACCAACGCGTACAGCCTCCGCAACAACACCAGCGACAACGTCATCCAGAACAACTGGTACAACTCGGGCGGAGCCTCGACGCCGAACGCCGCGGCACACAACAACCAGCTGATCAACAACGTGAAGGTCACCGGCGCCAACTGGCCTGCGGACGCACGAGACGTGATCTGCCAGGCGGGTGTCGCGCCGCAGTACCGGACGTCGCTCAACGCGAACCAGTTCGGCTTCAGCGGGTGCGCGGTTGACGCGCCGGTCGCAGCCGGCCTCGCCACCGCCGGAGGTTCGGCCGTCAGCTCGTACTTCGGCCAGAGCGACGATGGCTTCGGGATTGCGGCGGCCGGCGCCGATGTGTGGGGCGCCGGCGGTCAACACGACGACCAGTTCGGCTCGATCTACCAGGCCGGCTCGTTCAACGCCGACTCGAGCGTGTCCACCCGGGTCGTGTCGGTCAACGACGCCAACGCCTGGGCCAAGTCCGGGGTCATGGTCCGCAACGACATGACCAAGGCGGGAGGGTCGGCTGGGTATGCCGTCGTCGCGGTCACCGCACGCAACGGCGTCGTGTTCGAGTGGGACGCAAACGGCGACGGGTACCTGGACACCGACGCCCGCGCCACCGTCGACATCTACCGTCCCATCTGGGTGAAGCTCACCCGATCGGGCACCTCGTTCAACGCCTCATACTCCTACGACGGTGCCAACTACGTCCCGATCGGTCAGCCCGTGACGTTGGCCTCGGCTGCAGCCAAGCAGGATGCGGGCATCTTCTCCACCTCCCACGACGCCACCCAGTCAGCGATCAACCAGTTTGACTCCGGCACCGTCACGACCGTGACGAAGTCGTAGGTGCCGCTCACGGTGGGTCGACGATTGGCGCGGCGAGGTCTTCTGGATCGCGCCGGCAGGCTGACGGTTCAGGTTTACGGACTCTGGTGTGCGCATGAGATGACCAGAGCACCAAGCGTGACCTGTCGTCGACCTCCCGGCCGTGCGGGTCGGGCGTACGCCCGACCCGCACGGCCTTGTGGCCCCGTGCGGTGGGCCGCATTCAATCGGTGTTCGCTACCTATGTGTTCCGACCTCGCCGCGCGTCTGAAGCACGAGGTGAAGAAGCGGTGGCAGCCTCAGATCCGCGCCAAGGCCCGTCAGAAGGCAGCGACAACCGACGGCATCGTCATCGACACCCGCGCCCGCATCGGCTACACCGCGCCGATCGGCTCCACGGACGAGGACCGGCTCCGCCATCTCACAGTGGCGCTGCCGCCGCAGTACGCCGCCCGCCTCTTCAACGCCCAGGAGCAGGGCGCCACCGATCAGGAACTGCGGGAGATCGCTGCCGAGGCTCTCAAGGAGGTGTACTTCCAGGACAACGGCCGCCGCGCAGGCCAGCTGGAGGAGGTGCGCATCACCGACATCGAGCACCTCCAGTTCGAGCTGTAGGCGCCCCGTGCATCCGCGCGCCCCGGACCAGCAGGTGAGCCGAGGCACCAACTCTTATTCCTTGGCGACCACCGTGGACCGGAGGGTATGTTCATCAAAGGCGGGGTCGTAGCGCTGGCTGACCGCGACCATGGCAGGTGGCAAGTAACGCTCTCCCCGCCCCGGGCCTCGCGGAGCGCGGACTGCCGCGCAGCCTCCCATGCCGTGGCGAGTTCGGCGAAGAACTCGCCGGAATGTGCGCGTGAGACGCCGGACAGGGCAGGATGGGAACAGGCCGTACGGGCCCAGGTCAGCTTCACAACTCACCCAACCCGTGTGGCCCTTCTCATGTCACGGCCCGACCGGGACGATCACCATGTCCGCCGAGACCGTAAAACTACCCGGCCTGAATGGCGTCTGCCGGGACCTCGAAGATGATCGTGAGTCCGTCGCGCTCGTCCCCCTGCTCGCCGATGCGCGTGAAGCCGAAGCCCTCGATGCACGCCAGGGAGGCGGTGTTGTCGGATCCGATCCTGGCGCGCACGGTCCTGACGTCGGGGTCGGCCGCGGCCCTGACGAGCAACGCCCTCAGCATGGCGCGGGCATAGCCCTGGCGGCGGTACCCGGGCACGACTGTATAGCCAACCTCGACCATGCCGGCCTCATCCGGCGGCCCGTGGAACCCGGCGTCGCCAACGACGACCCCGTCCGGCTCGGACACCGCGGCACGCGTGATCCAGGGCGCGGCAGAGGGGTCCTTGGCGAGCTGGTCGGCGCGGTAGCCAAAGATCCAGCGGGCTCGCTCACCGACGAAGTGTTCGTCAAGGGCGACCCCGGCCTCGGCGCTGCCGCCAGCGAGGTCACCGTCGGCAAGCGCCCGCAGTGCCTTTGCACTGAGCTCGACGAAACGGACGCGTTTGGGGGCGGAGAGAGGTTCGTAGTTCATCGCGGTGATGCTCACCCAGAACCGGAGAGCTGTCCACCGGTTTACGGCCTTGGCGGACATGGAGACGGCCACACGGACGTGCGACACCCACGCCGAGACCCATCTCGCGATCGCCTCACTCGTCTCCGACCGATCCGCGCAGCGGGCCACCCACCGCCGGACGAGCACCGAACTCGTCCTCGTCCGCGACACCACCCGCTGATCACCCACCAGCCCAGCACGCCCGAAGCTCAATTTCACCCAGGCCCGTTGCTTCCCACGCCCGTCCGGGCCGACACATCCATCTCCGTGTTCACCGCTCCTGCGGTGGCGGGGGCTGTCCTGGATTCGGAGTGACGAACACTGCGAGGCAGCGGAACTCGCCTCCTGGGCCATCCAGCAGCGTGTATGGGCGCCAGGCGAGCGTGTAGGCGCCGCGCAGCACTCGGGTATTGGCCGGGAAGGTGCCGCCTGCCCACAGCAACGTTCCGCTCAGCTCGCGGCCGTGGTGGATGCGGAACTCCTCGTCCCTGGTGGGCGTCCTGCGCTGCCTGGGGCGCCAGAGGGACGCCTCGTTTGTGATGAGCACGGCCAGCCCGTTCTGGTCCGCACGGTCGCAGAAGCGTTCCAGCCTTCCTACGTCCCGCAGGAACTCCCTGCGCGCGACGTCCGGCGCGTTGTGCCCACGCAAGGCGTACTCCTCGGGAGGCGTCCCTGCTGTGCCCGCCCACTGCCGGGTCACGTACTTGAACTCGACTGCCGTACGGCCCGCCGGCCCCAGGCACAGCAGGTCCAGGTACTCCGACGCGTCACTCCCGCGCACCGGTACCTCCAGCCGGCATCGGACCTCCTGCGCGACCTCGCCCACCGCGAGCGCGAAGCTGTGCTGGAGATCGGCCTCGGAGTGGAACACCGGCCGCCGCGCGCTCAGACACGCCAGGACTTCCTCCAGCGCAGCGCTACCCGCGATCATCTCCAGGTCGGCGGGCGGGGTTGTTGGTATCGGCGTGGCCATGGCGCCATTGAAGCCTGTGCGGCCTGCCCACGTCAGCCGAAGGCCGATCACCGTCGGCACAAGATCGGCCGGCATCCCTGCGCGGTGGGCGGAGCCGCGCCCGTCCCACCACGGCTTGCCCAGCTAAACGAACGCGGATCCAACCGTCGGCCTCTTCAAGCTACCCTCCGCGACGTTGCCGCACGTGCCCAAGGCACTGGAATAGCCCGTCGTCCCTGTGACCTTCACAACTTGGCATGGACGGGGCCCAGGATGTCCCCTGGGCCCCGTCAGGACTCGGCCTTCTGCCATGCCCGCGCGCCCAACCGCAGAGGAAGAAGTACCTCGTCCGTGATCACCTCGCCGCCCGCTTCACCGCAGTCGGGACCCGGCATGCCAGGTGATGGGGAGCGTCCCACGGGGTAGTGGAACGAGACCCCGTGGACGCCGATGCCGGCGCCTGCCTTGTGTCAGGCGGGCTGCTCCTGGCTGTTCTTTCCGGCTGCGGAGGCCTTCGCTACCTCAGGTGCCGTGTAGAAGACGGAGGAGCCCTGCTTGCTGCGTTGGGCCTGGTTCTTGGCCACCAGCCCTTCGAGTGTCGTGCGCACGACGGTGCTCTTGATGTCGCGCTCCGGGTGCTGCTGCCCCAGCGCGGTGGTGATCTCGGCTGCGGAGCGGGGCTCCTTCTGTGCGGTCAGGTGCTCGCGGACGATCTCAACGAGGGTGCGCTGCGCGGCCGGCGTCGTCTTGTCCGCAGCGCTCTTCGTGACGCTCTTCTTGGCAGCCGACTTCTGGGAAGTGGCGGCAGACTTCTTGGCCTGCGCCCGCTTGCCTTGGACCGGTCCGACGGTGGCCTTCTTGCGGGGTGCGGGCACAGCGCTGGCAGTACGACGGGCCGCGGACGTCTGAGATGCCGATGTCACACCCAGCGCCTGCTGGATGCTGACCAACACGGCGTGCTCCTGCTGGAGGGTGGCCAACTGCTCCTGCAGCGCGGCGAGCTCACCGCTCACACGCTCTTGCTCCTTGAGGTTGTTCTCAAGGTCAGTGGCCACCTGCGAGGCGTACTGAGTTGACAGGCCGGTAGCCGGGGTCTCGGTCTTGGACATGAGGGTTGTCGCTCCTTCAAGGTCGGCAGCCTGTTTGCTGCAAGCCACGGATGTATGCGAATCCGAACGCACGTGCCATTTGAGGTGGTGCATGGGTGCTGTTGCAGTTACTACTGCAAGCTGTTTCCCAGTGATAGTACGGAACAAAGACATGTGTTGCTCCTTTCCCGAAAGCACAAGCATCAACTGGCGAGCTGGTCGCGGTGCTTATTGCCGGGCGCAGGCAAGCATGCAGCACACCTCACCGCGTCGCCGTTCACTGCCTTTCGTTGCCAAGACTGCCGCCCGCAATAGTTGAGCGCCTGTTTCCTGCTGATCGGAGGGGCCACACGCGTCCCACCCGACTTGACCGTTGCCTTTGTCCGCAGTCCCTGCATCCACTGCGCTGAGGCCCTCCAGCCGGGGCATGCCCGGTGACCGGCCACGACGGTCATACATACGTCCGCTGCCGCAGCCGTGTCCCATGCCCGATCGGCTCGTCCGGCCGAGACCACCCTCCACTCTTCCGGCCCGCGCCGCCCCTCACTGGTTTCAGCGCGCCGCGAACGGGCGAGTTCGTGACTTGCGCCAACCTCAGGAGATCGCCATGCACCCTGGATCCGGCCTCTTCCCCATCACCAGCGAACTGTCCAACCCGTCCTTCTACAAAGCGACCGAGGCCGAGCGCGGGTTGACGATGCTCGCGCACTACGCGCACATCACCAACGGCCACCGCTACGCGGACGCTCAGGGATGGCACCCCTTCAACGAGACCGCACCGCGCTGGGCCGGTGAACTCGTCCGTGACGTCCTGTCGTATGTGCTCAGCCACGCTGGAGGCGTCGATGCAGTGTGGCGGGCCATCGAGGTACTGACGGAACTGGCCGCCACGGACGCCGGAGTCTCCGACGAGGAGGGGGCATCGCCACGGTGTTGCAGGGGACGCGGCTTGCCGCACGACTGAGCCGGATTGAGGGCGACTTCTCCAAGCACCGCGCGTTGCTCGTTCGGTTGGCCGAGCACCTTGATATGACCTCGCGCAGTTGACGACCTGCACCTGGCCAGCGGCGCCAGTGCCCTGCCCACAGATCCGTAGCACCGAGCGCTGTGGGCCGTGGCCTCGGGGTACCTCTCACCGACGCGGGTCCTGCTGCATCCGAGCGCGCGCGCTCTCAGCTACGCGGGACGGATCAATCGCGCAGCCACCTATGCCGGGTGACCGGGACACGGCACGGATGGCCCGACACGAAGAAGCCCTGGGATCAGCCCCGTGTCCGACTTTCACTGACGCGCTCAAGGTGTGCTCCCGTTCTACGGGAGCACACCGCGAGACAGCGATCCAACGGCTGGGATGTGACGGGCTGCCGCCCGCTGACGGTGGATTCCCGGTGCTTGTGTGGCGCCATGAGAGCTACATCCGTGGGGGGCGACGAGAGCCCATCCCAAAACCATCGCACGGAATCGCCGGCCGCGCGCCGTCGCACCGGCCGTCGCGGAACTGCGCCACCGCCAGGCTCGGACTGGCCACCTTCCACTACCAGGAGGATGCCGTAGACCTCGCCCGCCGTCTGTCCTGGGGGGTCTCCACACAAGCGACCGCCCTGGGCACGGCAGCCGCCAGGGCGACGGTGATGTCGGCATGACAATGGGCCAGACGCTCAGCAACTCGTCATCCTCCGGCGCACCCGAATTGACGCCCGGTGTGCTGGACGTCGACCCGGTACTGGCCATAGGCCAGGAACCGGTGGACGCGGACGCCGACCTGAAGGACCTGCTGCGATGGGCGAGCGACCTGCAGCAGGAGCAGCCCATGGTCCTTGGCTATCCCGAGGCCCTGGACTTTCGCGACCAGGACCTGGCTCCGTTGCTCGACGTCCTCGCGAACAACGTGGGCGATCCCGGGAGCCGGGATGCGAGCGGAGTTTCCGCCAAGGCGCATGAGCTCGCTGTGATCCAGTTCATGGCGGCGACGGCAGGTACCACGGTCGACGAGGTCTATGGCTACGTCACCACCGGCGGCCTGGAAGGAATCGAGCGAGGCCTGGAGCTGGCACGCGAGCGGCTGCCGCACGCCGCGGTGTACGCGTCCGACCAGGCCCACTACGGCGTCCGCAAGGCCGCTCGCCGGCTCGGCATGCGGGTGGTGTCCGTGCCGTCCCGTCCGGACGGGTCCATGGACCCAGACGAGCTGCGGCTGCGGATCGCAGTCCGCGACTACGTTCCCCTGGGCACGAGGGGGGCTCGTCGGCAGACGCCGCCCCGGCGCCATCCTGATGGCGACCTGCGGCACTACCTTCCGCGGCGCCTACGACGACGTGGCGACCCCGCGTCGTCATGCAGCCGCCGGGAGGTGAGGTCCACGTGCACGTGGAGGCTGCCATGGGCGGAGTGATCGCCGCGCACGCCCCTTCGGAACTGTCGTGGTCGATCGCCGACGGAGCCGACTCCCTCTCGATGTCCGGCCACAAGGTGATCGGCGCACCCGTGCCCTGCGGGGTTTTCCTTGCCCGCCGCGACCTCGTCGGCGGTGGGGAAGTGGGCGCAGAGTACGTGGGGGCAACCGACCGGACGTGGGGCTGCTCGCGGTCCGGCCTGGCCGTGCTGCTCCTTTGGCGTCGGCTGCGGGCCTGGGGACACCAGGGACTGCGCCACCGGGTCCAGTCCTGTCTGGACACCGCGGCGTACGCCGCCGAGACGCTCGCAACCGTGCCGCAGGCCGCTGTGGACCGCGTGCCGAACACAGTGAAGTCTTCTCGGCAACGTGACGGCTGCGGTGTGTGATCAAGCCGAGCGGCGGGATGGCGACTTGGTGTCAGACATGACTGGAACCCCTGGTAGGAACGGGTCTGCGAAGATCACGTTCCGTACAACCAGAGGCTCCACGTGGCGTCCAGCATCACCTTCACCGCCGTGCTCGATGTCCGCAGGGCGACCGCCGAGTCTCGCGAGGCTGCTGCGCGGGCACCGCGAGCAGCTCGGGACCCGCAAGGGCACCCGCGCGCTGGGCGTCTTCAAGCAGGCGGTGCTCGTGCTGCGCTGGTTCGTCGACGGTACCCGGCTGGTCCAGCTAGCCCGGGACAACGGCATCTCGGTCCCGACCGCCTACCGCTACCTGCACGAAGGGCTGACGGTGCTCGCCGACCACGCGCCCGATCTGTCCACCGCGCTGGAGCGGGCGGTGGCGGCCGGGTACACCCACCTCAACCTGGACGGCACGGTCATCCGCACCGACCGCGTGGCCGCGGCCGGCCCCAACGGCGCGGACCTGTGGTGGTCCGGCAAGCACAAGCACCACGGAGGAAACGTGCAGGTCACCGCAGCCCCGGACGGCTGGCCTCTCGGTTTCCCCCGTCCGCCCGGGCCGTGAGCACGACACCACCTGCGCACGGGCCCACGGCCTGGTCGACGCCCTGAACCGGCTCGCCGCCACCCTGGGCGTCCCCACCCTGACCGACCTCGGCTACGAGAACGCCGGGCCCGGCTTCCGCCACCCGGTCAAGAAGCCCAAGGGCGGTGAACTCGCCGAGCCCGAGCAGGCGTTCAACGCCGTGTTCCGGGGCGTCCATGCGGTCACCGAACGTGCCAACGCCCTGCTGAAGGTGACTTTCAAGGCCCTGCGCAGGGTCAGCCTCGACCCCGCAGCCATCACCCGTATCGCCCGAGCCGCCCTCGTCCTACTCCAGCTCGAGCACGGCCGCACAGCCTGAACGAAGATCACGAAACGTCACGAGACGTTACCCACGAAGATCCAATCGCTGAGCGGCGAACAGTTCCAGGTGCGCGCAGTTCGGGCAGCGAAAGGCATCGATCTGCCATTGCGGCAGGCCCCGCGTCTTGGCTATGCCCATCATGCCCCGCTCAAGGAGGCTTCCGAACCATCGCGCGTACCCGCGGGCCCCTTGGCCACTGTCACTGACAAAGCCCTGCTCAAGCCCGACCTGACCGCATTGGGTGCACCGCACGTTGTCCATCCGGGGAGTGTAAGTGGGGCCGGGAGTTGATACCGGCGAGTTTCTGTATTCGACTGTCGCGACCTCCCCAGGTCGCAGCGTTCATGAGCTGCAGGGAGTGACGTTCGTTCTTGGTCGGCGGGGACACCGGCGACGGATAAGCATGCGCGAGCTCCCCAGCCTCCGTAATGGTGAGACGCTCGGACCGACGAGCTCCCCGACGGAGATGTGGGGCAGGCGCCACTGCTCGCGACGTGCTCGGCGGTCTCCCAACGGGCATTGAGCACCGCGGCGTTGGTGACATTGGTCAACGCATGAAGCCTCTGATGCTCGGGAACGTGATCTTCGCCGACCTGCTCCTACCAAGAGCTTCACTCATGCCTGACGCCGGGTCAACGTGTCGCTGTCCAGCGGGCCGTCACGCACTGCAACCATCAGGTTGCAGAGAAGACCTCAGTGGGTCTTGAGCTTTCTGTCGTAGGCGTTCGCAGGGGTCTGGCCGGCGAGGGCGCCGTGGGGGCGATGGTAGTTGTAGTAGTCCTCCCACTCCTGGAGTTTGCTGTTGAAGAGGTTGACGTCGTCGATCCTGCAGGCTCGACAGCTCCCGCGTCGGCCGCAGCACACGGCGACCACCCTGACGCCGATCCGCCCACGATCGTCCGGCTCGCCAAAAGCCCCCAGGCTCCTATATCTGCATGAGCGTCCTGCATTGGTGGACAGGACGAGTTCGGGCCGGGCGCGCGAGAGGGACGTTCCGCCGTGGCAGTGGCGTGAGGAAACGGGTCAAGTGGCCCCCGCTGTTCCCCCGAGTCACCGCGTGTTCGAGCACGTTCACGAAGGCCCGCGGGCCTGGGAGATCAGCGAGGCCACGGGAGAGGGCCGAAGCACCCGGGCCGGGAGCGAGCCGGCATGGAAGCCGAGGGGCAGGGGGCGCCGTTGGTGCGCGCGTCCCTCCGATCGGCGCTGCTTGGTGTCGCTGTTGCGACATGTCCCATCCGTGCCAGCCGAATCGAATGACACCCCGTCCGGTGCCAGCTGATTCTGTCCAGCGTGTGAACACCACATCGCGGACGAGGGAAGGCACGACACTGATGAGACGGATCCGCCTTGCGGCGGCGATATCAGCGGGCTTCGCGCTGGCTGCCGGTGCCATGGCACCCTTCTCCGCGGGCGCCAGCGGCCTGCGCGAGGGCGCCGTGGCGAACGCGCCGGCCGGCGGCACGGCGACAGTGCAGTTGATCACGGGTGACAGTGTGACCGTCACCAAGGCTCCGGGAGGCCGGCAGACAGCCTCCGTCACCCCGGGGACCGGCCGGCGGGGCATCGTCTTCCGGACGCTGGAGGAGGACGGGCACCTGACGGTGCTCCCCTCGGACGCGGGACCCCTGGTGGCCGCGGGCCGCCTCGACCGGCAACTCTTCGACGTGACCGCGCTCGTAGCGCAGGGGTACGACAAGGCTCACACCGACACGCTCCCCCTCATCGTGGCGGGCCCCGCGAAGGTGGCGGCTTCGGCCATGCGCGGCCTGACCGCCCTCGCAGCGGGCGACGCACCCGTCCGCAAGCTCGACAGCATCGACGCACAGGCGATGCGCGTGACCAATTCCGACCTCGGCCGCTTTTGGCGTCAACTCGTTCCCGACGCCGAAAAGTTGAGGGCGTCCGAGGTCGCGGCCACACCCCGGGTCTGGCTGGACGGCCGGGTGGGCGCCGCCCTGGACCGCAGCACGGCTCAGATCGGTGCCCCGGACGTGTGGCAGGCCGGTTACCGGGGCGACGGCGTCAAGGTCGCCGTCCTCGACACCGGTGTGGATCAGACGCATCCTGATCTGGCCGGGCGGGTCGCCGAGGCGAAGGACTTCTCCGGCAGTTCCGGTACCGGGGACGTCTTCGGGCACGGTACCCATGTCGCCTCCATCGTCGGTGGCAGCGGTGCCGCGTCCGGTGGCAGGTACAAAGGCGTCGCGCCGGCCGCGCAGTTGCTGGTGGGCAAGGTCCTCGGCGACGACGGCTACGGCAGCGAGTCGCAGGTGATCGCCGGTATGGAGTGGGCCGCGTCGCAGGGTGCCAAGGTCGTCAACATGAGCCTCGGTTCCGAGGAGGCCACCGACGGCACCGATCCCATGAGCCAGGCGCTGAACGACCTCAGCCGGAGCACCGGCACCCTGTTCGTCGTGGCCGCCGGCAACAGCGGGGAACAGGGGGCGACCACCGTCGGCTCGCCCGGTGCGGCCGATGACGCCCTCACCGTCGGCGCCGTCGACCGCGACGACTCGCTCGCCCCGTTCTCCAGCCGCGGGCCGCGCCTCGGGGACGACGCGGCTAAACCGGATGTGACCGCGCCCGGTGTCGGCATCGTGGCGGCCCGCGCCGCGGGGACCACCATGGGCGATCCGGTGGACGAGCACTATGTCGCCGCCTCCGGCACCTCCATGGCTACCCCGCACGTGGCCGGCGCCGCAGCCCTGCTCGCCCAGCGTCACCCCGACTGGACCGGCGCGCAGTTGAAGGACGCGCTGATCAGCACGGCCCACACCGTCCCCGGCCAGCAGGCCACGGAAGAGGGCGGCGGCCGGATCGACGTGCGCGCCGCGGCCCTGGGGACGGTCACTGCCACCGGTAGCCTCGCCCTGGGCCCGTTCTCGACCAGCGCCGCTGCCCCGGCCACGTCCCGGCTGCGATACACGAACACCTCCGACGAGGACCTCACCCTCTCACTCGGTGTCAAGCTGACCACCACCGGTGGCCGCGCTCCTGCCGACGGCGCGGTACGGCTCGGTTCCGACTCGGTGCGCGTGCCGGCCGGAGCGACGACCGAGGTCCCGCTGACCGTCGACCCGGCTCGTGCGGGGAAGGGCAAGTTCTACGGTTATGTGACCGCGACATCCGCCGACGGGAAGACCACCGTGCACACCACGCTCAGTCTCGTGGTGCACGGGCCCGTCCACCGAATCACCGTGGAGACGTACGACAGGACCGGCACGCGCGTCCCGGCTCTGCCGACCATCTGGGGACCCGACGGATTCGTGGACTACACGAGCACCGAACCCGCCGTCGCCGAGGTCGAGGAGGGCACCTACCAGGTGGACAACACCTGGCTGGACACGGTGGGCGACGGTCAGGAACTGCGCGATGTGGTGCTGCCCGAGGTGAAGGTCACCAGGGACATGACCGTCACCGTGGACGCCCGCAAGACGGTGCCGGTCGACATCCGCACGCCTCGGCCCGCGGAACAGCGAGGCGTCCTCAGCTATCAGACGTACCGGGAGATCGACGGCCACAGCCTGACCCAGGGCACCATGTACTTCGACAGCGCCAAGCGTCTGTACGTCAGCCCCACGGCGCGCGTCACCGACGGCGCCTTCGAGTTCGCCTCCCGCTGGCAGCTCGTCGCTCCGCTCCTGCGGGCGAAGGTGGCGGGCAGCGGCCTCGACCTGAACGCCTACTACATGCCCGCCTCGCCGCTCTTCTCAGACCACGGGGCGACCCTGACCGCGGTGGACGCCGGTGACGCCGCCACCGCCGACTTCAGCCACGCACGCGGCCGGGTGGCGGTTGTGAAGGACCCGACCGGCGCGTACGAGAAGGACCTCGTCGCGCGGGCGGCCTCGGCCGGTGTTCGTGCCGTCATGCTCGTCCACTTCAGCGACATCGGATGGACTCGGTGGGACCCGCAGGGCGAGCGCTGGGCCGTACCGACGGTGCGTATCGGCTCCCGCGCGGGTGCCGATCTCCTGGCGCGGATCGCGCACCGCTCCACCTCGGTCACGTTCTCGGGCACCGCCCGCAGCCCGTACCTGTACGACGTGATGCAGGTGTCCGCGCAGCAGATTCCCGAACACGTCGTGTACACCGTCTCCGAGCGCGACAGCGCGGTGGTGCGGAGCACGTACGCGGACAACGGCGGTAGCGGCTGGGCGAGCGAACAGCGCTTCGGCTGGCGACCGTACCAGAACACGGCCTGGCTGCAGTACACCCGGTTCGTTCCTACCGGCTTCACCCGGACCGAGTACATCAGTGCCGGGGACACCACGTGGCAGCACCTGGTGCACCGCACTACGACGTTCGACGTCGACATGCCACTCGCCGTCGGCATGCGCGACGTCCCCCGGGCGTACCGGCCCGGGGCGCAGCCCGCCGAGACCTGGCAGGGCGCCGTCGTACGGCCGTCCATCCCGATCGGCACCACCACTCCGACGGTGCGCGTGGGCAACGTGCTGAGGCTGAGGATCCCCGAGTTCACGGACTCGCAGTCCGGACACTGGTCGCGGGCCGAGGCAGGCGACGGCGGCGGTGTCGGCGCGTCGAGCGCCGACCGGGCCGGCGACGCCACGAGCGCCGTGCTCTACCGTGACGGCCGCGAGCTCACCGACTCGGACAGTGCCTGGACGGACATGGCAGTGCCCGCCGATGCCGCTCAGTACCGGCTGGACCTGACCACGTCGCGGAACTCGCCGGACTGGAAGGACGCCGTCGCCACCACCACCTCGTGGTCCTTCCGGTCGGCCCGGACGGACACGGCCACGCCGTTGTCTCTACTCCAACTGGACTACGCGGTGCCGCTCGACGCGCACAACGTGCTGCATGCCGGTCACACACACGTCATCGGCGTCCGGGTCCGCGTCCAGGACGGGCTGCCCGCCCCGAGCGGAGTGACCGTTCAGGTCGAGGCCTCCTACGACGACGGCCGCACCTGGAGCACGGCCAAGGTGACCGACCGCGGCCACAACGCCTTCCAGGCCAGGGTCGACGGGCCCTCGAAGGCTGCCGTCGGCGCCTGGGTGACCCTGCGCGTCACGGCTCGCGACGCCGCCGGGAACACGGTCCGCCAGACGGTGCAGCGCGCCTACGCCCTGCAGCGGTAGGTGAGCCCTCCGGGGGGGCGCGTGTTCCGACGTGCGCCCCCCTTGCTCCACGCCTCCCATGTAGTACGGTATTCAACCGTCGAAGCGCACGACCCCGGGAGGACGTCAGTGGTGCTGGAGGTCGCCGGCGTCTCCGACGAGGAGGAGTCCCTCTACCGGCTGCTCGTCGCGTACGGCCGGGCCACCCCGGCGGACCTGGCCCAGCGTGCCGGTCTGTCCGACGCGGACGCCGTGCGTGTCCTCGACTCGCTGGCCTCCAAGGGCCTGGCAAGTCATACGGACGGCACTCCCCGGGCGTTCCGAGCCACGCCCCCGGACGTGGCGCTGCTGCCCCGGCTCAAGCGCAGCGCCGACGCTCTGGAGCTGGCCCGGATCGAGGCCGCCCGTCTGGTCGAGTCCTACCGGGACACGATTCGCAGGCACGACGCCGGCCAGTTGCTCGAGGTCATCACCGGGGCGGAAGCCCTGCGCCAGCACCTGAGGCAAATCCAGACCAGCGCGCAGACCGAAATGCTCTGGTTCTGCAAGGCCCAGTACGTGGCCATGCCGTCAGGCAGCAATGCCGAGGAGTTCGAGGCGCTGGCCCGGGGCGTGCGCTATCGGGTGCTGTACGAGAAGGCGTTCTTCGACGACGAAGGAGCCATGGACAACGTGGTGGCGGGCGTACGGGCCGGCGAGGTCGCCCGGGCCGCGCCGAACCTGCCGCTGCGCCTGGCGATCGCCGACCGCTCCGTCGCCATCTTCCCCCTCGTGGCCGGTGGGCCGCACGGCAGCCCCGAGGAGCCGACCACCGCACTGGTCAGGGACAGCAATCTGCTCGCGGCCCTGATGGCTCTGTTCGAGCGCTACTGGGAGGACGCCGTCCCCCTGAACGTCGACGACGCCGGCGCCATCGAAGGGACGGACGCAGTCGGGCAGCCCGATGTGCTCTCCCCCACCGACCGCAAACTCCTGGCCCTGCTGGTGGCCGGAGTCGCCGACAAGGCGATCGCCTCGCAGATGGGGCTGAGCCGCCGGACTGTCCAGCGCCGGATCCAGAGCATGATGGAGCGCGCCGGCGCGGCGACACGCATGCAACTCGCCTGGCAGGCCGCACGCCGCGGATGGCTGTGAGCCGAGAGTCTGCGGCTGTCGTCCCCTCCGGCTGACCGTACGACCCCCGAAGAGGGCGTCACCCCTCGACATCGGCGGGGCCGTTGCCGGGGGAACATCGTCGCCGGCGCCTGCGGCGGCGTGAGCGGTGCGGAGCAACGTTGCGATCCAGTCCGCCTCAGGTGAGGCACCCAAGCCGCCCCCGGTGTCATCCCCACCGCGGCACTGGGCTCCGGTCACCGTCGTCTGCCGTCTCGACGCACGCTGTGAGCCGACCATGCCGACCGCCCGCGTTCTTGTCATGAACCAAGGCCGAAGGTAGCGCAGTTGCGCCATGGCACAGGTGCGCCAGCGACATCCGTTGCTGGAAACCGAAGGTGCCCCCCATGCTCCAAGCCGTCCACCGTTCTTCGATTCCCTTGAGGTTTTCCTTGTTCGAAAAGCCCATTTTCAGACGGGGGTTGCTGGCCCTCGGCGTGGTCGCCGCCCTGTCGCTGGGGGTCCTGCCAGCCACGGCCGCCCCGCCCGCGCACCCCGTCACGCCCGTGCCCGCCGAAGCGGCACAGCGCTCACCTGGCGGCGACGTACACACCGTCACGCTGATCACCGGTGACAAGGTGACCATCGGTACCACGGCCGACGGCGCCGTCGTCCGGTCCTTCGAACCGGCGAACGGCGCCACCCCGGGCTTCCACCGCGCCGTCATCGACGGCGCCACCTATGTGTATCCGGACGCCGTCCTGCCCTACGTCGGCGCCGGAAAACTGGACAAGCAGTTGTTCAACGTGACCGAGCTGATCGCCGACGGCTACGACGACGCACACGCCTCCCGGCTGCCGCTCATCGTCAAGTACACCGATGCTGCCGCCAGGTCCCGGACCCAGCCGAAGGTGGCCGGTTCAGACCTCGTCCGCCGATTGGACAGCATCCAGGGTGCTGCCCTCGCGCAGACGCGCACACGGGCCCCAGCGTTCTGGTCCGCGCTCACTGGCGATTCCGGCGCAGCGGCCCGCTCGGCGAAGCCGGCCTTCCTGGGGGGCATCGCGAAGGTCTGGCTCGACGCCAAGGTGAAGGCCGACCTGGCCGACTCCACCGCCCAGATCGGCGCGCAGCAGGTCTGGGCGGAGGGGATCACGGGCAAGGGCGTGAAGGTCGCGGTGCTCGACAGCGGGGTTGACGCCGAACACCCTGACCTGGCCGGGCAGATCGACACCAGCGCCAGTTTCGTCCCGCGTGAGGAAGACGTCACCGACTACAACGGCCACGGCACCCACGTGGCCTCAACGATCGCGGGCACCGGCAGCGCCTCCGACGGCAAGGAGCGAGGCGTCGCCTCCGGTGCCCGGCTGGCCATCGGCAAGGTGCTGGACTCCGATGGCAGCGGCCAGGAGTCCTGGATCATCGCAGGCATGGAGTGGGCCGCCCGAGACCAACACGCCAGGATCATCAGCATGAGTCTGGGCGGGGGCGGCGACGCCACCGACCCGATGAGCCAGACCGTCGACCAGCTCAGCCACGACACCGGTGCGCTGTTCGTCGTCGCGGCGGGCAACGGCGGTCCCCACTCCATCAGCAGCCCCGGCACCGCGGACGCCGCGCTGACCGTCGGCGCCGTGGATGCCAAGGACCAGTTGGCCGACTTCTCCAGCCAGGGCCCGCGTGACGGTGACGCAGGGCTGAAGCCCGAACTCACCGCACCCGGCGTCGACATCGTCGCGGCGCGCTCACACTACAAGCGGGGCTCCGGTTACTACACGACGATGAGCGGCACTTCGATGGCCACGCCGCACGTCGCCGGAGCCGCCGCGCTGCTGGCCTCCGAGCACCCCGACTGGACCGGCTCGCGGCTGAAGGAGGCACTGATCAGCAGTGCAAAGGCCACCCCGTCGTACACGCCGTACCAGGCGGGCGCCGGTCGGCTGGACGCGCTCGCGGCGGCGCACGCCTCGGTCTTCGCCACCGCCGACGCCTACTCCGGCTTCCACACCTGGCCCCCGAAGCCGGGAGAGACGGACGTCCAGAAGGTGACGTACACGAACGTCGGTGACACCCCGGCCGACCTGGTCCTGGCGATCGACGGCACCGTCCCGGCAGGGTTGTTCACGCTCTCCGAGGACCGGATCTCCGTTCCCGCGCACGGCACGGTCTCGGTCGACCTGACCGCGCACCTGGACCATCTGCCGGCCGACCAGCCCGTCAGCGCCATGGTCACCGGTACGGACGGCGCCGGTGCGGTCCGGGCCCGAACCCTGATCGGCGCCGCCAGAGAAGGTCAGCGGCAGAATCTGACCGTCGTCGCCAAGGACCGGTCGGGCCGACCGCTGTCCGGCAGGGTCATCCTCACCGCTGAGCACCTCTTCACGATCATGGACCTCGACACATCCGGCACCGGCACGATGCGGCTGCCGGTCGGTGACTACAGCGGATGGCTCACCGCCGACGTGCAGGGCGCCAACGGGCCGCGCTCTCTGGGCATGGCGCTGCTCGCCTTCAACGACGTGCGGCTGGACCAGGACCGCACCGTCACCCTGGACGGTCGCAAGGCCCGCCGGATCCTGGCACGCGTACCGAAGCAGACCACCGCTGTCGCACCGCGCCTGGACGTCCATCGGTCGTTCACCGACAGCCTGGTCGAGTCGTCCATGCTCCCCAACGAGACCTACGACAGCATCTGGGCACTGCCCACCGGCAAGAAGGTCACCACCGGCGAGTTCGAGTTCGGGGCCCGCTTCCGCCTCGAGGAACCGGCACTGACCGTGGGCACAACATCGAAGAACTATGCCGACCCATTGGTCAAGCGGGCGGCCGAGCCCCTGCCGGCCGGCACCCGGACGCTCACAGCGCTCTACGCCGGCGAGGGCACGGCACAGGAGCTGGACGGCATGGACGTTCGCGGCAAGGCCGTGGTGGTTCAGAGCAGCGACCCGGCCCAAATCATGCAACAGGCAGAGGCCGCGGCGGCCGCGGGCGCCCGGCTGCTCCTGGTCGTCAACAAGGGCATCGGCCGACTGCAGCCCTGGGACGAGACTCCCTGGAGCCCCGAGAGCCCGGCCCCGCTGACAGTGGCGACCCTCGACACCGACCAGGGTGCGGACCTGATCGGCTCGCTCCGGCACGGAGCGGTCAAGCTGAAGATCACCTCCCACCCCACCACCGACTACCTCTACGACGTGGTGCACCACTGGTCCGGCGCGGTCCCGGCGAACCCGACCTGGCGTGAGGAGCCCAAGGACCTCGGCCGGGTGGACGTCTCGTTCCGCAACTACCGGCCGGGCAAGGCGATGGAGTTCCGTCCCGACGTCTGGCGGGGCTGGGCCGTCGGCAACCAGCTCACCGCACCCGCCCAGGGCGAACGGACCGACTGGGTCACCTCCGGCGCCGCATGGCTGGACGACGCCTTCATCGCAGGTGAGACCGGGCAGCACTCCATCGACGTCCTCCACTACCTGGCGCGGAAGGCTGGCAAGGTCAACTGGTTCGGGCCGATCCAGCGGCCCCGGATGGGACCGCTGGGCTACCAGCCGGTGCGCTACCTCGACACCATGTACATCACCGCACCCGGGTGGGGCGACTCCGGGGCCGGACACGTGGGCGAAGCCGGCGCCAACTTCCACGTCGAGGACTGGATGGCGCTCTACCAGGGCGACCAGCAGCTCGACTGGGGCAATGCCGAGTGGCTGCCGGTCCCCGCGCTCGCTCCGGAGCGGCTCCCCTACCGGCTGGTCGTCGACAACGACCGGGGAACCTGGGCCGATCCCTACTCGACGCACACCCTCACCGAGTGGGACTTCACCTCCGCGGCCACACGGAGCGAATCGACCGAGTCCCTGCCGCTGATCCAACTCGACTACGGTGTGGACACCGACACAGCCGGCCGAGCCGGGCGCCACGCCGCCCTGACGGTGACGGCCTCGCACCTGCCCGGCACCACCGCCGCCATCGAGATGCCCTCTGTGGAGGTCTCCTACGACGACGGCAAGAGCTGGCACCCGAGCGACCTGACCCGCGCCGCAGACGGATGGCGGACCAACTTGAGCGCGCCGAAGACGGCGGACTTCGCCACCCTCCGGGTCACCGCCCGGGACAGCGCCGGGAACGCCGTCTCCCAGACGATCACCCGGGCCTTCGGACTGCGCTGACATACCTGCGGTGATGAACCGGGTGGGGTCCCGTCGGGGCCCCGCCCGGCCGCACGCACCCCGGCTCGCGATCGATCCGAACTCGATCGTGCGCGCCTGGGCGCGGTCCGAACCGGTCAGCCCGCCGCGTCCGGGGCTACGCCGACTGCCGGGGCAAGCTGCCGATGAAGGCGCCCACGGATGATGCTCTCGGCGTGCGCCACGATCGTGCGGACCACCGTTTCGCAGCTCTCCACGCTGCCGATCAGGCCCTGGGCCTCACCGGCCCACCACATCCCACCGTCGACATCGCCCTCACGGAGCACCCGTTGCCTGCGGCGTCTGCCCGAGGCGCGCTCGGCGACGTCGGCACGCGGCCCGGGCTGTGCACCAGTGCGGGCGATGTCCTCCGAGACCGTGTTCCGCGCCACCCGGGCGGTGTCGCCGGCCGAAGGCACCGGGACTCCCACCGCGTTCCTCCATGCGCTGGACTCCCGTGTCCCCCACGTTTCGGCCACCACCCTCCAGCCCCCGGCCCTTGCACCGCAAGGATCGATACAACCCCCGAGCTCCGGCACGCCTCAATCCCAGGGCCATCAACACGACCGAAACACATGTGTCTGAAATGCAGGCTGACTCGTTGAGCCGCAGGAGCAGCCGCACAACCGAGGGGGGACCACGTTGACTTCGGCCATGATGCAAGTACCGCTGACCCCCGCACCACCCTGGGCTCGCCCTGTCGCACTTCGGTCGCTCGGGCCCCGGGGTGCTGACGCTTGCTCTGGCTGACCCGGCCCGCCTCCAGGCATGGTCGGGCCAGCGGCCCGGAGGGAGCGGTGACCACCCGTCCCGCTCCTTCGGGCCGCTTCAGCCCGGGCAGCGCCCGGTACGGCCGACACGCGCTCTCCCCGCAGGACTCCATGAAGGTGACATCCAGCGGGTACGTCCTCGAATTCCCGCACGTCCTGGAGGGGCTGCGAGCCACAGCAGCCCAGTGCAAGAACCCGGCACACCTCGACTTCGTGACCACCGCGATCACCGCGCTCGAGGAGGAGGGCCGGACGCCGTACACCTCCTGAACGGCTGCCCCCCGCGCGCCGCCCAGCTGATCTTCGAGGAAGTCACCGAGGCCTAGATCACAGCCGAGCAAGCCACTGGCATCCAGAACCGAAACAGCACCCTGGTCCGGGACTTCCGCTCCTCTGCACCAGCCACCGCCGCGCCCAGGCCCGCCGGACGGAGCACAAGCGGCACGTCCGCAACGCCACCCGCCTGGATCCGTTGCGCCACCTGCTGACCATCCCGGGCAGCTGACCACCCCGCACCCACTCTCACCGTCCCCGAACCTCCGGCACCCGACCCGGGGTCAGGGCTGCCCGCGCTCGGCTGCCCGCCGGGCCTTGCGCGGCTTGGTCCCCGTCGGCGCAGTGTCGGGAAGGCCCGGAAGGGATGCTCCCACACCGCTCCCTCCATGCGCGGTCGAGCCACCGGCCGCCGGGATCAGAGATTGGCGACAATCTGTGGTTTGATTGTCGCCAATCTATCCGTAGATTGTCGCCATCGCGGTTGACAATCACGTCGGCGCGGTCCTAGCGTCGATGAAGCGTGGCCGTACCACGCAGGAGGAATGGGGTTCTGCCGTGAAGCGTCACAACGTCGAGTCCGAGCTGCGTGAGCGGATCCTGCGTGGAGACCTGGCCCCGGGTGATCGACTGCCGGAGGTGCAGATCGCCGAGGAACTGGGCACCACGCGGTTCGCGGTCAGGTCGGCGCTGCAGGCCCTGGAGTCCCGCAAACTCGTCGAGCGTGTTCCCAACGCCGGCGTGGTGGTGGCCCGCCCCGACTACGACCGTTTGCAGGAGATCTACGACGTTCTCGAGCTCCTGGAAGGTCTGGCGGCACGGCTCGCCGCGGAGAGGTCCACGCCGCGCGACTGGGCCGAACTCCAGGAGCTGTTCGCCGAGGGCGGGCGCCTGGACGAGGCCGCCGAGAACGGCGACATCGACGTGTTCCTCGCCGCGATCGATCGCTACCGCGACACCGTCATCGAACTGGCCGACCAGGCGTTCCTCGCCGAGATGCTGGCCGGCGTACGCGACCAGTCACATCTGCTCCGCCGGCGCATCCTGATGACACCCGGACGTATGCAGGAGAGCCTCGCCGAACACCGCATGGTGATCGACGCGCTCGTGCGCGGCGACGCGGAGGGCGCCGAGCAGCTCAAGCGCCACAACATGCAGACCGCTCGGAAACGGCTCAGCCGGTACCGGGACTTCCTCGTCTGACGACGGCACGGCCGCGCGTGCCTTCCCGCAACCTCTCGGAAAGAACCATCGTGTCCCACACGCACGCTGCGCGCAGGAAGGCCCTGAAGGCCCTCCTCGCCGCTGACCAGCCACTGATCCTGCCCGGCGCCTACGACGCCCTCAGCGCGCAACTCGCCGAGCGCGCGGGATTCGACGCCACGTACACAGGGAGCTTCGCCGCTGCCGCCTCGGGATTCGGGATGCCGGACGTCGGACTGCTCACCCTGAACGACATGGTGGACCAGACCCGTCGCATCGTCGAAGCCACGTCCGTACCCGTCCTCGCCGACGCGGAGAACGGGTTCTACGACGCCCCCAACATCTGGCGCACGATTCAGGCCTTCGAAGCCACCGGCGTCTGCGGTGTCCACATCGAGGACAACCTCGGCGGCAAGCACACCGCCACACCGGCCGGACTGCTGTCCCCGCACCGGATGGCACAGAAGATCCGCGCCGCCGTCGACGCCCGCACCGACCCAGACTTCCTGGTCATCGCACGCTCCGACGCGGCATGGGTCAACCACGACGCCGACGAGTGCATCGACAGGCTGGAGACCTACATCGCCGCGGGAGCCGACATGGTCTTCGCGCCGGCACTCCCCGCCGACGCCCTCGCCCGGGCCCGCAAGCGCCTCGCCGTTCCCGTCATGGTCGCCGGTGACCTGCTCGACGTCCCCGGCTCCGACGTTCCCGCGCACACCATCGAGGACTACGGCCGGGCGGGCGCCGACGTCATCCTGCTCTGGTACACGCTGATCGGTGCCGCGACGAAGAACGTGACCGAGGTGCTCGACAGGCTGCGGACCCGCAACGACGTCGCCGCGGTCAAGGAGCTCGTGACGGACCAACGCGCCTTCGAGGGGCTCATGGGCTACGACCGGTTCGAACAGCGCAGTGCCCGCTACGCCGCGGCCCCGGCGTCGTCGTAGCCCGCCCGCTCGCATCCCGAAACGAATGGAAGCGCCATGAGCGTCATGTCAGAAGACTCCGCGGACCGGGCGTCCTGCGAGCAGGAACAAACCGGTGCCGTCCTCTTCGAGGGCGCACGGGTGATCGTGGGCGACGGCGAGCGTGTCATCGACGACTGCGCAGTCGTCGTCCGGGAGGGCCTGATCGAGGAGATCGGCCCCCGGGACGCCGTCATCCCCGATCCCGCGTGGCGGACGGTGTCCCTGCACGGGAAGACCGTCATGCCGGCCCTCGTCAATCCGCACGGGCACATCGGCTACTGGAAGGGCGCGGGAGCAGACGCCGTGAACTTCTCCGCCGACAACATCATCGACCACCTGCGCCGTCTCGCCTACTACGGTGTGAGCGTGTTCCAGTCCCTGGGCACCGACCGGGACGACACGGAGATCCGCGTACGCGACCTTCAGCGCAGGGGCGAGCTCGGCGACGAGGACCTCGCTGTCCTCTACTCCGCCGGGTCCGGCATCGTCGCCCCCACGCCGGGCTCCGACAACGGCGGTCCGTTCTTCGCCGTCGACGCGGTCCATGAGGCGACGAGCCCGGAGGACGCCCGCCGACATGTGCGCGCGCTGGCCGCGAAGAACGTCGACGCCGTCAAGTTCTGGCTCGACGACCGGCACGGCAGCAAGGCGCGGCTGCACCCGGATGTGTACCGGGCGATCGTCGACGAGGCGCACACGCACGGACTGAAGGCCGCCGCTCACATCTACACGGTCGACGACGCCAAGGAGGCGATCCGCGCGGGCGCGGACATCCTGGCCCACCTGCCGCGGACTCCCGCCCCTGACGAGGAGCTCATCGAGCTTCTCACCTCCCGCGACGTCGCGGTCTTCACCTCGATGAGCATTCAGCGGCCCGACGGCGACGGCTGGCTCGACGACCCGGCCCTGGCCGAACTGGTGCCCGCCGAGGCGATCGCGGACCTGCGCGCCCGGATCCGGAACAACTCGCCCCAGCCGCTGTTCGACACGGTGGACGCCTACCAGCGGATGGAGAGCACGCTGCGGACCTTCGTCGATGCGGGGGTGCGGGTCGTCTTCTCCGCGGACACCGGTCTGCTGACCCAGTTCCCGGGCTTCGCCGAGCATCGCGAGCTGGAAGCCCTCGCAGCGGCGGGGCTGCAGCCGCTCGCGGTCATCCGGACCGCCACGCAGCGCTCCGCGGCCCTGCTCGGGCTCACCGACCGCGGCACGCTGGAGGCGGGCAAGCGGGCCGACTTCATCGTCCTGGACGCGGATCCGCTGCAGGACATGACGCACACGCGCAGGATCGACTCCGTCTGGTTCAAGGGGCGGCGGATCGACCGGCGCGGTGTCCGCGACCGGGTGTGGAAGGCCGCCGAGCAGGCCGGCGCCCGGCGTCCCGGCGCTTGATCAACGAGCCGTTCGCTCCTGTCCTGGCATCGGGGCCCTGCCCTTGCATCGGCAGGGCCCCGAAACCAGGTTTCACGGCCTGCCCGGACGCGGCTCGACTCCCGCGGTGTCCGGACGTCCTGCGGACGAACTCACCCGCGCTTCTTCGGCGCCACCCGGCAGTGCGCCCGCAGAGACGGTGAGCAGGGCGGTGAACGTGATCGCGGAGGCGATCACGATGTAGGCGGAGATCGACCAGGAGCCTCCTGTTCCGGCGAAGAGGGCGGCCGCGACGAAGGGCGCCGGACCACTCGTGATCATGCCGCCGACCTGGTACGCCACGGAGGCGCCTGTGCAGCGGAAACGGGCCTCGAACAGTTCGGCCAGGAAACTGGACACCGCGCTGTAGGTGAGCGCGTGCCCGACGGCCATCATGAGGATCATCGCGACCAGGATGAGCCAGGGGGATCCGCTGTCGACGAGCCAGAAGAACAGGAAGGCCATCGCGGCCATGTAGACGGAGCCGACGAGCAGGGTGTTCCGCTTGCCGAACCTGTCAGACAGGATCGCGACGGCGGGCACGGTGAAGATGTCCAGAACGCAGGCGGCGATCAGGCACAGCAGGAACGTCTCGGTGGAGACACCGACTTCCTTGGGGCCGTACGGGAGAACGAACATGGAGACCACGTAGAACGGGATGTTCGTCGCGGCCTGCGTCAGGATGCCGATCACCAGCGGCTTCTTGGCATGGCGCAGTGCGTCGACGAACGGGAAGGAAGACGTGGCCCGGTGGGCGCGCACTTCCTGGAAGTCCGGGGACTCGACCACCTGGAGCAGGATGTACAGGCCCAGCATCACCAGCACGATGCTGGCGAGGAACGGCAGCCGCCAGCCCCAGGTGGTGAGGGCTCCGCGGGGAACTTCTCCACGGCGAAGAAGGCACCGGCCTACAGCACCAGGCCGGCCGGCACACCGGCCTACAGCACCAGGCCGGCCGGCACACCGGCCTGCGGCCAACTGCCGTAGAACGCGCGTCGCTGCGGGGGAGCGTGCTCCACGGCCATGAGGACCGCGCCGCCCCACTCGCCGCCCACCGCGAGACCCTGGACGAAGCGCGCCACGACGAGGAGGGCCGGCGCACCGACGCCGATCTGGTGGTATGTGGGCAGCAGGCCGATGACGACCGTGCCGAGACCCATCATCACCAATGAGATGACGAGCATCTTCATGCCGCCGACCCGGTCACCGAAATGCCCGAAGACGATGCCGCCGAGCGAGCGGGCGGCGAAGGCGACGCTGAAGGTCGCGAACGATGCGAGCACCCCGGCCGCCGGGCTGAGCGAGTTCGGCCAGACCGCAACTCCAGCCGTGCATTGGCCGATAAATTGGCCGACACGCTGAAGGCCCGTTGAGGAGGGGGGAGGCAGCACAGCCGGGCGTCTACTCCTGGACGATCGCTGCGGTCTGGAGGCGTGCTGCGTCTTGACCCGGCGGGGCTCCGAACATACGCCGGTATTCGCGGCTGAACTGCGACGGGCTGTCGTACCCAACGGCGTGTCCGATCGCGGCCACGTCGTACGGCGCTGCGATGAGTTGCATGCGAGCCTTCTGCAGGCGGAGTTGTTTCTGGTATTGCAGCGGACTCATAGCGGTCACCGCACGGAAGTGCCGGTTGAGTGAGGAGACACTCATGCCGACTTCGTCGGCGAGGTCGCCGATGCGAATCACCTGGTCATAATGGGTCTTGATCCACTCAATTGCGCGGGCGACGAGGGTTATGCGGCTGTCAGCAAGGCCAATCTGTCTGACCAGGGCCGCCTGGGGCCCGTTCAGCAGCCGCCAATGGATCTCACGTCGCACGCTGGGTGCCAGTACCGGGAGGTCACGTGGCTCGTCCAGCAAGCGCAGCAGCCGGACGACCGCGTCGAGCAGCTTGTCGTCGGCGTCGCTGGTGGCGATGCCCGGTCCATCATGAGGGCGGACCACCGTGGGAGGGGCTTCCAGCAGCAGTTGCGCGATGATCGCTGGCTGCAATGGAAGCCCGAAAGCCAGAAACTCCTCGCCGGGCGCGGCCTGGGTGATCTGTGAGACCAGGGGAAGGTCGACAGTCGCGACGAGGTACTGGCCCGAGTGGTACTCGAAGATGTGGTCATTGAGGACGGTGCGCTTCGCTCCCTGGGCTATGAGAGCGATCACGGGTTCGGTGACGGTGCCCAGCGGTTCGGTCACATACTGTGTCGAAAACACCGACATTCCCTCGATCCACAGCGGACGTGGGCTGCCTGCGGCCAGTCGCGCGATCCGGGTACGCAGTTCATCCAGGTGATCCACCTCCCCAGTGGACCACGAGCTTGGGCGCGAGGCAATCATGATCTGGGCAAGCTTGAGCGGATCGTGCAACGATCCGCGCGCATCGGTCTAGGAGATCACCACGCAGAGAGGTCGAATGGAGGCACACCGAGGGACGGCCGCCGTCCCTGAGCACCTTCCGACCAGGAGCCCTCTGTCATGCCACTCGATTCCTACGTCACGCTCGGCCGCTCGGGACTGCGAGTCAGCCCTTTCACACTCGGCACGATGACCTTCGGTGAGGATCACGGTTGGGGGAGCAGCCCGGAGGAGTCCAAAGACATCCTCGCGGCCTACCTGGATCGGGGTGGCAACTCGATCGACACGGCCAACATTTACACAAACGGTCACTCCGAGAAAATCATCGGAGACTACTTCGCCGGCCAGCCCATGCGGCGTGATCGGGTCGTGATTGGCACGAAGTTCTTCGGCAACCTGTACGAGGACGACCCCAACGGCGGCGGACCCAGCCGCAAGGCGATCGTGCAACAGCTGGAGAACTCGCTGCGGCGTCTGCGCACCGACTACGTCGACATCTACTGGTTGCACAATTTCGACCCGTCCACACCCCTCGAGGAGACCCTCCGCGCGCTGGATGACCTGGTCAGCGACGGCAAGGTCCGCTACGTCGGGTTCTCCGACGTGCCGGCGTGGGCGACGGCCGAGGCAGCCACCATCGCGCGCTTCCGCGGATGGGCTCCGATCATCGCACTGCAGTTGGAGTACTCCCTTCTCGAGCGAACCTCGGAAGGGGAGCTGATCCCCATGGCTCAGGCCATGGGCATGGGAGTAATGCCATGGGGGCCGCTGAAGAGCGGGTTTTTGTCGGGCAAGTACTCCAGCGCCACCAACGGCCCGGTTGACACCACGCGCACCCAGCTGGTCGGCGCCCCGAGCGAGGCCGACTATGCCGTGATCGACGCACTCAACGCCGTCGCGGGCGAGGTGGGCGTCAGCCCCGCCGCAGTCGCCCTGGCCTGGGTGCAGGGCCGCCCAGGGATCACCTCCACCTTGATCGGCGCGCGCCGCATGGACCAGTTCGAGGCCAACTTGCGCGCCCTGGACGTGACTCTCACCGAAGTCCAGCGCGGTGTGCTGGATGATGTCTCCACCCCCACGCTGAACTTCCCGGCCGACAACAACAGGACGTTGGCCCCGATGATCCAGTTCGCCGGAACCACGGTGGACGGACGCCCGTCGATGTCGTCCCCGCTCCTCCAGGCCAGCAGCTCACGCTACTGAGCACCACACCTGGCAACGAAGACGTAAAGGATGAACATGTCACAGCAGTTCGCCGGCAAGACGGCCCCGATCTCGGGGGGCGGATCCGGTATCGGGCGAGCGACGGCCCTGGCGCTCGCGGCCGAGGGCGCGCTGGCAACGAACTCGGGGTGTTGGACCGGATGATCGCCGTCAACGTGCGCGGCGCGTTCCTGCGACCGGCGGGCCGCGTCCGCCCGGCAAGACCTGGAGCGTAACGCTGGGTAGTGGGACGACTTCGACCTCAACGGGATGCTCGTGCCCCAGGACTCCACTCTCGTAATGGGCGACCAGCTCGAGCAGCCTGGTCACCGTGCTTGCGACCCTTCTGGTTCTTTCCGGGCGCATGCTCGACCTGAGCGGGATGGTGCAGGGGCAACCTGCGTCACCCACGGGGAGGGCGCGTCTGCCGCGTGACTGCGGCCGCCCCAGCCTGGCTGGCTGGTTCTCCCTACCCACCGCAGGCTGCGCGCCGGGCCCGGCCTTCGTGCTGTTGGTGGATGGAGGACTGGTCAGAGAGACTGGTGATCGGTGGGACTGCACTGTCATGACTGAACTCTCACGACCGAGCACCGGGTGTGTGCCTGGCCGGTGAAAGGTGGACGGGCATGCGGCACTACGACCTCATCGTCCTCGGAGCAGGCAGCGGCAACATGCTGCTCACCGAGGAATTGGGCCATTTTCGGACTGCCATCGTCGAACCGGACCTTTTCGGCGGCACGTGCCTCAACCGCGGGTGCATCCCGAGCAAGATGTTCGTCCTCGCGGCGGACGCGGCCGAGGACGCCAGGGCGGCGAAACGCCTCGGCGTGCACGCGAGCATCGCGCCCGTCGACTGGAAGACCGTCCGCGACCGAGTGTTCAGCCGCATCGATCCGCTGCATGGCAGTGCGGTGGACTACCGCAGGAAGAACAGCATCGACGTGTATACCGAGGAGGCGTACTTCATCGCCCCCAAAGTGGTCCAGGTCGGTGACGAGCGGATCACCGCCGACACGTTCGTTGTCGCCGTCGGGTCGCGGCCGGCGGTGCCGCATATCCCCGGCTTGGACAGCGTGCCTTACCACACTTCGGACACCATCATGCGGATCGATGAGCTGCCCACGTCCATGATCGTGCTCGGAGGCGGCTTCATCGCCGCCGAGTTCGGCCACGTCTTCGGCGCCTTCGGCACGGATGTCACCATCGTGCAGCGCGGGCCGCGTTTGCTGATGACGGAGGACAAGCAGGTCTCGGCACGCTTCACCGAACTCGCCTCGCGACGGCACCGGGTGTTGCTCGGTGCCCGGGCCACCAGCGTCCAACCCCGCGGGGGCAGCGTGGCCGTCACTGTGAGGGGCCGGCACGGCGAGCAGATCCTCGAGGCCGACTTGCTGCTGGTCTGCACTGGACGCCGGCCCAACACCGACCGGCTGCAGGCCCTCACAGGAGGACTCGAACTCGACGAGCACGGCCACATCGCCACCGACAACGCCTACCGCACGTCCGTGCCGGGTGTATGGGCGCTCGAGGACGCGGCGAACCACTTCCAGCTCAAACACATGGCGAACGCGGAGACGCGACTGGTACGGCACAACATTCTGCATCCCGAGGACGTACGAACGCTCACCAACAAGGTGGCGCCGCATGCGGTGTTCACCAGCCCGCAGATCGCCAGTGTCGGCCTGACCGAACAGCACGCACGCCGACACGGGATCGACTACCGCGTGGGTGTGCGTGCCTACGCCGATACCGCGTACGGATGGGCCCTGGAGGACACCACAAGCTTCGTCAAAATCCTGGGCGACCCGGCCGAGCGCGCGATCCTCGGTGCCCACATCATCGGCCCCCAGGCAGCGACGCTCATCCAGCCACTTATCCAGGCCATGACCATGGGGCTGACCGCCGACCAGGTGGGGCGAGACGTGCTATACATCCACCCGGCTCTGACCGAAGTCGTCGAACAGGCCCTGCTGGCGCTTTGACACCCTGCTCGGCCCGGAGAAGTGCTCCCGCCGCCGGGTGGCCGACGCCATCCGCTACATCACCGACAGCGCGGCGAAGTGGCGGGCGCCGCCCGCCGACTTCGGCTGGGGCCCGTGGGACACCATCAGCGCACCCGGGCGACGGCCGAAAAGACCGCTTCCGACCTCACCACCAGCCACGTCGGCCGCCACCTCATCCAACCCGACGCCGACGGCCACTACCGGATCGGCGGCCTGTGGCCGTGGGAAGAGTGGCCCACCGAAGAGAACGACACCGACGGCTCCCCTGCCACCACCGCCAGCAGTGACGTCCCGTGGCAGAACCTGGCGGACGCGCTGAACGCCCTCGTCGACGCTGGACAGTTCCCCCACTTTCACGACCTGTACGGGGCACGCAACGACTGGCAGCACCAGCCGTGCGCCAACGCCGGCGCGCACGGGGACACCCCGTGGGTGGTCTTCGACCTGGCCACCCGGCAGTTCACCGTGTCCAGCCGGGAGCGGGCCCTCAGCGGCGACCACTTCCGGCAGCCCCGGCCTCCGCGCGGCTGACTCCCCGCACGAAGCCGGGCCCCCGTCTCGCCGCGCCCCACCCGCGTCCTGCCGTGCCGCCGCGCCCGCGTGCCCGGGGATGGGGCGTGCCCTTGCGTGGCCAGCCGCTCGCCGTCTCGCGGTCGTCCCCGTCAACCAGCCACACACCGACGGGAGTTCCTGCCGTGACGACCGCCGTGTCCCGCCCACACACCGTCTCCGCCCGTATCCACGCCCCCGACCGCGCCCCCTTCCATGGTCGTTCCTGCCAGGCCCACGGCAGTCTTGCGCCCCTCCCAATCCGGTTCCCCCCAACGGACAGATCCCACATGTATCCCGCCGCATCGACCTGCGGCGACGAAACTGACCAGGAACTCACGCTCTTCCCCGCCCCGCCGCCCGTCCAATACCAGGCCCCGGAACAGCACGTCGTCCAGTTCAGCGGCGGCGTCGGCTCGGCACTCGTCGCCCTGACCATCGCGCAGCGCGTCGACCCCAGACGCATTACTCTGCTGATCGCCAACCCACAGGTCGAAGACCCCGACCTATGGCGATTCGCCAACGACCTCGCGCGCCACATCGACGTTCCGCTGGTCATTGTTGAAGACGGCCGGGACCCCTGGCAGCTGTTCACCGACGTTGGCTTCCTGGTACTCCAGCCGTAGATCGTGATCTTACTGGTTGGGGCGGCTGAGAGACGGGTACGGCCACCGCTGATCATTGGTGTGTGAAGACTAGCGATCTTGCCGTGACCGCAGGTCATAGCCCAGTGCTGTCCCGCAAATGATCTCCGGAGCGGTGGCTTCCTGCTCGCGGTGGTGGTTACTGGGCACCGCTGACATGGGATAGGGGCGGTGATGCTGACGCGTCAGTGCTGGTTGACCGGCCAGACGGCCGCCGGATCGCAGCGGGCCGGGCACGCCAGCAGGTAGACCTCGTTGCCGAGGAAAAGCCAGTAGGTGTCGGCCCTGACGCTATAGGGCTGTTCTGGCTGGCCGGGGTAGACAGCGAAGTCCATACCCTCGGGAACCTGGCAGACATACACCAAGTCCGCGCCGCATGCGCACCTGTAGTACTCGGGATCCTGCGCCCAGGACGGGGTACCGCCCACCTTGAAAGTCTGAGCCCCGACGGGGGTATCCACGAAAGGCCGCAGAGCCAGCGGCAGCGCGCACAAGGACGGTTCGGCTTCCGGGGCTGGCAGCGCCCCGCGGCTCTGAATCAGTACACGCCAGAACGGAGCCGGGTACGGCGGCTGCGGAGCGTCCCAGTACTTCGGTACGAGCCGGCCATCAGCAAGCTGGGGGTCGGACGCGTCGTTGTGCGCACGGCAGTGAAAGACAAGGAGGTGGTTTCCGCCGAAAGGCTCCAGGTCCCAGGGGATGTCGAACTGGAAGAACAGAGCCATCCGCTCACCACAGAAGCACTCGGGCCAGTCCTGGGCCTGGTCGAGGAAGGGCCAGCCTCCCACCGAATTCCGCGCCGGACGGACCAGCGGTTCGGTTCCAACCTCGACCGTGTAAGCAGGCAGCACCCGCATCCTCCTCGTATTGCGTTCGAACATCCGCTCAACCTAATAATCCAGCTGCAGATAGTGATCTTGCTGGTGAGAGCCGGCGCGGGGACGGGTACGGCCACCGTTGATCATCGTGAGTTGTGTGGACAAACGACGAGACGGTGGCCGCAGGTCACAGCATAGATCCCGCCCGTTGGCGGGAGGCGTTCGAGGTGGCCATGGGACGGATCTCGGGGCGGTTCGCCCGGTACGAACCCCGCCTGCGGGCCGGGCGGTTGGTACTGGGTCTGCTGTCGGACCTGCCGCGCAAGAATTACTGGACCATCGCGGAGTGGGCTGGAGAGACCAGCCCGCACGGCATGCAGCATCTGCTGTCCCGGGCCGTCTGGGACGCCGATGCCGTCCGCGATGACGTGCGCGAATACGTCGTCGAGCACCTCCGCGACGACGCTGCGGTGCTGGTCGTCGACGACCGGCGACGTGAAGAAGGGCACTCACACCGTCGCCGTTCAGCGCCAGTACACCGGCACTGCCGGCAGGATCGAGAACTCCCAGGTCGCGGTCTACCTCGTCTATGCAGGCGTGCGTGGACACGCGGCGGTGGACCGGGAGCTGTACATCCCGCGCTCCTGGACCTGCGACCCGCGCCGCTGCCGGGCCGCAGGACTCGGCGAGGACACCGTCTTCGCGACCAAGCCGGAACTGGCCCGCACGATGATCGAACGGTTCCTGGACGCCGGGCACCACGTCGGCTGGGTCACGGGTGACGAGGTCTACGGCGGCAACCCGAAACTGCGGGCGGCTTTGGAGGAGCGCGGCATCGGCTACGTCCTCGCGGTGGCCTGCTCGGCCGAAATGGTCACCGGCGCAGGGAAGTTCCGCGCGGATGCTCTGGCAGCGAAGCTGCCGAAGCGGGCCTGGCAGAAGCTCTCGGCTGGACGGGGCGCGAAGGGGCGCCGCTTCTACGACTGGGCGGTCATCGACCTGGCCGACCCTGGCCCGGGCCACCAACTGCTGATCCGCCGCAACCGCGCCACAGGCGAACTCGCCTACTACCTTTGCTTCTCACCCCGGCCGGTGCCGCTGACCGAGTTGGTGCGGGTCGCCGGATCCAGATGGCGTGTGGCAGACCGAGAAAGGGCTGGCCGGGCTGGATGAGCACCAGGTCCGCCCGCTACCCCTCCTGGATTCGCTGGGTCACCCTCGCCATGCTCGCCCACGCCTTCCTCACCGTCGTCCGTGCCGACGAACACACCCGCCGTCCCGGACCGGCCGACCTGGTCCCGCTGTCCTGCAACGAGATCCAGCGCCTGTTCATCACGCTCGTCGTCCGGCCGGTCCACGACGCATCCCATCGGCTCGGCTGGTCCGACTGGCGACGCCGCCATCAAGCCCGGTCCCGCACCAGCCATTACCGGCGACAAGCCACATCCCAGACATGATGATCACGATCTACAGCTGGAGTACTAGTCGGTGCATGCACGCAATTGGCAAAGGCCTGCGACCGGTACGCCGACCACGTCGAGGACGCGAAGGAGAAGATCGTCCGTCACCGCGTCGACCCGTTCGCGAACGACATGCCCTGGGACTCCCCGATGTTCGGCGGCAACGGCTACGACGGCGGTCTGAAGGACGCCGTCCTCTCCGATCCGTACATCCGCGCACTGGGCGACATCGCCCATGCCCTGGACTCGTCCCAGAAGCGGGTGAAGCTGCCCCCGGGCAGCAAGCCGGACAGCCCCCTGCTGCCGGGAATACCACTGCTTCCCATCCCCGGCCGCGTTCCTGTTCCAGTGCTGATCGCCTCCTACCACGGCCAGGCTCCCAACCTGCTGCCGATGGCGAGTCGATACGACCCGACGCTCGACCGGGACCCGCTCCCGCCGGAGCCCGGATCCACTCGCATCCTGAGCCTGCCCGAACAGCAGCGATTCGAGAGCTGGGTGCACACCCTGCCCGTCGGCGGCTTCGCCGGCGGCGGCGGAGCCACGAGCCCGGACAACGCCTACCAGCTCCGTGTCGCCGGCTACCCCGAGCGCGAGGTACCCCTTCCTCCCGGCGTCGGGAAGAGCAACAGAGGCCTCATGATGGACGGGATGCGCAAGGACGACGGCTACGCCATCGACGCCAAATACATACGTAAACCGGACGAGTGCAAGTCTTTCCGCAGCATCAGCAAGGTCAACCAGACCCTCGGTACGCCACCGGAGATCGATCCGGACACCGGGAAGATCAAGTTCGATCCGCACCGCGACGGCATGCACTTCACGGACGCCACCGAGATGAACCGGTACAGGGCAGCCCTCGACGACCCCCGCAACGACGAGATCCGCGGTTTTGAGATCATCACGAACGACAAGCAGGCGGTGCCCTACTGGGAAAGCATGATGGCCATGAGCGGCGTCAACGGCACCGCCCGCTACGTTCCCTAGCGAAGGCAGACATGACGGAAACCGACGCCCGACGCACGACGTTCAGCTTCGCACCTCCCGTGGACGACGCCGCCGCCTGGGACATCGAGCTGAACGACTTCGCCGACCGCCTGATGCAAGGCTTTCCCGGCACGGAAACCTGGCTGCTGGGAGCCCAGGCACCCCACCCCCAGGAAGGCCTCGGATTTGACATGCCCCTCGGGGGAGGCGCCCGCATGGAGGGACTCGTCAATACGCCCTACCCAAAGGTCGGCGCCGTCATGGCCCTGAACGCCACCGCCGACGAGGCAGCCGTCCTGGCACGCTGGCTCAGGGACCACTACGCGCCCGCACCTGACCTCGTGCACTTCACCAGCGAGAGAGCTCTGGAACTGGGCGTCACCGAATACGGACGGATTCCGGCAACCGGCGATGTACACGAGATCTCCCGCGTCCTGCGCGAGCACCTCGACGAAGTGGACGCCTGAGGCCTCGGCAGCGGCCGAAGACCACCGCCGAGTGAGTCCCGTCTGCACGCCGCTTCCAGCCCTGTCCCCAGCTATGCCTCGTGATCAGATCGTGGCACTGTCTCGCCCCGGGCTGCTAAAAGAGCGACGGTTTTCCGACCGGCCTCTGGTGACGCGTGCATGCCAAGGCTGGTGACAACATCCACAGGATCGCCTCGGTGTCGATGACGGTGAGTGGCTCACTGACCCAGTGGCGCGAGTGGACCGGTCTGCCGTTCGACGGCGATGGTGACATCGACGTACGGCACGACGTGGAGCCGCGCACTATCTGACCGACGCGCCGAGTGAGCAGGCCTTCACCCGCCCCGGGAGCCTGACGGGGCGGGCGAAGACGGCTGCTGTTGCTACTTGGTGAGCGGGGCCAGCTTGGGGTCGTTGGCGTAGGCCTCGGCCGCGTTCTTCTTCGTCACGATGACGGGCGGCAGGAGGTAGGCGGGGACGACCTTGACGCCGTTGTTGTACGACTTGGTGTCGTTGACGGTTGGCTTGTCACCCTTCTGCAGCGACTTGATCATGTTGACGGTCTCCGCGACGAGCTTGCGGGTGTCCTTGTTGATCGTCGAGTACTGCACGCCGGCCATGATGGACTTGACCGACTCGACCTCGGAGTCCTGACCGGTGACGATCGGGACCGGCTTGCCGGCGCCCTTAACGGAGGTGAGGATCGCGCGGGCCAGGGTGTCGTTGGGGGACAGGACGCCGTCGAGCGTCTTCTTGCCGCTGTACGCCGAGGTCAGCAGGGAGTCCATGCGCTGCTGGGCGTTCTCGGCCTTCCAGCCCTGCGTCGCCGTCTGCTTGATGTCCTTCTGCCCCGACCCGACAACGATGTCACCCTTGTCGATCAAAGGCTTGAGGACCTGCATCGCGCCGTCGAAGAACACCTTGGAGTTGTTGTCGTCCGGCGAGCCGGAGAACAGCTCGATCGTCCACGGGCCCTTGGGCTTCTTGGCCTTCATGCCGTCGATGAGGGCCTGGCCCTGGAGCTGTCCGACCTTGAAGTTGTCGAAGGCGATGTAGTAGTCGATGTCCGGGGTGTTGGTGATGAGCCGGTCGTAGGCGATGACCGTGGCGCCCTCGTCCTTGGCCTGCTTGACCTGCGTGGTCAACTGTGAGGCGTCGGTCGCGCCGATGACGATGACCTTCGCCCCCTTGGTGACCATGGAGGAGATCTGCGCCTGCTGGTCGGCGACGGTGGTCGAGGCGCCCGCGTACTGGACGTCGGCCTTGAAGCCCGCGTTCTTCAGCCCGTTGGTGAACAGGTCGCCCGCGAGCACCCAGTTCTCGGAGGTCTTGGCGGGCAGGGCGACGCCGATCAGGGAGTCCTTGGAGAAGCCCTTGGAGCCGGCGCTGTCGCTGCTGGAGGAGCCTTCGCGTTCGTTGGAGCAGGCCGTGCTCAGGGTGAGGAGTGCGGCGGCGCCGACGGCGGTGATGCTTCTGAGGAGGAGTTTGCGCATGGCGAAGTGGAACCTTTCGTGGGTGCTGGTTGCGGTAGTGCGGTATGCCGTCGAGCGTGGCTGGATGGCGCGGTCCGGCCGCCGGATGGTGTGCCGGTGGCGGGTGGTGCAGGTGGGGGAGCCGGACACCCGGTGGTCAGGAGACCAGGTGTCCGGCCGTCAGCGGGTGGTGGTGAGCGGACCGTGCGGTCATCCCGCGACCTTGGTCTTGTCCACGTCGGAGGCCGCTGCGGGTGGTGCGGCCGTGTCTGCCGGGTCGTCGCGCCGGAAGGGGCGGGTCAGGGTTCCGATGATGGAGAAACGGCCCTGCTTTTTGTTGTAGACGTCGAAGGCGACGGCGAGCAGAAGTACCAGGCCCTTGATGATCTGGACCATGTCCGAGCCGACGCCCTGCAGTTGGAGGCCGTTGTTGAGCAGGGCCATGACCAGGCCGCCGACGATCGAGCCGCTGACGGTGCCCAGGCCGCCGGACACGGCAGCCCCGCCGATGAAAACGGCCGCGATGGCGTCCAGTTCCCAACTCAGACCGTCCTGCGGGCCGGAGGCCGCGGAACGGGCCACGAAGATCATGCCGGCGAGGGCGGCCAGGATCGACATGTTCATCATGACGGCGAAGTTGACCCGCTTGAGCTTCACGCCGGACAGTTCGGCGGCGCGTGCGTTGCCGCCGACGGCGTAGATGTGCCGACCGCCGATGGTGTTGCGGGTGTAGTGCGAGTACGCCAGGACCAGGACGATCAGGATGATGCCGGAGATCGGCAGGCTGGTGCCGACCCGCCCGCCGGCGAAGCGCAGTGTGGCGAAGACGATGACGGCGACCATGACGGCCAGACGGACGCCGATGACCCACAGCGGAGCGAGGTCCGCCTTCATCTCGCGTCGGGTCTGACGCGCCTTCCACTCGCGCCAGACGACGCCCGCGCAGGCGGCGAGGCCGAGGAGAAGGGTCAGGTTGTTGTAGCCGGTGTCCGGTCCGACCTCGGGCAGGAAGCCGGCGCCGATCTTGCGGAAGCCTTCGGGCACCGGAACGGTGTCGGCGTTGCCGATGTACTGGTTGGCGCCGCGGAACAGCATCATTCCGGCGAGGGTCACGATGAACGCCGGCACCCCGATGTAGGCGACCCAGAAGCCCTGCCAGGCGCCGATGGCCGCGCCGACGAGCAGGCCGAGCAGGATGCCCAGGGGCCAGGGCAACGAGTGCTCCTGCATGGCCTTGGCGACGACGATGCCGGTGAAGGCCGCGACGGAGCCGACCGACAGGTCGATGTGCCCGGCGACGATCACCATCAGCATGCCGACGGCCAGGATCAGGATGTAGGAGTACTGGCTGACGACGGCGATGAGGTTGCCGGAGGTCAGCGTCAGCCCGTCGGTCCAGATCTGGAACAGCACGACGATGGCCACCAGGGTGGAGATCATGCCGAACTGTCGGGCGTTGGAGGTCGTGCCCCCGAAGAGGTTCTTCTGCAGGTCAGTTATGCGGCTCATGGAGTGGGGCTCTTCTTGGTAGCGGTCATCTGCTTCATCAGGACTTCCGGATCCGCGTCCGCGCGCGCCACCTCACCGGTGATGGCGCCTTCGAACACCGTGTAGATGCGGTCGCACAGGCCGATCAGCTCGGGCAACTCGGAGGAGATGACGACGACGCCCTTGCCCTGGGCGACGAGCCGCTGGATGATCCCGTAGATCTCGAACTTGGCGCCCACGTCGATCCCTCGCGTCGGCTCGTCGAGGATCAGCAGGTCGGGGTCGGTGAACATCCACTTGGCGAGGACGACCTTCTGCTGGTTGCCGCCGGAGAGCTTGACGACGCCCTCGTCGACACTGGGCGTCTTGATCCGCAGGCCGGCTCGGTAGTCCTCGGCGATGCGGTGCTCGCGCACCGGGTCGATGACGCGGCGGCGGGCGATCTTCGACAGCTTGGCGGCCACCATCGAGGTCTTGACGTCGTCCAGGAGGTTGAGGCCGATCGACTTGCGGTCCTCGCTGACGTAGGCCAGTCCGTGTCCGATGGCGTCCGCCACGGTCTTCAGCCGGATCTCCTTGCCGTCCTTGAAGACCCGCCCGGACAGCCAGGTCCCGTAGGAGCGGCCGAAGAGGCTCATGGCGAGCTCGGTGCGGCCCGCGCCCATGAGACCGGCGAAGCCGACGATCTCCCCGCGGCGGACGTTGAAGGTGGAGCCCTTGCACACCATGCGCTCGTCCGAGGCCGGGTGCCGCACCGTCCAGTCGCGGACCTCGAAGAAGACCTCGCCGATGTCGGGGGTCCGGTCGGGGAAGCGGCTGTCGAGCTCGCGGCCGACCATGCCCCGCACGATGCGGTCCTCGTTGACGCCGTCGGCCTTGACGTCGAGGCTCTCGATGCTGCGGCCGTCGCGCAGGATCGTGATGGTGTCGGCGACCGCCTCGATCTCGTTCAGCTTGTGCGAGATCATGATCGAGGTGATGCCCCGCTCACGGAAGCCGCGCAGCAGGTCCAGCAGGTGCTGGGAGTCGGCCTCGTTGAGGGCCGCGGTGGGCTCGTCGAGAATCAGCAGCTTGACGTCCTTCGCGAACGCCTTGGCGATCTCGACGAGTTGCTGCTTGCCGACGCCGATGTCCTTGATCAGGGTGTCGGGGTCCTCGCGGAGCCCGACCTGCTCCATCAGTTCCAGGGCCCGGCGCTGGGCGCTCTTCCAGTCGATCGAGCCGCGGCGGCGCGGCTCGTTGCCGAGGAAGAGGTTCTCGGTGATCGACATCCCGGGCACCAGGGCCAGTTCCTGGTGGATGATGACGATGCCGGCCTGTTCGCTGGCCCGGATGCCGTCGAACCGGGCCTTCTTGCCCTGGTAGACGATGTCGCCGGTGTAACTGCCGTGCGGGTGGACCCCGCTGAGCACCTTCATCAGCGTGGACTTGCCAGCGCCGTTCTCGCCGCAGATCGCGTGGATCTCACCTTCCCGCACGACGAGGCTGACACCGGCCAGCGCGGTGACTCCGGGGAAGGACTTGGTGATCGACCGCATCTCCAGCAGGTTCGGGGCGGTGTCGGTCATGAGCGTCGCTCCTGTCCTCCGCGAACGCGCGGAGGCGTCCCCGAGCCTTGGGGCCTGCGGCATTGCATGGACATCAACTTGCCTCCGATGGCACTGCCCTGTGCCGTCGTGTCCGAGATCTCGTCTGCGCATCGGACACTAAATCCATTTGTTTTACTAAGTCAATGGGCCGCGAGAGATAGATTGACGAGGGGCAGCGAGAGAGGACCGCGCGTGCGACAGGCAGGAACGAACCTTCCCAAGGTCGGGCGATACAACAGGGCCGTCGTCCTGGACCAGATCCAGCTCGCCGACGGCATCAGCCGCGTCGAGATCGCCCAGCACACCGGACTCACCCCGCAGACGGTGTCAGGCATCGTGCGCCGACTGCTCGACGAGGCCATCGTCCGCGAGGACGGCGCGAGCAGGGTCTCCAGCGGCGGCAAGCCCCGCACCACACTGCGCATCAACGCCGACGCGGGCAGCGCGGTCGGCCTGCACTTCGACCCCGTCCAGCTCAGCTGCACCGTGGTCGACCTGCTCGGCCGCCCGCTGGTCGTCAAGAAGCGCCCCACGCATCCTGGCGACGACCCGGCCGAGGTCGTCAAGGCCATGGCGGAGCTTGTCGCCGACGTCCTGGCCGAGTCAGGTGTCGACCGCGGCAAGGTCCTCGGGCTGGGCCTGGCCACCCCCGGACCGATCGACCTCGAGCAGGGCGCGATCGTCGGCGCGCCCCAGCTCGCCCGCTGGACGCGGGTGCCCGTCCAGCACATGCTCAGCGAGGCGACCGGCCTGCCGGTGACCCTCGACAACGACGCCACCGCCGCCGCGGTCGGCGAGCGCTGGTCCGGCGCGGGCAGGGGAGTGGCGGACTTCGCCTACTTCTTCTTCGGTACCGGCGTCGGCGGCGGCCTCATTCTCAGCCACCAGGTGTACAGGGGCGGTTCACTCAACGCGGGCGAGTTCGGGCACTCCTCCGTGCTGCCCGACGGCCCGGAGTGCTACTGCGGCAATCGCGGCTGCCTCGAACGCCTCGTCAACCCGACCGCCATCGTCGCCCAGGTGCACCGCAGGCTCGTCGAAGAGCCCCGCCCGGAAAGCGAGTTGGCGCGGGCCTTCGCCCAGGACCCCGAAAGCGTCGATCACGATGCCATCGGGCGGGCCGCGGCAGCCGGTGACCCCGTTGCGGCGGCGGTCATCGACGAGACCGCCGAGCACGTGGCCTCGGTCGCGGTCGACATCGTGAACTTCATCGACGTGGACCTGATCGTCCTGGGTGGACACGGCATCCAGCACGTGGAGCAACGGTACGTCGAGGTCGTCGCCGCAGCGCTGGCGAGCCGCCCGCTCTCCCGCCACGTGCGGGTCGTCGACGTGGAGGCGTCCTGGCTCGGCACGGACGCGGCGGTCGTGGGCAGCGCGGCGCTCGTCCTGCACGCCACGTACTCCCCGCAGCTGTCGGCCCTGCTGGGCACTGGCGTGGCTCCCGGCGGGAGGCGCTGACCGGATGGCGGCGAGCGACCGCACGAGGATGGCGCGCTCTCGGCGGCGGTGACTGACCGCACACCAATCCTTTTGCGTGACGGCCCAGTTCACGCCCTAGCGTGCCAGCGCAGGGAACCGCGCCAGGGGAGCGCGCCGCACCGATGAGGAGTAACCGTTTGAGAAGCCGGGTGAGCGGTTCGAGCGAGGAGGCCAGGCTGTTTGTGCCGGTCAGGTGGTTTGCCAGGTCGGTGGGTGCGGTTAGCGGCCTCGGGTGGGGCGGTGGTGATTTTCGGCGAGGTGGTCGAGGCGGATGGCCTCGAATGTGGGTCGACGACGATCGTCTCGGGCACCACGACCGGCCGGGCGGCTGACCTTCGGCATGCCCAGGCGAACGAGGACCTCGCCTTCGTCGCCCCAGCCGACCTGGGCCTGAGCCCACGACCTCGAAGCGGCGGTGCATGCCCGCCAGCTCCATCGGTGCGATGCCCAGTTCCTCCGCGATCCGAGGGCGGACTTCCTGCAGATAAAGTTTCCCACGCTGGTAGTTGATGGTGGAGCCGTAGTCCTCACCAGCCGCTCGTGCACCATCGCACCCTTGATGAGGATCTCCGCTCTCAGCATCGCGTCGATCACCGGGGCGACCTCGTTCACCGCGTTCTTGCGCGGCCAGCCGTTCGACACCCTCCTCGGCGGGGGGCCCTTTTCACTCGTACGTGACTGTCCGCGTTTACGGCCCTGGCAAGATTTCCATGAAGCTGGCGTGTGCCACCGTGCGCCGGTGACGCTCCGTCACGAGTAGCGGCGCTGGCCGACGTGAGCCGCACCCCGCTGGTCCGGGTCAAGCTTCCCAGCCGGGTGCCGTTCGGCTTCCACGGAAGCTGGGCCGAACACGACGTTCTGGACCGTGCCATCGCAGCGAAAGGCGACGACAGGTAGCGGGCGTTGCTTCGGATCAGGTCCTCGGTGCCGCTGCGCTGTCCGGCCGGCTGTGGTGGCACTTCCTGGTCCGGTCCGGCCGCACGCCGGCGCCCGGACAGAGGTGGGCCACCAGGCCCCGCAACGCCCTGCAGCAGCAGCGGTGAACCGGCGCCCGGACCACCTCACCTGCGGTCTCGGCCACTGACCGGCCACTGACCGGCACTGGCAGGGCTCAACTGGCTGCCAACCGCTGTGACCAGCTATGGCCGGACCTGTGGCGCCGGTGGTCCGCAGCGGCGACGCGAGGGTCAGCAGGGGCCGCGTCCAGCGTTTCCAAGCCCGGGGAGTGGCTCAGTTGACGTAGCCGCCGGATCCCTGACCGGGCGCCACACGGGCTCAGCAGGGGCCAGCCTTGAGCACGTCGACCAGCGGCGCCACCGGCACGGCAGACGTGACGCAGGAAGCCGGCCGGCCCCTGGCCCGCGGTGGCCGCGTGCAGGGCTTGTACGGGTCCCGATGCCGGTGGCGCCGGTGCTGTCCAGGACGAACAGCAGCCGTGGGAAGGGTCGGGTAGTGCCGCCTCCATGCCTCCTGCAGCGGCTCCGCGCCGGCCAACCGCTGCCGCTGCCGGGCGCAGGCGCACGCATGTTGCGGTCAGGGGGATGGCTGTCCTCCATGCTCAGCCCCGGTATGGCGGCGTGATACCCCAGTCCCAGCGGGGCATTGGGGATTCGGGCAGCGGGGGAGGGTTGGGGCCTGAGTAGATCAGTGCCATTCGTGTGCCCCACTCCAGGTAGTACGCGAAGACGGCGCGGAATTCAGGGTCGTCCGGCAGGCCGACCTCTTGGACGGTGTCCATCAGCAGAGCAACCCACCGACGGCGTTGCTCTTCGGTGAGTCCGCGCCCCACGTGACGGGACGCCATGTGACGGTGGCCACCGCGCTCGCTGCTGTACCGTGCCGGACCGCCGAAGACTTCGCCGAGCCAGGCCGCGACGTGCTCGGCGTGGTGCGGGTCCATCCCGGCGAAGACCGGGGCCAGGAGGTCGTCCTCGGCGACCCGCTCGTAGAACCGGTCGAAGAGCCGCTCGAAGGCCCTCGCCCCGCCGGCCCACTCGTACAGGGTCGGAACCGCCCCGCCCCGGCCCACGACATCGGTGACCTCGTAGTGGCGCATCTCCTCGATCGACTCCACATACGCCTTGATCTCGGCGAAGAAAGCCGCGAAGTGCTCATCCCTGCGGAAGCCTTCGAGGTGGTCCTCGGCCGAGGTCCAGTGGATACGCAGGATGTAGGAGCCCGAATCCTCGGTGCATCGGGCCAGTTCGTAGTCCACGCACTGCTCGGCCTGGCCGAGCAGCACGGCGGCCCGTCGGTACGCCTCCTCGAATTCCGCCCGTTGCCGTTCGGTGATCCGGTATCGGATGTACTCCACAATCATGCCAGGACTGAACAGCACCCCCGGGCCTCTGGCAAGGACTGACCCGGCGGTAAGCACCCGGAACAGGACAGCGATGCCGACGCCAACACCCACGCCCGAGAACGACCAACTCTTCCACTGCCCCGTCGAGTTGACCTTGGAGGTGCTCGGCGGGAAGTGGGCCACGGTCGTCCTGGCACACCTGAAGGAGGGCGCGCACCGATACGGCGCTCTCCGCCGGCGGATACCCGAGGTCAGCGAAAAGGTACTGGTCCAGCGGCTGCGCGGGCTCGAGGCCAAGGGGCTGATCGAGCGATGGTCCGACGGCGCAAGCCCACCGAGCGTCGAGTACCGGCTGACCGAGGAGGGGCTCAGTTTGGTGCCCGTACTGGAGGCGCTGTATGCCTGGGGTGAGCAACGCGCGGCACGCACCGGTGTCCGGATCGCGCCCCCGGAATGACCGCATCCGATGGCAGTGAGCGTTTTCCATCCTCAGTTTGGGCAGGTCAGCGACCCAGCGCACCTTCGGTGCGCGCCGGGGGTGTGTAAATGAAGTTGCGCGCGCCGCGGGTGCTTCTATCTGCCCTGACGCGGGCTGATACCGGTCCGGGACGCTAGAGGAGTTCGTTCCGGCCGAGACCGATTGCTCTGTGATGCCGGTGAACTCGCAGGTCAGCGTGGTACTGAGGGCCTTCCACGGGAACCGTGGAGTGTTGCTGTGAGCACGTGCGTCAGAATTTCTGATTCACCCTGGCCCTCCCGGACCGGCAGACAACGGGTCCGTCTGGCAGGAGCAAGGGCTGTGGACGTGTTGCACGAACGCTGTGCCGGCCTCGACACCAGCAAGAAGGGCGCCAATGTATGTGTTCGGACCCCGAGTGCGAAACGGCGGGGGTCGTTCACGAACCAGACCACGACGGGGGCCCACAACGAACGCAGTCTTGGAGCTGCGGGAGCATCTGCTCGCCGCGAACGTGTCGCTGGTGGTGATCGAGGCCACCTCGGACTACCGGGGACCACAGCAGCCACCCGGAGGAGTCCGTTCCGTACTTCGCCCTGCCGCTGCAGCTCGAGCACAACGGCCGGACTCTGTCCTTCATCTCGTCCATCCCGACCTTCAACACTCCGATGGACGTGACAGTCGCCGAGCTGGCCATCGAGACGTTTCTCCCGGCCGACTCGGCGACAGTCGAATATCTGCAGTCCCTCAGGCCGTAGTGGCACGCAGCGAGAGGAACTGGAGCACACCGAAACCGGCGACGGTCACGGCCTGCACGGGGATCCAGACGGCACCCGCGGTCGTCGGAGAGAACCAGACGAGCAGCGCGACGATGCTGAGCACGGCCCACAGCGCGTTGGCGTCGATGACCGCCTTCACGGCAAGGGCCGGCGGCTGCTTCCGCGTGGCGAGGTAGCCGACCGCCGCACCGTACACCACCAGGAAGATGCCGAGCTCGAACAGCAGACCGGATCCGACGCCGAGCAGCTCGCCGACCGGCTTGGAGTCGATCGCGTAGACCAGACCGTTGGCACCGGTGACGATGGCGTCGAGGGCAAGGAAGCGGCGCAGCATGGTCTGCGGGCGGTCGGTGCGGGAGAGAGTGCCGAGCATGGTGGTGGCAGACATGCCGATCAGCCTCCGTCGAGGTCGAAAACGCTGGTCAGGGGAGCCGTGGACCGGGCGGAGTGCGCCGCCCGGGCCCCGGTGACTCCAACCTTGCCCGGTTCGGCACGGAGGGTCGATTACCGCAGAGGTAATGCCGGTCCGGTGTTTCTGCGCAGGTCAGGTGCAGGGTGAGGACGGCCTGAACAAGGCTGGTGATGCGGGTGGTTGAGCATCGCAGTTTGCGCAGGAGCCGCCAGGTTTTGAGGGTGGCGACGGCTTGCTCGACACGAGCGCAGATCTTCGCATGGGACCGGTTGACGGCCTTCTGACCTTCGGGAACTCCCAGCGTCCCCAGCAAGGAGTGCGGACCGTGCCGTCGGCTCCTCGATACGCCTTGTCCGCCCAGCAGTTGATGCCGGCCTCGGCAAGGACATCGACGATGCCGTGCTCGCGGGCTGCGCGGTTGTCGTGGACGGCGCCCAGCAGGGCTGATGATGCCCACAGCAGCCGACCGAAGGGATCCGCGATGACCTGCATGTTCATCCCGTGTTTCTTGTGTTTGATGCCCCTATGTTCGTCAAGCTGCGGTTGTGAGAGTCGCTGGATCATCAGGCCGCTGGTGGCATGTGACCATGTCGGCGCGTATCAGGGCATAAAAGCCGGTACGGCAACTCTCTCACGCCGTCGGAATGCGCAGCACATCCTCGGTCGCCTATCAGCTGGCCCACCTGAAACGGGCGGGTTCGCTGATACGCGACGACCGCGGCTGGAACACCTGCCCCCTGGGTCGATCTATCAAGTTGGTGCGCCAGTAGGTGGCAACCAGCAGCACTCGGCCCCTCCAGAGGCAGGCTCCACGGCCTCCCCGACGTGCCTCGTCCACGCCTTCGCGTCACAACCCGGTGATCAGTTTGCTGAAGCACGCGGGCTCACCCGGGTGAAGTGGGCTGTCGAAGACGACTTGGACGCCGTGACCACACCAGCCACACGAAGATCATCCCAGCCATGCCCAGGGTCGGCGGACGGGTTCAGGCTGCGATGTCCCCGCCAGGCCCGGACGCGAAGGCCAGGATGTGCGGAACCGCCTCGCGTAGACTGACAAAGTGGCGATGTACGCCGTCCACCGCGACGGTGGTGTTCACCCCCCACACCGTCATCCCGGCGCGCAGGCCGGACCGCACTCCGGACGGGGCGTCCTCGATGACCAGGCAGTCTCCCGGCTCGGCTCCGAGCTGCTCAGCGGCTCGCAGATAGGGGACGGGAGAAGGCTTGCCCTCCTCGACAGCGGCCGCATCCACGATCACGCCCGGCAACGGCAAACCGGTTCGCAGGAAACGGCCGCGCACTCGGTGCTCGTAGTTCGAGGTCACCAGCGCCCAGGACCCCAGTGGCAGGCCCTGCAGCAGCTCCGTCGCGCCATCGAAAGCCGCATAGACGCCGGAGCGGACGTCCTCGTCCTCCAGCTCGTGCAGCGTGGCCAGGCACTGGCGTGGATCGCGGTCCGCGGCGACCTGGGCGAAGGTCTCCATCGGCCGTGTCCGCAGAGCTACCTGGTAGACCTTTTCCGCTTCCAGCCCGTACCGCTCCGCCCAGGTTCCCCAGACCCGACGCTGATTGCTCACCGCGTCGATCAGCGTGCCGTCGACGTCGAACAGGACGTACTTCATGCGGGCCGGCCGCCCAGGTTCAATGGTCACGCTTCGATCATGCCAGGCAGCGGGCGGGCGATCACGAGCCCTTGGTCGTGTATCGAGAGCGCCGACGGGCCGGGCGAGGTGGAGGACCGGGTCCGGCCCGTCGGTTCGTCGCTAGAGGTCGAGTTGGTGCTGGTGTGTCGAGTGCGTGGGTGCGTAGCCGAGACTGTCGTTGATGTGTCTCATGTGCGTGTTGCTGTGGGCGGTGTCGGTCAGGAGGCCACCGAGTTCGGGATAGCGCCTGAGGGCCTGGCGGATCGACGCGGCCTTCATCCATCGGCCGAGGCCGTGTCCCCGGTGTTCGGGCAGCACGCCGGTGCCGTAGTGCTGGCCATCACCTGTGTCGTTATCGGGGATGACGAGTTCGGTGAACCCGGCGATCGAGCCGTCGGAGGCATCGATGGCGACGACTGTGTGCAGGTGGTCTCCGCGCTGGTCCACGGCTTTCGCCGCGCCCCGGACCCGGTCCACGTCCCAGGTCACGATGCCGTAGTCGGTGTCGTCCATGGGCATGTCGTCCATGGCACGGCGTGAGGCGGCGAACGTCTGGGCGAGGCCGTCGGGGACGGTTCCCTGCCACGACGCCAGCCGGTAGCCGGGAGGAGGACGCTCAATGATCTCGGTGAGGGTGGCGGCGTCCACGTCGGCCAGTGGCAAACGCGCATACCTCAGGGTGAGGACCTTACGGAAACCGTGCGCCGCCAGAAAGCGGTCGCCGGGCGACCCGGCCTCGGCCTGCGCGATGACGCGGCGTCGGGCGTTGATCCGGGCGGTGGCCACGGCAGCGTCGAGGAGCCGGGAACCGACGTCCTTGCCGCTCTGCGGGCTGGACAGCGAGGGTCAGTTCGGCCAGGTGCTCCTGTCCGTGATCGGTGAACAGGCGCAGAAAGGCCGTCCCGACGGGGATGGAATTGGTGTCGGACGCCAGTCAGGCAAGACGCCGGTTGTGTGACTCGTGAGCGGGGTCGGTCAATGGGTTGACGAATGGCCGGTACGGGCGTGTGGTTCCGGCCATGCGTTGATGGTCGCCACCAGCACGGCCGTCTCGTAGCGGACCGCGTATGTGCCATACCGAGTCGCCGCAACCCGGTGCCTCTTCAACCGGCTGATGCCGCATTCGACCGCGGCGCTCACTGCAGTTGTCGGGTGCGAAGCTCGCCCTGGCCTGCGGCCTGGACGAGGACGACCATGCCTGCCGGGACTTGGCGGCAGGCCGCCACCTGAAGATCCCGGACTGCTGCGAGGAAACCCACCCTGAAGCCCGTCTGCTCCGGGTGCAGACGGCGTTCCTGCAGTACATGGTTGTAGCCGCTGACACCCGCTGCATGCGGTCCTGCCACCTCATGTCGAGGGCGTCGAGGTTGGCGCGTCGTTGCGGGCTCAGTGCCGCGGCGCGCAGGGGGGGTTGTTCGCGAACTGGCCCAGTCCGGCTGCCTCTCCGTTGACGTTCTCGACGTGCTTGCGCGGCACCATGAGGTGCCCCTGACGGGCGTGGTATTGCCGGGCTGCGGTGGCGTTGCGTGCCGGGGCGGCGCTCGGGGAACGCCGTGTGGGCCGTTGTCCTCGCCTGCAGGCTCGAACCGAGTGTGTTCTCCAACTGTTGTGCGTCATGACGCTGTTGGCGTGGCGTCGGTCAGCGGCTTCTGGGGGTAGGTGCGGAGCACGAGGGATGTGGTGACAGGGCCGTAACGGGCAAGTGCGTCGACAACTTCTTCGAGTCGTCCTGCCTGCGGGCAGTAGACGTCGAAGATGAGGCAGTCTTCCCCGGTGACTCTGAGAGTGGAGGCGATCTCGGGGGTTCGGGAGGCGAAGTCCAGGGCGCGTGAGAGCTGGGCGTGCGTGGTGCGCAGCCGGATGACGGCGTGAATGTTCAGACCGAGGGTTGCCGGGTCGACCACGGCTCGGTAGCCGGTGATGACGCCGTTCTTCTCCAGCCGTTGGATGCGCGCGCTGGCCGCGGGCTGCGAGAGTCCGACGCGGCGCCCTACCTCCGCGCCGGTCAGCCGGCCGTCGGTCTGGAGCAGGGCGAGGATGTCTCGGTCTATCCGGTCGAGTGATTCCATTGTTGTCCGCACCATTTTCTTTGAGATCACTTGTGCCACCGCCGCTGCTCTGATGCATCCAACAGAATCTGCGCCAGGCGCTCCCGTGATCCTAGGGAGCGACGAGTGAAACGGTGGTGGGCAGTGGTCGCTTACGTCGTCATCCCGGGTATCGACGGCTCGGACGGGCAGCACTGGCAGACCTTGTGGGAGCGGCAGTGGGGAGCCTCAGCGGTGAGGATCTCCCCTGCCTCGTGATCCATGCCCGATCTGGATGACTGGGTCGAGGCTGTCCAGGAGGCACACGACGAGGCTTCCCAGCAGGACAGCCATGTTGTGTTGGTGGCCCACAGCCTGGGCTGCTGGGCTGCGTCCGCCTGGCTGAACAAGAACCCCTCGAGCCCGACAGGCGGCGCATTCCTGGTCGCGCCGCCCGACCCGCAAGGGCCGGCGTTCCCACGCCAGGCGGCCGCGACCTTCATCGAGGTGTCGGCACAACCGTTGCCATGCCCGGCCCTGGTGGTGGGCAGCACCAATGACCCGTACTGCACCCCCGGGGCAGCCGCCGGGTTCGCGGCGCGGTGGGAGGCGCGATGGCACCTGGCGGGCGCGTGCGGACACATCAACTCCGCCAGCGGCCTGGGCTCGTGGCAGCATGGCCGTGAACTCCTGGACTCGCTGACCCAGCAGTGACCAACCACCGCATGGGACGCATAGCCACCAGGCACCGCCCTGCGGTTCCCCTTCGCGAAGCAAGTCCGGCCGTTGACGCATTGACGCACAAGCATGCGCCGCTGTCCGTCGAAGGTCGCCGCCGGCTCGTCGGACGGTGCCGGACGCGGTCATGGCCGCCCGTCGCCACGGCGGGCCGCACCGATCAAAGGAGCCCGGCTCTCTTCATGCCGGGGACGACGCCGCGGGCCCGGCCAAGGAGGACGATGTGGACGGCGGAGGCGGCGAAAGCGGCGCCGGACCGCTACTGGAAGTGTGCGGATCGCCCCCCGCACAGCCCCGTCTGGACGGCGGCTTCCATGTCGTCGCGGGGACCTGACAGGCCCGAACCCTGTGGCGCGAGAGTTCCAGGAATCGGGGCAGCCCTTGGCCGCGAACCTACGTGCAGGTCGTGATGTCGCTGTCTCGTCGGGGCGGGTTCCAGGGTTTATGGGTGTTTTTCTGGGCGGGTGTGGGGGTGGTGCTTGGGCTGGGGGCTATGGCGGCCAGCGGCTGGAGGGGTGCGGGGCCGTAGGCGCTCGCCCTGCGGTCCGAACATGATCAGGTACTCGACCGGACTGCCGGGGCTGGTGTTCGCCACCCCGTGCGGGGTGCGGGTGTCGAACTCGGCGACGTCCCCGGGGGTCAGGATGAGGTCTTGGTCGCCGAGCGCGAGCCATAGCCGCCCGTACAGGACGCACAGCCACTCGTAGCCGTCGTGGGAGGCCTGACGGGGCCGGGCGGGCGGGTCCTCGATGGCGGGCAGGACGTGCTTGTGGGCGTGCAGGCCGCCGACGTACCGGGTCAACGGCAGCACCACCTTGTGGTCGCCGAAGCTCAGCGGCGCCGTGGCGCGCGGCTCGGCCGAGGGGGCGGGTGCCGTGCCGGCCAGGTCGTCCAGGGAGACGCCGTACTCCTTCGACAGCTGCAGCAGCACCTCCAGGGTGGGTTTGCGCCGGCCGGTCTCGATCCGGGACAGCGTGCTGGTCGAGATGCCGGTCACGCAGCTGACACCGGCGAGCGTCGCGCCGTGCCGCTCGCGCGCGGCCCGCAACCGGGGCCCCATCGCGGCCAGTGTGCCGTCCACGTCGTTGACTGCCACCTTTCCCGTTCCTCCCTGCCGTGCCGCTCCACCGTCCTGTCCTGCGAGTTTGCCAGACTGGCAAGGCTGTTCGCGTCGGGCGGGCGCCGCGCCGCATGATCGATGGGCTGCCGCGTCCGCCGCGAACCGAGGAGAAGCCCATGCAGCCCGAACCGACCGCCGAGCTCCGCCACCGCACCGTCGAGGCCCCGGCCGGGCGCCTGCACCTGGTCGAGCAGGGCACCGGCCCGCTGGTCCTGCTCGTGCACGGCTTTCCCGAGTCCTGGTACTCCTGGCGCCGTCAGCTCCCGGCCCTCGCCGCGGCCGGCCACCGGGCGGTGGCGATCGACGTGCGTGGTTACGGCCGCTCCTCCAAGCCGGAGGCGACCGACGCCTACCGGATGCTCGACCTGGTGGAGGACAACGTCGCCGTCGTGCGCGCCCTCGGCGAGGAGAACGCGGTGGTCGTCGGTCACGACTGGGGCTCCAACATCGCCGCCGCCTCCGCCCTGCTCCACCCCGAGGTCTTCCGCGCCGTCGGCCTGCTGAGCGTCCCCTACGCGCCGCCCGGCGGCCCCCGCCCCACCGACATCTTCGGCCAGATCGGCGGCCCCGAGCAGGAGTTCTACGTCTCCTACTTCCAGGAGGCCGGCCGCGTGGAGGCGGAGATCGAGCCCGATGTGCGGGGCTGGCTCGCGGGCTTCTACGCGGCTCTGTCCGCCGACA
>NZ_BNBC01000041.1 GCF_014654675.1 Streptomyces spiralis
CAGTCAGCTCATGACGACGCACCACGAACCGACCAACGAGCAACCGACTTTGCGGACACCCCCTAGGGGGTGTCTCGCCCTAGAGCGCGCGCCGCATCGCCCGGTGCGGTATGCCGGCGTCCGGGAACTCCGGGCCGTACGCCTCGTACCCGAGCCGTTCGTAGAAGCCCAGGGCGTGGGTCTGCGCGTGCAGGTCCACCGCCGCGAGGCCGCGCGCGCGTGCCGCGTCCTCGATGGCGCGCACCAGGGCGGCGCCGACGCCCAGCCCGCGGGCCTGCTGGGTGACGGCGAGCCGCCCGAGGGAGCCGACGGTGGGGTCACCGCCCGTCCTGCCGGCGGCCGCCTCGCCGTGCAGCAGCCGTCCGGTGCCGAGCGGGGTCCCGTCCTCGCGGACGGCGAGCACATGGAGGGCCACGGCGTCGAGGGCGTCGTACTCGATGTCCTCGGGGACGCCCTGCTCGACGACGAAGACCTCCTTGCGCACCGCGAAGCAGGCCTCGCGGTCGGCGGGGTCCTCGGCGACGCGGGTCGTGTACGCCGTGCTGCTCAGCGGGCCGTTCATGCGTAGGTCTCCTCGCGGACCTGGTCGAGGGCCTTCTGCAGGTCCTCGGGGTAGTCGCTGGTGAACTCGGCCCACCGGCCGTCGCCGGGGTGCTCGAAGCCGAGGCGTACGGCGTGCAGCCACTGCCTGGTCAGCTTCAGCCGCCTGGCGAGCGTGGGGTCGGCGCCGTAGGTGAGGTCGCCGACGCAGGGGTGGCGGTGGGCGGCCATGTGGACGCGGATCTGGTGGGTGCGTCCGGTCTCCAGCTTCACGTCCAGCAGGGACGCCGCGCGGAAGGCCTCGATCAGGTCGTAGTGGGTGACGGACGGCTTGCCCTCGGCCGTGACCGCCCACTTGTAGTCGTGGTTCGGGTGCCGGCCGATGGGCGCGTCGATGGTGCCGCTGGTCGGGTCGGGGTGGCCCTGGACGAGGGTGTGGTAGCGCTTGTCGACCGTGCGCTCCTTGAACTGGCGCTTGAGCGACGTGTACGCGTACTCGGACTTGGCGACCACCATCAGGCCCGAGGTGCCGACGTCGAGGCGGTGCACGATGCCCTGGCGCTCGGCGGCGCCGGAGGTCGAGATGCGGAACCCGGCGGCGGCCAGCCCGCCGATGACCGTCGGACCGGTCCAGCCGGGGCTGGGGTGTGCGGCGACGCCGACCGGCTTGACGATCACGACCACGTCCTCGTCGTCGTGCACGATCTCCATGCCCTCGACCGGTTCGGCGACGACCTGCACGGGCGCGGGTGCCTGCGGCATCTCGACCTCGAGCCAGGCCCCGCCGCGCACCCGCTCGGACTTGCCGACCGCCGTGCCGTCGACCAGCACCTTGCCCGCGGCGGCCAGCTCGGCCGCCTTCGTGCGGGAGAAGCCGAACATGCGGGAGATGGCGGCGTCGACGCGCTCGCCCTCCAGGCCGTCGGGCACGGGCAGGGTACGGATCTCGGGAAGCGTGCTCACCCGTCGAGTATGCCGGACGGGGCCGGCACCCCGGACGGGAGCCTGTGGACAACCGGGTCGGTCAGTCCCTGTGGACGGTGCCGTCCGGGTCCAGACCGCGGAAGGACAGCAGCACGATCAGGATGCCGCCGCAGACGATCGCCGAGTCGGCGAGGTTGAAGACGGCGAAGTGCTTGGGCGCGATGAAGTCGACGACCGCGCCCTCGAAGACACCGGGCGCCCGGAAGATCCGGTCGGTGAGGTTGCCGAGCGCTCCGCCGAGCAGCAGGCCGAGGGCGATCGCCCAGGGCAGGCTGTAGAGCTTGCGGGCGAGCCGGGTGATCACCACGATCACGGCGGCGGCGATCACCGTGAAGATCACCGTGTAGGCCTCGCCGAAGCTGAAGGCGGCACCGGCGTTGCGGATCGCCTCCAGCCGCAGCCAGTCCCCGAGGATCCGCACCGGCGCGTGGTTCTCCAGCTTGGCGACGACGATCAGCTTGCTGATCAGGTCGAGGGCGTACGCGAACGCCGCGACCGAGAACAACACCGCGATCCGGCGCCTGCCCCGGGGCCGCTCGGCCGGGGCGGGGCTCTGGCCGGCGGCGCCCGCGGGCTCCGCGGGGCCGTCCGCCGCAGGGCCGTCGATGCCGGGCCCGCCGGCCGGGGCGGCCGGGCCGTCGGTGCCCGCGCTCCCGGCCTCGGAGCGCCGGCCCGGCGCCGTGTTCCCGCCGGGGCCTTCCTGCCCGGGCCGTGCCGCATCCGGGGTGTCCGGCGTACCGATGATGCGCTCCGCCTCTGCCACGTGAGTCCCTCAACCTAGGTACCTGACTGAGGACGAGAGTACGGCACGTCCCGTACCCGGTTCAGTACCGGCGTTCCTGCTTCTGCTTGCACTCCACGCACAGGGTGGCCCGTGGAAAGGCCTGCATACGGGCCTTGCCGATGGGGTTGCCGCAGTTCTCGCACAGACCGTAGGTGCCCGCGTCCAGCCGGTCCAGGGCGCGCTCGGTCTGGACGAGCATCTCGCGCGCGTTGGCGGCGAGCGCCATCTCGTGCTCGCGCGTGATGTTCTTGGCCCCGGTGTCCGCCTGGTCGTCGCCCGCGCCGTCGCCGGAGTCCCGCATCAGCCCCGCGAGGGACGCCTCGGACGAGCTGATCTCGGTGCGCAGCCGCTCCATCTCGGACTGCAGCTCCGCGCGGGCCTCCGCCACCTCCTCCGGGGTCCAGGGGTCCTCGCCGGGGCGTACCGCGAGGTCGCCCGGTTCCACCGCCGCGGCGACGCGTGCCTTGGGGACGGCGGTCGTGGCCGCCGTGGCCGTGCCAGGAGTCTTCTTCGCAACCACCGTCGTGGCTCCCGTCTGCTTCGCGGCCCGAGCCGCGCCCGCCTTCTTGCCCGTGCTCTTCCTGCCCACACCGGCCCCCTCCCCACCCCGCTCGGGGGTGCCGGCGGCGCCCTTCGCGGCCGCTTCGGGTGCCGTCGCCCCGGAAGCCGTCGCCTTGGGCGCCGCAGCCCTGGGTGCCGTCGCCTTGGGTGCCCTCGCTCCGGAGGCCGGCTGCCGCGCGGAGGTCTTCGGGGTCTTCTTGCCGCCGGTGGCCTTCGCGCGCGTGCCAGCGTGCGGGGTGTCCTTCGCGGGCGTCTCCTCCGGCCCGGGCTTCTCCGCCGCCCTCTTCGAGGTGGGTTTCACGGCGGGCTTCGTGGTCTTCGGCTTCGTCTTCGTCGTCTTCGTCGTCTTCGCGGCCGTGGGCGCGGCGTGGGTGCTCGGCATCCCGTTCACGTCCTTCACGTCCTCGGCCATGCCGACGGAGGCGCCGGAGCCCCGGGACCTGCCGGACGCCGACTGCTGGGCGGTCTTCTTCGCCACCATGGCCGCGGCCCCTTCACATATTGTGATCTTGCTCGCGAATCGTGCTGGGACGATAAATCGACTCGAGTCCCGCGGCAACGGGGCACGCCGCCCGATTCGCCCGCCTCGCGCGTACCGCTCGGCCGGCATGCATGCGTTGTGCCCAGCTCTTCGCCGGGTAATCCGACCAGTAGCAGGTCCTACGATCCGAACCCGGCGCACCTCGCCGTTCGGGTCACCGAGCCCCTCCCCCGCCGGCCCCGCTCTCCATGCGCTCCGCACGCCCGGCGCGCGAAAACCGGTCGGCCGCTGTCCCCGGGGCGCCGTACACTGGGCGGAGCGAGAAGCGTGGATGGGGACGAGTAGCGGCGTACGCAGCCCAGAGCGACCCGGGGACGGTGTGAGCCCGGGGGCGAGCGCGACGTGAAGATCACCCCGGAGCCGCCGGAAGAACGCCCCAGCGAGGCCGCGGGGGCCAGTAGAACCGGCATCGCGACCCCAATGAGGGGGCTCGTCGGCGCGTACGGCGCACCGGGGAGCCAAGGAGGGTGGTACCGCGGGAGCGCGCCGCACACGGCGTAGAAGCACGACGCTCTCGTCCCTCCGACGGAAGGCAGTACGTCCGCCGGAGGAAGATCGATGACGCAGTACCGCCAGGTGCCCGCCCAGGTCGACCTGCCCGCGCTCGAGCACGCGGTGCTCGACTTCTGGCGCGAGCAGAAGATCTTTGCCAAGAGCCTGGAGCAGTCCGAGGGCCGCCCCGAGTGGGTGTTCTACGAGGGCCCGCCCACCGCCAACGGCATGCCGGGCGCCCACCACATCGAGGCGCGCGTCTTCAAGGACGTCTTCCCCCGCTTCCGCACCATGCGCGGCTACCACGTGGCCCGCAAGGCCGGCTGGGACTGCCACGGCCTGCCCGTGGAGCTCGCGGTGGAGAAGGAGCTGGGCTTCTCCGGCAAGCAGGACATCGAGGCGTACGGCATCGCCGAGTTCAACGCCAAGTGCCGCGAGTCCGTGACCCGGCACACCGACGCCTTCGCCGAGCTGACGACCCGCATGGGCTACTGGGTCGACCTCGACGACGCCTACCGCACCATGGACCCCGACTACGTGGAGTCCGTCTGGTGGTCGCTGAAGGAGATCTTCGACAAGGGGCTGCTGGTCCAGGACCACCGCGTCGCCCCCTGGTGCCCGCGCTGCGGCACCGGCCTGTCCGACCACGAGCTGGCGCAGGGCTACGAGACGGTCGTCGACCCGTCCGTCTACGTCCGCTTCCCGCTCACCTCGGGCCCGCTGGCCGACGAGGCCGCGCTGCTGGTGTGGACGACCACCCCCTGGACGCTGGTGTCCAACACGGCGGTCGCCGCGCACCCGGAGGTGACCTACGTCGTCGCCACGAACGGCGAGGAGAAGCTCGTCGTCGCCGAGCCGCTCGTCGGCAAGGCGCTCGGCGAGGGCTGGCAGACCACCGGCCAGACCTTCACCGGCGCCGAGATGGAGCGCTGGACCTACCGGCGGCCGTTCGAGCTGGTGGAGTTCCCGGAGCCGGCGCACTACGTGGTGAACGCCGAGTACGTGACCACCGAGGACGGTACGGGTCTGGTCCACCAGTCCCCCGCCTTCGGTGAGGACGACCTCAAGGTCTGCCGCTCCTACGGCCTGCCGGTGGTCAACCCGGTCCGCCCGGACGGCACCTTCGAGGAGGACGTCCCGCTGGTCGGCGGCGTCTTCTTCAAGAAGGCCGACGAGAAGCTCACCGAGGACCTCCAGCAGCGCGGCCTGCTCTTCAAGCACCTGCCGTACGAGCACAGCTACCCGCACTGCTGGCGCTGCCACACCGCGCTGCTGTACTACGCGCAGCCGTCCTGGTACATCCGCACCACGGCGATCAAGGACCGGCTGCTCCAGGAGAACGAGAAGACCAACTGGTTCCCGGAGACGGTCAAGCACGGCCGGTACGGGGACTGGCTGAACAACAACATCGACTGGGCGCTGTCCCGCAACCGCTACTGGGGCACCCCGCTGCCGATCTGGCGCTGCGAGGACAGCCACCTCACCTGCGTGGGCTCCCGCGCGGAGCTGACCCAGCTGACCGGCACCGACCAGTCGGGCCTGGACCCGCACCGGCCGTTCATCGACGAGGTCACCTTCGCCTGCCCGCACGAGGGCTGCGCCGGCACGGCCACGCGCGTACCGGAGGTCATCGACGCCTGGTACGACTCGGGTTCGATGCCGTTCGCGCAGTGGGGCTACCCGTACAAGAACAAGGAGCTGTTCGAGAGCCGCTACCCGGCGCAGTTCATCTCCGAGGCCATCGACCAGACCCGCGGCTGGTTCTACACGCTGATGGCGGTCGGCACGCTGGTGTTCGACAAGTCGTCCTACGAGAACGTCGTGTGCCTGGGCCACATCCTCGCCGAGGACGGCCGCAAGATGTCCAAGCACCTGGGCAACATCCTGCAGCCGATCCCGCTCATGGACCAGCACGGCGCGGACGCGGTGCGCTGGTTCATGGCGGCCGGCGGCTCCCCGTGGGCGGCCCGCCGGGTCGGCCACGGCACCATCCAGGAGGTCGTCCGCAAGACGCTCCTGACGTACTGGAACACGGTCGCCTTCCAGGCGCTGTACGCCCGTACGTCGAACTGGGCGCCGTCCGAGGCCGACCCGGCCCCGGCCGACCGCCCGCTGCTCGACCGCTGGCTGCTCAGCGAGCTGCACGCGCTGACCGACCAGGTCACGCAGGCGCTGGAGGCGTACGACACCCAGCGCGCCGGCAAGCTGCTGTCCGCGTTCGTCGACGACCTGTCCAACTGGTACGTGCGCCGCTCGCGCCGCCGCTTCTGGCAGGGCGACAAGGCGGCGCTGCGCACGCTGCACGAGGTCGTCGAGACGGTGACGAAGCTGATGGCGCCGATCACGCCATTCATCACCGAGCGGGTCTGGCAGGACCTGATCGTGCCGGTCACCCCGGGCGCCCCGGAGTCCGTCCACCTGTCCTCCTGGCCGGAGGCGGACCTGACCGCCATCGACCCGGAGCTGTCGCGGCAGATGGTGCTGGTGCGCCGGCTCGTGGAGCTGGGCCGGGCCACGCGCGCGGAGTCGGGCGTCAAGACCCGTCAGCCGCTGCGGCGGGCGCTGGTGGCCGCCGCCGGCTTCGAGTCCCTGGACCGGGAGCTGCACGCGCAGATCACGGAGGAGCTGAACGTCTCCTCGCTGGCGTCGCTCAGCGAGGTCGGCGGGTCGCTGGTGGACACCACCGCGAAGGCCAACTTCCGGGCGCTGGGCAAGCGGTTCGGCAAGCGCGTCCAGGACGTGGCCAAGGCGATCGCCGGAGCCGACGCGGCGGCGCTGTCGCTGGCGCTGCGGGAGGGTACGGCGTCGGTCGAGGTCGACGGTGAGACGATCACGCTGGCGCCGGACGAGGTGATCATCACCGAGACTCCGCGTGAGGGCTGGTCGGTGGCGTCCGACGCGGGTGCGACGGTGGCGCTGGATCTGGAGATCACGGAGGAGCTGCGGCGCGCGGGCCTGGCGCGGGACGCGATCCGGCTGATCCAGGAGGCGCGCAAGAACAGCGGGCTGGACGTGGCGGACCGCATCGCGCTGCGGTGGGTGTCCACGGACCCGGCCGTCATCTCGGCGCTGTCCGAGCACGCGGGTCTGATCGCCGAGGAGGTCCTCGCGACGGACTTCGCGCAGGGCGAGGCCGACGACACCTACGGTGCCGAGTTCACCGACGAGGGGCTGTCGCTGACGTTCCGTCTGCGCAAGGTGTGAGTCCCGGCGGGGGCGGGCGCCCCAGGGTGTTCGCCCCCGCCACCCCTGCCCTTCCCGTGCGGGCCGGTGGGCTTTGTCGCGTCCACGCGGCGGAGCCGCATATCGATGCGGCCCCGTATCGATGCGGCCCCGCGCCCCTGAAATGACCGAACGGCCCCGGAGGTGAAACCTCCGGGGCCGTTCTCGCAGGCTGCCGATGCCTTGTCTCAGGAACCCTTCAGGGGGTCCTCAGTTGTCGTCCTCGTCGATGAGGAAGCCGCGCATCGGGGACGGGGCCTGGCCCATGGGGGACGGGCCCTGCGGGCGTACCGGTGCCATCGGCTGGGTCATCGCCGGGGACATCTGCTGCTGGCCGCCGTAGGACGGGCCGGACGGGCTGGGCGCGCCGCCCATCGTCTGGTTGCCGCCGTAGGACGGGGCGCTCGCGCCGGCCGGGGCCATGGAGGGCGCCGGGGACGGCGGGAGCGAGGCCGTCGCGGGGGTGCGCGGCGGGGCCAGGGAGTCGTCGGCCTGGGTCTCCAGCTGGCGCAGCTGGGACTCGAGGTACGACTTCAGGCGCGTGCGGTACTCGCGTTCGAAGCCGCGCAGGTCCTCGACCTTGCGCTCCAGCGTGGCGCGGGCGGACTCCAGGGAGCCCATCGCGACGCGGTGCTTCTCCTGCGCGTCCCGCTCCAGCGCGTCGGCCTTGGCGCGGGCGTCGCGCTCGAGGCCCTCGGCACGCGAACGCGCCTCGCCGACGATCTTGTTGGCCTCGGAACGGGCCTCGGCGATCGCCTGGTCGGCGGTCTGCTGGGCCAGCGACAGGACGCGCGCGGCGCTGTCGCCACCGGGGCCCTGACCCATCGGGCCGGGACCGCCCATGGGACCGGGGCCGCCCATCGGGCCGGGACCCATCTGGCCCTGCATCGGGCCTTGACCCATCGGACCAGGACCCTGGCCCATCGGGCCGGGACCCTGCGGGCCCTGTCCGCCGGGGCCGGCGGGCAGCTGCGGGGCACCGCTCGGCAGCTGGGGCGGGCCACCCATGGGGCCACCCATCTGCTGCTGCGGCGGGCCCGATATCCCGGCGGGAACCGGAGCGCCCGGACCTCGCATGCCCTGCTGAGGCATGCCGCCCTGCTGAGGCATACCGCCCTGCTGAGGCATGCCGCCCTGCTGAGGCATGCCGCCCTGCGGATGCTGCGGCTGGTCCTGCTGCTCCGGGGGCTTGCGCATGTTCTGCTGGTTCTGGGCGGCGGCACGGGTGGCCGCGGCCAGCTTGGCGCGCAGGTCCTCGTTCTCGCGGAGCAGACGGGTCAGCTCGGCCTCGACCTCGTCGAGGAAGGCATCGACCTCGTCCTCGTCATAGCCTTCTCGGAGGCGGACGGTCGTGAACTGCTTGTTCCGCACGTCCTCGGGGGTCAACGGCATCTCTTCACCTCAACGTAGTCATCGGCAGTCGGCAAGACCGTATCGTCCACTGTCACGTCGCCAGGTTTCCCACGATGGCGATCAGGACGTAGACGATGATCATCAGTACGAAGAAGGACAGGTCGAGCGCCACGCCCCCGAGACGCAGCGGCGGGATGAACCGCCGCAGAAGCTTCAGCGGTGGATCGGTGACAGTGTAGGTGGCCTCAAGAACGACCACCATCGCCTTGCCGGGTTGCCACGAGCGGGCGAACTGGAACACATAGTCCATGACCAACCGGAAGATCAGCACGATGAGGAACACCATCAGCGCGATGTAGAGAACCTCCATGGCCACGCCCATGATCGGTGCTTCCCTCTCCCCTGTTCCGTGCCTGTCGTCCGGTCTGTGTCTCAGCTCTGGTTGAAGAACCCGCCCTCTGCGATGCGGGCCTTGTCCTCCGCCGTGACATCGACGTTAGCAGGCGACAACAGAAACACCTTCTGCGTCACCCGCTCGATGCTGCCGTGAAGACCAAACACCAAACCGGCCGCAAAGTCGACAAGTCGCTTCGCATCTGTGTCATCCATCTCAGTGAGATTCATGATCACCGGGGTACCCTCACGGAAGTGTTCCCCGATGGTACGGGCCTCGTTGTAGGTCCGGGGGTGCAGTGTGGTGATCCGGTACGGCTCACGTTCGGACACGACCTTGGGCATGATCACCGGTGCGTTCTTCTCCAGGCTTGCGCGTTCTTGTGTGATGGACGCCACGGGCGCGATGCGCGCCGGACGTCCCGTTTCCGCCGGAAGCGAAGCGGAATGGGACACGGGTTCGCGGGGTGCCGGAGGCTGCACCACGCGTACCGGTTCGTCCCTTTGTGACTGGTGTGTCCCAAGTGACTGATGCGACGGTTCGTGCCGTCGGCGGTCCCGCTCGGGCTCCGGGTCCAGTTCGGGCTCGAACTCGTCATCGGGGTCGAAGCCCCGGCCGTCGTACCCATCGTCCTCCACGAGGCCGAGGTAGACCGCCATCTTGCGCATCGCGCCGGCCATGCTCTGAGTCCTCCGCTCTGTGGTGGATCCGCTGACGACCGCCAAGTCCCCGCGATCCACGAGGTCGTTGCGCCTTCTTCGGCGGTATTGACCATATTTTCTGCTGTGGTCCGACTTCCTGGCGACGTTACCCGAGCCTGGGGCGGACTCCGAGTACCGCAGTGCCGACGCGTACGTGTGTCGCTCCGGCGGCCACGGCCTGTTCGAGGTCCGCGCTCATCCCTGCCGAGACCATGGTGGCAGTCGGATGGCTCGCGCGCAGGGAGGTCGACAAATCCATGAGCCGTTCGAACGCCGCCTGTTGACGCCCGGCGTACTCGCCGGTCAGCGGCGCGACGGTCATCAGCCCGTCGAGCCGGAGCCCCTCGGAACGGGCGACGAGGTCGGCCAACTCTTCGATTCCGCCGGGGCCCACGCCACCCCGCTCTCCCCGGCCGCTCTCTCCGGCGTCCAGAGCGACCTGGATCAGGCAGCCCACCTCGCGCCCGGCCCGTACGGCCTCCTTCGAGAGCGCGGTGACGAGCCGTGAACGGTCGACGGACTGCACGACGTCCGCGTAACCCACCACGGATCGCACCTTGTTGGTCTGAAGTTGACCGACAAAATGCCAACTGAGGGGCAGATCGGCACATTCGGCGGCCTTCGGCGCGGCCTCCTGGTCGCGGTTCTCGGCGACATGGCGCACACCGAGTTCCGACAGGACCCGCACATCCGCGGCCGGGTAGGTCTTGGTGACCACGATGAGGGTCACCTCCTGACGCGGACGCCCCGCGGCCGCGCACGCCGCGGCGATGCGCTCCTCAACCCTCGCCAGATTCCCGGCGATTTGTTCCCTACGGTCCGTCATGCCCCATCAGTCCAGCCAGACATAGCCTGCGAGCCGGCCGGTGGTGCGGTCGCGGCGGTACGAGAAGTGGTCCTTCGACTCCCGCGTGCACACCGGCGACTGCTCCCGGTCGTGCACCCCGAGGCGCTCGAGCTGGGCGTGCACCCCGGCGCTCACGTCCACGGCCGGCGTGCCCCAACTCGTCTCGGCGTACGCCGCCGGCTCGACGGCGGACACCTCGGTACGCATCGCCTCCGGCACCTCGTAGCACCGGCCGCACACCGCGGGTCCGGTGCGGGCGACGATCCGGCCCGGCTCGGCGCCGAGTTCGACCATGGCGCGCACGGCGGCGGGAACCACTCCGGCCACCATGCCGGGCCGTCCCGCGTGGGCCGCGGCGGCGATCCCGGCGACGGGGTCGGCGAGCAGCACGGGGGTGCAGTCGGCGGTGAGCACGGCGAGGGCGAGCCCGCGCCGGCGGGTGACGACCGCGTCGACGGAGGGGATGTCGGCCGCCGTTCCCCAGGGTTCGTCCACCACCGCAACGTCCGTCCCGTGCACCTGGTTCATCCAGACCACCCGGGCCGGGTCGAGTCCGAGGGAGGCGGCCGCCCGTTCCCGGTTGGTGCGTACGGCGCCGGGGTCGTCGCCGACCGCGCCGCCGAGGTTGAGCTCCTCGTACGGAACGGCGCTCACCCCGCCCCACCGGTCGGTGAAGGCGAAGTGCGCGCCGTTCACGGTGTCGCGCTGTCCTATCACTTGAGGAAGTCCGGTACGTCCAGTTCCTCGGCCGCGCTGTCCGAGTAGCTCCGCGGTGCCGGGGGGACCGGCGTCGAGGCCGGGAGGTCGCTGACCGGCTCCGGGGTCGCGGGCTCCGGCTCCTCCTTCGGGGTCACGCTGCCCAGCGAGCCGAAGGTCGGGCGGCTCTCGGGCTGCCGTACCGGGTTGGGCTCCTCGCGGCGCTGCGCGGGCGTGGTCGCACCGAGGACGTTGTCCCGGCGGGCCGGGGGCTGGCCGCCGTCGAAGCCGGCCGCGATCACGGTGACCCGGACCTCGTCGCCGAGTGCGTCGTCGATGACCGCGCCGAAGATGATGTTGGCCTCGGGGTGGGCGGCCTCGCTGACCAGCTGGGCGGCCTCGTTGATCTCGAACAGGCCCAGGTCGGAGCCGCCGGAGATGGACAGCAGCACACCGCGGGCGCCGTCGATGGAGGCCTCGAGCAGCGGCGAGGAGATCGCCATCTCGGCGGCGGCCACCGCGCGGTCGTCGCCGCGGGCCGAGCCGATGCCCATGAGCGCCGAACCGGCCTCGGACATGACCGACTTGACGTCGGCGAAGTCGAGGTTGATCAGGCCGGGCGTGGTGATGAGGTCGGTGATGCCCTGGACACCGGAGAGCAGGACCTGGTCGGCCGACTTGAAGGCGTCCAGGACCGAGACCTGGCGGTCCGAGATGGACAGCAGCCGGTCGTTCGGGATGACGATGAGGGTGTCGACCTCTTCGCGCAGTTCCGCGATGCCGTCCTCGGCCTGGTTGGCGCGGCGCCGCCCCTCGAAGGTGAACGGGCGGGTGACCACGCCGATGGTGAGGGCGCCCAGCGAACGTGCGATGTTGGCCACGACCGGCGCGCCGCCGGTGCCGGTGCCGCCGCCTTCACCGGCCGTCACGAAGACCATGTCGGCCCCCTTGAGGACCTCCTCGATCTCCTCGCGGTGGTCCTCGGCGGCCTTGCGGCCGACGGCCGGGTTGGCTCCGGCGCCGAGTCCGCGGGTGAGTTCGCGGCCGACGTCGAGCTTGACGTCGGCGTCGCTCATCAACAGCGCCTGTGCGTCGGTGTTGATGGCGATGAACTCGACGCCCTTGAGACCGACCTCGATCATCCGGTTGATGGCATTGACACCACCGCCGCCGACACCGATGACTTTGATGACTGCGAGGTAGTTCTGCGGTGCTGCCACGTCGAAGGCCTCTCGCCTCGAGTTACGTGTCGCCGAATCGTCGAAGCACTGCTGCCTCGCGGTCCGACGACTGATGCCGAATGGGACGGTCCGTAGTGCCGACCCGAACCCTAACCCTGAAGTTTAGGGTTACCAGTGTGTCTGTTCCCTGAAGTCTTCTGAACAGGACACTAAGTCGACAAGTGGCGCCCGTTCAACGAACACGCCGAACCTCCCGTTTTTCTTTTCACCCTATGTGATCAGGCATAGCGCTGCCCAACCAGGGTGCTGGCCTGCGCGGACGGCCGTCAACTCCCCGACGAGGCAGGGGCGGTGGGAACACTGACGTCGAAGTGCCGCGCGCCGGGGGCCGCTTTCATCAGTGCGGTGAGCGCGCGGGCCTTCTCGGCGCCGTTCTCGGCGCTGCCCCAGGCGACGGTGCGGCCATCGCCCAACTCCAGCGAGATGTCGTCGTAGGTACGGACCTTGACGACCCGGGTCCGGCCGGCGACGGCCGCCGGGATCCGCGCCGCGACGGCGACCGCCTCACGCACGAGCCGGCTCTCGTCGAAGCGCCGCAGGCTCGCCGCCGCCGATCCGTCACGCGAAAGCGACAATTCCAGGACGGGCACGCCTTTCGGCGCCTGCGAAACCGTGGCGAACCGGACGCCGCCGCGATCCACTTCGACGAACTTTCCGCCCTTTTCCTCCACCATGACCGCGGTGCGTTCGCCGACTTTCAGGTCGATTCCATGAGGCCATGAACGAACCACGTCAACCGTGTCAATTCGGGGCAATTGACGACGCAGTCGGGCGGCGATCGCGTCGGTGTCGACGGAAATGAGCGGGTCCCCCACCGGGACCGCGGCGGCGGCGCGCACCTGGGCGGGCGTCAACACCCGTGTGCCGGAAACGGACACCCGCTCCACCCGCGTCCACGCGGAGCCGTACAGAAGCCAGAGTGAGCCGCCGGCGAGGAGCAGCAGAGCCAGCGCCAGGATGACGATCGTACGAAGACGCGGCGGCCTCAGCCTGCGGACCAGGGGCGGGCCGGACGACTCCTGCTGGCGTTCACCGCGCTCGGCGGTCGTCGGTCCGGCCACGCTTTCAAGCCCCTTCGGTCATATGGTCCTAACGGCGCGAGGCGATCGCCTCGTACACCATGCCGACGAGCAGGTCGTCGGCGTCCCGGCGGCCGAACTCCGCGGCGGCGCGGGACATCTGGTACAGCCGGTGCGGATCGGCCAGCACGGGCAGGACGTTGTGCTGCACCCACTCCGGGGTGAGTTCCGCGTCGTCGACCAGGAGTCCGCCGCCGGCCTTCACCACCGGCTGGGCGTTCAGCCGCTGTTCGCCGTTGCCGATGGGCAGCGGGACGTAGGCGGCCGGGAGCCCGACGGCGGAGAGTTCGGCGACGGTCATCGCGCCGGCGCGGCAGAGCATCATGTCGGCCGCGGCGTACGCGAGGTCCATCCGGTCCAGGTAACTTACCGGGATGTAGGGGGGCATCCCCGGCATCTGGTGCACCTGCGGCAGTTCGTTCTTCGGGCCGACCGCGTGCAGGATCTGGATGCCGGCCTGCTGGAGCCAGGGCGCGACCTGCTGGACCACCTCGTTGAGCCGGCGGGCGCCCTGGGAGCCGCCGGAGACCAGCAGCGTCGGCAGGTTGGGGTCCAGTCCGAACGCGGCGCGCGCCTGGGGGCGTACGGCGGCCCGGTCGAGGGTGGCGATGGCGCGGCGCAGCGGGATGCCGATGTAGCGGGCGCCTCGCAGCTTGCTGTCCGGCGTGGAGACGGCGACCTGGGCGGCGTAGCGCGAACCGATCTTGTTGGCCAGGCCCGGGCGGGCGTTCGCCTCGTGGATCACGATGGGCACGCCGAGCCGCTTGGCGGCGAGATAGCCGGGCAGAGCGACATATCCGCCGAAGCCGACCACGGCGTCGGCCTTGGTGCGCTCCAGGATCTGCTCGGCGGCCTTGATCGTGCCGCGCAGCCGGCCCGGGACGGTGATCAGTTCGGGGGTGGGCTTGCGCGGCAGCGGCACCGCCGGGATCAGCGCGAGCTCGTAGCCGCGCTCGGGAACGAGCCGGGTCTCCAGGCCCCGCTCCGTGCCCAGGGCCGTGATTCCCACGGTCGGGTCCTGCCTGCGCAGGGCGTCCGCGAGGGCGAGCGCGGGCTCGATGTGGCCCGCGGTACCTCCGCCGGCGAGTACGACATGCACCGAAATTCACCGCTCTCCGGACGGACGCGCCGCCGAGGCACGCCGTCGCATCGTGTTCCATCTCCGAGGCCCCTGGCCGGACCCCTGGCCCGATCCTGCACCGGATACCCGGCCCGAGCCACGGCCCGATCCCCCGCCGGGCTCCCGGCCGGGTTTCCGGCCGGCACTCCGGTCGGGCCTCCGTCCGGACTTCCGGCCGGCCGCGGAGCCTCCCGCCCGCTTTCTACCAAAGCGAGGTTGCCGCATGGCAAGCGCCGCCCGCGCAGCGGGTTCGTCCCGCGCGAAGGCGATCAGCAGCCCGATGGCGAACATGGTCGGCAGCAGGGCGGATCCCCCGTAGGAGAACAGCGGGAGGGGGACACCGGCGATCGGCAGCAGACCGAGCACCGCACCGATGTTGATCACCGCCTGAGCGGTGATCCAGGTGGTCACGCCTCCCGCGGCGTACCTCACGAAGGGGTCCTCCGTGCGTCCGGCCACGCGGATGCCCGCATAGCCTAGAGCCGCGAACAGGGCGAGCACCGACAGTGTCCCCGCCAGGCCCAGTTCCTCGCCGGTGACGGCGAAGATGAAGTCGGTGTGGGCTTCGGGAAGTTGCCCCCATTTTTCCACACTCGCACCGAGGCCGGAACCGAAGAGTCCGCCGGAGGCGAGGGCGTAGATGCCGTGCACCGCCTGCCAGCACTTGGTGACGTCGCCGGACCCCACACAGGCGAACCGGTCCAGGCGGTTGGGGCTGGTCTTGATGAGGACCAGGCCGATCAGGGCGGCGACCGACAGGACGCCGACGAAGAGGCGGGTGGGCGCGCCCGCGAGCCAGAGCAGGCCGAACAGGATGGCGGTGAGGATGATCGCGGTGCCCATGTCGCCGCCGAGCATGATCAGGCCGAGCAGCATGAAGGCGACCGGGACGAGCGGCACCAGCATGTGCTTCCACTGGGTCAGCAGCCGCTTCTCCTGCTTGCGCGCGATCAGGTCGGCGCCCCACAGCACCAGCGCCAGCTTGCCGATCTCGCTGGGCTGGATCTGGAAGGAGCCGCCCAGCGCGATCCAGTTCTGGTTGCCGTTGACCGACATCCCTATCCCGGGCACCTGCACCAGCGCCATCAGGAACACCGCGCCCGCCAGGATCGGATAGGCCAGGGCCCGGTGCAGCTTCACCGGCATCCTGGCGGCGGCCAGCAGCAGCCCGCCGCCGATCACGGCCGCCAGCAGCTGCTTGCGGAAGAAGTACGACCCCGGCAGCGCCATCTGCAGCGCGGTGATCTGGGAGGCCGAGTAGACCATCACCAGACCCAGCACGGTGATCAGCGAGCTGCCGCCGAGGATCACGTAGTACGCGGTGAGCGGACGGTCCCAGGCCTTGCGGGCGCGGGTGACGAGCCGGCGTACGGGGTTGTCGGGCGAGTTCCGGCCGGCGGCGGGCCGTGCACCGGCCCCCCGCACGGGCGGCCGCCCGGTGCGGCTGCCGGGGCTACCGGCCATCTCCACCTCCGCGGTACGTCGGCCGCACAGGTCGAGGGCCCGGACAGGCACAGGCACTGACTCGGCTCGCGGGTCCCACGTGTCCCTCCCGAGGTCGCCCGGCGGCGGGGGCGGCCGGGGTCAGCGGGCGCCGAGTTCGCGAACGGCCTCCGCGAACGCGTCACCACGCTTGTTGTAGTTGGTGAACATGTCCATGGAGGCGCAGGCCGGGGCCAGCAGCACCGTGTCGCCGGGCCGTGCGAGCCGCCGCGCTTCCTGGACAGCCTGGAGCATCGCCCCAGTGTCGGTCCGGTCGAGGTCGACGACGGGGACTTCGGGGGCGTGTCGCACGAGGGCGTCACGGATCAGGGCGCGATCGGCGCCGATGAGCACGGCACCGCGCAGCCGCGGCGCCGACTTCGCGACCAGTTCGTCGAAGGTCGCACCCTTCGCCAGACCACCCGCAATCCATACGATCGACTCATATGCCGCCAACGACGCCTCGGCCGCGTGGGTGTTGGTGGCCTTGGAGTCGTCGATGTAGGCGACGCCGTCCACGTCCGCCACGTGCGCGATGCGGTGGGCGTCCGGGGTGAAGGACCGCAGACCGTCCCGGACGGCCTTGGCGGGCACGCCGTAGGCGCGTGCGAGGGCCGCCGCGGCAAGGGCGTTGGCGATGTTGTGCGGGGCGGGCGGGGTGATGTCGGAGACCTCGGCGAGCTCCTGGGCGTTGCGCTGCCGGTCCTCGACGAAGGCGCGGTCGACCAGGATGCCGTCCACGACGCCGAGTTGGGACGGTCCCGGCGCGCCCAGCGTGAACCCGATCGCCCGGCAGCCCTCTTCGACGTCCGCCTCGCGCACCAGGTCCTCGGTGGCCTTGTCGGCGACGTTGTAGACGCAGGCGACGCGGTTGCCCTCGTAGACGCGGCCCTTGTCGGCGGCGTAGGCCTCCATGGAGCCGTGCCAGTCGAGGTGGTCCGGGGCGAGGTTGAGCACCGCGGCGGAGTGGGCGCGCAGGGACGGCGCCCAGTGCAGCTGGTAGCTGGAGAGCTCGACGGCCAGGACGTCGTACGTCTCCTCGCCGAGCACGGCGTCCAGCAGCGAGACGCCGATGTTGCCGACGGCGGCGGTGCGCAGCCCGGCCGCCTTCAGGATCGACGCCAGCATCTGGACGGTCGTGGTCTTGCCGTTGGTGCCCGTCACGCACAGCCAGGGCGCGGCGTCGGGGCCACGCAGCCGCCAGGCGAGCTCCACGTCGCCCCAGACCGGCACGCCCGCCTTCTCGGCGGCCTGGAACAGCGGCTTGCCGGGCTGCCAGCCGGGCGCGGTGACGATCAGCTCGGTGCCCTCGGGCAGGGTGTCGCCGTCCCCGAGGCGCACGGTGACGCCGAGCGCCCGGAGTTCGGCGGCCTGCGCCCGGGCCCGGTCGTCGTCGCCGTCGTTGACGACGGTGACGTGCGCGCCGAGGCCGTGCAGCACCTTGGCCGCCGGGACGCCGGACACACCGAGTCCGGCGACGGTGACGTGCTTGCCCCGGAACTCCGAAGGCACCGATGAGGTCACTTGTCCGCTGCCCATCCCGCGTAGAAGAGGCCGAGTCCGACGATGACACAGATGCCCTGAATGATCCAGAAACGGACCACGACGAGCACTTCGGACCAGCCCTTGAGTTCGAAGTGGTGCTGGAGCGGCGCCATCCGGAAGACCCGCTTGCCGGTGAGCCGGAAGGAGCCGACCTGGATGACCACCGACATGGTGATCAGCACGAACAGGCCGCCCAGCAGCGCGATCAGCAGCTCGGTGCGCGAGCAGATCGCGAGGCCGGCGAGGACGCCGCCGAGCGCGAGCGAACCGGTGTCGCCCATGAAGATCTTGGCCGGCGAGGTGTTCCACCACAGGAAGCCGAGGCAGGCGCCCATCAACGCGGAGGCCACGACCGCGAGGTCGAGTGGATCGCGCACCTCGTAGCAGGCGCCCGGGTTGGTCAGCGTCATGGCGTTGGCGCAGGACTCCTGGTACTGCCATACGCCGATGAAGGTGTAGGCGCCGAAGACCAGGACGGAGGCGCCGGTGGCCAGACCGTCCAGACCGTCGGTGAGGTTCACGCCGTTCGACATCGCCAGGATCATGAACAGCGCCCAGACCACGAACAGCACCGGGCCGATCGTCCAGCCGAAGTCGGTGATGAACGACAGCTTGGTGGAGGCCGGGGTGTTGCCGCGGTTGTCGGAGAACTGCAGCGACAGCACCGCGAAGGCGATGCCGACGATCAGCTGGCCGGCCATCTTCGCCTTGGCGCGCAGGCCCAGCGAACGACGCTTGACGATCTTGATGTAGTCGTCGAGGAAGCCGACCATGCCCATGCCCACCATCAGGCCGAGCACCAGCAGACCCGAGTACGTCGGGGGCTTGCCGGTGATCACCTTTGACAGGAAGTAGGCGGCGACCGTGGCCAGGATGAACGCGATGCCGCCCATGGTCGGCGTACCGCGCTTGCTGGCGTGCTCGCGCGGTCCGTCGTCGCGGATGTACTGACCGTAGCCCTTGCGGGCCAGGAGCTTGATCAGCAGGGGGGTGCCGATCAGGGTCAGGAAGAGGCCGATGACGCCCGCGAAGAGGATCTGGTTCATCATCGGGCGGCGACCTCACCCTCGGTCCCGGCCTGGAGGAGCGCCTCGGCGATGCCCTCCAGACCGACCGAACGGGACGCCTTCACGAGCACCACGTCCCCCGGGCGCAACTCGCTGCGCAACAGGTCGATCGCCGCCTGTGCGTCGGACACGTGCACCGACTCCTCACCCCACGAACCCTCGTTGTATGCGCCCAGTTGCAGCCAGGACGCTTCCCTGCCCCCGACCGCGACGAGCTTGCTGACGTTGAGCCGGACGGCGAGCCGTCCGACCGCGTCGTGCTCGGCGAGCGCCTCGTCCCCGAGCTCGGCCATCTTGCCGAGCACCGCCCAGGTCCGCCGTCCGCGGCCCATGGCCACCAGCGCACGCAGCGCGGCCCGCATGGACTCGGGGTTGGCGTTGTAGGCGTCGTTGACGATGGTCACGCCGTCCGGGCGCTCGGTGACCTCCATGCGCCAGCGGGAGAGGGAGCCCGCCTCGGAGAGCGCGATGGCGATCTCTTCCGCGGACATGCCCAGCTCATGGGCGACGGCGGCCGCGGCGAGCGCGTTCGACACGTGGTGCTCACCGTACAGGCGCATGGTCACATCGGCTGCACCGGAGGGTGTGTGAAGCCTGAAAGCGGGCTGTCCGCTGTCCGTGAGTCTCACGTTCTCGGCGCGTACGTCCGCTTCGCCGGACTCTCCGAAAAGGACCACCTTCGCCTTCGTACGGGAGGCCATGGCCTTCACCAGCGGGTCGTCGGCGTTGAGGATCGCGGCGCCGCCCTCCTCTGCCGGGGGCAGGCTCTCCACCAGTTCGCCCTTCGCCTGGGCGATCTGCTCCCGGCCGCCGAACTCGCCGATGTGGGCGGTGCCGACGTTGAGCACGAGGCCGACCTTGGGCGGGGTCAGCTCGGTGAGGTAGCGGATGTGGCCGATGCCGCGGGCGCCCATCTCCAGCACGAGGAACCTGGTCTCCTCGGTGGCGCTCAGGGCGGTCAGCGGCAGCCCGATCTCGTTGTTGAGCGAGCCGGGTGTGAACACGGTCGGCGCCTGGCGCTGGAGCACCTGGGCGATCAGGTCCTTGGTGCTGGTCTTGCCGGCGGAGCCGGTCAGCGCCACGAGGGTCGCGCCGAGCCGGGTCACGACATGGCGGGCGAGGGCGCCGAGGGCGTTCTGGACGTCCTCGACGACGATCGCGGGCACGCCGACGGGGCGGGAGGCCAGTACGGCGACCGCGCCCGCCCCGACGACGTCCTGCGCGAAGTCGTGGCCGTCCACCCGCTCGCCGACGAAGGCGACGAAGAGGCTGCCGGGGACCACCTCGCGGGAGTCCCGGACGACGGGTCCGGTGACCTGGACGGACGGATCCGGTATGTCGTGCGTCTGCCCGCCGACGACTGCTGCGATCTCGGCGAGGGAGAGGGCGATCACAAGTTCATCCCCTGGGTCTTCTGGATTTTCATCCCTGGGTCTTCCGGATTGCTTCGTGCAGCACCTGGCGGTCGTCGAAGGGACGGACCACCCCGGCGATGTCCTGGCCCTGCTCGTGACCCTTGCCCGCGACCAGCACGGTGTCCCCGGCCTGCGCGCGGCCCACGGCGGCGGCGATCGCGGCGCCCCGGTCCTCGAACAGGAGCACCTCGCCGCGCTCGTGCGCGGGCACCGAGGCGGCGCCCTGGAGCATGGTGGCGAGGATCGCGAGCGGGTCCTCGGAGCGGGGGTTGTCGGAGGTCAGCACGGCGGTGTCGGCGAGCCGGGCCGCGGCGGCGCCCATCGGGGCGCGTTTGGTGCGGTCGCGGTCGCCGCCGCAGCCGAGCACCACGTGCAGCCGGCCCTTGGTGACCTTGCGCAGCGCCTTGAGGACCGACTCGACGGCGTCCGTCTTGTGCGCGTAGTCGACGACCGCGAGGTACGGCTGCCCGGCGTCGACGCGCTCCAGCCGGCCGGGCACGCCCGGTACGGCGGCCACGCCGTCGGCGGCGGCCTGCGCGTCGAGGCCGGCGGCGGCCAGGGCGACGACGGCGGCGAGGGTGTTGGCCACGTTGAACGGGCCGGGCAGCGGCGACCTGGCGGTGATCCGCTGTCCCTCGGGGCCGATCACGGTGAACGTGGAGTCCATCGGGCCCACCTGGACGTCCTCGGCGCGCCAGTCGGCGTCGGGGTCGCCCTCGGCGGAGAAGGTGACCACCGGGACGGTGGCCTCCTTGGCGAGCCGGCGGCCGTACTCGTCGTCGTGGTTGATCACCCCGAGCCTGCTGCGCCGCGGCGTGAACAGCTGCGCCTTGGCCCGGAAGTAGTCCTCCATGTCGGAGTGGAACTCCATGTGCTCCGGGCTGAGGTTGGTGAAGACGGCGATGTCGAAGACGCAGCCGTCCACCCGGCCGAGCACCAGGGCGTGGCTGGAGACCTCCATGGCGACCGCCTCGACACCGCGCTCGCGCATGACCGCGAAGAGTGCCTGGAGGTCGGTCGCCTCGGGGGTGGTGCGCTCGGACTTGATGCGCTCCTCGCCGATGCGCATCTCGACCGTGCCGATCAACCCGGTGGACCTCGCGGTCTTCAGGCCGCCCTCGACCAGGTAGGCCGTGGTGGTCTTGCCGGAGGTGCCGGTGATGCCGATCTGGAGCAGGTCGCTGCCGGGGCGGCCGTAGATCGTGGCGGCCAGCTCGCCCATCCGCCCGCGCGGGTCGTCGACCACGAGGACCGGCAGCCCGGTCGCGGCGGCGCGCTCGGCGCCGGACGGGTCGGTGAGCACGGCGACGGCGCCGAGGCTCGCCGCCTGGGCGACGAAGTCGGCGCCGTGGGCCCGGGCTCCGGGCAGCGCGGCGTACAGGTCGCCGGGGCGCACGGCACGCGAGTCATGGGTGATGCCCGTGACCTCGGCGGCGCCGTCCGGCTGCGCGGCACCCAGCTGATCGGCGAGCTCCGCGAGGGGTGCGGCGGAGACCTGAACCGGTCGCGGCGGCCCCGGGTATGTCACGGAAGCGCCCTTCTGGCTGGTTTGGGACTGATCAGGGTGTGGCACGGCCGTGAGCGTACCGGGCGCAGCGGCCTGCGGGCGAAGTGAGGGCCGGGGCGGGTGGTGGTTCCCGGGATCCGGGGTGATCGTTGTCACGCGCTGTGTCCTGGTGGTTCTGTTCCGGTGGTACGGGTCGTGCGGGGCTTTGGGTCCTATGGGTCTTGTGGGGCGCAAGGATCGCACGGGCGGTCGTACGGGGGCGGTCGTACGGGTCCCGTACGACCGCGGAGCTGCCGGGTGGGGCGCTCAGGCTCGGGCGGATGTCACGGCTTGAAGTCGACGGGCAGGTTCGCGGGCCGTGCCCCGGTCGGCGGGACCTGGAGCGTCTTCAGCGCGAACTCCATGACCTGCTTGTAGATCGGGCCGCAGATCTGGCCGCCGAAGTAGCTGCCCTTCGTGGCGTTCTGGATCGCGCAGTAGACGGTGACGCGGGGGTTGTCGGCGGGCGCGAACCCGGCGAAGGAGGAGGTGTAGCCGCGGTATCTGCCGGTGGCCGGATCCACGCGGTTGGCGGTGCCCGTCTTGCCCGCCACGCGGTAGCCGGGGATGCGCGCCTTCAGGCCGGTGCCCTGTTCGTCGTCCACGACGGACTCCAGCATCTGGGCCACTTGCCTGGCCGTCTTCGCGCTCACGACCCGGCTCTTCGCGGGCTTGGGGGCGGGCGTGAAGCGGCCCTCGGCGTCCTTGGTGCCGCGCACCAGGGACGGCTCGATCCGGACCCCTCCGTTGGCGATCGTCGAGTAGATGGACGCGGCCTGCAGGGCGTTGATGGAGAAGCCCTGGCCGAACGGGATCGTGTACTGCTGCGAGGTGGACCACTTGTCGGCGGGGGCGAGGATGCCCTTGGTCTCGCCGGGGAAGCCGATGCCGGTGTAGCTGCCGATGCCGAACTTGCGCAGGTACGAGTAGAGCACCTTGTTGGCCTCGGGCTGTGTCTTGCCGAGCTGGCCGGTGGCCAGGATGGTGCCGATGTTGCTGGACTTGGCGAGCACGCCGTTGAGCGTGAGGTACCAGGTGTCGTGGTCGACGTCGTCCTGGAAGAGCCGGTCGCCGCGGTGCAGCCGGTTGGGCACGACGACGTGGGTGAGCGGCGTGGCCGCGTGCTCCTCCAGTACGGCGGCCATCGACATGACCTTGGCGGTGGAGCCGGGCTCGTAGGCGTCCTGGACCGCGGCGTTGCCCAGCGCGGCCGGGTCGGCGTGGGCCAGGTCGTTGGGGTCGAAGCCCGGGGAGTCGGCCATGGCGAGGATCTCGCCGGTCCGGGTGTCCTGCACGATCACGTAACCGCGGTCCGCCTGGGACTTGCGCACCTGCTCGGTGATGGCGTTCTGGGCGGCCCACTGGATGTCCCGGTCGATGGTGAGCTCGACGTCGGCGCCGGGTACCGCGGGTGTCTCGTCGGAACCCGCGGTGGGCACCTCCCGGCCGCCCGACTGGGCGTAGCGGACCTTGCCGGGCTTGCCGGACAGCTGCTGCTCCAGCTGCTGCTCGATGCCGCCGCCGCCCTTGCCGTCGGCGTTGACCCAGCCCAGTATCCCGGCCGCCAGGTCGCCGCCCGGGTACACGCGCTTGCTGCTGGGCGAGGAGAAGACCCCGGCGAGGACGTTGACGGTGGTCCTGTCGGCCTGGCCCTTCTTGGTGAGGGCGGCCTTCAGGTCCTTGATCTGCTTCCAGACCTGCGGGGTCTGCCGGCGCGCGAGCAGCACGTACCGGGTGTTCTGCGTCCTGAGTTTCCTGGCGAGCTGCGCCTGGTCCTGGCCGAGGATCGGGGCGAGCAGCGCGGCGGCCCGTTCGGGGCCGTCGCCGATCTTCAGCTGCTCGCGCGTGAACATGGTGGGGTCGGCCGTGATGTCCTCGGCGTCCACGCTGGCCGCCAGGGCCACGCCGTTGCGGTCGGTGATGCCGCCCCGCTCGGCGGCGATGGTGTGGACGACGTAGCGGTTCTCGTCGGCCTTGGCGGCGTAGGCGCTGGCGTCGACGGCCTGCACCTGGAGCAGCCGGAGGACGAAGACGAGCATCACCAGGGTCAGCGTGAGGGCGACCATGCGCAGCCGTGGCCGGGGACTGCCCAGGCGCAGGACGCGCACGGGCGGGGGCCGCCAGGTGGAGTTCGGGCGGCGGGCCGGGCGGCTGCCGGGGCCGGTGCGCGGGCGGCCGCTGCCGCTGCCGCTGCCGGGGCGGGCGGGCCGGGCGGGGCCGGGCACACGGCGGCGCGGCGGTTGCCTTTCTCCAGAAGTGTCTGGCACTTCCGTCACCTGCCGGGGGTCGGGGTCGTGGCGGGCTGGGGGGCGGTCGAGTCGGACGGGCCGGCGACCGGGGCGCTCTGCGGCAGCGTGGGCGACGGCACGGTCTGCCCGGCGGCCGGGAGGAGGCCGTCCGTGGGGGACGGCACGAACGGTGTGGTGGGGAGGGCCTCGGGCGGCAGGACGGAGACCGGCTCGTCCTGGAGGGAGGACCGCTCGGCCGGGGCGGCGGGGGCGGCGGAGGGGACGCCCTTCACGGTGCCGCCGGGCTCGAGGAAGGCGGGATCACCGCCGGGCACCATGCCGAGTTCACGGGCGCGGCGCTGGAGGGCGTCGGGGGCGGAGTAGGAGTCGATGTCCCGCTGCAGGGCCTGTTCCTCGTCGGTGAGGTTCTTGGTGTCCTTCTGCAGGTCGTCCAGCTGGAACGCGCCCTCGCTGAGCGCGGAGTTCAGCACCAGGAGCCCGATGAGGCCGCCGCCCAGGAGCAGCACGACGAGGAGGACGAAGGGCGTGCGGGCGGCCTGCCGGCCACCCTCCGGGAGAAGCCTCGCCAGCCGGGCGGCGCGGCCCCTCAGTTCGGGTTTCCTGCTCAACTGTCCCCCTTCGCATGCCTCACGCCCGTCATTCGACGGACTCCCTGATGCGCTCGGCCCCGCGCAGCCGGGCCGGTGCCGCCCGCCGGTTCTCGGCGATCTCTTCCTCGGTGGGAAGTTCGGCACCGCGCGTGAGCAGCTTGAGCCGGGGCTGGTAGCGCTCGGGGACGACGGGCAGGCCGGGGGGCGCGGTGGAGGCGGCGCCGGCCGCGAACACCTGCTTGACCAGACGGTCTTCGAGCGAGTGGTACGACAGTACGGCGATCCGGCCGCCCAGGCCGAGCGCCTGCACCGCGGCCGGGATCGCCCGCTCCAGCACGGCGAGTTCGCCGTTGACCTCGATGCGCAGCGCCTGGAAGGTGCGCTTGGCCGGGTTGCCGCCGGTGCGCTTGGCGGCCTGCGGCAGCGCATCGCGGATCAGCTCCACCAGCCGGGCGCTGGTGGTGAACGGCTCCTTCTCGCGTTCGCGCACGATCGCGGCCACGATCCGCTTGGCCTGCTTCTCCTCGCCGTACGCCCGCAGGATGCGCACCAGTTCGCCGGGCGCGTAGGTGTTGAGGACCTCGGCGGCGCTGATACCGGTGGACTGGTCCATGCGCATGTCCAGGGGCGCGTCCTGGGCGTAGGCGAAGCCGCGGTCGGCCTCGTCGAGCTGCATGGAGGAGACGCCGAGGTCGAACAGGACGCCCTGGACGCGCGGGATGCCCAGTCGCTGCAGCACCTCGGGCAGCTCGTCGTAGACGGCGTGCACCAGGGTGGCCCGGTCGCCGAACGGGGCGAGGCGCTCGCCGGCGTGGCGCAGTGCCTCCTTGTCGCGGTCCAGGGCGACGAGCCGGGCCTCGGGGAACCGGGTGAGCAGCGCCTCGCTGTGCCCGCCGAGGCCGAGGGTGCAGTCGACGGCCACCGCTCCCGGCCGCTCCAGGGCGGGTGCCAGCAGATCCAGGCACCGCTGGAGCATCACGGGGACGTGTCGGCTGTTGCTCAAGGGGCCCTCTCAGGTCCGGCGCGCCCCGCACGCACCGCCGGGTCCCCGACCGCTCGCGGACGGGAAGTCCTGCCGGCGCCAAAAGCGTCAGCCGACCGGGAGCGGGTGGAGGCCGAGCCGTACGTACGCGCCGCGCACGCGGGGAGACCGTTCGGGTGTGTGCCCCGGTCTCCGGGAATGCAGTTCGGGAGGCCACGCCTCCCGCTTCGCGTCACTTTAGTCCACCCTGTCTCCCGGTCAATCAACCGGCCTGCGCGTCGCCCGGCGGAGTGTCCGTGACACGGCATTGCGGAGTGATTCACCCGTAAGGAGGTGTGCTGCGGTGCGTGTGGAGTCGCTCACAACTGGCCACCATGGCGTTCTTTGTCCCTTCTCACAGCAGGACCGGAGCGGACATGACCAGTACCGTCATAGGTATGACGACTTCCGCATCAGTCCCCGCCGGATCCGAGGCCGCCATAGCGCAGGGCGCCGTCACCGACCGCCTCGTAGCGGCCAACGAGGCCTACGCCGACGCGTTCAGCGACCCGGGTATGGACGCCCGTCCCGTCCTCCAGGTGGCGGTCGTGGCCTGCATGGACGCCCGTCTCGACCTGCACGCCGCGCTCGGCCTGAAGCTCGGCGACTGCCACACCATCCGCAACGCCGGCGGCGTCGTCACCGACGACGTGATCCGCTCGCTGGCCATCAGCCAGCGGGCGCTCGGCACCCGCCGGGTCGTGCTCATCCACCACACCAACTGCGGCATGGAGACCATCACCGAGGACTTCCGGCACGAGCTGGAGATGGAGGTCGGCCAGCGACCGGCGTGGGCGGTCGAGGCGTTCCGCGACGTCGACCAGGACGTACGGCAGTCGATGCAGCGCGTGCGCACCTCGCCGTTCCTGCCGCACACCGACGATGTGCGCGGCTTCGTGTTCGACGTCAAGACCGGGCGGCTGCGCGAGATCGACCCCGCCGCCTGACCGACCCCGCCCGTTCCGAGGACCGCCGCGCCCGTTCTGCACCGCGAAAGGGCGTAAGCCCCGACATATCGCGGCCAGTTGTCCACAGGCGAGTGACACGAATCGGTAACGGCGGCAAGAATGCGGGTGTGACGTCGCGCGGAACCTTTCCGGCGCGGTGTCCGTGTTCGGGGTGGGCCGGTCCGCTCAGCGGCGCGTCGGTCCGGAAAGTTGGGGAATCCCCTGCTCCGCCAAGGGCATGGGGACGGGCCGAGGAGGGCCGGGTGACGACCTATGACGATCGAGCGAGCCTCACTGATCTGACCGCCACTGTGGAGCGCGTCCGCAGTTCGGTGGAGGGAGTGATCGAGGGCAAGCCCGAGGTCGTACGGCTCTCGCTGACCGTACTGCTCGCCGAGGGGCATCTTCTGATCGAGGACGTCCCCGGGGTGGGCAAGACCATGCTGGCGAAGGCACTGGCGCGGTCCATCGACTGCTCGGTGCGGCGCATCCAGTTCACGCCCGACCTGCTGCCGTCGGACATCACCGGCGTGTCCATCTGGGACCAGCAGCGCCGCGACTTCGAGTTCAAGCCGGGCGCCGTCTTCGCGCAGATCGTGATCGGCGACGAGATCAACCGCGCCTCGCCCAAGACCCAGTCGGCGCTGCTGGAGTCCATGGAGGAGCGCCAGGTCACCATCGACGGGCAGACCTACGAACTGCCCAGCCCGTTCATGGTGGTGGCCACCCAGAACCCGGTCGAGATGGAGGGCACCTACCCGCTGCCCGAGGCCCAGCGCGACCGCTTCATGGCGCGCGTCTCCATCGGCTATCCGAGCCCGGAGGCCGAGTTGCAGATGCTGGACGTGCACGGCGGGGTGAGCCCGCTGGACGACCTGCAGCCGGTGGCGCACGCGCACGATGTCGTCAAGCTGATCGAGGCCGTGCGCGGGGTGCACGTCGCCGACTCCGTACGGCGCTACGCGGTGGACCTGGTCGCCGCCACCCGCGCCCACCCCGACCTCAGACTCGGCGCCTCGCCGCGCGCGACGCTGCACCTGCTGCGCGCGGCGAAGGCGTCCGCCGCCCTGAGCGGCCGGGAGTACGCGCTGCCGGACGACGTCCAGGCACTGGCCGTGGCGGTGCTGGCCCACCGGCTGCTCCCCACCGCCCAGGCCCAGCTCAACCGGCGTACGGCCGAGCAGGTCGTCGGGGAGATCCTGCAGCACACCCCGGTGCCCGCCACCTCGCAGCAGGCCGGTGGCCTCGGTCTGGGCGGCACCGCGCCCGAGTTCGGCCGCCGGCAGCCGCGGAGGCTGTGATGAGCACCGCGGGGACACCGCGCGCGGAGGACGAGCGGGGCGACCGGGGCGGCCTCCGTACCGCGCTGGCCGGTCTGACCACCCGCGGACGCTCCTTCCTGGCCGCCGGTGTCGCGGCCGCGATCTGCGCCTACGTCCTCGGCCAGCCCGACCTGCTGCGGGTCGGGCTGCTGCTCGCCGTGCTGCCGCTGGCCTGCGCCACCGTGCTCTACCGCACGCGCTACCGGGTCTCCGGCAGCCGCAGGCTCTCCCCGGCGCGCGTGCCCGCGGGCGGCGAGGCGCGGGTGCACCTGCGGATGGACAACGTCTCCCGGCTGCCCACGGGCCTGCTGATGCTCCAGGACCGGGTGCCCTACGTACTCGGCCCGCGCCCCCGCTTCGTGCTCGACCGGGTGGAGCCCGGCGGGCGCCGCGAGGTGTCCTACCGGGTCCGCTCCGATCTGCGCGGCCGCTATCCGCTGGGCCCGCTCCAGCTGCGGCTGAGCGACCCGTTCGGGATGTGCGAGCTGACCCGGTCCTTCTCGACGTTCGACAACCTGACCGTGATCCCGCGTGTGGAGGCGCTGCCGCCGGTGCGGCTGATCGGCGAGGCCAAGGGATACGGGGACGGGCGGCAGCGCTCGCTGGCGCTGGCGGGCGAGGACGACGTGATCCCGCGCGGGTACCGCTACGGCGACGACCTGCGCCGCGTGCACTGGCGGTCCACCGCGCGCTACGGAGAGCTGATGGTGCGCCGCGAGGAACAGCCGCAGCGGGCCCGCTGCACGGTGCTGCTGGACACCCGGGCCATCGCCTTCCGGGGCGCGGGTCCCGACTCGGCCTTCGAGTGGGCGGTGTCCGGCGCCGCCTCCGTCCTGGTGCACATGCTGGAGCGGGGCTTCTCGGTACGGCTGCTGACGGACACCGGAAGCTCGGTGCCGGGCGAGGGCTCCGACGGGTTCGCGGGCAGCGGCCCGGAGTCGGCGGACGCGGCCGGGCTGATGATGGACACCCTCGCGGTGATCGACCACTCGGACGGGGCGGGTCTGTCCCGCGCCTACGACGTGCTGCGCGGCGGCAACGAGGGGCTGCTGGTGGCCTTCCTCGGCGACCTCGACGAGGCCCAGGCCGCGGTGGCCGCCAAGATGCGGCAGCGCAGCGGCGGCGCGGTGGCCTTCCTGCTGGACAGCGACGCCTGGCTGCGCGAGCCGACCGACGTGCCCGGCCCGGCGGCCCCGGGCGGGGAGCGGCTCCGGCTGCTCCGCGACGCCGGCTGGACGGCGGTGAGCGTCCCCCGGGGCGCCTCGCTGACCGAAGTGTGGCGCCAGGCGGACCGCGACCGCACCAGCGCCGGTCCGACCGGCACAACGGGGGTGGGCGCGGCAGGCGCGGCCGCCTTCGGCGCGGCGGCGCAGGGCGCGGCGCTCGGGGAGGGACGGTCATGAACGGCACGACCGTACGAGCCGTACCGGAGAAGTGGCGCGAGTGGGGGGTGCGGGCGTGAGCGGGCGGACGCGGCTGGCGATGTGTGCCGCGGTGGCCACGTTGATGGCGGCGTGTGCGCTGCTGCCGCTGGTCTCCTCCGCGGCGTGGCTGGTGCAGGCCGCGCTGCTGCTGGCGGTGCAGTCGGGGGTCGGCGCGGCGGCCCGGCGGGTGCCGTTGGCCCGGCCGCTGACCGTGGCGGCGCAGGCCCTGGTCACGCTGCTGCTGCTGACCCTGGTCTTCGCCCGGGCCCAGGCCGTGGCCGGACTGATCCCCGGGCCGGACGCCTTCCGGCACCTGGCCGCCCTGCTCCAGCAGGGCGCGGACGACGTCGGCCGGTACGCGATCCCGGCACCGCTGAGCGACGGCATCCGGCTGATGCTGGTCGGCGGTGTCCTGCTGATAGGGCTGATCGTGGACGCCGTCGCGGTGACCCTGCGCAGCGCGGCCCCCGCCGGCCTGCCGCTGCTGGCGCTGTACTCCGTGGCAGCGGGGCTGTCCACCGGCGGGACCGACTGGCTGTGGTTCCTGGTCGCGGCCGCCGGCTATCTGATGCTGCTGCTGGCCGAGGGCCGGGACCGGCTCTCGCAGTGGGGCCGGGTGTTCAGCGGGGCGTCCCGCGCGGCGGGCGGCGATCCGGCCGGTGCGACGGCACCGGTGCGCACGGGGCGCCGTATCGGCGCGGTCGCGCTGGGCGTCGCCCTGGTGGTGCCCCTCGCCCTGCCGGGCATGCGCGGCGGGCTGCTGGGCCCCGCGGGCACCGGCGTCGGCGGGGGTCTCGGGGGCGGCGGAACGATCTCGGCGGTGAACCCGCTGGTGTCGCTGCGGGACAGCCTGAACGTGGACGAGGACCGCACGGTCCTGAGCCTGCGCACGACCTCCGAGGACTCCTCCGACCTGTATCTGCGGATCGTGTCCCTGGACGACTTCGACGGCACCACCTGGAAGCCGTCCCAGCGGCACATCATCGGCGTGCCCGACCCCCTCCCCACCCCGGCCGGGCTCGCCGGCGACGTCAGGCGGTCGGAGATCACCACGTCCATCTCGACGGCGGACTGGTACGCCCAGGACTGGCTGCCGATGCCGTATCCGCCCAGCGGTGTGCGGGTCAAGGGAAGCTGGCGTTACGAACCCGTGGGCATGACCCTGGTCGGTGACCACGGGCAGAACACGCGCGGGCTGTCGTACCAGGTCAGAAGCCTGGACCTGCAGCCGACGGCCGCGCAGCTGGCCGCGGCGCCGGAGCCGTCCGAGGCGATCAGGCGCGAGTACACCAAGGTGCCCGACACCCTGCCGGGGCTCGTCGCCAACACCGCGCGGGCGGTGACCGACGGAGCCACGAACCACTATGAGCAGGCGGTCAAGCTCCAGAACTGGTTCGCCGTGAACGGCGGCTTCCAGTACGACACGCAGGTGGAGGTGGGCAGCGGCTCCGAGGCGATCTCCCGGTTCCTGAGGTCCAAGCGGGGCTTCTGCGTGCACTTCTCCTTCGCGATGGCCGCGATGGCCCGCACGCTCGGCATTCCCGCCCGGGTCGCGGTCGGCTTCGCGCCCGGCTCGGCGCAGGGCGACGGCACGATCGCGGTGGGGCTGAAGGACGCCCATGCCTGGCCCGAGCTCTACTTCGAGGGCGTCGGCTGGACCCGTTTCGAGCCGACGCCGACCCGCGGCACGGTGCCCTCCTACACCCAGCCGGAGACCTCGGGGACGACCCTGCCGAACCCGGCGGAGCCGTCCCAGCAGGCGAGCACGGCACCGTCGGCCGCCCCCTCGGCGAGCGCGGGCTGCCCGCCGCAGCTGAAGCGGCTGGGAGAGTGCCCGAGCCCGTCGGCGCAGGCCGCGCTGCCCGTCGACCGCGGGGGCCCCGGGTGGGGCGCGGTCGCGGCCTGGGCGCTGGCCGGGCTGATCCTCGTCGTGCTGCCGTTGTCGCCGATGCTGTGGCGCAGACGGACGCGGTCCGTCCGGCTCGGCGCGCACGGGCGGGGCGAGGCGGACACGGCTCCGCACACCCTGGCCGTCTGGCAGGAACTCACCGACACCGCCTGGGACTTCGGGATCCTTCCGGACGAGTCGCAGACGCCGCGCAGGGCGGCCGCGCGGATCGTCCGTCTCGGGCACCTCGACCCGGTGACGGCCGAGTCCGTGCACCGGCTGGCCGATGCCGTGGAACAGGTCCTCTACGCGCCGCGTCCGCGTCCGGTCCCGGGTCTCGCCGAGGACGTACGCCGCGTCACCGCGGGCCTGGGCGCCACGGCCTCCCGCGGCGCCAGGCTCCGTGCCGTCCTCGCTCCCCGCTCGGCCGCCCGCCTGGCCTGGACGCTCTCGGCCCGCTGGGCCGCCGTGAAGTCCCGCACCGCGGCCCTGCGCCCGGCCCCACGCAGGCGACCGTCGGGCCAGCAGGGCTGACAGCAGGGCTGAGCGCGCCAAGGCCGAGCGCGTCCGGGGGGCACCGGTCGGTGCCCCCCGGATGGTGTGACGGAAAAGCCGTGGGAGGGGCCTCAGCGGGACAAGAGGACCGCGGAGGACCGCAGCGGGACACGAGTGACGGGGTACGAGCAAGGGGCCGGCCACCCTCGGTGACCGGCCCCTCGGCACGGCTGGAGTTCTGCTGCGGGGTCAGTGCCCCTGCTGCTCGTCGCGGCGGCGCTGCCAGCGCTCCTCGATACGGTCCATCATGGAGCGCTTCGCACGGGCCTGACCGCGGCCCTGCGGGCCGCCGACGGGCCGCTCGCCCGGCTTGGGTGCCTTGCGCCAGCCGGTCACGGCCAGCAGGGCGCAGCCCAGCATCACCAGGAAGCCCACGACGCTCACCCAGTAGTACGGGACGATCACACCTGCCATGAGGAGCGCGATACCCACGAGGAAGCCCGCCACCGCCTGGTAGACCCGCCGCCGGGTGTACGTACGCAGCCCGCTTCCCTCGAGCGCCGACGCGAACTTGGGATCTTCGGCGTACAGCGCTCGCTCCATCTGCTCGAGCATGCGCTGCTCGTGCTCCGAGAGCGGCACGGAGTCCTCCTCATCGTGCAGTCGCCGGGGCGACCCGGGGGGTCCCTTCAGGATAGGCAGGGAATCGCCCCCGTGAAACCCGCCCCTCTGCGCCAATTGGCCAACCGCACCCGCCACGACGGACCCGGCTCGCTGAGGCTTCCATTCCCCGGCGGCCGACCCGTCATGCCGGGCGGTCTCCCTCGATCATACGGCGCACGGGCCCGGATCGGGGGGCCTGTGGCGGACTCCATGCCCGCCCCCACCGCGGCCCGATCGACGCCCGGACCACGGCGGTGACCACCGCTGAAGCCGTTTCGGGACGCCCGGGGCGCTCAGGCCCCGGTGGCGCCCCGGGTCTCACCGAGGACGTGGAGCTGTGTGGCCACGGAGTGGAAGGCGGGGAGCTCGGCCGCCGCCGCCTCCAGCTTCAGCAGCGCGTCCAGCGCCGCGGGCTCGGTGTCCACCAGCACGCCGGGCACCAGGTCGGCGAAGACCCGCACGCCGTGCACCGCGCCGATCCGCAGCCCCGCGCCCTCGACGAGGGCGGTGAGCTGCTCGGCGGTGAAGCGGCGCGGCATCGGGTCGCCCTGCCCCCAGCGCCCGTCGGGGTCGGCGAGGGCCCGCCGCGCGTCCGTGAAGTGGCCGGCCAGCGCGCGGGCGAGCACGGCGCCGCCGAGACCCGACGCGAGCAGGCTGAGCACCCCCTCCTCGCGCAGCGCGGCGACCGCGTTGCGCACGCCCTCGGCGGGGTCGTCGACGTACTCCAGGACCCCGTGGCAGAGCACGGCGTCGTACCCGCCGCGCTCGACCACGTCGAACAGGCCGTGGGCGTCGCCCTGCACGCCCCGCACCCGGTCGGCCACGTCCGCCTCGGCGGCGCGGCGCTCCAGCGCGAACAGCGCGTTGGGGCTGGGGTCGACGACGGTGACGCGGTGGCCGAGGCGGGCGACGGGCACGGCGAAGTTGCCGCTGCCGCCGCCGGTGTCGAGGACGTCCAGCGACTCCCGGCCCGTGGCCTTGACCAGCCGGTCCAGGGCCTCTCGCAGGACCTCCCAGACCACGGCGGTACGGAGCGAGGCGCGGGTCCCCGAGGGGCCGGAGCGCAGCGGCGCCGATTGAGGGTGGTGGTGGGAGACGGGAGGGCGCATCGGGTCCGACACGGCAGTTGACTCCTCGAGGCGGCACCGCCTCTTGCACGGCGGGGCGATCGGGCTGCCCCCTCCGCCCGGGGCACGGGAGGCGGGAGGCTTCAGGCGTCTTCCACCCTATTGCCTCCGACGCCCTGTACGCCCATTGCCTCCGGCGCCCTGTCCATTGCCTTCCGCGCCCTGTCCGCCCGCCGCGTCCGCCCTGCCGGCTCCTGTGACGCCGCGGCCCCGGGACCCCGCGGACCCCGCGCCCCCTGGGACGGCTCAGCCCGCGTCCGGCATGTCGTGCCGGACCTCGCGCCGCGCGTCGTACCCGGTGTCGTGCCGGGCGTCGTGTGCGGGGCGGGCGGTGCCGGGCTCGGCGGCGTCCTGGCGCGGCTGGGGCAGCACCGGCTGGAGGACCAGCATCCGCTCGACGATGCGGATGAACATCGCCACGTCCCGTATCAGGTCGTCGGCGTCCCGCCGGCCCGCCGCGCCCTGGACCCCGGCCTCGGCCAGGGCGCGGCGGCGCGCGCCCGCGGCGAACAGCGCGCTCCACTCGGTGAGTTCGGGCGCGATCTCGGGGAGCACCTCCCAGGCGCTGCGGATGCGCGCCCGGCGCCGGGATGTGGGCTCGGGGCGCGCCCGCGCGGCGAGCACGGCGGCGGCGGTACGCAGGGCGGCCAGGTGGGCGGTCGCGTAGCGCTCGTTGGGCGTTTCCAGGACGGCGGCCTCTTCCAGCCCCGCGCGGGCCTTGGCGAGCAGGTCGAGAGCGGCGGGCGGGGCCGTCGCCCGGCGGAGCACGGGGTGCACGTCGCTCGCCGGGCCGGTCAGTGAGGGGGCAGGGCCGGTGGCGCGGCGCCGGCGGGCGGCGGCTGCGGACGGGTTGGCCATGACGAACCTCCTGTCGTCTGGGTGACGGCACAGGTGCCGTATGTGCCCATCGTGAGGTATGCCACTGACAATCCGTTCTGACCTGGGCCTTTGCTTCGATCGCACATTCGGTATAGCTTTTGCACTGACCAGTCAGTTCAAAAACTCGGGGAGGGGGGAGCCGTGGACGACACGGCGCACGGCCTCGGGGTCAGGGCCCGCGGCTTCGGACTGCGCGGGCCCCGCGGCTGGGCGTTCCGCGACGTGGACCTCGACGCGGAGCCCGGTTCGCTGATCGCGGTCGAGGGCCCGTCCGGCTCCGGCCGTACCTGCCTGCTGCTCGCGCTCACGGGGCGGATGCGGCCCACGGACGGGATGGCCGAGGTGGGCGGCTTCAGGCCGCCCCGGCAGATGTCCGCCCTGCGCCGGGTCAGCGCGCTCGCCAACGTCTCCGGTGTCACCGACCTGGAACCGGCCCTGACCGTCGGGGAGCACCTGCGTGAACGGGCGCTGCTGCGGCGGGCGTTCGGCTCCGCTCCGCGCGCGCTGCTGCGCTCGCCCGGACGACGGCGGGCCGAGGGGAAGCGCCTGATCGACACCGCGCTGGAGGCCGCCCGTCTCGACGTCGGGACGCTGCCCAAGGGCGCCCGCACCGCCGTACGCGACCTGGAGCGCGCGGAGGCGCTGCGCCTGTCCGTCGCCCTCGCGCTGATGTCCGGGCCGCGGCTGCTCGCCGTCGACGACACCGACTACAAGCTCCGGCCGTCCGAACGGTCCGAGACCTGGGCGCTGTTGAGGTCCGTCGCCGAGTCCGGGACGACCGTGCTCGCGGTCTGCGGAGAGGCGCCGGAAGGGGCACGGACCGTCTCCACCAGGCCGTCCCGGAAGAAGAAGGAGGCGGCCGATGCGCCCGCCGAGACTGGCCGCTCTTGAGCTGAGGCGGTTCGGGCGCGGCAGGCTGCCGCGCGCCGCACTGGTCGCGCTCCTGGTGCTGCCGCTGCTGTACGGCGCCCTGTACCTGTGGTCCTTCTGGGACCCGTACGGCCACCTTGACCGCATCCCCGTGGCCCTCGTCGACGACGACCAGGGGGCCACCGCCGGCGGCCGGAGGATCACGGCAGGCGACGACCTGACCGAGGGGCTGCTGGAGAGCGAGGTCTTCGACTGGCACCGGGTGAGCGCCGACGAGGCCCGCCGGGGCGTGGAGGACGGCACCTACTACCTGTCGCTGACCGTGCCCGCCGACTTCAGCAGGCGCATCGCCTCCAGCGCGGGCGACTCCCCGGAGACCGGCGCGCTCCGGGTCCGTACGAACGACGCCAACAACTACATCGTCGGGCAGATCTCCAAGACGGTGTTCAACGAGGTGCGCACGGCCGCCTCCACCAAGGCCTCGCGGTCCTTCCTGGACCGGATCTTCGTCTCGTTCTCCGACATCCACGGCCGGACGGTGAAGGCCGCGAAGGGCGCCGATCGGCTCAGCGGCGGCATCGGCAAGGCGGAGAAGGGCTCCAAGGACCTCGCCGACGGGCTGGCCGACGCCAAGAAGGGCAGCGGCAAGCTGTCCAAGGGCCTGAAGAAGCTCGACACCGGGGCGGGCGACCTGGAGGACGGCTCCCGGCAGGTGGCCGACGGCACGCGGACCCTGGCCGACCGGGTCAACACCGTGCACGGCAAGGTGGGCCCCTTCCTGAAGGACAACGAGAAGACGATCGGCGACTCCGCCCGGCTGGTCGCCGACTCGGCCAAGGCGATCCGCCACAACCTCGACACGCTGGTGAAGAGCGCACCGGGCGCCGCAAAGGGAGCCCACGCGGCCTCCACCGTCCTGGACGACGTCTACACGCGGCGCTGCGCGCGGCCCGCCGTCCTGCCCGACCCCGCCTGCCCCGACCTGAAGAAGGCCGAGGAGGCCGCCGCGGACGTGGCCGGCATCGCCGACGACGTCAACACACTGATCGCGGACAACGACGGCGACCTGAAGAAGCTCGACACGAACCTCGCCGGCCTCCAGAAGCAGGCCCAGGCCCTCGCCGACCGCGCACCCCACCTCTCCGAGGACGTCGACGACGCCGTGAAGAGGATCAACAAGCTGAACGAGGGCGCCGGCAAGGTCGCCGCGGGCGCGAAGAAGCTGCACACCGGGCTCGGTACGGCCAAGTCCGGAGCGGCGGGTCTCGACAAGGGCGTCGGCACGCTGCGGACGGGCGCCGAGGACCTCAACGGGGGCATCTACAAGCTGGCCGACGGCTCCGGCAGGCTCGCCGGCGGGCTGCACGACGGAGCGGAACGGATCCCGGACTACGACAAGAAGGGCCGCGACCGGCGCACCGGCGTCATGGCCGACCCGGTGCGGCTGGCCGCGCAGGACCTGCACCACGCGCCGAACTACGGCACCGGCTTCGCCCCCTACTTCATCCCGTTGTCCCTGTGGGTGGGCGCCATGGTGGCGTACATGCTGATCCCGCCGATGAACCGGCGCGCGCTCGCGGTCGGCGCCTCCTCGTGGCGGATCGCGCTGGCGGGCTGGCTGCCGGTGGCCGCGGTCGGGGTGCTGCAGACGGCGGCCCTGATGGCGGTGCTGCACTGGGCGATCGGCCTGGAGATGACCCGCGCGGGAGGGACTATCGCCTTCCTGTTCCTGGTGGCGGCGTGCTTCGCGGCGATCGTGCAGTGGCTGAACGCGCGCTTCGGTCCCGCGGGCCGGATCCTGGTCCTCGCCCTGCTGATGCTCCAACTGACGTCCGCGGGCGGCACCTATCCCGTGCAGACGAGTCCGGGCTTCTTCAACGCGCTCCACCCGTTCCTGCCGATGAGTTACGTCGTCGACGCCCTCAGGCGGCTGATCACGGGCGGCGGCCTCGCCCCGGTCTGGACGGCCTGCGCGGTGCTGGCGGGCTTCACCGCCGCCGCGCTCGCGCTGACCGCCGTGGCGGCCCGGCGCCGGCAGGTGTGGACCCTGGACCGGCTGCACCCGGAGCTGAGCCTGTGAGCCCGCCACCGCCCGCACCGTCCGCGCCGCCACCCGCGCCGCCACCGGCACCACCTGTACCACCAGCGGCGCCGTCACCCGCCCCACCGGCCGTACCGGCCGAGGACCCGGCCGGCGTTCCTGTGAGAATCAGGGCCATGGAAAGCAGCAGCGCCACGCCGGGCGGCCGGACCCGCCGCGAGGTCACCCGGCAGAAGCTCTACGAGGCCGCCGTCACGCTCATCGCCGAGCAGGGCTTCTCCGCCACCACCGTGGACGAGATCGCCGAGCGGGCCGGGGTCGCCAAGGGCACCGTCTACTACAACTTCGCCAGCAAGTCGGACCTCTTCGAGGAGCTGCTGCGGCACGGCGTGGGCCTCCTCACCGCCTCCCTCCGTGAGGCGGCCGAGCGGACGGATCGGGAGGGCGGCAGCCGGGTCGACGCCCTGGACGCGATGATCCGGGCCGGACTGGTCTTCATCGACCGCTACCCCGCCTTCACCCAGCTGTACGTGGCCGAGCTGTGGCGCACCAACCGCACCTGGCAGTCCACGCTGATGGTGGTCCGGCAGCAGGCGGTCGCGGTCGTCGAGGGCGTACTGCGCGAGGGCGTGGCGGGCGGCGAGTTCAGCGAGGAGATCGATGTGCCGCTGACCGCGTCCGCGCTGGTGGGCATGGTGCTGGTGGCCGCCCTCGACTGGAAGTCGTTCCAGCCGGAGCGCTCCCTGGACGACGTCCACGCGGCGCTGTCGCGGCTCCTCCAGGGCCGGGTGAGCGGCACCCACTGAGGCCGCTCGCGGGTCACGCGCCGCCGAGGACGTCCCGAAGGCGCGTCAGGGCGGCATGGCAGGGCATGGCAGGGCACGGCAGGCTCGTACGAGAAAGCGCCGGTCCGCCGTGGCCACGTCCCCCACGGGCCACCACGCACCGGCGCTTCCTCCGCTCCCCCATATCCGCTTGCCCCGCCGCTCCGATTCCCCGTCCCCGTCTCCCCGTCTCCCCCGCTCCCCGTCCCCCCGTTGGGCCCCCGTGCGGTCGTCCCCGGGTTCCCCCGGTGGCTCGCTCCCGCCGACGTGGGCCGGCGGAAGGAGCGGTCCAGGGCGACGCCGTTCCGCCGCCCCGTGTCGGCGGTTCCGGCGCCGTGCCCCGTCCCGTGCCTCCACTCTCTCGTTCACGCAGGTCGGACCCCATCCGCGCACGTACTCATCTCCTCGCCTGAGTACCTGTACTCAGCCCTGCGCGCCCGCACCCGGGGACGGCGCGCCACCGACCGGAGAAGCCGCTGGTCAACGCCCCGGAGCGGGCGTTGTCAGCGGTGGTCGATAAAGTCGCGGGCATGGCACGGATTGCGGTGATCGGCGCCGGGATGGGCGCGATGGCGGCCGCCGCCCGGCTGGCCGTCGCGGGCCACCGGGTGACGGTGTACGAGCGTACGGAGACGTACGGCGGAGCGGTGCGCCGCCTCGAGCGGGACGGTTTCGCCTTCGACACCGGCCCCGGGCTGCTGCCGCTGCCCGCGGTCTACCGCGACCTGTTCGTCAAGACCGGCAAGGAGCCGCTGGAGGACCGCGTCCAACTGGTCCAGGTCGACCCGGCGGCGCGGCACGTGTTCGCGGACGGCACCGAGGTGTCGCTGCCGAACGCCTCCCGCGCGGGCGTCGTCACGGCCCTGGACACGGCGCTCGGGCAGGGCACCGGCCGGCGCTGGGGCGACTTCCTGGTGCGGGCGCGCGAGGCCTGGGACCGCACCCGCCGGCCCCTTCTGGAGGAGCCGCTGTGGCCCGACTGGCCCGTGCTGGCCGAGCGCGAGCCCTATCCGGCGGTTCCGCACAAGCGCCTGCTGCGCACCCGGCGGGCCGGCACGCTCGCCGAGGTCGGCGCCTGGGAGCTGCGCGATCAGCGCCTCGCCGCACTCCTGGAGAGCCATGCGCTCGCCCACGGCCTCGATCCGCGCACCGCCCCGGCGAGCGCGGCCGTGCTGCCGTACATGGAGCACGCCTTCGGCATCTGGTACGTCCGAGGGGGCCTGCGCGAACTGGCGCGCGCGGTGTACGAGCGCTGTGTGGCCCGCAGGGTCGAGTTCGTCTTCGGCACCGAGGTGGCGCGGATCGTCGAGAAGGACGGCCGGGCGACGGGTGTGGAGTTCGCCGAAGGCGGCGCGGCGGAGGCGGAGTTCGTGGTCGCCGGTGTGGCGCCGGAGGCGCTGAGCGGCTTCGTGGGGAGCGCGGCCCTGCGGGGCGAGGGGCAGGTGCCGGCTCAGCACGGGCTGCCGAGCCGCCTGACCGTGCTGCTCGCGCTGCGCGGCGGCCGCCCCGAGGGGACGGCCCATCGCACCGTGGTGCACGCCGAGGACCGCGAGTCGGAGCTGGACGCCCTGTTCGGTACGTCCCCGGGCATGCCCGCGCGGCCCACGGTCACGGTGTTGCGCCCCGACGATCCGGCCCTGGTCCCGGACGGGGAGCACGAGGCGATCACGCTGACGGCCACGGTCCCCGCACTGCCCGGAGCGGACGAACAGGCCGGCAGAAAGGCCCTGGAGGCGCAGGCCGACCGTATGATCACCGCCGCCGAGCGGGCCGTGCCGGGGCTGCGCGACCGCATCCTGTGGCGCGAGACCCGCACGCCGGCCGACATCGCCCGGGAAACAGGCGCGGCGGGCGGGGCCGTTCCCGCGCCGGCGCTGGCCGCGGCCGGGGGGCGGCTGTTGCATCCGGCGAACTCCACGGGAATCGACGGCCTGTTCGCCGTGGGAGGCTGGTCGCACCCGGGGGGCGGGCTGCCGCACGCCGGGATGTCGGGCGCGATGGTGGCCGGACTCGTCGTGGAGGGGCCGGAGTTCCGCGGCTCGCAGTGAGCCGGGCGCGGACGTGCCCGCGCTCCGGGACCGGTTCGGACCGGTTCAGAAACGGTACTGCTCGTCGAACCCCGCGCCCTGCTGCGCCTGGCCGTAACCCTGACCGCCCTGGCCGTCGCCCTGGTACGGGTAGGACTGCTCGGGCGGGAGTTCACCGCCGTAGGAGTCGTCGGTGCGCTGCTGCGGGACCCACACCCCGCCGGCCGGGGTCTCGCCGCCGTAACCGCCCGTGGCGTACGGGTCCTGGGCGCCGTAGCCCTGCTGCCCGTAGCCCTGCTGGCCACCGTAGGTGGTGTCGTAGGAGGCGCCGCCGTAGGTCTGGGTGCCGACGTACGGGTCCGAGTAGGCGGCGTAGCCCTGCTGGCCGGAGCCGTCGTAGCCGTAGGCCTGCTGCCCGTAGCCGGAGTAGTCGTACCCGTAGCCCTGGTCGGTGGCCTGGGCCGCGGTGGCGTACTGGTCTTGGGGCAGGCCGGCCGGCTGCGGGGAGTCGCCGTAGACGCCGTAGGAACCGGTGTCGTCGGGCAGGGGCTGCGGCTGGTACACGGCGGTGCTCTCGGCGGCCGTGGGGTCGCCGGCGCGGGCGGAGGCGAAGACGTCGTCCTGGTCGTAGTCCTCGGCCCCGTACGACAGGCCGTCACGGCCGGCCGGACTGCCCATGCCGTCCGCGCCGTCCGTGTCTTCCTGACCGTGGTGGCCGTCGTGACCACCGTGGCCGCCGTCGGCGGCATCGAGGCCGGAGTCCTCCAGGGCCGGGTCCCGGCGCTCAGCCTTGCCGCGGCGGCGCTTGGTCGTTTCGCCACTCGGGTGCCTGACCGCCCAGCCGGCGGCGAAGCCGCGGCGGAACGACAGCGTGACGTAGGTCTGCCCGACCGCGAACGCGGCCGCGCCCAGGCCGATCACCACCACGGACGGCATCAGCACACCGAGCACGACACACAGGAAGCCGCCGAAGGCGAGCAACCGCCAGCGCAGGCGCGCCTTGTACTGCAGCAGCACCTCGCCGAGCAGCCACAGCGCGACGATGCCGAACGCGATGTAGAGGACCGTCCAGCCCATGTACGCCCCTCTCCCAGTGGCCGCTTCGCAGTCTGTCGTACGCGGGTACGGCCGGTCTAGGCCTGCGGCGGGTGGTGCAGACCCAGGTTCTCGTAGATTTCCAGCGTCGCCGTGGAGTTGTTGAGCGTGATGAAGTGCAGTCCGGGCACCCCTTCGGCCAGCAGCCGCGCGCAGAACTCCGTGGCGAACTCGATGCCAATGGAGCGTACCGCCGTCGGATCGTCTTGTGCTGTGAGGATCCGCTCTTTCAGGGCGTCCGGGAAGGCGGCGTTGGTGAGGGACGGGATCCGCGCCAGCGTCTTCGCACTGGCGATCGGCATGACCTCGGGGATGATCGGGGTGTCGCAGCCGGCGGCCGCGACCCGGTCGCGCAGGCGCAGATAGTCCTCCGGCTGGAAGAACATCTGCGTGATGGCGTAGTCGGCGCCCGCACGGCACTTGTCGACGAAGTGGCGTACGTCGGTCTCCCAGTCGTCGGAGCGCGGGTGCATCGCGGGGAAGGCCGCGACACCGACGCAGAAGTCTCCGGACGTCTTGATCAGTTCGACGAGTTCGGCGGCGTAGGTCAGACCCCGGGGGTGCGGCACCCAGTCGCCCATCGGGTCGCCGGGCGGGTCGCCGCGCAGCGCCAGCATGTTGCGGATCCCGGCGTCGGCGTACTGCCCGATGATGTTGCGCAGGTCGGCCACCGAGTGGTCGACGGCGGTGAGGTGGGCGATCGGGGTGAGGGTGGTGTCGGAGGCGATGGCCTCGGTCGCCTTGACCGTGCCCGCGCGGGTGGAGCCGCCCGCGCCGTAGGTCACGGAGACGAAGTCGGGCGCCACGGCCTCGACCCGGCGCAGCGCGTTCCACAGGTTCCGCTCGCCCTTCGGGGTCTTGGGGGCGTAGAACTCGAACGAATACGTCGTCTTGCCCGTCGCGAGCATGTCGCGCACGGTACGGGCATGGTCCGACCTGGTGGATGCGGTGCCGAGGGCCATACTCGCAGGTTAGCCAGGGTGAGGCGGTCCCCCAACCGGACGGTGGGGATTTGCCTGAATTGTCGCCTTCTTGTCCACCCATCGGACATCCCCGCCCGATATGGGGCGGTCGGCGCCTCCCGGCAGTCCGGAAGGCGAGACGCCTGCCGCCGTTCCGCCTGCGGCTATTCCGCCTGCCGCAGCCGCTTGGCGAACTCCGCCGCCGCCGCGCCGGGGTCCTCGGCCTCGGTGATCGCCCGGACCACGACGACACGGCGGGCGCCGGCGTCGAGGACCGCGTCCAGGTTGCCGAGGTCGATGCCGCCGATGGCGAACCAGGGACGGTCGGTGCCGAGGGAGGCGGTGTACCGCACCAGGCCGAGGCCGGGTGCGTGACGGCCGGGCTTGGTGGGGGTCGGCCAGCAGGGGCCCGTGCAGAAGTAGTCCACGCCGTCCTGGACGGCGGCCGCGGCGGCCTCGGACTCGGCGTGCGTGGACCGGCCGATCAGGACGCCGTCGCCGAGTATCGCGCGGGCCGCGGGCACCGGCAGGTCGCCCTGGCCGAGGTGCAGCACGTCCGCGCGGGCGGCGTGGGCGACGTCGGCGCGGTCGTTGACGGCGAGCAGCTTGCCGTGGCGGGTGCAGGCGTCGGCGAACACCTGAAGGTGCTCCAGCTCCTCCCCCGCCTCCATGCCCTTGTCGCGCAGCTGCACGATGTCGACCCCGCCGGCCAGCACCGCGTCGAGGAACTCGGGCAGGTCGCCCTGGCGGGTGCGGGCGTCCGTGCACAGGTACAGGCGGGCGTCGGCGAGCCGGTCACGGGCGGCGGCTGCGGCGGTGTCGGGCACGGGCATGGGTGGATCCCCCCGGTTCGGTGCGGTGGTGCGTTGTCGGCGCGGTGTGTCGAGGGCGTACGGGCCGCGGCGGAGCGGCGGTGGCGAAGCGGCCGTGGCCGCCCCGGCCGTGGCCCGTACGCCGGACGGGTTGTTCAGGCGGTACCGGTCAGACGGCGAGCGCCTGGGCGCGGCGCTTCACCTCCGTCCCGCGATTCTCGCTCAGGGCCTGCGCGGGGGTGCCGGGCAGGCTCGGGTCGGGGGTGAAGAGCCACTCGATCATCTCTTCGACCGTGAAGCCGTCGTCCCGCAGGAGCGTCAGGGTCCCGGACAGGCCCTTGACGACCTTGTCGCCGTCGATGAAGGCGGCGGGGACGTGCAGCGCGCGGTTCTCACCACGGCGTACGGCGATGAGCTGGCCCTCCTTCACCAGCTGCCGCACCCTCGTCACCTCGACGCCGAGCATCTCGGCGATCTCGGGGAGGGTGAGCCAGGCGGGGACGAGAGCATCGATCTTCGCGTCAATCTCGGTCACGGATCCAAGCCTGCCATCCGCCACCGACAGTCGGAAGTCAGGCCCGTCCACCTGGGAGAACCCGCAGGAGAACATCGCACGTACGGCGCCCTGCTGCGCCGCTCGAAATCCCGCGGCACACCCCGTGGCGCCCTACGCCGTGGCCGCCTTCAGCGGCCTGCCCGGGTCCGCCAGCAGCCGCGGGTCCATCGGCGTGCCGGCCTCGATCAGCCGTCTGCCCTGCGCCAGGTCCCGCGGCCGGCCGACCGCCAGCAGGGCGACCAGCCGGTCTCCGCGCAGCCAGCAGACCGTCCACGCCGGGCCGGACGGCTCGCCGCGCCAGACGGTGGCGTCGGCGGACGTGTGGTGACCGGCGTACTGCACGAACCGGCCGAACTGCTCGGACCAGAAGTACGGCACCGGGTCGTAGGCGGCGGGGGTCAGGTCGATGATGTTGGCGGCGACCGTGCGCGGGCCCTGGAGCGCGTTGTCCCAGTGGTGGACCAGCAGCCGCTCGTCGTACCGCCTGGAGGGGAAGGAGGCGCAGTCCCCGACCGCGTACACGTCCGGCACGGACGTGCGCAGATGGTCGTCGGCGAGCACTTCCCCCTGCTCCCCCAGCGCGATGCCGGAACCGGCGAGCCAGGCGGTCGCGGGGCGCGCGCCGATGCCGACGACGACGGCGCCCGCGGGCAGCCGCGAGCCGTCGTCGAGCACCACCGCGCCGGGCTCGACGCGCTCCACGCGCGCGTGCGTCCGCAGCTCGGCGCCGCTGTCGGCGTACCAGGTGGTCATCGGCGCGGCCACCTCGGCGGGCAGGGCCCCGGCGAGCGGCCGGTCCGCGGCCTCCACCACGGTCACCGCGCAGCCCGCCTCGCGGGCGGCGGTGGCGAACTCGGCGCCGATCCAGCCCGCGCCGACGACCACGATGTCGTGCTGCTCGGCGAGGACGGGCCGCAGCCGTTCTGCGTCGTCCAGGGTGCGCAGCAGATGGACGCCGGGGACGCCCTCGGCGCCGGGGAGCCGGATCGGCTCGGCGCCGGTGGCCACGACGAGGACGTCGTAGGGCACCGGTCCCTCGGAGGTGTCGAGCACATGGGCGTCGGGGCGGACGGCGAGCGCCTCGCAGCCGAGCCGCAGCTCGAGGGCGAGCGACTCGAAGTCGACGTCGAAGGCCGAGCCCTCGGCCTTGCCGAGCAGGACGGCCTTGGACAGCGGCGGCCGGTCGTAGGGCTGGTGGGGTTCGGCGCCGATCAGTGTGACGGTGCCGGTGAAGCCCTGCTCGCGCAGGGCGACCGCGGTCTGCACACCGGCCATGCCCGCGCCCACGACGACCACCCGCCGCGGCTGTGACATGCCCTGTTCCTGCGTCTGCTCGCTCACCTGATCACCATAGTCAACTGACGTTCCGTCAGTCAGAGGCGTGCGGGGTGACCTGCTCCACAGGCGCTGCGGTCGCTGCGACCGCACCGGCCGCCGCGGCCGCGGCGACCACGCGTGTCACCCGGTCACCTGCTCCACCACACTGGTTCCGCTGCCCGGCCGCGACTCCCATTCCCAGGTCTCCTCCAACCGCAGCCGCCCGTCGGGCAGTTCGACCACCGTGGACACACAGTGTCCGGAGGACGTCGTCCCGTCGTGCCGCAGCTGGACGTACCGGAAGTCGAGCCGGTCTCCCTCTCTGGTACCCACCAGATGGCCTCGTACGACGTCACCGCCCTCGTAAGCGGCCCAGATCACACCGTCCCGCTCGTGGTAGCGGAACCGGGTGCGCGTGCCCACCTGGCCCGGTGCCTGATCGGCGACGGGGGCGAGCACGAGACCGTCCAACGAGCGCGGCATACGAGAGGCTCCCTTACAAGTGCGCTGTTCCAGGGGCTAGGGTGGCCACCGTACAAGCACTCGCGGGAGCCCGGACGCACCGGGCTGAGAGGGAGGCTGGCGGCCTCCGACCGTACGAACCTGATCCGGGTCATGCCGGCGAAGGGAGGGGCTGGACGCCCATGTCGTTGCCACGTACGTCAGACGTCCTCGTCATCGGGGGCGGGATCATCGGACTCGTGACGGCCTGGCGGGCCGTGCAGCGCGGGTTCGCCACGGCCGTGGTGGACCCCGACCCGGGCGGCGGGGCCGCGCAGGTGGCGGCCGGGATGCTGGCCGCCGTCACGGAGCTGCACTACGGCGAGCAGACCCTGCTCGGGCTGAACCTCGCCTCGGCGCGCCGCTACCCGGACTTCGCGGCCGAGCTGACCGAGCTGACCGGCCACGACCTCGGCTACCGCCGCTGCGGCACGCTCGCCGTGGCGCTGGACGCCGACGACCGTGCCCACCTGCGGGAACTGCACGACCTCCAGCGCGCCTCGGGCCTGGAGTCGGAGTGGCTGTCCGGGCGGGAGTGCCGGCGCCTGGAGCCGATGCTCGCGCCGGGCGTGCGCGGCGGGCTCCGGGTGGACGGCGACCACCAGATCGACCCACGGCGGCTCGCCGCCGCCCTGGTGGCCGCGTGCGAGCGGGCCGGGGTGGTCCTCCACCGCGCGTGGGCCGAGCGGCTCACCGTGCGCGGGGGCCGGGCCGCGGGCTGTGTGCTGCGCGACGGCACGGAGCTCGGCGCGGGACAGGTGGTGCTCGCCGCGGGCAGCCGCAGCGGGCAGCTGGCCGGGGTGCCGGACGAGGTGCTGCCACCGGTGCGGCCGGTCAAGGGGCAGGTGCTGCGGCTGACCGTGCCGAAGCGGTACGCGCCGTTCCTGAGCCGCACGGTGCGGGCCATGGTGCGCGGCAGCCACGTCTACCTGGTGCCGCGGGTCAGCGGCGAGCTGGTCGTCGGCGCCACCAGCGAGGAGCTGGGCTGGGACACGACGGTGACGGCGGGCGGGGTGTACGAGCTGCTGCGCGACGCCCACGAACTGGTCCCCGGGATCACCGAGCTGCCGCTGACCGAGACCCGGGCCGGGCTGCGCCCCGGCTCACCCGACAACGCGCCGCTGCTCGGCCCGACCGAGCTGGACGGGCTGCTGCTGGCCACCGGCCACTACCGCAACGGCGTGCTGCTCACGCCGGTCACCGGTGACGCCATGGCGCACGTCCTGACCACCGGCGAACTCCCGGACGAGGCCCGTCCCTTCACTCCGCGGCGGTTCGCCGCCGCCCTCATGGAGCAGCCCGCATGAACATCTCCGTCAACGGCGAGCCCCGCCGGTTCTCGCCCGGCACCGCTCTGGACACCGTCGTGCGAAGCCTGACCGCGGCGCCCTCCGGGGTGGCCGCCGCCCTCAACGAGACCGTCGTCCCGCGCGCGCAGTGGCCGTCCACCACCCTGAACGAGGGCGACCGCGTCGAAGTGCTGACCGCCGTACAGGGAGGCTGACCCATGGCCGACGATCCCCTTGTCCTCGGTGACACGTCCTTCACGTCCCGGCTGATCATGGGCACGGGTGGCGCCCCCAGCCTGGACGTGCTGGAGCGGGCCCTGGTGGCGTCCGGCACGGAACTGACCACCGTCGCCATGCGCCGGGTGGACCCCTCGGTGCACGGCTCCGTGCTGTCGGTGCTGGAGAAGCTGGGCATCCGGGTGCTGCCCAACACGGCGGGCTGCTTCACGGCGGGCGAGGCGGTGCTCACGGCCCGTCTCGCGCGCGAGGCGCTGGGCACCGACCTGATCAAGCTGGAGGTCATCGCCGACGAGCGGACGCTGCTGCCGGACCCGATCGAACTGCTGGACGCGGCGGAGACGCTGGTCGACGACGGCTTCACGGTGCTGCCGTACACCAACGACGACCCGGTGCTGGCGCGCAAGCTCGAGGACGTGGGCTGTGCGGCGATCATGCCGCTGGGCTCGCCGATCGGGTCCGGGCTGGGCATCCGCAACCCGCACAACTTCCAGCTGATCGTCGAGCACGCGCGCGTGCCGGTGATCCTGGACGCGGGCGCCGGCACGGCCTCGGACGTGGCGCTGGCCATGGAGCTGGGGTGTGCGGGAGTGATGCTCGCCTCGGCGGTGACGCGGGCGCAGGAGCCGGCGGTGATGGCCGAGGCGATGCGGCATGCGGTGGCGGCGGGGCGGATGGCGCGGCTGGCGGGGCGGATCCCCAAGCGGCACTTCGCCGAGGCGTCGTCTCCTGCGGAGGGCTTGGCCGTGCTGGATCCGGAGCGTCCGGCCTTCTAGTTCCGTGGTGCCCGGGTTGCGGTGCGGGGTTCGCTCGCCGCGCGTGCGGGGTGCCTCCCCAGAGGGGGTGCCCCCAGCGCCCACCCGTGCCGCCCGGGGGCACCTCCCAGGCGTCAAGCACTGGGGGAGGCACGACTGCCCGCAGGCTTGTGTGTAGCGCGTCACAGGTCGGCTGCAGTCGGGCTGTGGAGTGCGACTGGAAGAGGTTCGTGTCCGTCGTGGCTCGTACACTCGCCTGCGTGGATACGACCCTTCAGGACCCATTGGTCGGGCAGGTGCTCGACGGCCGTTATCGCGTCGACGCGCGGATCGCCGTCGGCGGGATGGCCACGGTCTACCGGGGCCTGGACACCCGCCTGGACCGCGTCCTCGCGCTGAAGGTGATGCACCCCTCGCTCGCGGCCGACGGCTCCTTCGTCGAGCGGTTCATCCGGGAGGCCAAGTCGGTGGCCCGCCTGGACCACCCCAACGTCGTGCAGGTCTTCGACCAGGGCACCGACGGGTCGTACGTCTACCTCGCCATGGAGTACGTCTCCGGCTGCACCCTGCGCGACGTGCTGCGCGAGCGCGGGGCGCTGCAGCCGCGCGCCGCCCTGGACATCCTGGAGCCGGTGCTCGCCGCCCTCGGCGCCGCGCACCGCGCCGGGTTCGTGCACCGCGACATGAAGCCGGAGAACGTCCTGATAGGGGACGACGGCCGGGTCAAGGTCGCCGACTTCGGTCTGGTGCGGGCCGTGGACACGGTGACGAACACCACCGGCGCGGTCCTCGGCACCGTCTCCTACCTCGCCCCCGAGCAGATCGAGCAGGGCACCGCCGACCCCCGGGTCGATGTGTACGCGTGCGGGGTCGTGCTCTACGAGATGCTGACCGGTGGCAAGCCCCATCAGGGGGAGAGCCCCGCCCAGGTGCTCTACCAGCACCTCCACGAGGACGTGCCCGCCCCGTCGGCCGCCGTGCCGGGGCTGGCGTACGAGCTGGACGAGCTCGTCGCGACGGCCACCGCCCGCAACCCGGAGGTACGGCCGCACGACGCGGTGGCGCTGCTGGCGCGGGCCCGCGAGACCCGCGCGGCGCTCGGCGCGGAGCAGCTGGACGCGGTGCCGCCGCAGGCGCTCTCCGAGGACCACGACAACGCCGACGATCGTACGAGCGTCATACCCCGGGCGCTGACAGTGCCGCGCCCCCTGCCCGTGAACGAGGACGACGAGTCCTCCGCGGCCGAGGCGGCGTTCCACCGCACCAGCCGCCTGGAGACTCCCCCCGCGCCGCGGCGTCCGGCCCGCCGGCCCCGGCGCGTCCTGCTGACCGTGGTCGCCGCCGTCCTGCTGGTCCTCGGGGTCGGCGGCGGCGTGTGGTACATCAACTCGGGCCAGTTCACCAAGGTCCCGCCGCTGCTGGCGAAGACGGAGGCGCAGGCGCGGCAGCGGCTCGACGAGGCCGGTCTCGAGGTCAAGGACGTCAAGCACGCCTACAGCGACACGGTCGCACGGGGCACGGTCATCAGTACGGACCCCGAGGCGGGCGCCCGGATCCGCAGCCACGACTCGGTGACGCTCACCGTCTCCGACGGCCCGGAGACGGTGAAGGTGCCCGCCCTGAAGGGGCGCCCGCTGGGTGAGGCGCAGGGCCTGCTGAGGAAGGCCGGGCTGGAGCCGGGCATGGTGAGCCGGGCGTTCAGCGAGGGCATTCCCAAGGGCTCGGTGATCAGCACGGACCCCGGGGCGGGCACGGAGCGGCACGCCGGTTCGGCGATCGCGCTCGTGGTCAGCAAGGGCCGCCCGGTGGACGTGCCGGACGTCACCGGCGAGGACCTGGACCAGGCGAGGTCCGACCTTCAGGACGCGGGTCTGAAGGTGACGGTCGCGCCGCAGCAGATCAACTCCGAGTACGACAAGGGGCAGGTCGCCGCGCAGACCCCGGCGGGCGGCGGCAAGGCCGCCGAGGGCGACACGGTCACGCTGACGCTGTCCAAGGGCCCGGAGATGGTCGAGGTCCCGGACGTGACCGGCGACAGCGTCGACGACGCGAAGAGGACGCTGCAGGAGGCCGGCTTCAAGGTCGACGAGGACCGCGGGATCCTCGGGCTGTTCGGCGACACCGTCAAGAAGCAGTCGGTGGAGGGCGGCGAGCAGGCACCGAAGGGCTCGAAGATAACGATCACCATCAGGTGACGGCCGTCACCGCCGGCGGTGAGGAGACCGGGATCACGGCGGCCCGTGGCCGGCGCCCGCCGGCCACGTGACACCCTGAACGGGTGAGCAGTGAGCACTCCCCCACTTCCCGCGCCCTTGCGGCCCTCCCGGGCCGCTCCCGCAACCCCGTGGGCAGCCATGTGCCCGTCGCGGGCGGCCTGAACTCCGTGGGCCTGTCCTACGCCCGTGAGCTGGGCGCCGAGACCGTGCAGGTCTTCGTCGCCAATCCGCGCGGCTGGGCCACGCCCGCGGGCAGTGCGCGGCAGGACGAGGAGTTCCGCGCGGCCTGCGCGGAGGAGTCGATACCGGCGTACGTCCACGCTCCGTACCTGATCAACTTCGGCTCGCACACCGAGGCGACCGTGGAGCGGTCGGTGGCGTCGCTGCGGCATTCGCTGCGGCGCGGCCGGGAGATCGGCGCGCTGGGCGTCGTCGTGCACACGGGGAGCGCGACCGGCGGCCGGGAACGTGCCGTGGCGCTGAAGCAGGTGCGCGCGCACCTGCTGCCGCTGCTGGACGAGCTCACCCACGACGACGATCCGTACCTGCTCCTGGAGTCGACCGCGGGCCAGGGCGCCTCGCTCTGTTCCCGGACCTGGGACTTCGGGCCGTACTTCGAGGCGCTGGACAACCATCCGAGGCTGGGCGTGTGCCTGGACACCTGCCACGTCTTCGCCGCCGGGCACGACCTGACCGGCCCGAGCGGCATGCACCAGACCCTGGACCTGCTGGTGGACACGGTCGGCGCCGGCCGGCTGAAGCTGATCCACGCCAACGACTCCAAGGACGTGGTGGGCGCCCACAAGGACCGTCACGAGAACATCGGCTCCGGCCACATCGGCGAGGACCCCTTCCGCGCCCTGCTGACCCACCCCGCCACCGAGGGCGTCCCCCTGATCATCGAAACCCCCGGTGGCAAGGAGGGCCACGCGGCGGACGTGGAACGGCTGAAGAAGCTCAGGGACGGCTGAAGAAGCTCAGGGACGGTTGGGCGGTCGTTCGAGCGGCAGCCGGGCGGAGGACCTACAGCTCGGGTCCGTCGCCCGGTTCCTCCTGGTAGGAGTAGCGCTGTTCCTTCCAGGGGTCGCCGACGTTGTGGTAGCCGCGTTCCTCCCAGAAGCCGCGGCGGTCGGCGGTCATGTACTCCACGCCGCGCACCCACTTGGGGCCCTTCCAGGCGTACAGGTGGGGGACGATCAGGCGGAGCGGGAAGCCGTGCTCGGCGGTGAGGAGCTCGCCGTCCTTGTGGGTGGCGAAGAGGGTGCGCTCGGAGCCGAAGTCGGCGAGGCGGAGGTTGGAGCTGAAGCCGTACTCGGCCCACACCATCACATGGGTGACGTTCGGCGCGGGCGGTGCGAGGTCCAGGATCGTCCGGGCCGGGATGCCGCCCCATTCCGCGCCGAGCATGCTGTACTTCGTGACGCAGTGCAGGTCGGCCACCACGGTGGTGTACGGCAGGGCCGTGAACTCCTCGTGGGTCCAGCAGTGCTTCTCCCCGTCGGCGGTGGCGCCGAAGACCCGGAACTCCCAGCGCTCGGGCCGGAACTTGGGCACGGGCCCGTAGTGCGTGACCGGCCAGCCGCGCTGCAGCCGCTGCCCCGGCGGGAGCTCCGCCTGTGCCGCTCCCCCGAACGCCGCTCCGGACGCTCCTCTCGCACTCGCTCCAGACGCGTCCCCAGATGCGCGTTCCACCGGCTGACCCATGACTCCATCCTGACAGACCGGACGGGGTGCACATGACCAGCCCGGGGATGATTCGGGCAGCTCGCACTAAGTGTGCACTTACTGGACGGCTCTGTATGCCGGTGCAATCATGCGGCGCTATCGGCCCAGACTCGTCCGGAAGGAGCCCGCAGCATGCAAGGCGACCCCGAGGTCATCGAACTGCTCAACGAGCAGCTGACCGCCGAGCTCACCGCCATCAACCAGTACTTCCTGCATTCGAAGCTGCAGGACCACAAGGGGTGGTCGACGCTCGCCAAGTACACCCGGGACGAGTCCTTCGACGAGATGCGGCACGCCGAGATCCTCACCGACCGCATCCTGCTGCTGGACGGTCTGCCCAACTACCAGCGGCTCTTCCATGTGCAGGTCGGGCAGACGGTGACGGAGATGTTCCGGGCCGACCGGCAGATCGAGGTCGAGGCCATCGACCGGCTGCGCCGGGGCGTCGACGTGATGCGCGACAAGGGCGACATCACGTCCGCGAACATCTTCGAGGCGATCCTCGCCGACGAGGAGCACCACATCGACTACCTGGACACCCAGCTGGAGCTGGTGGACAAGCTGGGCGAGGCCCTCTATCTGTCGACGGTGATCGAGCAGAGCCAGCCCGACCCCTCGGGCCCGGGCACGCACGGCTTCTCGGCGCACTAGAGCGCCGGGCGACTCTAGGCCGCGTCGCCGAGTTCCGCCGCCGGAGCCGGCTGGGGCAGGCGGGGGAACGGCGAGGCTCCGCGGTCGGCCAGTTCCCGGCGCGGGCAGCTGCCCCGGCCGAGCAGCGCCTGGATACGCCGGACGCAGCCACCGCAGTCCGTGCCCGCCTTGCAGGCGGAGGCGATCTGGCGGGGCGTGCACGCGCCGTTCTCCGCGTGCTGCTTGACCTGCTGCTCGGTGACGCCGAAGCAACTGCAGACGTACACGCGCGGCTCACCTCCCGCCGGGATCGATCAGTGGTGCCGTCCCGACTTTCTCGGTGAGGCAAACCTAACCTTACCCGCCACACCGGACGGGCAAAAGAGGACGGGGCGCGGACCGTCTGTGATCCGCGCCCCACTCATCGGTCGTCAGCGGGCGACCGCCTCACTGGTCGCGGTACATCTCCGCGACGAGGAAGGCCAGGTCCAGCGACTGGCTGCGGTTGAGCCGCGGGTCGCAGGCCGTCTCGTAGCGCTGGTGCAGGTCGTCGACGAAGATCTCGTCGCCGCCGCCCACGCACTCGGTGACATCGTCACCGGTCAGCTCCACGTGGATGCCGCCCGGGTGGGTGCCCAGCGCCTTGTGCACCTCGAAGAAGCCCTTGACCTCGTCGAGCACGTCGTCGAAGCGACGGGTCTTGTGCCCGGAGGCCGCCTCGAAGGTGTTGCCGTGCATCGGGTCGGTCACCCAGGCCACGGTCGCGCCGGAGGCGGTGACCTTCTCCACCAGCTCGGGCAGCCGGTCGCGCACCTTGTCCGCGCCCATCCGCACGACGAACGTCAGCCGGCCCGGCTCACGGTTCGGGTCGAGGCGCTCGATGTACTGCAGCGCCTCCTCGGCCGACGTGGTCGGGCCGAGTTTGATGCCGATCGGGTTGCGGATCTTCGAGGCGAACTCGATGTGCGCGTGGTCCAGCTGCCGGGTGCGCTCACCGATCCACACCATGTGCGCCGAGACGTCGTACAGCTGTCCGGTGCGCGAGTCGGTCCTGGTCAGCGCCGACTCGTAGTCGAGCAGCAGCGCCTCGTGCGAGGAGTAGAACTCGACGGTCTTGAACTCCTCCGGGTCGGTGCCGCAGGCCCGCATGAAGTTCAGCGCGTTGTCGATCTCCCGGGCGAGCTGCTCGTAGCGCTGGCCGGACGGGGAGGACTTCACGAAGTCCTGGTTCCAGGCGTGCACCTGGCGCAGGTCGGCGTAGCCGCCGGTGGTGAAGGCGCGCACCAGGTTCAGCGTGGAGGCGGAGGCGTGGTACATCCGCTTCAGCCGCTCGGGGTCCGGGACGCGGGCCTCCTCGGTGAACTCGAAGCCGTTGACGGAGTCGCCGCGGTAGGTCGGCAGCGTCACGCCGTCGCGGGTCTCGGTCGGCTTGGAGCGCGGCTTGGAGTACTGGCCGGCGATCCGGCCGACCTTCACCACCGGCACCGAGGCGGCGTACGTGAGCACGGCGCCCATCTGGAGCAGCGTCTTGAGCTTGTTGCGGATGTGGTCGGCGGACACCGCGTCGAAGGCTTCCGCGCAGTCGCCGCCCTGGAGCAGGAACGCCTCGCCCCTGGCGACGGCTCCCATCCGGGCGCGCAGCTGGTCGCACTCGCCCGCGAAGACGAGCGGCGGATACGACTCGAGGTCCGCGATCACTGCGCGCAGAGCCTCGGGGTCGGGGTACTCGGGCTGCTGCGCCGCGGGCAGGTTTCGCCAGGTGTTGCCAGCGCTTGCGCTGGTCTTAGCGTTCACGGTCACCTTCTCAACACTACGGGGTCGCTCCGCGGGTCCAATCATCTGCTCATCAAGTGAGACAGATGGTGCGCGGTCGTGGACGGTGTGCGATAGGGTGCCGGGCATGTTCGCGCACTCGACCCAGAACCAGAACTGGTGGTGGACCGCTTCTCCGGCGGCCCGCTGACTGCGCGTATCCCACACTTCGCGAAGGCCGCCCGAGGGGCGGCCTTCGGTGTGTGCGGCACCCGGGTCGTTCCTCACCCACACCGACGGAAGAGGAACCCATGGACCTGGCACAGCTGCTGCACGATCCCCGCCCGTTCGCGCTGCTCCGGCGCCGTGCCCCCGGGCACGACCACGACCTGGTCGAGCTGCTGCTCGGCCCCGTGAGCACCCGGGAGACCCTGGCCGAGCTGCCCGACGAGGGCCTGGCGCTGGTCCCGTTCCGTCAGATCCGCGAGCGCGGCTTCGACGTCCGCGACGACGGCACCCCGCTGATGGTGCTGACACCCGAGGAGTCGTACGCGATCCCGCTCGCCGAGGCGCTGGCGCAGTTGCCCGCGCACGAGGTCCGGGTCGAGGGCGGCGGCTTCGACGTGGGCGACGAGGAGTACGCGGAGATCGTCGGGCGGGTGCTGGCCGACGAGATCGGCGCGGGCGAGGGCGCGAACTTCGTGATCCGGCGGACGTACGAGGGCCGGATCCCCGGCTTCGGCAGGTCCGACGCGCTGGCGCTGTTCCGGCGGCTGCTGGAGGGCGAGCGGGGGGCGTACTGGACGTTCGTGGTGCACACCGGCGACCGGACGCTGGTCGGGGCGAGCCCCGAGGTGCATGTGCGGATGTCCGGTGGAAGGGGCGAGCGCGAAGCGCTCTCGGTCGAGGGCGGTGGCGGGAGAGGGGTGGGCACCGTCGTCATGAACCCGATCAGCGGGACGTACCGCTACCCGGCCGAGGGCCCGACCCCCGAGCACCTGCTGGGCTTCCTCGCCGACGGCAAGGAGATCGAGGAGCTGTCGATGGTGGTCGACGAGGAGCTCAAGATGATGTGCACCGTCGGCGACATGGGTGGTGTCGTGGTGGGGCCGCGGCTGAAGGAGATGGCGCACCTCGCGCACACCGAGTACGAGCTGCGCGGGCGGTCCTCGCTGGATGTGCGGGAGGTGCTGCGGGAGACGATGTTCGCGGCGACCGTCACCGGCTCGCCGGTGCAGAACGCCTGCCGGGTCATCGAGCGCCATGAGCCCGTCGGGCGGGACGGTGTCGGACGCGGGTACTACGCGGGTGCCCTCGCGCTGCTCGGCCGGGACTCCGGCGGCGCCCAGACCCTGGACTCCCCCATCCTGATCCGCACCGCCGACATCGACGCGGACGGACGGCTGCGCGTCCCGGTCGGCGCGACCCTGGTCCGCGGCTCGGACCCGGCGAGCGAGGTCGCCGAGACGCACGCCAAGGCGGCGGGCGTGCTGGCGGCACTGGGCGTACGTCCAGGCCGGCCGCGCACCGAGCGGGCGCTGCCCCGCCTCGCCGACGACCCGCGGGTGCGGGCGGCCCTGGACGGGCGCCGGGCCTCGCTGGCGCCGTTCTGGCTGCGGATGCAGGAGCGGTCCGACTCCCTCGAGGGGCACGCCCTGGTGGTCGACGGCGAGGACACCTTCACGGCGATGCTGGCGCACGTGCTGCGCTCGGCCGGCCTGGAGGTGACCGTACGGCGCTACGACGAGCCGGGACTGCGCGAGACCGTCCTCGCGCACGAGGGACCGGTCGTGCTCGGCCCCGGCCCGGGCGACCCCTCGGACCTCGCCGACCCGAAGATGCGGTTCCTGCGGGGGCTGGCGGCCCAGGTGATCCGGGAACACCGGCACGGCGTACTCGGGGTGTGCCTGGGGCACGAGCTGATCGCGGCGGAGCTGGGTCTCGAGATCGTACGGAAGGAAGTGCCGTACCAGGGTGCGCAGACGGAGATCGACCTGTTCGGGCGGGCGGAGACCGTCGGCTTCTACAACAGCTTCGTGGCCCGCTGCGACGAGGAGGCGGCACGGGAACTGGCCGCGCACGGGGTGGAGGTGAGCCGGGCGGAGAACGGTGAGGTGCACGCCGTGCGCGGGCCGGGCTTCGCCGGTCTTCAGTTCCACCCGGAGTCGGTGCTGAGCCTGAACGGGGCCGCGGTCGTGCGGGAACTGATCGGGCAGCTGCGCCGCACGACCGTGTAGCCGTCCGGGGCCACCGTCAGCCGAAGAAGACCCCGACCTCCTCGTACAGCTTCGGGTCGACCGTCTTCAGCTTGGCGGTGGCCTCGCCGATCGGGACGCGGACGATGTCGGTGCCGCGCAGGGCGACCATCTTGCCGAAGTCGCCGTCGTGGACGCAGTCGATGGCGTGCAGGCCGAAGCGGGTGGCGAGCCAGCGGTCGAAGGCGCTGGGGGTGCCGCCGCGCTGGATGTGCCCGAGGACGGTGGTCCGCGCCTCCTTGCCGGTGCGCCTCTCGATCTCCTTCGCCAGCCACTCGCCCACCCCGGACAGCCGGACGTGCCCGAAGGAGTCCAGCGACTCGTCCTTGAGGACCATCTGGCCGTCCTTGGGCATGGCGCCCTCCGCGACGACCACGATCGGGGCGTACGACGCCTTGAAGCGGGAGGTGATCCAGGCGCACACCTGGTCGAGGTCGAAGCGTTGTTCGGGGATGAGGATGACGTTGGCGCCGCCGGCGAGTCCGGAGTGCAGGGCGATCCAGCCGGCGTGCCGGCCCATCACCTCGCAGACCAGCACCCGCATGTGGGACTCGGCGGTGGTGTGGAGCCGGTCGATGGCCTCGGTGGCGATCCCGACCGCGGTGTCGAAGCCGAAGGTGTAGTCGGTGGCCGACAGGTCGTTGTCGATGGTCTTGGGGACGCCGACGCAGGGCACGCCGTACTCGTCGCTCAGCCGGGCGGCGACGCCCAGGGTGTCCTCGCCGCCGATCGCGATGAGCGCCTCGACCTCCTGCTTGGCGAGGTTTTCCTTGATGCGCCGGATCCCGTCCTCCTGCTTGAGGGGGTTGGTGCGCGAGGAGCCGAGGATGGTGCCGCCGCGGGGCAGGATGCCGCGCACCGCGGGGATGTCGAGGCGGACGGTGTCGTTCTCCAGGGGCCCTCGCCAGCCGTCCCGGAAGCCGACGAAGTCATAGCCGTACTCCTGCACGCCCTTGCGGACGACGCCCCGGATGACGGCGTTGAGCCCGGGGCAGTCGCCGCCTCCGGTCAGTACTCCGACCCGCATGGAAATGTCCCTTCGCCGCGGTTGCCTGGTGAAGGTCACGCTAATGGTGACGCAGGTCACTTCGGCATGGGCGGGAAAGTCAATTCCGGTGAAATGTCCGGTAGTTGATCACGGCAAATCCACCCGAAAGAGCGGATGAGCCGCGTACGCGGCTTGACGCGAGCGGTCGGCGGGACCGCTCGGCGAGATCGCTGGGCGAGGTCCTTCGGGCGGCGCCCTCAGTCGCCGTCGAGTCCCCGTTCGATGGCGTAGCGGACCAGCTCGACACGGTTGTGGAGCTGGAGCTTGCCGAGGGTGTTCTGGACGTGGTTCTGGACCGTGCGGTGGGAGATGACCAGGCGCTCGGCGATCTGCTTGTAGCTCAGACCCTTGGCGACCAGGCGCAGCACCTCGGTCTCGCGTTCCGTGAGCCGCGGCGCCTTCGGCTCGTCGGCACCGGCCCCGGAGGCGGGGGCGGGCTCGGCGGCCAGCCGGCGGTACTCGCCGAGGACCAGCCCGGCCAGGCCGGGGGTGAACACCGGGTCGCCCACGGCGGTGCGGCGCACCGCGTCGAGCAGCTCCTCCGTGGAGGCCGACTTCAGCAGATAGCCCGTGGCACCCGACTTCACGGCCTCCAGCACATCGGCGTGCTCGCCGCTCGCGGACAGCACCAGGACCCGCAGCGCCGGGTTGGCGGCGAGGAGTTCCTTGCAGACCTGGACACCGGGCTTGGCGGGCAGGTTGAGGTCCAGGACGAGCACGTCGGGGGCGGCGGCCCGGGCGCGGCGCACCGCCTGCTCGCCGTCGCCCGCGGTGGCGACCACGTCGAAGCCGGACTCGGTCAGGTCGCGGGCGACGGCGTCCCGCCACATGGGGTGGTCGTCGACCACCATGACCTTGATCGGGTCCTGCTGTGTGCTCATCTGCTCTCCGCTTTCGTCTTCTTCGGGTTCCTGGGCACCTTCAGCTCGACCTCCGTGCCCTGGCCGGGCACCGAGACCAGCTCGGCGGTGCCGCCGATGTCGCGCAGCCGGCCCTTGATCGACTGGGCGACGCCGAGCCGGCCCTCGCCCTCGGCCTGGGCGAGCCGGCCCTCGGGGATGCCGGGTCCGTCGTCCCGTACGGTCACGAGGACGCACTCCGGTTCGTCCTCGACGAGGATCCATGCCCGGGCGTCCTCGCCCGCGTGCCTGCGGACGTTGTCCAGCGCGGCGCCGACGGCCGCGGCCATCTCCCGGGCGACCCCGGACGGCAGCAGGACCGGCGCGCCGGGCTCCGCGAGGCTGACCCGGGAGCCGGCCCAGCGGGCCAGCAGGGAACGCAGGTCGACGGGGCCGCTCCGGTCGCGCTCCGCGCCGTCCTCGTCGGCCTCGTCGTCCACCATGCGTACGACCGCGCCGTCGGCCACGTCCTGCGAGACCCGGGACACGGGGACCAGCCCGCCGGAGACCAGAGTGCGCAGCGCCACCTCCTGCTCCCCGGCCAGCCGGCCCAACTCCGCGGCCTCGCCGCCGAGGACCGCGCCGCGCCGCTGGACCATGGCGAGCACCTGCAGCACACCGTCGTGGATGTCCCGGGCCAGCCGCTCCCGCTCGCGGGTCGCGGCCTCGATCTCCAGGGCGCGGGCGAGGGTGCGCTCGGAGGCGCGGGCGACCTCGACGACGTAGCCGATGGCGATCGAGGCGACCCAGACCAGGATCACGTTGTGCACGGTGTCGCGGGCCGGGCTGCCGCGCTCGATCAGATTGGCGACGGCGACCGGGGTGGAGGCGAGGGCGGCCCAGCGCCAGCCGCCCTTGAGGGCGAAGGCGAGGACGGAGCCGGCGGTCCAGATCGACGGCAGGGTCGGGCCGTCGTCCGCGATCCGCGCCTGCGTGTCGGCCAGGGGCGTGAGGAGGATGCCGGTCACCGCCAGGGCGAGGTCGACGGCGAGGAACCGTTTGGTGCAGCTCGCGGCGTTCGCGACCCTGGGCAGGGTGGCGAGGGTCCACACGCACAGCACGCAGTAGTAGGCGACGGCGATCCAGGGCCGGGGGAAGCGGTCGTAGGCGGTGGCGAACAGGCCGACCGCGTAGAGCATGGTCAGCACCCGGTAGCCGGCGAGCGCACGCCACAGCGGCAGCTCGACCGACATCCTCATGACACGCTCACGCCTGGGCATGCCCCCCCTTGGTCCTGGTCCGCCGGCTGTGCGGTCCGCCCGTCCCCTTCTGCGCGGTCCTCCCCTACCGCGTCACTGCGCCTTCTTCTCCTTCTCGGCCTTCTCCTTCTCGGCCTGGTCCTTCGCGGCCTGGGCGAGGGCGGCCTTGGCCGCCTTCTCCGCCTCCTTCTCGGCCTTGGCCGCGTCCGCGATCTGCCGCTTGGCGGCGGTCGCGTAGATGTCGACGTACTCCTGCCCCGACAGCTTCATGATCTCGTACATGACCTCGTCGGTCAGCGCGCGCAGCACGAAGCGGTCCTGCTCCATGCCCTGGTAGCGGCTGAAGTCCAGCGGCCTGCCGATCCGGATGCCCGGACGCATCAGCTTGGGGACGACCTTCCCGGGCGGCTGGATCTTCTCCGTGTCGATCATGGCGACCGGGATGACGGGCGCCCCGGTGGCCAGCGCCACGCGGGCCAGACCGCCCGGCTTGCCGCGGTACAGGCGGCCGTCGGGCGAGCGGGTGCCCTCGGGGTAGATGCCGAACAGCTCGCCGCGCTCCAGCACCTCGATGCCGCTCTTGATCGCCGCCTCGCCCGCGCCGCGCGCGCCGGAGCGGTCCACGGGGAGCTGGCCGACGCCCTTGAAGAACGCGGCGGTCAGCCGGCCCTTCACTCCGGGCGTGGTGAAGTACTCGGCCTTCGCGATGAAGGTGACCTTGCGGTCGAGGACCACGGGCAGGAAGAACGAGTCCGAGAACGACAGGTGATTGCTCGCCAGAATGGCGGGGCCCTCGGCCGGAATGTTCTCCAGGCCCTCCACCCAGGGCCTGAAGGCGAGCTTCAGCGGCCCCCCGATGGCGACCTTCATCGTGCCGTAGAACAACCGACTGCCTCCTGTGTGTGTCGATCAGACCATAACCCCAAGTGGTGCCGAAGGAGCCGACGACCCTGGTCGGTGTCAATGCCGTCGCGTACGGTGAAGTACCTGTCATCGACGTGCTGAGCCGATTCCACGAACAGGAGACCGACGTGCCGGTCCTCCCCGGAGCCGAGCCGTTCCGCCATGAGGGCGGGGAGGTCGGCGTCCTCCTCTGCCACGGCTTCACCGGTTCCCCCCAGTCGCTGCGTTCCTGGGCCGAGTATCTCGCCGAGCGCGGCCTGACCGTCTCGCTCCCGCTGCTGCCCGGGCACGGGACGCGCTGGGAGGACATGGCGATCACCGGCTGGCAGGACTGGTACGCGGAGGTGGACCGCGAGCTGCGCGCCCTGCGCGAGCGGTGCGCGCACGTGTTCGTGGCGGGGCTGTCCATGGGCGGTGCGCTGGCGCTCCGGCTGGCGGCGCGGCACGGGGACGCGGTCGCCGGGGTCGTGGTGGTCAACCCGGCAAACAAGGTGCACGGCCTGTCCGCGTACGCCCTGCCCGTCGCCCGGCACCTGGTGCGCACCACCAAGGGCATCGCCAGCGACATCGCCAAGGCGGACAGCGCGGAACTGGGCTACGACCGGGTCCCGCTGCACTGCGCGCACTCGCTCAGGGCCTTCTTCCGGCTGGTCGACGGCGAGCTTCCGCAGGTCACGCAGCCGTTGCTGCTTCTGCGCAGCCCCCAGGACCATGTGGTGCCGCCGGCCGACTCGGCGCGGATCCTCAGCCGGGTCTCCTCCGTGGACGTCACCGAGGTGCTGCTGGAACACAGCTACCACGTCGCGACGTTGGACAACGACGCGGACCGGATCTTCGGGGAGAGCTTCGGCTTCATCGGCCGGATCGCACCCAGTGTCGGCAAGGAAGGGACGGCGGCAGGTGGCTGAGCACGACTCCGACCGCGAGGGCCGCGAGAACCGCGAGCCGGTCGAGCCGGTGAAGCCGGCGGCCGATGCGGCCGATGCAGCCGGATCCGACGAGCCGGGCGGGCCGGAAGGCGGCACGCCCTTCGACGAGGAGGCCGCCTGGGCGGCGATCGTCGCCGGGTACGGCGACGAGCCGCCGGACCCGCCGGGCGCGCGGCCGTTCCGGCCGATCGAGGACCTGGTGCTGCCGGACATGCCGGGCGAGGACGACGATCCTCCCCGGTCCGAGCGGCCGAAGGAGGAGGGGAAGCCGGCCCCGGCCGGCCCGCCGCTCGGCAGCTCCGTCTCCTTCGCGCCGGGCGTCGCGGGCCCGCGCGACTACTCGCCGCGCGAGCCGTCCGACGACGACTTCGGCGATGACGACGAGGGCCACTTCGTGCCGCCGGAGCCGCCGCCGCTGCCCGATGCGGACGCGACCGCCAAGTTCGCCTGGCTCGGCGTCGTCGGCGGCCCGGTGCTGCTCCTGCTGGCCGTGCTGCTCGGCTGGGACATGACCTGGTGGCTGACCACCCTCTGCATCGGCGGCTTCCTCGGCGGCATCGTGACCCTGGTGGCCCGCATGAAGCCCGGCGACGAGGACGGAGACGACCCGGGCCGCGGGGCGGTGGTGTAGACACCCCCTAGGGGGTCGCCGGGATCTTGAGGGCGGCCAGGACCGGGAGGTGGTCCGTGGCCGATCGGAGGTCCTGCGCGGTCACTCCGGGGTGGTCGTGGGGGACGCCGCAGGCGAGGATCTCGATGCCGGGGGTGGCGAAGATCGCGTCGATGCGGCGGTCGGGCTCAATGGCGTTCCAGGTGAGTTCGCCGCCCCAGGGGGCCGTGGCCCGGGCGTCCTGGAGGGTGGCGGCCAGGCGGCGGAACGTCGGGCCGTCCGGTGCCTCGTTGATGTCGCCGCCCGCGATCGCATGCTCGACGCCCATCCCGGCCAGCCGGTCCAGGAGCATGCCGCCCTGCTCGTAGCGCTCGTTCCGGTCGAGCGAGAGATGGCAGCCGAGCACGCCGAGCCGGGCACCGCCGAACCGGACGACCGCCGTGGCCAGGCCCCTGCGGTGCATCCCCGGGGTGAGCGGCAGCAGCACGTCCTCGGTCCGCTCGACGGTGGCGCGCAACGAGCACAGCAGCGCCGGACCCGCGGCCGTGGCGCCCCCGGTGAGCATCACCAGATCCGACTTCCGCGCCAGCCGCGCCAGCTTCTTGCGCCAGCGGAAGAACCGGGGCGCCTCCTGGAGGAGGACGAGATCGGGCGCGCAGGCCCTGATCACCCGGGCGAGGGCGTCGGTGTCGTCCCGCATGGACCGGATGTTGTAGGTCAGGACGCGGATGACGGCGGAACCGTCCGGTTCCGTACGGGAGTTGGGAAGCAGCGCCATGTGGATCAATGTACGCCCAGGGCCGGGGCGCGAGGTTCATGGGCGACCGCCGGTCCGTCGTGGCCCGTCGCGCCGCTCCCCGCGCCCCTGTACCGCACGGCGTCTCACATGATCGGGTCGGGCTCCCGGGCGAGGTCGGCCGCGCCCACCAGGCCGGCCTTGTTGCCGAGCTGGGCGGCCAGCACGTCGGCGACCGGGCGCCAGTTGCCGCCGACCAGCCAGCGCTTGTAGGACTTGCGGATCGGGTCCAGGACCAGCTCGCCCTCGTCGGACAGGCCGCCGCCGACGATGAAGGCGGACGGGTCGAAGAGGGAGGCCAGGTCGGCGAGGCCGGCGCCGACCCAGCGGGCCAGCTCGCGGTAGGAGTCGACGGCGACGGGACAGCCCTGGCGGGCGGCCATCGAGATGTGCTTGCCCTCGATCCCCTCGGGGGTGCCGTTGCCGAGGGCCAGCAGCACCTGGGCGCTCTCCGGGGTGGCGTTGGCGCGCTGCTTGGCGTACCGCACGAGCGCGCGGCCGGAGGCGTACTGCTCCCAGCAGCCCTGCGAGCCGCAGCCGCACAGCAGGCCGTCCGGGACCATCCGGATGTGCCCGAACTCGGCGGCCACGCCGAAGTGGCCGCGGCGCAGCTTGTTGCCGATGATGATGCCGCCGCCGAGACCGGTGCCGAGCGTGATGCAGATGACGTTGCGGTGGCCCTTGCCGGCACCGAACTTGTACTCGCCCCAGGCCGCGGCGTTCGCGTCGTTCTCCACGACGACCGGGAGGCCGACGCGCGCCTCGACCTTCTCCTTCAGCGGCTCGTTGCGCCAGTGGATGTTGGGCGCGAAGTAGACCGTCGAGCGCTGCCGGTTGACGTAGCCGGCGGCCCCGATGCCCACGCCGACGATCTCGTGCCCCGCGCGTGCGCCCTCCACCGCCGAGGCGATGGCGTCCACGATGGCCTCGGGCGTGGTGGGGGTCGGCACCTTGAAGGTCGAGAGGATGTTGCCTTCCTCGTCGACCACGCCGGCCGCGATCTTCGTGCCGCCGATGTCGACGCCGATGGTGAGTCCCATGAATCCCTCAGTTTCGGTCGAGCCCCGCTACGGCCAACCGTACCCGAGGCCCTGCCGTCGGATTCGCCTCGTCCACCCGCTGGGCAGGCGGGACGCCGCGGCAGGACGGGCGGTCCGGGGCGGCGGGACGGCCGGTCCAGGACGACAGGACGGCAGAACGGCAGGACGACACGGTCCGGGACGGCAGGACGGTCAGTCCAGGTCGATGCGTTCCCCGCCGCCGGCGCCCTCGCCCCCGTCGCGGCGGTCGTCGCGGTCGTCCAGGCCGTCCCTCAGGTCGTCGTCCAGGCCGCTCGCACGGGACGTCCAGCGGCGCTCCTGGGCCTCGACGGCCGAGCGGTAGGCGGCGAGGAGCTCGCTGCCGGCCGCGGCCAGGTGGTCGAAGACGTCCGGGTTGCGCTCGATGACGGGTTCCACGGCCGCCTTCGCCTGCTGCACGACCTGCCGCACCACCTGCTGGGCTGCGGGCCCGGCGACCGCGCCGAGCAGCGGCGTCTGCAACGAGGACAGCTTGTCGGCGACCGTGTCGACGAACTTGCGCAGCTCCTCGGCGGCCGAACCCGGCGGCGGGCCGTACTGCGCGCGGCGCCGGGCCTGCTCCTCCGCGAGGTCCTCGGCGCAGGCCGTGGCCCACGCGTCGGTGTCACCGGCGTGCCGCGCCTCGTCGGCGGTCTGCTCCTGAGCCACGTCGTCCCGAGCGGCGTCGGACGGTGGGCGCTCTTCGCTGCTCATGGCGGACTCCTGACTACGGTTCGTCCTTCCGACGTTACCCGAACGGGCGGACGCCCTTCACCTCTCGCGGGGCCACAGCGCGGGGTCCGGGGCGAACCGGATCCGCAGCTCGCCGTCGCGCAGCGCGGCGCCGTCGACCGTGCACCGGCGCAGCGCCGAGGGCAGCGGGACGATCCGGCGGAAGGGGCCGGCGGTCAGCACGAGTTCGTCGCCGCGCCGCACGAGATCCAGCTCCTCGCGCACGGCGCCGGGCAGGGGAATGCACCACACCAGCACGCCGTCCTCGGCGAGCCGGTCGGTGACCGGCCATTCGACCGGGACGGACGCCGGGTCGGCACCGGGCACGGCGAGGGCGGCGAGGTCGTCCGGGCCGCGCGGGTCCCGGCCCAGGTGGGCGGCCGGATGGACGGTGTACGTCTGCCGCCACTCCTCCAGGGCCTTGCGCTGCTGGGCCACCGGGCCCGCCAGCCAGGAGTCCGCGGGCGCCTCGGGCAGGACCCTGGTGGCGACCAGGGACTCCAGGGGCAGTGCGCGTACGGCCAGTCCGAGCGCGACGCCGTGCACGGCGTCCAGGCCCGCCGGTCCGGGCTCGGCCACCAGGCGTACGGCGGTGCCCGGGTCGGCGACGACGGCCTCCACGGCGGCCAGCTCCACGTCCCAGCGGGAGGCGGTCTCGTACAGCCACTCGGCCGGCATGGGCACACCGGCCAGCCGGCCGAGGACGGGACGCAGCGCGCGGGCGGCCTGCCGCTCGGGCGGGAGCAGCCGGCGCAGGTATCGGCGCAACTCGGCGGGCAGGGCGAGCAGCGCGAGGGCCTGCGGGGCGGGCGGCAGGTCGACGACCAGCAGTTCGAACCGCTCGGACAGGGCCGCGTCACGCAGTGCGCGCAGCAGGGCCAGCTCCTCGGCGCCGGGCAGCGGGGTGACCTCCTCGGCGTCCAGGCGGGCGGCTCCGAGCAGGTCGAGGACGCCTGCCGCGCGGTCCTGGAAGGCGGCGAGGTCGGCGCGGAAGCCGGCCGCTGCGTCGGGGCGCCACGCGGTGAGGTCCGGCGCGACCCGCACCGGCTCCGCGCCCGTCGCCGTGCCGAGCGCCGCACCCAGGGTGTCGGTGCGGTCGGCGCTGAGGACGAGGGTGGGGGTGCCCTCGCGGGCGGCGGTCAGCGCGGTGGCCGCGGCGACGGTGGTACGGCCGGAGCCGCCTGGGCCGGTGATCAGGAGGGTGCGCATGGGGTTGAACGCTAGCCGCATTCAACGGCTCGTTCGGCTACGGGGCGCCCGAGCCGGTGCCGGGACGGGTCCCGGCGCGCCTCTGCGCAGCCCGCTGCTCCTCGCCCGACTCGACCAGTCCTCGCCTACTTCTCGCCCGACTCCACACGCTTCTTCAGACCCGCCAGGGCGCGGTCGATGATGACCTTCTCGGCCTTGCGCTTGATCATGCCCAGCATGGGGATCTTGACGTCGACCGTGAGCTGGTAGGTGACCTCGGTCGAGCTCGCGCCCACCGGCTTCAGCAGGTAGGAGCCGTCGAGCGAGCGCAGCATCTGCGACTTCACCAGGGTCCAGGAGACCTCGTTGTCGCCGGTCCAGGTGTAGGCGAGGGTCTGGTCGTCCTTGATGGCGCCCGCGTCCATGACGAGGCGGACCTGCTCGGCGCGGCCGTGCTCGTCGGCCGTGAGGACCTCGGCCTCCTTCACCTCGCCCGTCCAGTCGGGGTAGCGCGCGAAGTCGCTGATCACCCCCATGACGTCGGCCGGTGCCGCCTCGATCGTGATGCTCGAGCTGGTGTGTTCCGCCATCGCCGTGGCTCCTCCAGATGCGGGCCGGAAGTCGGGTCGTGTGCGCACGTGTGTGCAGCGTGAAGGCTACCGCGCAGGCGGGCGCCGGACTCCACCCCCACCTGCGGACATGACGGGAAGGTGGCGCGAAGGGATCACCCGGCCGAAGCGGTCGTCAACGATCACCGACGGTCACCACCGAAGGACAACGGTCACCACCGAAGGACCCAGGGCCTGCCCGTGCCCGCGAAGTGTCCTACGTTGACGCACTCGGTCGCGCCGATGCGCATGCGCCGCACCAGCGGCTGGTGGACGTGGCCGAAGAGCGCGTAGCGGGGACGGGTGCGGCGGATGGCGTCCAGCAGGGCGCGGCTGCCGCGTTCGAAGCGGCGGGCGACGGTGTCGTAGACGAGTTCGGGCACGTCGGGCGGGATGTGGGTGCACAGCACGTCGACCTCGCCGACGGCCTCGATCTTCGCGGCGTACTCCTCGTCGCCGATCTCGTAGGGCGTGCGCATGGGGGTGCGCAGTCCGCCGCCGACGAATCCGAAGACACGGCCGCCGATCTCCACCCGCTCCCCGTCGAGCACGGTGGTGCCCTTGCGCGCGTACTCCTTCCACAGCGGCGGCATGTCGACGTTGCCGTAGGTGGCGTACGTGGGGGTGGGGAAGGCGGCGAAGAGCTCCGCGTACTGCTTGCGCACGGCCTGTTCGATCACCTGGGCGCGGTCGCCGTCGATGCCCGCCCACAGCCGGGCGCCGAACTCGCGCGCTTCGGCGAAGCGGCGGGCGGTGCGCAGTTCGACGATGCGGTCGGCGTTCTCCGTGCCGAAGAGGTCGGGGAAGATGCCGCGCGAGTGGTCGGCGTAGTCGAGGAAGAGGATCAGGTCGCCGAGGCAGATCAGCGCGTCGGCACCCTCGCCGGCCCGGGCCAGGTCGCGGGCGTTGCCGTGCACGTCGCTGACCACGTGGATCCGCATCCCGCGGTCGGGCTCTGGTGTGGGTGCCATGGCGATCAAGGGTAGGGGGAGCGCTGCTCTTGTGAACAGTGACGACAGAGCCCCTTGTTACTGGCCAGTTGTTCAGCGGGTCTACTACTGTGCGCGAAGAAACACCCATCGTGTGACGCAGCGAACATCTCGCCGGGAACCCCTGTCGAAAAAGCCATACCGGCGGGTAACCTCCGGGCAGTCCAGTCGTGCTCTGGATTTCAACCACTGAGCCCGAAACGGCTCCCGGCGAAGCCCCGGGCACGGATTCGAGCCTTGGACCGCACCGTCGCATCACACAACGTCGTGGCGCCGGCGCCCTATGAGGAGCAGCAGTCTTGCGCGAGTTCAGCCTTCCGGCTTTGTACGAGGTCCCTGCGGACGGCAATCTGACCGACATCGTCCGCAGAAACGCCGCGCAGTACCCCGAGGTCGCCGTGATCGCACGGAAGGTCGGCGGTGTCTGGCAGGACGTCACCGCACGGGCGTTCCTCGCCGAGGTGCACGCCGCCGCCAAGGGCCTGATCGCCTCCGGCATCCAGCCGGGCGACCGGGTGGGCCTGATGTCCCGTACGCGGTACGAGTGGACGCTGCTGGACTTCGCGATCTGGAGCGCGGGCGCCATCACCGTGCCGGTGTACGAGACCAGTTCGCCGGAGCAGGTCCAGTGGATCCTCTCCGACTCCGGCGCGACCGCCTGCGTGGTGGAGACGGACGCGCACGCCGCCGCCGTCGAGTCGGTGCGCGAGAGCCTGCCCGCCCTGAAGAACGTCTGGCAGATCGAGGCCGGCGCCGTCGAGGAGCTGGGCCGCGCCGGGCACGGGATCAGCGACGCCTCGGTCGAGGAGCGCAGCTCGCTGGCGAAGGCCGACGACCCGGCGACCATCGTGTACACCAGCGGAACCACCGGCCGCCCCAAGGGCTGTGTGCTCTCCCACCGCAGCTTCTTCGCCGAGTGCGGGAACGTGGTGGAGCGGCTGCGGCCGCTGTTCCGCACCGGTGAGTGCTCCGTACTGCTGTTCCTGCCGCTCGCCCATGTCTTCGGGCGGCTGGTCCAGGTCGCCCCGATGATGGCGCCGATCAAGCTGGGCTGCGTCCCGGACATCAAGAACCTCACCGACGAGCTGGCCTCGTTCCGCCCGACGCTGATACTGGGCGTCCCGCGCGTGTTCGAGAAGGTGTACAACTCGGCGCGCGCCAAGGCGCAGGCGGACGGCAAGGGCAAGATCTTCGACAAGGCCGCCGACACGGCGATCGCGTACAGCAAGGCGCTGGACACCCCGTCGGGCCCGTCGCTCGGTCTGAAGATCAAGCACAAGACGTTCGACAAGCTGGTCTACAGCAAGCTGCGCGCGGTGCTCGGCGGGCGCGGCGAGTACGCCATCTCCGGCGGCGCGCCGCTCGGTGAGCGGCTCGGCCACTTCTTCCGCGGCATCGGCTTCACGGTGCTGGAGGGCTACGGCCTGACCGAGTCCTGTGCGGCGACCGCGTTCAACCCCTGGGACCGGCAGAAGATCGGCACGGTCGGGCAGCCGCTGCCCGGCTCGGTGGTCCGTATCGCCGACGACGGCGAGGTGCTGCTGCACGGCGAGCACCTGTTCAAGGAGTACTGGAACAACCCGGGCGCCACGGCCGAGGCGCTGGCCGACGGCTGGTTCCACACCGGGGACATCGGCACCCTCGACGAGGACGGCTATCTGCGGATCACCGGCCGCAAGAAGGAGATCATCGTCACCGCGGGCGGCAAGAACGTCGCCCCGGCCGTGATCGAGGACCGCATCCGGGCGCACGCGCTGGTCGCGGAGTGCATGGTGGTGGGCGACGGGCGTCCGTTCGTGGGCGCGCTGGTCACCCTCGACGAGGAGTTCCTCGGCCGCTGGGCGGCCGAGCACGGCAAGCCGCAGGGCTCCACCCCGGCGTCGCTGCGCGAGGATCCGGATCTGCTCGCCGCCCTCCAGACGGCCGTCGACGACGGCAACGCGGCGGTGTCGAAGGCGGAGTCGGTCCGCAAGTTCCGCGTCCTGCCCACCCAGTTCACGGAGGAGTCAGGCCACCTCACCCCGTCCCTGAAGCTCAAGCGGAACGTGGTGGCCAAGGACTTCGCGAACGACATCGAGGCGATCTACGCGAAGTAGGGCCGCAGGGGCCGGCCCAGCGCGGCCGGCCGCGTTCGGCCCTCCGCCGCACGCCCCTCGGCCCGCCGGACGCCGCTACAAGAGTTCCTTGAGGCGGTCCGCCAGCAGGTCCCAGCGCCACTTCTCCTCGACCCACCGGCGGCCCCGCTCCCCCATGCGGCGGCGCAGTGCGGCGTCGCCGAGGAGGGTGACGATGCGGTCGGCGGCCTGCTCGGGGGAGCCGCCGCGCACGACCCAGCCGGTCTCGCCGTCGAGGACCGCGTCGGGCGCTCCGCCGGAGTCCCCGGCGACGACGGGCAGCCCCGTCGCGGACGCCTCCAGGTAGACGATGCCCAGGCCCTCGACGTCGAGCCCGCCGCGCCGGGTGCGGCAGGGCATGGCGAAGACGTCGCCGGCGCCGTAGTGCGCGGGCAGCTCGGCCCAGGGCACGGGGCCGGTGAAGCGCACCGAGCCGGCCACCCCGGTCTCGTCCGCGAGCCTGCGCAGGTCCTTCTCGTACGGGCCGCCGCCGACGATCAGCAGCACCGTCTCCGGCTCGGCGGCCAGGATCCGGGGCATGGCCCGGATCAGGGTGTCCTGCCCCTTGCGCCGGACCAGCCGGGAGACGCACACGACCACCGGCCGGTCGGTGAGCCCGAGCCGGGCCCGCACCTCCTCACCGCCCGAGGCCGGGTGGAAGGTCTTCTCGTCCACGCCGGGCGGCAGCTGCACCATCCGCGCGCCCGCCTCGGGGGTGAGCGCGGTGGCGATCCGGGAGCGGGTGTACTCGCCGAGGTAGGTGATCGTGTCCGTCGACTCCCCGATGCGCCGCAGCAGCCCGCGTGCGGCGGGCAGCTGCGCCCACCCGGCCTCGTGCCCGTGCGTGGTGGCCACCAGCCGCCGGGCGCCCGCCCGGCGCAGCGCCGGCGCCATCAGCCCGAGCGGCGCCGCCGCCCCGAACCACACCGACGTGCACCCGTGCTCGCGCAGCAGCCCGGTGGCGCGGCGGGTCGCCGCCGGTGTGGGCAGCAGCATCGTCGTACGGTCCCGTACGACGGTGAACGGCTGCTCGGCGTCGAAGGCGGCCGTGGCCTCGACCCCCTCCCGGCTCCGCTTCCAGGTGGAGGCGTAGACGACCAGCCGGTCCGGGTCCAGCCGCAGCGCCATGTTGTGCAGGAACGCCTGGATGCCGCCCGGGCGGGGCGGGAAGTCGTTGGTCACGATGAGGGTCTTGTGCATCGCCGCCGACCCTACCCAATCCGCTCCGGGCGCCCGGGACGGCCGTACCTGTCCCCCCGGCTCACCCCAGCTGTGTGCGCAGATACTCCCGCCACTGCCCGGTGAACGCCTCCAGCGTCGTGCCCAGCACGGTCCTCAGCGCGTCCTCGACCGCGCCCGCGCGCCGCTGGTGTACGCCCACGGCCCGGTAGAAGTCGTCCAGCTTCCCCTCGCCCCAGCGGTCGGCGATCATCCGGCAGGCCATCCAGCCGCCCTCGTAGGCCTGGGCGAGCCGGGTGGCGTCACCGGCGAAGCCGAAGTCCCGGTCGGCGGGGAGGGCGGCCGGCACCTTCCCGTCGGTCACGGCGTGCTCGAGTTCCGGCGCGGCCTGGTCCGGGGTGCGTCCGGAGTTCCGGTAGCCGACCCAGTCCGCGTAGCCCTCGGAGAGCCACAGCGGGGTGGCCGGGTTGGTGTGGGCGCGGGTGGCGACATGGGTGGTCTCGTGGGTGAGGACGACCTGCCGGCCGAGCGGCCCGAGCATGCCGTACGCGTCGGGGTTCACGATGATCCGGTCGGCCGGGGCCTGCCCGGTGCCGCCCGCCTCGCCGGTGGTGACGGCGGCGATCCCCCGGTAGTTGGACGCGGGCGAGCCGAGCAGCGCGGCCATGCCGTCGAGGGACTTGGGGACGAGGACGACGACGTGGCGGCTCCAGTCCGTGCCCCAGGCGTCCGAGACCGCGGGCACCGCACGGTCGGCCAGGCCCGCGTAGCCCCGCAGGGTCCCGTCGCTCTGCCCGACCCCGAGGACGATGCCGCTGTGCCCCCGGACCACCGACACCGGGCCCTGGTCCCACAGTTGCTGGGCGGACTTGCGCGCGGGCCGGTCGGAGACGACGTACCACTTCCCGTCGGCCGTGGTGGACAGGGTCAGGGTGCGGCCGGCGGTGACGGGCGCCCGGTCGTAGCCGGTCACCCGGTAGCGCAGTTCGGCGTCGGCCACGGCCCCCTCGCCGGTGCGGCGCAGCGCGGTGACGCGGTAGGACCAGGCCGCGAAGGGCACGGCCTTCAGGTCCGGGTACGGCGCCCGGGTGCCGGTGGCGGCGAAGGTGGCCGGATCGTGGTGCAGGACGGCAGCCGCGCGCCGGTCGAGCAGCCGCTGCACCTGTTCCCTGGCCGTGCCGGTGGCGGTCTGGCCGCCGCACGCCGCCAGCGAGGCGAGCAGCAGGCACACCGCCACCATCGAGGATCTCGACACCCGCCTTCGACCAGCCATTTCCCGATGGTACGGCGCCGGGGCGCCACCGCCAGACCCCGGTGACCGAGGAGATCAGACCCTGGTGACCGAGGAGATCGGCATCATGCCGACCGGGTCGTAGCGCACGGGTGCGCCCGGGTAGGGCGCGTGGATGACCCTGCCGTGGCCGACGTACATCGCGACGTGGCTGGCGTCCGACCGGTAGACGACGAGGTCGCCGGGGCGCGCCTGGGACAGCGGGATCTGCCGTCCGGCGTGGCGCTGCTCCTGCGAGGTGCGCGGCAGATGCACCCCGGCCTGCGCGTAGGCCCACTGCATCAGGCCCGAACAGTCGAAGCCGGAGGGGCCGTTGGCGCCCCAGACGTAGGGGCGGCCGAGCGCGGAGCGGGCCGCGGCGACGGCGGCGGCCGCGCGGGCGGAGGCGGCCGGGCCGCCGTCGAGCCCGGAGAGACCGGACACGCCGGGCAGCAGGTCGTCGCGGCCGGAGCGGGAGGCCCGGTCGTAGGCCTCGCGCTCGGTCGGGGACAGGGAGTTGAGCAGCGCCCGGGCCCGGGCCAGCTTCTGCTCGACGGTCCGCTTGTGGGCGACGACGGCCCTGCGCGCCTTCTCCAGTTCGGTGAGGGCGCGGGTGGCCTCGGCGCGCTCCTGGACGAGTTCCCGCAGCGCCTGCCGCAGGTTCCGCAGCTCGCCGGCCTGGTGGGTGCCGATCCGGTCGAGCGTGGTCGCCTTGTCGAGGTAGTCGGCCGGGTCGTCGGAGAACAGCAGGGCGAGGGACGGGTCGAGGCCGCCGGAGCGGTACTGGGCGCCGGCCAGGGAACCCAGCGATTCCCGCAGGGTGTTGACGCGCTGCTGCCGCCGGGCGATGCGGTCCTGGGCGTCGCGGACCTGCCGGTGCAGCAGACCGGCGCGCTCATCGGCCTTGTCGTAGGCCTCGGTCGCCTTCTCGGCCTCCTGGTAGAGGCGGTCGACCTCGGCGCCGGTGCCGCCGTGCGGGGCGGCGAGGGCCGGGCCGGCCGGCAGGGCGCCGAGGACGGCGGCCGCGGCGGAGACCGCGGTGAAGGCGGCACGGGCGGTGCCGGCGCCCCGGACGAACCCGGACGGTGCAAGGCGGCGATGGGACCCCACGGGAAGCCGAACTCCCTCCACTGGCCAACACGGACAGCCTCCCCGGGTGCCGGGACGCGGGGCGCGTCCCGGCGGTGGGGGAAACGGCGCCGACAGTAGCCCCGCGCACACGCTCCGGCCGAGCCCCTCGACGGGCGCACAGCACGGCGCCCCGCCTCCGACGCAGGTCAGGGGCGGGGCGTGAGGTCAGTGCGGGTTGATGCGATTCGCTCGTTCGGGCGGCACCGAGTGGAGCGCCGGGAGGCGGAAGCGGATGCGGCTCAGACGCGGACGCCGAACTGGAAGGGCATGTTGCCGATCGCCTCGTAGCGCACGCTGGCGCCGGTGTGCGGGGCGTGCAGCACCTGGCCGTTGCCCGCGTAGAGGCCGACGTGGTGCAGGTCGCCGTAGAAGAAGACCAGGTCGCCGACCTGGAGCTGGCTCTGCGAGTAGATGCGGGTGCCGATGTTGGCCTGCGCCTGGGAGGTGCGCGGTATGGAGACGCCGGCCTGGGCGTAGGCCCAGGAGGTCAGGCCCGAGCAGTCGAAGGAGGACGGGCCGGTGGCGCCGTAGACGTACGGGGACCCTATCCTGCTCTGCGCGGCGGAGAAGGCCGCTCCGGCCCGGCCCGAGGCGGGGGCGCTGTTGCCCATCGTGGCGCGCTCGCTGGCGCGGGTGGCGCGAGCCTGGTCGGCGGCGGCCAGGTCGGCCTTCTCCTTCGCCGTGAGGGAGTTGAGCAGCTTCTGCGCCTCGGCGAGCTTGGCCTTGACCTCGTCCTTCTTCTTGCCCAGCTCGGTGCGGGTGGAGGCGAGGTCCTTGAGCTTCTCGGTGGCCTCGGCGCGCTCCTGGGCCAGTTCGCGCTGCTTGTCCTGGATCTTCTTCAGCGCGTCGACCTGCTGACCGCTCAACTGGTCGAGCGTGGAGGCCTTGTCCAGGTAGTCGTCCGGGTTGGAGGAGAGGAAGAGCTGCAGGGACGGGTCGATGCCGCCGGAGCGGTACTGACCGGCCGCGAGCGAACCCAGGCTGTCGCGCAGCTTGTTGAGGTCCTGCTGGCCGCGGGCCACGTTGTCCTGGATGGTGGAGATCTCCTTCTGGAGCTTCTCCTGCTTCTCCTTGGCCCCGTTGTACTTCTCGGTGGCCTGCTCCGCCTCCTCGTAGAGCTTGTCGACCTTGGACTTGACCTCGTCCTTGCTCGGCTTCGCGCTCGGCGCCGCGTTGGCCGCCTGCGCGCTGATGGCGACGGCGGCGGCTGCTGCGGTGGTGAGCACGGTCACACGCGCACGGCTCGGCTGTTTGGGTCGACGGTGGGAGGCCACGAAAGCGAGCTCCTTCTTGTGAGTGATCACCCGCTTGGAGGTTCGAGCCCAGACCCTAGTGACCTCATCGTGATGAATTCAAATCCTCACAGCAAAAAATCCCGTCACAGCATGCATTCTTTGCACACAACTCACAGCGCGTGAGACACGGTTGACACTACGTTGCGTGACGGTTCCGTCAATTCGGGCGTTAAACCTCTACGTTGCGATTGATGCGTAGATTGCCTTATGCCCGGTTTGCACCCTGCGGGAAGGGTGGCGTCACGCGTGAGACGGTTCAGCCGCGCGAGAGGCGCTTCAGGAGCACCAGCGACGCCACCGGGCGGGCCCCGGCCCGGGCGACCCCGTCGGCCACCTCGCGGTCGGTGGAGGCGACGATGACCGGCCGGCCGGGCGGCTCGGCGCGCACCAGCTGACGGATCAACTCGTCCGCCGTGACACCCGGTTTGGAGAAGAGCACCCGTACTCCGCGCGGCGGCGCGAGCAGCACCGGCGCGGCCAGCTCGGCCCCGTCGAAGACACAGGTGACCTCGGCGCCGGTCTGCGCGGCGAGCTGCGAGAGCTGGCCGAGCAGCCTGAGCCGCTGCTTCTCCAGCGGCATCTGGGGATAGCCGGTCTTGGTGACGTTGTAGCCGTCCACGACGAGATGGGCCTGCGGCAGCGCCAGCAACTGGTCGAGGATCGCGGGGTCGTGCTCGGACAGGGCACGGGCGGCGATGTCCTTCGGGGTCATCCGCCCCGGTTCGACCGCGTCCACGGTCTCGGCGGGCCGTACGGACACCGGCGGCAGGGCCAGTTCGCGGCGCAGCCCCTGGGCCGCGTCCAGCACGGTGTCCAGCAGCAGCCGGACCCGCATGTCCTCGACGCTGCGTCCCTCGCGGGCCGCTCTGCGGGTGGCCTCCAGGGCGGCCTCCGCCTCGCCCAGGCGGGCCTTGAGCCGCCGGGTCTCGCTCTCGGCGGCCGACACCTGCGCCTGCCCCTCGGCGCGCAGGGCCTCCATCTCGGCGCGCGCCTTGCGCAGGGCGGCCTCGCCGCGCTTGACGTCGCTGAGCGCCGCACGCAGCTTGCGGTGCAGCGACTCGGTCTCCTTCTTGGCCGAGTCCAGTTCGGCGCGCAGCCGTTCGGTCTCGGTGCGGGTCTGCTCCCGGGCCGCGGCGAGCTGAGCGCTCAGCCGCTCCAGCTCGGCCCGGCTCTCCTCGTCGGCGCGCTCGGCGTGCGCCCGCTGGGCCTCCTCGCCGGCGGCGGTCACCAGCTTCACCCAGCCCGCCGGGCGCAGTACGTAGGCCGCGGCCGCCACGTCGAGCGGATCCGCGGCCGGGGGCGGCGAGCCGGAGTCGAGGGCGCCGGACAGTTCCGGCTGGGCCTCTCTGAACTTCTCCCCGACGCGCTGCCGGAACAGTGTGTCGGTCTCCAGCGCCGCAGCCATGGCGTTGCCCGCGAACTTGGCTCTGCGGTTGGGGGCGAACCGGGCGTACTGGCGCAGCTGCGCGGGCAGCTCGGCGACCGTCAGACGGCCGAAGGCGTCGGCCACGATCTGCACGACCCTGCGGCGCACCCCGTCGGGCAGCGGACGGTCGAGCACCTCAGCGGCGCCGTCGCCCGGCTCCCCGCCTTGTGTCTCCACCATCCGTCACCCCAATGCCTTGCGGGACCCCCCCGGCGGGGGATCACCTGTGCGGGGCCCGCTCCGCTCAGGAGCCGGCGCCCGGCCTGTCCACGAGTTCCACCTTGTCCACGGCGTTGCACCAGCGGCAGCGCACCGACTCGATGGTCTCACTGACCACCTCGCGCTCCTCGACCGTGGGCTCTCCGGCCAGGTCCAGGTGGACGTACTCGACGACCTTCGACGAGCGCGTCACGTCGAAGCGGGTGAGGTTGCCGCAGAGGGTGCAGCGCCACCGTGTGGTGGCGGTCGGCAGGGGAACCGTCATCGCGACCTGTTCGCCTTCCTTCTAGTGTCCGTGACGCGCCAGCTTCCCTGGAGCGCCGGCTCGTAACCCTACGGCCTGGCGACCACTCGCCGCCCGGGTGTCCACGGCGGCGAGGCGGTCTGCGCTGATGCGTCCTGTTACGCCATGCTCTGTGCACATGATCGGGTACAGGAACGCGGTGGCCGCCCGGACGGTCAGGGCCCTCAGGGCGGTACGGACCATGCCGGCGCCGGTGACGCGCGCCCTGATCGTCCTGTGCTGCGTCGTCTTCGTGATCTGCCCTGCCTCGGGCCTCACTCCCTTCTACGGCAGCGGGGACGCGCTGCTGCTCGCCCAGCGGTCCTACTTCGAGCGCTGGGGTGTGATCCCCGCCGAGCTGTTCTCCGGGGCCCCGCGGGCCGTCCTGACCCCCGCGACGGCCCTCTTCGTGCACGGCAGCTGGGTGCATCTGCTCGGCAACATGCTCTTCCTCCACGTCTTCGGGGCGATGACCGAGGAGCGGATGGGCCGCGCGCAGTTCACGCTGTTCTACCTCGGCTGCGGCTATCTGGCCCTGCTGGGCTACGCCGCCGCGTACGCCGGCTCCGGGCAGACGCTGGTGGGGGCCTCGGGCGCGATCTCGGCGGTCCTGGGGGCGTTTCTGTATCTGTTCCCGCGGGCCCGGGTGACCAGTCTCTTCCCGTTCCTGTTCTTCCTGCCGCTGCGGCTGCCCGCCTGGGTGGTGCTGCCGTTCTGGGCGGCCCTGCAGTGGCTGGCCGCGCGGCAGGCCGGCCAGGGCCCGGGGGTGGCCTACCTGGCCCACGTCATCGGCTTCGGCCTGGGCTTCGCCTACGCGTGGGCGAGGTACGGGCGGCCCACTAGAGTGAAGGTCACCCCTGCTCCGGCCCCCGAGGGAGAGAACCAGCCGTGATCACCGCGATCGTCCTCATCAAGACCAGCGTGGACCGGATCCCCGAGATCGCCGAGCAGATCGCCTCGCTGGAGAGCGTGAGCGAGGTCTTCTCCGTCACGGGGACGTACGACCTCATCGCCATGGTCCGGGTGCGGCAGCACGAGGACCTGGCGGAGATCATCCCGGGGCGGATCAGCAAGATCCCCGGGGTGGAGGCCACGGACACGCACGTGGCGTTCCGCACCTACTCGCAGCACGACCTCGAGGCGGCGTTCGCCATCGGGCTGGACTCCTGACCCGACCGCCCGAACGCCGCCTCACCGGAGGGCGTCGGTTCACACCGCGGGGACGCAGCGGCCGTCCTCCGTGCGGTACTGCCACTTCGCGCCGTCGCGCACCAGTTCCCGCACCGCCGTCACGAACCGCTCCACGTGCTCGTCGGGCGTGCCCGCGCCGAAGCTGACGCGGATGGCGTTGAGGGACTTCTCGCCGGGCGCGGCCTCGGGGGCGCCGCACTCGCCCTGGGTCTGCGGGTCGCTGCCCAGCAGGGTGCGCACCAGCGGATGGGCGCAGAACAGTCCGTCGCGCACACCGATGCCGTACTCGGCGGAGAGCGCGGCGGCGAAGTGGGAGCTGTTCCAGCCCTCCACGACGAAGGAGATCACGCCGACGCGCGGGGCGTCGTCCCCGAACAGGGAGAGGATCTTCACCTCGGGGACGCCGGCGAGACCCTCCCGCACCGTGCGGATCAGGTACTGCTCGCGGGCCACCAGGGTGTCGAAGCCGGCCTCGGTCAGCGCCTTGCAGGCGGAGGCGATGGAGTAGGCGCCGATGACGTTCGGGGAGCCGGCCTCGTGGCGGGCGGCGCTGTCGTGCCACTCCACGTCCACTCCCCCGTCGGTGCGCCGCGTGACCCGGCGGCTCGCGCCGCCGCCCGCGAGGTACGGCTCGGCCTCGCGCAGCCAGTCGGCACGGCCCGCGAGGACTCCGGAGCCGAACGGGGCGTAGAGCTTGTGGCCGGAGAAGGCGACCCAGTCGACGTCGAGGTCCGTGACCGACACCGGGTGGTGCGGGGCGAGCTGGGCGGCGTCCAGGACGATCCGGGCGCCGTGCGCGTGCGCGGCGGCGGCCAGTTCCCGTACGGGCCACAGCTCGCCGGTGACGTTGGAGGCGCCGGTGACGCAGACCAGGGCCGGGCCGTGCGGATCGCGGTCGGCCAGGGCCCGCTCCAGCGTCGACACGGCCTGCTCCGGGGTGCGCGGCGCGTTGAGGTACGTCACCTGCGCGTCCCGCCACGGCAGCAGCGAGGCGTGGTGCTCGGTCTCGAAGACGAACACCCGGCAGTCGGCCGGGATGGCACGGGCCAGCAGGTTGAGCGAGTCCGTCGTCGAACGGGTGAAGACCACCTGGTCCCCCTCGCGGCAGCCGAGGAACTCGGCGACCGTCCTGCGGGCGTTCTCGAACAGGTCGGTGGACAGCTGCGAGAGGTAGCCGGCGCCGCGGTGGACGCTGCCGTAGTACGGCGCGTACGCCGCCACGTCGTCCCAGACGCGCTGGAGCGCGGGGGCGCTGGCCGCGTAGTCGAGGGCGGCGTAGGTGACCTCACCACCCGTCACGAGCGGCACGGTGACATCCCGGCCCAGAACGGGCAGCGGGGCACAAACGGACTGGTCGGCGGCAAGGGTGGAGACGGACATGGGTGAACTCCCGTGGAAGCAGGCGGAATCACCACGCGAGCGGACACGGCTCGAGCGTGGAGAGAGGTGAAAGGGGGATGCGGAGGCGGGGCTCTGCGGCCCTAGCGCATTCGCTTGCTCACGGAAGGCTCCCTCGTACGACCAGGACCCCTGGTTTCGCGAGGGGTCCGCGCTTGCCGTAGACCTCGCTGCCTACGACCTGGTCCTCACCCGGGGCACCCCGCCACGGACGGAGGGTTGCCGGACAGCCGGCCGGGGCCACATGGCTGTCACTCATGACCTGGACAGGAACGTACGCGAAGTGATCGTGGTCCCGCAACCCGAGTCCGGATCGCGGGACCGCGACACCTTCGGTCACGCTAGGTCCTGCCGTCGCATTCCCGTCGTCCGCCCGCAGGGCGGGCCGGGCGGCGTCTGGTGCGTGCGATCGCAAGGCGCCGGAGCGCCCTCGTGGCGGAGCCACGTGGGCGGTTCGGCAACGCCGCGAGCGTGCGTGCCAGGCGCCGCCGGGCAGGCGGGAATGTGACGGCAGGACCTAGGTGTTGCTGGCCGCCACCCAGCGCTCCAGCGTGCGTCGGGCCGCGCCGGAGTCGATGGACTCCGCCGCCTTCTCCATGCCGGCCCGGATCTGCTCCACCAGCGTCCCGGAGCCCGGCTCCAGGGCCACCAGGGCCGCCGCCGAGTTCAGCAGCACGGCGTCCCGTACGGGGCCCTGCTCGCCGTCCAGCAGGCGACGGGCGACCTCCGCGTTGTAGGAGGCGTCGGCGCCGCGCAGGGCCTCCACGGGCACCAGGTCGATGCCGACCTCCCGCGGGTCGAAGGCCTCCTCGGTGACCTTGCCGTCCCTGACCACCCACACCCGCGAGGTCGCGGTGGTGGTCAGCTCGTCGAGGCCGTCGTCACCGCGGAAGACCAGGGAGGAGTTGCCGCGCTCGGCGAAGACGCCCGCCACGATCGGCGCCATGCGCAGGTCGGCGACGCCGACGGCCTGCGCCTTGACCCTGGCCGGATTGGTCAGCGGGCCAAGGAAGTTGAACGTGGTGCGGATGCCCAGCTGCCCGCGCGCGGCGGCGACATGGCGCAGGGCCGGGTGGAACTTCACCGCGAAGCAGAAGGTGATGCCGGCCTCCTCCGCCACCTGGGCCACCCGCTGCGGGGTCAGCTCCAGATTGACGCCCAGCTTCTCCAGCACGTCGGAGGCGCCGGACGCCGACGACGCGGCACGGTTGCCGTGCTTGACGACCTTCGTGCCCGTGCCCGCGACGACGATCGAGGACATCGTGGAGATGTTCACCGTCTTCGCGCCGTCACCGCCGGTGCCGACGATGTCGACGGTCGACCCGGGGACCTCGATCACGTTCGCGTGCTCGTACATCGCCCGGACCAGGCCGGTGATCTCCTGCACCGTCTCGCCCTTGGCGCGCAGCGCCACGGCGAAACCGGCGATCTGGGCGTCCGTCGCCTCGCCCCGCATGATCCGGTCCATCGCCCAGGCGGTGTCCTCCGCGCTCTGGTCGTGGCCCTCCAGCAGTCCGTTCAGCACCCGGGGCCAGGAACGGCCCGCCGCGGTGTCGCCTCCAGCGGGGGTCACAGCGCTCATATGCCGCTCCTGGGTGGGTTCGGTGTCCCGGGCTACGGGACGCGGGTCTCGACGGCTCCAGCCTATCCAGCCCGGGGGCACGGCGAAGGGCCCCGTCCGGGGTTCGGACGGGGCCCTTCGACCGTGGCGTGGCGACGCTCGGATTCAGTGATCAGTGGTGGCCGTGGCCGCTCGTGATCTCCTTGTACTCCTCGACGGTCGGCTTCGGGATCTGGCTTTCCTCGCCGTAGAACGCGCCGCTGAGCTTGGCGCGCAGCTTCTTCGTGCCGGAGATCTTCCGCTCGACGCCGTTCTCGTCGACCGTCGGACCGAGCTCGAGCGGCTCGTACTGGTGGTGAGCGGTGAGGGTGTAGAGCTGCTCCTGGCTGAGCGGCTCGTGGACCTCGATGAACTCACCGTGCGGCAGGCGCTTGATGATGCCCGACTCGCGGCCGTGCAGCACCTTGTCCTTGTCCCGGCGCTGCAGGCCGAGGCAGATCCGCTTGGTGACGACGAACACGAGGACCGGCACGACGAAGAACGAGACCCGGACGAACCAGGTGATCGCGTTGATCGACAGATGGAAGTGGGTGGCCCACAGGTCGTTTCCACCGCCGACCAGCAGCACGAAGTACCAGGCGATCCACGCGGCACCGAAGGCCGTGCGGGTCGGGGCGTTGCGCGGACGGTCCAGGATGTGGTGCTCGCGCCTGTCGCCGGTGACCCAGGCCTCCAGGAACGGATAGATCGCGATCGCCACCAGGACCAGGGGGAAGATCACCAGGGGTACGAACACGCCCAGCACGAGCGTGTGGCCCCAGAAGTTGATCTCCCAGCCCGGCATCGTACGGATCAGGCCCTCGGAGAAGCCCATGTACCAGTCGGGCTGGGCTCCGGTGGACACCTGGTCCGGACGGTAGGGGCCGATGGCCCAGATCGGGTTGATCTGCGCGACCGCCGCGATGGCCGCGATGACACCGAAGACCAGGAAGAAGAAGCCTCCGGCCTTGGCCATGTAGACCGGCAGCAGCGGCATGCCGACGACGTTGTTGTTGGTCTTGCCGGGGCCCGCGAACTGCGTGTGCTTGTGGTAGAAGACCAGGATCAGGTGGCCGACCACCAGGCCGAGCATGATGCCCGGCAGCAGCAGGATGTGGATCGAGTAGAACCGGGCCACGAAGTCGTGACCGGGGAACTCGCCGCCGAAGAGGAAGAACGACAGGTACGTGCCGATGATCGGCACGGACAGGATCGCACCCTCCATGAAGCGGACACCGGTGCCGGAGAGCAGGTCGTCCGGGAGCGAGTAGCCGGTGAAGCCGGTGAACATGCCGAGGACGAACAGCAGGAAGCCGAACATCCAGTTGATCTCACGCGGCTTGCGGAACGCACCGGTGAAGAACACGCGCATCATGTGCACGAACATGCCGGCGAGGAAGACCAGCGCGGCCCAGTGGTGGATCTGCCGGATGAGCAGACCACCGCGCACCTCGAAGGAGATGTGCAGGGTCGAGTTGAACGCCTCGCTCATCAGCTGTCCCTGGAGCGGGACGTAGCTGCCGTGGTACACCACCTCGTTCATCGAGGGGTGGAAGAACAGCGTCAGATACACACCCGTGAGGATGATGATCAGGAAGCTGTAGAGGCAGACCTCACCCAACATGAACGACCAGTGGTCGGGGAAGATCTTGCGCATGTTCGCCTTGGCCAGGCTGTAGATGCCCAGCCGGCCGTCGACCCAGTCGGCGAGCTTCTCGCCGGCCGGTTCCTTCCCGCGCGAGCGGGTCGTGTTGCTCGCTGTAGTACTCATCCGCGCTCCCAGAATGCAGGACCGACGGGCTCCTCGAAGTCGCCGAGCGCCTGGAGGTAACCCTCGCTGTCCACGCCGATGCGCAGCTGCGGCAGGGCGTGACCGGCGGGGCCGAAGATCACTCGGGCACCGTCGGAGAGGTCGAAGGTGGACTGGTGGCACGGGCACAGCACGTGGTGCGTCTGCTGCTCGTACAGGGAGATCGGGCAGCCGACGTGGGTGCAGATCTTCGAGTACGCCACGATGCCCTGGTGCGACCACTCCAGCTCGCGCTTGTCCTTGATGTTGTCCGGCTGGAGCCGGACGATCATCAGGGCCGCCTTGGCGATCTCGGTCTGGAAGTCCTCGTTCGTCTCCTCCAGGCCGTCGGGCTTGGCGAAGGTGAGCGAGCCGACGGCGACGTCCTCGGGACGCAGCGGCTGGTTGGTGTTCATGTTGACCAGGCGCTTGCCCTTGGCCCACATGGTGTGGCGGAGGCTGGTCCCGGGCAGCGTCCCGAGGTCGCGCAGCAGGAACAGGCCGGACAGCGGCACCAGGGTGAGCGCACCCAGCATGGTGTTGCGGATCAGCGGACGGCGGCCGATCGCGGACTCCTTGGCGCCCTGCTTGAAGTCGGCGTGGACCTTCGTGCGGACCTCGGGGGACGCCTCGATCGGGTGACGCTCGTCGGCGATCTCCGCGTCGGACATCAGGGTGCGGGCCCAGTGGACCGCGCCCGCGCCGATGCAGAACAGCGCCACGCCGAGGGTCAGGCCCAGCGCGAAGTTCATCGCGCTGACGTGCCCGATCGGGAAGACGTAGATCGACTTGTCGTTCGGGATCGTCACGTAGGAGGCGATGAAGCCGATGGTGGCCAGCATCGACACCGTGAACAGCAGGGCGACGGCGCGCTCGGACCGCTTGGCGGCCCGCTCGTCGATGTCCTGGATCCGGTGCTCGTGGGGCGGCAGGCCCGGGTCGGCGAACGGGTTCTTCTCGTCCGCGACCCTCACGGCGCCGTGCGGTGCGCCCTGCTCGGCAGGCAGGTTCTCTTCTGGAATGTCTTGGCTACTCATGACTTCTTGGCCTTTGCGGTCCGGGCGGCGACCCACACGGCGACGGCGATCAGTGCGCCGAGGCCGAAGATCCACGCGAACAGACCCTCACTGACCGGCCCGAGGCCGCCCAGCTCCAGACCGCCCGGGTTCACCGTCTCGTCGCTGTTGACCGCGTTCAGGTACGCGATGATGTCCTTCTTGTTCTTCGACGACAGCGTGGTGTCGGGGAAGGAGGGCATGTTCTGCGGGCCGGTCTGCATGGCCTCGTAGATGTGCCTCGGCGCGACGCCCTCGAGGTCCGGGGCGAACTTGCCGTGCGTGAGCGCACCGCCCTTGCCGGTGAAGTTGTGGCACTGCGCGCAGTTGGTGCGGAACAGCTCGCCGCCCTTGGCGATGTCCGCGCCCTCCGGGCTGTACTCGTTCTTCGTCGGCACGTTGGGGCCGGCGCCCAGGGAGGCGATGTAGGCCGCGAGCTGGTCGATCTCGCCCTGGCTGTAGATGACCTTCTTGCGCGGGACCTGCGCGCCCGGCTGCTGGGCCGGCATACGGCCCGTACCGACCTGGAAGTCGACTGCCGCAGCGCCCACGCCCACCAGGGACGGACCGTCAGTGGTGCCCTGACCACCGGTGCCGTGGCAGCTGGCGCAGCCGACCTCGTAGAGCTTCTTGCCCTCCTCGATGGTGAGGGACTGGGCGGAGTCGTCGGCCTTCGCCTTGCTCGCGGGCGCGAACGCGGTGTACAGCCCCCCCGTGGCCGCCAGCGCGAGAAGTAGGACGACGACCGCCGCCAGCGGATGGCGTCGTCGTGCGGAGAGCTTTTTCACGGATTACCCCGGTGTCAGGATCTTCTGCGTCGATGCTTGCGGACTTGGATCGGTTCGTCGGCTACTTGATCAGGTAGATCGTGGCGAAGAGGCCGATCCAGACGACATCGACGAAGTGCCAGTAGTAGGACACGACGATGGCCGCGGTCGCCTGCTCGTGGGTGAACCTCCGGGCCGCGTAGGTGCGGCCGAGGACCAGCAGGAAGGCGATGAGACCGCCCGTCACGTGCAGGCCGTGGAAGCCGGTGGTCAGGTAGAACACCGAGCCGTACGGGTCGGAGGAGAGCGAGAGGCCGTCCTCCTTCACCAGGCTCGTGTACTCGTAGATCTGACCGCCGATGAAGATCGCACCCATGATGAAGGTGACGATGAACCAGCCCCGGAGCTTCTTCACGTCACCGCGCTCGGCGGCGAACACGCCGAGCTGGCAGGTGAGCGAGGAGAGCACCAGGATCGTGGTGTTCACCGAAGAGAAGGGGACGTTGAGATGGTCCGCCATCGACTTCCAGTGATCGGGTCCCGTCACCGATCGCAGGGTGAAGTACATCGCGAAGAGGGCCGCGAAGAACATCAGCTCGGAACTCAGCCAGATGATGGTTCCGACGCTGGTGAGGTTCGGCCGGTTGACCGACGGGTGCGCGTGCCCGGTTTCTACTGTCGTTGCTGTCGCCACGACCGACATTATGTCGGTCGCTTATCTCGCGCTCACTCCGGGGGGTGCCGTTCGGAGTGTTGGCGGGGTGTGCCCAGCTCGTATGGCCCATCGAAGGGGTGTTCCAAGCGGTGTTGACCAGGAGTTGAAGGGAGTAGCATCCGCGCCATCGGTACCCGGAAGTTCCCGACCCTAGCTGTGTCTTCTCGAGATGCGTGGAGGAACAATGCAGGCGACCGCCACGGTGCTGGTCTACAGCGACGACGCGGGCACCAGGGAGCAGGTGCGGCTGGCCACCGGCCGCAGGCCTGCCCAGGACGCGCCGGTCGTCGAGTTCGTGGAGTGCGCCACCCCCGCGGCCGTGCTCAGTGAGCTGGAGCGGGGCGGGATCGACGTCTGCGTCCTGGACGGCGAGGCCGTGCCCATGGGCGGCATGGGGATGTGCCGGCAGATCAAGGACGAGGTCTTCGACTGCCCTCCGGTGCTGCTGCTCATCGGGCGTCCGCAGGATGCCTGGCTGGCCACGTGGAGCCGGGCCGACGCGGCGGTCACCCTGCCGGTGGAGCCGGTGGAGTTCGCCGCCGCGCTGGCGTCTCTGCTGCGGAGGAAGGCCCTGGCCGCCTAGGGCCTGTCCGGCGGATCATGGCGCAGACGCGGGGCCTGGCACGCCCATCTGCGGCGTTGTCGTCATTCGCCGACGCTCCGCGTCGACTCCCTCCTCCGCCTTGCATCTGGACGCACCAGCCCCCGCTCACCTGAGTTGACCGGCGCCGCCGCTTGCCTGCACCTTGATCCGCCGGACAGGCCC
>NZ_BNBC01000042.1:0-38391 GCF_014654675.1 Streptomyces spiralis
GGCGTGGCCAAGGCGGAGCGGCGTGGGCGGGCCGAGGAACTGCTGGAGCTGGTCCGCCTGGGCGGCGCGTACGGCAAACGGGTGCACGAGCTGTCCGGCGGCATGCGCCAGCGCGTGGCCATGGCCCGCGCGCTGGCGCAGGAGAGCCGGCTGCTACTGATGGACGAGCCGTTCGCCGCCCTGGACGCCATCACCCGCGACGTCCTGCACGACGAACTGACCCGGATCTGGCAGGAGACCGGCGTGTCGGTGCTGTTCGTCACCCACAACGTCCGCGAAGCCGTCCGCCTGGCCCAGCGGGTGGTGCTGCTGTCCTCCCGCCCCGGACGCATCGCCCGCCAGTGGAGGGTGGACATCGACCAGCCACGCCGGATCGAGGACGCACCCGTGGCACAGCTGTCCCTTGAGATCACCGAAGTACTGCGTGGGGAGCTGCGCCGCCATGGCCGGCACTGACACCTCCGTCAAGGACGGCGGCAGCGATCTCGCCGGGCTGGAGGCGGGCCTCGACGCCCTGGAGACGGTCCCCGACAGCCGCAGGCCCCTGCGCCGCACCCTCGTGGAGAAGGTCCTGCCGCCGGTCGTCGCCGTGGCGCTGGTGCCGGCGGTGTGGCAGGCACTGGTCTCGTTCCGGATCGTCGACGACCCGACCAGGCTGCCCGCCCCCGCCGACGTGTGGCACGTGCTGCGGGAGGCCTGGCTGAAGGGCGAACTGCTCGGCTACATGTGGACGTCCGTCTCGCGCGGCCTGCTCGGCTTCTGCCTCGCGCTGCTGGTCGGCACGCCGCTGGGCCTGCTGGTGGCGCGGGTGAAGCCCGTGCGGGCGGCGATCGGCCCGGTCCTGTCCGGCCTGCAGTCCCTGCCGTCGGTGGCGTGGGTGCCACCCGCGGTGATCTGGCTGGGCCTGGACAACACGATGATGTACGCCGTCATCCTGCTCGGCGCGGTGCCGTCTATCGCCAACGGGCTGGTCTCCGGCATCGACCAGGTGCCCCCGCTGTTCCTGCGCGCGGGCCGCACACTGGGCGCGAGCGGGCCGAGAGGCACCTGGCACATCGTCCTGCCCGCCGCGCTGCCCGGCTACGTGGCGGGCCTGAAACAGGGCTGGGCGTTCTCCTGGCGCTCGCTGATGGCCGCGGAGATCATCGCCTCCTCCCCCGACCTCGGCATCGGGCTGGGCCAGTTGCTGGAGAACGGCCGCAACGCCGGCGACATGGCCATGGTGTTCGAGGCGATCCTGCTGATCCTGGGCGTCGGCATCGCCATCGACCTGCTCATCTTCAGCCCGCTGGAGCGGTGGGTCCTGCGCAGCCGCGGCCTGCTGGTCACGCACTGACGGCGATGCGCCGTGGCGCCCGTTCGCTCCAGCCGCACTCGAGCGATCGCCTGACGGTTCTCAAGAGGCGTCGCTCAGGGTGACGGTGAACGGTTGACCGGCGCGAGGAGGCCGACATGCGGGCACGACACGTATGCGAGGTGAAAGCCATCGGCGGGACCCTGGGCCGGTGCAGCCCACGTCCGCCCCGCCTTCGGCCGGGATGTGCCAGGCCGCCCGAGCCGCCGGTCCGCGACCGCCACGGCGCCCTGCCCGAGTGGAGGCAGGCGTGACGCGCCGCGTCGCAGTGGTGGGCGCCGGCGCGGCGGGGGCCCTGACGGCGGTTCAACTGATGCGGCAGGCCGAGCGGTCCGGGCGCGGCATCGGGGTGTGGCTGATCGACCCTGCCGGGCACACGGGCCGAGGGGTCGCCTACAGCACGTCCGACCCCCGCCACCTGCTCAATGTGCCCGCCGCCCGCATGAGCGCCTTCCCCGATGATCCCGGGCACTTCCTGCGCTGGCTCGCCGGTCGGCACCCGCACGCCGCGCCGGGTGACTTCGTCCCCCGCAAGGAGTACGGGCGCTATCTGAGCGATGTCGTGGAGCAGACCGCGCAGGAGTGCCGGCGCGCCCGGCTGCACCGGGTGCGGGAGCGGGTCGTCGCCGTCCGCGACCGGTCCGCCGGGCCGGTGCTGCGGTTCGCCGGCGGTGGTGGGCTGCAGGTGGACGCCGCCGTACTGGCGCTGGGCACCCTGGGCCCCGACCATGCCTGGGCTGATCCCCAGCTCAGGGCGTCCGGGCGTTTCGTCGCCGATCCCTGGGCGCCGGGGGCTCTCGACGCCGTGGCCGCGGAGGGAGACGTGCTGCTCGTCGGCACCGGTCTGACCATGGTCGACCTGGCCGTCACCCTGGCCCGCCCCGGCCGCGTGCTGCACGCGGTGTCCCGGCACGGGCTCCTGCCCCAGGAGCATCTGCCCGTCGCGGCTGCGGCGGCACAGCCGCCGGAGCTGGACGCTACCCACGGTCTGGACGCGCTGCGCCGCGGCGTGCGGCGGTATCTGGCGGCCGGCCGCCGTTCTGGCGGGGACTGGCGGCCCGCCATGGACGGGCTGCGCCCGGTGACGGCAGCCCTGTGGCAGCAGCTGTCCACGGCCGACCGCAGGCGCTTTGTGGAGGAGGACCTGCGGACCTGGGAGGTGCACCGCCACCGCGTTGCGCCCGCGACGGCCGTCGCACTCGGTGCGCTGCGGGCCTCCGGCCGGCTGCAGGTGGCCGCCGCGGAGGTGGTCCGGGCCGTGCCCGACGACGACGCGGTGGCCGTCACCTTGAGCGACGGCAGGCGGCTGCGGGTGGGCGCGGTCGTCAACTGCACCGGAGCGCGCATGGACCTGCGCCGCACGGACGATCCCCTGGTGCGCTGCCTGCTGGAGCGCGGCTGTGCGCGGACCGGCCCGGCCGACCTCGGCCTCGACACCCGGGACGATGGACGGGTGGTGCCCGCGGCCGGCGTCCCGGCCGCGCGGCTGTGGGCGATCGGGGCCGTGCGGCGCGGGAATCTGCTGGAGACCACCGCCGTTCCGGAGATCCGGGCGCAGGCCGACGAGGTCGCCGGCGCGGTGCTGGAGGCCCTCGCCGCCCGCCGGGCGTCCCGGCCGGCCGACCGCTACGGCCAGCGGCTGAGTACGACGCCCGAAGCGGCGCTGTTGTACGAACGGGCGCTGGAGCGCATCCTGGCGGGCAGCCTGGGTGCCGAGGCGCTGCTGCGTGAGGCGGTCGGTATCGATCCGGGCTTCGCCGTCGGCCACGCGGCGCTGGCACTGCTCGGCCACGAGGGCCCGGGCGGCGGGCATGCCTTTGGTGCGCTGGAGGCGGCCGTGCAGGCGGCGGCCCGTCGGTCCGACGAGCGCGAGCGCAGCCTGGTCGCCGCGGTTCGAGCCCGGCTGACCGGCACCGAGGAGGGGGGCAAGGCGGCTCTGCTGGGCCACATCGCCGCCCACCCCCGTGACGCCCTGGCGGTGAGCGCGGCCGTACCGACGGTCTCCTTCAGCGGGGTGACCAGCGCCGAGGAGTCCTGGGCCCTGGTCGAGGGGCTGGCCCCCGTCTACGGGGACGACTGGTGGTATCTGGGACAACTCGCCTTCGTCCGGCAGGAGCAGGAGCGCTGGGCGCAGGCCGAGGCCCTGGCCGACCGGGCGCTCGCCGCGCAGCCCCGCGCCGGGCATGCCGTCCACGCCCGGGCGCACGTGTTCTACGAGACCGGCGAGCACCGCGCGGGCATCGCCTGGCTGGACGACTGGCTGCACCGTCACGGGCGGCAGGCGGGCCACCGTTCCCACATCTCCTGGCATGCCGCCCTGCACGAGTTGTCGCTCGACGACCGTTCGGCGCTGCTGCGCCGCTACCGCCGGGAGCTCGATGCCTCCCGGGTGAAGGGAGGCCGGCTGCTGGCCGATTCCGCGGCACTGCTGTGGCGTGCGCGCATGACGGGCAGCTGGAGCGGCGCCCTGCCCGTGGCCGAGCTGCTGCAGGCGGCTCCCCGGCAGTGGGTCGAGGCACCCGCGACGGCTTTCGCCGCCCTGCACGGCGCGCTGGCCCTCGCCGCGGCCGGGGACACCGACGCCCTCGGGCGGCTGCGGGCCCACGCGCTCGCCCACCGCAACGAGGTGCTCCCCCTGGTGATCGCGCCATTGTGCGCGGCGCTGTCGGCCGTGGTGCGCCAGCGGTGGCCACAGGCGGTGCGGCTGCTGCCACCGCTGCTGCCCGTGATCGCGCGGGTGGGCGCCAGCAAGGCCCAGCTGGAGGTCGTGGAGGAGACGCTGCTGCACGCCCTGATCGAGGGGGGCGAGCACGAGCGGGCCGCCCTGCTGCTGTCGGCCCGGCTGGAGCGCCGCTCGTCGCCGCTCGACCGGCGACGCCTTAAGACGGTGCACGAGCGGTGTGCGGCGCGAGGCGCCGAGGGGGCCCCGCCGCCGCTCCACGGTGCCCGGCACCCGCTCCAGCGGGACTCGACGGATCACCCGCTGGTCCTTGAGATGCATCGAACAAGGTGGCGCTGAATGGCTGACCGGCGAACGGAGACCGACATGCGGGCACGGCACACATCCGCTGTGAGGGCCATCGGCAGGAGTATCGGCGAGGGCCTCATGTGGATGGGGTTCGGATGGTTCGGGGCGCATGCGTCCCACCCCTGGTCGGGGTACGCGATGCCGCCCGCCGAGCAGCCGTGCCTGCCTCCGCTGTCGGAGGAGGAGTTCGCCCGGTGGGCGACTGCGGCCAGGCACGTGTGAGAGGCGGCCGCAGCCGTTCTGCGGCCTGCGCACGTTCCCACCCGAAGACAAGGAGACCAGGGTGACCACCACCGGGCCGGCCACTGCTCACGTTCCCGTGCACAAGCGGCGCATCCTCAAGCTGTTCCGTCCGTACCGCAGGAGCCTTGCGTTCGTCGCGCTCCTGGTCGCGGGCTCGTCCCTGGTCTCGCTCGTCAATCCCTTCCTGATCCGCGAGATCATCGACGTGGCGCTGCCGCAGGGCAGGACCGGGCTGCTGTCCCTGCTCGCTCTGGGCATGGTGGTCGTCGCGGTCGCCAACAGCTCCTGCAACGTGTGGCAGACCTATCTGTCCGCCAAGGTCGGCCAGCTGGTCATGCACGACCTGCGCACCGCCGTCTACGCCCACCTGCAGCGCATGTCGCTGGCGTTCTTCACGCGGACGCGTACCGGGGAGGTCCAGTCGCGCATCGCCAACGACATCGGCGGGATGCAGGTGACCGTGACGACCACGGCGACGGCGCTGGTGTCGGACGTGACGACCGTGATCACCACGGTGACCGCCATGGCTCTGCTGGACTGGCGGCTCACGCTGGCGTCGCTGCTCGTGCTGCCGGGCTTCGTCTGGGTCAGCCGGCACGTGGGGGACGAGGTGCGCGTCCTGACCCGGGCCCGGCAGCGCCAGTTCGCCGACCTGTCGTCGAACGTGCAGGAGTCGCTGTCGGTCAGCGGGATCATGCTCGGGCACACCATGGGCCGGTCGCGTTCGCTCAGCGACGCCTTCGCCGCGCAGTCCCGCAGGCTCACCGACATCGAGGTGCGCGCGAGCACGGCGGGCCTGTGGTACCAGTCCACGATCTGGATCGTCATGGCCGCCATGCCGGCGGTGATCTACTGGGTGGCGGGACTGACCGCCGGCGGCGGGCACATGGCCGTCTCCATCGGCGGGCTGGTCGCCTTCGCCACCCTCCAGCAGATCCTGTTCCGGCCGGCGCAGCGGCTGCTGACCATCGGTCTGGACATCCAGAGCTCACTGGAGCTGTTCGGCCGCATCTTCGAGTACCTCGACCTGCCCGTCGACGTCGCCGAGCCGGAGCGGCCCGTCGTGCCGGCGAGCCTGCGCGGCGAGGTGCGGCTGCGGGGCGTGGGCTTTTGCTACGCGGGCGCCGAGCGGCCGACGCTGGACGGCATCGACGTGACCGTGCCGGCCGGGCACAGTCTGGCCGTCGTCGGGGAGACCGGCTCGGGCAAGACCACGCTGAGCTACCTCATCCCGCGTCTGTACGACGCGACGCACGGCACCGTCACGATCGACGGCGTCGACGTGCGCGAGATGTCCTTCGACACGCTCGCCGCCGCGGTCGGCGTCGTCTCCCAGGAGTCCTACCTCTTCCATGCCTCGGTCGCCGACAACCTGCGGTTCGCCAAGCCCGACGCGACGGACGAGGAGCTGGTCGCGGCGGCGCGGATCGCGCACATCCACGACTATCTGATGTCCCTGCCCGACGGCTACGACACGGTGGTCGGCGAGCGCGGATACCGGTTCTCCGGCGGTGAGAAGCAGCGGCTGGCGATCGCCCGTGCCGTCCTGCGCGACCCGCCGGTCCTGGTGCTCGACGAGGCCACCAGCGCGCTGGACACCCAGACCGAGCGGGCCGTGCAGAAGGCCATCGACGCGGCGAGCGCGGGCCGCACCACCATCACGGTCGCGCACCGGCTGTCGACCGTCCGCAACGCCGACGAGATCATCGTGCTGGACCGGGGGCGCATCGCCGAGCGCGGCACCCACGACGAACTGCTCGCCCTCGGCGGCCACTACGCCACGCTCGTCCGCCGGGACACCGAGATGGCCGTCGTGTAGGACGGGGGCGCCCCGGCCGGGCCGGGGCGCCCGCCCGGCGTCAACTCACCTTTTGTGAAGCGGACTTCGAGCGGCTTCGAGCGGCTCTGCAGCGGTGGGTGCCTACCATCCGGCGAATGAAGACCGCATCTGACGAAATACCGGGCCCGCCCGGAATCGACCGGCGCACCCTGCTGCGCGGCGGTGCCGTTGCCGGACTGGGCGCGCTCGTGTCCGCGTCCTCCGTCTTCGCCGCGCCGAACGACGCGGGCCCCGGCGGCCCGGAGCCGTCGGCGGACGGACTGATGCTGACCAAGTTCACGGACCCGCTGCGCACCCCGCCGGTGCTGCGGCCCCGCGACCGCGGCGGCTACGACGAGCTGACCGTGCGCATGCGCACCGCCGACGTCACCGTGCACTCGCAGCTGCCGCCGGTGCGGATGTGGACGTACGAGGGCAGCTTTCCGGGGCCGACGATCGAGACGGTCCGCGGCCGCCGGCTCCGGGTGGCCTGGGAGAACCATCTGACGGGGAACATCCCGGTCACCGCGGTCGACTTCGGCCAGATGGGCGGGCCGATGCCCGATCCGCTGTCCAACCATCCCGGTACGGAGGGCTGCCAGGAGGTGCCCGGGGTGGCCGGGCTGCAGCCGTGGGCCGTGGTGCACCTGCACGGCATGCTCACCGGCGGCGGCAACGACGGCTGGATGGAGAACCTCGTCGGCCCGGGCGACGTGCAGTTGTCGGCGTACCCCAACGAGCAGGCCGCGACGGCGCTCTGGTACCACGACCACACCCATCATGTGAGCCGCTTCAGCGTGTACGCCGGTCTCGCCGGGCTGTTCGTCATCCGTGACGAGGAGGAGCGGGCGCTGGGCCTGCCCACGGGACGGCATGAGGTGCCGCTGGTCCTCAGCGACCGCAACTTCGCGCTGGACGGCACCGGTGCCCTCACCGGGCGCCTGGTCCACAAGGTGGAGATGGTCGGCATGCGGCTCATGCGTGCCCTCGCGGCCCCCTACACCCTGGTCAACGGTGTCGTGTGGCCCTATCTCGAGGTGGAGCCGCGCTGGTACCGGTTCCGGATCGTCAACACGGCGAACTCCCGGATCTACCGGCTGATGCTGCTGGCCGACGGCCGGCCCGTTCCCGGGGCCTTCCAGGTGATCGGCACCGACCAGGGCCTGATCGACAAGCCGCTGGCGGTCGACGGGGCGCTCAACCTCTCCTCCGGCGAGCGCGCCGATGTGCTGGTCGACTTCGGCGCGTTCCGCGGCCGGTCCCTGAAGCTGGTCAACACGATGGAGGGCGTCACGCCCGGCGCGTCCAGTACCCGTCACGATCTGCTGGAGCCCGACGTGATGCAGTTCCGTGTCGCCGACCGCAGGCCCTCCGCCCACTTCACGCCGCCCAGGACGCTGTCGGCCGCCTTCCGGCGGACCGCCCCCGGCGACCTGCCGCACGAGGGCGCCGCCCGGTGGGTGGTGCTGGCCGGTCCGGGTTCGCAGAACATGCCCGAGCTGTGGGAGATGGAGGAGGTGGCGGAGGCCGAGGCGCAGGGCATCACGTTCCCTGCCGCCGGGATCGTCCAGGTCAAGGACGCCGAGGGCAGGGTCACGACGCTGCGCCGGACGGCCATGCGCTACGACGACGGCAGCGCCTTCACCGTGGCGCACGAGGGCGTGGAGATCTGGAAGTACCTCAATCTGGCCGCCTCGCCCCACCCGATGCACATCCACCTGGCCCATTTCCAGGTGCTCTCGCGCGACAACTACGACGTGAGCGGCTTCGACCAGGCCGTGCGCGGCTCGGCCAGGCCGATCGCCCATCTGGGGGCGGCGAAGCTCGAACCGCACGAGCTCGGGGAGAAGGACATCATCAGGGTGGGCACCGCCGGCCAGATCAGGCCGGGCCCGAACGGCACCCCGGGCGAGCTGGTCACCGTGGCGGTCCGCTTCCCCGTCGTCGGCCGGGGGGTCCACCACTGCCACATGCTGGAGCACGAGCAGCACATGGTGCGCCCGCTCGTGGTCGGTCCGGCCGGCCACCAGCACGCGGGCGGCCACCACCACTGACGCGGGCGAGGAGTGCCCGCGGCGGTGGTCGGCGCGGGCACTCGGGCGGGCCGGGGCGGCGGGATCTCCGGCGGTGCGGTCAGGCGGCCTTGCGGACGATCTCCACGGCGCCCTCGTCCAGCAGGGTCTTGACGGCCGCATCGCCGCCCGCGACGTCCAGGTTCATGTCGTGCAGGAGGCCGATGACGTTCCGGACGACCTTCTCCGGCTGTGTCTTCTCGGTGCCCTCCCAGACCAGCTCCGGGAAAACGGTCAGATAGACCTTGTCGTTTCCCTGGCTGTAGATGTTCACTTCCATGACGTCACGGAGAGCCATCCGGGCTTCGTAGATCAGGCTGTTCATGTGCCACCGACTTTCGGTATCCGTATTCTGAGGCTTCCTGGCCACACGTACCGACCTCATGATGGTCAGCGGCCGAAGGGTGCGCAATGAGGCCCGGGGAATACCCTGTTCAACTGCGCGAAATCCGCGATTGAACGGGGTTGTCAATTGCCGGTGTTTGACAGAGAAAGGCCGCGCTGCGGACCATCGGTACTGTTCCGCAAATGCTGCAGGCCGCGTCCCACGAAAAGCATCCGGAGTGCCATGAAAATCCTGTTCATAACGACGGGCAGCCAGGCCACCTACTATGCCGCTGCTCCCCTGGCGACGGCCGCGCGCAACGCGGGCCACCAGGTCATGCTGGCCGCCCACGAGCCGTGGGTGGAGACCGCGGAGGCCATCGGCCTTCCCACGTTCTGCTTCACCGTCGACCCGATCCGGCACTTCATGCGGATCAGCAACCCGGGCAAGGGGCTGCGCTTCCCCCGGGAGCTGGGCGACGAGGAGATGATCGGGCAGGGCCGCGGCTTCGCGAAGATGGGCCTGGCCGGGGTGAAGTCCCTGCTGGAGCTGGCCAAGGACTGGACCCCGGACGTGGTCGTGGGCAGCTCGCAGAGCTACGCCGCGATGCTGCTCGCCGCCCACCTGAAGGTCCCCTACGTGCGCCACATCGAGTACCTGGGCATTCCGCTCACCGGTATCGACCCGGGCGCCGAGGAGGAACTGCGGCCGGAGATGGAGCGGCTGGGCGTGGACGGGCTGCTCAAGCCCGATCTGCTCCTGGACTCGACCCCGCCGTCGCTGCGGCCCTCGCACGACCCGGCCGCGCAGCCGATGCGCTGGATCCCCAGCAACCCGCAGCGCCGGCTGGAGCGCTGGATGTACACCCGGCCCGAGGGCCGCCGGCGTGTGGTGATCACCTCCGGCTTCCGCAGCCTGATGTTCCGCGACCCGGGCTGGTCCATGCCGCTGCTGGTCAAGGAGCTGGACAAGCTGGGTGCCGAGGCGCTGATCGCGGCGAACCCGGGCGCCGTCGAGCGGTTCGGCGCCGAGCTGGGCGACGCGCGCGTCGGCTGGATCCCGATCGACGTCACCGCCGCCACCTGTGACCTGGCGGTCCACCACGGCGGCGCGACCACCGCGACGACGCTCATGGCCAACGGCGTGCCGCAGCTGGTCATCCCGGAGAACCCGCCGGAGTTCCCGCCGAACTACCACCGGGAGGCCATCGCCAAGGCCATCACCGACTTCGGTGCCGGCAAGACGCTGTGGCCGCAGGCGCAGGAGCCCGACAAGGCGCCGGGCGAAGTGATCGCCGCGGCCTGCCGGGAACTGCTGGAGAACCCGAGCTACACCGAGCGGACGCAGTTCATCGCCAAGGAGATCTCGACGCTGCCCACCCCCGCCGAGATCGTGCCGAAGCTGGAGGCACTGGTCTGAGGGCCGGCGCTTCGTCTGACCCGCAACGCGAGTCGCCCTGAGACCGCGGAGAGCTTCTCCGCCGGTCTCAGGGCGACTTGCGTTACGGGCGGTGCCGGCAGTGCAGGCGGTGCGGGCGATGTCGGCGGTGCGGGCGGTGGTGTGGCCGGCCGGGCCGCCCGGCCGGCCACAGGTCAGCGGCCGGCCACGGGTCAGCGGGCGGCGAGGGCCTCGATGTCGCGCAGCACCTCGTCCGGGGTGGGCAGCGCGGCGCTCTCCGCGGCCAGGGTGCGGGTCCGCTCGGCGTACCGGGGCTCGGCGAGGATCTCCCGGCAGCCCGCGGCGACCACCTCGTCCGGGTCCTGCCCCGCCGGCGGCCGGTGCCGGTCCACCAGCAGCGCGGCGCCGAAGCCGCTGAGGGACTCGGCGACCGCCTTGCCGTAGCCGTTGTCGGGGACGATCAGCTGCGGCACGCCGGCGTTGACCAACGTCATGGCGGTGGTCGCGCCGCCGTGATGGACCGCCAGGTCACAGGTGGGGGCGACGACGTCCAGGGGGATCCAGCCGATGCGTACGTCGCCCAGTTCCCCGCCGTAGCGCTCGGCGGCCTCGGGCAGCGCCGCGATCAGCACCTCGGCTCCCGCCCCGGTCAGCTCGTCCACCAGCCGGCGCAGCGAGCTGCCGGAGGTGTCGAGCATCAGGTTGCGGGTGCCCGCGGTGATCAGCACCCGGCGGCGGCCCTCGGGGCGGGTGTACATCCAGGGTTCGACCCGGCGCTGGCTCACCCGGGGGACCCAGCGCATCGCCCGCCCGGCGGGAGCGCCCGGCGGGCGCAGGGACGGCGGGCACAGGTCGATGAAGAGGTCGGGATCCGGCAGTTCGGCGAGCCCGAGGCGCTCCAGTTGCGGCTGAAGCTCCGCCACCGCCGTGACGTCCCGGCGTGCCATCGGGGCGATGTGCCAGATGTGGCGGACGTAGGGCACCTTCAGGGCGGCGGCGAGCACCCGGGGGACGTGGGACAGGCCCCCGACGACCAGGTCGGGCGTCCACTGCCGGGTCAGTTCCAGCAGGGCGTCGATGCGGGCGGCGGCCGTCATGCCGTCCTGGCCGTAGCGCATGCGCTCGGAGGTGATGCAGACCGCGGGGAGCCCGACGGACTGTGCCGCCGCCATCAGCGGTTCGTCGGCGGCCAGCAGGATCTCGTGGCCGGCGTTGCGGGCGGCGGCGGCGAGGGGGGCGACGCCGAAGACGGCCGCCTGGCTGCCACCGACGGTGAACAGTGTTTTCATCAGGCTCCTTCGAGGAAGCCCCGCCCTTCAGGGCGGGGTGGGGGTACCTCCCGCTTGCGGGGGAGAATCGAACCCCTGCGGAGCAGGGCAAGGAACGGCGATTCGCCGTCAGGGCGGATCGCCGTACCCCGTCCACAGTCGTGCACTACGATCGGTGCGCCCGATCGGCGATGACCAAGCCGGGCCGGGCCTACCGCCGGGCTGGCGGGATGTCAGGTCTGTGGAGCCGGGTGCAGGGTCTGCGGGACGCGGTGCGGGGCTCAGCCGGCCTGGGCCATCTCCATGACGTAGCGGCCGTAGGAGGAGTGGGCGAGGCGGCTGCCGAGCCGGTAGCAGGACTCCTGGTCGATGTAGCCCATGCGCCAGGCGATCTCCTCCAGGCAGGCGATGCGCACGCCCTGGCGGTGTTCCAGGACCTGGACGTAATCCCCGGCCTCCATGAGCGCGTCGTGGGTTCCGGTGTCCAGCCAGACGAATCCGCGGCCGAGCGGGATGAGCTGGGCCTGGCCGCGCTCCAGGTAGACGCGGTTGAGGTCGGTGATCTCCAGCTCGCCGCGTTCGGAGGGCCGCAGCTGCCGGGCGATGTCCACGACCTGGTTGTCGTAGAGGTACAGCCCGGTGATCGCCATGTTGGTCTGCGGGTCGGCGGGCTTCTCCTCCAGGGCGACGAGTCTGCCCTGCTCGTCCAGGGTGCCGACGCCGTAGCGCTCGGGGTCGCGCACCGGGTAGCCGAACAGGACACAGCCCTTGATGTCCCGGGCGGCCCGCTGGAGCATGGGGCCGAACTCGTATCCGTGGAAGATGTTGTCGCCCAGCACCAGGGCGACGGAGTCGTCCCCGATGTGGTCCGCGGAGACCAGGAACGCGTCGGCGAGCCCCCGGGGCTTGTCCTGCTCCGCGTAGGTCAGGGTGATGCCCAGCCAGGAGCCGTCGCCCAGCAGCCGCCGGAACATCTCCGAGTCCTCGGGCGTGGTGATGATCTCGATTTCGGTGATCCCCGCCAGCATCAGGACCGAAAGCGGGTAGTAAATCATTGGCTTGTCGTAGACCGGGAGCATTTGCTTGGAGACCCCGAGAGTGATCGGATGGAGTCTCGTGCCATTGCCGCCGGCCAGGATGATGCCCTTCACCGTGGCGCCTCCTCAGTAACTTCGTGCCGCTCGGGCGGTGCCCGCACTTTATCGGTGGCCGCCACCCGGCCGAAAGGCTCCTCGGAGCCCACCGGCTTGAATAGCGTGTTTGTTGACAGACACGGGTCCGCATACTCAGGCTGACGGCATACCGGTTTCAGGCATGCGCATTTACTGTCGTCGTTTAGGTGGACCTGTGGAAATCGAAGATCTGACGCCCGTTCTCGAATCCGGTCCAAGGGCCGGTATCGGCATCATCGGGTGCGCCGACATCGCGGTGCGGCGGGCCCTCCCCGCGATCCACCGCTCGCCGTTCCGGCTGGTGGCGGTCGCGAGCCGCTCCCGGCAGAAGGCCGAGGGCGTGGCGGCCGCCGCCGGCTGCGCGGCCGTCGAGGGCTACGAGCACCTCCTGGAACTGCCCGGCATCGACGCGGTCTACATCCCGCTGCCCAACAGCGAGCACGCCACGTGGGCGCAGCGGGCGCTGGAGGCGGGAAAGCACGTCCTGATCGAGAAGCCCGCGGTGCCCGCCGAGGACACCGCCCGGGATCTCGTCGCGCTCGCCGAGAAGCACTCACTGGTCGTCATGGAGAACTTCGCCTTCCTCCGCCACCCCCAGCACGAGCAGGCACAGGCGCTGGTGGCCGACGGGGCGATCGGAGAACTGCGGTCCTACAACGGCGCGTTCGGCATTCCGCCGACCGATCCGCGCGGCATCAAGTACCAGGCGGACCTGGGCGGCGGGGCACTGTGGGAGGTCGGCTGCTATCCGGTGCGCGCGGCCCAGGAGTACCTGGCGCCGTCGGCGCGGGTGCTGGGGGCCGGTCTGACGTTCGATCCGGAGCTGGGCGTGGACGTCTCCGGGGTGGCGCTGCTGGGCGACGACGACGGGGTCACCGCGCACTGTTCCTTCGGCCTGTCCCACGGCTACCGGTCGACCTACGACCTGTGGGGCAGCGAGGGGCGGCTGGTCCTGGAATGGGCGTTCACGCCCTCGCACAGCGCCCGGCCGGTGCTGCGGCTGGAGCAGAAGGACCGCCAGATACGGATCGTCGCCCCGGCCTCGGACCAGTTCCTCGGCGTGTTCACCGCGTTCCACGACGCCGTGCGCGACCCGGCGGCGCGGGCGGCGCACCACCGCGACCTGGTGCGGCAGGCGGGGCTGATGGCCCGCATCCGCGCGCAGGCCCTCGGCTGAAGAGGCAACGGCAGAGCGGCGGCCGGCGTCCTTGGACGCAGGCCGCCGCTCTGCCGCTCTGCCGCTCTGCCGCTCTGCCGCTCGCTGGCTATCGTCCGGCCCGTGCCGCGGTGAGCGGGCGCGGCGGGCACTGTTCCCAGGTGGGCAGCAGGCCGGCCGCCACCGCCTCGGCGAGGGTGGGCGCCGCGGCGTCCTTGTCCGAGCGGATCGGCGATTCCTTCAGGTTCCAGGGCAGGGCGAGGTCCGGGTCGAGCGCGTCGATGTCGATCATCGTCCCGGGCACGTACTCCTGCGAGCAGAGGTAGCTCATGCACGTGTCGTCCGTGAGGGCGAGGAAGGCGTGCCCGACCCCGTCGGGCAGGTACACGGCCGTCCCCGTCTGGGGGCTCTGGTGGGTGACGTCGTAGTGGCCGAACGTCGGTGAGCCGACCCGGAGGTCGACGGCGATGTCCAGGGCGGCGCCCCGCACACAGGTGACGAACTTCGCCTGGCCGGGCGGGACCGTGGTGCCGTGGATGCCCCGCAGGGTGTTGCGCCGGGACACCGAGTAGTTGACCTGGCGGACCGTGAACTCCCAGCCGCCCTCCGCCAGCAGGGCGCTGGCCCGCACGGATTCGAAGAAGTGTCCCCGCCGGTCGCTCAGCGGCTCGGGTTCGACGCGGTAGGCGCCGGGGACCGTCATTTCCGTTATCAGCACCGAAGGCTCCTCGCCGGCTCAGCCGCCCGCGGCCGCGGCGCCGGCGGCCCGGGCGATCCGCTGCCGCATGGACGCGGTGTCGTTGGCGCGCGGGAACTCCTCCGGGGGGGCGTCGACCCCGAGGAAGGCGCACAGCGGCTCCCAGCCCTGCTGCACGTCGTAGACGAGGACGTTGTCCGCGCCCAGGGTGCGCACGACCTCCTCGTTGTGCCGGTGGTAGACCTCGATGGCGTGGTCCTTGTCGGAGAACCGGCCGCCGAACAGGCCGTCCCAGACCATGGCGGTGGTGACGCGGAACAGCCGGGCCTGCGGGCTGCCGGGCTTTGGGGGTTGGGCCGTGCTGCGCAGGGCGAACTGGTAGAGCGTGTCGTGGGTGCTGCGGTACCAGCTCTCCGCGTCGCGCACCGTGAGGATCACCTTGGCGTCCGGGAACGCCCCGCTGATCTGCCGGTAATAGACGGCGCACGGGCCGTCCACCGCTGAGCGGTAGCCGTCGAAGAGAGCCGCCCAGTCGGGGCTCTCGCCGTCGCAGACGATGCGCTCCCACTGCTTGAGCCGCTCCGCGTCGCCGACGATGTCGAACATGTGGAAGGAGGGGCCGAGACCGAGCCGGTCCAGGGCCACCTTCAGCGAGGTCGTGCCGGTCCTGCCCAGGCCGGCGTTGATGAGCTTGAGCACGGTGCCGTCTCCCCTTCTTCAGCGCCAGGCCGCGTCTTCCTGGCGGGTGGCGACGTTCACCCGGTTCCAGAAGTTGACCAGGCCGATGTGCATGAGCAGCGCGCCGAGCTGCTCGTCGGTGTAGTAGGCGGCGGACTTCTCCCAGACCTCGTCCGACGCCATGTCCTGCGGGTCGGTCATCAGCGTGACGGCCTCGGCCATCTCCAGTGCGGAGCGCTCGGCGTCGTCGAAGCAGGACTCGGTGCGCCAGCCGGCCACCCGCGGCAGCCGCTCGTCGATCTTCTCCGCCTGCTGCGGGTCGTCGGGGAAGGTGTAGGTGCGGCCGTTGATCTCGCTGACGCGCAGCCGGACGAGGTCGAGGGTGGTCCGTGGCACGCCCACCTTGCCGATGACCTCGGTCAGGTCGAGCAGGGGCTGCAGGGCGCCGGGAACGACCAGGGAGGGGTTGTCCATCCGTGGGGTCATCGGTCTTCTCCTGTGCGGTGTGATGGGTCGGTTGCTCGCGGCGGCCTCAGACCGGGATGCCCTCGATGACCGAGATCGGCGCGCTGGTGGGAACGGCCCTGGTGAGCTTGAACCCGGCCTTGGCGAACAGCTCGGTGTACTCGGCGAGCGTGCGCTCCTGGGCGCCGAGCATCAGCATCAGCCAGAGGTCGATGGTGTTGCCGAGGTGCTTTGCGTTGCTCTCCGGGATCACGTACTCGATCACGAGCAGTTTTCCGCCGGGGGCGATCGCCTCGCGCGCGTTGCGCAGGGCCGTGACGGCGTCGGCCTCGGAGAAGTCGTGGATGATGTGCTTGAACACGTAGGCGTCGCCGCCCGCGGGCAGCTTGCCGAGGTAGCCGCCGTGCTCGATGGTGAGCCGGTCGGCGACCTGGGCCGCCTCGAAGAGCGCCGGCGAGTCCACGGTGGCGACCTCGGAGTCGTACAGCACGCCCTTGACGTGCGGCGCCTGCTTCAGGATGCCCGCCAGGAGGTTGCCGCGGCCGGCGATGACGTCGACGACCGTGCCGAAGCGGGAGAAGTCGTAGGCGGCCAGGATCGGGTCGGTCTCCGATGCCGAGAGCTCGCCGAACGCCTGGAAGAACACCCGCGCGTAGTCGGGGTTGGCGTGGAAGAAGTCCAGCGCACCCATGCCGCGCAGCTTGGGCAGGTTGGCCTCGCCGGTCTCCACCGTGTCGTACAGGTGGCCCCACTCCTCCCACAGGGTGGGGTGGTTCATCAGCAGGGCGAAGCCGCGCATCGAGTCCGGGGCGTCCTGGCGGAGCTTGTCGGACATCGGGGTGTGCTCGTACCGGCCGTCGGGACGGACCGCGAACACGCCGTGGCCGGCGAGGGCGCGCAGGACGCGGTGGGTCGCCTTCGGGTCGGACCCGACGCGCGCGGCGATGTCCTGGGCGGACAGCGGGCCGCCGGCCAGCACGTCCGCGATGCCGAGCCTGGCCGCGACGGAGATCGCCTGGGTGATCACCGCGCCCTGAATGAGATGGAGCAGTGAGTACGAGTCGGACTGGTCACGAACCTCGGGCAGCACGGGCATGCCTTTCCTTTCGGCTTTCACAGCGCCTCTTCTCGCGGATTCCAGACGATAGGTCGGCGCTTCTCGAGCCCGCAACCTCGGCATTCTCGCAATTGCCCGCCGGGCGTTCGACCGGGGAATTTGAGCGGTTGAACAGGATGATTCCAGTGCCGCTCCAGCAGAATTCCGGCCGGGCTTGCCAAATTGTTCCGGCCCGGCTACCTGGAGGAGGCCTCCTTGCGGCACGACACCCCGACCCCGGTGGATTTCTGGTTCGATCCGACCTGCCCCTGGGCGTGGCTGACCTCCCGCTGGATCCTCGAGGTCGCCCGGCAACGGCCCCTTCAGCTGCGCTGGCACCTGATGAGCCTGACCCTGCTCAACGAGGGCCGCACCGACCTGCCCGAGCGCTGGCACCGGGACCTGGCCGTGCGGCTGGAGCCGGTGCGGGTGTGCGCCGCCGCCGAACGGGAGTACGGGCCGGAGGTGCTGGGGCGGCTGTACACCCAACTCGGCACCCGCTTCCACCTGGAGCGCGCCCCCAAGGAGCGGGCCACCTATGCGGCGGCCCTGGCCGCCGCGGGCCTGGATCCGGCCCTCGCCGGCGCGGCCGTCTCCGAGGCGTACGACGGCGCGGTGCGCGCCTCCCACCACGACGGCATCGGCCGTGTCGGCACCGATGTGGGCACTCCCGTCGTGGCGGTGGGGGACGTGGCGTTCTTCGGCCCGGTGGTGACGCCCGCCCCGCGCGGCGAGGCGGCGACGCGGCTGTGGGACGGTGTGCTCGCCGTGGCGGCCACCGACGGCTTCTTCGAGCTCAAGCGCACCCGCACCCGGCAGCCCGTCTTCACCTGAAGCCGCCGTCGGCTGAGCTTGCCGTCAGCTGAAGTCCGCGGTCGGCTGAGCCGGCTGTCAGCGTCCCGCCGCGGCCACGGGTGCCGTCCAGTTGTCGGCCAGCCAGGCCTGAAGGGACACCAGGTCGGGCCTGCTCCTGCGCAGTTCGTCGAGGTCGGCGCGGTAGCCGTCGCGCTCGAACCAGTCGAACATGTTGGCGAGGTCGGGGCGGGCCGCGCGCAGCGGCTCGATCGGCAGCCGCTGGTAGCGGGTGGGCACGCCGGAGACCGCCTCGAACGCCGCGGCCATCTGCGGCCCGGTCAGGGCGTCGCCGGCGATCTCGACCACCCGGCCCAGCCAGGCGTCCGCCTTCTCGAAGGCGTCGGCCGCGAACACGCCGATGTCGCTGGTCGCGATGAGCTGCACCGGCGTCTCGGGGTCCAGCCACATGGCCAGCACGAGTCCGTCCTGCACCGGGCGCGGGGCGATGTCGAGCAGGATGTCGTGGAACATCACCGGCCGCAGCACCGTGGTGGGCAGGTCGAGCGTGCGCAGGTACTGCTCGACCCTGAGCTTGCTCTCGAAGTGCGGGACGCGGGTGTCCCGGTCCGCGCCGCCGACCGAGCTGTAGACGAAGTGCCGCACCCCGGCCCGTACCGCGGCGTCGGCCACCGCCCTGCCCTGCCGCTCCTCGGCCTCGACGCCGCCGGGGCCCCGGAAGGTCTGGACGCTGAACACTCCGTGGACGCCGTCCATCGCCGCCGTCAGCGACGCCTCGTCGTCCATGTCGCCGCGGACCAGGACCGCGCCCGCCTCCCGCAGCGCCCTCGCCTCGGTCTTGGCCGGGTCGCGGACCAGGGCGTGCACGGTGTGCCCGCGCCGCAGCAGTTCGCGGGCCACCGCCCCGCCCTGCCGGCCGGTCCCGCCCAGTACCAGGATCGTTTGGTCAAGCGCCACTGTCTCATCTCCATGTCTCGTGCCGGCCGGGCTCGGCCCGGCGGTGCGGTCGGGATGCGGGCGGCCGCGGGGCGGCCGCCTGCCTCGGGGCGTCGCGCGCTACCAGGGGACGGGCCCCTCGTCGGCCAGGCACTCGCCCGAGGGACCGGTCTCGTCCAGCAGGGCGAGACGGACCACGATCGCGGCCCCCTCGGCGGGGGTGCGGTGACCGCGGTGGTGATTGATGTCCGTGGCCACCACTCCGGGCAGGGCGGCGTTGACCTTGACCGGGGTCCCCCGCAGCTCCTTCGCGTACGCCACCGTGATCGCGTTCAGCGCGGTCTTCGACGACTGGTAGGCGATCATGTTCACGCCCGCCAGCGGGGAGCCCGGGTCCGAGTTCAGGGTCAGCGACCCCACGTGGCTGGAGAGGTTGACGACGCGGCCGGCCGGGGAGCGGCGCAGCAGCGGCAGCATCGCGCGGGTCACGGTGACCACGCCGAAGACGTTGGTCTCGTAGACCTCCCGCAGATCCGCCGCCCTCGCCTCGCTCGGTGCGCCGGTGAAGCCGCCCGCGGTGCCGGCGTTGTTCACCAGGATGTCCAGGCGTCCGTGGCGCCGTTCGATCTCGCGGGCGGCCTCGGCCGCGCCGGCGGGGTCCGTCACGTCGAGCCGGAGCGGTGTCGCCGCGATGCCGTCGGCGGCCAGCGCGTCGGCGGCCTGCTTGCCCAGCACCTCGTTCCGCGCGCCGACGATGACGGCGACCCCCCGCTCGCCGAGCTGCCGCGCGACGGCCAGACCGATGCCCTTGTTGGCACCCGTGATGAGGGCGATCCTCTCGTCCGTCACGTCAGCTTCCTTTCTGCGGCCGGTAATGCGCGCATTCACCGTGGGGAGATCACCGTGGGAAGCAGTGAAACCCGGAAGGCGCCCGACGATATTGCTGCGGCACGGACGCCCCGTTCAAGTGTTCACCGCCGTGTTCAAAGGATCCGGCTCCGCGGTCGAACGCTCCACCAAAACTCATGGAATTTCGAATCGTTGCGGCCGGACATTGCCCTGAGTAGCTTCAGGGCGGCCAAGTATTGCCACAGCGCAGAGGGCCTTTAAAAAATGAAAACAACTGACGTCATAGTGGTCGGTGCGGGGCCGGTCGGCCTGATGCTGGCCGGAGAACTGCGCCTGGGCGGAGCGGACGTGGCCGTCTACGACAGGCTGCCCGCCCCGGCCGGTCAGTCCCGGGCACTGGGCTTCAACCGGCGGGCCGCCGAGTCACTGGGCCAGCGCGGTCTGCTGTCCCGGCTGGGGGAATTGCGGTGGGGCCCGATGGGGCACTTCGGCGGGGTCCGCTTCGACCTCGGCATGCTCGACGAGGACCACAGCGGGGTGCTGGGCCTGTCCCAGGCGAGGACCGAGGAGGCGCTGGGCGGGTGGCTGGCCGACCTCGGCGTGCCGGTGCGCCGCGGCCGTGAGGTGACCGGCCTGCGCGAGACGCCCGAGGGCGTCGTGGTCTCCTACACCCGTCCCGGCGGCCCGGGCGAGGAGAGGGCCGGGTACGTGGTCGGCTGCGACGGCGCGGGCAGCACCGTACGGAAGCTGGCCGGGATCCCGGCCACGCAGTGGGAGCCCACCCGGGGCATGTACACCGCGGAGATCTCCGGCGTCAGCCCGCGCCCGCGGCCGATCGGCGAGCGGCTTCCCGGCGGCCGCATGGTGGTGTGCACCCCGCTGGGCGAGGGTCGCTTCCGTGTGGTCGTCCACGATCCGGCACTGCCCGCCCGCCCGGAGCCGGGCGCGCTGACGTTCGCCGAGGTCGCCGACGCGTGGCGGCGGCTGACCGGCGAGTCCATCGACGACGCGCGGTGCCGGTGGGTGTGGGCCTGCGGCAACTCCGCCGCGCTGGCGAAGGAGTTCCGGCGCGGCCGGGTGCTCCTGGCGGGCGACGCCGCGCACGAGATCCCGCCGCTGGCCGCGTGGGGGCTGAGCGCCGGGCTGCAGGACGCGGCGAACCTGGGCTGGAAGCTGGCGGCGACGGTCCGCGGGTGGGCGCCGCAGGATCTGCTCGACACCTACCACGCCGAACGCCACCTTGTCGGCGAGCAGTTGGTCCGCAACGCCCGCGCGGCCGGCAAGCTCTACCTCGGCGACGAGGCCATGGACCCCGTCCGCGAGGTCGTGGGCGAGCTGCTGGCCCACAAGGACGCCGCCGAGCAGGCCGCCGGCATCGTCAGCGGTCTCGGGATCCGCTACGACCTGGCCAAGGGCGAGCACCCGCTGCTGGGCCGGCGCATGCCGCCCGGGCACCAACTCACCCTGGCCGACGGCACCCGCACCCGCGTCGCCGACCTCCTGCGCACCGGCCGTGGCCTGCTCCTGGCCACCACCGGCCGCACCGCCGCACAGGCCGCACAGGCCGCCGGCGGCCGCACCGACCGCGTCGACGTCGTCACCGGTACCTGGACCACCCGGCCCGGCACCGCCCACAGCACCACCCCCGACGCCGCCCTCGACGCCGTTCTGGTACGCCCCGACGGCTACGTCGCCTGGACCTTGCCCGGCACCGCCGACGACCTCACCCAGGCCCTCGACCGCTGGTTCGGCACCGCCCACATCCCGCAGTCCGCCGGCCGGTGAGCGCCGACGCACCCATCGAATGAGGAGCGAAGACGTGACTCCGCCTACGCGGGAACGCGCGGGCTTCCTGCGTCGGTGGCTAGGCCACGTCGCAGAGGACCAGCCCGGCCCTGTTGAGTACGTTGGTTGCACCGACGTGATCCGCGTTCGCTGCGAACCCGCACGCCGTGCACCGGAACGTGGCTTGGGTGACACGGTTCCCCCTCGCGACGTGCCCGCAGTCGGGGCACGTGCGGGAGGTGTTGCGGGCGTCCACCGGGATCACGAAGCGACCGGCGCTTTCAGCCTTGTTCGCCAGGATTCCCAGGAACTGCGCCCAGCCCGCATCCAGGATGCTGCGGTTGAGTCCGGCCTTCGCGGTCGCACCGTTCAACAGGAAGCTGCCGGGCGTGTCCGGGGCGGCCTTCGGGTGCGGGCTCTTGGTCATGCCCGCTGTGTTCAGCCGCTCGTGCGCGATGACGTCGAAGTCGCGGACCAGCGCGCGGGCGGTCTTGTGGTGGAAGTCGAGCCGTCGGCGCCGGATCTTGGCGTGCAGCTTGGCGACCTTCCGGGCGGCGGCGCGGTGGCGCTTGGTGCGCTGCCGGGTCCGCTTCGGGAACGTCGCAAGGTGCCGCTGCGCCTCGGCCAGTTCCCCGGCCATCGCCTTGAGGAAGCGCGGGTTGGCGACATGCTCGCCGTCCGACGTGGTCAGGAAGTGGGCAACGCCCATATCGATGCCGACGATCGCGCCGGTGGGCGGCAGTTCCTCGGCGGGCACGTTGTCGCACGCGAGGACGACGTACCAGCGGCGGCCTTCACGCTTGACGGTGACCGTCTTGACGCGGCCCTGCACGAGCCGGTGCTGGTGGACGCGGACGTGTCCGACACCCTGGAGCCGGACGCGGGTCTGCCGGTCGTGGGGGGTGGAGTCCCAGCGGCAGCCGTCACCGTCCTTCGGGAACATCACGGAGTCGAAGTGCCCGACGCCCTTGAAGCGCGGGTACCCGGGCTTCTCTCCCGCCTTGACCCGGCGGAAGAACGCGGCGAAGGCCTTGTCCAGGCGCCGCAGCGTGGCCTGCTGAGAGGAGAACGACCACCGGCCCTGACGCTCCGGGTCGAAGGTCCGGATCGCCTTGAGCTGGGCGGACTGGTCGCCGTACCGGACGGTGGTCTTGGAGACGTGCCGGTAGGCGTCCCGGCGCTCCTGAAGCGCGGCGTTGTACAGCGAGCAGTGATCCCGAAGCATGTCCGCGAGGGCTGCCGCCTGCCCCTTGGTAGGGCGCAGGAGGAACTTGTAGGCGCGGATCATCCCTCGCGCCTCCGTTCACGGCGCAAGGCTTCGGCGAGGAGAACGCACGCGGCAGCGTTGATCGAGATGCCCGCCCGGTGGGCGTATTCCTCGATCTGCCGCTTCAAGCCCGGGGGTACGCGAAGGTTCAGCGACTCCCGGTGGTCACCTCTAGCCACAACCAAAACGCTACCACTTTTGATGGTGGCTCACGTTCAAGACCAGACGCTGTGCGGCTCCGCAGCACGGGCGCGGATTCGACTCCCCCAGCGGCTGAAGCCGATGGGCCCCTCGAAAGGAATCTGATGGCCAGGGATGTAATCGTCGTCGGGGCAGGCCCGGTCGGGCTGATGCTGGCGGGCGAGCTCAGGCTGCGCGGCGTGGACGTCGCCGTCTACGAGCGGCTGCCCGCGCCGACGCGCCAGTCGCGCGGCGCGAGCTTCACCAAGCGCACCGCCGAGTGCTTCGACCAGCGCGGCCTGCTCGACCGGCTCGGCGGCACCGAGCCCGCCGACAGCCACTTCGGCGGAGTGCCGATCGACCTCGGGATGCTGGAGCAGGACCATCACGGGCACCGGGGCGTCTCCCAGTTCCGCACCGAGCGGATGCTGGAGGACTGGGTGGGCGAGCTCGGCGTGCCGGTGCTGCGCGGCCGGGAGGTGACCGGTGTGCACCAGGACGAGGACGGTGTCGTGGTGGCCGTGGCCGGCCCCGACGGGCCGGCCGAGGACACCGCCGCCTACCTGGTCGGCTGCGACGGGGGCCGCAGCACCGTGCGCAGGCTGGCCGGCATAGCCTTCCCCGGCACCGAGGGCCGGCGCGGCTTCCTCACGGCCGACGTCACCGGCATCGACACCCGCAAGCGGCGCATCGGGGAGAACCTGCCGGGCGGCAGCATGGTGATGGCGATGGACCTGGAGAACGGCGTCACCCGGGTCGTGGTCCACGAGGCGGGTACGCCGGTGCCCCGCGACCGCGACTCCCTCGCCTTCCGCGACCTCGCCGACGCCTGGCAGCGGCTGACCGGCGAGTCCATCCACCACGGGCAGTGCCGCTGGATCAGCTGCTTCACCGACGCCTCGCGGGCGGCCGCCGAGTACCGGCGCGGCCGGGTGTTCCTGGCGGGCGACGCCGCGCACGTGCAGCCCCCGGCGATGGCGCAGGGGCTGAGTGTGGGGGTGCAGGACGCGGTGAACCTCGGCTGGAAACTGGCGGCGGCCGTCCAGGGATGGGCGCCGCAGGATCTGCTCGACAGCTACCACGCCGAACGCCACCTTGTCGGCGAGCAGTTGGCGCGCAATGCCCGTGCGGCGATCGAGCTGCGGCTCACCGGCGAGGACATGGACCCGGTCCGCGAGGTCGTGGGCGAGCTGCTGGCCCACAAGGACGCCGCCGAGTACGCGGCGGGCATGCTGAGCAACCTCGGGATCCGCTACGACCTGGCCAAGGGCGAGCACCCGCTGCTGGGCCGGCGCATGCCGCCCGGGCACGAACTCACCCTGGCCGACGGCACCCGCACCCGCGTCGCCGACCTCCTGCGCACCGGCCGCGGCCTGCTCCTTGCCACCGGCCGCACCGCCGCACAGGCCGCACAGGCCGCCGGCGGCCACACCGACCGCGTCGACGTCGTCACCGGCACCTGGACCACCCGGCCCGGCATCGCCGTCGACGCCGTTCTGGTACGCCCCGACGGCTACGTCGCCTGGACCTCCCCCGGCACCGCCGACGACCTCACCCAGGCCCTCGACCGCTGGTTCGGCACCGCCCGCAGGGCCCTCTAGGCGCTCTCGACCGGGGGGCTGGGCCCTGCGGCCAGACTGCCAGGGCCTGTCTTGACGCCGGGCGCCGGCGCCGAGAGGGCCTCTCACGACACTAACCGCGAAGGATCTGGTGGAATGGCTGGCACCGAACAGGATCAGGTGAGTGGAAAGCCCCATGTGGTCGTCATCGGGGGTGGTATCGCGGGACTGGCGGCGGCGTTCCGGCTCCGCGACGAGCCGGTCCGGGTGACGGTCCTGGAGGCGTCGTCCCGGCTGGGCGGGAAGCTGTCGGTCTCCGAGGTGGCGGGGGTCGCGGTCGACGAGGGCGCCGAGTCGCTGTACGCCAACCGGCGCAGGACCACCGGGCTGATCGCGGACGCCGGACTCGGCGAGAAGATCATGTCGGCCGGCGTCACCGCGTCGGCGATCTGGACCAGGGGCGGGATCCGGCAGCAGCCGGACCGTCAGTTCATGGGCGTGCCCTGCGACATGGACGACCTCGCCCGCTGTGGCGTCGTCTCCGCCGAGGGCGTCGAGCGGGCCCGGCAGGACCTGGTGCTGCCGTCGTTCGACCTGGACGGTGACGTCTCGGTCGCCAACTACGTCGGCGGGCGCTTCGGCCAGGAGGTCGTGGACCGTCTGGTCGAGCCCTTCCTCGCCGGGGTGTTCTCCGGCCGCGCCGCCGACCTGTCGTTCGAGGCCACCCTGACGCCGCTGGCCAAGGCGGCCCGTGCGCACGTGTCGCTGGCGGACGCGGCGGGCTCGCTGACGCCCGTGCTCGCCGAGGGGCAGAAGCCGCCGCCGGTGCGGGTGGCGACCCTCGACGGCGGGTTCGGATCCCTGCCCCCCGTCCTGGTGCGCGAGGTGCTGGCGGCGGCGCCCGACGCGTCGGTGCGCACCGACGCCCCCGTCCGGGAGCTCACCCGCAGCGCGAACGGCTGGCGGGTGACCGTGGGCACGGCCGGCCGGGCGGAGCACATCGACGCCGACGCGGTCGTCATCGCCGTGCCGGCGGGGCCCGCGGGCAAGCTGCTCGCCGGGGTGCCCGGAACCGCCTCGGCCGTCTTGGCGTTCGCCGAGGTGCCGTACTCGAGCGTGGCGATGGTGACGCTCGCCTACCCGCGCTCGGCGTTCCCCGGCCCCCTCGCGGGCCGCGGCTACGCCGCCTACCGGGTGCCCGCGGTGGAGGGGAAGGCGGTCAAGGAGGTCACGTTCACCACGGTGAAGTGGCCGCACCTGGCAGGCGAGGTGGAGATCGTCCGCTGCTCGATCGGGCGGTTCGGCGAGGAGCACCTGCTGGGGCGCGACGACGCCGACCTGGTGGCGCTGGCGACGGCCGAGCTCGCCGAGGCCACCGGCGTGCGCGGTGCCCCGGTGGCGAGCCGGGTCAGCCGCTGGGCGGACGCCCTGCCGCAGTACACCGTCGGCCACTTCGAGCGGGTGCGGCGGATCCGTGAGTCGGTGGCCGCCCAGCCCGGTCTCGCGGTGTGCGGTGCGCTGTACGACGGCGTGGGCGTCGGTGTGTGCATGGCCTCCGCGCGGCAGGCCGCCGACCAGGTGCTGGCCTGGGTGCGGCAGGACGCCGGAGCCCGTTCGGTGGCGGTGGGTGCCTGATCGGTCCCCTGCCCCGCGTCGAAGCGGCCGTGCCCGGTTCCCGGGCACGGCCGCTTCTGCTTGTCCGTCGCGGTGTCGGCGTTCAGCGGTCCAGCACTGCGGCGAGCACCTCCGCCAGGGCCTGCTCGGGGTCCTGGCCGGCGCCCGTGCTGCGCCAGGCGACGTGCTGGTCGGGACGGACCAGGAGCGCACCGGCGTCGGTGATCTCCCGGACGGCCTCCCAGCCGCCGTCGGCGTCGGCGTACTCGCAGCCGGCACCGATGCGGACGGTGCCTATGCGGACGGAGAACTTCTGCGCCGCCCGTGCGGCCGCCTCGCACCACGGTGTTCCCTCCGGGCCCGTGATGAGCGTGAAGTCGGTCCGGCCGGTGAGGTCGAGGGTGGACAGGCGGCGGCCGCCGGCGGTGATCCAGGCGTGCGGCAGCCGGTGTCCGGGGCGGGAGGTGGGCCGGTGCTCGTTGCGCATGGGGACGCGGGCCGGCGGCTCGCTGCCGTCCGGGACGAGCGCGCCGTCCTCGTAGTGGAAGCCCACCTCCATGTCGAGGGACTGGCATCCCCCGCGGTGGGTGTGGAAGATCTCCAGGGCGCGGGCCCGCACGGTGTCGCCGAGCGGGGAGGGGTCGAAGTACGCCTCGAGCCGCTGCTTGCGGCGGCCGGCCGGGATGTTGTGGCCGGCGCCGACGGCGTCGATGACCGCCTGGTGGTGGACGGCGGCGGACACCGCCCAGTCGACGTTCTCCCGGCCCACGGGCCGGCGCTCGGCCTCGTAGGTGTCGATCAGGCTGTCGGGTGCGCGGCCTTCGAGCACCGCGGCCAGCTTCCAGGCCAGGTTGTGCGCGTCCTGGATGCCGGTGTTGAGGCCGAGGCCGACGGCGGGGGGCTGGCGGTGGGCGGCGTCGCCGGCGATCAGCACGCGGCCCACCCGGTAGCGGTCGGCGAGGTGCGCGTGCACGATCCAGTCCGTCACCTTGTGCACCGTCACCTGAAGGTCCGGCAGGCGCAGCAGCTCGCGGATCCGGGGGACGACCGACTCGGTGTCCCAGCGGCCGGGCGGGCCGGGGGCGAAGTGCAGGCCCCACTGCTCGCACTCCTTGCCCCAGCGCGGCCCCATCTCGATGAGGTTGCTGGACAGGTCGGGGTCCTCCGGGTTGAGGAAGTGGGTGATGAGCGTGCCCTCTTCCCACCACTGGGACAGGTCGGCGGAGAAGTACACGGTCGTGGTGTTGACCAGTCCGGGCGGGCCCTGCATCCGGATGCCGACCTCGGCCCCGACCATGCGGCCGCCGTCGGCGCCGATGAGGTACTGCGAGGTGACCGTGGTGATCTCCCCGGTGTCCAGGTTGCGCACCTCGGCGACGACATGGTCGCCCTCGTCGCGGAAGGAGGTCACCTCGTGGTGGAAGAGGATCCGTCCGGGATTGCGGTCCTGCGCGTGCCGGCGCAGGATCGGCTCCAGCCACATCTGCGGCAGCTTGGCGGGCAGGACGGGCCCGGCGGCCGCATAGGTCTCGCGCAGTGCGCCGCCGCCGAAGGCATCCATCTCGTGGATCAGACGCCCCTCCAGCGGGCCGTCGCCGGCGAGCGTGGTCTGCCAGCGCACCTTGCCGAACTTCTCCAGCGGCGCCGCCTCGGCGAGCACGTCGTCGGCGACACCGTGCTGCCGGTAGATCTCCATCGTGCGCTGGTTGAGGTAGTGCGCCTTCGGAACCCTCGATGTGTCCGGGTGCCGTTCCACCAGCAGATGATCGACGCCCTGGTCGGACAGGAAGACGGAGGCGGACAGACCGCATCCGCCACCGCCCACGATCAGAACCGGAACCTCGATGGCTCCCATATTCGCCCCTTTAGGATCGACCGATGCCTTGCCAGTCGCAGCCTGGCAAAGTCGTCTTCAGCACCGGTCAAGCACGACTGGACCGCAGCCAGGACCGCTCGCGCCACGGGCGCCGCCGGCCGGCTTGCGCGGATTGCTCGCTGTACGCCCAGCCGAGCCAGTCCTTGATGTCGACCGCCACCACGGGTCCGCCGTCCTTGAGGTAGCGGGGGCCGTCGAACTGCGCGTACTTGCGGTCCAGCAGGCCGAGGGCATGCGTGCGCTCCGGGCTCTCCTCGATCACCCGGGCGGTGCCGCGCAGCCGTACCCACCACGCCTTCAGCCAGTCGTCGTCGTAGCAGTCGGCCAGGACCGTGACCCGCTGGTCGCGGTCCAGGTTGCGCAGTCGCTTGGGCCGCGGATTGCCGCTCTTCGGCTTGTCGGTCGGTGAGTAGAAGACGTCGCCGTCCACCACGAAGATGACGGGCACGACATGGGCGCGCCCGCGCTCGTCGACCGTGGCCAACCGGACGGCTCGCTCCCGCTCGAACCGGCTGCGCATCTCGTCCTGCCCGAGTTTCATCAGGTCTCTCCTTTGTGGATACCCCAGCCTTCAGGCCGGGGTGGGGGTACCTCCCGCTTGCGGGGGGAGAAACGAAGCTCCTGCGGAGCAGGGCAGGGAAAGCCGGATCGCCGCCAGGGCGATCCGGTGTCTGCTCCCAACTGCCCGCGCTCCGTCACAAACTGATGGGGTAGCGTGTGAACGGTGAAGACCGCCCACGTGAAGCGGGCGTTCAAGTACCGCTTCTATCCGACCGATGCGCAGGCGGCCGAGCTGTCGCGCACGTTCGGCTGCGTGCGGAAGGTCTACAACCTGGCTCTTGCGGCGCGCACGCAGGCGTGGACTCGGCAGGAGCGGGTGAACTACAACCAGACGTCGGCGATGCTGACGGCGTGGAAGAAGACCGAGGAACTCGCGTACCTCAACGACGTCTCCTCCGTCCCGCTCCAACAGGCCCTGCGGCACCTCCAGACGGCGTTCACGAAGTCGCGGAAGTCGGCGGAGTACACCACCAGCGCATTCCGGTTCCGGGACGGGAAACTGACCCTGGCGAAGATGGCGGAGCCGCTCGACATCGCGTGGTCCCGTCCGCTCCCCGAGGGGGCGTCGCCGTCCACGGTGACTGTGTCGCAGGACGCGGCCGGACGCTGGTACGTGTCCCTGCTGTGCGAGGACCGTTCCGTTCAGCCGCTCCCCGCCACCGACGCGGCCGTCGGCGTCGACGTCGGACTCGACCACCTGCTGACCCTCTCGACCGGCGAGAAGATCTCCAACCCCCGGCATGAGCGGCCTGACCGCGTCCGTCTCGCCAAGGCCCAGCGACAGCTTGCCCGTAAGGCCAAGGGCGACGGAGCGAACCGGGCCAAGGCTCGCTGGAAGGTCGCCAAGGTCTACGCCCGCATCGTCGACCGCAGGCGTGACCATCTGCACAAGCTCACCACTCGGCTCGTTCGTGAAAACCAAACGATCGTGATCGAGGATCTCGCCGTTCGGAACATGGTGAAGAACGGCAGCCTGGCCCGCGCCATCAGCGATGCGGCCTGGTCGGAGTTCCGGAGCATGCTGGAGTACAAGGCCCAGTGGTACGGCCGCGAAGTGATCGCGATCGACCGCTGGTTCCCCTCCTCCAAGCTGTGCTCCGTCTGCGGCACCTTGCGGGACAAGATGCCGCTGAGTGTCCGCGAGTGGACGTGCGACTGCGGGACGACCCACGACCGGGACGTGAACGCGGCGAAGAACATCCTGGCCGTCGGGCTGACGGCGTCTGTCTGTGGAGCTGGCGTAAGACCTCAACGGAGTACTCCGGGCGGGCATTCGGTGATGAAGCAGAAACCCCTACGGCGCGAGCCGTAGGAATCCCCATCCTTCAGGAGGGGGAGGAAGTCAACACCGCTCCTTGTCTCTGGGTCCCTGGCGCTGGGAATGACGAAGTGGAAGTCACGGCGCCGGTCCGCCGCGCGGGTGGTGGGAGGGCTCAGCGCCGCTCGGCCCCCAGGAGCGGTTCCTGCGGCTCCCGGACGTGCTGGTGCCGCCGTACCAGCAGCACCAGGACCGCGCCGAGGACGGCGAGGCCGACGGTGGTCTGGCCGGACAGCCGGATCGTGCCCGCCGCTCCGAGCGCGCCGATCAGGGGCCCGGCGAGCACCGCGCCCAGCGGGGTCGCGATCACCAGGACCGCGCTGCGGAAGGCGCTGAGGCTCACCAACTCCTCGATGGGTGCCTTGCGTTGCAGCAGGGTGATCGTCACCGGCCCGTAGGGCGCGTAGATGAGCCCGCCGAGGCCGAAGCCCGCGATGCCCGCGGCGAGCGTGCCGAAGTGTGCGAAGGGGAGGATCGCCAGTCCCCAGCCGGCCACGATGGCCAGCGCGGTCGGCCACAGCGGGAGCCGCCGCAGTGTTCCGGTGACCCAGGTCCCGGTCACCGCGCCGACGCCGAACGCGCCCCAGATCCATCCCAGCGCGGTGGGATCCCCGCCCATCCGCTCGGCCACGAGAACCGGGACCGCCACCTCGATCGGCCCGTACAGCAGGTAGAACACGAACGTGAGCGCGAGCAGGCCCATCAGCTCCGGGTGGCGGGCGAGGGTCCTGCCGCTGCGCCGCAGCGGCACCGCGGGACGGCGCTCGACCGTGCCGTCGCCGCGTACCCGGGCCGTCACGAGGGCCAGGTACAGATAGCTGACCGCGTCACCGGCCAGCACCGCGGCCGGCCCGAACGCGGCCGACACCAGACCGGCCAGCGGCGGTCCGGTGATGAACGACAGCTGCTCCTGGCTGCCCACCAGTGAGTGACCGGCCAGCCGGTCCTCGGCCGGCAAGGTCTCGGCGACGAACGTCTGACGGCCGGCGATCCCCCAGGCGTGCAGGACCGAGGAGAGGGCGAGCAGGGCGATGTAGGTCGCGGCGTCCAGCAGCCCCGTCCAGTACAGCGCCGGGATCAGTGCGAACAGGGCCGCGCGCAGGAGCGCGTTCAGCAGTATCAGGCTCCTGGCATTGCGCCCGCTCAGCCAGCGTCCCAGCGTGAGGGAGCCGATCGCGGCGGGGAGGCTGTAGGCGGCGACGGCGAGTCCCACCACGAGGGAGCGGTCTGCCGGGGCGGCCAGTTCGACGGCCAGCCACGCCACGCCGACGACGCTCATGCCGTCGCCGAGAAAGGAGACCAGGAAGCCGGGCTGCAGCCGGCGGAAGTCGGGGTTGGCGAGACAGCGGGTGTAGCCCTGGGGCAGCACCCGCTGGATCCGCCGTACTCCGGTCATCGGCCGTACTCCGGTCATCGATCGGGCACCTCGGATTCGCTCACCGCGCAGCGGAACCCGATCTCCGGGCTCCGGGTCACCAGCGCCTTGCCCGCCCGGCTCACCGCGGTGAGCAGCGCGGGGGGCGAACTCCACGCTCCGCCGCGGACGCTGACCTCGGCCGACCACTCGCCCCACAGGTCGCCCGGGTCCATCGTGCCGAAGCGCGGCTGGAGCGGGAGGCCGTCCAGGAACCGGGTGGAGGTCCACTCCCACACGTTGCCGCACATGTCCCGGACACCGAAGGGGGATTCGCTGCCCGGCAGGTTCACCGGACCGGTCAGCGCGGGCAGTTCGGCGACGCGCAGATCCGCGAGCCGGCGCAGCCACGCCTGGCGGTCCGGGCCGGTCCCGCCGTCCCGGCCGAGGACCGAGTGCAGGCCCCGCACCAGCTCAGGCCGGAACTCATCCCCCCACGGGTGACGCCGGTGGTCGTCGCCCCGGGCGGCCCGCTCCCACTCGTCCTCGGTGGGCAGCCGCTTGCCGCACCAGGCGGCGTAGGCCACCGCGTCGTACCAGCTGACGCCGGTCACCGGGTGATCGTCGGCGCAGCGGGGGTCGTCGGCGGTGGAGCGTGTGTGGTCGGTGTTCCTCGGCTCGTCCGGATGGCACCACAGGTGGCCGTGCACACCGACGTCGGCGACGAACGCGTCGTACTCGTCGTTGGTGACCGGACAGGTGTCCAGGTAGAACCCCTCCACGGTGATCTCGTCCACCGCCGGCTCGCCCGGGTCGCCCCAGGAGCGTTCCTGGCCGGGGTGCGTCCCGCGGCGCAGCCGTCCGGCCGGGATGTGCCGCATCCCCTCCAGGGAGAGCCGGCTGGGCAACCGGTCGGCCGACAGCGGGACGGGCAGATCCTCCAGGACCGTGTCGGCCAGTGCCGTATCGGCGAGCAGCGTCCGTGCCGAGGCGAGTGCGTGCGCGTCCGCCACCGTCACGTAGTTTCCGACGCCCGCGGCGATCTGGTCCGGTGACCGGCCGAGCACGGCCAGCAGGGCGTGGAGCGCCGACGAGCCGCCTGCGGACCGCAGGGCCGGCGTTTTGGCCAGGGACGCGAGTGCGGGCCCGCGCACGGTCTCGTCCGGATCGGCCAGCGCCCACCCGACGGCCTCGGCCGCCAGTTCCGGGGCGAGCCGTACGGCGGCCGCGAGGGCCTGCCGCCGTATCTCGGGTGTGTCGTGCAGCAGGCCGACCGCCAGGCATTCCCCGAGCGTTCGCGGGTCGGCGAGCTGTTCCAGTGTGCGCAGGTAGCCGCCGAGCAGGGCGTCGCGTTCCGCTGCCGGCCCGTCGGCCCAGGCGGCGATCTGCAGGACCTCGGAGGGGACTTGCGGGGTGGTGGTGGTCATCGCGCGTCGGCCTCCGCTCCGGTGATCATCTTTGCGAAATCCTCGCCCGCCCGGTGGCTGTACGCCGTGCCCGCCGAGGGCTTCTGTCCTGCGGAGTAGTACACGTACAGCGTCGCCCGGCTGGTGTCGTCGAGCACCGGACCGGAATGGTGGAGGATGTTGTAGGTGTGGCAGATGACGTCGCCCGCCTCGGCTTCGAGGGGAAGTCCCACGGGCTCCAGTCGCCGCGGCGGATACCGGTGGGATCCGGGCACGAGGATCAGGCAGCCGTTGCGGATGGTGGCGGCGTCCAGGTAGACGCCCACGTTCACCAGCGGGGTCAGCGGGAGGTCGTGCGGGAAGTCAAGGTGCCAGTCCAGCGCGCTGTACGAGCTTCGCCTGCCCCGTTTCATCTGCCACACGGCTCCGTCGACGGCGTCCTCGAACCGCCATGCCGGCCGTCCCAGCAGACCGGGGCCGAGCGAGTCCAGTCTGCGTCGCTCGATCAGTTCCCGGGTGTCGGCGCAGTGCAGGGTGAAATAGGGCAGCCGGTGCAGGGTCGCCCGGCCGTTGTCGTCGTACGACGGCTTGATCACCCGGTCGCGGTGCTCGGCCGGTACTTTCCCGTCGAGCGTGTCGCGCTCCAGGCGTTCGGCATCGCGTTTGATGATCTCCACGTCCCGTGCGTCGAACACGCCACGGTAGACGACGAACCCGTACTGCTCGTAGAAGGCGCGTTGTTCCGCCGTCACCGTGCCGTCATAGCGGAACCGCGGGATGCGCTGCGGCGAACTCATCGGATCACTCCTCGGAATCCGATCTCGTTGTGCCGGTCCGTGAAGAGGTCCTTGCCGCGGAAGTACGTCGTGACCTGCTCCCGCATGGAGGTCCACGCGCCGCCCCGGATGACCACCGAGGTCTCCTCGGCCGTCGCCCATTCGGTGCGAGGCCTGCCGGAGATCATCGGCTTCATCCGGTCGCGGGTGAAGAAGTTGGTGTCCGTCCATTCCCAGCAATTCCCGACCAGGTCCGCGACGCCGTAGGGGCTGACGTTCTTGGGGTGGGAGCCGACCGGGACCGTGGTGACCGCGGGAGTTCTCTCGTCGAAGGTGCTCAGGGTGTCGCGCCAGTGCTCCAGGCTCTGCGGTTCACCGAAGGAGGCGCCGAACCAGCGCAGGGCGTCCGGGTCGAACTCGTCGCCCCACGGGTAGAAGGCGCCGTTCTCGCCCCGTGCGGCCTTTTCCCACTCCAGCTCGGTCGGCAGCCGTTTCCCGGCGTGCGCGAGGTAGGCGAAGGCATCGAACCAGTCGACACCGGTCGCGGGGTGGTCGGGACCGAACCGGGCGTCGCCGATGATCCCGCGGCGGTGGTCCTTGTCCTCGGGCTCGTCGGGGTGGCAGAGCGCGTGCTCGGCGGCCTGCGGGCTCTGCGCCCACGCGTCGTACTCCCGGTTGGTCACCGGATACCGGTCGATGAGGAAGTCGGGCAGGTAGCGGGTCTGCCGGGGGACCGCGTCGTCCACGTCGTAGAGCGGATGGACGACGTCGTCCATGCCGATTCCGGTGACGAATTCCGATGCGGGGATGAGGACCATGCCGTCGGGAACGGGCCGGGGCAGATTCTCCGGGTCGTAGTCCCAGTGTTCGCCCAGTGCGGTTGCACGCGGCAACTGCCCGGTCCTGGCGTGCTCCCGCTCGGTCTCCAGCCTGGCCGCGCGGTCCTGGGCACCCAGGATCCCGTCCATCGCCTTGGCCACGACGGCGGCGCCGATGCCCACCGGCTTGGTGCTGCGGAACAGGCCGGCCTCGGCCGGCCCGGTGATGTGCAGCAGCTCCTCGTAGGCCTCGCCGACGCGATTGCGGCCGGCGATCCTCGCGGCGGAGAACACGACGAAGTCCTCGTCGTCGCCGAGCAGCCAGACCAGGAACTCCCGCGCCGCGGGATGAGTGGCCAGGAACGGCTCGACGCCCTCGACAACCGTGAGGCGGACATCCGCACGTGGGTGGGTCGCCGCCAGCGCACAGAGTTCTTCGATGACCCTGGGATGCCGAAGCCCCGCGATGGTCTCACGCAGTTCGGCGCGTTCTTCATCGGTCAGTGGTCCGCGCGATTTCTGCCATATCTCGGGGGCCAGGAAACGATCCACCAGCCCGTTCAAAGTCTTCTGTTCGACGGCAAAACGCTCGTAACTCCATCTGTGCACTGATCCCACCTCGATTGCCACGGTCAGATATCTCTGAGGCCCGAAACCCTGGCCTGTGGAGAGTCGTAGGACCCTCCACAGGCCAAGAGATTGCCCAGGTCAGGCCGCCCACTTGAAGTACTTGCCGGCCGGGCGGGCACCGCCCTTCCGCTGCGAGCGCAGAGCGTTCCACTGGCGAAGCGTCTTCATCCGATTCACCTCCTTCAGATGTATCGGCAATCGAGGCATCGACGATCCCGTCGAGCGCTCGACTCTGTCAAGTTCACGTGATTTCCGTGTTGTTGACCGAGCCGGAAGCCTTGTTCAACCGCCGACCTGCCACAGTTGAACAAGCAGGCCGACGAACAGAATTCCACCGCCCACGATTCGAAAGGAGTGCGTTGTGCGAGTTCTTGTGGTGCCGTTCCCGTGGAAGACGCATGTGTTCAACATGGTGCCGCTCGCCTGGTCGCTGCAGACGGCCGGGCACGAGGTGCGCGTGGCCGCCTGGCCGGATCTCCTCGACGCCGTCACCTCGGCCGGGCTGACGGCCGTGGCCGTCGGCCCCGGCGAGACACCGCAGGTCCGCAGAGCGCGGGACCGGCGCCAGACGTCCGAGCGCGCCGCCGCGGCGAAAGGGGCCCCGCAGGAGGGGCTCGATGCGCTGTTCGCCATACGGCCCGACCGCGAGCGGCTGAGCTGGGAGCAGGCCCGCCGGGTCTTCGACGACCTGGTGCTTCCGCAGGCCCGCCGGTCCAACGACTCGATGATGGAGGACCTGGTCGCCCTGGCCCGCGCCTGGCGGCCGGATCTGGTGCTCTGGGGCGCGAAGGCGTTCGCGGGGGCGGTGGCCGCCGAGGCGGTCGGCGCCGCGCACGCCCGGGTGCTGTACTCCGTCGACGTCTACACGCGCATGCGGGAGGACTTCCTGCACGCCCAGGCGCTCCAGCCGCCCGAGCAACGCGTCGACGCGATGCGGGACTGGCTGGCCGCCTGGGCCGAGAAGTACGGCGCCGCCTTCTGCGAGGACCTGGTCGACGGGCAGTTCACCATCGCCCCGCTCCCCGAGGCGTTCCGGCCCGACCCGCGCCCGACCACCCTTGCCGTGCAGTTCGTTCCCTACAACGGCCCGGCGGTCGTGCCCCGGTGGCTGGCCGAACCGCCGCCGGCACCGCGGGTCCTGATGACGTTCGGCGACTCGGCCGAGGACCGGACGGCACGGCTCCCGCTGCCCGTCGAGCGCATCCAGGAGATCCTGGATGCGGTGGCCGACGTGGCCATGGAGCTGGTGCTGGCCCTGCCGCCGCAGGCCCGGCGGGAGTTGCGCGAGGTGCCGGCCCACACCCGCCTGGTGGAGTCCGTGCCCCTGGCCGAGGTGCTGCCGACCTGCTCGGCCGTGGTGCACCACGGCGGCACCTGGTCCTTCGGCTGCGCTCTGCGCTACGGCGTGCCCCAGTTGCTGATCGGCCGGGCGTTCGACGCTCCGCTGAAGTTCCGCTGCCTGGAGCGCGCGGGCGCGGGGCTGGCCATGACGCCCGCCGAGGTGGACGGGCCTGCGGTGCGTGCCGCACTCGTCCGCCTGCTCAAGGACACCGCCCTGCGGGCGAACGCCGCGCGGCTGCGCGAGGAGATGCTGGCCATGCCCGCGCCCAACGAGCTGGCACGGACCCTTGAGGACCTGGTCGCCGCCCGCCGACCCGGCCCGGTACCCGCCCCGCGCTGACCGGCAGAAACCGGCGATCCCGGCACAACCGGCAGGACCAAGCAGGACCGGCAGGACCAAGAGGGGCACGAGGAGACGGGACGGGCCCCGCGTGACGCTCACGCGGGGCCCGTCCCGACGGCGTGTCAGGACGCCGGTACCGGGTCGGGCGACGCCTGGCAGACGGCGTCGATGCCCTTGCGGGAAGCGGGACGGGTGCCGTCCCTGAGGAAGTCGCCGACGTAGGTGTTGAGGCAGGTGTTGTTGTTCGCCGACAGCGCCGCGCCGACGTTGTGGCCGCCCTTCTCCAGCACCAGGCGGGAGTTGGGGAACAGCGCGTGCGTCTCGACGGCGCCGGCGGTGCCGTGCGCGGTGTCGAACTGGGGCTGCACCAGCAGGACGCTGACCTGGCCGTTGCCGACCTTGAGGGGCTTGCTCCTCGCGGGCTCCGGCCAGAAGGCGCAGGGCGCGTTGTACCAGGCGTTGTTCCAGGTCAGGAACCGGCTGCCGGCGTCGTACTGGCCGGAGTAGTCCTGGTGCCAGCGGTCCCAGTCCGTGGGCCAGGGGCCGTCGAGGCAGTTGACCGCATCGGTCATGGCCTGCCTGTTCTGGTGCGGGAAGCCGGGCGGGGTGTAGGTGGCCCGCAGCGACGTCGGGTCCTTGCGCACCACCCAGTCGGAGAGCACCTTCGCGCGCGAGAGCCAGGTCCAGCTGCGGTAGACGACCGGCTCGAAGATGTCCGCCCACTCCGCCGGGCCGATCCTGCCGTCCAGGGGCGCCGCGGCGAGCGCGTCCTGCGCCGTGTAGTAGTTCGCCTCGACCTCGGCCTCGGTCGCACCCAGGTGGTAGACCGCGTCGTACGTGGCGATCCAGGCGAAGAAGATCTTGGCGTTGCGCTCGGTCAGCACGTTCTTGGCAAGGCTGTTGGAGTAGCCCACGCCGCTGGGACGCACCACGCTGTCCAGCACCATCCGCTGCACGCGGTGCGGGAACATCGTGGCGTAGACCGAGCCGAGGTAGGTGCCCCAGTCGGTGCCGAAGTAGGTGATCTTCTCCTGGCCGAGCGCGATCCGCATCCGGTCCAGGTCGCGCGCCGCGTCCTCGGTGCCGAGGTGCTCGAGCACGTCGCCGTAGGTGTCGCCGCAGCTCTTGGCGTAGGCACGGGCCCGCTCCACCCACTCCTGCTCGGCGGCGGGCGTGGCCGGCACGGGGTCCGGCTGGGCGTGCCCGGGGTCGATGTAGTCGCTGTCGCAGACGACGGCCGGCTCGCTGGCGCCGACGCCGCGCGGGTCGAAGCCGATCCAGTCGTAGGCGCCGCCGACGTCCTTGGCCAGCCCGGTGGTGCCCTGGGCGTAGCGGGTGGGCAGGTCACGGCCGATGCCGCCGGGCCACTGGCCGCGGTTCAGCACGACGACGCCCTTGTACTGGCTGTCGGGGACGGTGTGCTTGGCCCGGGTCAGCGCCAGGCTGATCTGCCGGCCGTCGGGGTGGTCGTAGTCGAGCGGCACCTGCACGGTGCCGCACTCCAGGCCCTTGAGCATGTCGCCGAGGACCGGGTCGCCGCCCGGACACGGCACCCAGTCGATGCTGCCGGCGGCCGGCACGGCCGCGTCGTTCGCTGCCGCGACCGGGACGACGGCCGGGCCCAGCAGGCCGGCCGCGATCACTGGTATGACCAACGCAAGCTTTCTCACGTAATTTCCCCTCCTGAATTCAGCGCGCCCGCAGCGTGGCACCGTCCTGTCGGCCCGCGCTCAAGAACGCCTGGACATCCACTTGAGGCGAGGCGTGTGAGGCTGCGGCGGCTGCGGCGGTTTCCCTAGCATGAGGCGACGAAATTCCAACCCCGGGAGTGAGAATGGCTGACGAGGCCATCCAGGGAATCAGGACCGTGCTGCACCCCGTGGCGGACGTGGCGGCGGCCAAGAAGCTGTACGCCGCCCTGTTCGGCATCGAGCCGCAGACCGACTCGGAGTACTACGTCGGCTTCGAGGTCGCCGGCCAGCACATCGGACTGGTGCCGGCGGGCGCGCAGGGCCTCACCTCGCAGGTCGCCTACTGGCACGTGGCCGACATCGACGCCAAGCTGGCCGAGGTCACCGCCGCGGGCGGCACGGTGAGCAGCCCCGCCAAGGAGGTCGGCGGCGGCCGCCGCGTGGCCACCGTCACCGACCTCGACGGCAACGTTCTCGGACTGCTGCAGGACAGCTGACCACGC